>NZ_QMBM01000001.1:1488359-1521229 GCF_003289665.1 Acinetobacter sp. SM1B
AATATCAACCAAAAAGAAGATCGTTTTTTGATTTATGAAAGAGATCTAATAGTTTAGATGAATAATTAAGCATAATCTATAATTATGCTTAATTATTCATCTATTAGAAAAACTAAATTGAATTTTTTAACGTTTTTTTATGATTAAGTACCTGTTTAGCGTATTTTTTACCTTGCTTACGCATCTTGCGATTATTTTCAAAACCAGATGGACCGACATTATAATATCCTAGTCCCTTTTTTAAGTCGCCTGCAGATTGTTGATAACGCGCTAATATATAGGAGCCACATTGGACATTGGTGGCTTCATGGAATAAATCAGCTCCACAACTACTTTGCCAATAACGTGGAATAATTTGCATTAAACCTACAGCACCAGCGGATGAGCTGACATACGGACGATAGGTAGATTCTTGTCGGATTACTGCTGCGACTAAGAGTGGATCTAAATTGTGCTGTTCGGCACTTTTAATAATCAGTGGCGATACGCGATTTGCTGTTTCTGGAGAGATAGAATATGCATTTTGTATCCCTTTGGAAAGTTTAGCTGAGCGTTTTTCTATGGAACCTCCACCTAAAGAAGAACATGCAGTTAAAGTAATTGCACTGCCTAGGAGGATGAGTCGTTTGAAATGCGAAGGTGTAAAAAAATGAGATAAAAGACGTTTTAAGGAAAAGGACTTAAAGTAGGTCAAAATTAAATATCCGCATTATAAAATTAATTTGATACTAAAAAATGAACTGTTCAGCGTCAAGCTGATTAGCCTTTTAAACCTGAGCTACAATAATTTTTGCAGCTTTTTGGCTTGATCTTTACTTGAGGCATATTTTATATAGTTTTCAGCATCCAGATTTCACACGCTTCACTATGCCCCGTATTTCCTTCAGGATATGCCAGATGTTCAAAGCCCAGTTTTTCATAGAGTTTGACAGCTTGCCAAAGGGATTTTGTCGTTTCAAGATAAATCTTATGAAATTTCTGTTGCTGTGCGAAATCAAAAGCCAGATTCAAAATCTGTTTGGCAAACCCATGTTGACGAATGGCTGGGAGGAAATACATTTTCTGGATTTCTAGAATGCTATTATCACCTTGTAAGGGAGCAATGCCACCACCACCATAAACTTGATCATCTTCATCGACAATAACCCAGTAAGCAGCATTTGGTTGTTGATAAACCTGATATAAGCTGTCCAGAATAGAATCACCTACTGCAAAACCGGATTCAGCAGCAAGACCAAATTCAATAGAAACTTCACGAATAATTTTGGCAATTTGGGGATTATCCTTAGGCTGGATCGGTTGAATAGAATACATAAATCATGAAACATAAAAAAAGATAGAAATTTTATAGTCCTAAAACTGTAAAAAATCCATCTTTATAGCTTATAAATCCATCAACGAGTCAGCATGTTCGAGATTCTGCAACCTACTTCAGCTCACTAGATGATTTACCCAGCTCACGACGAGCAATAATCAGCTGTTGGATTTGCTGGGTACCTTCAAAGATATCGAGAATTTTTGAGTCACGAGCCCATTTTTCGAGTAGCTCAGTCTCGCTATAACCTGCAGAAGATGCTAACTCGACGCACTTTAAAGTGATTTCATTAGCAATACAACCAGCCTTGGCTTTGGCAATTGAAGCTTCGCGAGAGTTGGGTTTACGATTGTCTGCCATCCAGGCTGCTTTCAGCATCAGCAGTCGAGCTGCTTCCCATTCTGCTTCCATCCGGTAAATCTGCGCTGCAATATGGGAGGTCTGTAAATAGGGTGTACCGTAATCCGTATCTAGCTGGTCTTTGAATATCTCTTTAATTCGTTCTAAAGATGCTTTAGAACAGCCAATAGCCATTGCAGCAACCAGTGGGCGGGTATTATCAAAGGTTTCCATTACGCCAGCAAAACCTTTGGCAACATCAATATCTGCATTACCCAACAGATTTGCCGCAGGTACACGGCAGTCTACAAAGCTGATTGCAGCGGTATCTGAAGCTTTGATACCAAGTTTATGTTCCAGACGTTCGACTTTCATCCCAGGCGTACCTTTGAGTACCACAAAGGATTTGATTGCAGCACGACCCAGGTTTTTATCCAAAGTTGCCCAAACCACTACAGAATCTGCACGTTCACCTGAGGTGACAAAGATTTTTTCGCCATTCAGGATATAGTCATCACCATCTTTGGTTGCTGTAGTACGGATTGCAGCAGAGTCTGAACCACAACCTGGCTCGGTAATCGCCATTGCTGCCCAGGTGCCTTCAAAACGTGTCAATTGTTCCTCATTTGCCACCGCTGCAATTGCCGAGTTACCCAGACCTTGGCGTGGCATGGACAGGAGCAGACCTGTATCGCCATAACACATCTCAATAATACTCAGTGCAGTTGACATGTTGACGCCATTTTTATTAGACGTATCGGTATCACCACGTTTATTGAATGCGGCACCAGCATTCATACCTTCGCTACCAGCATTCATGCCATCCACAACAGAAGCCAGCATATCCAGCTCTTTAGGATAGGCATGTTCAGCCTTGTCATATTTACGGGAAATTGGACGTAATACATTCAGCGCAACTTCATGGGCCTGATCAATCAGTAATTTAAATTTTTTTGGATTTTGCAGATTCATTATAATTATTCCATATTCATGTCAATGATCAGGCATGCAGCCCACTTTGAATGACAGCAGTCGCGCGTAAGTCACGATACCAGCGTTCCACAGGATGTTCACGGGTATAGCCATGTCCACCCAGGATTTGCACGCCATCTGTGCCAATCTGCATTGATTTTTCTGCGCAGAGAATACGGGCCAAATATGCCTCACGATGGAAAGGCTTACCTGCTTCTGCAAGACTGGCAGCGTTTAGCACCAGCATACGCATAGCATCTGTTTCAATTGCCATATTGGCAATCATGAAAGCAACCCCTTGACGATGGGAAATAGGTTCACCAAACGCTGTACGTTCATTGGCATATTGAATACAGTATTTCCTGACAGCCTCGCAGGTACCGACAGCCATGGCACACCACATCAGATTACCCAGATCGATAAAAGCGGTGTAATCAAAATCTTCATCACCGAGACGTTGTGCTGGTGTATTGTCGAAATGCAGTGTGGCAGTTTCATTTGCTTTAAGACCCATCGCAGCTGACTTTTGAATACTGATGCTCGGATCACGTTGCACCACAAATACATCCGGCTGACCATTGAGCATGGCACTGACCAGATAGATGTCTGCACTGGCTGCGAGTAAGACCAGTGTTTTTTCACCCTGAATCACATAATGATCTTGGTGTGGTGTTGCTTGGGTTGTAAGCCTAAAAGGATTGAAAGCCGGTATATTTTCCTGCGTGGCAAATGTGGCTCGAATACCTTTATCATTTGCGAAAGAAGCCAGATAGTCGGATTGAATCTGTTCTGAGCCCCATTGAGTCAGGGCATTGATCACACTAAAGGTTGAGAGCAGGCCAGCAGTCAGGCTAAAGTCTCCTTTAGCCAGATATTCGGCAATCAGCACATTGCTCACAATATTCTTTTCAGTCGCTACACCACCTAAGGACTCAGGCAAGGCATAGAAGTTAAGTCCTAAGTCGGTACCATGTTGCCATAGAACCTCTGGAAAGGTTTCAGCGTGATCTGCATCATGAGCAAGCGGATAAAGCACTTCGGCTGAGAACTGTTCCATCGCATCTACGGTCATCTGCTGTTCTTCAGTCAGGCTAAGATCAAACAGGGATTTATTCTGATTTGGCAGGCGCTGTTTTTTAATTTTTTGTCCTGATTTCAGCAGCTTTTGTGTCTGGCTTAGGGTTTTAAAACCTGCCTTAGAACTTTGATACAGAGACTTTTCAACGAATTTTCGTAGCTTAAACTGATCCAGTAGCTCACTGCCTGCAATTTTAGTCAGTATGGATAAGCCAACTCCTTGGGCCTTATTTACCATATTGCTCATTATCATTATCCTGTTATAAATGTTTTAGGTATTTTCAGAATTATGCTGACAGGTTGCCTGATAAAAAACCATGTCAGGAATGACATGATTGATTGACAATAATGAAGTGAATTTATTCTATAAAATTTGCTAACAAGTTTATGAAATTATTAATATAATTATATTATTCAAAAATATTAAAATGCAAGAAATTGACCCGGATAACAGAAATCAACCGGGTCAACTTAAAATATCACTTGATACCATTTAGAGATGTTTCTTGATCATGGCACGCACATTGGTTTTGGCATCAATCACGGTCATAAAGGTATAAGCCCCAATAAATTTACGGCTGATGAACATAAACTCTTTCGGTGGGACGCTGAAATAACGTGATGCCATCGATTTAGAGGCTTGTTGCATGACACGGCTATGCAACTGACTCTTTTTCCAGTCATAGCGATCTTGTGCATCCATTACGCCGGCTGGCAGGTCTTTATTGTTCATTGGCGAGCTAAATGCTTCAGTGGCCAGCAAGAAAACCTTGGCCATATCCGGTTTGATGCTTTGCGGAATCGTGTCAAAGAATTCATAACCAGTCATGGCTTTGACCATCATATCTGAATCATGATGATAACCCGCTTGAATCAGATTACGCGCCACATTGAGCAGATGCTGGTCAAACTGACGGATTGCACCGAAGTCGAGCAGGACAATTTTATCCTGTGCGTCATCACCATTGCCCAAACGTACCAGATAATTCCCGAAGTTCGGGTCAGTCTGCATTTCGCCCCATTCGAAAATCTCGCGTACTGCGATTTCTAAGGAAGCTTCACCGAGTTTATTACGACGTTCCTGTGGCAGAGACAGCATGACCGGACTATTGATTGGTACACCACGCTCATAGGTCATACAGAGCACGCGATCGGTCGAGTAATCTTCAATAATAGTCGGTACGATATAACGTGGATCATTTTGCAGACGTTGACGGAAACGGCGGGTTGTCGCAGCTTCAATTTTGTAGTCCACTTCACGATGCATCATTTCACGAACTTCATCAAACCATTGATCAAATTCACGGGTTTGCGGCACCATACGGGTCAATTTGAGCATGTTTTTAAACAGGCTCATATCTGAGTCAATCGCTTCTGCAACTCCTGGATACTGGATTTTCAGTACCAGTTCCAGCCCGTCAGATTTACGTTTGGCGCGATGTACCTGAGCTAGTGAGGCTGTTCCTAAAGGTTCATGATCAATGGTTAAATCATCAAGTTTTGAACCAAGCTGCGCTTGTAACTGCGCTTTAATCGCAGGCCAGGCCAAGGCTACAGTCTTATTATTTAATGTATTTAATGCCTGAGTGATTTCTTCGGGCAGAAAATGTTCGCCATAGAGCGCCATCATCTGGCCAATCTTGACGATAGAACCTTTCAGCTTGCCGATTTCTGCAACCAAATAATCTGCCTGTTCTTTCATGGCTTTTTTGCGTTTTTTCTCTTTCTCTTCTTCACTCGAGAACATTGAAGTGGCATTTGATGCTGCCCAGCGGGTGCCTGCAAGTAGGGATGCCTTGGCGATCGATAAGCGTCGATCCATGGATGAGGTTTTCAGTTGTTTGAGCTTATCGTTCTGATCTGACATGTAGAATAAATCCTTTCCCAGCATATAGCAGAATAAATCATTGTAGCGGATATTAACCTGTCTTCACGTATTAAAAAAGTTTTAACAGATTGAATTTACGCTAAACATGATCAGGCTCGATGACCTGTATTTATATTAGCCAAGGCATTATGGCATCTGAAATTGAATTTTTAATTCAGTTCTTTGTTGCAACTGTTGGATATTTGTTTGAATGTGCTGTTGAATCAATGTAATCACGGACTCATGCTGAAAGCCCAAAGCATAACCTTTAACAATCACGATACTGGGCAAACTAAAAAACAGATAGCGTGCATCTTCTAGCGTTGCCTGCTGAAAAACACCTTGCTGAATTAACATGTCTTGCAAAAATGCCTTTTCCTGCTGCACGTTATGAGACTGTACATCATCCCAATAATTCAGGCGCATGGCCATCAGGTTGTTATGCTTGTAGCTCATAACATTCAACTCGTTTACTTGTATATCTTCGCTATATAATGGAGACAATTCTGAGAGTTTCAATTGCTCATTTGCATAAAATCGATGCTTATAAAGGAATAGGAATTTTCACTGGACTCAGGTAGTATCGGAATATAACTTAAAACAAAATTGATGAGTGCGATTGTAAGCATCATGCCAATTTGGCAAAGGGGAATGTATGCGTTTTGCATGGTTATTAACTGCTATTCTGGCAGGTACAGCTGTATATACACAAGCAGCTCAGGATTATTCAAGGGAATATTCACAGTGTATGAAGTTCACCTATGGTGACCGTACCAAGACTGAAAAATGTATTGCTAAGGAATTAAAAGAGCAGACTAAAATCTTGAAAAAAAGCTATAAAAATTATCTTAAATTAAACGCAAATAATGCTGCTGTAGTAAAAAACCATTATGCCTTGTTTGAATCCAGACTGGACAAGCAATGTGGTCGTATCCGTGCTGGAAACTACACCAAAATCCAGCAAGGGCAATGTGCCCTAGCCATGGTAATTGAGCAGTCCAATTATTATCAATCACGTTCTTTTGTCGGAAAACGCTAAGGATCTGATCGGTACTCAAAAGCATAAGGGACATGTAAGTTTGTTATGCTTTTTAAATTATGGCGAGAATTTGAGATTTATTAAGACTGGACAGAAGCGCTGAATAGGTGAGTCAGTATTATTTATCACCTACTTCACAAAACGCTCGATTTATCTCTTATACTTTAAAGCATTCAAATCCCGATTAAAGCGATCTATTATTGACCATTCTCATCATCAAATAACAGGCTTCTAAAACCGGATTCAGCCAGAGTGGAGTCGTGCTGTTTTCGTATTTTTCATGGTTTTAGCATTATAAAAGCAGGCGAAACAAGGTATCATAAGGCGTTTTAAAATATGACCTCTGGAGACGCCTTAAGTGGATCGACCGACTATTAGCCCTGAACATTTGCAGGAAGCCGCTGAAAATCTAACCACCATTCGTGATTTTATCCGTTTTGGTGTTACAGCATTACGTCAATACGATGCGCACTTGGGCCAAGGCACAGAAGATTATTTTGCTGAAAGTTCAGCACTGGTTTTACAAACCCTTTCTCTGGACTGGAATGCTGATCCAGAAATTCTGGATTCAAAACTGCTTCCAAGCGAAAAAGAAGAGTTTTTGAATCTGTTAGGACGTCGTATCAATGAAAGAATGCCGACATCTTATCTATTAAATCTGGCTTATTTCTTTGGTAAGCCATTCTATGTAGATGAGCGTGTACTGATTCCACGTTCACCAATCGTTGAGCTGATTGAAAACCGTTTTGCACCATATTGCCTGGGCGAAAATGGTGAAATGGGTGCAGCGGTAAATAACCTGCCAGAAAATCCGAATCCAAAAACACCACAACGTATTCTGGACATGTGCACCGGTTCAGGCTGTATTGCGATTGCATTGGCATACGCTTTTCCAGATTCTGAAGTGGATGCAACCGATCTGTCTAAAGAGGCTTTAGAAGTAGCGCAGATCAACTGTGAACACCATAACAAGCAGTATCAAGTGGCATTGCTTGAATCGGACCTGTTCGCAAAAATTCCTGCTGAAAATCAGTATGATCTAATCGTGTCGAATCCACCGTATGTGGATGCAGAAGACATGGCAGATCTACCAGACGAATTCCACCACGAACCTGAAATGGCTTTGGCTGCAGGTCAGGATGGTCTGGATCTAGTACGTAAAATGCTGGCTCAAGCGGCTGATTACCTGACTGAAGATGGTCTGATTGTAATTGAAGTCGGCAACTCTGAATGGGCAATGAAGCAAAACTTCAATAAAGTTGATTTCCACTGGTTGCAGTTCCAGCGTGGTGGTTCAGGTATCTTCGCATTGACTGCAGCCCAATGCCGTCAATACCGCGATTTATTTATTCAATCTGTTAATGCATAAGGAGTCGTTCACATGGCAGGTAATAGTATAGGGCAACTCTTCCGTGTAACGACTTGTGGTGAATCTCATGGTGTTGGCCTGATGGCGATCGTTGATGGGGTTCCACCAGGAATTGAGCTGTCTGAAGCAGACTTGCAAAAGGATCTGGACCGCCGCAAGCCGGGTACATCAAAATTTGCAACGCAGCGTAAAGAGCCGGATGAAGTGGAAATTATTTCCGGTGTGTTTGAGGGTAAAACCACCGGCACTTCAATCGGTCTTTTAATCCGCAATACCGACCAGAAATCAAAAGACTATGGCAATATCGCGCAGACTTTCCGCCCGGGTCATGCAGACTATACCTATACCCAGAAGTATGGTTTCCGTGATTATCGTGGCGGTGGCCGTTCAAGTGCACGTGAAACTGCAATGCGTGTGGCAGCGGGTGCGATTGCCAAGAAATTCCTGTTTGAGAAGTTCGGTATTGAAATTCGCGGTCATGTCACCCAGATTGGCACTGAAAAAGCCGAGAAACTGGACTGGAATGAAGTTCCAAATAATCCGTTCTTCTGTGGTGATATTGATGCCGTTCCACGTTTTGAGGCACTGGTCACGTCGTTGCGTGAACAAGGTACAAGTTGTGGTGCGCGCCTTGAAATTATTGCCTCTAAAGTCCCAGTAGGCTGGGGTGAGCCAGTATTCGATCGTCTGGATGCCGATATTGCCCATGCCATGATGTCGATTAACGCCGTTAAAGGTGTTGAGATTGGTGATGGTTTTGGCGTTGCTGAGCAGTTTGGTCATGAAACGCGTGATGAATTAACGACGGATGGTTTCCTGGCAAACCATGCAGGCGGTATTTTGGGTGGGATTTCTAGCGGTCAGGACATTCGCGTATCGATTGCACTAAAACCAACCGCTTCAATCACCACGCCGGGTAAAACCATCACCATCAATCGTGAAGATACTGACGTGTTGACCAAAGGCCGTCATGATCCTTGTGTGGGTGTGCGTGCGACGCCAATTGCTGAAGCAATGCTGGCGATTGTATTGATGGATCACTTTATGCGCCATCGTGCACAAAATGCCGATGTGGTTGCGCCGTTTGCACCAATTGAACCAAAATAATTCGCTTCTGATCTGAAGTGAATCCAAAAAGTCAGACTTCGGTCTGGCTTTTTTTATATTTGCAAAGGCAATAGATGATTTAGGTGGAGAGAAACTTATTTTTCCTATGCTTTTAAGAAGTTTAGGTTGATTAAAAACGAAATTCGAAAACTCATCCAAAAAATGATTCAAAAAATTTTTAATGAGTTAGAAGGTTTAAAAGTTGAGGTATTAAATATTGCAAAAGAAGAAAGCTGGACTTAATTGGTTTATTATTCATTAAAATGCATAAGAGACTTTCTCTTACTTATTATCCGTTGATTTTTCCACTACTTTTTCTCCTAAAACTCTTCGGTTGTTGTATCCTTAATCATTGACAGGCAGTTGGGTTCGATTGCCACAAAATTGCATGTTACGAGTGGCTCAATGCTTCATACTATCTTCAGCGTCCTGTTTCCACTGATTGCCCTAATTACCCTGGGTTATACATTAAAACAAAGGAAATGGTTAGAAGACGGATTTTGGCGGGGGGCAGAAAAGCTAAACTATTATGTACTATTTCCAATCATGCTATTCCTGAATCTGGCTACTGCTCAGATTCATATAGATATTATCCAGGATGTGGTGCTGGTTATTTCAATCATTACTGTACTGGTTTGTGCAGTGCTGTACAGTCTAAAAGCGATATACCGGATTAACTTTGCCCGATTTGGGGTCTATATACAAAGCATACTGCGCTTTAATACCTATATTGGCATTGCTGCGGTCAGCACCTTATTTGGGCAGGCAGGGATGACAGTATTTGCCGTCATTATGGTATTCTTTATTCCAGTGGTAAATACCGTTTCTGTGCTGGCATTTACTAAACCGGCCGATATGCAGTTTGGAAAAATTTTCATATCCCTCGCGAAAAATCCACTGATTTTAGGCTGTCTGGTAGGTGGGCTTTATAATCTGTCCGGATTGGGAATATGGCAGGGTATGAACCAGTTATTGAAACAGATGGCAGCATGCAGTTTGCCTTTAGGTTTGATGTGTGTCGGGGCAGCATTAAAGTTTGGGCAAATTAATCTGGATTTATGGCGCATCGTCTGGAACACAACTGGGCGTATGATTTGCATGCCATTGCTTGGCTTGGGGGTATGCAAGATAATGGGAATTTCCACGCTGACCACTCAAGTGCTGGTACTGTTTTTCGCATTACCCACAGCTTCTGCTTCGTATGTATTGACCAAAGTTCTGGGTGGAGACAGTGAACTTATGGCGAAAGTTATTAGTGTGCAAACCCTGGTTGCAGGATTAACCTTGCCATTATTCTTAACTTTTATCATCTAGTTAAAAGAATCCAATAGAGAAATTTTTCACTCAAAATAGCCTAAGCCAATTAAAATTTTTAATTAACCTATAATCCTGTTTCAAAAATCTAATCAAATATCTGCACCTTCATTTAGATTTCATTTTATAGCTAAGCGAGGATAACGTAGCTTTACTAATTACTGTGTCTTTACAACTTTGCACAGTAATTTTTTATTAAGCTCTATAGCATGGTATATAAATTGCAAAACAATACATATGCACATTATTGCAGGAGAGAAATGCACCTGCATTCGCCGAAGGAGCAACGACCCCGGAAACTCTCAGGCAGAAGGACTGTAATAATGCAAAACTCTGGAGAGAAGTGTTGAATCACTCACCGAAGGGGAAGGTTAAGGTATTGATCTCCAATACTGAAATCAAAGCTCTCAGGTAAAAATGACAGATGGGGCAGACATCATAATAAAAAAGGAGATGTCTATGCGTCATGTAATTGTCATTGGCGCCGGGATTACCGGCGTAACCACGGCTTATGAACTGGCTTTATTAGGGTATCAGGTCACTGTTGTCGACCAGCATCTTTACCCTGCCATGGAAACCTCGTATGCCAATGGCGGGCAACTTTCCGCCTGTAATGCAGAAGTCTGGAACCAAAAAGCGACAGTACTGAAAGGCCTGAAATGGATGTCGCAAAAAGCTGCCCCATTACTGCTCAACCCGTCTTTTAGTATGCATAAATACAGCTGGCTAATGGAATTTATGGGGAATATTCGTCATTACGAAACCAATACCCGGGAAACAGTAAAAATGGCGTTATTGGCCCGTAAACGTTTATTTGAAATTGCTGAAACAGAACAGATTGAGTTTGATCTGGAAAAAAGGGGAATCTTGCATTTTTATCATACCGAGCAGGATTATAAGGTCGCGATGAAGGTCAATGATCTGCTTTGCAGTGGCGGGCTGGAACGCAATGCGATTTCCAATGAAGAAATTAAACAGATTGAACCCACTTTAACCGGTGATTATTATGCCGGCTTCTTTAGCCGTAGCGATGCTACCGGGGATATTCATAAATTTACTACAGGTCTGGCCAAGGCTTGTGCAGACAAAGGTGTACTTTTCCTGTTTGGTCAGAATGTACAGGCAATAGAGCAGAAGGATGATTATATCCGGATCAGTTGTATGCCGAGCAGTGAAAATTCCAATACCAATCCGCAAGAACGACTGGAACTGAAAGCTGATGCCATCGTGGTCTGTGCCGGTGTGGGTAGTTATCAACTGTCTTATCTGTTGGGTGACCGGGTCAATGTCTATCCGGTGAAGGGATATTCAATTACCGTACAGCTTAACGATGAACAAAGTCAGCAAAATGCGCCGTGGGTCAGCCTGCTGGATGAAAGCGCTAAAATTGTGCTCTCCCGATTGGGTAAAGACCGACTGCGTATTGCGGGTACGGCAGAGTTTAATGGTTATAACCGCGACATTCGTGCTGACCGGATTCAGCCTTTAATTGACTGGACGCATCGTAATTTTGATATTTCCACTGAATATGTGATTCCCTGGACCGGATTAAGGCCAATGATGCCGAATATGATGCCAGTCGTGCGTCAAGGAAAACACAAGCGGGTGTTTTATAATACCGGACATGGACATTTAGGCTGGACGCTCTCTGCTGCGACAGCAGCAATGATCAGCCAGCAGGTGGCTCAAACCTATCCTGTAGCTTAAAACAAAAAAGATCATCCTCGGATGATCTTTTCTTAATTGAATGAGTTTTAGTCATATAGGCGATAGACACCGCTAAAGCGTTCACAGCCTTTCTGCTGGGTTTTTACCGAAAGAAGGGCCTTGGTATAGTGGAATTCATACTTACAGTCGTTTTCGTTATCAGTGATTTCAGTTTTAGCTTCAGGAGTGGTATAAGCTAAAAAAGGGATAGTTTGAGTATCTATACGGTTTTTAGGACTGCGATAGGCAATACCTTCGATCTTGATGCGGTCTTTACTGAGCTGATGGATTTTCAGGTGTACTGGCTGTTTGGCAATCTGGCCCTGTTCAAATTTTAAATAATGCTGGGTCAGGCTTTGATTCAAAGAAATAAAGATATTCAGATCATCTAGACGCACATCAAACTGCTGTTTATAACAATCTAGTGTTTTGCACTGTTGTAAGCGGTTTAGCCATAATTGATGCGTATCCTGAATAATACTTAAAGGTGCATCAGTAATCAGGTAGGCCGTGAGATACTGGCTCGCCAGATTTTTTCTAAATTCAGCCAGAGGCACGGAACACAGCGTCGAAGTTGCTTTACTGGCTTGTGAGCTATCTGAACATTCTAGCGGACGTACGGATGCTGCAGCACCTGTTGCCAAAGTGCTCAAACCCAGCATGAGACCCAGAAGTTTCATCATTTTTATATCAGTTTTCAGCAGCATGATCGCTTATACTTTCACTGTGTTACGCTTGGTCTAACTATAGCGAAATAGAAACGAAGTGTACAAGATTTCAATTGGTTATTTCTAAGGATGAAAACAGTGGTTGCACAAATTCGAATTGGTCAGGGGCTGGATGTGCATGCATTCGAAGAAGGTGGTTTTGTCACACTGGCAGGCGTGAAAATTCCACATACCTATGGCCTCAAAGCACACTCGGATGGTGACGTTGTATTACATGCATTATGTGATGCTTTATTAGGTGCATTGGCGCTGGGAGATATCGGTCAGCATTTTCCAGATACGGATCCTAACTTTAAAGGTGCTGACAGTCGTGTATTGTTGAAGCACGTGTATCAGCTAATCTTGGATCGTGGTTATGTATTGAATAATGCAGATATTACTGTGGCCTGTGAACGTCCAAAACTGGCAAAGCATAATCTGGAAATGCGTCAAAGCATTGCAGATGTACTAGAAGTAGATGTAACCCAGATTAGCGTTAAGGCAACGACAACAGAAAAGCTGGGCTTTACCGGGCGTCAGGAAGGCATTCTGTCTATGGCGACGGTCCTGATCGCTCATGCAAAGTGATCAGGATTAATCATTGCCAGTTTAAGTTCTTCAGTTGCTTTACGGCCTTGTAGCTGTAAGGCAACAGCATGCAATAGACCCGTCCAGGTGTCATTCGGTTCCCAGACCTGATGCAGACTTGCTTGCGCCGTCGGTAGATCCATATCCATATAGTATTGGCGATATAAATACATCAGGCTGCTGACATGGAAGTTCTGGTTGCAATGTACCCAAACGGCTTGTTGCTTGACTAGATGATCAATCATGTCCAGCACTAGCAGGCATTGATCATCGGATGGCATTTCCCAGGAAATTGGCAGCTGGATATAGTTGAGTCCAAGCTCCAGACAGATTTTATCTTCATGGTCCAGGTGAGGCTCTGCATCGCTCAAAGCTACATTGATAACGGTCGAGATCCCGTATTCCTTTATCAGCTTGAGCTGTTCTGCTGTTGGCTGGCCTGAAGTAAACAGGTGCTCATGGATGAATTGAAAATTATTGATTTGACAGAGTGCAGTTTCAATTTCATTCATCAGATCATTTTCCTTATGTAGAAATGCAAACGCCATCTTACGATGGCGCTTTGATCAATCGCTTAGCGATTCGGTAAAACGTCCTTTAACGCCTCATGCATATCAAGTAATGCCTTTTCAGTCGTTTCCCAGTCAATACAGCCATCAGTCACTGATTTACCGTATTCCAGATCACAAAGGTTAGCCGGGATATCCTGACGACCACCTTTAAGATGACTTTCTACCATAATACCAACAATTGATTTATTTCCATCAATAATTTGTTCAGTGATGTTTTTTAGCACTAATGGTTGTAAGTACGGGTCTTTGTTTGAGTTTGCATGACTGGTGTCAATCATGATCTTGGTACTAACTTTCGCTTTTGCCAAAGCAGTCTCAGCTTCTGCAACAGAACCTGCATCATAGTTAGGTTTGCCATTACCACCACGAAGTACTACGTGAGCATATGGATTGCCAGAAGTACGAATCACCGCCACCTGACCTTGATCATTCAGACCAAGGAAGCTATGACCGTGCTTTACAGATTGCATAGCATTGGTTGCAACAGTCAGGCCGCCATCAGTACCGTTTTTGAAACCTACTGGTGAAGACAGGCCAGATGACATTTCACGGTGAGTCTGGCTTTCGGTAGTACGTGCACCAATCGCTGACCATGAAATTAAATCCTGATAATACTGTGGCGAGTTTGGATCAAGTGCTTCGGTTGCACATGGCAGACCTTTTTCATTCAGCTCCAGTAAAAGCTTACGGCCAATGCGTAGACCTTTTTCAATATTGAACGAGTCATTCATGTCCGGGTCATTGATCAGACCTTTCCAGCCAATGGTAGTACGTGGTTTTTCAAAATACACACGCATTACCAGATACAGGCTGTCTTTTACTTTTTCGCTCAGCACCTTCAGGCGCTCGGCATATTCTTTGGCAGCTTCAGGGTCATGAATTGAACATGGACCAATCACGACAAAAAGACGTTTATCGTTACCATCAAGAATATTGCGAATCGTTTCACGACCTTTCAGTACGGTTTGATAAGCATTCTCAGTCAAAGGCAACTCAGTCTTTAATTGTGCTGGAGTTACAAGAGGAATCATGCTTTGGATATTCACATCATCAATATCTGATTGTGAAATAGGATTTGACTGTAGTGTATTCATTGCCGTCACTGGTTCGATCATACAAAAGGTTGTTTAATAGCCCGAATATAACATGAATGATGCGTCACTTTGTTATAAAAAAGATGAATAAATCTTTGAAAAAAAAGTGATGAATCTGAGGTTTAGTTTAAACGGCCTGAGATTTTTCTGCTTCGGTTACCAACTCGGGTTGAGCTGGTTGAGCAGGTTTGGATTTGACTGGATTGAGCATAAAGTTCACACCCAGACAGAACAGGGTAACACCCAGAATTTTACGGATAATTTTCTCAGGCATACGTGAACTGATCAATGTGCCGATCACGATTGCAGGAATAGAACCCACCAGTAACCAGCCTAACAAAGCAAAGTCTACATTACCTGCGCTCATATGGCCCAAGCCTGCGACTAAAGTTAGAAGTACGGCATGCACCACGTCAGAACCGATAATACGAATCATCGGCAAATTCGGGAACATCAGAATCAATGCCATAATACCGAATGCCCCTGCGCCCACTGAAGACAAGGTCACAAAAACACCAAGCACGATTCCCATGATGATAATCAGAGCGCGTTTTTTGCCAGATTTAAAATCGACTTTTTCCAGATCCTGGGTCATATCTGGCAGTTCTTGTTTACGGTATTTATTAAAGAACTTCTCAATTGAAGCGCGGAATACAATAGAAATACCGGTCAGCGTTAGCATAAAACCGAGTACCATGGTGAGTACTGCTTTATAGTGGGTAGATTGACTGAGATAGTTCTCAAGTACCCAATGCGTGGCCAAAGATGCTGGAATACTGCCGATCGCCAGCCAGATCACAATGGGCCAGATAATATTCATTTTTTTTGCATGGACAAAAGAACCGCAGAATTTAGAGATTGCGGCATATAGAAGGTCAGTACCGATTGCAATGTGCGGTTCAATCCGGAATAGGCTGATCAAAATAGGGGTCATCAGTGAACCACCGCCGACACCAGTAATCCCTACACAGAAACCAACTAACACACCTGCTAAAATAAACTCAATCGGACCAAACATCTATATATGCCAATATCAAAAAACGAGCATATCTTATGACTATTAAAGATAAGTAGTTGTCTTGATTAATGATTTGCTTATTCCAAAATAAGATAAAGCAAGTGATTAATGAGGTGTTTTATTATCGAAAAAACTGGTCTAAAGGATAAGTCCGGTAAGCTTTCTAAAGAATTTTCTTATAGTTAGGAAATACGAGGAAGATAAATGGAATTGAATTCATGAAATATAATTAATAGTATAAAATTTCTTCTTTATTAAAATAAGCAAATTTATTTGATTTAAAAATAGGCTGGTCGTGATAAGGGAAATTAGAAGTTTGGTAGATCATTCTTTATATCATTTTTCAATTGAGCATATTTGTAGTCATGGTGATCCTGGTCATTCTTATCTAAAGTGAATTCAGAAAATCCCTGTAGTCATCATTATATTTGTAGATATAGCGCTTTAAATTCTTAGATTCATCATTTTTAAATCATTTCATACAGATCAGAATCAAGTTCAGCCTTAAATTTTTCGTCTTATGCTAATATGCTGACAGCAATTCTTTGAGGATCACATCTTGCAAAAACGGAAGCTTAAAATTGGAATCGTCGTGGGTGAAGTATCGGGAGATACCTTAGGTGCCAGTCTGATTCGTCGTTTTCGTGAGCAGGGGATTGATGCTGAATTTGAGGGCATTGGTGGTCCACAGATGATGGCAGAAGGTTTTAAAAGCTATTATCCAATGGATATTCTGTCAGTGATGGGTATTGTTGAAGTCTTAAAAGATATCCGTAAGCTGTTTGCTGTACGTGATGGACTGGTGGAGGCCTGGACGAAAGATCCAGTCGATGTATTTATCGGCATTGATGCACCAGATTTTAACCTGCGTTTGTCCAAGAGCATCAAGCAACGACAGTTGCCGATCAAAACCGTTCAATATGTCAGCCCATCCGTCTGGGCGTGGCGTCAGGGACGTGTACATGGCATTAAAGCCAGTATCGATCTGGTACTGTGTTTATTTCCATTTGAAAAAGTCTTTTATCAAAAATGGCAGGTACCCGCTGCATTTGTCGGTCATCCATTAGCGAGTCAATTGCCGATACAGAATCCACTGGCTGAAGCAAAGCAGGAACTGGGACTTGATCCTACGCAGAAATATATTGCCTTGCTGCCAGGTAGCCGCCGTGGAGAAATTGAACGTCTTGGGCCATTGGTGCTGGATACTGCGCAAATTCTGCAACAAAAACATCCTGAATATATCTTCCTGATTCCTGCCATCAATGATGCACGTAAGCAGCAAATTCAAGCCTTGCTGCAAACTTATCCAGAAAGCTTACAGACCCGAATTCGTCTGATGGAAAATACCGGTAGCGATTCTAAAATCGGTCGTCAGGTCATGAATGCAGCAGATATTGTTGCTTTGGCATCGGGAACAGCAACTCTGGAAGCAATGTTGTTACATCGTCCAATGGTGACTTTCTATAAGCTGCATTGGTTGACTTATCGTATTGTTAAACTTCTGGTGAAAATTCAGTACTATTCATTGCCAAATATTATTGCTGGCAAGAAAATGATTCAAGAGCTGATTCAATCTGAAGCAACCCCTGAGAATCTTGCTGCCGAAATTGAAGCATTAATGAATGTTGAAGCAGCACAGATTCAGGCGATGCAGCATCTGACCATGCATAAGCAACTACTTTCAGGGAATAGTGAAGATCCTGTGACTGCCATTTTAGAACTGGTAAAATAATCTTCTCAGCTATTATTGACCCTGATGCTGCTGACGATACTGGCTCGGGGTCAGTTCAAACTGCTTTTTAAAACTCTGACTAAATGCAGTTTCTGAAGAATAACCTACGCGATGCGCAATCTGTTGCACGGTCATTAAGCCATCTCTTAAATAACGTGCTGCCAGACGCATCCTGTGCTGTTGCAGATAAGCCAAAGGCGTTTCACCGACCACTTGCGTAAACAATTGTGCAAATTTGGAACGTGACATATGGCATTGTTCAGCCAGACTTTCAACGGTCCAGCTCTGTTCTGGCTGGCCATGAATGGCAGCTAAGGCACTGGAAAGTTCAGGATGGCTTAAGGCATTTAACCAGCTGGAGGCATGCCGGGCATTCAAAATATAATCCCGCACACATTCAATAAGTAAAATACTGACCAGATGATCGAGAATACGGTCACGGCCCGGACGTGTATTCTGGGTTTCTAAAGCCAGGAACTGTAATCCGATCTGTAACCATTCCGGGGCTGAATCACTCAAAATATGCTGGATATGCAGATAATCCGGCAAAGAGGTAATTAGCGGTCGCGCCATCTGGATATCCATTTTTGAACGAATCGCCAGAATAAAGCTGCGTTGTGGCTGGACCTGACCGAAATCAATACTTTGCTGTGAATGCGAAGCAAAGAAGCTGTTAATGGGACTACTTTGTGTTAGTTCTTGATCATTTGGACAATGCAGCTGGTGCGCTTTGGCAGATGGAAGCAGAATCAGATCACCCTGCTGTAAGACAATGACATGGTCTGAATCTTCAAAGCTAAGCTGTGCCTGTCCATGCAAAATCACATAGGCCAGCATGGACGGTTCATGTCTGTATAACAGCCGATAAGGATGATGAACATTCAGATAGATATATTCTGATTTGGCTAAATGTATGTCATCAAAAATTTTACTAAGCGCATCCATGCGTGTTCTATTCTGAATTAAAAAGATATTTTTATTTAAGTCTGCATGTGAATTGAGGTCAGAAATCGGCTGATCAGGACAAAGACGCTGACATAGCTTTTCTGGACGCTGACAACTGTGCACATGCGCTGAATTATTCAACTATAAGGGCAGGGTAACATAAAACAGGAGGGTCGCAATGAATGCCCCTGCAAAAATCACAAATATTCACCTGGAGCAGGACGCTCAGTTGCTGAAGGGCCGTCAGCTAGATAAAAAACGTTTCGGATGGCTGTTGAGTCCGGGCCTACCAGTCATCGGTATGGGTATTTTGGCCGGCTACCATTTTGGACCGAAAGCCACCAAGAAAGTTTTTGCCTTGGGTGGGCCATTATTACTGCATGTCATCATTCCGACACTAGATGCTCTGATTGGCGAAGATGAAAATAATCCCAGCGATGATCAGATCAAAGCTTTGATCAAAGATCCTTATTATGACCGTATCGTAAAATTGTTTATTCCTTTGCAAATGGCTGCTAATACTTTTGCAGGCTATGTGGTATCACGCCCCAATGTCTCATTGACCGATCAGGTTCTACTCGGGATCTCGATGGGTGCAATTAATGGGGTTGGCGTAAACACCGCCCATGAATTGAGTCACCGCCCGAATAAATCTGATCACTACTGGTCACATGCCAGCCTGATGCCATTGGCTTATAACCATTTCCGGATTGAACATCCTTATGGACATCATAAACGGGTCGCGACGCCTGAAGATCCTGCCTCATCAAAAATGGGAGAGTCATTTTATAAATTCTGGCCACGTACGGTATTTGGTGGACTTAAATCTGCAATTGAAATTGAAAAACGCCGTTTACAGCGTAAAGGCTTAAGTTTCTTTAGCAAGGAAAATGAATTGTTTCATGGCTGGGGGATGAGTGCTGCTTATCATGGTGTGATGCTGAAAACCTTTGGCAAGAAGATTATTCCATATACGTTAACACAGGCATTTTATGGCATCAGCCTGTTTGAAATTGTCAATTATATTGAACATTATGGTTTGAAGCGTGCTGAAACCGAGAAAGGTAAATACGAGCGTACTTTGCCTGAACACAGCTGGAACAATAATAATATTGTTACCAACCTGTTTCTGTATCAGTTACAACGCCATTCTGATCATCATGCGTTCCCAAGCCGGCCGTTTCAGGCATTGCGAAATTTTGAGGAAGCACCTGTCTTGCCAAGCGGTTATGCGACCATGCTGATTCCAGCTTTGATACCACCATTGTGGTATAAAATGATGGATAAGCGTGTGTATCAACATTATCAAGGCGACCTGAACAAAGCCAATATCTTGCCAGCTAAACGCAAGCAGATTTTCAGAAAATTTGGTATACAAGATAATGCAGCTTAACTATTTTCAGTTTTTAATATTTTCCAGTTTTGAATAAAAAATGTGCCTTTCAGGGCGCATTTTTTATTCATTTTCGTTAAATCTTAAAACCATTCTGGCTGCATATTCAGGCAGGTATCATCAAAGTTCATCAGTAATTGTGCCTGATGTTCAACTTCAGGCAGTTCCCAGCGGATAAAGTATTGAGCTGCCTGCATTTTTCCTGTCAGGAATTGTTGATCTTCTGCATAGTCAGACGAGACAAATTTTAACTGTGCCTGATTCGCCATTTCCAGCCATAACCAGGCAATAATGGTTTTACCCATCATATCCAGATATAAACCTGAATTTGCCAATGCTGCCTCAACTCGGCTTTGATGCAAAGCCTGACCTAAAACCTGCGTGGTTTTTTGTACAGTCGCAAGATGCTTTTTAAAAGTTTCTGCCAGTTCAGCTAACTTATTATCCTGAATCTCGGATAAAGTTTTCTGGATACGCTGCATGAGCAGGCTTAAACCTTTACCGTTGTGTTGCCACAGTTTACGACCGAGTAGATCTAGAGACTGAATGCCATAAGTGCCTTCATGGATTGGATTCAGACGGTTGTCCCGGTAGCACTGTTCAATCGGATATTCACGGGTATAGCCTGCACCACCCAAGACCTGAATCGCCAGGTCATTGGCTTTGGGGCCATAGGCAGAAGGGAAGGATTTGACCACTGGTGTAATCAGATCCAGCAAAATAGCACTCTCTTCATCCTGAGCTGCCTGATGTTCATCAATCAGGCGGGCTGCAAACAGACACAGTGCCAGTGATGCTTCAACATAGGACTTCTGGGTCAACAGCATACGTTTAACATCGCTATGCTCAATGATATTCACTGGTTTACTGTTTGGATCTTTATCGGCTACCGGACGTCCTTGTGGACGGTTTTTGGCATAATTCAGAGACTCCAGATAACCACGATAGCCAATCATTGCCGCACCGAGTCCCACACCGACACGTGCTTCATTCATCATCTTGAACATATATTTCAAACCATGACCTGCTTCACCAAGCAAATAGCCTAAGCAATTGTCATTTTCCCCAAAGCTCAGCACTGTCGAGGTAGTCCCGCGATAGCCCATTTTATGCAATAGGCCAGCCAATTGAACATCATTGGATTCATCAAGTGGACCATCGGCACGGGTCTTGAATTTTGGCACAATAAACAGGGAAATACCCTTCACGCCTTGAGGTGCATCCTGAATCCGGGCAAGCACAAGATGCACAATATTTTCAGTAATGTCCTGGTCACCCCCAGAGATAAACATCTTTTGACCTTTAATCCGATAGGATCCATCTGCCTGAGGGATGGCCTTGGTGGTCAGATCACCAAGGGATGAACCGACATCCGGTTCTGTCAGTGCCATGGTGCCAGAAAAACGGCCGCTGAACATATGGGGTACAAATGTGTGTTTCTGTTCCTCGGTGCCGAAAGCCTGAATCACATTGGCTGCGGCAGCGGTCAAGAAAGAATAAGCCACTGTCGATGGATTGGCGGACATAAAAAAGGCATTACACGCCATATTGACCAGAATCGGTAACTGCATACCGCCGGCATCATAATCATGTTGAGCGCAGAGTAATCCGGCATCGGAAAACTGTTTCCATGCAGTTTTGACTTCAGCAATGGTTTCGACTTTTTTGCCGTCAAAAGTTGGTTCGTGCTGATCTGCTTTGGCATTGTGCGGCGCAAAATAATCGGTAGCGATGCCTTTGGCCGTATCTAAAATACTGTCAAAGGTGGTTTTATCATGTTCCTGATAACGTTCAAGCTCGGTCAGCTGTTCCAGTTTAAAAACGTCATACAGCAGGAAATTCAGGTCTTTGTCATCGATAAGTTGAGTCATATTTAGTTTTAAATCGAGTATTTATATGATGTGTTTAAGACTAGTAGTTGCTTTTATTTTTTAGAATTGTCAATAATGACACTTAAGATGTGAAAAGTGACAATGATATTCAGATGAAAAAGGTGGTGGTTTTAGGTTTTGATGGGGCTTTAGCATCGGCTATTACTGGAGTCGTGGATTTATTTGCCATGGCGGGCGTGAGCTGGAACCGGATTCAGCAGCAGGAAATTCATCGTCTGTTTCAGGTAGAAATTGCCAGTGCTCAAGGACAGGCGATCCGTTGTATTAATGGGATATTGATCCAGGCACATTCAGCTTATGCAGATATCAAGGATGTAGATATTGCCATTGTCCCTACGATTGCCGGACCGATTATCGAAACCTTGCAACAGAATCCGGAACTGATCCGTTATTTAAAGGAAGCAGACCGGCAGCAGAAAGTGATTGCAGGAAACTGTACGGGGAATTTCTTTTTGGCTGAAGCCGGTATTTTGAATGATCGCCAGGCGACCACGCATTGGGGCTTTCAGGATATGTTTCAGACTCTTTACCCTAAAGTAAAGCTTCATGCCGATCAGCTGATTAGTCGGGATCAGCATATCTACTGTGCAGGTGGTGGTCTGGCCTGGTTTGACTTAGGACTGCACCTGATTGAACGCTACTATGGTTTTGAGCTGGCGATGCAGTCAGCCAAATCCTTTGTGATTGATTACCGGCGTGACAGCCAGCTGTCTTATTCCTTACTAAAAATTGGCAAGCCGCATCATGATGAGCTGGTACAAAAAGTACAGGATTGGCTGGAACAGCATTTTCATGAAGCACTTAATCTGGAACAACTGGCAACACGTTTTAACCTCACCACACGTACTTTGATTAGACGTTTTAAACAGGCACTGGATGTGCCACCCAATCAGTATCTGCAAGCCCTTCGGATTGAAGCAGCCCGTAAAAGGCTGGAAGAAACTGAACAGGCGGTGGATCTGATCATGCAACATGTCGGTTATCATGATCCAAGCTCTTTCAGGCGATTATTCCATAAAAAAACGGGGTTAACCCCGTTAGAATATCGCCGTCGATTTAGCCGGCGCTTTTACCATGTCATCAAGTTGCAGCAGCTTTAACTTTACGTCCATGCAGCAGATAATACCAAAGCAGACAGCTGAGTGTAATGACCGCACTATACAAATACAAATGCTGATAACCGATCTGATCCAGAAACTGGCCAATAAAATACGGTCCAAAACCAAGTGCAGCATCAAGAGCAATAAAGAAGGTTGATGTTGCCAGTCCCATACGCTCTATTGTGGTACTTTTTACCGCAATGGTCTGGCAAATGGATTGAATATTGCCATAACCAAAACCTAATAACGCTGCACTGGTGAGGAGCATCCATGAATTATGTGCCTGACTGAGTAAACCAATACCGATTGCCATAAGCACAATCGCAGGATACATGATGATGTTTTCGCCTTTACGATCCATCAATGGGCCGGTAAATGGGCGAGAAATCAAAATTGCGGCTGCATACATCAGGAAGAAGAACGAAGCTGCCTGCAAGAGATCAATTTCCTTGGCATACAGGTTAAGGAAAGACAGTACGCCAGAATAACATGCACCAGCAATCAGGATAATAACTGCAATAGGAAAAGCTTTAGGCACAACAAACTGTGCCAGACGTGAAGTAGGCTGAGTAGACTGCTGCGTACCAGCTTTTGCAGTCAGTTTTACTTTTGAAGTATCAACACCGAAACTGAAGAGCAGACAGGTGAAAGCCACAATAGAAGTAAAAGTAAAAATCACCTTATAGTCATATTGTGACATTAGCCAGATCGCCAGGAATGGACCAACTGCAGTGGCTAGCGTACTACTGGTACTGAAGTAGCCAATGCCTTCAGCACGTCGGGTTGCTGGAATGGTCTGGGCAATGACAGTTCCAATAACAGTCCCTGCGACACCCATCATAAAGCCGTGAGCAAAGCGGATCGCAATCAGATAAGGTACATCTACTGGAATAAAATACAGACCAGAGAACAGGAAAAAGCCCAAGGCTCCAGCAACCAGACTGGCTTTGGCACCCAGATTGGGCAGGAATTTTCCTATCAGCAATCGACCGACTAAAGTCCCAACCACGAATACACCGGAGATTAACCCTGCTTGTGCAGTAGTGGCATTCAGTTCAGCTAAGGCATAACCAACACTGACAATGACCAGGAGATAGAACACCAGAACCAGCTGGAAGTTCATTGCACTAAGAAAAATAAAATTTTTCGTCCAAAGCTTGGATGGAGCCTCAGTCATGTTGAAGCTCCTTTCTCGCCTGAAGGGAATGCATAAACTCTAAAACAAAAGCATGAGCACGTTTCAGCTCATCTTTATTGAAGTCTTGCAGTAATTCTGCTTCCAGAACATCAATCTTGCCGCAACATTGCTGGAACTGTTGTTCACCCATTTCAGATAGCTGCAGTAATTTCTGGCGTTTATCTGTCATGGGTTGTGATTCAATAAAGTTCATTTCCATCAAAGTATTTAAACGCTTGGTTACAGCAGGTTTTGAAATCCTGAGTTCCTGAGCGATATCCAGCGCCGTACATTGACCATTCATTTTGATAATGACCAGACTTTGCCATAAGGAATAATTTAAGCCGTGTTCAATTAACACAGCATTCATTTCATCCCCGAGCAATCTTGCACAGCGTAATAATGCAAATCTAAAACGGGAGGTAGTATCCATAAGGAATAATGTTAACCTGGTTAACTAAATGTGCTTAATTTACGCTTATAAATATAAAAATTCAAGTGATGTATCAGTTGCTCCCATATGGCTTAACAAATATTTCAACGAGTAAATGAGCTAATCTGGTGGGAAAAATCTTTGGTTTTCTTTAACATGCAAATCTGGATGTGAGCAGTGGCTAAGGTGGATTTATGCAGGATTTAGACCTAACAACAATTATCAGTGAATGTTTTA
The DNA here is from genome assembly GCF_003289665.1 of Acinetobacter sp. SM1B. Taxonomy (NCBI): domain Bacteria; kingdom Pseudomonadati; phylum Pseudomonadota; class Gammaproteobacteria; order Moraxellales; family Moraxellaceae; genus Acinetobacter; species Acinetobacter sp. SM1B. The sequence continues at coordinate 1,513,354 of NZ_QMBM01000001.1, forward strand.
AAAGCAGTTCTAATTTAATGATGGATTTACATCAACCAGCAATTACCTTACCTGAACAGCTGATCCACGCAGTTAAAGAGGCAGCACAAACACGCGGATATACTGAAACAATTCATCATGTAATGTTGCTGGATCAATTTGATGCTTCTCGACTGAGTTATGTCTTTAGTCCGCTTATTCTGTCCGTGCTAAAACATAAAACCATCTTTATCGCTCCAGCCAATACTGAACTGCAACAGATACTGGGAGAATATTTCCGGGTAGAAGCGCTGAAACTAAACCATACCCAAGCCTTACAGGAAATGGATATTTGCTTTGATTTGGCAACTGATGGTTGTTCCATGTCAGATTTACAGCGCTATGCTGTATTCAAGGCCTTACTTGACCCAAACTGTAAGAGCCTGATTGTCATTGGAAATGAACTGGATGCTGGGTTGAAAACATTACTTGAATCATTCGGTATCCAGGTTATTCAGCAAAAATTGATGCAACAGAATTTTGATTTAACTGAAATTGAATTTAAAAAACTGTTATGGAAAAGAAAGACAGATTCAGTTGCCGTCACTTGTGAAGAGATCACGTCAGCTAATATTGAATTAGTTACTCAACTTAGCGGAATACAGCATGCCGATGCCGAGCGTCTAATTGATGACTTAATGTATAGTGAGCATCTGTTCGAAAAAGTCTCAGTCTTTGGCGAATTTACCGAAACTATTTATAAGCATCAGCTAAAATAAAAGATAGCGGAAAGGCATGTCCCAGAGTTGCAGTGATTAGATTTTAGATATGCGCGTGGTGGTAGAGATGCCCCACATTTCCCATCACGACACGACGTCGTAATGGGGAAATAAAAGACTTTTGCCTATTTTGAGTTTTTCCAAAGTATGATTCTGCCTGCACAAAGCCATTTAAACTTTTAAAGAGAAGATAAGGCTGTGCATATATAATTATAAATATATAATAATATCATATATTTAAAAATTATCGAATTGCTCTGATGACCTAATACATAGCCTGATTAAAATTGTGAAACGGCAGTGAGCCAAAGGCTCTTTATTCTGTTCAGGATTTTTTCTGTTTACGGTAAACACTTGGTCGTACCGGATGTGTGCCGCGCCAGAGACCTTTCTTATTTTTCTTGGCATTGCTTTGCAGGCTCATCAGATAGGAGAGGTGTTTCTTGTCACGGATATATTCTTCATAAACCCAAGCCGCACCACGCTTGATCAGTTCTTCATTGACATTTTTACGACGTCGGTAAATGACACCAACACAGCGTCCATAACGGTCAATATCGGTAATTTACACACGGACCAGTCTATTCTTGATCATTTTTGCGACCAGCTGCTGGGATTCCTTGCCATAGGCCTGACTGGATTCAGGTGCATCCACGTAGGCAAAGCGTAAGCGGGTTTCTGAACGACGAATATTAAAACGATAGCAGGTAAGGGTGTCGCCATCACTGACGGCCTTAACTCGACACCAGTATTTTTTGCCTTTTTTGAAGGGGCGGAACAGTTCTTGTAAAAACACCACAAGTTTGTGCAGCAAATAATAGGAGAAACATAGAGCCACAAGGCCAAGTACAATTTGCCAAGAAGTTGAGAGATGCAACAAAATTAAAATCCAGAACAAGCGCAGTCAGGTGAAGAAATAGCTGACTTATAAAGTGTTCATTCTAGATCAAAGCCTCACGTCTTAAGGCTTTGTAATCGTTTATACGAGGATTTTTTAAGCAAACAAAATAGCCTAAGCAAATAACAAAAAAACCAAGCTGCGATTCTTAGGAATAAACTTTTTAAGGCTCCATAAATAGCCTAAGCATTTTTAAAATTCACTTATAAAAATAGCCTAAGCAAAAATTTTATTAATCTCACTCCGTAAAAATTGATGTCTCTTATTCTCTTGTAAATCCTTATACCAATACATTCCCATATTAATTTTCTGCAATTTTACAGGAACTTCAAAAATTTTCAGGCTTTTATCAATATGCAAATGATTTAAAACATTTCGAGGAATGGTGAGCATCGCTGAGGGATGCTGCTGCAAAATCTGTAACGCCGTCGAGTAATGCTGACAACGCAGGAAAATTTGCCGGGATAGGTGATTACGGCTTAAATACAGATCTTCAACCAATACGCCAGTCCGGCGCGAAGACACACCAATATGTGGGGAGGCGAGATAACTTTTTTCCGTGACTTGTTGCTGTTGAGTACAGACGACAAACTCATCCTGATCCAGTAATTCAAACTGGATTTTGTCGCCCAAAGGCTGTTCCAGATCGATCACAAAATCAACTTGCTGGGTTGCTAAATCAGAAACAATATTCTTTCGGTCCAGTTTAATACTGACAAACTGAATATCCAGATTAAAACGCTGAAAATGTGAGACCAGTTTTGGCAAGATCATCGGTTCGATTTCATCATGCACAGCAATCTTTAGATTTTGTACCAAGGTGGGCTCAAATTGCTGGTTCTGGATGGAAATATTCTGGATGGTGATGAGAGCATGTTTAATTTCTGAATAAATCTGTTCCGCAAACGGCGTTGGCTGCATTTTACTACCAGTCCGTACAAACAAATCATCCTGCAGATGCTGTCTTAGACGCTGTAAGGCATGACTGGCAGCAGACTGGGTAATTGACAGGATTTGTGCAGCCCGAGAAATACTTTTCTGTTCAAAGACAGCAACAAAAAGTGGATATAAATTAATATCGATCCGATGGAAACTGCGAAGATCGATACTGTTTTTATTATGAATCTGTTGCATATTAAACTATGGAATAAAATCATTTTATTCATAATAGGTTTTAGGTTAAGGTCTTGTAAAGCAGAATAATCATATCCAGAGGAAAGTTGCCATGTTTGAGCTGTCAGCACGTGCACAGGACTACGTTGAACGCACCAGAAAATTTATTAGAGATGAGATCGAGCCAATTGAGGCAGATTTCTGGCATCAGGTGCATGAGCTGAATCAGGGCGGTGACTGGACCAAATGGCAATGGCCGGCTGAACTGGAAAATTTAAAAGCCAAAGCCAAAGCAGCAGGGCTATGGAATATGTTCCTGCCTTGTGCTGAATTGGGTCAAGGATTGTCAGTCAATGAATATGCGCATATTGCTGAACTGTCTGGACGTAGCCTGATTGCACCAACGGTATTTAACTGTAATGCTCCAGATAGCGGCAATATGGAAGTATTGTGGCGTTATGGATCTGAACAACAGAAACAGCAATGGCTCATGCCGTTATTAGAGGGAAAAATCCGCTCGGTGTTCTGTATGACTGAACCCGCAGTTGCCTCAAGTGATGCCACCAATATGCAGGCAACGGCAGTCATTGAAGGCGATGAAATTGTTCTTAATGGTCGTAAATGGTGGTCCTCTGGTCTGGCTGATCCAAATGCCAAAGTCATTATCTTTATGGCACATACTCCCGATGAAACTAAAGACCGTCATCACCAGCATTCCATGGTTTTAGTTCCAGTTGAGACTGCGGGTGTGAAAATCGAGCGTATGTTGCCCGTCTTTGGTGATTATGATGCTCCACATGGCCACGGCGAAGTTAGTTTTGATAATGTGCGGGTACCGGTATCCAATTTTATTGGGGGCGCTGGTCAGGGCTTTGAAATTGCCCAAGGTCGTTTAGGCCCAGGTCGTATTCATCACTGTATGCGTTGTATTGGCGCAGCAGAAAAATCTCTGGAACTGATGATTGACCGTGGCATGAGCCGCACGGCGTTTGGTAAAGAGATTTTGAAACTGGGTGGCAATCTGGAACGGGTCGCAGAAGCACGGGTTGCGATTGATCAGGCGCGATTATTAACCTTGTATGCTGCCTATAAAATGGATACTTTAGGGAACATGGCGGCTTTGACAGAAATCTCTGCCATTAAAGTCGTGGCACCAAGTGTGCTGGAAAAAGTCGTGGATATGGCAATCCAGATTCATGGTGGCGCTGGTGTTTCACGTGATACACCATTGACCGGATTCTTTGCCCAGGCACGTGCGCTACGTTTGGCAGATGGCCCCGATGAAGTACATAAGGGCATGATTGCAAAATTAGAGTTGGCAAAACGTGGTTATAGTACGCGTCGTAAAAAATAAGTCTTAAGTTTAAAGATATTTAGATAGTAAAAAGATTTTAAGGAAATATTATGGCAGTCATTGATGTCGGTGGAAAAGTTCGTGAGGGTGAAGAACTGGATGCCCGTGCTATAGGAAACTGGCTGATTGAACACGGTGAAAATATTGAGGATCCTGTTGAAGTCACCCAATATTCTGGTGGTGCGTCGAACTGGACTTATCGCCTGAAATATAGCAATGCCGATTTAATTCTGCGTCGTCCACCTAAAGGCACCAAAGCCAAATCTGCACATGACATGGCGCGTGAATATCATGTACAACGGGCACTGGCTGATCACTATCCAGTTGTTCCGGAAATGTTGTTGCTATGTCAGGATGAATCAGTGATTGGCTGTGATTTCTATGTGATGAAACGCATTGAAGGCATTATTCCACGAGCGAATTTGCCTAAAGATCTGGACTTTAGTGAAGCTCAGGTACGCGAACTCTGTATCAATGTCATTGATAAACTGATCGAGTTGCATCAGGTTCCTTATCACGGTACTGAACTGGAAAAGTTAGGCAAAGGTGAGGGTTACTGCCGACGTCAGGTAGAAGGTTGGGATAGCCGTTATGACAAAGCTAAAACGATTAACGTACCTTCATTCAAGTACGTACGTAACTGGCTAAAAGATAATATTCCTGCCGATTCTAAAACTTGTGTGATTCACAATGACTGGCGTTTTGATAATGTTATTCTGGATCCTGACAATCCAACACAGGTGATTGGGGTACTGGACTGGGAAATGGCGACTCTAGGTGATCCACTGATGGACTTGGGTTCAGCCTTGGCCTATTGGGTGGAAGAGACTGACAATGCAATTTTTAAGGCAACCCGCCGTCAGCCGACCAATCTAAAAGGGATGTTTACCCGTAAGGAGGTTGTGGATTACTACCTGGAAAAAACTGGATTACAGCCAGAGAATTGGACCTTCTATGAAGTATTTGGCATTTTCCGTTTAGCGGTAATTGCCCAGCAGATTTATTATCGTTACTACCATAAACAGACCAATAACCCGGCGTTTAAAGATTTTTGGGTGGTGATTCATGCATTGCATATCCGTGCCTTAAAGCTGATTGGCAAACAAAAGATCGAAGCCAATGATCTTGCCCAGAAGTATATGAACAAATTTAAAGAGTTAATGCCAAAATGACCACCATTTACCTGATTCGACATGGCCAGGCATCTTTTGGAGCAGAAAGCTATGATCAGCTTTCTCCCAACGGTGAACTGCAAGCCAAGTTACTTGGAAGTTATTTCGACTCTATTCTTAAAGAAGCACCTGTGGTGATGGCTGGATCAATGCAACGTCATCAGCAAACAGCGCAACTGTGCCTGGATGAGTGTTTTCCTGAAAGTGAATTGATTACCAATCCTGCCTGGAATGAATTTAATCATACTCAAGTCTTTGCCAGGTATGAGCCGCGATTTAATCAGCCGGAATTATTAAAAGAAGATGTGGCACAACATGCCAATCCTCGAGCGTATTTAAGCAAAATCTTTGAAGGGGCAATTGAACGCTGGACGGGGGGAGATTATCACCATGAATATGAAGAATCCTGGCCAGATTTTAAAAACCGTGTTGAATCTGCATTGCAAGATCTATGCGATGAACTGGCTGAGAAAAGACCGCGCTATGCTGTAGTATTTACTTCGGGTGGCGTTATCTCTGTGGCAGCAGGGAAAATTCTAGGCTTGAGTCCAAGCAAAACTTTTGCCTTAAACTGGGCCATTGCCAATACCAGCATGACGACTTTGCGTTTGGTGGGTAATGAACCGCAGTTACTTAGTCTGAATGAACATCATTTTATTAAGGCAAATCAACCAGAATTACTCACCTGGATCTAAAAGATCTGGAACAAAATGATTTTAAAGGAATAAAAAATGGCTAAAACAATTCTAATTACCGGGTCAAGTTCCGGAATTGGTGCAGGTATGGCACGTGAATTTGCACAAAAAGGTTATAACCTGGCAATCTGTGCGCGTCGTATGGAACGTCTGGAATCTTTAAAGCAGGAACTGGAAAACCAGTACGGGATCAAAGTGAGTGCTAAAACCCTGGATGTGACCAACTATGATCAGGTCTTTGAAGTATTCCGTGCCTTTAAGGAAGAGTTTGGTAGCATTGACCGAATTATCGTGAATGCTGGCGTTGGTGAAGGTCGTCGTATTGGAAAAGGCAACTTTGCTATTAACAAAGCTACGGTGGAAACCAATTTTATTTCTGCCTTAGCCCAGTGTGAAGCTGCAGTGGAGATTTTTCGTGCGCAAAACTCAGGTCATTTGGTCATGATTTCATCCATGAGCGCAATGCGTGGTATGCCAAAACACCTGACCGCTTACGGTGCAAGTAAGGCCGGAGTCGCGCATCTGGCAGAAGGAATTCGTGCAGAGCTGATTGATACACCTATTATAGTGACGACGATTTTCCCGGGTTATATTCGTACTGAAATTAATGAAGGTGCGAAAAAACTGCCATTTGAGGTAGACGAAAAAACGGGTTCGCGTTTATTGGCTGCTGAAATTGAAAAAGCACCGGTTAAAGCGTATGTACCAAAATGGCCTTGGTTACCGTTGGGCTTGGCTATGAAAGTATTGCCACTAAAACTAGTGAATAAACTAGGATAATTCTTGTTTGTATGATCAAAAAGCTCCTAACGGGGCTTTTTTATTTTTGGAATTGAAGCATTTTGACTTTAAAAATTAAGAAAATAATGTCTGGAAACTATTTTTTATAAATATGATCATACATTATGGTTTAGCATAGCTAAGGGTTGGTGAATATATGTATATGGGCTTATAACCAAATGAAAAAATTAGCTTTTATCATTATTCTGGTATTGACAGCAATGCCATATGCTCAAGCAGCATCTGATGAAGGAAAAAATCCGGATATGACCCGATTGTGTGAGGGAAAAGGACCTCATGTAAAGCTTACGGTTAAAATTGAGGGTCATACCATAAAAGGCTCATGTCAGATCGGCTTTAAACCTGCTCAAGTAAATGCCTTGGACTATGAAGCAATGCGCGCTCCCGCTGTGCAAAATGCATGTAAGGGCAAAGCACGTGGTTCGACTCTTGTCGTGAATGTAGATGGTGAACAGATACCGGGTAAATGTGATCTGGTCTTTAAAAGAAATCGTTAAAAATATATTTAACGATTTCTTATTTCACTTTGTATAACCGCTATTATATTAAATGGGGATTTTTCTTGAGGAGAATAGATTTATTTTCCCCTAATTTTGAAAATCGATTTCAAAATATTTTCATTAAAAATGAATTAAGCATTTAGCAATATTTAGATAGACAGGCTTTGAATTAAATCTCTTTCAAGCATCCAAATCCGATCTTGCCCCCATAAGGCGGAGTATCCTTCCACATAAAATGATGGAACCCCCCATAAGCCTTTATCTAGTAATTCTTTTCGATTTTCTTCAGCTATGATTTTACAGCTTTCATCATTAAGTGATGCAGTAACTTCCGATACTGAAATACCTGCTCTATCTGCTAAAAAATGAAGTCCTTTCATTGATGCTGCATCAACTCCATCTGCAAAAACACCTTTTAAAAAGGAATGTAAAAAAGCATTACCTTTTCCCTGTTGAATTGCATGATGCAACACGGCTAAACCTTGCTTCGTTGCTAATCCCACAGGATCAACTACACAACCAAAGGGTAAATCCAACCGGTTAGCTTCTCGTTTTGATAAGCCCCATCTGTATAGACAGAGTCGATCTGCTCATCCAGTGGAATTT
>NZ_QMBM01000001.1:1521329-1522368 GCF_003289665.1 Acinetobacter sp. SM1B
GGCTTTGTTGCACAAACCTATCTGTAAAGGCTTTTTTAGCGATATAATTTTCAAATGAAGAAGCCTACACACAAAATCTACCGCACAACCAATTGGCCCGCATATAACCGAGCACTCATGAGTCGCGGAAATATTGCCATTTGGTTTGATCCTGCTACGCAATGGTATGCTCCATCAAAAGGCAAACAAGGGCGAAATCAAACCTACTCCGACGCAGCCATCCAATGCTGCTTAATGATTAAATCCTTATTTCGTCTGTCTTTACGTATGGTTACTGGCTTTGTACAAAGTCTGATTAAACTTTGCGGATTAAATTGGATAGCTCCAGATTACACCACGCTTTGTAGAAGACAAAAGCATATTGATATTGTAATCAGCTACCAAAAAAGTAGCGATGGGCTGCATCTACTCATGGACTCTACAGGCATGAAGTTTCTAGGTGAGGGCGAATGGAAACGCAAGAAACATGGATCTGAATATCGTCGCCAATGGCGTAAACTTCATATTGGTATAGATGCCAAAACCCTACAAATACGAGCAGTTCAGCTTACAACCAATAATGTCAGTGATTCACAGGTGCTTGGTGATTTACTTGATCAGATTCCACAAGATGAGCGGATTGACTCTGTTTATACCGATGGAGCTTATGACACCAAGCAATGCCGTCAGGTCATTGCAGATCGGCAAGCGCATGCGGTGATTCCACCTAGAAAAAATGCGAAACAATGGAAAGATACAAAGTGTAGCTCGCTAGAGCGAAATGAATTACTTCGAACAATTAAACGTTTAGGCAGGACACAAAAGAAAAAATGGTCAGGCTATCATCGGCGAAGTTTGGTTGAAACTAAGATGCACTGCATTAAATTATTAGGAGATAAACTCAGCGCAAGGAGTTTTGGTAGCCAAGTGAATGAGATCCATGCACGTGTAGCAGTCCTTAACAGATTTACGGAATTAGGTCGCCCACTTACCCAAGTTACGCCTTAAATTTGGCTCAATTAGGGGCGCTTTGCATTTCAAATCTTTGTGCAACAAAGCC
>NZ_QMBM01000001.1:1522468-1561712 GCF_003289665.1 Acinetobacter sp. SM1B
AGAAAAAGCCTGATAGGACAAGGGTCCTATGAAATTTGTCGTGTACAGAGAGTAATCAGATAATTTTCACCATTTTTAGCAATTACCAGGATATTTTCAAGTTTTGGATTTTCCAGAGTATTCTTCCAGTTGCCCTGATAATCTGGAGCTGGCGCTTCAGTGGTGTTACAAGCAGTTAACAGCAATAATAAGGAGATTCCTGAAAAATATTTAAGATATTTCAAAACTAAAACCTTGAATGTTACGACGCCGCCATTATAAAAATAACTTTCCTAAAGTTTAGCAAGTTGTTGTAGGCAAAGCGTTTCAGCCGTACCAAGTCTGTTTTGCATGAGTGTTTTTTTGAAAAGAATTCTTCACATTTTATCCATAAAATATGATGTATTACTTAATTATTCTAATTAATTAAATATTTTAAAATACTTCAATTTGATAAGGTATTAGTATTTTTTAAGCTTATTGGAACTAATATTACTAGATCCAAGACAATCTACAACCAAGTTGATATGTATAAGAAGCTCAGATAAAAAAATCCTCAATAACCCATCCAAAGTTATTGAGGAGTACCAAACTGGTTAAGAAACATCAATATGATGCTGTTAAAGAAAAGTGATTAAAAGAACTTGGCTTTTACAGCATTCAATATAAATTTTGCGCTTTGCACTTTTTCTGCAATTTGTGCATGCCATTCGTTTGGTACAGAGCATTTTGCAACGCGAACCCAAACGGTCGAAAACTGCTTCATAAAACTGGCTTCGTTATAGTGGATACCATATTCAGCACATAATGCTTTGATTTTTGGTGCCACTTCTGAATAACGGTTCGCTGGCATGTCCGGGAATAAATGGTGCTCAATCTGATGGCTCAAGTTACCACTTAGAATATGCAGCCATTCGGTACCACTGAAATTACTCGAGCCACGGATCTGACGCAGATACCATTCCGCACGGGATTCATTTTCCGTATTGTCCATTTCAAAAGTTTCAGCATCTTCCGTGAAATGACCGTTAAAGATCACAGCGGAAGCCCACAGACTACGAATCACATTGGCCACTGCATTGCCAGTAAATACTGGAATGGCATTTGGACCGGCAATAATCGGGAAGAATACATAATCTTTCAGTACCTGACGGCGCATCTTTTTACGTAGTGGCGCTGCTTCATCCCAAACCTGTTTCCAGGTTTTGGTTTTATAGGCAATTACATCTTCTAGATGCAGGCGCTGTAGACCCACGTACCATTCGAAGAACACCATCAACTGAATTGTTAGTGGAATATTAAATAGAAAACGGGGTTCCCATTTTTGCGATTCACTCACACGAATCAGGCCATAACCCACATCGTGGTCCATGCCGACAATATTGGTATAAGTATGATGAATATAGTTATGGGTATATTTCCAGTCATCACCGGTGGCAATGGTATCCCAGTCATAAGTCGAACCATTCAGACTTGGATCATTCATCCAGTCAAACTGGCCATGCATCACGTTATGACCAAGTTCCATATTTTCTACGATTTTGGAAATACCCAATAAGCCTGTACCGAGTAGCCAGACTGGTGGCAACCAACCGGCCACCATCAGCATGCCCCGGGAAGCAATTTCGCTATAGCGGACAAAATTACGGATTTTATAGATGTATTCAGCATCTTTTTCACCTAAATCATCCATCACCTCACGGCGGATCGCATCCACCTTGGCACCAAATTCCTGAATCTGTTCAGGGCTTAAAAATTGGCTCTTATTGTGCCGCTTAAAATCAATTTGCATATTCATGGGAGTACCTTCTTATTTTTCTAGGGATTAAAGATTAATCACCACAGGACTAACGGCTTGGGAGATACACAATTTGATCGGGGTATTGCTCTCGTGATCGATTTTACCAGTCAAAATATTTTTTACTGAGCCACTGACTTTGGTGCAGGAACAGGTATTACAAATTCCCATTCGGCAACCATGTGCAGGACGCAAACCTGCTTGTTCAGCACTTTCCAGAATGGTAGAACTGGCCTGAAACTCCTGATGCGATCGCTGGAATTGCACAGGTTGTGCTTTAACTTTTTCATCCACCACGATCTGGAAGTATTCAGAATGGAAACTGGATTTCACGGAAAGCTTTTCAGTAATACGGTGTGCTGTTTTCATCATGGCCGCTGAACCACAGGCATAAATTTCACGTTGTTCAAAATCAGGCACCAGCTTGTTGAGTAACTGTAGGCTGAGATGCTGCTTATGCTCCACAGTATTAAAATGATGATATTTCAGATGTGGATGCATCAGTGCCAAGGTTTTGATTTCAGCATGAAACGCATCATCACGGGTGAAGTAGATCAGATCAATCGGATGCTGAAACTGCACTACGGCTTTTTGCAGTAAGGAGTAAATTGCAGTGATGCCGCTGCCTGAGGCCAGCATTAAAATGGGTTTAGGGGAATTCAGCAGTGTGAATTCGCCCTGTGGCTGTGAAAGCTCTACCACAGCACCCAGCTGTGAGGAGCTCAAGGCACGGGATACTTTACCCTGCTGTTTAACAGCGATAATTACATCACCATTTTTTAGCATTGTAACGGCAGAATAATGACGCTGATGCAAAATACCATCCAGTCTTAAAGTCACAGCTACATTCTGTCCTGGCTGAAATTTTTTAGCCTGAAAGTTGAAATTTGGACGTAGCTGGATCTTATAAAAATCATTGCCAATAAGCTGGATGCTGATCACTTCTGCCTTCACTTTTTTCAATGCCAAAGTTGGATGAACTTTTTCAGCAATGAAATCAATAAAGTCTTCTCGGATCCAGTGAGGCTTGTAGCTTTGCATACTTGTCATTTTTATTACCTCATACAGAAACAGAATTAATGTACATCTGTCTATTTATTATGCATTCAGAATATAGGCTTTTATGATTCGTTCCATGTCAATTCGGGTCAAATCATGTTTCTGTCAGTAGAATTCCTGTTTTTTGTCGGACAAAATGATGTGCTTTTGATTAAGGTTGGTTTTCGGCATGTAAATCCGAAAGGCATTTCATGCCAGTTTGCCTATCTGGATCGACTATTTTTCTATGAACTTTATGGCTATAAATATGCAAAAGGCTGACCACATTTCTGTAGTCAGCCTTGTTATTTTGGCAGAGTTTATAGGTATTATTCTACAGCTGGGCTGAGCTCTGTCTGCTGATCCAGCAATACTGTTCCGAACTTTTCACGCAAGTCTTTTTTCAGCATCTTGCCAGTACCACTCAGTGGAATTGCATCGACAAAAATTACTTTGTCTGGCACCTGCCATTTTGCTACTTTGTCAGCAAAATAGTCCAGCAGTTCTGGCTCGGTGAGCTGACTGTCAGGTTTTTTAATCGCAATCAGGATTGGACGCTCATCCCATTTCGGATGCTGTGCAGCAATGACAGCTGCCATGGCTATTTGTGGATGACCCATGGCCAGATTTTCCAGTTCCACCGAGGAGATCCATTCTCCGCCCGATTTGATCAGATCCTTGGCACGGTCGCTGATTTTCATGAAGCCATCTTCATTCAAGGTGGCAATATCCCCCGTATCAAACCAACCATCAGCAGTTAAAGAAGATTCTTCCTTGCCAAAATAGTTATTGATGATCCAGTGACCACGAATCTGTAGATTGCCTGTGGTTTCACCATCGCGAGTAATTTCATTCGATCCATTTTCTTCATCAGTCAAACGCAAGTCGACGCCAAATGGTGGACGACCTTGAGAAAGGCGAATTTGTAAACGCTCTTCTTCACTCAAATCCAGATGCTTGGCTTTAATCTGATTGGCTGCACCAAGTGGACTGGTTTCCGTCATACCCCAGGCATGGATGGTTTCACAATCAAACTGTTCTTTAAATACTTTTAGCATTGAAGGCGGACATGCCGAACCGCCGACGACATTGCGTTTTAAGCTTTCTAACCTGGAACCCGACTGTTGTGCTGCTGCAATCAAGCCTTGCCAGATCGTTGGTACACCTAGAGCAACTGATACTTTATAGCTGTCAATTAAATTGACCAGACTAGCGCCATCCAGCCCTGGGCCTGGCAATATCAAAGTACAGCCGACCATCGCTGCTGCATACGGTGTCCCCCAGGCATTGACATGGAACATCGGTACTACAGGCAGCATGATATCTCGTGCGGATACATTCAGTGAATCCGGCAAACTGATCGCAAAACTATGTAATGTCGTTGAACGGTGACTATATAAAACCCCTTTTGGATGACCTGTAGTTCCAGAGGTATAACACAGTGAGCTTGCTGCATTTTCATTAAGTACAGGCCAATCAAAATCATTAGATTGATCGGCAATCAGCTCATCATAGAATTTCACATCTGGAAGAACTTCAAGGATAGCCTCATCTTTTGCATCCAGACAGATAAAGTGCTCTACCTTGCTTAGCATCGGTTTGACGGCTTTAATTAAGGGTACAAAGGTTTTATCAAACAGGATTACACGGTCTGATGCATCATTAATAATAAATACCAACTGTTCCGGGAATAAACGTGGATTAATCGTGTGGCAAACAAATCCACTTCCAGAAATGGCATACCAGGATTCCAGATGACGATGGTTATTCCATGCAATGGTCGCGACACGGTCGCCATGTTGCAGTCCCAGCTGATTCAGCACATTGGCGAAACGTTTGGCATTGCTACGAATTTCGCCCCAGGTCGTATGAGTCATGCTGAGATCAGTATTTTTTGAAATTACCGCAGTATCGGCATGATAGCGTCCTGCATGTTCAATCATGCTGCTGATCAGTAAGGGCTGAAACATCATATTTCCAAGCATGTTGTGCTCCTTTATCCTTGTTATACGTCCATATTATTGTCGAGATTTTTAAATATTTTTATTTAAGCATGATGCGCAGATTAGCAGACACTGCAAAATAAACGCATCACTTGCTTGAATCTAGCAAGGAAAAATATGAAAGCAAGTAGCAAAATGTGACAAAAACTACGGCGTCTATGAAAATATCAAAAACTATCATTTTTTATAATGGAATAATCATATGAATAAAAATCCCGGCCATTAAACCGGGATTTTTTATTATTTGAGTCCTGAGAAGAACAGGTTATCAGCGTTGACCACTAAAGCCACCCCCAGACAAAACAACCCTGCATAAATAGCGAACCAAATAATCATCTTTTTGAAAGCTTCATCAGAAATACTGCTGTCTGCATATTTCGGTGCTTTTTTCTGTTCGTCTGGAGTCATATGCTCACCTGTCGCTGGATTTAGGGACTATGCTTATTTTCAGCCCGATTGCAAAAAATGAGTAGATACAAATACTGCCTAAAAAAATATAACAGATAAATCATAACTGCCCTAACTGTTATATTTAACCTGACTAAATATGCTATATATGCAGATAAAATTCCATTTTTTATTTTTCTTAATGTATGTATAAATTTGAAAAACTCGCACTCAGTATTCGCCATATGATTGAAGATGGCATCTGGAAAGCCCATAACAAACTCCCTTCATTGCGTGAGCAGTCCGAACTTTCCGGTTATAGCCTGATGACAGTGTTAAATGCCTATCAGGAACTCGAGGCACAAGGCTGGCTGTATGCCAAAGATAAATCCGGGTATTACATTGCAGAACGTGCTGGTCTTGCAATAACTTCCATTAAAGAAACATTAGCAGCTCACGAGAAAATACAGATCAATTCGGTGGTATTTAACTATCTCAAAGATACCCAAGCAGCAGATATGATCCCGTTGGGATCGGCATTCCCCAATCCGGAACTCCTATTTAATAGCAAATTTATGCAGTTATTATCCCAGCATTCCAAACGTAAAAACAGCTATCTGAATCATCCAAATATGCCACCGGGTAATCTGGAGCTGCGCCAGATCATTGCCGGACGTTATCAACTACAAGGTATATCATGCCATTCAGATGACATTGTCATTACATCTGGTGCGCTGGATGCTCTAAATTTGTCTTTACAGGCACTCACCCAACCGGGTGATTATATTCTTTTGCAGGAAACCGTATTTTATGGGGCCTGGCAGGCTGCTGAAAGACTGGGACTAAATGTCATTACTCTTCCTGATGATCTTGAACGTGGTTTTGATCTGAAAGCTTTTGAAAAAGTCCTGAAACAATATCCGATCAAAGTCTGCTGGCTGATGTTGAACGCACAGAACCCGATTGGTTATACAGTTTCTGCAGGAATCAAAGAAAATATTGCACAGTGCTTAGCTCAGTATCAGGTGCATCTGATTGAAGATGACGTTTATCAGGAACTGAACTTTGGCAAGGAAAAACCAGTGCCAGTGAAATATTTTGACCAGGAAAATATGGTGCTGCACTGTGGTTCATTTTCTAAAACACTAGGCATGGGTGCTCGGGTCGGCTGGGTCTTTACAGGCCCATATTCCAATGCGATTCAACATCTACAGTTGATGAGTACCCTGAGTGTGAGTCCGCTTTTACAGAATACATTGGTAGATTTTGTTGCGCATCATCATTATGAAAAGCATTTGCGTAGTTTGCGCCGTCATTTAAATCAGAACAAAAAACGTTTTTATCAGGAACTCAAAGCCAGATTACCTGAAGACTGTAAGATTCACTATTATCCAACGGGCTATTTTTTGTGGGTAGAGCTGCCTGAAGATATGGATTCGCAGCAGCTCTATACAGATTTGCTTGAGCAGAAGATTTCCATTGCACCCAGTCTGCTGTTCAGGCCTAAACATGCAGCACAGAACTTTATTCGATTAAATTGTTCTTTTGAATGGACAGATGAACTTGCTCGAGCTATAGAACAGATCATCGATCAAATTGAACACAATAAAAAAGCGTAAACTGGGTTCACGCTTTTCAAAATATAATCTGAGACGTATTAAAAGCTATAGATCGCAACGGCGTTAATCCGGTTATCTTCACCCTTAGTGCTACCATTCGTGGCTGCACCTAATGCTTCACGTTCACCATAGACATATTCCAGGCCAAAACTTAAAGGTTTGGTCGGACTATAGAACACGTTTGCCCAGGCTTGCCAAAGATCCTTGTTAATTGCTGTTGGATTCGCGGTAGCAGTAACATATCCATTATCTTGCTCGAAATTCATATAACCATAGCCCAAGGTACCATGTAACTTGTCATTAAACTGCTGAGTTAAACCGACAGTAATCGAGTCGAACTCACTTTGTAAAAGATCCCCATTCGTCGCTCTAACTACACCAGGATTAGCATAAGACACAAAGCTGCTATCACCTTTAACATGGTAGTAATCGGCTTTTAAAGTAGTACCCGGTACAACTTCATATTTTGCACCCAGACCTACACCCCATGCCATTTTTTCATCTTCATTGACACGCTTTTCATTCCCCATGGCACGGGCACTGACGGAAAGATTATCTGCAAATTTATGGTTTAGGCGCGCGGTTAAGGCAGGCAAACGCTGTTTGATTCCAGTAATAGTGCCATCTTTTGGATCTTCTACTGCAAGGACCAGATTGGTAGCAGGACTAAAGGTACTGGTATGACGAACCTGAGGCGTACGCTTTACTGCACCACCTGCATAAGCCAAAGCATCTACAGTTTCTGGCATATAATCCGGTATAGCAAAGTTTGACCAGGTCTGACCAATCAGCCAGTTGGCATAACTCATATAAGCATGACGGATACGTAAATTATCCAGACCTGCGCCACCCAGGAAATCTACTTCAACTTTAGCACTCAGGGTTTTGTCCCCAGCACCTACAGGAGCTTTAAAGTCCATCCCTAGACGGGTTGCAGAAAGTGTCGATTTAAACTCATCACTGCGCTCGCCTACACCTTCAAGTGGAACAGCATTAATCTGGTTATACATACGTGTAGCTGCACCGCCTTCAGCCTGATAAGAGGCATCGGCACGGACATTTCCGTAAAGATTGAATTCAGCACCACTAGCAAGTTTCATGACCGGTTTGGCTGCTGGTGCTATAGCTGCCGGTGTTGTTGCCTGTGCTGTATATGTAACTTGTCGAGACTGCTGCTGTTCAATCATGGCACGCAAGGCTTTGACTTCCTGACGTAACTGCTCGATTTCATCCTGACTGGATTGAGCTGTGCTTTGCGCTATAGCTGACAGGCTGATACCGCCTATACTTATTGCCATCATGCTCATCAAAACTTTACGTTTGAAGGTTGAATTATTGATTGATTGTTGATTAGTGAATTGCGACATGTTCATCCTAAACTCGCTTTTTTATTGTGCAATTTAATTCCAGTAACCGGTCACCACCACTTATGATGGTGACCTATTCCATTGAAATATTTACTTTATTAACTGATATTTTCTTTATTAATTCGCTTCTTTGGCAAGTATGGCTTCGCTCGATTCAGAGGTTTCAAGGACCTCACCATCTACAGAAGCTCTCAGGTTCACCAGAAAAATGGCCAGCGCTGCAATCACGCCCGGAATCGCGATGGCAAAGAAGTTCATTTGGTGTGGTAGTTCCATTGTCAGCAATGCACCTGTCAAAACGGGTCCAACGATGGCACCAATACGACCAATTCCCGATGCCCAACCCATTCCGGTAGAACGCACAGTAGATGGGTAATATTGTGCAACAAAAGTATATAACAAGATCTGTGAACCGATCGTTGCAGCACCAGCGATTGCAATCAGGGTATAAAGTACAAACTGCGGGCTGTTAAAACCAAGCAGAATTAAGGCAGATGCACCACACAGGAACATAATGGTCAGCACTTTTTTGATATGGAATTTATCAGCCAGATAACCCCCACCAATTGCGCCAATCATGCCGCCAATATTCAAGGCGAATAGGAATATCATACTGGCACCCAATGAGTAACCCGCCTGAATCATCAGCTTTGGTAACCAGCTTCCCAATGCATACACCATCAACAGACACATAAAGAAAGCAATCCAGAACATGAAGGTACTGAATGTACGACCTTGCTGGAACAGTGCGCGTAATGGAGCTTCATCACCGGCCATCACTTCATTCAGCACAAACTGGGTATTTGGCGCAATATTCTGTTCTGGAGCAATTTTCTGTACAAAGGTGCGGACCTGTTCTGTTTCACCTTTTTTGGTGAGGAACATCAGGGATTCTGGTAAGAATTTCCACAGCAGCGGTAACAGCAATAATGGTGTACCTGCTAAATAGAACATGATTTTCCAGCCATAATCTGCCACCAGCCATGCACCTAACAAGGCAGAGGTCATCCCGCCAATGGCATAGCCACTGAACATCACGGCAACCAGAGTACTCCGAATCCGTTTTGGCGCGTATTCGGTCATCAGTGCCACCACGTTTGGCATCACGCCGCCAATGCCTAAACCGGCAAGGAAACGTAAAATACCAAATTCAATCGGGTTACTGGCAAAAGCGCCCAGGAAGGTAAAGCCACTGAAAATGGCCACACAGATCATAATGGTCTTTTTCCGGCCCAGTTTATCGGAGAGCGTTCCGAAACTCATGGCACCGAACATCATCCCGAACAGCGCGGTACTGGCCAATAGCCCTGCCTCTACCGCACCAAGTGACCACTCCTGCATCAATAGTGGTAAAGCCACCCCGTAAATAACCAGGTCATAGCCGTCGAAGATAATAATTAATAAACACCATAAAAGTACGCCCCAGTGAAAAGGCGTGAACTTTGCTTCATCAATCAGCG
Organism: Acinetobacter sp. SM1B; assembly: GCF_003289665.1. Classification (NCBI taxonomy): domain Bacteria; kingdom Pseudomonadati; phylum Pseudomonadota; class Gammaproteobacteria; order Moraxellales; family Moraxellaceae; genus Acinetobacter; species Acinetobacter sp. SM1B. The sequence continues at coordinate 1,532,120 of NZ_QMBM01000001.1, forward strand.
TATTTATATTCACTTTATTTGTAGACATCTCCACCTCCTAATTGTGAAGTTCAATTTATGAGATTCACAATGCAGAAGATGTGCATAAATGTCCAAAACTGAATAGGCATGCTTCTATACCTATAAAGTCTGCCTTAAAGAAAAGGCTTTATTTACTATGCCTTAATGATATTCATCCAAAAAATAAAACCTTCATTCAATATTAAAATATGGATTCGCTTTATTTCCTATAAGATCCAGACAGGTATTGATCTGAATTAAAATACAGCACGATCATATTTAATCGCTTCAAGATCATAGACCTGATAGACCGCATCAAACAGATATCGAATATATTCACTTTCATCCATATTACGAATAGCCATAAAAACCGGACTGACCGCAAATTCATCTAATAAAGGGATAAAGTTTAAATGTGCCAGACGAATATTCTGGGCACTTTCCGGCACGATACAAACACCCTCTCCAGCAGCCACAAAACCCAGCGCCAGTTGCAATTCACTGACCGCACGAATATTTTTCGGTTCCAGTCCATACTCGGAAAATATACCGCGCACCTGGGTAGAGAAATTCGTTTTACCATTATTCGGATATAAAAAGAGTGGCTGATCCACCAGTTCAACCAGATTCACGCCATCTCGTTGAGAAAGAAAATGGCTGGAATGTGCCGCGACCATCAGCCGTTCTTCACGCAGCAACACCCGTTTCACTGCCGGATCTGAAATCCTTAAACGTCCAAAACCGACATCAATCCGCCCTTCTTTAAGTGCCTGAATCTGCTCTGAAGTATTCATTTCTACCATCTCAATTTTGAGCTGGGGATGTTGCTGCTTAAATAGAAACACAATACGCGACAGTAAACCGAATAATAAAGAGCCGACAAAACCAATGCTAATAGTGCGATCCGCGATACCAATCCGCTTGGTCATCGATTTGATTTCTTCCGCATTAGACAAAAGTTTAACCGCATGCTGGTAGAAGAATTGACCTGCTTCTGTGGTCTTAAGCGGTCGGCTACCTCTTTCAAAGAGCTGAATATCTAGTTCCTGTTCCAGATTTTGGATCTGACGGCTTAAAGGTGGTTGCGCAATAAACAGTTTTTCTGCCGCCTTGGTAAAACTTTGTTCTTCAACGACTGCGACGAAGTAACGCAAATGCCTGAGTTCCATATTACTGCATACCTTTAAAGTATAAAAAAATGCTAAATCGATCTTAGACCAATCAAAATTATTCTTTTAAGGTATATCAAGTCAAAACATTAAAGCAAGAATGTGAAGCGTAATTATGTATAAGTCAGTTGAAACATTGCTGGTTCAAATACCGACGATCCGTCCTCACAAGATGGCGGTGGCGACGATGCAAACCCAGACCCTGGTATTGGTCAAAATCACCACTGAAGATGGTTACATCGGTTGGGGTGAAGCAACAACGATCGGTGGCTTAGGTTATGGTGATGAAAGCCCTGAAAGTGTCAAAGTAAATATTGATACTTATTTTGTACCGCTTTTAAAAACATTATCAGGCTTAAATGTTGCACAGACATTACAAGCAATCAAAAAAAATATTAATGGCAACCGTTTTGCGAAATGTGCCATTCAAACTGCCCTGCTGGATATTCAGGCGCAGCGTTTAGGTTTACCACTTTCTGAACTGCTAGGCGGTCGTTTACGTGATGGCGTACCGGTCCTCTGGGTACTGGCTTCTGGCGATACTGAAAAAGACATTGCTGAAGCACAAAAGATGCTGGCTGCAAAACGCCATAACTTCTTCAAGCTAAAAATCGGTTCACGTCCAGTAGAAGCAGATGTTGAACATGTTCTGGCAATTAAAAAAGCATTAGGCAACGACGTTTCGATCCGTGTGGATGTAAACCGTGCCTGGTCAGAGCTGGAAGCGATAAAAGGCATTCAGTTATTGCAAGATGGTGGTGTTGATCTGATTGAACAGCCATGTGCCATTGACAATATTGATGCCATGCAACGTCTGACCCGTCGCTTTGATATTGCCATTATGGCCGATGAATCACTGATGGGGCCAAGCACTGCCTATAAGCTGGCTCGTACTAATGCAGCTTCGGTATTTGCAATTAAAGTGGCGCAATCAGGTGGTTTGCTGGAAGGCCGTGATGTCGCGACAGTGGCTAACCTTGCAGGGATTGACCTGTATGGTGGCACCATGCTGGAAGGTTCAGTAGGAACAATTGCATCCGCTCACCTGTTCTCGACCTTTGAGAATCTGGCATATGGTACTGAACTATTCGGCCCGCTACTGCTGACTGAAGAAATTCTGAAAACACCACTGCAATACCAGAATTTTGAGCTGCATCTGCCGCAAGGTGCCGGTCTGGGTATTCAGCTGGATGAAGACAAGATCGACAATTTACGCCGTAAATAAGCAATTAGATTGAGGAGTGAGACATGCTGTTTCATGTACGTATGGATGTAAATATCCCGCTGGATATGCCTGCCGAGAAGGCCAACGAAATCAAGGCTGTTGAAAAAGCCTATTCACAGGATTTACAGCGCCAAGGTAAATGGCGCCATATCTGGCGAATCACAGGCCAGTATTCAAACATCAGTATTTTTGATGTGGAAAGTAACGAAGAGCTGCACAACATTTTGCAGGGCTTACCACTGTATCCATATATGGATATCGAAATCATGGCACTAAACCGCCACCCTTCTTCAATCCGGGAAGATGACACCTGATCACAATGACCGAGACCTGGAATATGCCAGGTCGGTCAAATCTGAACACATCCGATGAGAGTATTCAGAGGGTAATTAACAAAGGACTGTGGCAGCCAAGTTTCAGCCATAAGGATTGAAACAACAGCCACCAATAAACAGACATACTTAAGGAGCAATAGTATGAACCGTCAACAAATTGATGCATTAGTTAAACAAATGAACGTGGATACAGCCACAGGTCCTGTAGACGAGCGTGTCCAGCAAATCGTTGTGCGCCTGCTAGGTGACCTTTTCCAGGCGATCGAAGATCTTGATATTTCTCAGTCAGAACTGTGGAAAGGTCTGGAATACTTTACCGATGCCGGTCAAGCCAATGAATTGGGCCTACTGGCTGCAGGCTTGGGTCTGGAACACTACTTAGACTTACGTGCTGATGAAGCAGATGCTAAAGCAGGTATTACGGGCGGTACGCCACGTACGATTGAAGGTCCGTTATATGTGGCGGGTGCTCCTGAATCTGTCGGCTTTGCCCGTATGGATGATGGCTCTGAAGAAGGCAAAATTCCGACTCTAATCATCGAAGGTACTGTAACTGATACCGAAGGCAATATTATTGAAGGCGCTAAAGTTGAAGTTTGGCATGCCAACAGCCTGGGCAACTATTCGTTCTTTGATAAGTCGCAATCGGACTTTAACCTGCGCCGTTCTATCTTTACCGATCAGGACGGTAAATATGTGGCGTTGACCACCATGCCGGTCGGTTATGGCTGCCCACCTGAAGGTACCACCCAGTTCGTACTGGACAAATTAGGTCGTCACGGTAACCGCCCATCTCATGTGCATTATTTCGTATCTGCACCGGGTTACCGCAAGTTAACCACCCAGTTCAACATCGAAGGCGATCAATACCTGTGGGATGACTTTGCATTCGCCACACGTGATGGTCTGGTCGCCACTGCTGATGATGTGACCGATGAAGCTGAAATCGCACGCCGCGGTTTAAATGGTCCATTCAAACATATCCAGTTCAATATTGAACTGGTGAAAGACCAAGCTGCAGCGCCAAGCACTGAAGTAGAACGCCGCCGCGCAAGCGCTTAATCATACAGGGAACCGAAATGTCTACTACCAGACATTTCGGTGACTTACCCAAATTTGGAAAGTCGGAGAACGGACATGCCTCGTATTCCAGTAATTAACACCAGCCATTTAGATCGTATTGACGAATTACTTGTTGAAAACTATGAAACCGGTGAATTCAAGCTACATCGTTCAGTATTTACAGACCAGGCCATTTTTGACCTTGAAATGAAATATATTTTCGAGGGAAACTGGGTGTACTTGGCACATGAAAGCCAAATTCCAAATAACAACGATTATTACACCACTCACATGGGCCGCCAGCCGATCATCATTGCACGTAACCGTAACGGTGAACTGAATGCCATGATCAATGCCTGTTCACACCGTGGTGCACAGCTTTGCCGTTACAAGCGCGGTAACAAAGCGACTTATACCTGCCCTTTCCACGGCTGGACATTTAACAACTCAGGCAAACTTTTAAAAGTAAAAGATCCGGCAGATGCAGGTTATTCAGATTGCTTTAACCAGGACGGTTCTCATGACCTGAAAAAAGTAGCCCGTTTTGAAAATTACAAAGGCTTCTTGTTTGGTAGCCTGAATCCGGATGTTCCTTCCCTGGAAGAATATCTTGGCGAAGCCACCAAAATTATTGACATGATCGTGGGTCAGTCTGACCAGGGTCTGGAAGTATTACGCGGTTCATCGACTTATACCTATGAAGGTAACTGGAAGCTGACTGCAGAAAACGGTGCCGATGGTTACCACGTGTCTGCAGTACACTGGAACTATGCTGCAACTACTCAACAACGTAAAGAAAAGCAAGGTGGCGACAACATTCGTGCCATGAGCGCGGGTGCCTGGGGTAAACAAGGCGGCGGTTCTTACGGCTTTGAACACGGTCATATGCTGCTTTGGACGCAATGGGCTAACCCGGAAGACCGTCCTAACTTTGCCAAGAAAGATGAATACACTGCGCAATATGGCGAAGCTATGGCGAAGTGGATGATCGAGCGTTCTCGTAACCTGTGTATCTATCCAAACGTCTACTTCATGGATCAATTCGGCTCACAAATTCGTGTCCTGCGTCCACTGTCTCCAACCAAAACTGAAGTGACCATTTACTGTATCGGTCCTGTCGGTGAAGAGCCTGAAGCACGCACCCGCCGTATCCGTCAGTATGAAGACTTCTTCAACGCTTCAGGTATGGCAACTCCAGATGACTTGGAAGAGTTCCGTGCATGTCAAGCGGGTTATGCCGGTATTGCCCTGGAATGGAACGACATGAGCCGTGGTGCCAAACACTGGATACAAGGTCCGGATGATGCGGCTAACGAAATTGGTTTAAAACCAAAACTTTCAGGTATTAAAACTGAAGATGAAGGTTTATACCTGGCTCAGCACCAGTACTGGCTAGAACTGATCAAAAAAGGCATCGCGACTGAAAAAGAAATTGCAGCATCTACTGAAGGAGAAAACGCATGAGCGACATCACTTTAGAAAATATTGCGCAGTTCCTGTATCAGGAAGCCCGCTTTTTAGATGATGAACAATGGGATGACTGGTTAACTTGTTATGCCCCTACTGCGTCTTTCTGGATGCCAGCCTGGGATGACGACGACAAACTGACTACAGATCCACAGTCTGAAATCTCGTTGATTTACTATCCAGACCGTCAAGGTTTGGAAGACCGTGTGTTCCGTATCAAGACTGAACGTTCATCTGCAACCATGCCGGATACCCGTACCAGCCATAACATCAGCAATATTGAACTTGTTGAACGTGATGGCGACAAGGTCACTGTACGTTTTAACTGGAATACCTTGAGTTTCCGTTACAAAAACAGCTACAGCTACTTCGGTATGTCACGTTATGAAATCGATTTTTCAGGCGATAAACCACAAATTTTAAGCAAATACGTGGTACTGAAAAATGATTACATCAATCAGGTTATCGACATCTATCACCTTTAAGACTGTTTTTATTACAGCCAGGTAAAACCTTTCAGCCAGATGGAAAATTGGCTGAAAGGTCCAGTTACAAAGATTTATATAGGATATTCAGCCATGTCAAACCACAATGTTGCACTTCAATTTGAAGATGGCGTTACACGTTTTATTTCTGTTGCCCAAGGCGAGACCCTGTCTGATGCAGCTTACCGTCAAAAGATCAATATTCCTTTGGACTGCCGTGATGGTGCTTGTGGAACGTGTCGTGCGTTTTGTGAATCAGGTTCATTTGACATGCCTGAAGAAACTTATATTGAAGATGCATTAACCCCAGAAGAAGCAGCTGAAGGCTATATTCTTGCTTGCCAATGCAAACCAACGTCAGATGCGGTGTTCCAGATTCAGGCATCTTCTGAAGTCTGCAAAACAGAAATTCATGCATTCCAGGGAACTTTGGCTCGCGTTGAAAACCTGTCTGACTCGACCATTACCTTTGATATTCAGTTAGATGAAGGTCAACCAGACATTCACTTCCTTCCTGGTCAATATGTGAACGTGGGTATTCCAGGTACAACTGAAACCCGTTCTTATTCATTCAGCTCTAAACCAGGCAACCGTTTAACCGGCTTTGTGGTACGTAACGTACCGAACGGTAAAATGAGTGAGTTCTTGAGTGTCAATGCCAAAGCTGGTGATAAAATGACTTTCACCGGTCCATTTGGTAGCTTCTACCTGCGCCCTGTGACCCGTCCTGTCTTGATGCTGGCGGGTGGTACAGGTATTGCACCATTCATGTCGATGCTGCAAGTGCTGGAAGAAAAAGGTTCAGAACATCCAGTGCGTTTAGTATTTGGTGTGACCAATGATTTCGACTTGGTTGCCATTGAAAAACTGAACGAACTGCAAGAAAAATTCCCGTGGTTCGAATACCGTACAGTGGTTGCTAACCCGGAATCGGCACATGAGCGTAAAGGCTATGTGACCGGTCATATCGAAAACGAATGGCTAAATGGCGGTGATGTAGATGTCTACCTGTGTGGCCCTGTACCAATGGTTGAAGCGGTTCGCGGCTGGCTGGATGCTGAAGGCGTAAAACCTGCAAGCTTCCTGTTTGAAAAATTCTCTGCTAACTAATTAGAGGGAATTTGTTCAATGTCTAATCGTCAAAGATTTGAAAATAAAGTCGTGATCGTGACGGGTGCCGCGCAAGGCATCGGTCGCGGTGTCGCGCTGCAAGTGGCGAGCGAAGGTGCTCAAGTCGTCATGGCTGACCTTTCCCCTTATGTGGAAGAAGTTCTGGCTGAAATTGAAGCGACTGGCGGTGATGCGATTACCATCAAAGCCAATCTGGAAACGTTTGCGGGTGCTCAATCAGTCGTTGAAAAAGCGCTAGAAACCTATGGCCGTGTTGATGCGCTGATCAACAACGTCGGTGGCGCGATCTGGATGAAACCTTTCGAGGAGTTTTCTGAAGAAGAAATTATCAAGGAAGTGAACCGTTCATTGTTCCCGACCTTGTGGTGCTGCCGCGCAGTTCTTCCGGAAATGATTAAAAATCAGAAAGGTACCATTGTAAACGTATCTTCTATTGCGACACGCGGCATTAACCGTGTGCCATATTCAGCATCCAAAGGTGGTGTGAACGGCCTGACCGCTTCCCTTGCATTTGAACATGCCAAAGACGGCATCCGTGTCAATGCAATCGCCACGGGTGGCACTGAAGCACCACCACGTAAAGTACCGCGCAATGCCAATCCACTGACTGAATCTGAAAAAGAATGGATGCAGCAAGTGGTTGATCAGACCATTGACCGTACTTTTATGAGACGCTACGGTACGATTCAGGAGCAAGTGAATGCGATTGTATTCCTGGCTTCCGATGAATCATCTTATATGACAGGTACAGTGGTACCGGTCGGTGGTGGTGATCAGGGCTAATCCTGATCATCACGATTTTTAACAGGCTCATGGTTCGACGCAAGGAGGCACATCACCAATGAACACCCTGTTTCAGACATTAAAAAATGATTGGTCAATTTCAGCAACTGTTGCAGGATTTTTAGCAGTGCTGATTTCTTATTCAGGACCACTGATCATTTTTTTCCAGGCGGCACAGCAAGCCCAAGTTTCCCCGGACATGATGATTTCATGGATCTGGGGAATTTCTATTGGTGCTGCGCTCGCAGGTATCTTTTTATCAATCAAGTACAAAATACCTGTCGTCACCGCCTGGTCTGCGCCCGGAACAGCTCTACTGGTCACGCTGTTTCCCGATATTTCGCTCAATGAAGCGGTTGCTGCTTATATCACCTCTGCCGTGGTGATTTTTTTCATTGGGATCACCGGTTATTTCGACAAATTGCTGACCTGGATTCCTCAGGAAGTGGCTGCCGGAATGATGGCGGGGATTTTATTGCAGTTTGGTTTAGGGTTGTTCACCGCGACCGATACCATGCCCTATATCGTCTTTGGCATGCTGGCGGTATTTTTGCTGGCCAAGCGTTTCAGTCCACGTTATGCCATGGTCTGGGTGCTGGTCGCAGGTGTGGTTTTAAGCATGATACTGGGCAAGATTAATCCGGTCACGGCAGATTTCAGTCTGGCGATTCCACAATTTATTGCACCGGAATGGACCTGGAGTTCAACCCTGAATCTGGCTCTTCCCCTGATTCTGGTCAGCCTGTCTGGCCAGTTTTTACCTGGAATGGCGATTATCAAACTCAGTGGCTATGACATGCCCGCCAAGCCGATTATTAGTGCAACCAGCATTGCCTCGCTTGCAGTGGCCTGTGTAGGTGGTATCACGATTGTCTTGGCATCGATCACAGCTGCTTTGTGTTTAGGTAAAGATGCGCATGAGCTGAAAGAAAAGCGTTATATCGCCGGTATCGCAAATGGGCTTTTTTATATTTTAGGCGGCTTATTTGCTGGCAGCATCGTCATGCTGTTTAGCCTAATGCCTAAGGAATTAATTGCGGCTTTGGCAGGACTGGCATTACTGGGTGCGATTGCCACCAATATTTCCGTGGCCATGGGCAAAGAGTCGCAACGTGATGCAGCACTGATCACCTTTTTAGCGACTGCTTCCGGCATGCATTTCCTGGGACTGAGTTCAGTCTTTTGGGGAATTTGCATTGGCCTGGTCGCACATTTTCTGCTGTCACAGAAAAACCGTAACGCAGTTCCGGTTACAGCATCAGATTCAAAACAAGTTTAAAGACATCCATCAGTTTAGGATATGTAAGGACCAGATTATGATAGATAAAAGTTCATTATCATTGAAAGAAGCACTCTCCCAGATCAAGGACGGTTCTACCATTATGATCGGTGGTTTCGGTACAGCAGGTCAGCCTGCTGAACTGATCGATGGTTTGATTGAACTGGGGATCAAAGATCTTGTTATCGTCAATAACAATGCAGGCAATGGCGATTATGGGCTGGCAAAACTGCTTAAAGCTGGTGCTGTCCGTAAAATCATTTGCTCTTTCCCGCGTCAGTCTGACTCGTGGGTATTTGACGAGCTTTATCGTGCAGGCAAGATTGAACTGGAACTGGTGCCACAAGGTAATCTGGCTTGCCGTATTCAGGCGGCTGGTATGGGCTTAGGTCCAATCTACACCCCTACCGGTTTTGGTACCTTGCTGGCGGAAGGCAAACCGACCATGAACTATGAAGGCAAAGACTACGTTTTAGAAAATCCGATTAAGGCCGACTTTGCCTTGATTAAAGCTTCTAAAGGCGATCGTTGGGGCAATCTGGTCTACCGTAAATCTGCGCGTAACTTCGGCCCGATCATGGCAATGGCGGCTGATGTGACCATTGCACAGGTTTCTGAGGTGGTTGAACTCGGTGCACTGGATCCAGAGCACATCATCACCCCGGGAATTTTTGTTCAACACGTTGTTCAAGTTAAACCTGCACAATAATTGGCATCGGAGATAAATAATGAGCTATAGCAAACTGACCCGTGACCAGATCGCTGAGCGTGTGGCACAAGACATTCCGGATGGCGCTTATGTCAACCTGGGTATCGGTTTACCGACCAAGATTTCAAGCTACCTGCCAAGCGATAAAGATGTCTTCCTACATTCTGAAAATGGTTTGCTTGCATTCGGTCCTCCTCCTGCTGAAGAAGACCGCGATCCTGAGCTGATCAATGCCGGCAAAGAATTCGTAACCTTACTGGAAGGCGGTTCTTTCTTTCATCACGGTGATTCTTTCGCAATGATGCGTGGCGGTCACTTAGACATCGCAGTATTAGGTGCTTTCCAGGTGGCTGAAAATGGTGACTTGGCGAATTGGCATACTGGTGCTCCTGATGCAATTCCTGCGGTGGGCGGTGCGATGGATCTGGCTGTTGGCGCCAAGAAAGTCTTTATTACCACAGATCACGTGACCAAAAAAGGCGAGCCAAAAATTGTGGCTGAACTATCTTATCCGGCGACTGGCCTGAAATGTGTTGATCGTATTTATACCGATCTTTGTGTGATTGATGTGACACCTGAAGGGATGAAAGTAATTGAGAAAGTTGAAGGTCTGTCATTTGAAGAATTGCAGTCATTGACCGGTGCCAAACTGATTGATGCGACTCAAGGTTAATACACTTTAAAGATAATTTTAAATCCCCCTAAATCCCCCTTTTTTCAAAGGGGGGACTTCCATATCTCTATTTTATGTATGGAACTCCTCCCTTTATTAAAGGGAGGTCGGGAGGGATTCAAAGATTTGGAAAGTAAAAATATGAAAAACGCATACATCATTGATGCCATCCGTACCCCATTCGGCCGTTATGCCGGTGGCCTCGCGCCTGTCCGTGCAGATAACCTGGGTGCGCTGCCAATTAAAGCATTGATGGAACGCAACCCAAGTGTGAACTGGGAACAGGTTGATGACGTGATCTATGGCTGTGCCAACCAGGCTGGTGAAGATAACCGTAACGTCGGTCGCATGTCATCCCTGCTTGCAGGTGTGCCTTATCAGGTGCCGGCAACGACCGTGAACCGCCTGTGTGGTTCATCGATGGATGCAATCGCAATGGCAGCACGGGCGATTAAAGCCGGTGAAGCTAATCTGATTATTGCCGGTGGTGTAGAAAGCATGTCGCGTGCCCCATTCGTGATGGGCAAGTCAGAAACGGCGTATGGCCGTAGCCAGAAGATTGAAGACACCACCATGGGCTGGCGTTTTATCAATCCGAAACTAAAAGAAATGTACGGCGTAGAAACCATGCCGCAAACGGCAGAAAATGTCGCTGAACAGTTCGGGATCAACCGTGCCGATCAGGACAAATTTGCCTTGACCAGCCAGCAACGTACAGCTGCAGCGCAAGCCAAAGGTTTCTTTGATAAAGAAATCATTCCGGTGGTGATTCCACAACGTAAAGGCAATCCGGTGGTCGTGGATAAAGATGAACATCCACGTGCGTCTACCACTGCAGAAGCGTTGGCAAAACTGAAACCTGTGGTAAAAGCAGACGGTACAATAACGGCAGGTAATGCTTCCGGGATTAACGATGGTGCAGCTGCTCTTTTAATCGCATCTGATGAAGCGGTTGCTCAGCATGGCTTAAAACCACGTGCCAGAATTATTGGTTCAACCGTCGTTGGTGTTGAACCACGTATTATGGGCTTTGGTCCAGCACCTGCCATTAAGAAATTACTGGCGCAAACCGGTCTGACTTTAGAGCAAATGGATGTCATCGAGCTGAATGAAGCTTTTGCTGCCCAAGCACTGGCATGTACTCGTGACCTAGGTATTGAAGATGGCTCGGAAAAAGTCAATCCGAACGGCGGTGCGATTGCCTTGGGTCATCCACTCGGCGCATCTGGTGCACGTCTGGTGACGACTGCACTCAACCAGCTTGAACAGACTGGTGGCAAATATGCACTATGCTCTATGTGTATTGGTGTCGGTCAAGGTATCGCTTTGATTATTGAACGCGTCTAACAACCTATTAAAAAGATAAACCTCCTCCCTGAATGTAGATTCAAAGTACTGCTTTGAATCAAATGCAAGAAAGGGAGGTCGGGAGGGATTTCAATGCCAACATTTACATCAAATGATGCACAAATTAATTACCAGACTTTTGGTGATGCAGCAAAACCTGCTTTGGTATTTTCCAATTCATTGGGCACCAAATTCAGCATGTGGCAGCCACAAATTGATTTTTTCCAGAAAGATTATTTTGTAGTGTGTTATGACACCCGTGGTCATGGCGCTTCGAGCGCTCCACAAGGACCATATACACTGGATCAACTGGGTCAAGATGTGGTGAACTTACTGGATCATTTAAATATCCAGAAAGCTGCTTTTTGTGGCATTTCCATGGGTGGTTTGACTGGCCAATGGCTGGCTATTCATGCACCTGAACGTTTTAACCACGTGGTTGTTGGCAATACAGCAGCAAAAATCGGTCAGGAACAAGCCTGGAATGACCGTGCTGCACTGGTTCGTGAACAAGGTTTACAACCGATTGCTTCTACTGCAGCATCACGCTGGTTTACTGAACCCTTTATTCAAAGCAACGCAACAGTGGTGAATAACCTTCAAAACGACCTTGGAGCTGGCAGCCCGGAAGGTTATGCAAGCTGTTGTGAAGCTTTGGCTAAAGCGGATGTTCGTGAACAATTGAAAGATATTTCTGTACCTGTCTTAGTGGTTGCAGGTCAGCAAGACCCTGTAACGACTGTAGCTGATGGTCAATATATGGTTGATCGTATTGCCAACAGCCAACTGTTTGAAATCAATGCATCGCATATTTCAAATATTGAACAACCTGAAGCCTTTAATCAGGCCGTGCAAAAATTTATTACATCTTAAAAGCACATTGTAATACTAGAGAAGCCACTGTTCATCAGTGGCTTTTTTCTGGACCAAATTCAATAAAATTAGGCCCAAATCACTAAAATTGCCGCAATCACCACCAGCACTAGTCCCCAATGTTCAGCCTTGGCCAGTTTATCTTTAAAGAAATACGCCGAGATCAGCATACTAAATAAAATCTCGATCTGACCTAAGGTTTTCACCACCGGTACACTCATCATGCTCATGGCAGTAAACCAACCAAGGGATGCTGTGAAACTACAAAAGCCTACTTTCATAGTCAGTCCCATACGTTCACGCATAGCGACGAGTGTTTTACGGCTAAATAGGCTTAGGTAAATGAGCATACTGATGCATTGGAAGCCAATGACTGAAATTAACACCCAAGATGCACGGTGTAATACAGGCAAATTAGTTAGTTCTAGACTAGCTTCTCGAACTAAAAGGGACGTAATGGCAAAACAAAGCCCACTACCTACCCCGATCATCAACGTTTTAGCAGAAAGTCCACTCAGTTGGTTGCCTTTACTCAGTAAAAATACTGCATAACCGCCAATGAGTACGCCAATCCAGGCTAAGAACGATAAGTGATTTGATAGAAAAGCCACGCCAATAATCGCGGCTAAGATGGCTTCACTCTTGGCAAGTCCGACACCAATTGCATAATTTTTTTGTTTAAACAGTTGCACCATCAGTACAGTGGCAAGAATTTGGCTCACTCCTGCAATGAAAATATATATCCAATACTTTGCAGTAAAATGAACTACTTCTATGACTGGATAAAAATGGTACAGCAGTTGGATATAGATAAATGCAAGTGGAAAACCAAACAAGAAACGCGCAAGCGTTACACCCCAAACGTCGACAGTTGAACTCAGTTGTTTTTGAAATGCATTACGCCATGCCTGCATGAATGCAGCCATTAAGGTAAAGAAGATCCAACTGATTGCCATGTCTCATCTGCTATTAGGTTAAAAGTGAAATAATTTTAAGCCTTTGCAGATGAGATGACTAATTATAAATATGATCGGAATTGATAGCAGAAAGTTTGGATTACCTTCTAAATTCACTCACTAATTTGGCAAGTTGTTCCATGCCATCAAAAGTGGTGGGAATTTTATCGTCTGATGAAACTAATGGTGAGAAGATAATATTTTCAAATTTCTCAAAACCTGCTTTATTTTTAGCATGCAATTTTTCAGAGTCTTCTGCATAGTTATGAATAAACTGACAGAGTGCCATTCGAAGTTCGAGTTGCATCATTTGAGATTGAACTGAACGCACATGTTGCAATCCTACTCGAGTAAAATAAAACAGAAACAACATTAATGTCGTAATTGGTATTACTAAAAACTACATTGATGCTAATTTAGCTTCGTAGCCTGTCAAAATTAAAATAATGAATGCAATAATTACAGCTAATGGCACACATACTAGGGTAGCTCCAAATTGCGAATAACCTTTTCTCCTTTCTTTCAACTCTAATTTTTTCTGTTCATAAAGCTCCTTAAAACCTTTATTTAATAAGACAAAATCATAAGTCTGCTTACTTTCTTCTAATTGTTTCTCTAAATCTAAGACTGCTTTATGTTTAAGTTCAAAGGACTCATTCCATTCATCTACTTTTGAAATAAAGTTATCTATTATTTGGAATTTTTCCTCAGCCTGAATTAACTGAGATTTTTTATACTTATCTTCTATAATATTAAAAATAAGATGGTAGATGCTATAACTAATTTTATCTCCTGCATATTTAAAATTATTTATTTTCCATTGACCAACATTTAAATAATTTTCAATTAACTCATAAGCTTCCATTTTTTCTAAATTGGGTTTTCGTAATTTATATTCTGTCAAATAAGCAAAAATTATCGAATAGGCAAGTTCAAGCAGTTGGTTTTCTAAATTATCTATATTTTCATCAAACTTCTTTGCTCCCAAATAACGAGTCATATAATTCATTAGTTGGTGCTTAAAATCAAAAACAGGTAATACAGACACATAAGTACAAATTTCATTTAAGCTTTCACTTTCTACAAAGGCTCTAATTTTTAAAATTTGTTCAGAAAGCGCCCCTCTTAATTCATTTTCAAAACCAGATGAATATTTCTTAGCAATTTTCCTTATCTCTTTGAGAAATTCTTCGCTCACCTCATCATTTAAATCTAAAGCCATCTTTTTCCATTTCAGTCATATTCTTATTTATACCCATATTCTTTTAAATCAAAAACTAAATCAATACTCTCATCCTAACCTTCTCCCACAGGGAGAAGGAACATAGCAACAATTAAATTAATAAAGTATTTCCCTCTCCTTCTAGGAGAGGGTTAGGGAGAGGTAAATCAAAACAAGAAATACCTTTGCGCCATCGGCAACACTTCCGCAGGCTCACAAGTCAGTAATTTCCCATCCGCCCGAACTTCATAAATTTCAGGGTCAACTTCCATCACAGGACAGTAAGTATTCAGCTTCATATCTTTCTTCTGAATATCCCGTGTGCTTTTACATGGACTAATCAACTTTTTCAAACCGAGTTTTTCATGGACGCCTGCTTCGATAGCCACTTGCGACAAGAAGGTAATGCAGGTGTTATGCACGCCTCTAGCATTGGCACCGAACATTGGACGATAATGCACAGGCTGCGGTGTTGGAATAGACGCATTAATATCGCCCATTGGCGCAGCTGCAATCATACCACCCTTAATAATCATGGATGGTTTTACCCCAAAAAACGCAGGTTTCCACAAGATTAAATCGGCAAGTTTACCCACTTCCACCGAACCAATTTCATGACTTAAACCATGGGTAATGGCAGGGTTAATCGTATATTTGGCGATATAACGCTTTACACGATTATTATCATGTGTGGCATTGTCACCCTCCAAAGGTCCACGCTGCACTTTCATTTTATGTGCGGTTTGCCATGTGCGAATCACCACTTCACCAACGCGCCCCATTGCTTGCGAGTCTGATGACATCATGGCAATTGCACCCAAGTCCTGCAAAATATCTTCCGCTGCAATAGTTTCACGGCGAATACGACTTTCCGCAAATGCCACATCTTCAGAAATTGCAGGGTCTAAATGATGGCACACCATCAACATATCCAAATGTTCATCAATCGTATTGATGGTATATGGACGGGTTGGGTTGGTCGAAGATGGCAATACGTTCGGCTGACCAATAGCTTTTAAAATATCAGGCGCATGTCCGCCACCAGCGCCTTCGGTATGGTAAGTATGAATAGTACGGTTTTTAAATGCTGCCAAAGTTTCTTCTAGAAAGCCGCTTTCATTTAGTGTGTCTGTATGAATCGCCACCTGTACATCATACTGATCTGCGACGGTTAAACAGTTATCAATAGCTGCAGGTGTTGAACCCCAATCTTCATGCAGTTTTAAACCGACCACACCCGCTTTAATTTGCTCGGCTATCGGCTCAGGCTGACTTAAATTTCCTTTACCGAGTAAACCAATATTCATCGGTAAATCATCAATGGCTTGTAGCATAGTCGAGATATGCCAAGGCCCCGGTGTCACGGTGGTTGCCGATGTGCCTGCCGCAGGTCCTGTACCACCGCCAATCATGGTGGTCACACCTGACATCAAAGCGGTTTCCACCTGTTGCGGGCAAATCCAATGAATATGCGTATCGACACCACCTGCCGTTAAAATCTGCCCCTCACCTGCAATGACTTCGGTTGCAGCACCCAATGGAATAGTAATATCAGGCTGAATATCAGGGTTGCCTGCTTTACCAATTTTCCAGATGCGGCCATTTTTCAAACCAACATCTGCTTTGACAATACCCCACCAATCGACAATCAGCGCATTGGTAATCACAGTATCAGCAACGTCATTGGCTAAAAGCTGAGATTGCCCCATTCCATCACGAATGACTTTACCGCCACCAAATTTAACTTCTTCACCGTATGTGGTGAGGTCTTGTTCCACTTCAATAAACAGTTCGGTGTCGGCTAAACGGACACGATCGCCAACCGTTGGACCAAACATTTCCGCATAAGCACGGCGTGACATTTTCATTTTATAAGTATTCCTTTAGTCCAACTTGCCCATGACCCGACCTGCAAAGCCATACACTTCGCGCTTACCGGCTAAAGCCACCAATTCAATATCACGGCTTTGTCCAGGCTCAAATCGAACGGCTGTTCCTGCTGCAATATTTAAGCGATAGCCATGGGCTTTTTCGCGGTCAAATTGCAAAGCATCATTGGCCTCGGCAAAATGAAAATGTGAACCCACCTGAATCGGACGATCACCCGCATTAGCCACGGTCATCTTTAAAGTTTGTCTACCCACATTCATTTCAATATCAGTATCTGGCGTAAAAATTTCACCTGGAATCATATGATGCTCCTAGACAATCGGTTGATGCACAGTGACGAGCTTAGAGCCATCAGGAAAGGTCGCTTCAACCTGAACTTCGGCAATCATTTCAGCAATACCGTCCATGACATCATCACGGGTCAGTAAAGTCGTGCCGTAATGCATCAGTTCGCTAACCGTCATTCCATCACGTGCACCTTCCAGTAAAGCAGCAGAAATAAAGGCAATGGCTTCCGGGTAATTCAATTTTAGCCCGCGTGCCTTACGACGCTCTGCCACCAGTCCTGCAGTAAAAATCAGCATTTTGTCTTTTTCAGTCGGATTTAGTTCCATGTCTATTTCCTATTTCTTCAATATTTTTAATGCAAAATGTGTGCAAATTCATTCAGTGTTCCCTCTCCTGAACGAGCTTTTAAGCATTGCTTTAAAAGCGACGTACAAGTGAGGTTTAGGGTGAGGTGAACCTTCATTGTCATAGACCCTCCATCTAACTCCCTCCCAAAGGGAGGGAAAATGAAAGTAGATTTCCTTCTTCTTTTAGGAGATGAGTAGCACTGCTACACCACAAGGAAGAGGTAAAATAATTGATCCTCTCTTTTACCAGTCAAACGATTCTTTAATCTCCCTAAATCCCTTTTTCTCCTCCCTTTATCAAAGGGTGAGTAGCACGGCTACGCAAGGAGGGATTATGTCCGCCAAATCCTCGGAAACTCTTCATCTAATCCAAACCAGTAACGACGCAGTCGTGCACGAATCGCAGCAAATGCATCATGACACTGGCGCACATCATCTCCGAGATAACGCGCCGTCAGCACATCATCGAGTAGCGTTAATGTCACCGGCACATCCATACGCATGATGAGTTCACGAATCAGGTCGATGTGCTCATCCAGATAAAAACTTGCACGATATTTTTCAGGCGGTACAGCCCATAGACTACCCATCACAGCATGTCCATTCATACCCAGACAGGAGTTTAACCAGCGATCCTGTCCGGAGAATTTCAGCTGATCTGCAACCAATAGCTTTGCACCGCGATACAGTAGAAAACGGCTGCGATAACCGCCCTGCTCAAACTGCTCGTATCTTGCCTGACGGCCAATTACCAGCATATCCCAGCCAATAAAACTGGCAGTTTGATCTAAATGAATGGTAGTGGACGCATGTGCATTGGCACCATCAAATAGCATGGTTTCCTGCGGCAGCCATTCAAAAATCCCCTTTTCTTCCACACGAATATCAATATGCTGATAGGCCTGTTTCAGATTGGTCTTGTACCATTTACCTGCACCTGGTGTGGTCACCAGTCCGTGCGCATTTGCTCCGACGCGCATATCGAAACTCAGGTGATCTCCTCCGGCAATTCCAGCAGGTGGATGTACAATAATTGCATGACAGACTCCGGTTTTTTCAGGCCACAGCATTTTTTGCACACGAACCGGACCCTCATGCTTGCGATGCTGCAGAATGGTTCGCCCATTACTGCAATCTGCCTCAAAACCCAGTTGCAAACGTGCAAACCAGAGTTTTGCTGCTGAGCCGTGTTCTGCTTCTACCACGCTATTCATTTCGTTGTGCACTTATCCTGACTAACTAACCTATGCCTTAAACAAACCTTGTTTTTCGATAAATTCAATAATTTGCTCAAGACCATCTTTGGTTTTCATGTTGGAAAATAAAAATGGTTTCTCGCCACGCATACGTTTTGCGTCTTGATCCATAACATCCAGATTTGCACCCACCATCGGTGCTAGGTCGGTTTTATTAATGATCAGTAAGTCCGATTTGGTAATACCCGGGCCACCTTTACGTGGAATCTTTTCACCACCTGCAACATCAATCACATAAAGCGTTAAGTCTGAAAGTTCTGGGCTAAATGTCGCGGCTAAGTTGTCGCCACCACTTTCAATAATGATCAGCTCCAGTCCATCAAACTTTTCACACAGGTCATCAATTGCAGCGAGGTTAATCGAGGCATCTTCACGAATCGCAGTATGTGGACAGCCACCAGTTTCAACACCAACAATACGGTCAGGCGACATCGCTTCATTACGGGTCAGGAAGTTCGAATCTTCCTTGGTATAAATGTCATTGGTGACCACGGCCATGTTGTATTTATTTCGCAAGGCCTGACACAAATTCAGGGTTAAAGCAGTTTTACCTGAACCCACTGGGCCACCGATTCCAACGCGTAATGGACTACGTTCTGACATAATTTTTCCTTTAATTTTTAAGATCTAAATAAACGGGAATATTGATTTTCATGGCGCATACTCAGCATGGCGTAATTCGGCAAAGCGCTACTCATCTCATCATCACTCAGGTTAATGGCACGCTCGATAAGTACCGGAATTTCTCCATGTAGATGCCAGAGAATCCGCTGGCCACTCATTTGCCCCAAAGGCACTGTTTTCACAGCGGCTAATACCTGATTTTCCAGAACAGCAAATGCATAAGCAGTCAAGACATCATCGACTTCTAAATGCAATTCGCCACATAACTGGGCATAGACTGGAACGTAGCCATACTGTTTTTTGACTTTTACTGGTCGCTTGAGTACATCGCGAATCCAGGCATTTAGTGAAAATGCCAGCTGCTGGGATTCTGCCAGTAATTCCTTACTTTCACGGCTTGCCCTGTAAATTTCAGCCCAATGTTGAAATATGATTTCATCGTCATAGCTTTGCATTAAGCGTTTTAAAATCGGCAGTTCGAACCGCAGCAATAGCATTTCCAACACTTCATTAAAGTAGGCAATGCTGGAAGCTTCGTCATGAATCAAGCCGGTATCAATCGCGCTTTCAACCCCTTGTGAATAGCAGTAAGCACCGACCGGTAGTGCCGTCGAAGACAGGGTTAGCAGGCTGAGTAGTTGCGAAGCCTTAATGTGCGACATGATGCAATGACTTGATTGGGCTTAAACGGTGATCATGCTGGTGCTGTGCATAAGCGCCGCTCTCTGGTTCAAACGGATGTTGTACGGTATCTACACGTAAACCCAAACCTTCAACCATTTCAGCCAGTACATGATCCGGTTCAAAATACAGTGCCGTTGGGGTCAGCATGAGTGGCACATGACGGTTACCCAGGTGATAGGCTGCCTTTAAAAGATCAAATTCATGATCTGCAGTGACCTGCATCAAGGTTTCTGGCTTGGCATTAACACGCAATAATTCACCATGATCGGTGGCGATGACTGAACCACTACGTAAAATCCCGGTACGTGGCAGGTCTGCACCAATATCGGTGCCATTTTTTAGCGTAGCGCGGAAACGGCTTTTTTGACGCGTATCAAAGCTGAGTTCAATACTTTCAATATCAGTAGAGTGACTGGCATCTTCCAGACGTTGGGTAAAAATCTTCATTTTGGCCCTATATGCATCAATTTGATTCATCACGTTCCAAAGCGGAACAATTGATCAAAAAACAGAAAATATTGCATCAAAATAAAGCATTTATCGTGCCAAGATATTGGATTCAATTTTCTTACATAAAAATTACGAATGACATTTCACCTATCTTCAACTGCGGCTAAAATATAAGAGCAGCCAGCTGAGTTAATAGTTTAGTTGTTTTGATTTAAATAGCTGAATTATTTAATTTTATTTAAATGATATGCTAGCAACTGGATTTAAGTAAAACTACTCGGGCTTAGCGGTTCCACGCTTTTCACGGAGTGAAAATGAAATATTTTGAATGTCCCAAATGTGAGCATCAGATCTTTTTTTATTCTACTGAATGCCATCACTGCAAATCTCCGATTGGTTATATCGCATCGGAAAAGGACATGTGCACTTTTGAAAAAATCAGTGAAGATGAGTGGATTCCGCTGAAATCAGAATATCGTGCCACGCACTATAAGCCTTGCTATAACTATACCCATTATCAGGTCTGTAACTGGATGATTCCGGGCGATTGCGATGAGGACTACTGCGAGTCCTGTCAGCTGACCCATATCATTCCCAATCTGGATGATCCCGACGTTATTACCTACTGGCGGCGACTTGAAGAGGCCAAACGACGCTTTTTATATCTTACCCAGCGCATGAATATGATGCCGCGTCCAAAACGTACAGATGATGATGTATTTGGTTTGCGTTTTCACTTTTTATTGCCTATGGATGGTAAGCCAGTGTTAACCGGGCATGCCAATGGTCTGATCACTATGAATGCCATTGAAGCAGATGTGGTGTATCGGGAAACCACGCGTATTGATATGGGTGAAAATTATCGCACTCTTTTGGGTCACTTCCGCCATGAAAGTGGGCATTTTTATTTCAGTATCATGCAGCATCTTCATCCAGAACTAATTGAAGAATTTAGATTTTATTTTGGTGATGAACGTCAGAATTATGCTACTGCGCTGCAGCGCCATTATGAAGAAGGTGCGCCAGAAAATTGGCAAGAAAAATATATCAGCACCTATGCGACGGCACACCCATGGGAAGATTGGGCTGAAACCTGGGCGCATTATCTGCATATTATGGACACTCTGGAAACCGCTTTTTATGGTGGTCTGCGTGTTGATGGAAATGGTAAAACCTTGGCCAGCATGTCCTTTAATGAATGCCCGATTGGCGGCAAAGACATTGAACACATTCTGGATAACTGGATCACTTTAACGTTTAACCTGAATGCCCTGAATCGTAGCATGGGACTGGAAGATGCCTATCCGTTTACGCTTACCGAAGTGGTGAAAAACAAGCTGCGCTTTATTCATAGTCATGTACTGGACAAAGCATTTAAAGAAGCTGAGTCAAAATTACCCGGCTAAAATCGCTGCCCCGTCACGTTCTAAAACAATGAGAATTATCTTCTAAATTGCTGTTTAGCCACCAGATCCTGGTCATTTTCATGAATTTGGCCAGTAAATGATCAATTATCAGACAATTTTATTACCATGCACGACCATAGTTTGATATTCATTTAATCTGAAAATAATTAGGCTGTTATTGTTCTTTTTCGACACGTTAGTAAAGATAAGATGAGTAGTGTAAGACAACAGAACTTTCTTCTGCGTAAAGAAAAAATTCTGAGCATGGCCGAGAACCTGCTTCTGGATAATAACGAAGACATTACCCTGAATGAGCTTGCCAGTGAAATGGATATTGCCAAGGGGACCATTTACAAGCATTTTAAAAGCAAAAACCAGTTATATCTGGAACTGATTATTTTAAATGAACAACGTCTTCTAGAGATTTCCAAACGTTTTAATACTGACTTCCGGACTTATGTATCGGAATATATGCTTTATCATTTGCACAATTCCAATCGAACCATTTTGCTGCATATGATTGAGGAGCGCCTGACCAATACTGAAAAAGGCCTGAAAGAGCTGTTTCAGGAACTATATCAGGTCCGTGAAGAAAGGATTCTGAGTATCCGTGACATTACTCGTGAATATTTAGATACAAATAACAGTAGCATGTCGATTCGGGATTATCTGTCTTTTATCTGGACAGTGACCTATGGCGCTTCCCTGTTACTGAATTCAACCAGCTATCAAAAAGCTATCGGTTCTCGTGAAAGATTGATTGAACTCTATGTCAATCAAGCTTTAATGATTGCACCCAACAATACCTCTGCATAAAAAAGCCTGACACACAGGTCAGGCTTGCTTTCGTAGCGCTACTTATACTGCTACAGGTGGAAAACCGTCTTCAGTCAGTGCGGCAACGATTTCATCCTGATGTACGCCAGTTTCTACTTCAACCAGCTTTTGCTCTACGTCAATTTCAACACGTGCATGTTCATCCAGATCCTTGATGGTTGCAGTAACACTACGTGCACAACCGCCACAGGTCATATTTTCAATACGAAATTTCATGCGCTTATCTCCTTAGGAATGATTTATTCTAACTTGAAGTTGAGTGATGGCTGGAGGGTGGATTTGTATCCAGTCCCTGCTCGATATCTTTTAAAATTGCACAATCGGCACGCTCATCACCCGCACAACGCGCGACCGATTGCTTCAAAATTTTGACCATGGCCTGCATATCCTGAATTTTCTGTTCCAGTATAGTGATATGTTTTTGTGCCAGCTGTTTAACTTCACTGCTCTGCCGCACTTCATTCTGCCATAGGCCTAACAACTCTTTCATCTGTTCCGAGGAAAATCCCAGCTCGCGTGCATGCTGGATAAAACCGAGCATACGGATATCAGCATCACTATAGTCACGATAGCCACTTTCACTACGTTTCGGCGCAGGTAACAGACCAATCTCTTCATAATAGCGAATCATTTTGGCCGAGATACCGGATCGTTTGGCGGCTTGTCCAATATTCACTGATTTACTCCTGTGCTGATAGTGGCTGATATAGCTTTAAACGCAAGGCATTGCTGACAACAAATACCGATGATAAAGCCATTGCACCTGCGGCAAACATTGGCGAAAGCAGGATGCCAAAGAATGGATACAGGATACCCGCAGCAATTGGGATCAATGCAATATTATAGACAAAGGCCCAGAACAGGTTCTGTCGAATATTCTTGATGGTGGCCTGACTGATGCCAATGCCGGTGGCGACATGCTGCATATTACCGGACATCAGCACTACATCTGCTGCTTCAATTGCAACATCAGTCCCCGTACCAATCGCCATGCCGACATCTGCCTGCGCGAGTGCCGGTGCATCGTTAATACCATCACCCACAAAGGTCACAATACCATGCTCTTTTTGCAGCATTTTTACGGCATCGACTTTTTCATGAGGTAAGACTTCAGCGATCACATGATCGATCTTGAGTTGTTGTGCTACCGCATTCGCCGTATGTGGGTTATCACCCGTAATCATTGCAACTTTCAGACCTTGACGATGCAATTCTTCAATGGCTTTAAAGGTAGTATCTTTAATCGGATCAGCTACGGCAATAATGGCTGCCAGTTTTCCATCGAGCGCTGCATACAGCGGTGTCTTGCCTTCTTGTCCCAATTTAGAGGCTATTCCAGCAAAGTGCTCGGTATTTAAACCCAGCTGTTGCATCAATCGTTCAGCACCAATCTGGATATCCTGATTATTGATCTGTGCTTTAATCCCGGCGCCAGTAATCGAGTCAAATTCACTTACTTCGATTAATTCGATCTGCTGCTCTTTTGCTGCCTGCACAATCGCATAGGCAATCGGATGTTCAGATTTGGCTTCTACCGAGGCGATCAGTTGTAAAACCTGCTGTTTATTAAAGCCTTCTAGCACCTGAAAATCGGTCATGACAGGTTTTCCTTCTGTCAGTGTTCCGGTTTTATCGACTGCCACAACTTTAGTTTGCTGCAGTAACTGTAGAGCTTCGCCTTTACGGAACAGCACCCCCATTTCTGCTGCACGACCGGTACCGACCATAATCGAGGTCGGTGTTGCCAGGCCCATGGCACATGGACAAGCAATAATCAGAACTGCCACGGCATTAACCAGTGCATAACTCAATTGTGGCTCAGGACCAAGCAGGAACCAGACCATAAAGGTCAATAAGGCCAGACCCATCACCGCAGGCACAAACCATAAGGTAACTTTATCTACAGCTGCCTGAATCGGCAGTTTGGCACCTTGCGCCTGCTCGACCATTTTAATGATCTGCGCCAGTACTGAATCTTCACCCACGGCGGTCGCACGGATTTGCAAGGTTCCATTCTGGTTAATAGTGCCGCCAACCACTCTATCATCAGTATTTTTGGCCACAGGCACCGGTTCACCCGTCACCATCGCTTCATCGACATAGCTATGACCGGAAGTCACTACACCATCTACTGCGACTTTTTCACCCGGGCGAATTTCGATGATCATATCCTGCTGGACTTCGGAAATGGGCAGGTCCAGCCATTGTCCATCCTGTAAGACACGTGCGGTTTTAGGCTGCAGGCCAATCAGGTATTGAATCGCCTGTGAGGTTTTGCCTTTGGCACGTGCTTCCAGGTAGCGACCTAACAGGATCAAGGCAATAATGACCGCTGCCGCTTCAAAATAGACATGTACGGTGGCTTGCGGCAATAAAAATGGGAAGAATGTTGCGATAACGGAAAACAGATATGCTGCCAATGTACCCACCGTTACCAGCGAGTTCATATCAGGTGCCAGTCGCAGTAAAGCTGGAATCCCATGCTGGTAGAAACGCCGCCCCGGAAACAATAATACCAAAGTGGTCAGTACAAACTGGATATACCAGCTGTTCTGCGTACCAATATTATGCACAACAAAATGATGGAAGGACGGAAGCAGATGTGATCCCATTTCCAGAATAAATACCGGTAATGCCAGCGCCAGGGCAATCCAAAGATCACGATACAATGAAGCTGTTTCTTCAGCTTTTTTATGCTGGAAATTCTGCTGCTCGGTGAAATTCACTTTTGCAGTTTTTAGCTGTGCCTCATAACCGGCTTTTTTAACCGCTTGGATCAGATTAGCAATATTCAGGTTTGAACCAGAAACCTGTGCCGTTTCAGTGGCCAGATTGACACTGGCCGCAGTGACGCCTTCCACTTTATTGAGTGCTTTTTCCACCCGAGCGACGCAGGATGCACAAGTCATCCCTTCAATATTTAGTTCAAGCTGATCTGCTTTGACATCAAAACCGGCTTTCTGAATGGCTTTGACCAAGACCTGTTGCTGTAAAGAACTGACTGCAGTGACATAAGCCTTTTCGGTAGACAGATTCACATTGGCTTCCAGCACTTCTGGAATTTTTTTGAGGGCTTTTTCAATTCGGGCAGTACAAGAGGCACAGCTCATGCCTTCAATATCCAGTTCGAATTTCTGTTGTACCACCTTAAAGCCAGCACGCTCTATTTTCTGGATAATCTCGGCACAGGGAATCACATGATCGGCACTAATCGATGCCTTTTCCGTAGATAGATTGACATGAGCCGAAACTACGCCTTCAATTTTCTTTAAAGCCTTTTCTACCCGTGCCACGCAAGAAGCACAGGTCATGCCTTCAATCTGTACAGTCGTTTGATACAGTCGAGTATTCGACAGTTCCTGCATGGCACATATCCTTCATATTATTGATGGTTTGAATCTAGCTTATAGCTTAAACCTTCCCATAGTTGGAAGGTCAAGTCTTTATGTGAAAATAAAAAAGCCCGGATCATAAACCCGGGCTTTTAACGTATTGCCAAATACTTGCTGAAAATTATTCTGCAGAAATATCTTCAAACAATATCGATGACAGGTAACGTTCACCACCATCTGGCAAAATCACCACAATGTTTTTACCTGCATTTTCAGGACGTGCTGCAAGTTGTGCAGCCGCAGCCATCGCAGCACCACTTGATATACCCACCAAAATACCTTCTTGCGATGCCGTTTTACGTGCCCATTCCACTGCCGTAGTACTGTCAATCGCAATGACTTCATCTACCAGATCAAGATCAAGGTTACCAGGAATAAAGTTCGCACCGATCCCCTGGATTTTATGTGGTCCAGGCGTCAATGATTCACCACGTTTCGCTTGAGCAATGATTGGTGACTCAGCTGGCTCAACGGCAACCGAATAGATCGGCTTGTTACGGACTTTTTCGAAGTAACGTGAAATACCTGAAATGGTACCACCCGTTCCTACACCAGCGACCAGAATATCAACATTACCGCCAGTCGCTTCCCAGATTTCTGGGCCAGTCGTTTCTTCGTGGATTTTCGGGTTAGCGGGGTTTTCAAACTGTTGTGGCAGGAAATATGTTTCAGGCTGTTCAGTCACCAAACGAACCGCTTCATCTACTGCACCTTTCATACCTTTCGCAGGTTCAGTCAGAATCAGGTTAGCGCCAAAGGCTTTGACCACTTTACGGCGTTCGATACTCATGCTGGCTGGCATGGTCAGTGTAAGTGGATAGCCTTTTGCTGCAGCAACGAAAGCCAGTGCAATACCGGTATTGCCACTGGTTGGTTCAACAATGTGCATGCCTGGTTTTAACTTGCCAGATTTTTCAGCATCTGCAATCAGCGCTGCACCAATACGGCATTTCACCGAAAATGCCGGATTACGGCTCTCAACTTTCGCGAGTACAGTTGCTCCACCTGTGATGGCACGGTTAATGCGCACAAGAGGTGTATTGCCAATGGCTTCTGCATTGTTACTGTAAACCGCTATTCCCAGATTGTTGGGCGTAGGAAATGCTGCATCTGTACTCATTAGTATATCCCTGATGTTATTAGCTCGAAGTGCACTATCATCATACAAGTATTTTCAGATTTTGTAGAAGAAAGTGGAATCTGCACTCTATTATGGCAAATCAACTGTTATATAAGTTATTAATATACAATAAAAATAACTGATTATTTAATATCAAATATATAATTTTTATTGATATTTAAATTCACAAAAAGCCATAAAAATAAGTGATTTTTACCAAATGTTTAAGGATTCAGACCTTTATAATCATTCCCGCTGTATTTTATCTCTATGGACATTCTGAATGAATACCGATCTTGAAATCACCACCATGCGTGATTCAGCTGATCAGGTGGTTGGCATCCTGAAATCTCTTGCAAACACTGACCGTCTCATCATCCTATGTCATCTTTCCCAAGCGGAACTCAACGTTTCCCAAATTGAAAATCTCACCCACATCCAGCAACCTACACTTTCCCAGCAATTGATGATGTTACGTAAAAGTGATGTGGTCAGTACCCGCCGCGATGGTAAGCAAATTTTCTATTCTATTAAAGATCAGAATCTGGTGGTCATCCTGAATACGCTGTATCAATTGTACTGTGCAAAAGCTTAAGCATTTTATCTAGAGTCTAAACATTCCTCTTAGCACTGGAGATGATCTTCAATATGTAGATCATCTCTTTGAGACAGAATCATTGCTAAGAACTGGTCAGGTCATTTTTTATATGAGGGTTGATCAAGCTCCACTTTTATCCATGATTTCTTAGCAGAAAATGTGCATAATATATCTATATTTGTGATTTAGACTTTTATATGTCCAATTCGAAGCCAAAACTGCTGCAATTATTACCGGCCTGGTCATGGTTAAGCCACTATAGTCCGGTTAAATTCAAGTCCGACGTGCTGGCTTCGTTAATTGTGGTTGCCATGCTGGTGCCGCAAGGTATGGCGTATGCCATGCTGGCTGGATTGCCGCCGATCATGGGGCTATATGCCAGTATCCTGCCTATGATTCTGTACGCTATGCTAGGTAGTAGCAGTACCTTGTCGATTGGTCCTGTGGCCATCATTTCCATGATGACCTTCGCCACGCTGAATCCTTTATTTGAAGTCGGTTCACCCGTCTATATCGAAGCAGCAACTTTATTGGCGCTGATGGTCGGAATCATTTCCCTATTATTAGGCTTAATGCGTTTTGGTTTTTTGATTCAGCTGATTAGCCATCCGGTAATTCAGAGTTTTATTATTGCTTCTGCGCTGCTGATTGCGGTTGGACAGTTTAAGTTTCTGGTCGATGTGCCATTACAAGCCAATAATCTTCAGCAATTTGTGTTTAGCCTGTTGGAATATCTCCATCTGATTCACTGGCCAAGTCTGGTTTTTGGGCTGCTGTCCATTGGCCTGCTGATCTATCTTCCAAAAATTCTGAAATCCCAGGCTGTACAAAGCCGGATTGGATCGACTGATTTTCTGGTGCGTGCTGTACCATTAATGCTAGTCGCTTTGGGTATTTTGGCTGTGGTGTATCTAAATCTACAAACACAAGGGATCAAAACGGTAGGTGCAATTCCTTCCGGATTTCCACCTTTAAGTTTTCCACACTGGAACTGGGATTTAGTGCTCACCTTGCTGCCAGGCGCGACCATGATTGCGATGATCAGTTTTGTGGAATCGCTGTCTATTGCGCAAGCGACTGCATTACAGCAACGCAGCCAGCTGAACAGTAACCAGGAACTGATTGCACTGGGTATTGCCAATATTAGTGCCGGAGTCAGTTCTGCCTTTCCAGTTACTGGTAGCTTGTCACGTACTGTGGTCAACGCGGATGCTGGTGCCAGAACGCCAATGGCGGGTGTACTGTCTTCCCTGCTGATTATTTTGGTCAGCCTGTTTTTTACCGGTTTCTTTGAAGAGCTGCCACTGGCGATTCTTGCCGCCACGATCATTGTATCGATCTGGAAACTGGTTGATTTCCAGCCCTTTATGAACGCCTGGCGCTATTCCAAAGCAGACGGGATTGCCATGTGGGTAACTTTCTTTGGTGTGGTACTGATTGATATCTCGACAGGTCTGATCATTGGCATTATTTCCACCTTCGTGCTGATGCTGTGGCGTATTTCCCGTCCGCATATTGCAGTAGTCGGCCTGATTGAAGGCACCCAGCATTTCCGCAATGTGCAGCGC
Organism: Acinetobacter sp. SM1B; assembly: GCF_003289665.1. Classification (NCBI taxonomy): domain Bacteria; kingdom Pseudomonadati; phylum Pseudomonadota; class Gammaproteobacteria; order Moraxellales; family Moraxellaceae; genus Acinetobacter; species Acinetobacter sp. SM1B. The sequence goes on from NZ_QMBM01000001.1 coordinate 1,561,296, forward strand.
CATCAGGTGCTGACCTCAGATCAGGTGCTTTCCTTGCGTATTGATGAAAATCTAAGCTTCCTGAATGCTAATGCTTTTAAGGGCTTTTTGATTAATGCGGTCAGTGATAAAGACCAGCTTAAGCATGTCATTTTGAACTGTTCCAGTATCAGTGCCATTGACCTTAGTGCTCTGGAAATGCTGGAAGATCTGAATACAGAACTGTCCAAACTCAATATTCGTCTACACTTTGCTGAAGTGAAAGGACCAGTCATGGATCGCTTACAGGAATCCAAATTGCTTAAACATCTCAGTGGACGGATTTATCTGACGCACTATCAGGCAATTCGGGATCTCTCCCCCGATCTGTTTAATGATCACAGTAAAGATTATAGGACTTACGCATTGACAGATTCAAAAAAGTATTAAAATACTTTA
>NZ_QMBM01000001.1:1561812-1567853 GCF_003289665.1 Acinetobacter sp. SM1B
TTAAATTAATTAGGTGGTTTATGTCGCACTTCAAGTTTTACTCTGCCAAGCCATCATCTAAAACCAAACAAACTTTATTTGCTGATGGTACAGGTGTAGGTACGATCAAATACAAGTTAGATTTTTGTCGTGAAATCATTAAAGATTTTGATGAAAAACCTGATTGGGAACTTACACCAAAAGCCAAAGCGTTATGTGAACGAGTATTTAAGCATATCGAAAAATGTAATTCTTAAATCTCCCCTAACCCCTCTTTAATAAAGAGGGGAAATTCCCTCCTTTGAAAAAGGAGGGTTAGGGAGGATTCTTTAAGCCACTGGCGCCAACGTAAACAATACCTGCCCCGTTTTTACCGTCTGCCCTTTTTCAATGGTAATTGCATCCACACGCATACGCTCAGGTGCAATAATTGGTATCTCAATCTTCATCGCTTCAATCACAGCTAAGGTCGCACCTTCTTCCACAATATCGCCTGACTGACATTCAATTTTCCAAATTGAACCCGGCATATGTGATTCCACCGCACAACCACCATCAGGGATTTCAACACCTTCAGCATCATCTACAGCATCCAGACTTTCAGACACATATTCTGCTAGTCCTGCTTCATGCCAACGACGGCGCTCTGCATCAAAGTTGGCTTGTTGCACCGCTTTAAAGGCAGCAATGGATTCTTGGTTTTCAGTTAAGAAGTCATTGTATTCTTTGAGGTTGAGTACACCTTCTTCAATACGCAGTTTTAAACGACCGGCTTTAAAGTCCTCACGCATGTGCATCAGTTCAGCTTCAGACACTTCATAGAACTTAATCTGGTCAAAGAAGCGAAGTAACCACGGCATACCTTGCTCAAAATCAGGGTTTTTACGGTAGCGTGACCACATTTGTGAGGTACGACCGACAAACTGATAACCACCCGGACCTTCCATGCCGTACACACACATATACGCACCGCCAATACCAACAGCATTTTCGGGTGTCCAAGTGCGTGCAGGGTTATATTTGGTGGTGACTAAACGCTGACGTGGATCAAGTGGCGTTGCCACAGGTGCACCCAAATACACATCGCCCAAGCCCATGACCAAATAACTGGCGTTATAGACCACATCTTTCACGGCTTGTTTGTCTTTTAAGCCATTAATACGACGGATAAATTCGATATTGTCCGGACACCACGGCGCATCAGGTCGTACCGTTTGCATATAACGCTCAGTGGCAAGTTGCGTTTGTGAATCTTCCCAAGCAAGCGGTAAATACACAGTACGGGATGGCACTTGCATCTCAGTCACATCAGGCAGTTGCTCTTCCGCCACTTGAAGCATACGCAACAAATCAATCTGATCGAGTTGGGTCGAATCAAAATGAATTTGCAATGAACGAATACCCGGTGTCAGGTCAATAATGCCTTGAATGTTTTGATCTTTGACCCATTGCATCAGCGCATGAATACGGAAACGTAGGTTTAAATCTAAAACTAACTCGCCATATTCCACCAACATATAGTTGTTACCGGCAGGACGATACACCACATCAGGCGTGCCATTTTGACCTTTTAGGGTATCTAAAATGGCAGATTTCAGTGTGCTGATTTCAGGATAAAATGCTTCATCAAAAGTCACCGCTTGCGTATCTTCAGCAGTTAATTGTGCATGATATTTTTCATTCAGCAATTTCGCTTGATGATAGCTGAGAGGTACAAATTTGACTTTATCGCCGGCTTTGAGCTGACCGAGTTTCCAAAGCTCAGAATTGATCACCACCGCAGGGCACACGAAACCACCTAGGCTGGGACCATCAGGCCCAAGAATAATTGGCATATCACCAGTGAAATCGATCGCCCCAATGGCATAGGCATTGTCATGAATATTCGATGGATGCAGACCCGCTTCGCCACCGTCCTGACGAGCCCATTCTGGTTTTGGACCAATCAAACGAATTCCGGTACGGCTGGAGTTGAAGTGAATTTCAAACTCGTTGGCAAAGAAGGTATCAATATCATTTTTAGTAAAGAAATCCGGTGCACCATGTGGACCATACATCACCGCAATTTCCCAAGTATTTGAGAAGGCAGGGATTTGATCTTTGCTTAATGCTTTCACTTCATCAGATGTAAATGCCGTGATTGGAAGCATATCGCCAATCAGCAAATTACGCCCTGCATGACCACCAAACTGACCTAGAGTAAAGGTCGCTTGTGAGCCTAAATATTCAGGCACATTCAGACCGCCTTTAATCCCGATATAAGTACGGCAACCTGTGGCGATCTTGCCACATTTCAGCACCTGACCTTTACGTACATTCACGGTTTGCCACATCGGAACTTGAACGCCATCCAAAGTCGATGGCATATCGCCACCTGCCAATACAATTTGGCTATCGCAATGGAATTTTAAGCTTGGGCCTTGTAGCGTACATTCCAAACCTGCGGTATTCGGTACATTGCCTAATAGTTGGTTCGCGACATTTAAAGACAGCGGATCAATCGCACCTGATGGTGGTACACCGACATCCCAATAACCCAAACGTCCTGTCACATCTTGCACGGCGGTTTGTATACCGGCTTGCAGGACTTCAATTTTTTGAGTTTTCCACTCAAAGGTATTTAAAAAACGTGTGGTTTGCGTACCGGCTTTAAAGACATTGCAGTCGATAATGTTTTGTAGATATTCAAGGTTGGTTTCAATGCCGGCAACCGAAGTTTTAGCCAAAGTATCCGTCATGGCTTGAATGGCAGAATCACGATCATCCGCAGTCACAATAATTTTGGCAATCATCGGGTCATAGAAAGATGAGACGTTTGAACCTGTTTCTACCCAAGTTTCATTACGCGCGTTGGCATCGAACTCAACATGCGTCAAAAGTCCTGCACTTGGTTGGAAGTTTTTGATTGGATCTTCGGCATAAAGACGCACTTGAATTGAATGTCCTTGTGACTCAAGTTTTGATGTTGGTGCAACCCAATCGCTACTGCCTAAAGTCACCATCCATTCCACTAGATCGACACCAAAGACTTGCTCGGTGACACCGTGCTCAACTTGTAGACGGGTATTCACTTCCAAGAAATAGAATTCTTGGGTGTCGGTATCCATCACAAATTCAACGGTACCTGCCGAACGGTAATTCACCGATTGCATCAATTGAATCGCGACATTTTGAATATAGGCACGTTGCGTATCGTTTAAATGTGGTGCAGGCGTTTCCTCAATCACTTTTTGGTTACGACGTTGCACCGAACAATCACGCTCGCCCAGTGCTAGAACTAAACCGTTGCCATCACCAAAGATTTGCACTTCGATATGACGAGCATTTTGTACGAATTTTTCTAAATAAAGGCCTGCATCTTTAAAGTTGGCTTGCGCTAAATAAGACACGGTTGCATAAGCTTCTTTCAGCTCCTCCGCATTCCACACCAAACGCATGCCAATACCACCACCACCTGCGGTACTTTTCAGCATCACAGGATAGCCAATACGCTCAGCCTCAAGCAGGGCTTCAGCTTCATCAGCCAATAATTGGCTACCTGGCAATAACGGTACATTGGCTTGAATCGCCAATTCACGTGCAGTGTGTTTCAAACCAAATGCTTTCATTTGCTCGGCATTTGGGCCCAAGAACACAATGCCTTGTGCTTCACAGAGATTACAGAATTCGGCATTTTCAGAGAGGAATCCATAGCCCGGATGAATCGCTTGCGCACCGGTATGCTTGGCCACTTCTAAGATTTTATCAACATTGAGATAGCTTTGACTTGCAGGTGCATCACCAATAAATACCGCTTCATCGGCTAAAGTCACATGCAAGGAATCACGATCTGCTTCCGAATACACCGCAACCGATTGGATGCCTAATTTTTTAAGAGTACGAATGACACGACACGCAATTGCACCACGGTTGGCGATGAGAACTTTATTAAACATCGCTTACTCCTCACCTTCACGGATGATTAATTGGATTTTTGTTGGGTTATAGGCATTACATGGGTTATTGAGCTGTGGGCAATTCGAGATCAGCACAATTAAATCCATCTCGGCTTTAATTTCCACATATTTGCCCGGTGCAGAAATACCATCATCAAACTTTAAGTGACCATCACTTGTGACAGGTACATTCATAAAGAAGTTAATATTCGGACCAATATGACGCACGTTTAAGCCATGCTTTTTGGCAATTGGATGTTGCGACAGCGCAATCATGAAATTGTTACGGCAACTGTGCATTGGATATTTATCATGCGCATAACGAACCGTATTACTTTCACATGAACATGCACCGCCTAAAGTGTCGTGACGACCGCAGTTGTCATCATGAATAGTGGCGATTTTATTACCAAAGTTTGTGTATAAAGTTGTGCCTTTCTCTAAATAAATTTGACGATTCATCGCCAAGGTATCGGTTGCGCTATAACGTTCTTCTGGGTTTGATGCGGAAATAAATAAGGTATCTACCGCCTGGTTGCCTTCTAGATCTACAATACGGAAATACTGTCCTTTTTTGACTTCGCACATCCACGCTTCACCGGCAGGACAAACTTCGCTAAGTACTGGTTTTTCATGATTTTGTGTTGGGCTTACTAGTGCAGTCATGATCATTCCCCTTAAGCAGTTAAAGCGTAGTAGCGGTTATTATTTTGGAATGCACGCTGATTTTGCGGGCATGAATCACGACATACATCGCTGTCGCCTAAAGGAAGTGCTTTAAACAGATTTAATTCGATATCAGCAGGTGCATACACGGTGCTATTGTCTAATGCATGTGGTGCGGATGATAAAAACACCAAACAATCCATTTCAAAACGTAGTTCAATCACTTGATCAGTATTGTCAGATGCCACATAGCTGAGGTTACCGTTATCATCAGGTTGGACTTTTGAAAACAGATTTAAAGTGCTGCTGAGGTCGGTTGCAGATAAACCAAATTTGGTCATTTCCAGTAATAAACTGTCTTTGCCGTTGCGGTACATCTCATTACGGGCATCTTGAAAGGTTTTAGTGCCGAATTGTTGTTCAATTTGCTGTGCCGTACTTGGTGCACAAAAAGCGTCATTCCAACCGTGATCATCTTTGACAATCGAGATCATCGCTCGACCCAAATCAGAGGCTAAAATATGCCCTGTACTTAAAAATGCCGTATGTTGCCCTTTTAAGCTGTCTGGCATGTTATAGCGTTCAAGTTTATCTTCACTGTTGACGCAGTACAGCGCGACATTGGCATTTTTGCCTAAAGATTTCAGTTGTAAGACTGCGCCGCGCTGAATGCGTGCAGACCAGTGATGTCCACCCGGTAAACGTTGAGTCCATAGGACCTGATCTTCGTGATAAGTTGTTGTGCTCATATGCATCTACCCTAATCTTTGACGGTTTACCTCCCGGGCTTTTATCCCTCCGTGTAGCGATCAGTGTTTCCTTTCGCCGTGAACTCTCGGTCGCAGACCTACATGAATATTCATGTATCGGAACCCTAGATCACTTTATGATGCTTAAATAAATGCAAAGGGCGTGCCAAACTGGTAATACTATTTTTTATATTCGTAATACTTTTTGGGGTTTTAACTGATCAATTCAGGTGCAAGAATCTGTTATAGGCAGAGGTGGTCCCACTTGTTTGAACAACTAAAAGCGTATTTATAAGTGATATTCCGCTCTAGTTAAGCCACCTTGTTTTGTTGGGGTAGCTGATCATAGTAAAACTTATTTGGTGTCATTTTGTCTAGACTCGAATGAGGTCGTTTCAAATTATAAAACTCAAAATATGCACTTAATTGCTTTTTCGCTTCTGTGACACTGCTATAAGCTTTGAGATACACCTCTTCATATTTAACGCTCCGCCATAATCGTTCAACCATCACATTATCTACCCATCGACCTTTACCATCCATACTGATTTGAATGCCATTTGATTTCAATACATCAATAAATGCATCACTGGTAAACTGGCTGCCTTGGTCTGTATTAAATATTTCAGGTCGACCATATTTTTCAATCGCTTCATTTAAAGCCGAAATACAAAAATCCACCTCCATACTAATCGATACCCTATGCGCAAGT
>NZ_QMBM01000001.1:1567953-1590766 GCF_003289665.1 Acinetobacter sp. SM1B
CAGAATATCACTTATAGGAGTTGTTCAAATTTACGGATCCATCTCTGACTTTGGCATAAAAAAGGGGATGATTTTCATCATCCCCTTTGATAATAGTCTATTTTCAGACCATTATGCACGTTCTAGGTATTCACCTGTACGCGTATCAACACGAACTTTATCTTCTTGCTGAACAAATAATGGAACACGTACTACCGCACCTGTTTCCAGTTTCGCTGGCTTACCGCCGCCGCCCGAAGTATCACCACGTACACCTGGATCAGTCTCAACGATTTGCAATACCACAAAGTTTGGTGCATTCACTGTTAAAGGAACGCCATTCCAAAGCATGATGGTACATTTTTCATTAGAGTCATCTTTTAACCATTTTGCTGCATCGCCCATCGCGATTTTATCTGCTGCAATCTGTTCAAAAGATACTGGATCCATGAAGTTCCACATTTCGCCATCGTTGTACAAGTATTCCATTTCTACTTCTACGATGTCAGCAGCTTCTAGTGAGTCACCAGACTTAAATGTTTTCTCTAACACTTTACCTGATTTAAGGTTACGTAATTTTACGCGGTTGAAGGCTTGGCCTTTACCTGGTTTTACGTATTCGTTTTCCATGATTGAACATGGGTTACCATCAAGCATAACCTTAAGGCCTGACTTGAAATCATTCGTAGAATAATAGGCCATGACTGGCGCACTCCAAACTTACTAACTTTAATCTATTGATGCTATGGGCTGTTGCAATGTCATTTAGCAAGTCTGACACGAACATGTAGTTGCCACATGCACATTCATTTAATGTTGCGTATTCTAAATGACCAATACACTATGCCGCAACGAAAAATTCCTATTTAACAGACCTTCACTGACTAAGTTACAGTCAGACATATCAATGAACGAATTATTCAGTCCCTACCATCTGCTGATCATTAAGACAAAGCTTTATATAATCTGCTCAACTAATACGTCAAACTTTATCCAATACAAGCACATTCATACTATATATAAACTGTTAAACTAATCGCTTCAGCTTCATCGCTTCCACTTTTACTTTATTCTTCCCACATGACAGACTTTTTCTATCAGGAACAAAACTGGCAGTCACAACTGAGTGACTTGATCACAAATCCGCAGGAATTATTACAACAACTGAAACTCTCACCTGAGCAGCTACTTTCTGGCGCAATTCTGGCATCAGAACAATTCAAGTTACGGGTACCACGTGCTTTTGTTGGCAAAATGCAGGCTGGCAATCCACTTGACCCCCTGTTACTGCAAGTCCTGCCACATCACCTGGAACTGGAAGAGCATCCGGGTTTTGTTACTGATCCTTTGGGTGAAGAACAGGCTAACCAGCAACCAGGCGTCCTACATAAATATAAGTCACGTTTTCTGCTGACCCTGACCGGAGCCTGTGCTGTACATTGCCGATATTGCTTTAGACGTCACTTTCCTTATCAAGAAAATTTACCTAAGAATGAAGATTGGGAAAATATTAAAAGCTATCTGCAAAGCCAGCCGGATATTAATGAAGTGATCCTGAGTGGTGGTGATCCACTCACTCTTTCTAACCGGAAATTAAAACTCTGGATTGAACGTCTGGAAACTTTAACTCAACTTAAATTCTTAAGAATACATTCACGAGTTCCGATTGTAATCCCAAGCCGAATCGATGACGAGCTGACAAGCATGTTAAAAAACAGTAGGCTACGTATTATTCTGGTGGTACACTCAAATCATGCATCTGAGCTGGATGATTACACCTGTAGCAAACTGAATCAGTTGGTTCAGCAACAGATTACCGTACTTAATCAGGCAGTGTTACTCAAAGGAGTAAATGATACTGCACCAGTTTTGGTCGATTTAAGTTATCGCTTGTTTGAAGCTGGAGTGATGCCGTATTATTTACATGTACTTGATAAAGTAAAAGGGGCGCATCATTTTGATTTGTCACCTAAGCATATAAACGAGATTTATACAGAAGTTTTAGCGAACTTACCCGGGTATTTGGTACCTAAACTTGTTCGGGAAATTGCGGGCGAAAAAAATAAGACACCGCTTTTTGGGGTTTCAACATTTTGAGTTAAATAATAAATGAGTAAACATAATTCAGATATTTTTCAAACGCCGACGGAACTTAAACTGGATCAACTGAGCTTTTGTCCAGCCAATGTAAAAGCCTTGCAGGAATGGGTTGCAGGAATTTCGATCCTGCAACTGGGGACATCCTCCAAGTCACTGTTCAGTGCCCTACTGGAAATCTCTGAACTGAAGTGCTCTGAAACCCTGCGGTTTGACCTGATTCAGGTACTGCATCCGACTCTTGAAAATGTACTGACCAGCCTGGAAAAACACTTCGTCAATCAAGGCCTGATTACTACTGACCGTAATGACCAGATTATTGAACTGGCAATGCTGCTGCGTAGTCATTTTGCCAAGGCCTATATTGATATTGCCAAGCGCTGTAATCATGAGCTGAATCACAGCAGTTTTTCTTTATTTAAACTGGGAAAAAAGAAAAGTCTGACCACGGCACGTATGGTTTCGATTTACTATGCTTTGCAACAGCTCAGCCTGCTGCTGTATCAACAGCATATGCTGTATGGCAAGCCAGTGATGGGCCAATGGCTTGCAGCTCATCAGCTACTTGAAATTGCAATGCAAAATAATTTCCATCAGAGCAATATCAATCAGGTCCTGGGTACTCAGCATGAGCTACAGAATATTTCGAATGCGTATGCACAGCTGATCCTGCTGGAAATCTTTAATACTCATCAAATTCGACCGGCAGAAATTCAGGGACTGTATCTTTGCAGTTTTGACTGGGCCAAACTGGTTCAGGTTTTACCTAAAGAAACTACCCTGTCCCGCTATGCAGTCGACAGCAGTAAAGACTTGCCACCGGTATATAACTCGCGTCTGAATGACCATTTCGAGCCGAGCATATTTATTGCTACTCAGAACCTGATGGAACATTTGGCGGGTACACAAACCAAAAATGCCCAGTATCTGTCACGTAATGAGAAATTGTTCCTCACGCCAGCGCTGCATTTTCATATCTATAACCTGTTGACCACGACCATGGAACGTCGTCATGAACGTTATGAATACTCAGCGCATATCAATATCTGTTTTGGTTTGTCTGCTGCACATTTCTATCTGTCTCAGGGCAAAAACTTCCATGAAACCCTAGATGTTGAAGGCGGCTACAATTTCCAGAGTGAAAGTAGCTTTGTCAGCGCATCAGAAAATGCTGTACCAGGTTCGTTTAGTCATATCAAAGCCTTAGATCGTGAAGCCAAGCAGATTCACCATGCCGAAGTGCTGGACATCAGCGTCAATGGTTACCGGATTAAGTGGACCGGCTTTACCCCATCGAATCTAAAAACCGGCGAATTTATTCTGGTTCAGGAAAATGCCCAAAGCCAATGGCGTGGTGGTGTGATCCGCTGGATCAAACAGTCAACAGAAAAAAGTCTGGAACTAGGCTTGGAAATTCTGGCGCAAGACCTGTTCCCATGTGCAGTTTATGCACGGACTGACCGTCATCTGAAAAATTATCAGCCAGCTTTACTGGTACAGACAACCCAACTGGATCAGATTTCGAATAGTGTTATTGTGTCAGGTGTACAGATGTTTAGGGAAAAACAGACGATTCACCTGCGTGTTGATGGTCGTGAAATAAAAATCTATCTGACCAAAGCACAGCTGATCACACAAAGCTTTATTCGATTTGACTATGAATTATTGAATGATCAGGAAGAACAGATCATTAAAGGCTTTATTCACAAGCAAATGAATGAAATCAATAATCACGACTTATGGGAAGCATTGAAGTGAGAAATCCATTATTGTCTAAAAAGTTAAAACGTACGGAAACACGTTTACTGATTATTGATGATAATCAAATTAGATTTAACCAGATTCGTGATCTGTTGACCGCCAATGAATATCAGGTGGATGCAGTTCTACTGGATGACCTGCAGAACTTTGAAAAGCAGTTGAATTTCAACTGGGACCTGATTATCTTTGGCCGTGCGTATGACCTGAAATATGAACAGGCACTCAGTCTGGTACGCCTATCGAAACAGCCAAACTTGCCGATTCTGCTGCTTAAACCTGATGACTATCAGGCTAATCAATATACCGGTTATATCCAGAAAGGTGTGTATGACATTTTGAATCTGGAATATCCAGAACGCTTTTACCTCGGTCTGGTACGTGCCCTGTCTTTCAGCCGTCTGACCCAGTCGCAGCAACATTTAATAGAAGAGCTGGAAACAGCACAAACTCAGGCACAATTACTGGTTGAGGACAGTAACAAAGCGGTAGCCACCATTCAGGAAGGCATTCACATTCAGGCCAATGAAGATTACCTGAAACTGTTTGGCCTGAATTCTGAAGATGACATTATCGGTTTGCCTTTACTCGATCTGTTACAACCACAAGATCTAAACGAATTTAAGACCCGTTTTAAGAAAATTTCCCAAGGTCAGTACGAGCTGGGTGGTTTTGAAATTCATTCAACCAATCCAAAGATTGCTGCAGTCAACCCCCTCAAGCTTGAGTTCCTGGCTTCTACCAGTGAAGAAGATGCTTTACAGCTAACGATTGATACTGCGAAAACTCAATCTGCTACAACAACTGAAAAAGCAGCAGTCAAGCCAAGTACGTTACAATTACTAAAACGCGAGCTGAACCGCGAGCCTGCCAATGCCAATGCATTGATCACCTTCTCTTTTGCTGCTTATGAGCCTCAAATTCTCAATGCAGATTGGGCGATCTACACAGGCTACTTCCATGAAGTTAAGAACTTCCTGAAAGAACAGGTTCGTATATCGCTGTTTAAACTGGAACATGATGTCCTGGTCGGTGTCATTCAGGCCGATTCTCAGAAAATTCTGGAATCTAAACTGATTGGGTTAGCTGCATTAACCAAACCGCAGTTGATTACAGTCAATCAGCAGACCTGCTCTCTGAACTTACGCATCGGTTATACCAAACTCGACGGTGAACTACATGATGAGGCACAGCTGGATCAGTATATTGCTCGTGCCTTCTCTACACCATTACCTCAAGCACAACAGTCTTCCGAATTTGTGCTGGATATTTCATCGGATATGCTTGCACCTGTAGAAACTGTTCCAAGTCTGGAGTTCAGTATTGCCGAACCAGCTGCAGCCCAGTCAGCCTCTAGTCCAGTATCTGCACCAGTTCCAACGCCTGTAACACCAGCCACGGCGGCAGCACCTGTAGCGATGCCAGGTTCAATCCTGCATGCACTGCGTCAATGCCTGGAGCGTGGCGAAATCCATCTGAAATATCAGCAGCTGTATGATAAGGAAGATAGCAACCTGTATACCTATGAGGTTACCAGCGGTTTTATTTTTGAAAATAAATGGCAGGATATTTCCAAGCTGCTGGAACTGCGTGAAGATGATGAACTTTCAATCAAGCTAGATCGCTGGATTCTGGTTGAGTCTTGCAAGCAACTGCATAACTTTATCACCCAATATCCTGAAGCCCGCTTGATCGTAAACCTGAATCGTGCCGTGCTCTTCAAAGACCGTAGTTTTCCTGAGTTTATCTCCAAGCTGATTACGATTATTCGCAGTAAATTAAAGCATCCTCTCACTTTACAATTTGCTGAAGAGGATCTGATTCTGAACCGCGAGGATGCGCAGAAATATATCCGTATTCTGCGTGACCATGGCGCAGAGATTGCGATTCGTGAATTCGGCAATTCGATATATAGTGAAACCTTGCTCCGTGAAATGGATGTAAATGCCTTAACGATCCATCCACAGCTCACTGCGCAATTGAATTCCAATACCGAGGAACTTCAGGAAAAAATTACTGGCTATCTGAAAGTCAAACCAGTTTATATTCTTTTACGTGAACTGAATGACATGACTTCCTTTGCCAATGCCTGGAATGTCGATGCACGCTTCATTCAAGGGGATTACTTCCAGAAAAAACTAGATCATCTGATTGACGTACAGGAGCGCTAAGCGCCTGTACCAAGCCTGAATATTGTGAATTCACAAATTTCAGGCACAAAAAAACGGGCAAATTGCCCGTTTTTTTTCATTTTGGGTATCAACGTTTAACAGAACGTGACATACCAGCAAAACGTTGTTTGAACTTGTCGATACGACCGCCAGTGTCAACGTTCTTTTGCTTACCAGTGTAGAATGGGTGGCAAGCTGAACATACGTCTAGGTAAAGCGTTTCTTTACCAACAGCTGAACGAGTTTCGATAACGTTACCACATGAACAAGTAGCAACTAGTTTTTCATATTTTGGGTGAATATCGGCGCGCATGGTCGATTCTCCATAAAGATCAAGAAGGTTTTGCTGTCATCGCAATTGATCACTCTCAGAAACTGAGGAAAGGCCAGAATCAAATTCAGGCAGATCAACACCACAACAGACCATTCTTTTGGCCCACCGAGACGGATACCGTCAGAGCTAAGCACAACAAGTTGGGCAATATTATACGTGAAACAAATTTAATAAGCGAATTATTCTTCAGTTTTAACTGCAACCTGTTTGGCCCACATATTGGCAACAATGCCGCAAACCATCAGCTGAATCTGATGGAAAATCATGATCGGCAATACAATCATGCCAATTGGCTGACCAATAAACAGAATTTGTGCCATCGGCACGCCGCTGGCTAAAGTTTTCTTGGAACCGCAGAAAAAAATAGTTTTCTGATCCGCTTTATCAAAACCAATCCAGCGTGGCACAAACAGGGCCAGCAGCATCACCAAAGTCAGTAAGACTGAGCAGGCAATAATGAGCAGTAATAAGGTCGATAAGCTTACCTGATGCCACAGCCCTGCCACAACAGCACTACTGAACGCGCCATACACCACCATGAGAATCGAACCCTGATCAAAAACCTTAACAATTTCTGGCATTTTCTTCATTTGTGGAAATACCCAAGGACGCAGAATTTGTCCAAGGATAAACGGCACCAGAAGCAGTAAAGTGATCTGCATAATGGATGAGGTGGGATCAAAACCATGTTGTGACTGACCCAAAATAAAAAAGGCTACTAATACCGGGGTAATAAACATACCGACAATATTGGAAAATGAGGCACTACACACTGCACCGGCGACATTACCCTGTGCCACTGAAGTAAAGGCAATCGAAGACTGTACTGTTGATGGCAGGAAGCACATAAACAGGAAGCCCCAGTACAGCTCCTGACCCAATAACGGAACCAGGACCGGCTTGGCCAACAGACCAATTATAGGAAACAGTGCAAAAGTAAATGCGAACACCAAGGTATGCAGCTTCCAGTGCATCAATCCTTCAACTACGGCCTCACGTGACAACTTGGCACCATGTAGAAAGAATAAGATAGCAATGGCAATTGTGGTAATAGATGAAAAGACTTCAGCCGCCTGCCCTGATACTGGCATAAAACTGGCGAGTATCACCATCACAAACAGCAGTACAGTAAAACGGTCCAATGCCAACAACTTAAGCATATCTCTTCATCCCTCAAATTTTATTGTTCGCTATAAAAATGCCCGGCTATCTTAACAGATACCGGGCCCAGGCTATGCATTCAGATTGATGTAATCTTTTCATCTATACATGAATACATTTCATATATCACACTTAGTTATTACGTGCGTTATGGTCCTGCTGAATCAGTTCAATTTTATAACCATCTGGATCTTCAACAAATGCAATAACGGTTACACCGCCTTTCATTGGACCTGCTTCACGAACCACCTTGCCACCACGTGCCTTGATGTCTTCACAGGCTTTATAGGCATCATCGACTGCAATCGCAATATGGCCATAAGCATTGCCAAGTTCATAACTGTCTGTATCCCAGTTATGTGTCAGCTCGAGTACGGTATGGTTTTCTTCATCACCATAACCTACAAATGCCAGAGTGAAACGACCTTCTTCATAATCACGCTTACGAAGTAAAGTCATACCAAGCACTTCAGTATAGAACTTTAGTGACTGTTCCAGATTGCCTACACGTAACATGGTATGCAGCATGCGCATATTATTCATCCTTATTGCCAGATTGTTGTTGGTGTTCACCGAGTAATTTTCCAACCCAGACCACTAAAATGAGAATCGGAATCCCGATCAATGTGGTCATCAGGAAGAAGTTCGGATAACCGATATTGGTGACTATAGTACCTGAATATCCCCCTAAAATCTTAGGGGTTAGTGTCATAAGTGAGCTAAAAATCGCATATTGGACTGCAGTGAAAGATACGCTGGTCAAGCTGGATAAAAAGGCAATAAATGCTGCACCTGCCAGACCGGCAGCCAGGTTGTCGACGATAATCGCAAAATACAGCCAGGCATCGCTATATGGCTTGATCACCTTGCCTGTCACTTCAATATCAGTATTACGATTCACATCCACAGGAACCAGTGGCTGGATATCGACATCAAGCATCTTGGTATTTTTAGCATTATTGCTCGTCTGATAGACATGTGTCACTTGCTGAACAGCTCGCTCATCCTCCATTAGTACCGCACTGATTAAATGCGCTGGCGCAGATTTCAGTTTTTCTGCTGGAATAGCTGTACTAAACACCCCCTGTTCTTCCAGCTTGGCTTCAAAACGCTCATCATTCAGTTCATAAATGATCTTTTGATTATCTTGTAAAGCTTCACCGACATATTGACCACGAACCACAATACTCCCTTCTTCATTAGCATGAAGGGTATTGTCGCTGGTAATTGGTAGAATCTGCAGCTGTGCATTACCTGAAGTCTGCAGCAAATATGGCATGGACAGACTAACTGTACTATCAGTCGTATTAGCATTGGCATAAGCCGCCTGAACCTGAATCTGCTTGGCATCAGCCAGTACCTGTACTGGTACTTTCACTTTCCAGTAACCAACTTCATCCGTGTCTGCCTGATAGCGTTGCTGTCCAACCTGAATATCTACCGGATTTAGCTGTTGCCCGGATTTAACCAAACCAATAAAGATCAGATTGGTAGAACAGGCCAGAATGGCACCGACAAACATCAGCTTCATGATATTCATCTTCTGGGCCAATAATCCTCCCAGGAAACCACCTAAGAGGGAAAAGATCACCCCATAGACCTTCACTGCTTCAGCAATCTGCTCCTTGCTAAAGTTCATGTCCTGATAGAACACATTAGAAATCACACCAGCAATAATGTCTGAAACACGATAAAAACCAATCAGCAATAACAGGACCAAAGCCAGTTTTAGGCCATAGCGCTTGAAGAAATCTGCAACAGGATTGACCCAGGTTTCATAGGCCATTTCCCGGTTCACCGCACCCAGTTTCACCAAGGCGGCACCCACACCGAATGCGACTGCACCAGATCCGATAAAACGCAAAGATTCAAAAGTAAATAATGCAAAGGTATCCTGAATGGCAAACTGTTCAGTCAACATGCTCACCAGATTACCTGAATATACATAGCTCAATACAAAGCTAATGACCGCGACAAAAAACACCCCGACCAGGCGGAAATAATCACTGCGTATATAGGTTTTTCGTACACGATCGACCTGCGGTTCACGGATTGACAGCGTCGTGATAATCCCCACCAACATCACCGCAGCCATCGCCAGATAGGTCCATTTCCAGGCATCATAAATATAGTTACCTTTTGCGGTACCTAGGTAAGCGGCAAGGAACAATGCGCCCGCACCAGCGACAATCATACCAATACGGTAGCCTGCGTTATAAGTTGCAGCCAGCACGGTCTGCATCTGGGTTTCTGCCAGTTCAATACGGTAGGCATCAATCACAATATCCTGAGTTGCTGCGGAAAAGCCAAGCAAGACTGCACCAAGCGCCATCTGCTGAAGATGTAGTTGTCCTAAAGCCGGATCTGAAAAAGCCATAATACAGATCGCGCAGACAATCAGAATTTGTGCGATCAGCAACCAGGCACGACGTCGACCTAAAGCCTTAGTCAGGAATGGCACTGGTAGTTCATCAATCAGTGGTGCCCAGACAAACTTAAAGGAATAACCCAAGGCTGCCCAGCTAAAGAAAGTTACAGCACTTTTACTAATACCCGCTTCACCGAGCCAGAGAGACAGACTTGAAAAAATCAGGAGAATCGGTACACCGGCTGAAAAACCCAGAAACAGCATGATCAGCGCACGCCGATCCAAGAAGGCTGTAAAGGCGGATTTCCAACCCGTCGTTTGTGTTGTCATTGCTTTATTATTTTCCGCAAAAAACCAGTAGTTGCTATTCAATCCTTTAATACAGGATCTTTCAACAAGATTTACCATTTTCTCTGCATAGATCATTTTATTTTTTTACGCCAAAAGCGACATGTTGGCTTGAATTTTCCGGCTAATTCTGTATACCTTAAATCATTAATGCACTATTTCGTTTTGGACATCAACAGTGACCCAGAGACTCGATCAAATTCATTCTTCAATAACCGCCAATACGATTAACACTACCCTAACTGCACAACAAAACCATGCTGAACTATTAAAGACAGCATTTGAACAAAGCGAAATACAACCTACTCTTGAAAAAACCCGCTTGCAGCCCACGCAACTGACACATATTCCAAAACTGGATAAAATTCCGGCGTCGACCAAGCGTATTAAACCACTCAATAATTTTCTTGGTCAGGATCGTGCACGTGCCTCAGTTGAAGCCGGGATTGCCCTGCCATATTCAGGCTATAACATTTTTGCTGTCGGAACCGCAGGTCTTGGCAAGCGCACCATGGTCAAACGTCTGCTACAGCAACATGCCAAAACAGTAGCAACACCAAATGACTGGGTGTATGTTAATAATTTCCAGAATTCCCGTCAGCCGATTGCATTGCAGTTTCCTGCAGGTCAAGGTCCTAAATTCCAGGCGATGCTGCATCAAAGCTGGCAAACCATTCTTAAACAGCTGGAACGTCGTTTTACTGCGGAAACCTATTACAACCGTATTGAAATGATCCGTCAGCAAACCGGTGATGAACAGCAGCAAGCGCTGATTGAACTGACCCGTGAAGGTGAAGAATTCGATCTAAAGCTGATCTCTCGCAATGATGAGCACTGCTTCGTACCGGTTCATCTCAAAGATGACAAGCTGCAGGAAATGACACAAGATGATCTGAATGCACTGAACAATAAAGATCGTGCTGAAATTGCATCCAACATGCGTTACATGGATAAAAAACTGGAACGCCTGGGCCTGCACCTCGGTGATCTGGAAGATGATGCCCGTGACCGTGTACAGGTACTCAACCGTGAGATTGCCAAACAGGTGGTTGTACCGCGTGTTGAACAGATACTGGCTAAATTTAAAGATGTGGAAGGCCTGGATAAATATCTGAAATTCTATGCAGAAGACATCATTAATAATGTCGAGATTGTGCTGGAACAGGAAGAAGATGACTTTACCCCTGGCCTGTTCAGTCGTGTGCCGTCCCGTTATCAGGCCAATGTCATTGTGACATATAAGCCAAACAGCGGTGCGCCGGTGATCTTTGAAGATTTCCCAACCCATTACAATCTGCTCGGTCATGTGGAACAGTTAACACAGAATGGTACGATTACCACTGACTTCACCTTGATCCGTCCAGGCTCAATGCATCGTGCCAATGGCGGCTTCCTGATGATTGAAGCCGAGCAACTCTTAGAACAACCGTATGCATGGCAAGGCCTAAAACGTGCATTGAAATCTGGTCAGCTGAAACTGTCTTCTTTAGAACATATGCTAACGCTAACGGGCAGTATTTCAATTGAGCCAGCGGCAATTCCACTTGATATCAAGATCGTATTGTTAGCTGAACCAGAAATCTATTATGAAATTCTGGAGCTCGAACCTGAGCTGGGCAGTATCTTTAAAATCCGTGCTGACTTTACAGATACATTACAACGTAATGACGAAAATGAGCAGGCCTATATGCAGCTCATTGCTGATTACGTTCAGGCAGACAAACTGTTGCCTTTTGACCGTTCTGCTTTGGCTGCCTTATTGACTGATTCAAGCCGTCAGGCTGAAGACCAAAGCTCCTTGTCATTACATGCGCTGACTCTGGGGGATTTGATTCGTGAAGCGCATCATCATGCCTTTAAAGCTGATGACAAAATGGTTTCAGAAAAACACATCAACACTGCCCTGGATCATCGCAAATATCGCTTAGGCTATTTACGTGAGCTATATTGGCAAGATCTGTCTCGTGGTACCCAGTTGATTGAAACACGTGGCCATCGTCTTGGTCAGATCAATGCCCTGTCCGTTATTCACTATGCGGATGTGGAATTTGGTTTACCATCACGCCTGACTGCCTCAGTGTATCAAGGTGGTGGTGACATTCTGGATATCGAACGCAGCGTGGAACTCGGTGGTTCACTACATGCTAAAGGCGTATTGCTAATGGCGTCTTTCCTGAAAGCGCATTTCGGTCGTGAACAAACCCTGCACTTCTCTGCAGCTCTGGCGTTTGAACAAAGTTACGGCCAGGTGGATGGTGACAGTGCTACTGTGGCTGAACTTTCTGCATTGATCTCAGCCATTAGCCAGTTGCCAATTGACCAGTCTTGGGCAATTACCGGTTCCATGAACCAGCTCGGTCAGGTACAGCCAATTGGTGGGGTAAATGCCAAGATTGAAGGCTTCTTCGATGCCTGCAAATTGCAAGGCTTGACTGGCAAGCAAGGTGTAATCATTCCGCGTCAAAACATGCAGCATCTGATGCTGCGTAAAGATGTAATTGCAGCAGTTGAAGCAGGTCAGTTCCATATCCATGCAATTGATACCATTGATCAGGCACTGGAAATTCTAATGGCACGTCCGGTTGGCACCCTGGACAAGAAAGGCCGTTACAGCAAGCATTCGATTTATGCTGCGGTGATGGAGCAACTGGATTACTGGCAAGCTATTGAAGATGGTGCCGAGCTTGAGGAAGAAGAGCAAAAAAAAAAGAAAAAAAAGAAGAAAAAGAAAAAAGAAAAAGCACCAGTAAAGGATATTCAGGCAGATCCAGATGCGCTTGCAGCAGCACTTGCGGCTGAATCAAAAGAACTGGAAAAATCTGAAACCTCTGAGAATAAGGCAGAAAACTAATCCTGCCCCTTTCCATTTTAAGTGTTAAACTTCAGTCATAAAAAAGCGCTTCTCTGGAAGCGCTTTTTAACATCTGCAAGTCTAATAAAACTATTAAGCTTCAGGTGCCGGGCTGTATTGTTCAACTAAAGACTTTAATTCACCTTTCTGGAACATATCGAGCATGATATCGCTACCACCGATCAATTCACCATTGATCCACAATTGTGGGAAAGTCGGCCAGTTCGCAATAACTGGAAGAGTTGCGCGAATGTCTGGGTTTTCCAGAATATTCACATAAGCAAATGGACGACCAATTTGACTGAGTGCTTCAACCGCACGAGCAGAGAAACCACATTGTGGGAATTGTGGTGTGCCTTTCATATAAAGAAGTACTGCGTGTTTGGCAATTTGGTCACGAATTAACGCTTCTGTATCGCGTGCTTGTTCAGTCATTGATATATCCTCAATAAATCTGCTTCGCATTATACTCAAAATGAACTAAAACAGTATGTCTAAAACAATATTTCATGTTTTATTTACAATTCAGCTTTTATTCTGTTTGAGATTTTGCTTATATAGGTCCTGTCGTTATGTCTATATATGGCATCTATGACTTCAATTTTCAATCCACCTAACAGATAAGAGTTAGTCATGAAGAACATTACCCTTGCTCCTGTGCAAACTGGTCAACCTTCACACTTGATGCCGGTATTTGGCCGTCAGCCGATCAGTTTTGTCCGAGGACAAGGTGCTTATCTTTATACTGAAGATGGTACTGAGTATCTAGATGCTCTGACCGGTATTGCAGTATGTGGGCTGGGGCATGCCCACCCGGTACTTGCTGAAGCAATTGCTGAACAGGCCGCCACCCTGATTCACACCAGCAACCTGTTTGAAGTACCATGGCAGACTGCTGCTGCACAAAAACTGGCTGAAGTTTCAGGCATGGAAGAAATTTTCTTCTCGAATAGCGGTGCAGAATCCAATGAAGGTGCAATCAAGATTGCACGTAAATTTGGCCATATGCAAGGCATCGCTACACCAAAAATCATTGTGGCTGACCACTCTTTCCACGGTCGTACTTTGGCTACCCTCTCAGCGACAGGTAACAAAAAAGTTCAGGAAGGTTTTGGACCGCTGGTTGAAGGCTTTATCCGCGTACCATTTGGTGATATCGAAGCGATTCAGGAGGCAGCAATTAATCACCCTGACATCGTAGCTGTTTTCGTTGAACCGATTCAAGGTGAAGGCGGTGTCAATACTGCACCACAAGGCTTCAGCTACCTGGAAGAAATCCGTCAACTGTGCAACCAGCATAACTGGCTGATGATGTTGGATGAAGTTCAGACAGGTAATGGCCGTACCGGTAAATACTTTGCATATCAGCATACCAATATTGTTCCAGATGTACTGACCACTGCAAAAGGTCTGGGTAATGGTTTTCCGATTGGTGCGGTGATGACCCAAGGACGTGGTGTTGGTGTTTTAACTGCCGGGAACCATGGTTCAACTTACAGCGGTACAGCATTAGGTTCACGCATTGTTTATACCATCCTTGATATTATGCAAAAAGAAAATATCGTGGCGAATGCAGCTGAAAAAGGTGCTTATATCGTTGAGCAACTCCGTAGCCAGCTTGGTGATCAGCATGTCACTGTTCGTGGTTTTGGTCTGATGATCGGTATTGAATTGCCAAAAGCATGTGGCGAACTGGTAGATATCGCGCGTGATGAATATAAAACCATTATCAACGTAACTGCAGGCAATGTGGTACGTCTGCTGCCTACCCTAAACATCACTCAGGAACAGGCCGATCAACTAATTGAACGTCTGATTAAAATGATTAAAGCATATCTGGCTTAATTTCTTAAAAGCCAGAAACATAAAAAGCCGCATCAAGCGGCTTTTTTAATTCTTTGCAGTTTATGATGCGATTTGCAACAAACGTCCGCCAGACAACTGGCCAAAATATTGTTTCAAGGTATCAAGACAACGGAGAATTTTTATAGGTTGTTGTTCACGTTTTGGCATGACTGCATATAGCGTAAATGGTTGTAATTTCCACTCAGGCAGGACTTCAATCAAAGAGCCGTTTATTAAATCTTTTTGTACATCCAGATATGACATGCGGGCAATGGTATTGCCATGCAGACACATCGACTTCGCCACAATACTGTTATTGGTGTTTAGTCGTGAGCTCAGTTCAAGTTCAACTTTTTGGGCTGTATTGACATGCTGGAAATAAAATTGTTGATGATTGTTCAAATGACTGAGTGACAAAATGTCATGTTGCTTCAGATCATCCGGCTGTGTAATTAAAACAGATTGATTGATATAACTCGGAGCTGTTACCAGAATCTGTTCAATCTGAATAAGTGGAACGACTTCAACATTGCTATCGTCAATGACCTGATCAAGGCGCAGTTCAATATCAACACGACCATCCTTCAGGTCAAGCGGTTGATCTTGTGTTTCAAACTGCACTGTCAAACCACGGTGCGCAGACATCCAGTGCGACAATGCCGGAATCACATGCATTGAACACAGTTCTGCAGTTGCGACGATACGCAGGTCACCAACCAGATCATCACGCAGCTCATTGATACGGACTTTGCCACGTTCAGCAGCGGATAACATTTCCTGGCAGCTATAGAAAAAAGCCTGGCCTGCTTCAGTCAAACTCAATTTTCGTGTGGAACGGTTCAGGAGAATCACTTCCATGTCCTGCTCCAGCGATCGAATCTGCTGGCTTACGGCACTGGTAGTAATACCCAGTTCACGTGCAGCACCGCTAAACGAGTTTTTCTCTACAACACAAGCAAATACGCCCATTGCTCGAAGTTGATCTAACATAAATTCCCCTCTAAACTTATGAGGTGCTTCATCCTTTGATAAAAGCAACTCATTGTATTATACGGTGAAATTTAGCATTTTCACCTTTTTATTCAACTATTCGGTAAAACGGATGCAGGATTCACCGGTTTTCCATCCAGACGTACCTGGAATTCAAGCATGGTACGGGTTGTACCACTTGAACCCATTTCTGCAATCTTCTGGCCTGCGGTTACATTTTGACCACTTTTCACGTTAAGTTTACTGTTATGTGCATACGCAGTGATGTAGCCATTAATATGTTTGACCAGTACCAGATTGCCGTATTCTTTTAGACCGTCAGCGGCATACACTACCTGACCATCAGCAGCGGCAAATACCGGATCACCAACATTACCTGCGTAACGTATGCCCTTAATATTTGAAGCCAGATTGTATTGCTGCAATACTGCACCATTCGATGGTTTTACCCAACGTAATCCGGATGACGGTACAGTTGTTACTGGAGCAGGTGTAGTGACTTTTGGTGTTATTGATGGTGTCGTTTTAACAGTGGTCTGCGCTGGAGTTACCGGTGTTGGAGCCACGACAGTTTTACGCTGGATAGGCGCTGAAGTATCAACGACTTGAGTAGTCGTACTGCGTTTGGTATTTTTCAAACGGATCGATTGACCGACATAAATACGATATGGCTCAGGAATGTCGTTCATTTCCGCGACACTGATATAGCTCAGACCATAGCGTGCTGCAATGCCACTTAGCGTGTCACCTGAACGAACCGTATAAAAATCAGGTGCTGCAGCATAACGTGCGGAATTATTAATATAAGGTTTGGTTGCACACCCAGTTACGATAACTGCTGAAACCACTGCTGTTGTGAGTACTAACGTTTTAATCAGGCCTGTAGGCAAAGCAATAAAGCGTTTCGGTGACACCAGGAACATTATCTTCCTCTCTAACATCTATACGGTTTAAAAAACTCGATTAGATTAGCAAAAAAACACAGCAAATAAGGTTGCAATGTCAATCTATTCACAAAGTTATAACATTAGTTAGATTTTATTTAAAATCTGACCCTGTAATTCGTGAAGTACGTCATAGTTTGTAGCATCCATCTGGATTGGCGTCACACTGACATAACCATTGGCGATGGCAAAAAAGTCTGACTCTATTTCAGCTCCTTGATGCTTTGGCATTGCAACTGCTTCACCAGATAGACCAATCCAGTAAACCTGACGGCCACGCGGATCCACATGACTGCTAATTGGTTTAGACTGGCTACGGCGACCTTGGAAGGTCACTTTGGTTCCTTTTAAATCAGCGATATCCGGAATATTGACATTAAAGATCTGACGCTCAGGCAATGCTGGCAAACCTGCTGCAATAAAATCATAAACCCATTGCGCTGCAACACGATAATCTTCTGGTGAGGTATAAGCACGCACGTTTTGCCCACACAAAGAAATAGCCAGTGCAGGATGTTTTGCTAGACGACCTTCAAATGCTGCCCCCACTGTGCCTGAATACAATACATCATCTCCCAGATTGGCACCGCTATTAATGCCACTCACCACAAGATCGAATTCGACATCAAACAAACCATTCATGGCCAGATAAACACAGTCTGCCGGAGTACCATTTACTGCCCAAACATCTGGAGCAATCTGAATCGGTCGCAGTGGACGGTCAAGGGTTAATGCACTGGAAAATCCGCTACGTTCGCTTTCAGGTGCAACAACCACTACACGGCCTAAGGCTTTTAAGCTCTGCGCTAGTGCTTGTATGCCCGGAGCAAATACGCCATCATCATTTGATATCAATATATTCACAGCAAAATCCCGTTCGTCCCAAAAAATGACTGGTTGGGACATTTGTTTGTATTAGCCACGGAATTATATATATTTATCGTTCAACATCCATCTTTAATATATGTGGTTCATGATGATTAAAAATACGGTTGCTGTAGCCGCACTGGCTTTTGCTCTGACTGCTGGCCTGAGCTCTCCTGCTTTTTCAGCTGAAAATTTATCTGCTGAGGTAGATTTGACTATTAAGGAAGACCTGGCTTCAGTCCAAGTGCTCACTGAAGTTTGTCCGGGGATTGTGGGTAAAAATGCCAAATTTGAGCAGAACGCTCAACAGCTGATTAAACAATACTTATCCGATTATTCTGATAAATCGATGACTTATGACAAGATCCAACAGGACAAAGAATATCAGTCAGCACTTCAAGAAGCACGCCAGGAAGCCAAGCAAACCGCTAAAGATGAACATCAGGCAGTGTGTAATGACCTGATCACTCAACAAATCTAATTCAGACTTTCTGACAGGATGATGCAGCGCCATCATCCTGTTTATATAACGATTTTCTCCATTATTTTACTGCTTCCTTACATTTTTAATCTTTTCATTCCTTCAAAATTAGTTAATCTAAGCCCATCTTAATTTCTAATTTGAGCTTTTGATTTTCAATGAAAAATTTATTCATTAAAGCTTTTGGCATTTTTACTCTTTCAACTTTCAGCATTTTGACTACACAAAGTTTTGCAGCCGATACCAATATTGAAGTCACTCCGATTCAAGAAGTGACTCAGCATGAGCTTGCGGCCATTTATGTACTTTCAGAAATCTGCCCAGGTATGGTGAAAGACCAGAATAAATTTAAAGCGGGTTATAGTCAGCTGGTCAGTGAATATATGCCTGGTCAAAAGAATCCGGTAGAAGCCTTGAATCAGCTTAGCAAAAACACAAAATTCCAGCCGATCCTGAAAGAAGCACAACAGGATGCGCAGAAAGCAGGTCAGCAGAAAAATCAAGCGATTTGTACAGAACTCACCACTTATAGCAAATCCTGATTTTTTTCTGCCGCCATGCTTACAATACTTTTGAAATAAGCCACTGCAAACCGTAGAAGTCCGCCTAGCTTTGTCCTAAAATGCTAGGCTCTTCGTGCTTACATCAAGATATTGGAACCTACTAGAAATGACCCAAAAAACTGCTCTTGCTGCATTATTATTAATTCCTAGTTTTAGCTTTGCAGCAACTGTCCTATCTGCACCACCAGAATTGAATAATAAATCTTATGTGCTAATGGACTACGAAACAGGGCAAATTCTCGCATCTAAAAATGAAAATGAAAAACTAGCCCCTGCTTCAATGACTAAAATGATGACCAGCTACATCATTGAACAGAAGTTATTAAGCGGTGAACTGACTGAAGATGAACAGGTTCGTATGAACGAATCGGCATGGTGTCGCGGTAGTAGTTCTGAATCATGTATGTATGTTCCGCTAAACGGCACGGCAACAGCACTTGAGATGCTGCGCGGTATCATTATCCAGTCAGGTAACGATGCTTCCAAAGCAATGGCAGAACATATTGCAGGTAACGAGGGTACCTTCGCACATATGATGAACCAGGAAGCAAAACGTATCGGCATGACCAATACCAGCTTTGTAAACTCAACCGGTATGCCTGCGGAAGGTCACTATTCGACTGCCAAAGATATGGCCATGCTGGCACAGCACATCATTAAAGACAGTTCAAAGTACTACCCGATTTATTCTGAAAAAGAATTTACTTTTAACGGAATCAAACAAGGCAACCGTAATGCCCTGCTGTATACAGATCCAAGTGTGGATGGTTTGAAAACAGGTCATACCAATGAAGCGGGTTACTGCTTAACGACTTCTGCGAAACGTGGTCCAATGCGTTTGATCTCTGTGATCTTCGGTGCGCCATCTATGCAGGATCGTGCAACACATACACGTGAACTTTTGGCATGGGGCTTTGCAAACTATGAAACTAAAAATGTTCAGGCCGGCAGACAAGTCTTAGCCAAGTCTAAAGTATGGTTTGGTAAGGAAAATGAAGTTCAAATCGGTCTTGCTGAAAACTTCAATGTGACCATGCCAAAAGGCAAAGCGAATGAGATTAAAACGCAAATCGTGGTTCAGCCTAAATTGACTGCACCTTTAAAACAAGGTCAAGTGGTAGGTAAATACGTTGCTTCTCTTGATGGTAAAGTGATTGCTGAAAAACCGCTTGTTGCACTAAAGGCTGTAGAAGAAGCTGGTTTCTTTGCGCGTATGCTCGATCATATCAAACAGTTCTTCAGTAACTTATTCTAAGTTCAAACAGACTGTTTAATTCTCGGACTACGACCAAAGCACCCATTCAGATGGGTGCTTTTTATTTTATACTCTACACATGATGCTTAAACTTTTAATGAACAGATCCCTATGAGCCAAAACATTCGTTCTTATTTAGATATGAGCCCACAGATTGATGAATCGTGTTATATCGACCCGATGGGTGTTGTGGTCGGTGATGTGGTCTTGGCAGAGAATGTTTCGGTTTGGCCTTTTGCCGTAATTCGTGGTGATGTCAATCATATCCGGATTGGCAAGAATTCCAATGTGCAGGATCATGCCATGTTGCATGTCAGTCATAAGAAAGCCGATAAGCCAGAAGGTTCGCCACTGATCATTGGTGAAGATGTCACCATTGGTCATCATGTAAAATTACATGGCTGCACCATTGGCAATCGCGTTTTGGTCGGTATTGGTACGATTATTTTAGATGATGTGATTGTTGAAGATGAGGTGATGATTGGTGCGGGTTCACTTGTTCCGCCAAATAAAGTTTTGGAAAGTGGTTACTTGTATGTAGGAAGCCCTGTGAAAAAAGTGCGTCCACTTACCGACAAAGAAAAAGCTTTTTTGCCGTATTCAGCACAGAATTATGTGAAGGTTTCAGGCAACTATAAATAAACTTTAGACAATTTCATTTGTCGAAAGCTTAAATCTTCTGTATGTTCATTTAAAAAATAATTCAAAGAATAAAAACCATGAAACATACAGAAGATCATCATTGCCCGGATCGCAATGAACTATTAAATCAGACCAGAATTAATATTCGACAGTACGGCGTACAAATCATTTCGATCACTCATACCGACTATTCCCCGCCTTTTAGCTATAGCATTGGTTTGTATGAAAGATTCCAGCATCCAGAAATTATCTGTTTTGGACTCACTGCTAAACTTAGTCAGACTATTCTGAATCATGTGACTGAGGTCGTTCAAAAAGGTCAACGCATCCAGCTCAGTAACACGTATCCGAATGTATTTTTTAAAGAAAGCCGCTGTAAGTTTCTAAAAGTTGATCGCAGAAATATCGGTGACTATTTTGGGATTGCGCAAAGCTATTACCAAGATGAAGCGTTTCCAGCCTTACAATTAGTCTGGACAGATCGGAATGATAAATTTCCTTGGGAAGATGGCTTCGAGGAAGTTTTTGAATTTGATCAGCCCCTGCTGGATCGCAATGCCGAGTTTAAATTCCGCGAACCACGAAATTTAGGCATTTATACGACTAGGCAATGGCTGGAATTGGAGCAGCCAATTGTTACCGTATTGCATGAACGCAATGGTGACTGGCAATTTTTGACAGCAGAACCCTTGGCTGAGGAGGATTATATACTGGTTGGATTAGAGCACATCCTCCAACGCGATCCAACCTTAAATGAAGTATTCGACCTGCAATATGGACAGGCAGCTGACCGGAAATTTATCGGGGATGAATGGGTGTTTACAGCACTAGAGGATAATGATCAACTCGCTGGTTAAAGTAGTGAGTTTAAGATGATATTTAACTCTCTTTAAACACCTAATATTTCATTTAAAAAAATTAAATACTAGACGTTTTATAGCAATATCATTTTATGAATATCAAAATGGCTACTTCATTTCGAGTAGTCATTTTTTAAATTACGGAACAATCAGATAATCGTTCTTAAAGCTGTTTGCTTCAAAATCCCCTTCGATCAAATGTATAAATTTCTGATCAATCTGGTTTAACTCTAAACAGTCATCGACATCAATCACTGCATCGGTATGTGGTTTATACCAGCCTTTTTCAATTGCTACTTTACCTTGGGCTTTAGCTTCTGTCTTGTTTTTGGCAGCCACAACCAGATATTTATGGACTTCCCCAAACTGGTCTGGAATATAAGCACCCAGATTAATCAAAAACAGTTTTAAACTGTTATTTACAGGCAAATCACTAATCTGGACCTGATAATTTATTCCTTGATAACTCACGCCATTGATTTTCATCCAGCCATCGACATGCAGGCCTTTTTGTAAGCCAAACCATTGTTGTTTCAAATAAGGATACGCAGATTCAATATCTGAACTGATGACCGGAATTACATCATGTACTTCTACATTGGCTTTTTCATGTTTACCGCCCAGTAAGGTGATGTAGAAGTGCAGTTCAGACATAGGAGATTCCTTTAAATAGTAGAATAATAAAGTAAAGATCCATAGTTTAAATTAATTCGATTTCATTAGTTATGAAGTATTCTCTACCCCAACTTACGAATAAAATGATATTTTCCCTTGTTTTATGAAGGGTTAGGTAAATATTTTTAAGAGATATCAATAAAGTTCTATTTCGTATAACAGCGATTATATTAAATGGATTCACTTTTGATGTTATACAATTACCTAGATTTCAAAATAAGTACTATGACATGTTGTAGTATTAATTTAGATCGGCTTTGTTGCACAAAGATTTAAAAACTAGAGTTCCCCTAAGCTACTCAAATTTAAGAGACAACTTGGGTATGAGGTCGACCTAATTCAGTGAATTTATTGAGGACTGCCACACGTGCATGAATCTCATTGACTTGGCTTTAAAAGCTCCTTGCACTCAGTTTATCGCCCAATAATTTAATGCAATGCATCTTGGTTTCTACCAAGCTTCGGCGATGATACCCAGACCACTTTTTCCAAATGACTCTTCCTAGGTGTTTGACCGTTTTCAATAATTCATTCCTCTTTATAGATCTCGATTGCTTGTCTTTCCAAGGCTTTACATTTTTTCTTGGCGGAATCACTGCATGTGCTTGTCGATCGGAAATCACT
>NZ_QMBM01000001.1:1590866-1618179 GCF_003289665.1 Acinetobacter sp. SM1B
AAATTATATTGCTGAATAAGCCTTTAATGATAGGTTTGTGCAACAAAGCCTTTATCAAATTGATAGTAGTCGACATTCCAAAGCAAAAACGGGCGGTTTGGGGCTATTAATCGTGAAATCTATTATGATGTTACATGAGGGGGAAGTATATGCGTATAACACCCAGCAAGGCATTGTATTTGGTTTAAGCTTAGACCTGAATATTGTTTAAAGTTTATGCTTAATATTTCTCAATTAACATGATGCACGTTATAAGAAATTATTTTTTATAATTCATAGTTTTGTTATACACATAAAAGCTTAATGCTGTTGAATTGAGCTTTTTTAGTGATTTTCAGTATTTCACGCTTAAAATAGAGGCAATATTTCATAAAATTGCTTATTTCCTTAAGACTAATAATTTTTTAGTAGCTAAAGAAATCCTCTCTCAACATAGCCACACACCACAAAATTTTATACAATAGTGCATCATTTTCCATGGTGCTGTTTCTATGACTGCTTGGACTGCTCACGTCACTGTCGCAACCGTTGTCGAAAAAGACGGAAAATTCCTTTTTGTAGAAGAACATACAGAAGGTGTGACACACACAGTATTTAATCAGCCAGCAGGTCATGTAGAATGCGGTGAAACCATTGTCGAGGCCGCAATTCGTGAAACCATGGAAGAAACTGGACATACGGTTGAAGTGACCCATCTTTTAGGCATGTATACCTATACCCCGCCGATGTTCCCAGACCGTACTTATTTTCGCTTCTGTTTTTTAGCCAAATCGGTTGATTATGACCCACATGCAACTTTAGATACGGACATTGTCGGTGCAGTCTGGATGACTTTAGATGAACTGCAAGAGTCAGCTCGTGCGCGTAGTCCGCTGGTGATTAAAGCCGTACAGGATGCGCTTTCTGGTCAAAAATATCCTTTATCGCTCATTTACGAGCACCAAAACTCTCCCTTAATTTCAAATTTGGATGCCTAATCCTATGCAACAACGTGTCATCGTCGGAATGTCTGGTGGTGTAGATTCATCTGTGTCTGCAGCACTCCTACTTCAACAAGGTTATCAGGTTGAAGGTCTTTTCATGAAAAACTGGGAAGAAGATGACGGCACAGAATACTGCACGGCAATGGATGACCTTGCCGATGCTCAGGCCGTTTGTGACAAGATCGGGATTAAACTGCATACTGCCAACTTCGCAATGGAATACTGGGATCGCGTATTCGAGCATTTCCTGGCTGAATATGCGGCCGGCCGTACCCCAAACCCGGATATCTTATGTAATAAAGAAATTAAATTCCGTGCCTTCCTGGATCATGCGATCAACCTGGGTGCCGACTTTATTGCAACTGGTCACTATTGTCGTCGTGGTGAAACCATGACCAATTCTAAAGGTGATCAATATGCATCTTTATTGCGTGGCGTAGACAACAATAAAGACCAGACTTACTTCCTGCATGCCGTTCATGGTCGTGAAATTAACAAGACTTTGTTCCCAGTGGGTGAAATTGAAAAGCCGCAAGTGCGTAAAATTGCAGAAGAATTAGGTCTTGCTACAGCGAAGAAGAAAGACTCGACGGGCATCTGTTTTATTGGTGAACGCCGCTTTAATGACTTCTTAAAGCAATATTTGCCGGCACAACCCGGAAAAATCGTGCTAGAAGACGGTAAAGAGGTTGGTGAACATCACGGCTTAATGTACTATACGCTCGGTCAACGCGGCGGGATCGGCATTGGCGGTATGAAAGGCGCTGAAGAAGGTGCCTGGTTTGTACTGTACAAAGATATCGAGGGTAACCGTCTTGTGGTTGGTCAGGGTCATGAACATCCACTGATGCAAAGCACCATGCTTTGGAGTGAAGCGATTGACTGGGTAGCTGGTGAGCAGGAGATCTCTGAATCAGGTTTCCGCTGTACGGCAAAAACCCGCTATCGTCAGCCTGATCAAGCGTGTACCATTTATAAGGATCCAGAAACACCCCAAGGTGTTCGGGTAGAATTTGATGAGCCACAACGAGCTGTGACCCCAGGTCAAAGCGTAGTGTTCTACTCAGGTGAAGTATGTTTGGGTGGCGGTGTGATTCATCATACCAATGCACCTAAACCTGATTTTATATAAGGATGAGGTCGGCATGACGAAATTACCTTTTCAACAGGCCACAGCGTTGAATGTTCGTCAAAACCGTGCTTTGGCGTTAGCGGGTGTGTTTCAGGCCACCCAGCTGACCCATATGACTGCTTTAACCAGTCAGCAAAGCATTGGGGAAAGTGGTAATTTCTATTTTGATCAGCTGATTAAAGCCAGTTTAAATATCCGACCAAGTGGCTCGCTCAATGTCCAGACCCTGGATTTGTTTAATCAGCTGGCTGATATTTCTCTCGGATTAAAGACCTTAGAAAGTTCCATTACTCAACCCTTCGAGACCAGCCCAAAATCCAGACTTCCAAAACTCTCCTCTACCAAGCTGCCAATGTCCTATGCGATGGCACTTCTTCAGTTAGAAAAGAAGGTCTACAGCAATCCTAAATTTGTTGAAATTATCGAACAATCCCAGCAAAAAATTCTAAGACAGCTTTCCTTTTTCGATAATAACTATATGCACCCCAGCATCATTGCCAATCTCGCACAAACCTATGTGGATACTGCCGGACAGATTAATCCGCGCATTATGGTGCGTGGTAATGCTGAAGCCTTTAAAGATGCCGGACACACCAACCGTATTCGTGCTTCATTGTTTACTGGCCTGCAAATGGCGCACCTATGGCGTCAACTCGGCGGCAGTTCCTGGGGTATGGTTTTTGGCAAGCGCAAGCTGCTACAGGATATCCAAAATCTCGCGCGCTTACAGTTTCAGGCAGTTTAACTGATGCTGTACGCGTATCTCGTTTTTCGTTTAATTCCAAAATTTAGGGAATCGATATGAACGCTTTAACTGCACTTTCTCCATTAGATGGACGCTACGCTAGCAAATGTGATGCGCTGCGCCCTTTTCTTTCTGAGTTTGGTCTGATCCATGCTCGTGTGACTGTTGAAGTGCGTTGGTTACAAGCGCTTGCCAACCGTCCTGAAATCACTGAAGTGCCAGCTTTCTCATCTGAAACCAATGCAGCACTTGATGCGATCGTTGCAAATTTCTCTGAAGAAGATGCAAACCGCATTAAAGAGATTGAGCGTACGACTAACCATGACGTAAAAGCGGTTGAGTATTTCCTGAAAGAAAAAATTGCAGGCATTGAAGAACTGAAAAATGCAGGCGAATTCATTCACTTTGCATGTACTTCTGAAGACATCAATAACCTGTCTCATGCATTAATGCTGAAAAGCGGTCGTGATGTACTGGTTGAGTCTATGCAACAAATCATTGATTCAATTGTTGCATTAGCTGAAAAACATGCTGACCAACCAATGTTGTCTCGTACACATGGTCAAACAGCGAGCCCAACAACTTTGGGTAAAGAAATGGCGAACGTGGCTTACCGTCTTGCCCGTCAAATCAAACAGTTCAAACAAGTTGAGCTACTGGGCAAAATTAATGGTGCAGTGGGTAACTACAATGCGCATCTTTCAGCTTACCCAGACATCAACTGGCCTGCGCATTCACAAGCATTTGTTGAATCTTTAGGTTTGACTTTTAATCCGTACACCACTCAGATCGAGCCACATGACTACATGGCAGAACTGTTTGATGCGCTGCGTCGTTTCAATACCATCCTGATCGATTTTAACCGTGACGTTTGGGGTTATATCTCGCTTGGTTTCTTCAAGCAAAAACTAAAAGAAGGCGAAGTTGGTTCTTCAACTATGCCGCACAAAGTTAACCCGATTGATTTCGAAAACTCAGAAGGTAACTTGGGTATTGCCAATGCAGTTCTTGCGCATCTAGGTGAAAAACTGCCTATTTCTCGCTGGCAGCGTGACCTGACTGACTCTACTGTGCTTCGTAACATGGGTGTAGGTTTTGCGCAAAGCTTGATCGCGTTTGAAGCATGCTTAAAAGGCGTGGGTAAACTTGAACTAAATGCCGCACGTATTGATGAAGACCTAGATAATGCACAAGAAGTCTTGGCTGAACCAATTCAAACCGTTATGCGTCGTTATAACGTTGAAAAACCATACGAAAAATTAAAAGCATTGACTCGTGGTCAGGCAATGACTCGTGACATGATGGTTGATTTCGTAAACGGTAACGAATTAGAAGCTGTTCCTGCAGCGGATCGTGCTCGTTTGGCTGAAATGACACCTGCAACATATACAGGTAATGCATCTGAACAAGCAAAACAAATTAAAGACTTAATCGCTAAAATCTAATTTAGACAATTAAGACCAAAAGCGAAGCTCCGGCTTCGCTTTTTTTATTTATAATCATGTCTAACTTTAAGAAAAATGATATAGAAATAGATGATGGATCATCGATTAAGCAGCAAACATTTTGTTAGTTTAGGGATTTTGGCAATTGCGATTATCTTTGCCAGTATTCATCCTTTAGAAATGGAATCTTATCTGCTCCATCAAACAGGTACGGTTTTTATGATCGTTATGTTGATCTTGTGCCTGTATAAAATCGGATTGAGCTTTTTCAGTTTCAACCTTTATCTGGCTTTTCTGCTGATTCATGTGGTTGCTGCACATTATCTGTATTCTTATGTACCTTATAATGAATGGACTCAGACACTCTTTGGCTTTGACCTGAATGCTGCCATGGGCTGGTCACGCAACATGTTTGACCGTTTTGTGCACCTAGCTTTTGGCCTTCTACTTTACCCAGTATTTTACCGGCTATTTCAGGTCTGGCTGCCGCAGCAAAAACCATTCACAGTTTTTTTGTTAGTCATTCAATTTGTCATGGCAACCAGTCTGATTTATGAATGGATCGAATGGCTGATTGCGATTGGCTTATCCCCTGACCAGGCAGAAAGTTATAATGGTCAGCAAGGCGACATGTGGGATGCACATAAAGATATGTTTTTAGCAACAGTTGGGTCGATGTTTACGGGTGCACTGATGCTGATTTCACAAAATAAAAAAGCTCATTAAAGTGAGCTTTTTAGATCATCATGAATTAAAGTTTTGAATCATGGATTTAATTACCTTCATGTTTTGCAATTATGGAAGTGGGCAATATCGCTTCCAATCATCTTTCATTTTTTGCAATTCACTCCCCGTTAATATCTCGCTGTAATAAATGAAATAGATTGCATCAGGATATTGAATTTCATGGCGGAACATCATGCCACGCAGTGACACAGATAATTCCTCAGGAAAATCATCCAAATTCAATTCTTCAAACTCGTAATTAAAATAACAATTTTGCGTTGCAAGATATGCTTCAGCGACAGCCATGTTTCTGCTCTAACAGTAAAATATGCTTTATTTTATCTGATTTACCTCAGTGCTGGTCGGCATTTCAGTAGGGTCAATCCATTTAACAAACTTAGATTTTGACAAGTGTGGGTATTTAAACTTATCTAAATACTCAAAACAGACCCTTTGCCCTTTCGGCATTTTCTCAGAATCCTTATCGAAATATAAATAACGACTATACTTGGCACCATTGAAGCGAATGATTAGGCTTTCATGCTGAGTTCCACCTCGAGTTTTATATACCTGATAAGACTGCACCACACCACATTCTTTCGATGGAGTAACGGGTGGATTATTTGGCTTTAAAACACCATATAATAGAAAAATACATGCACCAGGTAGAAAGCTCAGCCAAAACAGAATCTTCTTCGAATCATTATTTATGAGTTTGGCTTCAGCATAGAGCATACATAACATCGGAATAAACACGATGCTAAAGAATCCCAATAATAAAATAAACGTGAGCATATGAGCCTAGACTCAATCAAAGTACTTCACTTATATCATAATGATTTGATTTCAAAAATGAAAAAGCCCACCGAAGTGAGCTTTCCATATCATTTTCAGAGCAATAAATTAAAGTTTCGGATCACGCATCTGAACCAGATTTGAATTGGCTTTCGTCAGCGAGTCGACTACTTTGTTCATCACTGCAGGGATCAAGGAATCAGCAATTTGTGCTGCCTGCAAACCCAGTTTTTCACCTAAAGTTGGTTTCTTACGCGTGTTGATCGTATACACATCATGCTGAGGCAATAAACCCAACACATACTCATCCGATGTTTGCAACTTATCCACCAGATTTAGATCCAGCGCATCCTGACCATACCAGTGCTCACCTGTTGCCACTTTTTCAACATTGAGTTGCGGACGATACTTTTCCACAAAATGCTTAAACAGCGCATGCGTTTGCTGAATTTCTTCTTCAAACTTGGCTTTACCTTCTTCAGTATTTTCACCGAACATGGTTACGGTACGTTTGTACTCACCTGCCGTAAACAGTTCAAAGTCAATCTTGTTGTCTTTTAACAGACGGTTAAAGTTCGGTACTTGAGCAACTACACCAATTGAACCCACAATCGCAAACGGGGCAGAAATAATTTCGCTGGCAATACATGCCATCATATAGCCACCGCTAGCAGCGACTTTATCGACGCAAATCGTCAAATGGAATCCTGCTTCACGTAATCGCACCAGTTGGGCAGCTGCCAGACCATAGCCGTGCACCATACCACCTGGACTTTCCAAGCGTACGATTACACGGTCGCGTCCAGCTTTTGCTGTTGCCAGAATCAACGTAATTTCTTCACGTAGCTGTTCAACTGCAGAAGCAGCAGTATCCCCTTTAAAATCGAGCACGTAGATTTTTTCATTAGTTTTTTTACGGGCACGTGCTTCTTTTGCCAGTTGCTGACTTAACTGCAACAGCTCCAGTTTAGAGGCTGTGGTTTGCGCAATTTTTTTTCGTTGTTCATTAATACGCGCATTCAGGTGATTGATACGGATTTCAGCCGGTAGTTTCGGAGTATGAAATAACATATAAAATCTATTCTCAGTTTAATTCGGGCTATAAACCTTAGATTAGGTCAATTTGGTATTTTTTCAACCATATTATTGACTGAATTCTCTCGCACTGCTTTTAGTTGCAAAATTCCATATTGTTCTTGTATTTTTGCAATTGATAACCACCGTAGCATTAACGGAAATTGTATATAGTAAAGCATCCCGATAATAACAGCATTAATCGGCCACCATGCGAGAATCCAGAAGCTCGATCCTCGGCTACTCGTGAATGGTGTGACCCAAATATACATTGCAATACAACCATAAATCACCACACCAATCATTAGATATTGAAACCATGGATGTTGCAAAAAATGCCGAGTCATTGAGTCACTTAACTTTTGCTGACCAGACCTGTCATCATCTACACTTTCTACCACTTGTTTTAATTTGAACTGATACTGCGCATAAGCTCGAATGTATGCGTTCCATTTTCTTCGGAAAGCGACAGAGCCTTCGAGCTGCCTAAAACGCAGATAGATTAGAGGTACAATGAATATGGAAACCATCACATAAACATCATATAACCAACGATGATAATTGCTCATACCTTGGCTTTGTGAAGTGGGAAACCACCCTTCATGCAGAACCAAAGTCGCCATAAAAAGACTAATACCAACCAAAAAGATGCTTAGATTTCTTGGAAAATTCACTGAGCCGAATAATGCTCGATAGAGCGCTTGCTGTGTTTCAGCAACGACCTTGCCTTCTTTTTTGGTCAAATTATAATTACGCATCTCAATTTAATTTTATAATTTTAAAAAATCACATACAGCATAACAAAAAAAACAGAATCCTAAGATTCTGTTTTAAAATATTTTTTAAATGTGTATTAACCAAAACGACCAGTAATGTATGCTTCTGTCAACTGATGATCCGGCTGGCTAAAGACTTTTTCTGTCGAATTCACTTCAATTAAATCACCTAAATGGAAATATGCAGTTCGATCTGATACTCGTGCCGCCTGTTGCATTGAGTGAGTCACAATAGCAATCGTATATTGGGTAGAAAGTTCGGAAATTAGCTCTTCCACTTTTGCTGTCGCAATCGGATCCAGCGCTGAACATGGTTCATCCATCAGGATGACATCCGGGCTTACCGCAATGGTTCGCGCGATGCAGAGACGTTGCTGCTGACCACCAGATAAAGTTGTTCCCGGCTGATTCAGTCGGTCCTTTACTTCATTCCACAATCCGGCCTTACGCAGACTATTCTCGACAATTTCTTCCAGATCGTATCTATCGCGAGCCAGACCATGCAGTTTCGGGCCATAGGCAACATTGTCAAAAATAGATTTTGGAAATGGGTTTGGTTTCTGGAATACCATGCCAACCTGCGCACGTAGCAATACTACATCCAGATTAGGATCATAAATATCCTGATGATCCAGCAAAACTTTACCTGTCATACGGCAACCATCAATGGTGTCGTTCATCCGGTTAAGAGCGCGCAGGAAAGTGGATTTACCGCAACCCGATGGACCAATAAAGGCGATCACTTCATTTTCATAAATGTTCAGGTCAATACCTTTGATCGCTTCGAGTTCACCATAGTAAACATGTACATCCTGCGCACTCAGCTTGACATTGCCCGTCTTGTCTTTTTTCTTATTTTCAGCTTGGGTCTCGAACTGAGAATTATATGAAATCAGGGGCTTGGTTGCAGCGGCATCTGCAATAAATTTATTTTGCTGGAGGTTCATGGATAGATCCTTTTTTAAATAGTTTGAAATATTCATTGTTTTCATTATTTTCTCCTTACCAACGGACTTCAAACTTCTTGCGTAACCAGATGGCTAAGCTGTTTAAGCCAATCATCATGACAAGGAGAACAATAATGGCGGCAGCAGTACGACCTTCGAAGAAGTTACGCAATTCATTACCCTGCCACAGGAAAATCTGTACAGGCAAAGCAGTCGATTGATCTAGTGGCGTTGCCGGTACGCTAGCAACAAAGGCGCTCATCCCGATCAATAACAGTGGTGCGGTTTCACCAAGTGCCTGTGCGACACCAATAATCGCTCCGGTCAAAATACCCGGTAGTGCGAGTGGTAAAATATGGTGGAATACAGTTTGTAAACGTGAGGCACCTAAGCCTAAGGCTGCCTGACGAATCGATGGTGGTACAGCTTTTAGAGAAGCTCGTGTAGTAATAATCACGGTTGGCAAAGTCATCAGACTAAGTACCAGACCACCGACTAATGGCGCTGAAAGTGGTAAATGCATCCAGCCGATGAAGATCGCTGCACCGAGTAGACCGAAAACAATAGACGGAACGGCTGCCAGGTTATTGATGTTGACTTCAATGACATCGGTGATCCAGTTTTTTGGTGCAAACTCTTCCAGATAGATTGCTGAAGCTACACCGATTGGAATCGAGATAAAGATCACGATCAACATCATGAACAGTGAGCCCATGAATGCACCTGCCAAACCAGAGGTTGCAGGCGAACTACGGGAGTCCGGATTAGTAAAGATATTGGTATTGAAGCTGTTTTCGATCACGCCTGAAGCTTTCATGTCATCAGCAATCTGGCGGACTTCAGGACTTAGCTGTTGCTGCTCATCTGGCAGGTTACGGTCAATATTACCTGCAAGCCATACATCAACATTGGCGTCGGCCAAAATTTTAACTTCCTGGGTTTTTCCGACCAGACTTGGATTGTTCAGCACCATGTCACGCAGACGATAGGCTTCTGAACTGGTATATAAATAACCCAGTTCATCACGCTGGTTTTCCAGCTTGCCGTCTTTGGCAATCATGCCATTAATGATCAGGGCATCCCAGTCGACCATGCCAGCCTGCATCTGCCAATCCACCATACGCTGTTCAAACTGTGCAGGAGACTCGCCGGCAGTCTGTTTGGGTTGTGGACCAATATTGACAATTGCCGGATCGAAATGGATAGGCAGGCTCATACTGCTTTGCCAGAATGCCGGCAAGCCTTTGGCCAAGATACTACCGAATAGCAATACGACAAAGAACAGACCCGCCAATACCGCAGAAAAACCAAGCATACGAAAGGTTTTTTCTTTGCGATGGCGCCGTGCAAGAGAGCTTTGAATGGTCTTTTTACGCTCTTCACGCAGCTCAGCATTAACAGATGGATCAATACGCTGATCTAAAGGTGTGGTATTTGAAGTACTCATTAGTCGTATTGCTCACGATATTTACGCACGATGTACAGTGCGACAATGTTCAAACCTAAGGTAATAACAAAAAGAGTCAGACCTAATGCAAACGCAACCAGTGCTTGTGGACTGGCAAAGTCAGTATCGCCAGTTAATTGGTTCACAATGGTAATGGTTACAGTTGATACCGCTTCTAGTGGATTAGCATGTAACAGCGGGCTATTACCTGCTGCCAGTACCACAATCATGGTCTCACCAATCGCACGGGATGCTGCCAGCAAGAAGGCACCGATAATGCCCGGCAAAGCGGCTGGCAGCACCACTTGGCGGATCGTTTCAGATTTGGTTGCGCCTAGACCCAGTGAACCGTCTCGTAAGGCACGTGGTACCTGGGTAATAATGTCATCTGATAAAGAAGATACAAATGGAATGATCATGATGCCCATAACAAAGCCGGCAGTTAAGGCACTGGTCGCATTAATATCAACACCGACCATAGCACCGAGCGTTTTAATAAATGGGCCCAGAATCATCAAGGCAAACACACCGTAAACGATGGTTGGAATACCAGCCAGAACCTCAATAGTCGGTTTTGCCCATGAACGGAATTTTGGTGAGGCATATTCGGACAAATAGATTGCAATCATCAGACCCAATGGGACTGCGACCAACAGGGCGATTCCACTGACCATCAAGGTGCCCCACAATAAAGGCAACAGGCCATAACTTCCTTCGGCATTGCCTGAAGTGCTAAAACCCGGGTTCCATTGTGTGCCAAAGAAAAAATCAATTGGGCTGACGAAGCTAAAGAAGCGCATTGCTTCGCCAAACATCGACATGACAATGCCGAGTGTGGTCAGGATGGCAACACCAGAACAGAGTGCCAAGCTGATATTGATGACTTTTTCAACCTGATGACGTGCACGCAACTGATTACTGATACGTTTTTTGGCCCAAACCAGTCCGGCAACAGCAACAGAGATCACTACCACCAGCTTGGCATAGCTGCTGATGCTCATGATACGTGCCACCTGCTCTGCTGCAGCCAGTTCATAAGCCTGTGGTGTATCACTAACGCCAAAACCGGAAGCCAGTGCCTGCACCCGATCCACGATCACACTCAGAGCTGCAGAATCCATGCCTGCGACCATCCGTTGTGGCAGGTGTTTCAGCACCAGCTGTTCCAGGAGCACAGGTTCAACCAGATTCCAGATCATGAAGATTAAAAATGCAGGAATACCACACCATAAAGCCACCATGGCGCCATAATAGCCAGGACGCGAATTCAGCATTGCTGTGTTTTTGCCTTGGCCTGCCAATTTCTGGCTTCGACTTAATCCGATCTGATAGGCAACAGCGATAATCGCCAGTAACACACCCAGGAGTAGCAGATTCATGTATGCTCCACTGTTTTTTCAATCTTCATATTTTTAAAAAACCTATCTATGACTAAAAGCCGGTGACCGTTTCCAGCCACCAGCTATTTCAATATTTGCTTACTTCACTACAACTACTTTAGCTGCCTTAAAGTTAGCAAGTACTGCTGCACGTTCCTTATCAGACATTGAAATCAAACCTGCTTTTTCCAGTTTCGATCCTTTACCAGATACTTTCTTGCTCAGGAAGTATTCAGTGAACTGTGGCAAACCTTTGATTGATTTCAGGTGTTCGCCTTTCACATAGAAGAACAATGGACGAGATACCGGATAAGAACCATTCAGGATGGTCTGCTCAGATGGTGCAACGTTGTTAACTGTTGCAACACGCAGTTTGTCACGGTTCTGGTCATAGAAACCTAGACCAAATACACCAACTGCACTTTGAGAGGTTTTCAGACGTGCCAGCGTTTCGGTGTAGTCACCTGAAATTTCAATAACACGACCATCTTTACGGAAAGTGGTACAGGCTTTCTTTTTGGCATCTTTATCTAAAGACTTAATTGCAGCATATGTTTCACAACCTGCATCCACCATCTTCTCCTGGAAGACTTCGCGTGTTCCATGATTCGAAGCAGGGATTACCAGTGTGATCGGCTCATTAGGAAGTGACTTGTCAATCTGGTTCCAGCGTGTATACGGGTTAGCTACCATTTTGCCATTGGCTGGTAACTGTGCTGCCAAGGCTGCAAAAACATGTTGTGGACGAAGTTTGTAAGCTGCTTTTTTGGCATTCGATGCAAAGACAATACCGTCATAACCGATTTTGATTTCTAGTACCTGGTTAACGCCATTCTTTTTACATTCTGCCAATTCGGAACTTTTGATCTGGCGAGATGCGTTTGCGATATCGATGGTATTATCACCAACACCATTACAGAACTGCTTTAAACCACCTGACGAACCGCCTGAGCCGACAACTGGAGTTTTAAACTGCGGGAAAGTATTGCCAAATTCTTCAGCTACAATACTTGCATATGGAAGTACAGTTGAAGAACCTGCAATTTGAATTGTGTCGCGTGCTGCATTCGCTGCAGTCATGCCTAGCCCCATCACTGCAAGTGCAAGTGTAATTTTTGTAAAGCGCATTCTGTATCTCTCACAATCATTTAAATTTGGAGTACGCCACTTTTTTTGTCGTGTTGTACTTGTTTCGATACAAGTATTTTGATTTTTAAATATGACAGGCTGGTTACAGATTTATGAAGATTTTATGATAGCTGTTACAGCACCAAATAACTAAAAAATATTTATTATTTTCAATATATTATGAATTATTTAAGAATTTTTTCGACATTTTTATAGCAACTAAATATGTAAAAAATTTTGTATTTCTTATAAAGAATTTCTTTTTTTACCACAATTTTGATGCATGAATAACCACTATTTAAATTCGATCTAGAAACAAATAATCTTTGTTGAAATATAAAAAAAGGAGACCAATAGGCCTCCTTTTTCACACCACAATCACTTATGCAATTGGTGGTGTATAAGTACCGTCAGCGATGGAATCCTTGATTCGATCCGCTTCTGCAAGCACCAGTGCCAGCAGGTTCTTCACGTTTTCAAGTGTTGCCACCGGACTTAAAGTCGTCATTTTCAGAGATTGAACCTGACCGACTTTAGTTACACCAATATTCGCTTCACCACGTGCAAACAGCTCATCTGCTACGTTCTGGTTCAGGGCATCCACAAACTCAGCTGGATAACCTGCTGGAACCACACGGAACAATACTGATGCAAACTGTGGCTCAACCAGAAGTTCCAGACCATCAGTTGCCTTGATGTAGTCTGCCACTTCACGTGTCAATTTCACGCCATGATCAATCATTGAACCGTAAAGCTCTTCACCCAAGGCTTCAACCGTCATCCACAACTTCAACGCATCGAAACGACGTGTCGTTTGCAGTGACTTCGATACCAGGTTCGGAACGCCGTGCTCTTCATCATAAGCAGAGTTTAAATACTCTGCTTCATAATGCATGAAACGATAGTTCGCTTCATCTTTGAGCAAAAATGCACCACATGAAATCGTTTGGAAATAATGCTTGTGGAAATCCAGTGTGATCGAATCAGATAACTCAATCCCATCCAGCATAGAACGATAGTCATTGGATAGAATCAGTGCGCCACCCCATGCCGCATCGATATGCATCCACGCGCCATATTTATTGGTGATTTCACGAATTGCTTTCAATGGATCAATCGCGCCCGCATCGGTTGTACCTGCGGTTGCTACCACACATGCAACGATTTTGCCTTCAGACTGAAGATGCGCCATGGTTTTTTCCAGAGCATCAACATCCATCTGTGCATTTTCATTTACAGGAACAGTGACTACTGACTGGAAGCCCATACCCATCATTGCCATGTTCTTTTGCACAGAGAAGTGCGCATTTTCAGAACAGATGACTTTGACGTTACGCATCGCGTCCGCAGGAATACCATCACGCTGAACCGACCACGGATTACCGTTTTCATCTTTCCAGTTTTTCGCGATGCAGGCATCACGCGCCAGCAATACACCCATCAGGTTCGACTGTGTACCACCTGAAGTGAATACACCCGCCTGACCT
Organism: Acinetobacter sp. SM1B; assembly: GCF_003289665.1. Lineage (NCBI taxonomy): Bacteria > Pseudomonadati > Pseudomonadota > Gammaproteobacteria > Moraxellales > Moraxellaceae > Acinetobacter > Acinetobacter sp. SM1B. Next base: position 1,604,931 of record NZ_QMBM01000001.1, read on the forward strand.
GAACCATAACCAACCTTTTGACGTAGCCAGTCGATTAACTGCACTTCCATCAAAGAACCCGCTGGACTTTGATCCCATGAATCCATGGATTGGTTAGTCGCATTGATCAGCACTTCCGCAACCTGGCTTGCTACCATGGTTGGACAGTGCAAATGCGCTAGAGAATGCGGGTGATGTACTTTCAAGCTTTTGTTAAGGAATAGCTCAACCATACGCTCTAAAGATTTTTGAAGACCCAAACCATCTTTAGAAGGGTTGAAAGAAATTGCGCTACGCAATTCCTTGATGCTGCCACCCGTGTACATTTTGTCATTTTGCAACCATGCTGCAACCGCTTCGGTCGCTTGGTCCATCGCTGACTCATAGTCAGCGATAGATGCAGCATCATTGCAGAGTAACGCTTTACGATGTTCTGCAAAATCTACCATAAATTACGCGCCTCGAACTGCGACTAAAGCTTCAGCAACCGCTTTCTTGAAGCGAACTAGAACTTCTTCACACTCTGCCTGAGTAATAATCAACGGGCAAAGTAAACGGATCACTGTACCGTTACGACCACCTTTCTCAAGCAATAATTTATTGTTGAAACAAGCAGTCTGGATCGCTGCAGCCAATTGACCATCGGCAGGTAACGAACCCATATGATCAGCAGGTTTACGTTCGTCTACGATTTCAACACCGATCATTAAGCCACGACCACGCACGTTACCGATACATGGGAATTCAGCAGCTAGCTTTTTCAGTTCAGCTTGCAGGAAATCACCACGTTCTTGTGCGTTTTGCGCCAAATTTTGCTCTTTAATGGTATTGATCGTTGCAAGACCTGTACCCATTGCTAGCTGGTTACCACGGAAAGTACCGGTATGGCCAGCAGGTTGCCATGCGTCGAACTTACGTTTAATACCCAGTACCGCAAGTGGCAAGCTACCACCGACCGCTTTAGACATTACCACTACATCAGGCTCAATACCTGCGTGTTCAAAGGCAAACATTTTGCCTGAACGTGCAAAGCCCGCTTGAACTTCGTCAAGAATCAATACGATGTTGTGCTTTTCAGTCACTTCACGGATTTTCTGTAACCATTTTACTGGCGCTGTTACCACACCGCCTTCACCTTGAATTGCTTCAAGGATTACAGCTGCTGGCTTGGTTACACCGCTTTCAACGTCTTCAATGAAGTTTTCAAAGAAGTAAGTTAAAGCATCAACACCCGCTTCACCACCTAGACCCAATGGACAACGATATTCATGCGGATAAGGCATGAACTGAACGCCTGGCATTAAACCATTCACTGCATTCTTCGCCGACAGGTTACCTGTCATGGCAAGAGAACCGTGAGTCATACCGTGATAGCCACCAGAGAAGCTGATCACTGAACTACGGCCAGTAAAGGTTTTGGCAAGTTTAATCGCTGCTTCTGTTGCATCTGCACCAGATGGGCCACAGAACTGTAAGCAATATTCTTCTTTACCACCTGGAAGGTAGGAAAGAAGAGCTTCAGTGAAAGCATCTTTTAAAGGAGTGGTTAGATCCAGGGTATGTAGTGGGAGACCGCTTGCAAGCGTATCCTGGATACTTTGAATCACCGCAGGATGATTATGGCCCAAAGCCAATGTCCCTGCCCCAGCTAAACAATCAAGGTACTCAGTACCTTCAACATCGGTAACCCAGCAACCTTGTGCTTTCGCTATCGCTAACGGTAATTTACGTGGATAACTACGCACATTCGATTCCATCTGACTTTGGCGAGTCAAGTAGTATTCGTTTGTGGAATTGGTGGCAGGGTTTACAGAAGTAACGCTCATATCGAATTACCATCTCTGATATGGGTTGAAAGAAATAAGTCTGGTGACGTTTGGTCCTTTGACTCGGTGCTTTATAAGATTTTAGTTAGCCATAATCTTAGTTAACTAACTTAGGAGGCGGATGATACCGAATTTTTCAGGAAAATAAATAACTTTCAACTCAATTTACCTGAAAATTTATCGAAAAAAAATATCATGCCTGTCTAATCTCTAAATTATCATCTTAACGTGTGACAAAGGAAAGAAAAGCAGCTTCTTTTATACTTTTTTGTAGCCTTTCAGAAAAGTTCACAATGATTTCAATAATACATTAATAAATATATAATTTTTAAAATAATTAAACCTTAAAACTCCAGAAAAAATAATCGAAAACTTAACACTCTTACCACAAATATTTCGCAAAAAGAGCACAATTGAGATTTAATATCTGAAGATCAGCCAAGATGGCTAATTTTAAGAAAAACAGGAAGAAAATATGCGCCTCCTAGCATTGTCCAGCCTTATACTTGCAGGCACCTTAGCGAGTACTGCATTTGCAGACCAAAATGAGCCACTGAATTATAATATTATTAATATTTCAGCAGAGGCCAGCCGCGATATTTCCAATGACCTGATGCATGCCAATTTATATGTAGAAAAATCCAATAAACAGCCTGCTGAACTTGCAGCGCAAATTAATCAACTCATGAACCAGGCCATCAATGCCGCAAAGAAATATCCGAGTGTGAAAATTGAAACCGGTTCACAACACACTTATCCAGTCTATGACAATGACAACCGTAAACTCAGAGAGTGGAGAGCTCGTGCTCAGGTACGTATTGAATCGACTGACTTCAAAGCGGCTTCACAGCTAATTGCCGAATTGCAGCAAAACTTCCAGACTGAATCAATTAACTTTACAGTATCTGAAGCAAAACGTAAGAAAGTTGAAAATGAGCTGATGCTGGAAGCATCCAAAAACTTCCAGCAACGTGCACAAAGCCTGGCTCAGGCTTGGAACAAAGCTGGATATCAACTGGTAAATATGAATATTAACACCAATAATTCAGGCTACCCACCGGTTCCACGTATGGCAATGGCCAAAGCGGCTTATGCAGAAGCAGCTATTCCAGATCAGGAAATGGCAGCGGGTGAGTCTAAAATGACTGTGAGTGCCAATGGTTCGATTCAGTTTAAGTAAGTGTTAGTAAAAGTATTCTGATTTTAAAAACCACCCTTTTGGGTGGTTTTTTATCACCTGAGGTTACTTTAAAAAATCAACGCTACAAATTCATACATACTTCGGTATAAATACCACTTTGATAGGTTTAGAGTAACCGACATTTGTATCAATCCTCTTACCTTATGTCCCTTGATCAACCCAACTTATATCTGTTTCATCTTTTTAATGCACCTGATCACGCTTCAATATGGATGATCAACTATGCCTGTCTAATTGCACATGATTTGGTGTATTTATTCCTGCTGATCTTTGCCATAGCTTGGCTACGTGGCAATCGTGAAGTGAAAACCGTGATTATCAAAGCCTTTATCTTCACTGCGATTACCTTATTCATAAGTGAAGTTTTATCTGCTGTGTTGAATACGCCTCGTCCATTTGTCATGGAAATTGGTCATACCTTAATTGAGCATGAAGCCACAGGTTCTTTTCCCAGCAACCATATGAGTATTTTTAGCGGGATTGCCTTTGCCTATTATTTTTCACCACAACGGGACTTGGGGCGACTTCTGCTCTGGACTGCCTGGCTGGTAGCTTGGTCGCGGGTTTATGTGGGTGTACATTTTCCGATTGATATGATGGGAGCATTCGTGATTGCTTTGGCAGTCAATCTTGCTGGCTTACCGCTCTGGTGGAAATATGAGAATAAAATCATGAGCTTTATTTTCAGCATTCATCAATTCCTGTTTAAGCCTTTTATTCGGATGGGCTGGGTGAAGTAAATTTCCAGACATAAAAAATCCCGCTCGAAAGCGGGATTTTTTTAATCTTAATAATTTAGTAAATTGCCATATGATTACGGTGAATCATCTCTAAAGAACGCGCTTCACCAAGGACTTGATGCACTTTGTCTGATGCTAGACCTTTGACGATCTCAGCTGAACGTGAACTAAAGTTCACACGTCCGACCGCAATACGGTGACCTTGTGTATCGACACATTCCACCACATCACCACGCTCGAAATGACCTTCAACTGCTTTAACGCCTACCGGTAACAGACTGCGGTGATTTTCTTTAATGGCCTTAACAGCACCATCATCAATCACCAGACGACCTGCCGTTTGCAAATGCGCTGCCAGCCATTGCTGATGTGCAGTAACACGATCATCATCAGTGATGAATAAAGTGCCCAACATTTCACCCGTCATAAGACGCGATAAAACACAGTCACTGTCACCACTGGCAATCAGCGTTGGACAACCCGACTTCGCAGCCAGACGTGCAGCGCGGACTTTGGTCAGCATGCCGCCACGACCAAATTTGCCACCACCGCCAGCCATATCAAACAGACTCTCATCCATCGCACGTACGGTATGGAACAGTTTGGCATTCGGATTAGAACGTGGGTCCGAATCAAACATGCCTTCCTGATCGGTCAGGATAATCAGCAGATCCGCATGCACCTGACCTGCCACCATGGCAGCCAAGGTATCATTATCACCAAAGCGGATTTCATCGGTCGAAACGGTGTCATTTTCATTAATCACCGGAATCACACGCCATTCAATCAGGTGCTGCAAGGCATCACATGAATTGAGATAGCGGCGACGATCTGCCAGGTCATCATGGGTTAACAGTACCTGAGCAGTCTGGATCTGGTATTTATCCAGCACGCTTGACCAGATATGAATAAGCCCCATCTGACCAATGGCAGCGCAAGCCTGAAGACTGGGTAGATCGGTGGGTCGATTCTCTAGTTTCATTCGAACCATACCTTCAGCCACAGCACCTGATGACACCAGAATAATCTCGTGTCCTGCATTGTGTAGATCTGCGATTTGTCCCGCCCAGTGCGAGATGGCATCTAAATCTAAACCTTGCCCGTTTGCTGTGAGTAAAGATGATCCGATTTTAACAACGATTCGTTTACAACCCTTGAGCTGACGTTGCCCATCTACCACTTCTATCATCTTGTCCTCAGACTTATCTTTAAAAGATTAACGTACGTAATATACTTCTACGTCGCTGTCGTCATCATCTTCATCATCAAAGTCATCGCCACCCAGACGTTGAGCGCGACGCATTTCACGATAAGCTTCTTTCGCAGCAATCGTTTGTTCACGTGTTTCAGCTTCCAGCTGATCACGGAATGCTTTCATTTCTGCTGCATATTCTGGATCTTCAACTTCACGTTCGCGTTGCTGTTCGATTTGATCCATCAGGTAGTACACAACGTCTTTCGTCCCTTCTGCCGTTAAGCCAGAAGTTTTAAAGACAGGGCCTTCCCACTTTAATTCTTCAAGAATATGGTTACACCATTCGTCACGTGTTTCTTCTGCTAACTGGTCAACCTTGTTCAGAACCAATACCACTGGCAATTTAGAGAGCGTTGGCGAGAATTTCTCAAGCTCTGCGATAATTGCTTTGGCATTGTAAGCAGGATCTGAACCGTCAATCGGTTGTACATCGACAATGTGTAGCAAAATGCGTGTACGTGCCAGGTGTTTCAGGAAGCGAATACCCAGACCCGCACCTTCAGCAGCACCTTCGATCAGACCTGGAATATCAGCCATTACAAATGAACGGTAACGATCCGCGTCCACAACGCCCAGATTTGGCATCATTGTGGTAAATGGATAATCTGCCACTTTCGGTTTTGCAGCGGATACTGCACGGATAAAGGTTGATTTACCTGCATTAGGCATACCCAGTAAACCAACGTCTGCAAGCACTTTTAGCTCCAGACGGATTTCACGGAATTCACCTTTAACACCATGGGTACACTTACGTGGAGAACGGTTAGTCGACGATTTGAAGTGGGTATTACCCAAACCGCCATCACCACCTTGAGCAACCAATACCTTTTGACCATCTTCGATCAGGTCACCAATAATGTCGCCAGATTCACTATCTACAATAGTTGTTCCCACAGGAACTTTTAAAATAACTGATTCGCCACCACGACCAGCACAGTTTGCGCCAGCACCGTTTTTACCACGTTCAGCGCGAAATCTACGGGTATAACGATAATCTACAAGGGTACTCGTGTCGTCGTCAGCCTGAACATAAATGCTGCCGCCACGACCACCATCACCACCATCTGGACCACCAAATGGTACGAACTTTTCACGGCGAAAACTGGCTACGCCATTGCCACCGTCGCCAGCCTCTACGGTAATGACTGCTTCATCAACAAAGCGCATATTGCCAATCCTCTAAAAACTTTAAAACCGCCTATTCTGCCATATTTTAAAGCATTTCTCGACTACATTTATGCACTATTCCATGAAGATCGCTCATTTCAAGGGTAATTTCATTCAGCTTGTCTCAAAATACAAAACCGTCTGAAAAATATTCAGACCTATAAAAATTCAAAATATAGTCTTTAAAGCTTAATTGATCGTTTTTTATTATTTCTGATTTGGCATCGAGCTGCCTATAGTGCTCAACGTCGAAAAAGAGCCCATGGTATAGCTATGACCACAGAAAAGAATTCTGTCAGCCCATTGTCATCACAATTTGTATTACTTATGGCAATGGCATGTGGTCTCTGTGCCGGATCGGCTTATTTTAATCAGCCCTTGATCTATTCAATCGAGGAAAGTTTAGGAATTACAACCAGTCAGGCTGGCTTAACGGTAGTGATCGCCCAGATTGGATACGTACTGGGCTTAATGCTGTTAGTACCATTAGGAGATTTCCTGAATAAACGCAAGCTAGTGGTCAGTCTGATGGTCTTTGCAGCCATTTCACAGATTCTGCTTTCATTCAGCACGACTTTATCAACGCTTTATGTGTTTACCTTATGTGCGACATTTGGCGCAATCTCAGCGCAGGTTTTAATTCCTTTTGCTTCTACGATTAGTCCACCTGAATCCAGTGCTACTATTGTCGGTAAACTGATGAGTGGCTTGGTGATGGGTATTATCCTATCGCGGACTTTTGCTGGCTTTGTTTCGACCTATTGGTCTTGGGAAGGTGTTTACTTATCTAGTGGAATCATTACCTTGCTTTTTGCCACTCTCATGTGGAAAAAACTACCAGATACTCAACCCCAGGCGGGTTTGACCATTGGCAGTATTTATCGCTCTTTATTTGTCATCGCTAAGCAGAACCCGCATCTGATTCGTCGTGCCTGCGCAGGTGCTTTAGGCTTCGGTATTCTATCTATGGTCTTTACTTCAATGACCTTTGTACTAGGTAGCGCACCTTACCATTTCACTGATTTTGAAATTGGCCTGTTCGGCTTACTCGGTGTGATTGGAATTTATTCATCAAGCTGGTCAGGCAAAACCGTAGGACAAGGCAGAGAAAATCTGGTCGCCAAGCTATGTATTGCCTTGATACTCGGCTCTACACTGCCCTTATATTTTGCTCAGCAGAATATTGTGATCTATGCGATACTAATCGCACATAAAATCTAATAGATCGCCATTTAAAGTAGCAACCAAATTTTCTGACTTTTTCATTTATTGCTTCCCCAAAAGCAATTTAGCTTCTATTTTGCAACACGTTCTTTATTTTCCAAAATCTCAGGCAGGCTACGCTCTAACCAACCAATCAGATAATTTATTTTTTCTGCAGCCTGTGAACCAGTAATGGTCAACTGATATTCCACTTTTGGTGGTACGACAGGATAGACTGTTCTTAAAATGAACCCGTCCTGCTCCAGCATTTTTAAAGTCTGGGCCAGCATCTTTTCACTAACACCTTCAATGCGCTGTTTCAGCTCACTGAAACGATGTACGCCATCACTTAAGCAACGTAACACCAGAATCGACCATTTATTGGCTAAGTGTTCCAGTATTTCACGTGAAGGACATTCTGTTGATAAAACCTGACCCAGTAATTTACTGGTTTCATAAGCTGACATAATATTTCTCTTAATTTATAAACTTACTTTTCAGCATGTACTTTCATTTAGAAAGTTATCAGATCAAGAATTCATCAGCAAGGTTATTTTCAAATTAATATTCCATTTAAATCCAAAACTTAAACCTAAAAAACATGCAATAAAAAAGAGCCTCAAATGAGGCCCTTTTTTCAGCTCAATACTAATTATGCATTAGTTTCAGCAGGAACTTTTGGATAGCTTACGCCGCCCATTTGTTCAGCGATACGTAATACTTGGCAGCTATAACCTACTTCGTTATCGTACCAAACATAAGCAGTTAAACGGTTGCCTGAAGTGATTGTCGCTTGAGCGTCGAATACACCTGCAGTACGAGAACCGATAAAGTCAGAAGATACAACTTCAGTAGAGTTTGTATAACCGATTTGACCTTGAAGGTTAGAATTGATTGAGATTTGACGAATGTATTCATTCACTTCATCACGATCAACTTCTTTGTCTAAAGTCAGGTTCAGGATTGCAAGAGATACGTTTGGTGTAGGAACACGTACAGAGTTACCAGTCAACTTGCCTTTAAGTGCAGGAAGTGCTTTCGCAACTGCTTTAGCAGCACCAGTTTCAGTGATAACCATGTTCAATGTTGCAGCACGGCCACGACGGTCAGCTTTATGGTAGTTGTCGATCAGGTTCTGGTCGTTTGTGAACGAGTGAACTGTTTCAACGTGACCATTGATCACTGTGTATTTGTCGTTTAACACTTTCAATGTTGGAGTGATCGCATTGGTTGTACAGCTTGCAGCAGAGATAATTTGATCTTCATCAAGGATGTCAGCCTGGTTCACACCAAATACAACGTTCTTCATGTCACCTTTACCAGGTGCAGTCAGAATTACGCGAGCAGCGCCTGGGCATTTCAGGTGTTGAGCAAGACCTTCAGCATCACGCCATTTACCAGTGTTATCGATCACTAATGCATTTTCGATACCGTATGCAGTGTAATCCACTTCAGATGGATTAGATGCATAGATCACTTTGATGAACTGGCCGTTTGCAATAATTGCTTCGTTTTCTTCATCTACAGAGATCGTACCCGCGAATGGACCATGGATTGAGTCACGACGCAATAAAGACGCACGTTTTTCAAGATCACCGTCAGATGATTTACGAACTACGATTGCTTTCAGGTTCAAGCCACGGCCTAGACCTGACTGGCTGATCATCAAACGTGCAAGAATACGGCCGATACGACCAAAACCGTAAAGTACAACGTCCTTACCTTCAACTGAAGTTGCATTGCCTTCAAGAGATTTCACAGCGTCAGCAACGAATGCGTTAACATCACCACCTTTTGCTTTGAATTCAACAGCAAGTTTGCCTAGATCAATTTCAGCAGTACCGATGTTTTCAATTTTCGCCAATGCTTCAAGGATTGGGAAAGTGTCTACAACAGAAAGCTCAACGTCCAATACGCGAGTACGACGATGCGCTTTAAGGATCTGGATTACAGAACGGTTAATTAAAGAGCGACCGTAAACTGTAGCTACGATATTTTTTTCACGATATAACTGACCTACTAGGGCAATCATACGCTCCGCGAGTTCTTCACGGTTTTTCCAGCGACCTTGGTGCTCTGCATGGAGGGCAACGATAGTGTCTTTGCTCACAGATACGTCCTCTAATTAATTGTAAATCTAAGCATAAATTTCAAAACCCCATAATTGTAATGGAATTGGCAGCAAGTTTGAATCAAAAGCTGCCAAAGTCCTGAGGAAAAAGACCTATATTCACTATAAATTTTGAAAATAGTTGTAATTAGTCAGATGATTTTGCATTTAAAAATCGAAAAATAACATTTTTCAAGCTCTAAACCAGATTTTTGTTAAATGTTGTTTATTCACACAAATCTAAATCTCGAAGTTAACTGCATTTTCATGATCCAGTTGCAGCCTGCTGCCTGCTGAAAAATTCATATCCAGACTCATAGAAGCATTAAAGTTTTCCACATCAAAATCATCATAAGTTTCTGGCAAATGAATCAGTACAGGTAACCGGGTGAGACCATTATCCCCACAAGGAAAGGCATAGTGACGCTCAACTTTCTGGAAACTTTGCAAACTTTCAAATTCTAGAAATACACTGCTGTTTTCATGGGTTCTTGGCACCTGAATAATTTCCAGGAACATGCTACGTTTTAACTGCTGCAATTTATTCAGTGCTATTTCTATTGCCTCATCTGAATTATCTTTACGCCAAAGCTTTTTCAGCATGGATTTTTTTTCATATTCGGCTTTCTGACGGTTCAACGTATTGATATATTTTTTCAGATCCCGATATTGCTGCACATTATTGGCAATCGTGGTTTGAATATCTTTAATCGGCTGCTCGCAACGCTGATGCATTACCTGCCATTCATTCCGGTTCATCGGAATAAAGGTTTCACCCTTACGCTTTTCCAGCAAACGGATAAATGCCAATAACTTATATTCGAAATTCTGGATATAGGAATTAAACATAAATCCTGGCTGAGCTTTGAAGTCCCGGTAATAGGCTAAAATTTCAGTAAAGATTTTATATACATGTAAATAGAGATAAGCAAACTCTTCAATATGCGACAAATGATCACGAATCGCATCCCGCATTGGCAGCAGCAATTCCCGTGTCAGAATTTCCTCCAACTGCTTCAAATGGCGTTGCGCCACAACATCGGCATTCTTTTCGACCACTTGAACCGGTTCGACCAGCAAAGGTAATAACTTTAGTTCAGAGACCTGCTCCAGATTATGCACAATGTCCCTGACGTCCAGATGGATCTGGCTTTGCAAGGTTACCATTCGCTGCAGCTGGGATTTCAGTGTCTCTACTACCTCTTCATTCATATCCTCTTTCAGATCCAGAACCAGAATATTCAGATAAACTTGACCTTCTAATGCACCTTTTTCTTCTATGAGGAAGCGACGAATAGAATACGGGTTTTGTTGTACATCCATCACAGGCGCAACGATAAATAAAAACTGTGAAGTGCGGACAATATCAAAATGACGGATTTGCTGTTCTTTAATCAGAAAATAACGGATGTTGCATTTCCGCAGTCTGTTTTTTTAATAAAGGTTTATACCAGTAGCCCAACAACTGTTGCTTGATAAACACTTCAATAATGAAGCATTTAACCTGCTGTTCAGTGAGCTTACGTACGCCCTCGACCGGCTGTAATTGACGACCACGAATAATTTCAGCAGCATTCAACAAGAAAGTACGACGTAGTTCCAGCTTTTCACGCTGCATCTGGAAGTTTTCATTGACTTCAATTTTATCAATCTGCTCGAGTACGTTTTCCAGGTAGTCTGCAACTTGCAAGCTGTCATTTAACCCGAGCAGGCTTTTCAAAGAGAGACCGAACGTGCTGGCATAATAACGCATCCGGTCATTCAGAAATTTTTGGCTTAAAGCTTCTACCGAATGATAAGCCTGATAACGGTATCGATTGGTTTCCTGATCCCAGAGAATTCTTTTTGGCTTTAAAATCTGAAAATCGATACTTTCCTTGAGCTCAGGCGAGATATCTGCCAGAACAGCTTTAAGCTCCCGCTCCCATTCTAAATCGAGGCTCGGCTCCGTTGGGATAAACGTGCACGTAACTGATATGGAATCGCAATCTGTGACATGTCTATCCCCTTTAAATATAACGAACATTCTTTTAAACAAAATGGTACATGAATTAGATAACATTTACGTCAAAATTATCTGACGAATATCACACTTATGCAAATAGCATTATTCATTATTTTTTTTGAGTTTTTCCATTTTTTCAGCTTTTTTTTCAAGTTCATCTTTTTTCAACTGCTGTTGTTTTAAATGCAATATTCCTTCCACAATCAGCACCATCACCGCTAGCCAAATCGGGATATAGGTCAGCCATTCTCCAGATTCTACCCGTTCCCCAAGTGCCATCGAGGCAAAAGCCAGTAACACTGGCTCCAGATAGCTCAGCAGACCAAAAATTACGAAAGGCAGATAACGGCTTGCCAGAATATAACTACCTAAGCCTAAAGCACTTAAGAAACCCAAACCCAACACTGCCAAGATGAGATGAGGGAAACTGACCATCAGCTTGAGAGAATCGCTATGTACAAAGCCCAGATAAAAAGCCACTGGCAGAATCAGACATAAGTCCCACCAGAATCCACCCAAGTGATCCGTACCAAAGCGACGGCGCAGGAAAAAATACAATGGATAAGCCAAAGCCACATAGACCGTTTCCCAGGCAATAAAACCAATCCGCCAGATTTCATGTCCCACGCCTATTACCGCACAAACCACCGCCGCCATCTGCCAGGCAGACAGTTTTTCTTTATAGAGCACACAGCCAACCAGGACCATCACCAAAGGCAACAGGAAATAACCCAGCGACACTTGCAGGCCGCGACCATTAATCGGCCCCCATAAAAATAACCAGAGTTGGGTTGTACAAAGTAAAGAGCTGATAATTAACCAGATCAAAAACGTCGGCTGTTGTAGAATTCGCTTAAAAATACTGCTGATATGATTGAGATCACCTGACCACCACATAAACGCCGTCAGAAACGGGAGGGTCGCCAACATACGCCATGCAAAGGTTTGCTCACTGTCTAGTGGCTGCAAAAAAGGCGTGAAAATATAAAGCACACCAAAAACCAGTGACGCCAGCACTGACAGCGCAATCCCTTTATACATTCACTACCCCAAAATCTCTTTGCGCGCATTATATCGGGATGTCTTCAAGAATACTTGTCTCTATTCTTTGATCGAATGATAAATTTTCAATGTGTAGCTTCTGATTGTATAAATATAAAAAAACCATGCCGAAGCATGGTTTGAGGATAAACTGAGTTTAGCGTGCAGTTTGTTTGGTATGAATCACATCACTCAGGTCATAACCGACTGACTGAGCATATTGTAAATATTCATTCACTACATTTTTATCCAACTGCGGATCACGTGAGAGTATCCACATATATTTACGTTTAGGCTCACCGACCAGAACGGTTTGATAGTTTTCATCTAGTTTCAAAACCCAATAATCGCCACGTCCAACAGGAATCCAGCGAATGAAGGGCGAATTCAAACATGAGGTGCGACAGTTTCAAAAGCCATATGATAATCAACAAGCTGAGCAAATTTCTCTAATGGTGTAAGCCAATCTAACGCTTTTCTAGGACGAGTATTCAGTGACATGGCAACTTGATTTAAATAATGCTGATCTGCCTGATTTAAATCAATCCCTTTAGGTAAATATTGCCTAATTAAACCATTCATATTTTCGCATGTGCCTTTTTGCCAAGGTGAATGTGGGTCACAGAAATATACATCTATGCCTAAATCTTCTTCGAGTATTTTATGTTCTGACATCTCGCGTCCACGGTCATAGGTCAACGTTTTACGCAGTTCTGCAGGTA
>NZ_QMBM01000001.1:1618279-1691283 GCF_003289665.1 Acinetobacter sp. SM1B
CTACAACTTGGAACTGAGCAAAAAATGATTTATGAAAGAGGTCTAATAATTTAGGCATCTTTTTACAATACATTTTTTTCAAGAAACAGGAGGTACCGCAAAAAATTACCATAAAAATTTGCGGCATCCTAAAACACCTTCGAATATTATCGGACAATAGACAGATATAAATTATTAATTTTTAATAATATTAAAATTAAGTCGGATGTGATGGAATAAGGAAATGGTGCGCTCAGCGGGACTCGAACCCACGCCACAGGCTTCGGAGACCTGTACTCTATCCAGTTGAGCTATGAGCGCTTATATGAGGAGTGCGCACATCATAACAAAAAATCGCATAAGGTAAACAACTATATATAAGCTAGTAATTTTAGTGACTACGCTTTGAACAATCTTCTCACACCTTTATAAAAGAATTCCCACTCAATCACTTGGCTTATTTATACAGATCACTCACAATATCTCAATTTTTCACCATTTGAGATCTCCATGACTGATGCATTGACCTTAAGGGATTTGTCAAAGACCTATCACAATGGCTTTCAAGCATTAAAAGGTATTAATCTGGATGTACCAGAGGGTGAGTTTTATGCCCTGCTCGGCCCGAATGGTGCAGGTAAATCTACAACCATCGGCATCATTAGTTCCTTAACAAGAAAAACCTCTGGGACTGTTGAGGTTTTTGGTCACAACTTGGATACTCACCCTTCTGAAGCGAAACAGTGTTTAGGCGTAGTACCACAAGAATTCAACTTCTCCCAGTTCGAGAAAACGTTCGACATCCTTGTTACACAGGCGGGTTATTACGGTATTCCAAAGAAAATTGCTCAAGAACGTGCTGAAGAATATTTAAACAAACTGGGTTTGTGGGAAAAACGCGCTACACAGGCACGTATGCTTTCAGGCGGGATGAAACGTCGTCTGATGATCGCCCGTGCCATGATGCATGAACCAAAACTGTTAATTCTGGATGAACCAACGGCGGGTGTCGATATCGAGCTGCGTCGCTCGATGTGGGACTTTCTGAATGAGATGAACAATAAAGGTACATCAATCATTCTGACCACTCACTACTTAGAAGAAGCAGAGATGCTGTGTCGCCGGATTGCAATCATTGACCGTGGTGTTATTAAAGAAGACACCACCATGAAGAACTTCCTCAATCAGCTAAATGAAGAATCCTTTATCTTCGATCTGGCTGAACCAATCGAACCTCTCCAGCTCGATATTATAGGGGTGAAGTTTAATCTGGTCGATCCAATGACATTGGAAGTCACTTTAGATAAAGCACATAGTATGAATGAACTGTTCCAGTTACTCGAAGCACAGAATATCCAAGTACGTAGTATGCGTAACAAATCCAACCGTCTTGAAGAATTGTTTGTGAAAATGGTTGAGAAAAACCTCAATGGAGCTGCGCAATGAATTTAAATCAGCTTGGCGTTGCCCTCTATACCATCATTTATAAAGAAATCCGCCGCTTTATGCGGATCTGGCCCCAAACCCTACTTCCACCTGCCATTACCATGACTTTATATTTCGTGATTTTTGGTAATCTGGTGGGTTCACGGATTGGAGAAATGGGCGGCTTTAGCTATATGCAGTTCATTGTGCCCGGTTTGATCATGATGGCGGTTATTACCAACAGTTATGCCAACGTATCTTCCAGCTTCTTTAGCTCTAAATTTCAAAAGAGCATTGAAGAACTGATTATGAGTCCGGTACCGCTACATGCAATCCTGTGGGGCTATGTTCTAGGTGGCGTGGCACGTGGTATTTTGGTGGCAATTATTGTGACCAGCATGAGTCTATTTTTTACTGACTTATATATTACTAACTGGTTCGTCACTATATATACAGTACTCGTTACTTCGCTACTGTTTTCATTGGGTGGCTTTATTAATGCGGTATATGCCAAATCCTTTGATGACATCTCGATTATCCCCACTTTTGTGCTGACTCCCCTGACTTATTTAGGTGGTGTATTCTATGCCATCAGTGTTTTAAGCCCTTTTTGGCAAAATCTCTCTTTAATTAACCCGATCGTCTATATGGTGAACGCATTCCGTTTCGGCATTTTAGGTCATAGCGATGTCAATGTTTCCATTTCATTGGCTGTGATTACCTTCTGGTGTGCTGTGTTATACGGTATTGCTTACTATTTATTGTCTCGTGGTTCAGGAATGCGTGAATAATGAGTGTAGAACATTCTCTTCTTGGTAAAGACACCAACTATCCAACAGAATATCAACCGGAGATTCTGTACCCAATTTCACGTGCACCTGCGCGTGAGAAATATGCTCATATTGAAGCTATTCAACAAGGTACGGACTGGTGGCATATTTTTGAAATATCTTGGTTAAATGCTGCCGGTGTACCACAGGTCGCAATTGGTCGAATGACTTTACCCGCATCTTCTCCAAATTTGATCGAATCCAAATCTCTTAAGCTGTATTTCAACAGTCTGAATTTTGCCAAGTTTGAGTCTAAAGCAGCTTTTATTGCGACAGTCGAACAGGATTTATCTAAAGCCGCTGAAGCGGACGTAAAGCTAGATCTGTTCCATATAGATGAGCTGGACATTGCCAAGCCTGAAGGAATCTGCCTGGATGAACTGATCCCAGAACGTCTGGAAAATCATCCTGATGCGACGTTATTGGCTCTAGATAATAAAATTGATGAAAATGTCGAAGTTCAGCTTTATTCACATTTATTAAGAAGTAACTGTCCAGTCACTGGACAACCAGACTGGGGTACAGTATTTATACGCTATCAAGGTAAAAAACCTTGTTATAAGAGCATATTGGCTTATATTATTTCGTATCGTCAGCACAACGGTTTCCACGAACAATGTGTGGAACAGATATTTGCCGATATCTGGCAAAATCTAAAACCGGAAAAGCTGATGGTATATGCGACCTATACACGCCGTGGTGGATTGGATATCAACCCTTGCCGTGTATCGGACTTCACATGGATGCCTCGCCCTATTCGTTTAGCGCGACAATAAGAAACATTGAGGTTTAACGATGCCTTTTTTTGGATTTATTCCTTCAGCAGAACTTTTAAATACAATTCAGACTGCACAGAAAAATAAAAACTCCAGCGAACCGCTGTATCCACTTCGTGACAAAACGGCATTAATGATCAATGATGAGATCATTGATGCCATTTTGACTGAGCTTGTACGCAAGTTCCCAGCAAGTGATAAGCGTGATACTGCGGAAAAACTGGCAGGATATATCAAGTCCACGGTAACAGTCTTGCTCAAGCAGTTACTGGGCAAAGCTCCCAATGAGGTGGTACGTGAATCCATTGCCTTTTCTGAACGCAGTCTGTTTAAGGATCCTGAAGGCAACATCCGTATCGGTGAATCTCTGGATGCCAATCTGGTCACTAACCTTAAGTACCAGTTTGCTGAAGTAAAAGCAGGCAATGAAATCGACAAACAGACCTTGAGCAATCTCTATAAGGAGTTTGGTGAGGCGACTGTGCGTCATTTCATGGTGGATTTTAACAAAACCCTGGATCTGGGCATGATTAAACGTAAAGCGGCGGATATTGGTGCTTCTGCAGTGATCAAGGCAATCAACATTGCTGCGGATAAAATCATCCTGAAATTAAACAAGGATGAACTAAAGGCAATGGCGGAATACCACGATACTTTGTTCTATTCTTAATATAAGTTGATAAAAGAAGCCTGGCTGATGTCGGGCTTTTTTATTGCCAATGAAATAGCTTGTTACAGTAAATGCATCTTCACAAGAAAAATGCGTTAAAAATAGCCATACTTTGTCTCTTTTTGTCAAAGCAGTTGGATGTCATTATCCAGTCAATGTTATCTTTAATAGTCCTGAGCAATTGTGTTCTGTTTACAAGATTTTATCGATTTTTTGCCTCTTTTTTCGGGCATAAATAGAAGTGCAGGATGCCCCCTGTTGCCAACTCATTCATGAAATTGGAAATCACTGTCAGATGTTAAAACTACATTTTTATAAAAAACTTAAACGACTTTCTCTGGTATTCGCTGCACTAAGTTTTAGTAGTTTTAGCCAAGCCAATGATTTCCAAACGCATCCTTCTTATTCCGCTTTTAAAATCAAAACGATGCAACAGTATGGTTTAAGTAATGAACAGATTGACTGGGCCATGAATGGTACACGCAATTTGCCGAATGTGCTGAGCATCATGAGTCGTCCAGGTGAAAGCAAACCGTGGTATAGCTATAAAACCAATTTTCTGGCTGAAAGTACCATTCAGCGTGGTGTGCGTTTTAAACAGCAGTATGCCGATACCCTGAATCGTGCTGAACAGCAGTTTGGTGTACCACAGGCGATTATTCTTGGGATTCTGGGAGTAGAAACCGGTTTTGGTAGCAACAAAGGTTCTTTTATCACCCGTGATGCATTAGCCACTCTTGGATTTAATGGTGATCGCCGCAATGAATACTTTCAGGATGAGCTTTCTGCTCTGATTGCCTGGTCATATAAAGATGGGGTGCCAACCAACTCCGTAGTGGGTTCTTATGCCGGTGCGATCGGTTATCCTCAGTTTATGCCAAGCAATATTCCCAAGTTTGGTGTCGACTATGATGGCAATGGTCATATTGATCTTCGTAACTCTGCTGTGGACGCTATTGGTTCAATTGCCAATTATCTGGCTCAGCATGGCTGGCAACGCAACCAGCCAATTGCTTTCCCTGCACGTTATGCTGGTTCAAATCCGGATGCAATAATTGCCAAGGACCTAACCCAGCCAACACCCTATGGTGTATTAAAAACTCAAGGAATTAGTCCTATGAATCCGATCGTAAAAATCGACGATCTGGATTTGGTCAATGTCATTCAATTGCAAGAAAATTATGGGCCGATTTACTATATTACTTATCCAAATTTTCAGGTGATTACCACCTATAATCGCAGCCGAATGTACGCCACTGCTTTGTGGTTGTTAGGTACAGAAATCGTGAGTCGATAAGACTCTTATTTACCGCAAGACACAAAAGTCAACAAATATTTATGAGAAACAGTTCAAATTTTGGACTTTTTTCATACCTTGTTACAATTATGGTTATTTTTTAACCAATTATTGTTTATTTTACGTTCTTTTCAAGACTATTTTAATTAAAGACTAGACAGGCTATTGCCGGCATGAATATTATCCATTTCGTCAAATGTAGTTGCATAAGTTAAATATCAGGCTCGTTTACTTGGTTTTTCAGCACTTTAGATTAACCTTTTGAACCCGCTGCTAGGAGTTGATTCGATGCATTCTTCAATCAAATACTTAATGGCCATTGCCACGACCGTCACACTGACGCAGTCGCAGGCAGAATTGGTCCAGTCATCATCATTAAATAATGATAATGACCGTTCGCGTGTTGCCACACGTGTTCTGAATCGTGAAGCTCAAAGCTTCAATTCAAACTTTACAAATTTAAACAGCCTTTCAATCACTGAGCGTTCTGGCGATAAAGTTCGTCGTGAAACGATTGCAGCTAAAATTGAAATCCCTGAAGATGAGCCTTCAGTGATTGAAAAACTGAACACTGTTGCTTCCAACACAGTTCGTAAATTCAGCCAAACTGGTACAGCATCTTGGTATGGTCGTCAGTTCCACGGTCGTAAAACGGCTAGCGGCGAAACTTTCGACATGAACGGAATGACTGCAGCTCACCGTAGCCTCCCATTGAATTGTTACATTCGTGTGACTAACAAGAACAATGGTAAGAGTGTGGTAGTGAAAGTAAATGACCGTGGTCCATTCCATGGCAACCGTGTACTTGATTTATCTTATGGTGCAGCCAAGCAAATTGGCATCACCAATGCGGGTACTGCCAAAGTTAGTATTGAGCGTGTACAAGGGCCAAACTCTTAAGATTTAGCTTATTAACGCATTTGACCAAAAGCCACAGATAATGTGGCTTTTTTTATGGAATGATTTGCTGTGCTTAAATTAGAACTTATTTCAGGTGTACTGTTACTGCTCTTATCCACCCTGCTCGTCTATTGGTCTTTCTCCAGTAAGCTGACTTCCTGACGAGTGCGTTTTGACCACCACCCTGTTCTGCTTTATATTTTAAGAAATAGAAGCAGCAGGAGTGGAAAATGAAAACTGTAACGGAATGGTTTGATGAATACAGCGACAGTCATCAGAACAAGACTAACAAGCTGATCCACTGGGTCTGCGTTCCCACCATCTATTTTTCTATTATCGGTATTCTTGCTCACTTCAGTGCATTACTCACTGCATTACTGGTTGTCTTGGCGATGATCTTTTATACGCGTCTTGATATTGTATTGGCGGTTGCTATGGCAGCACTGACTTTAGTTATGGCCTGGTTGATCTGGATCCTGCCAGTTGGCGTCGGTTTTTATATCGGGCTATTTGTTTTTGCCTGGGTTGGCCAGTTTTATGGCCATAAAGTGGAAGGGAAAAAGCCTTCTTTTTTTAAAGACCTCCAATTCCTTCTTATTGGCCCGATTTGGTGCATGGATGCCTATCTAGGCAAAGTAATTCCTTTTTGGAAAAGTCGCCAAATAAGCGAAATGAAGCGCATTTAGCGCTATTTCTCATTTTCCTTCATGGGAAGGACCTTATTGATAGGTTCTTCCTTGATGTTTTAACCAGCCATCAACATGTTTTCGGCTTGGATCATGATGCGTCCAATGAATGACCCCACCTTTTTCGCTATATTCATATTCACCAAAAAATTCGACCACGTCGCCTTTTTGAATATTTGGAATCCACGGTGCCAGATCAATATTATGAGCGATCAGCACGGTATGGCCATTGTTTAGTTCTAAAATAAACTTCTGATGACGAGACCCTTCATTATCATCTTTTAATATCGCAATCACCTCGCCTGCACCTTGAACCTGAATATCACTTTGTCTTTGCTGATAAGCCTGTTGTATACGTGCAGTACCCGTATCTACCGTATTAATATTTGCACGATCAGGCTGCTGTTTATGTTGTTCAGTAGCTTCCTGTACAGGTGTGAAAGTATTGGTCAGTTGCCTGGGCTCAGACAGATCAAGCCCTAAATAAGCAGCAACCAATAGTACGATGACTGCTCCAATCCCTATATTTGTTTTATTTACCATAATTCTCCCCTGATCAGTAATGACTTAATCATAAAAAAAGCCCCATTAAATGGGGCTTTTCTAACTTTTACCTAAAGGTAAAAATTATTGAGCAGCAGCAGCTTGAGCAGCAGCAACTTCATCAGCAAAGCTCATTTCAGCTTTCTTCTCGATGCCTTCACCCACTTCGAAGCGAGTGAATTGAGCAACTGTAGTACCAGTTGCTTTAAGGATTTCAGCAACTTTTTTGTCGTTGTCAATAACGTATTGTTGACGCTCAAGAACAACTTCGTTCAGGTATTTCTCAACAGAACCTACAACCATCTTCTCAACGATGTTTGCTGGTTTGCCAGATTCAAGTGCTTTCGCTTCAGCGATTTCTTTTTCTTTCGCGATTAGCTCAGCTGGA
The DNA here is from genome assembly GCF_003289665.1 of Acinetobacter sp. SM1B. Classification (NCBI taxonomy): domain Bacteria; kingdom Pseudomonadati; phylum Pseudomonadota; class Gammaproteobacteria; order Moraxellales; family Moraxellaceae; genus Acinetobacter; species Acinetobacter sp. SM1B. Next base: position 1,625,774 of record NZ_QMBM01000001.1, read on the forward strand.
ACTTGTTCAGCAGAAACTGCAACCGGGTTGAACGCAGCAACGTGCATTGCAATACCTTTACCAGTCGCGTCGTCACCTGTATAAGACACAACAACACCGATCTTAAGACCGTGTTTGTAAACTGCAAGGTTTTCGCCTTCAACAATTTTCGCACGACGTACTTGGATGTTTTCACCGATTTTTTGAACAAGCGCGATACGAGCTTCTTCAACAGTAGCGCCATCTTCAAGTTTAAGTTCAGCGATTTTAGCAACATCAGTTTCGTTAGCAGCAAGAGCAGCAGCAGCAACTTTAGCAGAGAAACCAGCAAAGTTTTCGTCTTTAGCAACGAAGTCAGTTTGACAGTTTACTTCTAAAAGAATTGCTTTGTTGCCTTCCTGAGCGATCGTGATCGCGCCGTCAGCAGCAATGTTACCAGCTTTTTTAGCTGCTTTTGCTTGACCAGATTTACGCAGGTTATCGATCGCAAGTTCGATGTCACCACCAGCTTCTGTCAAAGCTTTTTTACATTCCATCATTGCAAGACCTGTACGATCACGCAATTCTTTAACCATGCTTGCTGTAACTGCAGTCATGTTTATCTCCTAAATTCGGTAGAAAATGAATTCTTTATAGAACAGAAACGGCCCAGAGGATTCTCATGGGCCGCCTGCATACACGACGCTTACTTTGCCACCATCACGTGTCGCAAAAATGACAAGCTAGCGTCTAACGCATTAAGCCTCAGAAGCTGGAGCTTCTTCTGCTTTAGCTTGTGCATTTGCTTGTGATTGAGCATATTCTTTACCAGCAAGAATCGCGTCAGCCATAGCAGAAGCATAAAGAGTAACTGCACGGATCGCATCGTCGTTACCCGGAATAACGTAATCTACGTTGTCTGGGTTAGAGTTTGTATCAACGATACCGATTACAGGAATACCAAGGTTTTTAGCTTCTTTGATTGCAATTGCTTCGTGATCAACGTCGATTACGAATAGTGCGTCAGGTAAACCACCCATGTTTTTAACGCCGCCAAGACCGCGTTCAAGTTTGTCCATCTCACGAGTACGCTCAAGAGCTTCACGTTTAGTCAGCTTAGCGAAAGTACCGTCTTGAGATTGAGTTTGAAGGTCTTTTAGACGGTTGATTGACTGACGAAGAGTTTTCCAGTTAGTCAACATACCACCTAACCAACGGTGATCAACGTATGGTTGACCAGCGCGTTGAGCTTGCTCACGGATGATTGCAGAAGCTGCACGTTTAGTACCAACGAACAAAACTTTGTTCTTTTTGCTAGCCAATTGGTTAGCAAAGTTCAAAGCATCATTTAACGCAGGAACAGTGTGCTCAAGGTTGATGATGTGAATTTTGTTACGCGCGCCAAAGATATATTGACGCATTTTTGGGTTCCAGAAACGAGTTTGGTGACCAAAGTGCGCGCCAGCTTGTAGAAGGTCGCGCATGCTTACGTTGTAATCTGCCATTTTCTTTACCTTAAAGATTTGGGTTAGGCCTCCATATATCCGCATTCTCCACCCTTGCGGGCACCCAGAGTAATGTGACGATATATGTGCGGATTTTTAATACACCATTCATCAAGCTACGCAAATATATTCACGAAAAAGCATTTGATAAAATGGGCGGCTATTTATACCATAGTCGCACACAAATTTCCAAAAGTTTTTAGAGATCATGAACACTACTTATCAAGCTCCCCGTCGTTTAATTAAATCCGCTGAAGATATCGAAAAGATGCGTGTAGCTGGACGACTGGCGGCAGAAGTTTTGGATATGATCAAACCGCATATCAAACCAGGTGTATCAACGCTTGAATTGGATACGATTTGTCATGACTATATTGTAAATGTACAGAATGCGATTCCAGCATGTCTGGGCTATGGCGCAGCACCAGGCCGTCCTGCTTTCCAGCATACGATCTGTACATCAGTCAACCATGTGGTCTGTCACGGTATTCCCTCTGAAGGCAAGATCTTGAAAAAAGGCGATATTCTTAATATTGACGTGACTGTCATCAAAGATGGTTTTCATGGCGATACCAACATGATGTACATCGTGGGGGGTGAAACTTCTATTCTGGCGAACCGTCTATGTAAAGTCGCTCAAGAAGCGATGTATTGTGGTATCGCAGTAGTTAAGCCAGGTGCAACCATGGGTGATATCGGTCATGCGATCCAAAAATATGTGGAATCTGAACGTTTTAGCGTAGTACGTGAATACTGTGGTCATGGCATCGGCACCACTTTCCATGACGAACCGCAGGTGCTGCATTATGGCCAGCCAAATACCGGTATGATCTTAGAAGAAGGTATGACATTTACGATTGAACCAATGGTCAATGCAGGTGTTTGGCAAACCAAATTGCTGGGTGACAAGTGGACGGTTGTGACCAAGGATCACAAATTATCTGCGCAATATGAGCATACTCTTTTAGTAACAAAACATGGCGTAGAAGTCCTGACTGCCCGCCCTGAAGAAGATTTGTTACGTTTTACGGCATAATCCTTACAGGAAGCGCACAAAAAAGGTTACCCACAGGTAGCCTTTTTTATTTTATATTTCACATATTTTATAGATTTCAAGTTTAGCCTGAAAGCCTTTAGTTACTGCGCCTTAACATCGAAGTTCAAGATAAACTTCGGCTATCAAAACACTTTTTCCGTAAAGTTTTATAAATTCTTTTGCCTAATGTGCACCAATATAGGCTAAGATATTGTGCTTTTTATTTTTTAATCCCTATAAGAAGGAATACCGCCGTGGACGTACGTCTCTCTGATCGTGTAAATGCCATCAAACCGTCCCCAACGCTTGCTGTGACTAACAAAGCTGCTGAACTTAAAGCTGCTGGTCATAACGTAATTGGCTTGGGTGCAGGTGAACCAGATTTTGATACACCACAACACATCAAAGATGCAGCAATTGCAGCGATTAACAACGGTTTCACCAAATACACCGCTGTAGACGGTACGCCAGGTCTTAAAAAAGCCATTATTGCCAAATTCAAACGTGACAACAACCTTGACTATGCAGCAAACCAGATCCTGGTTTCTTGTGGTGGCAAGCAATCATTCTTTAACCTGGCACTTGCCTTGTTAAACAAAGGTGATGAAGTCATCATCCCTGCACCATTCTGGGTAAGCTACCCTGATATGGTGATCATTGCTGAAGGTGTTCCTGTTATTGTGAAATGTGGTGAAGAACAACGTTTCAAAATTACTCCTGAACAATTAGAAGCGGCGATTACTGACAAAACTCGTCTAGTGGTATTGAACAGCCCTTCTAACCCGACTGGCATGATCTATACGAAAGCTGAACTAGAAGCCTTAGCTGCAGTACTGCGTAAATATCCAGAAGTGTATATCGCATCTGATGACATGTATGAACCAATCCGTTGGGATGACGAGTTCTACAATATCGCAACTGTTGCTCCAGACCTTTATGACCGTACAATCGTATTAAATGGTGTGTCTAAAGCCTATGCAATGACTGGTTGGCGTATCGGCTATGCAGCTGGTCCTGCGAAACTGATTGGCGCAATGAAGAAAATCCAGTCTCAATCAACTTCTAACCCGACTTCTATTTCACAAGTTGCTGCGGAAGCTGCATTGAATGGTCCTCAAGACGTACTTGAGCCAATGATTGAAGCATTCAAACGTCGTCATGACCTGGTTGTAAAAGGCTTAAATGATATCAATGGTATTTCTTGCCTACCTGCGGACGGTGCATTCTATGCATATGCAAACATCAAACCATTGATTCGTGCCAAAGGTCTTAAATCTTGCACAGAATTCTCTGCTTGGTTACTGGAAGAAACTGGTGTTGCAGTCGTTCCTGGTGATGCATTCGGTCTAGGCGGCTTCATGCGTATCTCTTACGCAACTGCTGACGAAGTACTGGTTGATGCACTTGCTCGTATCAAGAAAGCTGCTGATTCAATCGAAGGCGTAGATGCTGCGATTGCTTCTATCGAAGCTGAAAAAGCTGCTAAATAATTTAGAGACTTTCTCAAGTTTTTAAATAAGAAACCCGCGTTTATCGCGGGTTTTTTTATTTGTTCTCTTTAAATTTAACCTTAAATTTTGCACTTTCAAAACTAAAATTATGAGCGATCCGAATTAAACATCTCGATGACTTCAGCTTCAGTCATTTTTTGGGTTTGATTATTAAATAAATAGAAGGCTGGCTGATGATCCACATAAATCTCCAGATTAAAATCCAGATCATCAGGTAATTCCTCCAATGTAAAAACATTGATATTGGCAAATGAGTGATCTTTGGTTCGCCAAAAAATAAAAGTACCACAAACACTACAAAAGCCGCGCTCCGCCCATTCTGAAGAGTTAAAAACAGATAAATACTGCTGATCGACAAAATGAATCTCTTCGATATCAATAGCCATTAATGGCCCACTGGTCTGGCGGCGACACATCGAGCAATGACAGGCAGCAACTTCATGATTCCTGAGTTGTACTTCAAACTGAGTCGCACCACATAAACATCTTGCTTTCATCAGTATTCCTCATTGAACTTATTTTTTATATTTATTTTTAAGCCAAGGTATAAACCCTGCATACTCCAATCATACAATTTTTAATTGATGCCTGAGCCTCCATCCATCTAGAATTTAAAGATCATTCCAAAATCTAAAATAACAAGAGCAAGCAATGGATATCAAGAATCTATCAGGTTTACAGATTATGCAAGAAATGTGTAATGGCAACCTGCCGATGCCTTCTATGGCAACAACCATTCCCATGAAACCTACTTTAATTGAAAGTGGTCAGGTAACGTTTGAGGTGCAGGCAGATCAACACCATTTAAATCCTTTAGGCGGTGTACACGGGGGCTTTGCTGCAACAGTACTGGACACCGTAACAGGCTGTGCAATTCATACCGTTTTAGAAGCAGGCGCAGGATATGGCACGATTGATCTCAATATTAAAATGTGTCGCCCCATTCCCCAAAACAGACCATTGACGGCTATTGGTCAACTCATTAATACCAGCAAAAATCTTGCAATCTCAGAAGGAAAAATTATCGATGAAGATGGCAAGCTTTATGCTCATGCAACAGCCACCTGTATGATTTTTCGTTAAAAACTTCTAGTTTAGGAAAGGCTTAAAGCATACCCCACTTCGCCTGTGGTGCTTGAACAGCTTTTGGTTGAGTCAAAGCCTGATACTCAAAATAATGTCTAGAGACATTCGCCAGACTTAATTCTTGAGTCTGTGCAGTAGATGTCTGCCAAACTTTAGACTGATTTGAACCCGTAATGAGATTGCCCGAAATAGCATAAATAAACAGATCTTTTGGCTGTATTTCAGGCGCATTCAGGAATACTTCAAAGCTAAATAGGCGTTCCTTCTCAACCAGCCATTTTTCTGCAAACCACAATTGTAACAAGTCACCCAAATACAACTGTTTTGCAGCTAAGGGCCATAAACGGATTTCAGCGCCATGAACAGGAGTAAAATATTGGGTAAAATCTTGAATAATATCAAGGTAGTTTTCTTGATAGAAAGACAGTTGGGCGAAAATTTGAGGGATAGTGAGCGTATTCATTCGCTTTCTCCGGTTTAGCCATTTTTGTGCTGGCAAGTAGGTTTAAATCCACACTGTTTGACCATCTGGTCAAACGACTTTATATTTTCAATTTAGCAATTCGCTTATGCGCTGACAAGCTTTTTTTGAATTTTAAATTTGATTGTCTAAATTAAAATCAGACAAACTATATTTGCAATAAATATAGAAGTTTTTGCTTGACCCCTGTCAAAATCCCTCTATAATCGCATTCAGATTCTCCCATAGCTCAGTCGGTAGAGCGACGGACTGTTAATCCGCAGGTCCCTGGTTCGAGCCCAGGTGGGAGAGCCAAATTCAAGAAAGCCCAAGCATTTTAGACTTGGGCTTTTTTTATTGCTTTAAGCTTTATTCACATAAAAACTTTTCATCTCCCCCTTCTCTTTCCTCCATGAAATTAGAATGATCGTGATTGATAACCATACTTCCATCAGATATGAAGGATTTTATTTTTAACTCGTACATTTTTTTAACAATTAATATTTAATATATCCCTAAGTAGAGTTGCCTTTCAATCGACAGAGTAATAGTAGATATTTAAAATTGCTTAGGCTATTTTTCAAACTTAAAAGACGCTCAGCTTTACTTTCGAAAAATATAAAAAAATCCCCCATTTTGGAGGATTTTTTTAAGGATGCTTTAGGCAACTTTTATTGGCACACCACTATGGAAGCGAAACATATCATCAGGGCTTAAAATCAGATTTTTTTCCACTTCTCTGATATGTTCAATACGTGCCTGAATATCTTCTTTTGGATTTTTCAGTTTTGCTGTTTTCGCTACATCCATAGCGAGTGCTAGATAGTCCTCAAAATGGCGAGATTCGGATTTGAGCAGGTAACGGTAATAACGCCCAAGTTCTTCATCCACATACGGTGCCAGTGCATAGAATCGCTCACAAGAGCGAGCTTCTACAAAAGCACCAATGACTAACACATCAATCAGCGCTTCCGGCTCATAAGTACGGATCTCTTTGCGTAAGCCGCCGGCATAGCGTCCTGCACTGAGACCAGTCCACTGCTGACCACGCTTGTTCATGAATTCCAGCACCTGTTCATAGTGCAGCATTTCTTCGCGTACCAGCTGTGCCAGCTTTACCTGTAAGTCTACGAAAAAGCTATAACGAAACATCAGGTTCATTGCAGTACTGGCAGCTTTCTTCTCACAGTTGGCATGATCCTGCATCAGGATCTCCAGATTCTGTAAGGCTTCATCAAGCCAGGCTTTAGGAGTTTCACAACCCAGAAAACCAATGACTGGTTTCATGAGTTCATCATAATCAATATTCGACATAACTTTTCAATCTTAACGTGCAGCTTTAATTGCAGCCTTCATTTGTTGTACAGCTTGTGCCAGACCAACAAAAACTGCATCTGCAATAATCGAGTGACCAATGTTTAATTCATGAATTTGTGGAATCGCAGCGATTGGAGTGACATTATCCAGATTCAGACCATGCCCGGCATTTACCACCAGACCTTTAGAAGCAGCATATTCTGCCCCTTTGATAATGCGCTCTAGTTCAGCTTTTTGTGCTTCAGGTGTTTCAGCATCCGCATAAGCACCGGTATGGATTTCAATCGTTGGTGCACCACACGCGACCGCAGCATCAATCTGGGCAAAGTCAGCATCAATAAATAGTGACACATCACAGCCAATCGCAGACAGTTCTTGAGTAGCCTTCTTTACATCTTCAAAATGACCAACCACATCCAGACCGCCTTCAGTAGTGACTTCCTGACGTTTTTCAGGCACGAAACAGACATGCTGCGGCTGAATTTCTTTAGCAAAAGCCACCATTTCATCAGTCACAGCCATTTCCAGATTCATATGCGTGGTCAATACCGGACGCATACGACGTACATCATCATCCTGGATATGACGACGGTCTTCACGTAAATGCAAGGTAATGCCCTCTGCACCCGCCTGTTCGCAGATCAATGCAGCATTGACTGGGTCTGGGTACGTCGTACCACGTGCTTGTCTTAAAGTTGCGACATGGTCAATATTGACACCAAGTAATGCAGCCATAATATTTTCCTAACTACGATTGAGATTGAGAATTTTGGATCCACAATTGTCGACTTTTCAGTGGTCGGTCACCAAGTAAGGCGGTAATCACCTGTCGATAAAGCTTCGTCAATAATTGTAACTGTTCTGGATTAAAATCCCTACCGTTTTCATAGCTCAACATAGTTAAAATCTGCTGTCCCGACATGGTTGAACGTGAGGCTTTGGCAGAGGGCATGAAACCATCATTGAGCTGAAAATAGTAATGCTGTTGAGGAGCGATAACTGCCTGATTCGCATCAACTGAAAAGTCCAGACCATAACCAAGTTCTTCCAGCAAAACATGCTCAAACTGGCGCAAGATCTGCTTGAGATAGGTATTCGGATCAGTTTGTGTAGAAAGCTGCTGTAAAGCCACTAAAGTTTCGCCATATTTGGCATAAGTCTGCGGCATTTCTACTTCGAGTGGGCAAAGTCGCAGCAGAATCTCGTTCAAATAAAATCCTGAAAAGAATGCATCCCCAAAAAAGAAAATAGGCTGATTGACAATTTCGAGTTTAGTAAAATTTTTGAGTTCAGATTTACCAGACGCTTGCAAGCTGATTGGCTGATATTGCGGGGGTGGCGTCTGTCTTAAAATCCCATCGATACGGCCATATTCCTGAGTAAATAAATGCACGATATGGCTGCGATCACGATATTTTCGGTGATGAATCAGGTATCCATGCAGCACTTCATTACGCATAGGCTGTTTCTTTAATCTTTATTCTTTTTTGAATTTTTCTCATCTTCTTCGTCATCCCCATCCGGAATGGCGGCGCCCACAACAGCCACAGTACCTTTGACTGCGACTTTTGTAGTTTTATAAGCAACTTTCACTGGAACGGTCACAACTTTATGAATACAACCCTGCAAGAATAAAATACATGCAGTAATTGCCAGCAATTTCATCATGATCCGTTCCTGCAAAATTAAATATCGCTATAACCTAAGCTTTTTAATGCTCGTTCATCATCAGACCAGCCACCTTTGACTTTCACCCAAAGTGTCAGCATGATTTTCTGTTCGAACATTTTTTCCATATCGACACGTGCATCCATGCCAATTTTTTTCAACTTAGAACCTTTTTCACCAATCACAATGGCTTTCTGGCCAGGACGATCAACAAAAATCGTCGCATCAATATAGGTACATGCCGGTTTCATGCGACCGGTTTTCTCATTCAGGGTCGGCTCTTCCGTTTTAAAGGATTCGATCTGAACAGTCAGGTCATATGGCAGCTCTTCGCCCAACTGACGCATGATCTTTTCACGGATAATTTCAGATGCCAGGAAGCGCTCTGAACGGTCAGTCAGCTGATCCAGTGAATATAACGGTGGCTGGAATGGCAGATAATTCGCAATCGTTGTACGCAGATGCTCAAGGTTAGCACCACGAAGCGCAGAAACCGGTACGATTTCAGCAAAGTTCATCAGCTTGGCACGTTCTTGAATCAAAGGTAATGCATGGTTTTTATTTTCTAGTGTATCAATCTTATTAATCACTAGAATGACCGGCATATCCGCATTTTTCAGCTTTTCCAAAACCAGGTCGTCGTTTGGCGTCCACTTATCTGCATCAACAACAAATAAAACCAGGTTTACATCACGCAATGCAGAATGCGCAGCGCGGTTCATCATTTTATTGATGGCACGTACTTCTTTCTTGTGCATCCCTGGAGTATCCACAAATACTGCCTGAGATTTCTCACGTGAATCAATGCCCACAATCTTGTGACGTGTGGTTTGTGGCTTACGTGAAGTAATCGAAAGTTTCTGGCCCAAAATATGGTTCATCAAGGTTGATTTGCCCACGTTTGGACGACCAACAATCGCAACAAAACCACTGCGGTAATCCGAAGGGATTTCAGTGCCTTGTTCGCTAAAAAATTGACTAATTAAGTCATTGCTGTCGCTTTGCGACTCGTGATCAGCATCGATGTGATCGGAATGAGTAGTCATTAAGACTTATGCTCCAATAGTTTTAAAATTTCTGCTGCAACTGCTTGTTCAGCAAAACGGCGACTTGAACCCTCGCCGATCAGGATAGGTAAGTCCTCAATCCGGCACTCCACTTTGAAATGCTGGTTTGGGGCATCACCTTGAATATCTACAACCTCGTAAACTGGGAGAGGTTTCTTACGTGCTTGTAAATACTCTTGTAAGCGAGATTTAGGGTCTTTAAGCTGATCGGTCGGCTCAATATGGTCTAAATACGGTTCGTACCATTTTAACACAATCGGCTCTAACACGGTGAGATCACCGCAATCGACATAGATCGCACCAATAATGGCTTCTACCGTATCTGCCAGTATAGACTCACGATGATGACCGCCAGATTTCAATTCACCGGTACTGAGAATTAAATTCTGGCTCAGCTTTAAATCATTGGCGATTTTTCCTAATGCTTCCTGACGAACCAGAGTCGCACGCATACGCGTTAAACGGCCTTCATTTTCGTGTGGATAAGCAGTGAAGAGATAATTGGCAATGATCATCCCTAAAAGCGAATCGCCCAGAAATTCCAGGCGCTCGTAGTTGTGTTTATGACTGACTGAACGATGGGTCAATGCCAGTTTCAGCAAATCAGCCTGTTTAAACTGATAGCCGATCCGCTTGGCAAGACGTTCATCATTTAGCTTTGACTGTGCTTTGATCAAACTCTTTCTCAAACTTCATCACTAAATCGATATTCATTAGAAAATTCTTGCGAACTTCATAATTCTTTCTTACGACCATCGCTTGCGCATTGTCGAGAATAACATTCTGCTTAATGTCAAAATCGCGAATATTATTCATCTCTAAACGCTTAGACAGTTCCGAATTAAATTTCTCCGGCGTGATATTTGCAGGAGCTGTTTTTAGTAGCTCCTCAATCTGGCTATCTACTAGGCGATCATCGAAATACGGTCCCCATACCGCAATTGCGATTTTTGCCAGAAAAGCAAACCCCATAATTGCAAACAATATTGCAATATACGATGCACCTTGTTGATGTCTCATTTTTATTTTCCCAATTGAAACAATAAATTAGTCAATTGTTCCGTTTCGGCTAAACGAAGGTAATTTAAAACCTGGTTCTTTATGCATCCATACATAGAATGCGCGACCGGTTAAATTTTCTTCCGGAACAAATCCCCAGAAGCGACTGTCAGCACTTTGATCACGATTATCCCCCATCGCAAAGTACTGACCTTCTGGAACTTTTACTTCCCAATATAAACCATTTTCACCTGAATATTTACCATTTTCCACAAAGTTGATAAATGGTGCCTGACGCGCCACATTTACCCCTTCAAGCTCACGCATGGTAAAGGTATGCTTACCTAAAGTCTCTTTGTGATAAATTGATTCAGGCGTATCTAAACGGTCTTTTTCACGGCTAAATTCAACAGGAACTTTAGTGACTTTTTCACCATTAATAATCAATTGACCATGATCATAAACAATATGATCACCCGGCAAACCTACAATACGTTTGATATAGCTAATGCCAGGTTGTGGTGGATAACGGAATACCGCCACTTCACCACGTTCTGGACTTCCAGTATCAATAATTTTGCTATTGATGATGGGCAGACGCACACCATAATCGAATTTATTGACCAGAATGAAGTCACCTGTTTCCAGGGTGGGCACCATGGAATCAGATGGAATATTAAAAGGCTCATATAAGAATGAACGCAGAACCAGCACAACGGTAAGCACTGGCCAGAAGTCATAAGCCCAGGTAATGATAAAATTTTCATTGCCCTTGCCTTTGGTCTGTCGCTGTTTCAGAACAAACTTATCAAGCAGCCATATTGCAATAAAAAACAGCGTGGCAGGAACAAGAATTAAATTAAAATCAAAATCCATGGGCTTATATCCTTATTATTTTAGCGTTCGACTTTTAATACGGCTAAGAACGCTTCTTGTGGGATTTCTACGCTACCCACCTGCTTCATACGTTTCTTACCTTCTTTCTGTTTAGACAGAAGTTTTTTCTTACGTGACACGTCACCACCATAACACTTTGCCAATACGTTTTTACGCATCGCTTTTACAGTAGAACGGGCAATAATTTGTGCACCAATGGCTGCCTGAATCGCGACATCAAACATTTGACGTGGAATCAGGTCTTTCATTTTTTCAACCAGGGCAATACCACGGTGACGTGCATCCTGACGGTGACAGATCATTGCCAAGGCATCCACTTTGTCACCATTGATCAGGACATCAACTTTAACCAATGATGAACTTTCAAAGCGCACAAAGTTATAGTCCAGTGAGGCAAAACCGCGTGAGCAAGACTTCAGTTTGTCGAAGAAATCCATGACCACTTCAGCCATCGGAATTTCAAAGGTAATGGATACCTGATTACTCATGAACTTCATGTCTTTTTGCACGCCACGGCGCTCAACACACAAGGTCATCACATTACCCAGATATTCTTGTGGTACTAAGATATGACATTCTGCAATCGGTTCACGCAGGTCTTCTACTGTTGAACCGTCTGGCATTTTTGATGGACTGTCGACATAGATCGTTTGGCCATTTTTCATCACCGCTTCATAAATTACAGTCGGTGCAGATGAAATCAGATCCAGATCGTATTCACGTTCTAAACGCTCCTGTACGATCTCCATATGCAGCATACCCAAGAAGCCACAACGGAAACCAAAACCAAGTGCATCTGAACTTTCAGGTTCAAAGAATAAGGCAGAGTCGTTAATCTGTAATTTTTGCAGCGCTTCACGGAAAGGTTCAAAGTCACTGGCATCAATCGGGAACAGACCTGCATAAACCTGAGGTTTTACCTTCTTGAAACCTGGCAATACTTCAACATCTGGAGTAGAGGCAAGTGTGATCGTATCACCAACTGGCGCACCAAAGATGTCTTTAATGCCCGCAATCACAAAACCTACTTCACCCGCTTCAAGAATATCGGTTTCGGTATGCTTTGGATTGAAGATACCTACTGAAGTAATGATGTGCGTCTGACCAGTTGATTTCATCAACATCTTGTCGCCTTTACGCACACGACCCTGTTTCACACGAACTAAAGACACAACGCCCAGGTAGTTATCAAACCATGAGTCGATAATCAATGCTTGCAGCGGTGCATCACGGTCACCTGTTGGCGCAGGAATCACATTCACCAGAGTTTCCAGCACACCTTCAATACCCAGGCCTGTTTTTGCAGAACAGGTCGGTGCTTCAGTGGCTTCAATACCAATGATGTCTTCAATTTCCTGAATCACACGTTCAGGTTCAGCCTGCGGCAAGTCAATCTTGTTCAGAACTGGCAATACTTCCAGACCTTGCTCAATTGCGGTATAGCAGTTTGCAACAGACTGTGCTTCTACACCCTGTGCTGCATCTACAACCAGTAATGCACCTTCACACGCAGCAAGTGAACGCGATACTTCATACGAGAAGTCCACGTGTCCCGGAGTATCAATGAAGTTTAGCTGATATTCCTGGCCATTCGGGTGTGTGTAGTACAAGGTCACCGATGCCGCTTTAATGGTAATCCCACGTTCGCGTTCAAGTTCCATAGAATCGAGAACCTGAGCCTGCATTTCACGATCCTGCAAACCACCACAGGTTTGAATGAATCGATCCGCCAGGGTCGATTTACCGTGGTCAATATGCGCAATAATCGAGAAGTTACGAATGTTTTTAATATCAACAGATTTTTTAGCTTGCGCCATGGGCTACCTTGAGAAAAAAACGCGCCATGCAATATAAAGGGATTGCACAACAAAAGCCGAATAGAAATTGCCGAGGATTATAGCAGAATGCAGTTACAGAAAAAGAATTATATTTTCGTCGCTCATTCCACTACTTTGTTTGCCATGAAATCGCTCTGACCAAGTTTTAGCAACATCAGAGCGATTGTCATTAAATACATACAACCACATTTAAGTCTGCTTTATTGCTGATATTTAATCTGCCAGATACAACTGACTAAAATCCAAAGGATTGATATCTGCTAATAAGGGTTGATAGGCTTGGGTAAATGTTGGTGACATCCGCTTCGGACGACCAGTGGCAATTTCCACACAGGCCCATTGCGTACTCCCTGTAAATAGTAGACTCTGATCTGCCGGGCGATAGAAGGCATATTGGCGGAATGAATAGAGTGCATTGATATCATTTAACCAAGTACGCAAAATCAGCTCATCACCTTCAAATGCTGCCTTACGATATTGCACATGATACTCAACTGCGACCATAGCATGCTTTAGTTCCAGGTACTGCTCTAGACCCAAACCGATCTGTTCAATATGCGCGGTTGCAACATCCTGCATCCACTGCACATAGACCACATTATTTACATGCCCCAAGATATCAATATGTTCTGGTTTTACTGTTAACTTCAGGTCAAAAATACCCTTCACGCGTTGCTTATCCTTTAGATCATATAGCGACTTAGAGTCTACAGATTTTATTTGCAGGGTAAATTGCCAAATATTAAAAAAACCGCCTGAGTTCAGACGGTTTTTACCAACCAATGATGCGTTTATGAGACTCGCATACCGACGATCACGCGCTGTCCTTGACGGATGAGTGTTACCCGCGCGACGCTGCCTTTGTTTAATTCAGATACAGTTTCCACAAACTGGTTACTGTTCAGAACAGTCTTTCCATTAATATTGGTCACCACATCATTCGGCATAATACGTGCTTGTGCCGCAACCCCACCTGGACGCACATCCTGAATCACTACACCACCTTTGATATCTAAACTACTCATTTCATTTGGTGTCAGGTTACGAATAGTTACCCCGATGACTGGCCCTTTATTTGGTTGCGCCTGATTGCTGGCATTCGCTGGGGTATCGTCCGGTGCTGCACTTAAAGTGGCATTGATATTACGGCGTTTGTCATCACGCAATACTTCTAACTGGATCTGCTGTTTTGGTGCAGAACGGTTTAAGTAATTCAACAATTCACTGGTACGAGAAATATCAGTCCCGTTATATTTAAGAATGACATCTCCAGCCTGTAAGCCTGCTTTGGCCGCTGGCGAGTTGGGTGCAATCTGGGTTACCAATGAACCTTCCGGCTTAGACAGCTTATAAGATTCTGCCAGATTACGGTCAATATCTTGCAAGCTTACGCCCAGATAAGAACGGGTAACTTTACCATTGCGTTTCAACTGGTCTGCCACTTCCATTGCGACATCAATTGGAATGGAGAATGACAAGCCCATATAACCGCCAGTTCCACTAAAGATACGTGAATTCACCCCGACTACTTCACCGTGCTGGTTAAACAGCGGCCCACCAGAATTCCCCGGGTTTAAAGCTACATCAGTCTGAATGAATGGCACTGCAGTTTCACCCATCATATTACGCATCTTGGCGCTGACAATTCCGGCAGAAGCCGAATAGTCAAAACCAAATGGTGAACCGATGGCGAGTACAGGCTCACCGACACGTAAACGCCCGACATCTCCCGTGCGTAACTCCGGGAAACCTGCACCATTGACCTTAAGTAAAGCCACGTCAGTACGTTCATCGCTACCTACAACTGTCGCATCAATTTCACGACGGTCATTTAAGGTAATGGTCACCTTGGATGCATTTTCAATCACATGGTGATTAGTCAGCAAATAGCCGTCTTTACTGATAAAGAAGGCGCTGCCATACCCTGTTTTTTCTTGAGGTGCACGTGGCTGAGGAATAATGACCTGATTACCAAAGAAACGGCGTAAAATATCTGGAATTTGTTGTTGTAATAGCTCTTCTTCGGACATTTTTTTAACAACATTGACACTCACCACTGCCGGACTGACTTGTGCAACCAGATTTGAAAAATCAACTGGAGTGGCTGCCCCCGCCTGCAATGCTGTCATTGTTAACGTTGCTGCAAATATTCCGTGTTTAACATCCAAGATTTTCATATATTTATTCACTCAAATGACTGATAAACCTATTTAAATTAGTTTTATCATAAACTATACAAAATTTAAGTAACGAAATGTTCTTATTCTACTTGCTGATATTATGCCATTTTTAAAGACTTAAGTTTCAGCTTTCATTACTTTTTTTCATAAATTTATGGGTAGATAAATGCTTGCCTTTTGTACAAAAAAGCGCTGTGATAGCCGGACTTTTTTTCAGTTAGCTGAATAGTCATGTCTAATTTACACACGACACATCATTTTGATGTGATTATTGTGGGCAGCGGCGGCGCCGGCTTAAGTTTAGCCTTATCTTTACCAGAACATTTTAATATTGCAGTTTTAGCCAAATCAACGCTTACGGATGCGAGTACATTTTATGCCCAGGGGGGTGTGGCAGCTGTACTTGATGAAATGGATTCTCTCGAACAGCATATCGATGACACCATGATTGCCGGGGCACAATTGTGTGAAATGGATGCAGTCAAGCAGACCGTTGAAGGGGGCAAGCCTTCAGTCGATTTCCTGCTCAAGCATGGCGTGCAGTTCACACTAGACGAACAGGAACAACTGCATTTGACCCGTGAAGGGGGCCATTCTCAGCGCCGTATTATTCACGCAGCAGATGCTACAGGACGTGCGATTTCCACTACTTTGGTACAGCGCGCCCAAGAAAAGCAGAATATTCATATCTTTGAAAATTATATTGCGATTGATCTGATCTGCTCCAAAAAGCTTGGTCATGCAGGTGAAAACCGGGCACTCGGCCTGTATGCATTGGATGAACACACCGAACAGGTACATACTTTCCTGGCACCATTTACTGCCCTAGCCTGTGGTGGTGCAATGAAGGCGTATCTTTATACCTCCAATCCAGATATTGCTACGGGTGACGGTATTGCGATGGCTTACCGCGCCGGCTGCCGTGTCGCCAATATGGAGTTCAACCAGTTTCATCCAACCTGTTTATACCACCCGCAAGCGCGTTCATTCCTGATTACTGAAGCCATGCGTGGTGAAGGGGCATACTTACGTCTACCGGATGGTGAACGTTTCATGCTGCGTTTTGATGAACGTGCTGAATTGGCACCGCGTGACATCGTGGCGCGTGCCATTGACTATGAAATTAAACGCCTGGGGATTCGTCATGTCTGGCTGGACATTACCCATAAAGATGAAGACTTTATTAAAGAGCACTTCCCGACGCTGTATGCACGCCTATTAGAGCTGGGAATTGATATTACCAAGGAAATGATTCCGGTCGTACCCGCAGCACACTATACCTGTGGCGGTGTGGTGGTTGACGAGAATAGTCAAACTGATATTGCTGGTTTATATGCTATTGGGGAGACTTCATATACCGGCCTGCATGGCGCGAATCGTATGGCCAGTAATTCACTGCTGGAATGCTTTGTTTATGGCATGAGTGCAGCCAAGCATATTCAGGAAAATTTTAAAGCGAACCAATCCATACCTGAAGTCCCAGCCTGGGATGATTCACAGGTAACTAATCCGGATGAAGATGTAGTGATTCTGCAAAACTGGGATGAGCTGCGTCAGACCATGTGGAACTATGTAGGCATTGTCCGTACCACCAAGCGTCTGGAACGTGCCCTGCACCGGATTGAAATGCTGAAAAAAGAAATTACCGAGTATTATCAGGATTATCAGGTCAGCAAAAACCTGATAGAACTGCGTAATCTGGTGATGGTATCGGAGATGATTGTGCGCTGTGCTATGCAACGTAAAGAATCCCGTGGTCTGCACTATACCCTGGACTATCCGGAACAGTTACCTGAGTTACGCAAAACTGTACTGATTCCACCAAGTTTTGAAGTTGAACAGCCATTAGTGAATGCAGCAGAAGTTTAAATACTTAAGTGTAAAAAACCGGATCTCATGATCCGGTTTTTTTATTTGCTATATATCTTGATTGCAGCTTTCAAGATTTTTAGATAAATCTGAACCCATCACTTGAGTATAAGCACAACTACGGCGAGCAGTCTGATGTAAATAATGCTCATTAAGTCTCTCTAGCAATTTTTCCCACAAGTGGATGCAGCTTCTGCTGAAATAGCTATCCATTTTATGATCTGCGGTTGCCATTAACTTTCCCAATCTTCCGGTCAATTGTGCCTGATTATTTGCGCAGGGCCAGCTTTTGTATCACCGCTCCCAAATCAGCTATATAAATAATAATTAAATCACAACTAATTGAATTTATTTATTTTTATCATTATGAAAAAAATATATTTCTTTTATTTTATGTGATTAAGATACTGATTTAGGCGGAATCGAATAAGTTCCGGTGACATGTGCGACAGGTTCTTCTATACCTTCTGAATAGATCCAAACTTCTCCCACAATAAGCGCCTTCCCCACTTTCATCAATTTACTTTCCCCTCGCAGATCGACTCCGCCTGAAGGTTTACGCAGAAAATTGATATTTAAGTTCGTAGTCACTGCCAGACCAACCAGTCCAATCTCGCCGAGAATGGCAATATATAAAGCCAGATCGGCCAAGGTCATCATGGTGGGTCCAGACACCGTGCCGCCGGGACGTAATTCCTGCTCGCTCACTCGATACAGTATGGTTGCACCCTGAGGCACTACAGCTTCGATCTGACACTTTTCCAGGCTCTGCGGAAATTCCTGCTGTAAAAACTGGATGATTTCTTCTCTTGTACTTTTCATCATGTTTTATCTTCCTGATTTATTCCAATATAGAAGATTCTTTCTTGAAATAACTAGAGAAAAGTATGCCAAAAATGTCTTTAGAATAAAATTATTTTAAATAAGACAGCGCCTGTTCAAACACCTGATCCGGTGTTTGAGTCGCATCCAGACGCTTAATCCGCTCTGGATGACGCTGGCATAGCGTGGCATATCCGGCGCGAACTTTCTCAAAGAAAGTAACTTTCTCTTGCTCAAACCGATCCAGAGCACCTCGAGCACGGGCACGATTCATACCCAGCTCAATCGGTGCATCCAGCCAGAACGTAATATCTGGCATACGTTTCACAAAGTTCTTATTGAGTAAATTCAGTTTATCTTCACTGAGTCCACGTCCTGCACATTGATAGGCAAAACTGGCATCACTGAAGCGATCACATAAGATAATTTTTCCAGCATTTAAAGCGGGTAAAATCACTTGTGCCAGATGCTGGGCACGTGCCGCATACATCAGCAATAACTCTGTATCATGGCACATCGCTTCTTCGTGGTTTACGGCCAACAACAGCGAACGAATCTGTTCTGCCATTGGTGTGCCGCCCGGTTCGCGGGTCAGCACGACTTCTTTACCTTGAGCAATAAAATCATCATAGATACGACGAATGAGTGTGGTTTTCCCTACACCCTCAGTGCCTTCAAAGCTGATAAACATGCTCATTCCTTATTTTTTGAACGTAAAACAGAGAGATATTCTTGCACTGCTCTATTGTGGTCTTGCAGACTGCTGCTGAATTTATGCCCACCATTACCCGTTGCAACAAAATAAAGATTTTGTGAATTGTCCGGATGCATCGCTGCTTCAATAGCTTTTTTGCTTGGCAAGGCAATCGGTGTTGGTGGTAAGCCAGCCATGGTATAGGTGTTATAAGGTGTTGGAGTACGCAGATCCTGACGGGTAATATTACCTTTGTAATTCTCACCCATACCATAAATCACGGTTGGATCTGTCTGTAGACGCATGCCGATTTTCAAACGGCGTATAAATACACCTGATACCTGTTGTAACTCGCTATCCAGACTGGTTTCTTTTTCAATGATCGATGCCATGATCAGCGCTTCATATTTATTCTGATATGGCAGATCTGATGCGCGTTTTTCCCAAGCCTGATCTAGAGACTTCATCTGGCGCTGATAAAGATCGGTCAGAATCTTGCGATCCGTTTCACCTTTGGCAAAGAAATAGGTATTCGGTGCAAATAAACCCTCAGGATGATTAAACGGAATATTTAACTCTTTCAACAATTGATCAGTTGGCAGATTTACTACTTCTTTCGTGACTAAATCATCTTTCTTTAAAGTATCGATCAGCTGTTTGAAAGTGGTACCTTCAATTACCAGAATACGGTTCATCTGGGCATTTTCCGAATTGGAAATCATTTCCAGCACCTGACGGATACTCATGCCATCGCGTACTTCATAAACACCTGCTTTCATCGTGTCATGAATGATGAAGCGCTGATAAACTTTCAAAAGGATCGGAAAGCTGACATGACCTTCTTTCGCCAGACGGTCAATAAAGCCAGAATAGGTATCCCCAGCACTGATCGCTAGCATCTGTTTTTTACCTTCAACCGGATAATCTCTAAACAGGCTGCTTTTGAGAATCACGGCCAAGATCAATACAAGACCCAAGACAACGACCAATACACCTTTAAGTGGAAAAGCTGATTTCGCTTTATTTTTCTTTTTTCGTGTGGATTTGCTGGCGGACATATTTTAAATGATCTGATGTAAATGAAGACGATGAAATAACTCAATACAGACTTCTGTATCCAGTGTTTTTTGTTCAAATTGAGTAACAATTTTCATAGGGCTCAGTGCATTGCAGAAGAATAGACTCTGAATAGAAGAAATTTCATTCAAATCCAGACTGCGCTGTTCACAAATAATGCCTTGCTGCAACATACGTTCCAGAATCTCGGCACGCATTACCCCGGTAACGCCATTATAGCGAAGTTCCGGAGTAATCCACGTGTTGTTTATCCTTAAAAAACAATTACTGCTCACCCCTTCAACAATTTCACCCTGCACATCACAAACCAGTGCTTCACTCCAACCCTGCTGATCTGCTTCCTGTTTGAGCATGACCTGCTCTAAACGATTCAGTGTTTTTAACCCAACTAATTGCGGCATACACAGACCAAGGGCAGTATTTAAGACACCACTTTCAATCTGCTCAAAGTGATGCTCATGAAGCATTTGCGGATAGTAATACAGCCAAACATCTGCTGGATGGTCTGGCAAGCTATAGCCGCGCTGGCCAATGCCCCGACTCAGAATAATTTTCAAGGTGCCGTTTAAGCTAGAAGTTAATTCACGTAATTGTTCTAAGGTTGCATCAATCAGGTTTAAGTCCGCTTGTAGCTGCATTTTCTGACTGCTTATATGCAGGCGTGATAAATGCCGTTCCTGCAGTTCAATACGGTTATTGCGAATCCGGGCTGTAGTAAAGCAGCCATCGCCATAATGAAAGGCGCGATCAAGCAAATCTATCTGATTGACTTGTTGTGCATTTTTAAAACACAGCATGATTTCCCACCTCTCAGGTCGATGTCACAGCATACAAAGCTATACTGCATCCACATATCTGTTTTACTCACATAAAATTCTTTTTTAATTATTTTTTATGTAAAAAAACTCCAGCTATTCTTGCCCCATCCAACAAAAACCAAGAACACTTGAGGCAAATATGAACGTCCGTAAATTAAAAATTGGGGTACTTGCAGCACTGATTTCAGCGACTGCATTTAGTGTGTCTGCAAAGGATTTCTTAAATGTATCCTATGACCCAACTCGCGAATTGTACGACAACTTTAACAAAGAATTCAGTGCTTACTGGAAAAAATCTACTGGCCAAGATATTAATTTTAAACAATCACATGGCGGTTCAGGCAAACAGGCACGTGCCGTGATTGATGGTCTGGATGCAGATGTCGTTACACTGGCTCTGGCAGCAGATATTGATGAAATTGCTAAACGTGGCCTGTTACCGACAGACTGGCAGAAGAAATTCCCGCAAAACTCGACACCATATACCTCAACAATTGTTTTCTTAGTCAAAAAAGGCAATCCGAAAGGCATTAAGGACTGGGGCGACCTGGTTAAACCGGGTGTAGATATTATTACGCCAAACCCGAAGACTTCTGGTGGCGCGCGCTGGAACTACCTGGCAGCTTGGGCATGGGCAAAACACCAGCCAGGGGGTAATGATGCCAAGGCACAAGAATTTGTTCGCCAGATTTATAAACAGACAAAAGTACTGGATTCTGGCGCACGTGGTGCAACAACGACATTTGCTGAACGCGGCATTGGTGATGTATTGCTGGCTTGGGAAAATGAAGCACATCTGGCACTTCGTGAACAACCCGGCAAGTTTGAAATCATCACGCCTTCTCTGTCTATTCTGGCTGAACCACCTGTGGCAATTGTAGAAAAGAATGCCAAGAAAGATGGTAATGAAAATCTGGCTAAAGCCTACCTCAACTATCTGTACTCACCTGCTGGCCAAGCCGTTGCAGCAAAGAACTTCTACCGTCCTCGTAATGCAGCCGTGTTAAAGCAATACAGTCATGTATTTAAATCACTAAAACTGGTTACGATTGATAAAGAATTTGGAGGCTGGACTAAGGTTCAGAAGCAACACTTTGACAATGGCGGTATCTTTGACCAGATCGTAAAAGCAAACAGTGCAAAATAAAGTCTTATAAATGCAGCGTTAATGGCCTTATTTAATGAGGCTATTTTTGTTTCAGATACGTACTTACCCACTTATCTTTTATTTTCATATAAAATTCATTTTTAATTATTTTTTATGCATAAAGAATAAGTTTATTCTTCACTCATGTTACAAAACGTGTAAGAGTTTGAGGTTCACATGAGCATTACAACAAAATTAAAAATTGGGGTTTTGGCTGCTGTTGTTTCAGCAACTTCTTTTGGTGCAGCAGCGCGGGATTTTCTGAATGTCTCTTATGATCCGACGCGTGAACTCTATGAAGACGTCAACAAAGAATTTGGCAAATACTGGAAAAGCCGTACGGGCCAAACTATTAACTTTAAACAGTCACATGGTGGTTCTGGTAAACAGGCACGTGCCGTAATTGATGGTCTGGAAGCTGATGTAGTGACATTAGCACTGGCTGCTGATATCGACGTTATTGCAGAAAAAGCCAAATTACTCCCTGCGGATTGGCAAAAAAAATTGCCTCACAACTCTACACCGTATACATCAACCATCGTATTCCTGGTGCGTAAAGGCAATCCAAAGAATATTAAAGACTGGGGCGATCTGGTTAAACCTAATGTCGCAATCATTACACCAAATCCAAAAACCTCTGGTGGGGCGCGTTGGAATTATCTGGCAGCGTGGGCTTATGCAAAACACCTCCCAGGCGGTAATGATGCCAAAGCACAAGAATTTGTTCGCAAAATCTATAAGCAGACCAAAGTCCTAGATTCAGGTGCACGTGGTTCAACAACGACATTTGCTGAACGCGGTATCGGTGACGTATTACTGGCTTGGGAAAATGAAGCGCATCTAGCACTTCGTGAACAACCCGGCAAGTTTGAAATCATCACACCTTCTTTGTCTATTCTGGCTGAGCCACCAGTTGCGATCGTAGAAAAAACAGTAGCGAAAAAAGGCAACAAATACCTGGCACAGGGTTACCTGAACTTCCTCTACTCACCACTAGGTCAAGAAATTTCAGCACGTAACTTCTACCGCCCACGCAATGAAAAAGTACTGGCAAAGTACAGTCAGGTCTTCAAGCCACTAAAACTGGTGACTATTGATCAGGAATTTGGTGGTTGGGACAAAGTGCAAAAGGCTCACTTTGAAAATGGCGGCATTTTCGATCAAATCGTGAAAGCCAATACAGCAAAATAAGTTTTGCATTGAACAGATAAGGAGCATTCGCATGATACATACCCTCATTGTTCCAGGTGTAGGTGGCAGTGAACATGATCACTGGCAATCCTGGTTGCAACGTGGTCTGATGCAATGCTCCCGTGTTCAACAGCAAGACTGGAACCATCCGGCACTGAGTAGCTGGGTAGCGCAGTTTGTCAAATCTGTACAGCAAATTGAAGATGATATTGAAATCGTAGCGCACAGCTTTGGCTGCCTGACCAGTCTTGCAGCACTTGACCAGCATCCAGAACTTTGTCGAAAAATTAAAAAGCTGGTTCTGGTGGCTCCGGCCAATCCGGCCCGTTTTGGTGAAAATGGCTTTGTACGTGATAGCCAAACAGATTACAGCGCTTATTTCCATCAGCTCAAGCTTCAGGTTCCGACCGTAATGCTGATCAGTGAAAATGATCCTTGGCTGAGTTTTGAAGATGCACATGCTTTTGCCCGATCCTGGAAAATTCAGCCGGTTAATCTGGGCGCCGTCGGTCATGTCAATGTTGCTTCGGGCTTTGGCCCCTTCCCTGAAATTAAACAATACCTAAATTCAGAGATGCCGATGCAACATATCAGTAATACTGATGAAGGCAAGTATTTTTTTAAATTTGCATTTTAGATGTTGCAAATTATGCTTGTCGCAAATTTCATTTTTAATATTCGCTGGTTGTATTCAATCAGCATTCTCTCTTTTGAGGAGTAATCATGTCGCAGCGATCCCGAGTGCTGCCAGGATTTGGTCTATCTCTAGGCTTTACCCTAGCGTATTTGTCATTAATCGTTCTTATTCCGCTGTCTGCCGTATTTATTAAATCGCTTGGCATCGGCTGGGATGGCTTATGGGAAATCCTGAGCTCTGAACGTATTCTCAAGTCACTTCAGCTGAGTTTTAGTGCCGCCATTATCGCAGCCCTGATCAATGTTGTTTTTGGTCTGTTACTGGCTTGGTGTCTGGTACGTTATAGCTTCCCAGGTAAACGTATTATTGATGCTCTAGTGGATTTACCATTTGCCCTGCCAACTGCCGTAGCCGGTATTGCATTAACTTCACTGTATGCACCTACAGGCTGGATCGGTCAGTATCTGGAACCAATAGGTATTCAAGTGGCTTATACCCCAATAGGTATTACGCTGGCGCTGATCTTTATTGGCATTCCTTTTGTGGTGCGTACGGTTCAGCCGGTGCTGTCTGATCTGGAAACTGAACTTGAGGAAGCTGCTTCTGCGCTCGGGGCAAACCGCTTCCAAATCGTGACCAAAATTATTTTCCCGATTCTGCTACCCGCATTGATTACAGGCTTTGCCCTGGCATTTGCACGTGGCGTGGGTGAATACGGTTCGGTCATCTTTATTGCCGGTAACCAGCCGTTTAAAACGGAAATTGCTCCACTCATGATTATCTCGCGTCTGGAAGAATATGACTATGCGGGTGCAACCACGATTGCTGTCGTGATGCTATTGATTTCATTTGTGATGCTGTTCCTGATTAACTTGTTACAAGCTTGGGCTAGCCGTCGCACAGGGAGAACTGCACGATGAGTTTAAATACCAACAGCAATGCACTTGCTGAAAAGCTGCAATCCCGTGATGCAACTCGCGAGCCAAAATGGGTACGTTATACCCTGCTCACAATTGCGCTAATCTTCTTTTTAAGCTGCCTGATTCTGCCGCTGGTATTGGTCTTTGTTGAAGCATTCAAGCAAGGCGTGGGGGTATATACTCAGGCACTGGTTCATCCAGACACATTATCTGCGGTAAAACTAACACTATTAACTGCTGCAATTGCAGTACCGTTAAACGTGGTATTTGGTGTGGCTGCTGCCTGGTCAGTGGCGAAGTTTAACTTCCCGGGCAAGTCCATTCTGACCACGATTATCGATATACCCTTCTCGGTATCACCGGTCATCGCCGGTATGATGCTAGTGCTGATTTTCGGTACCCAAGGCTGGATGGGCAGCTGGTTAATGGATAATGACATTAAGATCCTGTATGCCGTACCCGCAATTGTTTTGGCCACCATCTTTATTACGGTACCTTTCGTAGCGCGTGAATTGATTCCTTTAATGGAAGCTCAAGGCACCGAAGAGGAAGAAGCTGCTATTGTACTCGGTGCATCAGGCTGGAAAACCTTCTGGAAAGTGACCCTGCCAAATATTAAATGGGGTCTAATCTATGGCGTAATTCTGTGTAATGCACGTGCCATGGGTGAGTTCGGCGCGGTATCGGTAGTATCCGGTCATATCCGCGGTGAAACCAATACTTTGCCGCTACATGTCGAAATTCTCTATAACGAATATACCTTTAGTGCTGCGTTTGCTGTGTCTTCGCTCCTGGCTCTCCTCGCAATTGTAACCCTGGTGCTTAAAACCTGGGTAGAAATGCGTCAGGAAAAACAAAACAAACGTAATGACGATTTAACAGTTTCTTAAGGAATGCCTACATGAGTATTCAAGTTAAAAATATTGAAAAACACTTTGGTGCATTCCATGCACTGAATAATATTTCTTTGGATTTCCCGGATGGCCAGTTAGTAGCTCTTTTGGGTCCTTCAGGCTGTGGTAAAACCACCCTGCTGCGTATTATCGCTGGTCTTGAATCTGCAGATGGTGGTCAGGTCATTCTGGAAGGTCAGGATGCAACCAACGTCCATGTGCGTGAACGTGAAGTCGGTTTTGTCTTCCAGCACTATGCGTTGTTCCGTCATATGACAGTGTATGACAACGTGGCATTTGGTTTACGTGTTCGCCCACGTTCAACCCGTCCATCAGAGACTGAAATCAAGAAACGTGTTACCCGTTTACTGGATCTGGTTCAACTGGGCTTTCTGGCAGATCGCTACCCTGCTCAATTATCTGGTGGTCAGCGTCAGCGTATTGCGCTTGCGCGTGCCCTAGCGGTTGAACCACGCGTACTATTACTAGATGAACCTTTTGGTGCGCTAGATGCGAAAGTGCGTAAAGAACTGCGTCGCTGGTTACGTACCCTGCATGATGAGCTGCATATCACTTCTATCTTCGTGACGCACGACCAGGAAGAAGCACTGGAAGTTGCAGATCAAATCGTGGTGATGAACAAAGGTAATGTCGAACAGATTGGTTCACCACGTGAAGTATATGAAACCCCGAAAACGCCATTCGTGTTCGACTTCTTGGGTCAAGCCAACCGTTTCGAAGGTCAAAATAATGGCGGCATCATTCAGTTGGGTGAAGATCGCATCCAGTTTGCTGCGGCACAACAACATCCACAAGGTGATGTCATTGTATTCGCCCGCCCTGATGAACTGCGTATCTCCGCTCAGCCACAGGACAATGCAATTCAGGCGACCTTTATTCGTGAATTATGGATTGCCGGTAAAGTCGTTGCAGAACTGAATGACCGTCAGGGTAACCTGATTGAAATTTCACTAACACCGGAAGAAGCGCGAGCGCATCAATTCCGACCAAATCAGACTGTATGGTTAAGTCCACTTAACCTGCATTTATTTGCGAATCAGGTTGCTTAAGACACATTCAGATGGGGCCATTTCAGCCCCATCCGCTTATAGGGTATATAGAAAATGAATTTCCAACAATTAAGAATTATTCGAGAAACTGTTCGTCAAAACTTTAATTTAACTGAAGCTTCTGCAGCACTGTATACCTCACAATCGGGTGTGAGTAAGCATATTAAAGACCTGGAAGATGAACTTGGTGTACAGTTGTTCATCCGTAAAGGTAAGCGTCTACTCGGTCTGACTGAACCAGGTCAGGCACTGCTCGGAATTGTGGAACGCATGCTGGTCGATGCTGACAATATCAAACGTCTGGCAGATGACTTTAACAAGGTTGATGAAGGGACATTGACCATTGCGACAACGCATACCCAGGCACGTTATGTATTACCGCCGATCGTAAATCAATTCAAAAAAGAATTTCCAAAAGTTCATCTGATTCTGCAACAGGCCAGTCCGGTTGAAATTACCGAAATGCTGCTACAAGGTGAAGCAGACATCGGGATTGCGACTGAAGCCTTAACGACTGAAGATAACCTGGCCAGTGTGCCGTACTATAACTGGCAACACAGCATTATCACGCCTCAAAACCACCCATTAACCAAGAAAGATAATATACGTATTGAAGATCTGGCGAATTATCCGATCATCACTTATCACGGTGGTTTTACAGGCCGTTCTAAAATCGATACCGCTTTTGAAGAAGCAGGTTTTGATGTGGATATCGTAATGTCCGCCCTAGATGCCGACGTAATCAAAACTTATGTAGAGCTGAATATGGGTGTCGGTATTGTCAATGATGTGGCATACGACCCAGAACGTGATTATCGCTTAAAACAGATTAAAACTGATATTTTTGGTGTAAATACAACATGGATTGCTGTACGTAAAGGCCATTTATTACGTGGTTATGGCTACGAATTTATCTCGCTTTGCTCTCCAGATGCAGACATTCGAGCACTAAAAAAAGTAGCTTATCCGGATGACTAATTTAAAAAATTTAAATAGATGAAATGAGGCTTTTTAGCCTCATTTTTATGCTTGTTTCAACTAAGTATGTTTGAAATACAGGTATAATTGAGCTTCAGAAGAATATTTAAAAATTAAGAACCTTCTGGACTTTTAGCTTGATTTATTGAAGTAAGATTAAATACATAAATTAATTTAATAATTGATAGATATAAAAAAACGAGCCGAAGCTCGTTTTTCTTGAATCTAGTCATTAGAAACGGAAGCTTACACCCAGTTTAGCTACTGGAAGCCATTCGTATTTATCATCATTACGTACTTCATTAATGTGCTCTTCTACTAGAGCAACATCAGTTGGAGTTCCACCATAATAATTTACATTGGTAACGGTTGGATTACCGGCATAATACGCTCCTAATTCTCCAAACAAGCCCCAACGATTAGTAATTGCTGGAGAGAAACCGATACCTACATAAGGGGCAATTTTATTACTGTAATCTAGATCATAACCTAATCGCTCTAGACCTGTATCTTCACCATTTACTTCAATAGTACCGCCATCATTACGTGCTAATAAACCATATTGTTGATCAAGATACCCTACCCCAAATGCCATATAGAACCAGTTAGCCCAAGGACGAATTTCTGCATTTAAATAAGTCAAATTATTGTCCATGTCTACATCATAGTTCACATCGTCTACTTCAACATCGTCTGACCAAGAGATATCACCGCCGTTATAACCTAAGGTTACACCTACATATGGGTTAGCGCTCCAAGAGATTGCACCACCGTAACCAGTAGTACCGACTTCAGCACGAACAGCAGCAGGTTTGAAGAAAGAGAATTCAGCAACGCCTTCATCGGTTACAATGACTTCATCAGCTGCCATGACAGAAGTGGTTGCTGCAGCAAGTACAGACAGCGCAAAATATTTAGCAAAAGTTTTCATCTATGTCTCCTCAAAAAAATTATTTTTAACGTTTTTACTCTTCGTTATGCCTGCATATTAATTCACAATATGATCACTCTTTATTCAAGTTTTGCTGAGTTTATGTAAACTTTTGATACATTTGATGCCTTTTATATGATTTTCATGAGGTTTTTTGCACAGTTACCTTAATTGGATGCTTTTACTGGAAATTTTCTGTTTATTGATTAAATAATGAGCTATATAAAGATAATATTCATTAATCTTTTAATGAAACTTGACACATCCATTTTCTCCATAATTCAAACGAATTAATTTTGATATAAGTCGTGTTTTCCATCTAATCTTTGCTCAATATAGTGTAAAATCTTGGAAATTTTTTTTCTGGAAGGAAGATCATGTCTCAGCTTTCAACAATCATTGAACAAGCGTTTGAAGACCGTGCGAATTTCACAGCAGCGGATTGTCCCGCTGAAGTTCGTCAAGCAGTTGAGGAAGTAATTGCTGGCCTGGACAATGGCTCTTTACGTGTAGCTGAAAAAATCGATGGTGAATGGGTTGTTCATCAATGGATTAAGAAAGCTGTATTGTTGTCTTTCAAACTGAATGACAACAAACCAATGGAAGCATGTGATCTTCGCTTCTATGACAAAGTAGATACTAAGTTTGGTGACTGGACTGAAGAACAGTTCAAAGCTGCTGGTGTACGTGTAGTACCACCTGCTGTAGCACGTAAAGGTTCTTACCAGGCGAAAAATGTGGTATTGATGCCTTCTTATGTGAACATCGGTGCGTATGTTGATGAAGGTACGATGGTTGATACATGGGCAACTGTAGGTTCATGTGCGCAAATCGGTAAAAATGTTCACCTGTCAGGTGGTGTAGGGATTGGTGGTGTTCTTGAGCCACTTCAAGCAAACCCAACCATTATCGAAGACAACTGCTTTATCGGTGCACGTTCTGAAATCGTAGAAGGCGTAATCGTAGAAGAAGGTTCTGTGATTTCCATGGGCGTATTCATTGGTCAATCTACCAAGATTTATGACCGTGAAACTGGCGAAATCCACTACGGTCGTGTACCTGCTGGTTCAGTCGTTGTATCTGGCAGCCTTCCTTCTAAATGCGGTAAATACAGCCTGTACGCTGCTGTGATCGTGAAAAAAGTTGACGCGAAAACACGTGCGAAAACCAGCCTGAACGATCTGTTACGTGAAGACTAAGTCCTAACTTTTTAGGAACTTAATGTTCCTCAGAGCTTTACTCGCTCTTCGTCTCTACGGTCAGTAATGATCGTAGGGATTTTTATTTTTATACATTGTTCTTTCTTCCCTGGTTAATTTTGTTATGAGTACGCTTCGATCTTCTGCTATCCCTGTTTCTGATCCGTCTGCGGGTTTACGCATCACGGAGATCTTTTATTCATTACAAGGTGAAGCCAATACAGCAGGTCTGCCAACAGTCTTTATCCGTTTGACGGGTTGTCCACTGCGTTGTACCTATTGCGATACCACCTATTCTTTCGAAGGTGGTGAGCGTAAATCTTTAGAAGAAATCATTCAAACCACACTCGATTTTAAGACACCTTATATCTGCGTGACTGGTGGTGAACCACTGGCACAGCCGAATGCCTTACCGTTAATGCAGCGCCTGGTCGATGCAGGCTGTGAAGTTTCCTTGGAAACCAGCGGTGCGCTGGATGTGTCTAAGGTAGACCCTCGTGTATCAAAAGTATTAGACTTGAAAACGCCAACTTCGGGTGAAGTTGCACGAAATTTGCTTTCCAATCTCGACCATTTAACCCAGCACGATCAGATCAAGTTCGTAATCTGTAATCGTGAAGATTATGAATGGTCCAAACAGCAGGTTGAACAGTACCAGCTTAATGAAAAAGTCAGTACGGTCTGGTTCTCGCCTGCTTTTGAAGTTGAAAAAGGTACGGCGCGTATGCCACAGCTGGCACGTGATCTGGCCCAATGGATTTTAGAAGACCATCTCCCTGTTCGCTTCCAGCTACAGTTACATAAACTGTTATGGAATGACGAAACTGGTCGTTAATTACTTATTAAATATTTTGGAGATTTAGTTATGCGCCCTCGTGCCATTGTATTGTTATCTGGCGGATTAGACTCAACCACGTGTTTAGCCTGGGCGCAGGCACGCTACGAATGTATTGCCTTAAGTTTTATGTATGGCCAGCGTTCGACCACTGAACTTGATGCAGCAAGAGCTTTGACTGGTCGTGCAGGTGTAGAACATCGTGTCATCAATATTGACTTAGGCAACCTCGGTGGCTCTGCCCTGACTGATCACAGTATTGATGTTCCAGACCAACTTCAGGAAGGTATTCCTGTGACGTATGTCCCAGCACGCAATACAATTTTCTTGTCTTATGCACTGGCTGCAGCTGAAGTTTTTGGTGCAGAAGCAATTGTGATCGGAATTAATGCCGTCGATTATTCCGGTTACCCTGACTGTCGTCCTGAATTTATTGAAGCCTTTGCCAATATGGCACGCCTTGCGACCAAGGTCGGTGTAGAGGGTCAGGCGCTCAAATTTGAAACACCTCTGTTACATTTATCCAAAGCAAATATCATTCGCTTAGGTCTTGATCATGGCGTAGACTATAGCCAAACGGTATCTTGCTACCAGGCAGATGACCAAGGACGTGCTTGTGGTACATGTGACAGTTGCCGTCTGCGTAAACAAGGTTTTGCAGATGCAGGTGTTGAAGATCCGACACGTTATATACCGTAATAACAAGGTAAAGTTTATGAAAAATTTTAAGTCAAATGTTGTTCTTTCAGCTTTAGTTTCGGCCGCTGCGCTGTTTGCAACTACTGCTCAAGCAGATGACAGCAAACTGCAAAATGCTTACAAAAGTACCAATATTAAAGCTGCTCTGATCAATGTTTGTAAAGAAGAAACTGGCAAAGGCAAACAGCTGACCAGTTCTGAAGTGAGCAAATATTGTACTTGTGCTGTTGAAGCAGATGGTAAATTAACCAATGCACAGAAATGGGAAATTCAAAGCACGATTAACCAGAAGAAAAGTCCAGCAACTTTAGCTTTTGTACAAAAGCAAAATAAAGATTTGCAAGCATGTTTTGGCCCACAGTTAACTGGTAAGTTAAAAACCTTAACTGAACAGGCCCAAAAAGCTGCTGCTGCCAAAAAATAATTTCTGATTATTCTTTGCATAAATAAGCCACTATAATGTGGCTTATTTTTTTGTGAAAATTACAACAACAATGGAGTTTTTTATGTCTGAGATCGGCTTGCTTGACCATGTTTTCCCTACTACGACTGGTGAAATCAACTTGGCTCTATTAGATGCAGCGTGGTTAATCATCTATTTTTATCCAAAAGACTCCACCCCAGGCTGTACTACACAAGCTGTTGGTTTTTCCTGTCTAAAAGACCAGTTTGATGCACTAAATACAACAATTCTGGGGATATCACGCGATTCAGTTAAAGCTCACCAAAACTTTACGGAAAAGCAGAACCTGAGCATCAACCTGATCAGTGATAAAGAGGAAGTACTCTGCAATCACTTTGACGTGATTAAAGAAAAGAACATGTATGGTAAAAAAGTTATGGGCATTGAGCGCTCTACTTTCATTTTCCACAATGGCAAACTGGTAAAGGAATACCGTAAAGTAAAAGCAGCGGGTCATGCTGAACAGGTTTTAGAAGATTTAAAAGCACTCCAAGCAACTTAAAATCTATTTGATACCAAAAAATGAGTCCCAATTAGACTCATTTTTTTATCATTCAGACAAAGATCAAGGATACTGCAATTCCCCACATTACCATCGCAATCAGTACATCAAGATATCAGTTCACAGCAACAAGCCATGAAAGGCTGTCAGGCTCAACTGATTGGTGCTATGCATTATAGAATGGTAGCGACACCTGCATTTTCTCAGCGATTGTTTAGTCAAGGCATTCATCGCAAGTCTCTGCATAAGGCCCCTGCGATTATTTATAAAGATCAGGATCACATGCATGGTAAAGCTTGACTGACTCATTATGGTCTTTCTCAACCAAGCTATCCTTCTTACTCTATTCCTTCTTCGACTGCTTTTGCAGAAGCAGTCTTTGCCGGACTGGGTTATGGTCTGGTGCCGGATTATCAAATTGCTTCGGTTTCAACAAAACGCTTTGCTAGAAATCCTTTCAGAATACAGAACAGATGTGAAACTGTATTGGCATCACTGGAAACAGCAGTCACCAGCTTTACAACAACTCACCCAAACTATTCTAGAACAGGCAGAGCAACATTTAAATTATCCCATTCCAATTTAGACTGCTCTGCCACGTTCAAATAAATGAACAGCTAAATTATGAGGCTTTCCACTGCCCGATCAGATGAATATTGACCTTTTCACCTACACCAGCTGTGGCTTTTTTCATACCGAAATCTGAACGGTTAATCACTGTTTTCGAATTCACATCAAGTAAATTCGGGTTGGTTTTATTTGGTATTAGCGTGGTATCAAAAACCACTGGACGCGTCACACCCCGTAAAGTCAAATTACCCAATACCTGATAGCGGTTCGTTCCATTTGGTTTAAACTGGGTACTTTTAAAATTCACAGTTTTATAACGTGAAGCATCAAACAGATCTTCACCCATAATCATATTTTTTAGACTTGGCTTGGACAGCTGTAGACTATCTACCTGCATGGTAAATTCAGTTGAAGCCTGTTGTGGTTTTTGAGGATCAAACTGCATCGAGGCTTGGAATTGCTGAAAACTTCCCTTTACGACAGTCAAACCCAATGAATTAATACTAAAACCCACGCTACTTTTAGGCGTCAAGCTCCAGCTGGCAGAGGCTGCTGATATACTTACTACTGAAAGGCATCCTGCATAGGCTATATTTTTTAGGATAAGATTCATTGTGTTGCTCCCTAACAATCAAATGAACTCCTCACCTTAAAACAGTTTTAGCTCAGATTCGTTTTATCATTCGTTTTAAACTTGTGTGCCAATTGTTGATAAGTCTCAGTATTTTTAAACTTATGTAAAAACTCGCTGGTTCCTAAAGGAAATGCTGATTCCATAATGTCACCACGATAATAGGCTTCCCGTAATGGTGTTGCTGAAATGGCACCGACTAGACTGTCTAGTTCCACCATTTCCCATTCTGGGAACAGTCTTAAATAATAAGAGGACTCATCTTTAAAATGTCCAATCAGACCAACTTTAGCATTTAGCTCTGCCACTCCTGCAACCAGTAATTTTACCAGTTTTTGCCATTTTTCATCATTATAGACATCAATGACATGTACGAATTTAATACGCTTCTGATCTGCTTCGGAAAAATTCGACAAGATCATTTCTTCACGTTCAGAGGCCAGAAATGGGTTTTTAATATTACGT
The DNA here is from genome assembly GCF_003289665.1 of Acinetobacter sp. SM1B. Lineage (NCBI taxonomy): Bacteria > Pseudomonadati > Pseudomonadota > Gammaproteobacteria > Moraxellales > Moraxellaceae > Acinetobacter > Acinetobacter sp. SM1B. The sequence continues at coordinate 1,659,707 of NZ_QMBM01000001.1, forward strand.
TCCTGCTGCGCTGATCCTAAAGCCAGAATCACCTGCTGGCTTTGCTGCAAAGCAATTTTAATGGTTTGCATATGTGCCAGATGAAAAGGCTGGAAGCGACCAATAAAAACCAGATAATCAAATTTATATTTCATAGCACATCTTACTTTTATGAACGCATCAGTTATGTCGTAGGCAAATTTTTACGACATAATAAGCGCCAATAAATTCATATTAATAAAGCAAGGATAGTACGATGACACTGAGCTGTATTCAACAACCACATCAGCATTTAAATGCGAATTTAGACAATGGCATACTGACCTTAGCCATTCACCGTCCTGAAGCGAAAAATGCGCTCTATGGCGAGCTGTACTTATGGATTGCTCAGGCCCTGGATGAAGCGGATCAGGATAGTAGCGTGCGTGTAGTGATTTTGCGTGGTCAGGATGCGGACTTTAGTGCCGGCAATGACATGCAGGACTTTATGAAGTTCATCCAGACGCCTTTACAGGGTAAAGCCGGTAATACACCGCCATTTGTCCTGCTGAAGTCTGCTGCAAAATTCTCCAAGCCGTTGATCGCTGCAGTGCGTGGTGTTGCCATTGGCATCGGGGTAACGATTCTGCTGCACGCCGATCTGGTGTATAGCGACAATACTGCCCTGTTCCAGATTCCATTTGTCAGTCTTGGTCTGTCTCCTGAAGGTGCATCAAGCAAACTGCTGGTACAACAGGCTGGCTATCACAAAGCTGCTGAACTGCTCCTGACAGCTCAAAGATTTAATAGTGAAAAAGCCTTAACTGCGGGTTTGATCAATAGCATCGAAGAAGATGTGTATACAGCTGCACAAAAACAGGCTCAAACTCTTGCCGCTTTGCCATTGGCGTCTATTAAGCAGACCAAAGCACTAATGAAGCATAATCTGGCTGAAATTATTGAATGTATTGATGATGAGGCAGAAATCTTTATGAAGCGTGTAGGCTCACCTGAAATGATGGAAGCAGTTCAGGCCTTTATGCAAAAACGGAAACCTGATTTCACACAATTCAACTAATTCTGAAACTTATCTTTTAATTGAGGCAGTTTAGACTGCCTCAATCTTTTATATTTTTGAAAGAACCCAGCTTATGACAAATGAAAACTCCCAAACGACTTCTCAAACAACTGATAGTTCAAATCCTGACAAGAAGCGTTATTACGAGCCGGCACCACAGGATATTGATGTAGAGAATTTCCGTAAGGTCATTGAAAGCCGCCGTTAAGTGCGTAAATTTACCAAAAAACCAATCCCTGCTGAGGTACTGGATGCCTGTCTGGATCTGGCACTACTGGCACCAAATTCATCAAATCTGCAGCCATGGACATTTTATGTTGTGCAGAACCCATCCAAGAAAAAGCATCTGGTGAAAGCCTGCATGAGCCAACTGGCCGCTAAAACGGCTTCTGAACTGATTGTTTGTATTGCACGTATTGACCGCATTGATGAAATGGCGAAACTGAATATTAGTGAGTTTCCATTTCCTGAGGCGCCTCCAGCAATCAAAAAGTACTATAAGTACATTCCCTATAACTACAAGACAGGTTATCTGAATGCCTTTGGTAACTTTAAGAAAGTCGCTTTCAAAGTAGCCCGTACTCTGGATAAGCAAATGCCGGTTTCTGCTTTCAGCCCCGCTGATGCAAAACTATGGGCGACTAAAACCACTGCGCTGGCTTGTGAAAATCTGGTTTTAGCTTTACGCGCTTATGGTTTTGATAGCTGTATGATGGAAGGATTCGATGAGCCGATGGTTCGTGAAATTCTGGACTTAAATAACGAGCAGTATCCGGTCATGGTGATTGGTGCAGGTGAACGTGCTAAAGATGGGGTATTCTTCCCACAGTACCGTTTTGATCGTGAGTTGTTTATTCAGAAGATTTAAGTACGTTTATTGAATGAATATCACGGCCTCGACTGTTTTCTTAAATTAACTGATATACGCGTAGGCATTTTCGTTACTTTGACAGGCCAAAGTAACCAAAGCCATTGCCAGACAGAAGGTTCATCCTTGATTGAACCTCTGTCTGGCAGGTGACATCCATGTCACCTCAATGTAAATTCACTACTATTTTGAAAAGAAATAATATTTGATACGCGGATGGCGAAAAGGAAGAAATCTATTTAGAGCAAATACAAGTCGATGCTAAATCATTTTTTAAGAATAGTTCGCTCTTAATTTCCGATAATCAATCCAGTTACAATGAAATCCAACCGGTACCCGAACTGGTAAATGAATCGTTGCAATGGGTCCTTCTGTAATATGCTGGGCATCTAGAATGACAACTTTCGAGGGGCTACAATCTAAAGCATGGATATAAGACATTAGCCAGCCATCCTTTTCTGCCTGAGCATCTTCCCGTGCAACAAAGACTGCCTCACCAGTGACCCAGTTTGCTCCAAAGGAGTAACTTTCTGTGGTTCTGTTTCTTAAATTAAAACACATCACCGTATTGCTGCTGACATGGGAGGGATCATCAAATTCACCAAAAGAAATACTATAGATATAACGATACTGTCGCCCAATAAATGCTTCATTTATCCGTGGAAATTCCTGCTTGATATTTGATAATACGGTTCGTGTCACTTTTCCCGTTCCTTGTTCAAAAAATAAAGCGCTCTAGTCGTATATCCTGATCTTCGATCGGTCTCTGAATCGAGCGGATCAATGCTTTGGAGTGCACTACCGCATCCATCACTATATCGCCAGTATTCAGATCATAGGCATTCACAGTGTGAAAAATAAAACAGGGATCAATCTCATACCAGCGCATGTCGGTGACTTTGCCACCAAAAGGTAATACACCTATACGTGCCTGTCGTTTTGGATTCCATTGATAAGGCAGCATTGAACCTTTCAAAGCACTGCGAACCGAGAAATTCACATTCAGATCCAGAATCAGCACCTGAGATTTGGTAATGGCACAATCATGAATCATCGGTCCATGTTTCACTGGAATCTCGACCTGGTGTTTCAATTTACCGTGCGAATCTATATGCAGATAAAAAACTTTATTTTGGCTCAAGGCATCATAGCAAACTGCATGAATATCCCCTGTTTCAGGATCAACATGCGGATGAGCTGTGAATGGTAAATCCTGTTCATTTTCAAAAAGATGATTTCGCTCAGATTCCAGCTTACTATTGACTTCAACTGGATAAGCACCCGCTTCAACTAAAGCCCAGATTTTTCCAGCAAAGTTAATGACATTGGTATTCACGGCATCAGCAACACCTCGCGTTTTGCCTGGAATCAGTGGTCGGTGAAGTTTCTTCTGCACGCTGGCAGCTCCGACATAACTGCTTTTATACCAGTGTGCCTTACCGCCTTTCAGTCTCAAGGCATGAATCATGCCATCGCCAGTGAACCAATGATAATTTCTGGGATTTTTAACCAGAATTGGATTTGGGCCAATCCGCATTAGTGCACCATCGAGTTCTGCCGGAATCTGTCCTTCTACCATGAGTTGAGTAGAGAAATGTTCCTGCCGTTGCGGGGCAAATATACCATCCAGATAAGGATTATCATTGGAATAGGGAATACGACTATGCAGAATTTCTGCACTGTATTGAATGGATTTACTAAGCGTATTTTTGAGCATTCTGCTCAGCGGTTTTGGCCACTGCATTGTTATTTTCCTTATTGTATTTTTTATCTGGAGTGCTATGGCAAATTTTATAATAACAAAAGCAGTTTGACTGTTTTTTAAATGTAGACTGACGGCGCGCCAGGATGAACACGCCGCAGTGAATATAATATGAATAATACTTTGAGTTTAGACTTTGATATCCAGCAGCTGGATAAACTCAAAAGCCGGCTCTTCATAAGGATGGCTTTCTTTTAAGGCTTTAGCGACCTCGACTGCCTTTTCATCTGGCACCAGAATTTCTACCCGCCATTCTTCTACCTGCTCCAGTTTACCGACTTCACCAATATGAGGATCTGCACCTTCTTGCGGCTTAAACTGTCCAGTTCCCAAAACCTGCCAGGCGCAGTTCGTATACTCACCAATGCCACCCGCTCCTGCTGCAAAGACTGCATTTTTAGTGTCTTCCAGATTTTCGTCCAGTACGTAATAAATCAGCTTTAACATATATTCCTTCCTGAAATTCAAATATTTATTGTATTTTTAAGGGCTTGGGTAATTATCTTCAATGCAGGATTTTGAGAGTTCTTGTTAAATGTTGCATACAAGCCTAGTTTTGGGAGCACCTGATCCGTCTGGATGATTTTCACATGATCATTCAAAAATCTCAGTAAATACTCAGGAGCAAAACTAAAACCCATCCCCATATTGGTCAGATTAATGTGTTGCACCACATTGGTCACCCACAGTAGCTGTTCATGTTCGAGTTGATCAATACCAAGCAGCTGATCCAGCTTTTCATAAAACACGGGTGAAGCATTCTGCTCACACATAATTATATTGTGATTTTTCAGTTCCTGTAATTTCAGGATTCGATCTGTAGGATGCAAATGCTGAGCTGCCAGCAAGTAAATCTGTTCGGTCAATAAATGAATATTGTCAAAATCTGGAGGATCCAGATGAAAACGGGTAATACATAAATCCAGTTCAGCATTTTTTATGCCGCTGAATTTGCTCCATACAGGTCAGGCTATGCAAGTTAATTTTTAAGTCAGGCATGGTTTTTTTAAGCTGCGCCAGAATCTGAGGCATCACCTTGATTTCTGCAACATTCAGAAAGCCAATATGAATCTGATTATTTTTCTGTTGTGCGACCTGGCGTGCTGCTGCTACTGCCAGCTTGGCATTTTCCAGTGCCTTTTCCGCATAGATCTGAAAAGCGCGCCCTTCATCGGTAAGTTTGACTTTTCTGGATGAACGATCAAACAGGTTCACCCCAACTTCCTGTTCCAGATCCTTAATTTGCTGGCTTAATGACGGTTGAGCGGTAAACAGCTTTTCGGCAGCCTTGGTAAAACTTTGTTGCTGCGCCACAGTCATAAAATAGCGTAAATGTCGAAGTTCCATAAGCTGCCCGGTTTCTGATCAGGTCAGCATCTTAAGATTATGACCCGCGCATTGCAAATAAGAATAGGTCGATAGTTTATATGAATATCGGTATATGAACAGATCCTGTTTTACTAGACTGCATGACCATATAGATGGCTTGTTCTTCACGCATATACATGGAGTCTTGTATGACACAGCATTATGACACTGATGTTTTGATCATTGGTACCGGTCCTGCAGGTTCAACATTGGGTTTGGCTTTGGCCAATTATGGTATCAAGGTACAACTGTTTACCCAGTTTAGCTGGCTGGCCAATAGTCCACGCGCACATATTACTAACCAACGTGCCATGGAGGTATTACGTGATTTAGGAGTTGAAGAACAGGTCAAAGAAATTGCTACACCTTGGGATCAAATGGGTGAAAGTCTGATTACCACCAGCCTGGTTGGCGAAGAAATTGCCCGCATGAGTGCTTGGGGTACCGGTGATGAACGTCATGGTGACTATATCAAAGGCAGTCCATGCCCACTGGTTGATCTGATTCAACCAAAAATGGAAGCTTTATTGGTGAAGAATGCGGGTGAACGAGGCGCCGTTTATAACTTTAATACTGAATATCTCTCTCATGTACAGGATGAACATGGCGTCACAGCAATTTTCCTGAACCGTATTACCAATACTGAATTTAGCTTAAGAGCGAAATATCTGGTCGGTATGGATGGTGCCAAGTCACGCGTACTGGAACAACTTGGTTTGCCATTGGAAGGTGTCATGGCCCGTGCCGGTACAGTATATGTGACCTTTAAGGCTGATTTGACTAAATATGTGCAGCACCGCCCTGCCATCCTGCAATGGATTGTCAATCCGGAAGCGAGCTTTGGTGATCTTGGTATGGGTTTACTGCGTGCCATTACACCATGGAAAGAATGGATTATGGGCTGGGGCTTTGACATTTCCAAAGGTGAGCCGCAAGTCACTGAAGAACAGGTTCGGGCACGTCTCAATACATTTGTTGGTGCTGAAGTAGAAGATGTCGAAATTCAAAAACTGTCTTACTGGTATGTGAACCAGACCTGGGCAACCGAATATTCCAAAGGCCGTGTGTTCTGTGGCGGAGATGCAGTGCATCGTCATCCACCATCCAGTGGTTTAGGTTCAAATACCTGTTGCAGGATGCCTTTAACCTGGGCTGGAAACTGGCTTATGCAGTCAAGGGCTGGGCTGCGCCTTCCCTGCTGGATTCCTATACAATTGAACGTGCACCTGTGGGCAAACAGATCGTGTCGCGTGCGAACCAGTCACGTTTTGACTATAAATACCTGAAAGAAGTCTTTGGTTTTGATCAAGGCGTGGCTACACAAAAACAAATGCTGGAGCGTATCTTTGCTGAAGATGAGCAAGGTGCTGAAATCCGTCAAAAGCTGTTTAAAGCATTGGCAGTTAAAAACTATGAGTTTAATGCGCAAGGTGTAGAGTTAAATCAGCGCTATACCTCTAATGCAGTCATTAGTGAAGCTGAGCCTGAAAGATTTGAGCGTGATCAGCAGCTTTATCTGCAAGCAACAACATGTCCGGGAGCTAAAGTGCCACATACCTGGCTGGTTAATACCAATGATCAAAAGCAGTCCACTCTGGATATTACCGGTAAAGGTCGTTTTACCCTGCTGACTGGTTTATCGGGTAAAGGCTGGAAACAGGCGACCGAATCACTGAACTTACCTTATTTGGATGTAATTCAAATCGGTTCACGTGACTACCGCGATGTGTATGGCACCTGGAATGCCAAGTCTGAAATTCATGACTCTGGTGCAATTCTGGTTCGTCCGGATGGTTATGTGGCATGGCGTTATCAAGACAGTACCAATGATCAGTTTGATTTTTTGAATACACTGAAGGCGGTGTTGAAACAAATTCAATTAACTGTTTAGAGATAAAGAGCCATCTTCGGGTGGTTTTTCTTTATTAGTGGTACAAGAATCACAGTTGTCGATCATTAAGATCATACATCTTTTCCCTAATATCTCATTATTTTAAAAATACCCTACGGCATAGATGCCACTCGTCAACTCGTAGGACATAGATGCCCATCAGGCTAACAAAGGATTTTGGTTACTTTACGGAATATATTTCTCATTCTTCAAAGTAACCAAGACGCTTCATTAAAAGTAATACACACATAAAATCAAAAATGAAAAAAGCCACCTCTCGGTGGCTTTTATTAAATCTGATGATCAAGAACCCTGTAGCAAATAACTGCCTAGCAAAAATAGCACCTGTAAACCAACAACAAAACCAAATAACCACCAACCTTTCTGACGTAGTTCCGTTCTATCTATTATTCTGAGTGTTTTAGCCATGTCATCACCTCATACATGAGTGTTGATACTGAAATGATCTATATCATCTTTGCTTTAAAATGCATATTTATTGTGCATAAATTACACAATATCACCTCTATACCTATATAAAAGCAAAATCCAAACCAGTTCAGTGAGAGATTAAAAAATATTTGAAAATACTGAAAAAGCAAAAACCACCAAAAATGGTGGTTGAGTCGTTACATCTTACTGAATAAATGAAAATTTTTCCATAAGATATATTTAAGTTATTATTTAATATGACTATTAAATTTTATTTGTTAATATCCCATGTGGAAAATAAAAATACTGCCATTGTCCCAGCTAAATTGACTGCTAATTCAGCATGTCTTGGCGAAGGTTTAAAATTGGTTTTACCTTGTCCATGCGCATCTCCTACTTTATTTCTTAATGAGCCTAATCCTTCAACAATTGAACTACACCCTCCTAGAATTTGTTTAAAGGTCTGTTCTGTGTGTTGAGATGGTGCTAGATTTAATTCTTTGCTGACTAATCTATATAGTTGATTAATATCAGGTACATTTCCGTAGTCAACTTGATATTCATCAAGAATATATTTGCAGGTCGATTCTAAAAGTGTTCGAGCCAATGTAATAGCCCCTTCTGGATCAGTACTTCTTCGCTCCAAAGCTTTATGCCAAAGAGTATTGATATATTCTGAATCTATCTTTTTAACAATTATATTCACTACATCATCTGATGGCACAGATTCAGACATTTCAAGCTTTTCTAATAGAGGCTGAAATGATTTCCATAAAAAATCGCGACGTTCAGCATACGTCGAATATTCAAACTTAATAAATTGCCAAAATTGAGTAAGATTTCTACATGTCCTCAAAAACTTTGGTGCAAACTTTTGTATAGCTTGCTCGTCCAAGATTAATTTTCTTAAATTCTGATACTCTTCATTATTTTCATTACCATCTGTTGCTTCAGAAATTAAAAGATTTTGAAGAATTTCAACTTGTTCTATTAAATTAGTCATATTATTTAACTGTTAAAATTTTAATTCATTGTCTACTTTCCAATCATACTATTTGATTTCATTAATGGATAGTTACCACATAAAAAAGAGCGCCGAAGCGCCCTTTTTCTCATGGTCTATCAACCAATAAATTTACGAGCATTACGGAACATACGTAACCAAGCACCATCCTGATCCCAGTCTTCTGGTTTCCAAGAATGCTGGATTGCACGGAAGTTACGCTCAGGGTGTGGCATTAGGATCGTTGCACGACCATCTTTAGAGGTCACACCAGAGATACCTTCAGGCGAACCGTTCGGGTTCAGTGGATATTGCTCAGTTGCATTACCCTGGCTATCTACATAACGCATGATTACCTGGTTATTGGCATTCAACGCAGCAATGCTTTCAGCTGATGCAACCACACGACCTTCACCATGAGCCACAGCGATTGGCAGGATTGAGCCTTCCATACCTTCAAGCAATACAGAATGAGATTTCTCTACACGAACGTTTACGCTACGCGCTTCAAATACTTCTGACTTGTTGCGATGGAAACGAGGCCATGCATCCGCACCTGGAATCAATGGAGCCAATTGAGACAACATCTGACAACCGTTACAAATACCTAAAGAGAAGGTTTCCTGACGGTTGAAGAATTTCTCAAACTGGTCACGCAGTTGCTGGTTAAACAGTACTGATTTTGCCCAGCCGCCGCCTGCACCCAATACGTCACCATAAGAGAAGCCACCACACGTCACCAGACCTTCGAAATCATCAAGGCTGATACGACCTGCCAGCAGGTCGCTCATGTGTACGTCAACTGTACTAAAACCAACTTTGTCGAACGCAGCTGCCATTTCGACATGACCGTTGACACCTTGCTCACGCAGAATAGCCATGCTTGGACGACGTGAGTTAATGAACGGTGCTTCGATTTGCTCATTCAGGTCGAATGTCGGTTGAGCAATCAAACCTTTGTGCGCTTTGTCTGTAACTAATGCAAATTCCTGATCCGCAGTTTCTACGTTGTCACGTAAACGTTGGATTTGGTGAGAAACTTCAGTCCAAGCTACTTGCAAATCGCTACGTTCAAGTACAAGACCATTTACAGATAATTGGTCTGTATTGTTCACAGTACCAACTACGCTGATTGCATCTTTCAATGTAGATGCTGCAACTTCAGCTTGTAGCGCTTCCCAATCTGCTTTCGCGATTTGAAGCACTGCACCAATTTCTTCAGCAAATAGACCTGCAACCGATTGTTCTTCTAGTGCTACGCCTAGACGTGAAGCGAACATCATTTCCGCAACAGTTGCGATTAAGCCACCGTCACCGATGTCATGGTAAGCCTTGATCAGACCACGGTTGTTCCAGTCTTGAACTAGAGCAAAGAATGCTTTGAAGTCATCGAAGCTATCAACATCGGGAGTTACTGAACCGATTGCTTTGTAAACCTGAGCCAGGATCGAACCGCCAAGACGGAATTGACCTTTAGACAAGTCGATACGTACCAGTACAGACTCAAGGTTTTTAAGCTCAGGTGTTAATGTTTTACGAACATCAGTGACTGGTGCAAATGCAGTAATCACGCCTGACATTGGAGAAGTCACAGATTTGTCTTCGCCTTCGTCATCCCAAGTGGTACGCATTGAAAGCGAGTCTTTACCGACTGGAATTGCGATACCCAATGCTGGGCACATTTCCATACCAATCGCTTTAACGCCTTCAAATAGGGCTTGATCTTCACCCGGTTGACCCGCAGCAGCCATCCAGTTTGCAGACAATTTAATGTCGCTGATTTGATCAATCTTCGCAGACATGATATTCGAGATTGATTCAGCAACAGATAAACGCGCAGAAGCTGCTGGGTTTAACAATGCAACTGGTGGACGTTCGCCCATTGCCATTGCTTCACCTGTATAACCCACAAGGCTTGTTGTGGTGACTGCAGCATCCGCTACAGGCACTTGCCATGGACCCACCATCTGGTCACGTGCCACCATACCAGTGATCGAACGGTCACCAATGGTGATCAAGAATGATTTAGAGGCAACAGTTGGGTTCTTAATAACACGATAAATCGCATCTTTCAGATCAGTCACTTTAGACGCATCAAAGTCGTCGCCTTTGCGTTCAGCTGTTTCGTATGAGCGGCTCATACGTGGTGTACCGCCAAGCATCACCTGCATTGGCATATCCACAGGTTTGTTGCCGAATAACGGATCTTCAACAGTTAAATGACGCGCTTCAGTCGCTTCACCCAATACTGCAAACGGACAACGTTCACGTGCACAGATTGATTCAAATAATTCTAATGAAGACGGACGGATCGCAAGCACATAACGTTCTTGTGCTTCGTTTGACCAGATTTCCATTGGAGACATACCTGGCTCAAGCGATGGAATCTTACGCAGATCAAGTACCGCACCAAGCTCGTGATCGTTCACAAGTTCAGGCATTGCATTTGAAATACCACCCGCACCTACATCGTGTACTGAAACGATCGGGTTGTGATCTTCCATGCGCCAGCAAGTATCAATCACTTCCTGACAACGGCGTTCCATTTCCGGGTTTTCACGTTGTACCGAAGCAAAGTCCAGGTTTTCACCAAGTTTACCGCTGTCTACAGAAGACGCTGCACCACCGCCAAGACCAATCAGCATCGCAGGACCACCAAGAACAATCAGAAGATCACCTGGCTGGATTGCATCTTTTTCAACATGGTCTGAACGGATGTTACCATAACCACCGGCAATCATGATTGGCTTATGGAAACCTTTGACTTCGCCATTTACATTTTGTTCAAACGTACGGAAGTAACCATTTAAGGCAGGACGACCAAATTCATTGTTAAACGCGGCACCACCCAATGGACCTTCAATCATGATTTGAAGTGGCGATGCCATACGTGATGGTTTACCGTAATTTTCTTCCCAAGGCTGTTCAAAGCCAGGAATATTCAGGTTAGATACGGTGAAACCAGTTAAACCAGCTTTTGGCTTACCACCACGACCAGTCGCGCCTTCATCACGGATTTCCCCACCTGAACCTGTCGCTGCACCTGCAAATGGTGCAATCGCGGTTGGATGGTTGTGGGTTTCCACTTTCATCAGGATGTGAGCAGCCTGGCTCTTGTATTTATAAACGTGTTGACCGTTTTCTTCTTGTGTTGGGTAGAAACGCTGAGTATCAAAACCAACAATCACCGATGCGTTGTCTTTATATGCTGACAATACGTCTGTTGGTGATTCTTTATAGGTATTTTTGATCATCTGGAATAATGACAATGGCTGAACTTCACCGTCAATAGTCCATTCAGAACCAAAGATTTTATGACGGCAGTGTTCAGAGTTTGCCTGAGCAAACATCATCAGTTCGATGTCATTCGGGTTACGGCCCAGTTTAGTGAACGCTTCTGTCAGGTAATCAATTTCCTGATCAGACAGTGCAAAACCAAACTCGTTATTGGCTTTTACCAGTGCTTCTTTTCCTTGACCCAGAATATCAATCGAGTTCAAAGGTTTTGGCGCAGTTTCGATGAATAGTGCAGCCGCATCTTCAATTGCGTTAAATACGCTTTCAGTCATGCGGTCATGCAAGACCTGTAATGCTTCTGTAGAAAGTTCTTTTACACCCTTCAGCGTAAATAAAACACCGCGTTCAAGACGATGAACCGGTGTATTACAATTCTTGAAAATATCAGTCGCTTTCGAGGACCACGGCGAAATCGTGCCGACACGTGGTGTGACTAAAATCTGGATTTCATCACTTGCAGCCTGGTGCAGTTCAAATGATTGACCATCGTTGAGAAGCTGTAAAGCGGATTGCTGTTGTTGCTCGTTGAGCGCTTGGTCAAAAAGATAAACAAATTGACTTTCTAGTGATTGAACAGAACTAATTGACGACAAACGCGAAAGTAGTTGAGTTTTCTTAAAAGAAGAATGTGCAGGTGCACCGGCAACGATAAACATGCTGATTTTGGCTCCACGGGATGGTCTTGTGAACCATGCCACAATGTGACTTGAGAGAGCGCATATTCTACTGTGAAATACTGGAATCAGCTAGTGAGGAATTAATAAATCTGATCGCTAAACTGTCAGGATTTTTAAAATAATACTTTTATTTTCAGTTAAAAAAATTTAATGTAGTCGATTAGATTAACACATTTTCTTGCAGAAAAATCAAAACCGTTAAAGTTTTATTTTTAGTCGCAAAATTGTATTATTTTTCAACAACAAATTTATCTAGAATTAAACTTTCTTACTCGCTTCAGTGTGCCGAATACCTTAAAAAACTCCCTTTATTTGAAAATAAATATTTCTTTTCGTCTATTGAAGTATCTTAATATTAAAATCATCTTTTAAACACTCTTTACTCTTATCTCACTTTAAGACGGCAACTTATGTCGCAACTCCATATATTTTTAGCTCCATTTTTGGCATCATGCATTAAAGAATTGATTGAATAATGATAAATGACTCAAATGCGTTGGCTGGAATTACTCTCCACTGTCCGTATTGGCAGTAAAAAGCAAAGTTCTGAACTGGCGCGCAGCCCGTTCCATAAAGACTATGATCGTATTATTTTTTCGCAAAGTTTTCGCCAGCTAAATCGTAAAACTCAGGTCCACCCTCTGACTCAGCATGATGGCATTCATACCCGTTTAACCCATTCACTGGAAGTGTCCTGTATTGGGCGTTCCCTGGGTATGCTGGCTGCGGAAAAAATCAAGGATCAGTTACCTCCCTGGATTTCTCCTGCCGATGTCGGTGCCATCATTCAGGCTGCCTGTCTGGCACATGATATTGGTAATCCGCCTTTTGGCCATGCCGGTGAATACGCTATTCGTGAATGGTTTGATGATGCCTCTCATACTGATTTCCTGAAAAACTTAAGTCCGGAACAGGAAGCCGATGTTCGTCAGTTTGAGGGCAATGCTCAAGGTCTACGCCTGCTGACCAAGATTGACTATCATCCTAACGATGGCGGTATGCGTCTGACCTATGCCACTTTAGGTGCTTACTTGAAATATCCATGGCTCTCTCAGACCATCGATCCTACTGGCAATACGCCAGCCAGCCATCGTCCGAAATTTGGTTGTTATCAGTCTGAAAAAGAGATTTTAAAAGAAATTGCTGAACAGCTTGGACTGATTCAACTGGGTGAATATCGCTACTGTCGTCATCCCCTAACCTATCTGCTCGAAGCTGCCGATGATATTTGTTATGCCCTGATTGATCTGGAAGATGGCATCAGTCTGAATATGCTCAGCTATGCCGAAGTAGAACCAGTATTTTTAAATTTGTTAGGGGATTATGGACCACCTTCCGAGATCGGGATGCCGGATACAACCTGGCAGCAAAAAATTGCTGCCCTGCGTGGCCGGGTAATGAAACGTCTGGTAGCTGAAGTCACGACGGCATTTGCCCATCACCAGCAGGAAATTCTGATGGGCCAGCTAAAAGGCTCATTGCTAAGTTATTGCAGTTCAGACATTGAGATCGGGATTAACCGGGCCAAAGAACTGGCGAGAGACAAAATCTTTGAACATCCACAAAAAGCCGGTCTGGAAATTATTGCCCATCAGAGTCTGCAAACCATTCTGGATGCCTTTATTCCACTGACCACACCTCATAAAAATTTGAGCTTCAAGGAACAGCGCCTGATGGCGATTCTGAACCGTTCAGGTGTGCAGTTCCATGCAGATCATTATGACAATATCATGCAGGTACTGGATATTATTTCTAAGTTTTCGGATCATCAGGCCTACAACCTGGCTCAGGAACTGCATGGCAATAAAGCTGGATTAATTTAATGATTTACACGATTTGCTGATAATCTCGGCAAATCGCAACTTTTTAATTTACAGTATTTTGCCTTTGGCCCGAATGCTGACTAATATGCCCGTATTGAAATTGAGTATTTATAAAAAATGATTGGATGTCTGATTGGTGAAGTGCTGGCACTGGAAGCACCGACTGTTTTGTTGAATGTAAATGGTATCGGTTATGAAATTGATACGCCACTGACCACTTTTTGCCAGCTGCAAAAAGGCCAGAAAATTACCCTTTGGACGCATTTGGCCGTGCGTGAAGATGCCCAGTTACTTTATGGCTTTATCAATGCACAGGAAAAAACTATTTTCCGCACCTTATTAAAGGTTAACGGTGTTGGTCCCAAAATGGCGCTTGGTATTCTGTCTACCCTGAGTGTAGAAATGCTGATTCATACCGTTGAACATGAAGATGTGAATACGCTGGTGAAAGTGCCCGGCGTAGGCAAGAAAACCGCAGAACGTTTAATGATTGAATTACGTGACCGCTTTAAAGCCATGGCTTCAAGTACAGCACCAAGCAACTCTACCACTGAGCAAATCCAATTTACTGGCAATTCTGCAGTGGCAGAAGCGGAAGCTGCATTACAGTCATTGGGTTACAAACCTCTGGAAGCCCAAAAACTGGTTAATGCAGCCAAAGGTGATTTTACTGAAGCCAGTGATATTATCCGTGCGGCATTAAAGTCGATGAATAAATAATAGGAAAATGACTTAATGTTAAATAAGTTTGTTTATTCTCTTATTTATATAAATTACTCGCGACATGGATGTCGCCAGTTGAGTTGTCTTGCACTAGGTTTTAAAGCAGTGCTTAAAACCTGTTCAGGACGTACCCTCAACTCAACAAAAGATTTTTGTTACTTTTGATCTTTCAAAAGTAAAACAACGCCTACACAATGGCAGCTAAACACAAATCATTATTTGAGGCTGTTTCCGCAGCATCAAACAGCTTCAATAAAGAGATTAAGTTATTAGATATGCAAGACCGTCTCATCAGTGGTTCTGAAAAACCCGAAGATCAGTTTGATCGTGCGATTCGCCCAACCTCCCTCGATGACTACATTGGTCAGCCAGTAGTTCGTGAGCAAATGGAAATCTTTATAGGTGCAGCCCGTGGCCGTGAAGAAGCCCTTGATCATACCCTGATCTTTGGTCCTCCCGGTCTGGGCAAGACCACGCTGGCCAATATTATTGCACGTGAAATGGGTGGTAATCTCAAATCCACTTCTGGCCCAGTGCTTGAACGTGCAGGTGACTTGGCGGCCATGCTGACCAACTTAGAGGAAGGTGACGTTTTATTTATTGATGAAATTCATCGTCTTTCACCCGTCATTGAAGAAATTCTTTACCCAGCGATGGAAGATTACCAACTCGACATCATGATTGGTGAAGGTCCTGCGGCACGTTCGATTAAACTGGATTTACCGCCATTTACGTTGGTGGCTGCTACCACACGTGCAGGTTTGCTTACCTCTCCGCTGCGCGACCGTTTCGGGATTGTGCAGCGTCTAGAGTTCTATTCAGTTGAAGACTTAACCCATATTGTGAAACGTTCAGCGAGTTTGATGGATGTGCCTATGACCGACGAAGGTGCGCTTGAAGTTGCTCGCCGCTCTCGTGGTACACCACGTATTGCTAATCGTTTATTACGTCGTGTGCGTGACTATGCACAGGTCAAAGGCACAGGCGAAGTGACCCAAGACATGGCACAACGTGCGCTAGATATGCTGAAAGTCGATAAAGATGGTTTAGATACGCTTGACCGTCGTTACTTGTCTATGCTGCTTGAGCGTTTTGATGGTGGTCCTGCAGGTGTTGAAGCGTTGGCTGCTGCGATGGCGGAAGATTCAGGCACATTGGAAGATGTCATCGAGCCATATTTGATTCAGCAAGGTTATGTGATGCGGACTGCACGTGGTCGTATAGCAACTAATATGGCGTATTTGCAGTTTGGGATGACGCCGCCTGAGCCGAAGTAAAGGCAAGTAAAAAAGCAGCTTAGGCTGCTTTTTTATTTTGCTTTTAATAAAATAAATAATTTTAATTTAATCCCTAACTCAACCGTCCCAACAAAAATTTCATATAATTTTTTATTGGCAATTTTCACATTTTTAGTAGGTGCCGATATATTCAGTATTTCTTTTAAATCATTAAAATTAGATTCATTGCCTTTAAAGTTATCTCGATCTACAACTAAACCTATCATACCTAAAGTAAGTACATATACGAAATTAAAATCCTGATATGTTTCAACAATAATAGAAATCTCTGGGTCTTTAGTTAAAATCTCTAATTCTTTTAACGACTCTAAAAGTAAAAATGACTGTTGAGATAATTCTTGTCTATCAATATTTTTTAAAGCTAAAAATGAATGTCCAAAGTCTTCTTCTTTCCATTCATTACGGAGCTCAGATACGGCAATATTTACTTGTTTTTCGAGTATCTCAACTTTTCGTAAATGACCTAAAGCGGTTTTAACAAAATCCGTTTCTAAATTTTTATTATGCTGTTCTTTCCAGTCTTTTACGAATATCAAAGCTGCTATCGGTGTAAATAGTGTAGCTGCCACTACATACATATTTGATAGCGTCGATGCAACTGCATTTTCTTTTATAGCAATTTGATAGACTGATGCATAATATAAAAACAATATAAAAAGGCAAACGATTAAAAAGCCTATTAAAAGTTTTAGCGTTAGACTAAATTTATCATCTTTTCTTTGCGTCATTCTCACCCCATAAAAATTTAATTATTATTAAAAAAGCTATGATAAAAAATTACTTCTTAAACCCATTAAGATAGTCTTATATGATTTAGCTTATAGTAGTAAAACTTTATCATAATTCTTCAAAATATATAAAAATTAAATAATGTTACCTCATACTTTGCTATTTCCTACTACAAAAGAAAAAGCCAACTGACCATGTCTAAATCAGTTGGCAAAAGCACAAACCTATTTTTCTAAGTTTTATTCAAAAATTATTTCGCGTCTTTCTTAAACTCTTTAAAGTCCGCTTTACGAATCATGGCATGAATACCTTTAGTTCTATCTACGACTTGCGATACTTCAAAATCAGTCGCAGCACTTAAATACGCATAAGCAATTTCTTCTGAAATACCATATTCATCGACAAGAAAACGTACTGCTTCACGAGTCGACTTACGCATCGCTTCATCAAGGTCTTCATCTAAACCCGGTGTAATCCAAAACTCATCATTTTCACCCAAAGGCTGCTTCAACGATTTACCTGGTATTTTGTCACTCCCCGCTTTTAATACCGTAATTTTAAAGGTCGCACGTGCACAACCTTCAAGTGCGGTCAATGCGACCTCACCATCACCTTGAACAAAATGACTATCACCCGTATAGAACAACGCACCCGGTACTTGAACTGGATAGTAAGCCGTTGCACCTGCGGTTAAATCATTAATATCAATGTTACCGCCATAGAACGATGGTGGCACAGAATGCACAGGGTCGCTCGTATTTGGTGCAACGCCCATCGTACCCATAAATGGATTCAATGGGAAACGAATTGCTTTGCCTGACTCGGTTTTTAAAACGCCTTCCCAAATACCCTCTTTATTCTTTTCAATTGGAGTAAAGATGGAAACATTGCCATAGGCTTCTGGGTTTGCAGGCGATGCATGATCATGCTTTTGACTCTTAGGAAACTCAGGCAATGTGCCTTTACCATGACGGTTTGAAATCACACCATAAGGCACACGTGGCTCAACTTTTAAAATCTCGACTTTTAAAATATCACCTGGCATCGCATCTTTCACATAGACAGGTCCGGTAATAATATGTGGACCATCTTTATGGAAATCGTGCTTTAACTTAGAACCTGTAATCAGTTTCGCTTCAGGCAAAATATGCTCAGGTTTCACACCTTTAGAAGTGAAATACTTTTCAGCATCACGTCCTTGGTCTTCAAGCAAGCCTTCATGCGAAACTGTATCAAAGGTAATAGTGCTGCCCGATGGAATGGTCAACACAGGTTTGGCATCTTTGTTAGGTAAATAGCCCCAAGTGATGGTATTCAAGGTGCTTGGAACATAGTGATTCCCTTTATATTCCCCACTTTTGAGTAAGACTGGTTTACTTTCAAGCTGTTTTAAAATTTTAAAATCTTCAGCTGCCGCATGTGCAGAAATAAAAGAAAAGCTTGCTGCAACAGCAAGAGACAAAGCTAAAGGTTTTAACATATGTTCAAATTCCATGAAAAATTAATGCAAGCTAACTTCATGCAATCCCAATGCCAATCTGGTACATACCTCATCATAAATATTCAAAATTTAATCATTTGATCGATCTATACTTCTTTGAATAAATTTCAATATAGGAAGCAGGTATATAAAGAGAGAAAAACCACATGTCCCTGAGATACATAAAATTACAATAAAACTTACTGAATAATTTCCTTAAACAGCAAGGTAACTCCCTCTTTATACCTTAGAAGTATTGACTATATACCGTGCAGGTTTTGGTTAATTTAAAGCCAGTATGCCATTCTAGAATATCCTTTTAACCATCTCCGATTCTTAAGGTTCTCCCCAGATATGAATATGTATAAGCGGCTTTGCCTTTGTCTTCCACTTGCGTTTGCCAGTCAGATGAGTCTGGCAGACTGGATTGATAATTCTGTGCAGAAAGCTGAAGCTCATACCATCAAGTTACGCCAGCATATCCACCAGCATCCTGAACTGGGCAATATGGAATTTAAAACCTCCGAACTGGTGCAAAGGGAACTGAAGTCCTATGGTATTGAGGTCCGCAAAGGTTATGCCAAGACTGGTGTGATTGGAGTTTTGAAAGGTGCAAAACCGGGTCCAGTCATGGCCCTGCGTGCAGATATGGATGCCTTACCCATCCAGGAAACTGCACCAGTATCATTCGCCAGCAAGCAAAAAGCGATTTATCAGGGCAAAGAAACCCATGTAATGCATGCCTGTGGTCATGATGCACATACTGCCATGCTCCTAGGGGCAGCCAAAGTTCTGGCCGCCAATAAAGATAAAATCGCAGGAACAGTGGTGTTTGTATTCCAGCCAGCTGAAGAAGGTGGTGCAGATATTGATAATTTCACCCATGGCGATCAGATTGGCTCACGCAAAATGATTGCCGATGGTGCCTTGAACAATCCAAAACCTGAAGTGATTTTCGGGATGCATGTCATGGCAGGTATGCCAAGTGGCAATATTTTCTATAAAGATGGTGTGATTTTAAATAGTGCCGATCATTTAAGCATTCAGGTGAATGGCAGTCAGGTACATGGCTCCATGCCTTGGGCAGGTAAAGACCCGATTTATGCCTCTGCCCAGATGGTGACCAATTTACAAAGTCTGATCAGCCGTAAAGCCAACCTGACTAAAAGGATGGGCGTGGTCAGTATTGGCAGCATACAGGGCGGCACAACCGGTAATGTCATTCCAGATCAGGTCAATATGGTCGGCACCATCCGCTCCAATAGTGAAGATGTGCGTCAAGGCATTTTAAAAGACTTGCCGAAAATGCTGGAACACAATGCTGCTGCCAACGATGTCAAGGTCAAGGTTGAAATCTCTCCCTATGCACCGGTCACCACCAATGATAAAACCTTGACTGCATTGATGCGCCCGACCTTAGCAAGCGTACATGGCGAAGATAAACTGCATGTTTTAGACAACAATGCCAGCGCTAGTGAAGATTTTGCTTACTATGGCCAGCTGATGCCATCCCTGTTTGTGTTTGTTGGAGCAACACCAGCTGATCAGGATATGAATCAGGCCGCACCAAACCATAACCCGAATTTCATTGTGGATGATGCGACCCTGAAAACCGGTGTAGAAAGTCATGTTCGCTTTATTCTGGACTATCCAAAAGTAGCTGAGCAGGTGCAGGCCAATTGGAAAAAGAAGAAATAATGTGATGCATCTAAATGAATGAGTTTTTGGACTCATTCATTTTTTCATCTTTCGATACAACACTTTTTTATCTATTCTGAATTAAACATCTGCTCTCTTCTCTTATATTCCGGAATAATCATAGGTAGATATTTACCGTACTATTTACAGCTCCCCTTAGAAAGAAAATCAGTCTATGAACTTTTATAATAAAAAACAGATCAAAGCAATTAGAGTTTAGTGTTTAAATCAGAACAGGTGATTTACTTTCCTTTTGCTAGTGATTCTTAATGTTGTTCAATTAGTTTAATTAAAAACTGTATAAAATGAGATTAATTTATTTTAGCTATTATTTAATAGCATGCCATTCATCTATTTAAAAACTGTCTAAATAACTTGTATTTTCAAATATATTTTTGCTTCAACACCTCCTCTCTTATCGTCTAATATTCAAGCATGTTAAATATATTATAAGATTTAAAACTTTAATTCTTTATTACATATTATGCTTACTCTTTACCGTTCGCTACAAATCTTTTTTCTGAAGATATTGATCGGTCTATATAAACCTTTTAAATTAAAAAATGAGAAGCAATACTCACTTAAAATAAAAAGTGATTAAAATTCTTCAGAAAAAATATAAAGCTTAAACTGTCTATTCTGATTAAATTTTCTTCCATACATCCTTTTCAAAATACAAATAAAAATCAGCAGATAGGCATTCTAAGACTATAAAAAAGTATTCAATGAGGATTAAGTCATGAAAGTTTTCTTATTGGCGACCTGCGCTATTTTATATCCAGTAATAACTTCTGCCCAAGATGTCTGGGAGTGCAATAATGCAATTTTACAAAGTCTTTGCCCGCATCCAAATTGTATTAAAAACCCATCTAGTTCTTCACCAGATAAATTAACAATCTCAGTCAATCGTCATAAACATGTCTCCATCTGTGCCGAAAATGCCTGCTGGAATGGTGAAGCTTCAGTGACTTACGTTAACGCTCAACCTCTGCTTCAACTTCCTCAAATTCGCTGGGTAGATCGTGATCACCCTCATAATAGTCCAAGTTATGTACTGTCCATAAACCGCGATACGCAATCCATTTTCTTTAAAGGCGACCGTGATAATCATCCAGTTCAATGCAGGACTGTTTAAAAATTAATTGATTAGTTCTTATCGCTAGCAGTCTCTCTAATACCGCCTCTACAGGTAAAATTTTTCACGTCTTTGAAATCTTGTGCCATTGGTCAAAAAAGTCAGTATGCTAAACTGCCCAGCCTGATATCACTTGACTTGTAGCCTGATTTTGACAAATTCTAAGCTCAAAATTAGGTGCAGAAAGCAGCATTAATCTGCATGTAAAACCAATGGAAAAGCATTATGGCGAATAAATTTGAATTCAATATCCGCGTTTATATTGAAGACACAGACGCGGGTGGCATTGTCTATCACGCCAATCATATTCGCTTTATGGAACGTACACGTACCGAATGGCTGCGTGCATCAGGCATCAGCCACTACTGGCATCAAAAAGATTACAATTTTGTTGTACATAAAATTAACGTGAAATATTCGCGTCCTATTATGATGGATGACTTAATTACCGTCACTGCAAGTGTCGTTTCACTTAAAGCTTCATCTTTTGTATTGCAACAAAATATTTATCGTGGTGAAATCATGCTTGCATCGGGTGAGGTAGAGCTGGCCTGTATCGGCGCTGATATGCGTCCACGTCGCCTACCTGATGAAATACGCGACCTGATTCGAAAAGAATTGGAACAAGATTAAAAAAATGAATTGGCACATGTAAACACTATGGCAACCGAGTTAGCATCATCCCTACAAGTATCAGATCTTATTTTACAAGCAAGCCCTGTCGTACAACTGGTTATGCTGTCTCTTTTACTGGCATCTCTGTATAGCTGGTATCTGATTGCCAAGCTTTACATGGGCTACAAAAAAGCACAGGCAGAAGATGAACATTTTCAGAAGATCTTCTGGTCTGGCGCTGAACTGAATACGCTTTATAACAATGCTCAGCTGAACTCTAAACGTACTGGTCTGGAAGATATTTTCTATCAGGGCCTGGGTGAGTTTCTTAAACTGAAAAAACGCAATGCCTCTACTACCCAGTCGATTGAAGGCACTGAACGTATTCTGCGCGTGGGCTTAAGCCGTGATCAGGGTAGCCTGGAAAATGGCTTAGGTGCCTTGGCCAGTATCGGTTCAGTTGCGCCTTATGTCGGTCTGTTCGGTACAGTCTGGGGCATCATGAATGCTTTCATTGGTCTGGCAGATATGGATCAGGTCACGCTAGCAACTGTAGCGCCAGGCATTGCGGAAGCTTTAATTGCAACCGCAATTGGTTTATTTGCTGCCATTCCAGCAGTATTGGCATTCAACCATTACACAGCTAAAGGTGAAGCAGTTTATTCTGATCGTGCCCTGTTCGCAGAAGAAATGGTGGCCCTGTTACAACGTCAGTCACTTGGCCAGCCTCAGGACAATGACTAATGGCTATTCAACGTTCAGGACGCTTTGAGCGTATTAAAAAACCACTGAAAAGTGACATGAACGTCGTGCCTTATATTGACGTGATGTTGGTGCTTCTGGTGATTTTTATGGTGACGGCACCTATGATTACTACCGGTATTAAGGTTGATTTGCCACAAGCCAATAGCAATCCCATTCAAGCTGAGGACCGCCCTGCCATCGTGACTTTAGAAGCAGATGGTACGATTAAATTAGAAGATAAAAATCACGCAAATGATGTGTTAACGCTCGATGAATTAAAAACAGTCCTGACCAATGCACAAAATGAAGCACAGACTGCGAACAAACAGCTTAGCGTTTTGATTAATGGGAGTGAGACTCGTCCTTATGGCGAAGTCATGAAACTCATGTCTGCCCTACAGGATGCCGGTCTCGCACAAGTCGGCTTGCTTACCGCCCCTATAAAGTAATTTATGAAAGATTTCAAAAAGCCACCCTCTAAGCAGAAAGTGCTTGCGATTGGATTCACGATCGGAGTCCATACAGTCGCTTTGGTGGGATTACTTTATCTGGGGATGAGCAAACCGCCGGAACCGCCAAAACAGATTAAAACTGTACTGGTAAATCCTGAAGACCTAAAACCGGTCACACGTGAAGAAACCGAGTTTGATGAAACTGCCCATGAAAATGTGGCAGAACAGATCACGCAGACTGCTGAGCCTACGGAAGCAGCCCCAGTAATTCCAACTGCTGCCCCTCCAGTGACGCCACCGGCACCAAAAGTAGATACTCAAAAGGCCGCACAAGAAGCGAAAGTCGCAGAAGCAGCACAACGCAAGACTGAACAACAAGCAGCAGAAACAGCAAAACGTGCTGAGGCTGCAGAACAGGCCAAGGCAGCGGCTGCTAAAGCAAAAGCCGATGCTGCAAACAAATCAAAAGCTGAACAAGAAGCTGCCCGCCGTGCAGAACAGCAAGCTCAGCAGAAAGCAGCTGCTGCAGAAAAAGCAAAACTAGAAGCACAAAAGCGAGCTGACTTAGCAGCTAAACAGGAAGCGGATGCACAGGCGAAAGCCAAGGCTGAAGCTGCTGCTAAGGCAAAAGCCGATACTGCTGCGAAAAATAAAGCTGCCGCTGATGCAAAAGCGAAAGCTGATGCCGAAGCAAAACGTAAGGCTGATGCTGCCGCGAAAGCCAAAGCAGATGCCGCTGCCAAGGAAAAATCGGATACCGCTGCAAAAGCGAAAGCCGATGCTGAGGCCAAACGCAAGGCAGAAGCAGATGCTAAAGCTAGAGCGGATGCCGCCGCCAAAAATAAAGCTGCTGCCGATGCAAAAGCTAAAGCGGATGCCGAAGCTAAAGCACAGGCTGAAGCTGAGGCAAAGGCTTCTGCTGCTAAACAGGCTGCTGAAGAAGCTGCCCAGAAAAAAGCTGAAGTAAAACGGATTGCCTCTACAGCAAAACGCGACTTTGAAAATAAGATCAAGCGTGCCTGGGATACGCCTACTGGTTCTTCCGGTCAGAAAGCGACTGCCCGCGTTACCCTGAGTGACAGCGGTTCTGTGGTTTCTGTGATCGTGAATGCTAGCGATCCGGACATGAAAGCCAGTGTAGAAGCCGCAGTTCGTGCTGCTGCACCCTACCCGATGCCATCTGATCCGGATGCACGGCGTGAAGCCCGGAGTTTCACCTCTACCTTCACTGCACAATAAAAATTTAAGCCATAATCCGAAAAACAGTTATGGCTTTTATTTTTTTAAGTTAAACTTCAGCAAAAAGCGGCAAAATAATATTCACTTTTCACAGTGTTATAACAGTTTGATCATTGCTGAGTGGTTTCATTCAGCCAA
Source organism: Acinetobacter sp. SM1B (assembly GCF_003289665.1). Taxonomy (NCBI): domain Bacteria; kingdom Pseudomonadati; phylum Pseudomonadota; class Gammaproteobacteria; order Moraxellales; family Moraxellaceae; genus Acinetobacter; species Acinetobacter sp. SM1B. The sequence continues at coordinate 1,684,115 of NZ_QMBM01000001.1, forward strand.
ATTCATGCGATGATGTAACGCAATCATATTCACAATAAATCCGTTGATTTGAGTAAATAACGAATGATGGAAAAAACGCGCAAACACTTACTCTGCCTTGCTATATTCGCTGCGCTGGGTACACTGACTGCAACACAATCACAGGCGCAACTGCATCTTGAAATTACTAAGGCCCCTGAAGCAGCTCCAAAGATTGCGATCGTGCCATTCAGTCAGGACCAGAGCATCTACCCGATTGTAGAAAATGACCTGAACCGTTCTGGCAAGTTTACTAGTGCTTCAAAAAACCTGCCGGCAACAGCAACCCTGAATAATCCGAATGCGGATGCCTGGGCGGCTGCAGGTGTCCCTTATGTGGTAACAGGCTCATCCAAAACCAATGCTGATGGTTCTTATGAAATTCAATATCAGCTCTATGATATTGAGAAAAAACAGTATCTATTGAATGAACTGTTAACAGTACCGGCTACACGTACCCGTCAAGCTGCTCACATGATCAGTGATGCCATTTTCCAAGCATTGACCGGTATTCCGGGCGATTTCAGCGGCCGTATTGCCTATGTACTGCGCAATCCTGCGACACCTGATCAGCGTTATACCCTGCAGATTGCTGATACCGATGGTGAACAACCAAAAACCATCCTGACTTCACGTGATCCAATCCTGTCCCCAGCCTGGACACCAGATGCGAAAAAGATTGCCTATGTTTCATTTGAAACCAAACGCCCGGCAATTTACCTACAAAATCTGGCAACTGGTCAACGTGAAAAATTGGCCAGCTTCCGTGGTCTCAATGGTGCGCCAAGTTTTTCCCCAGATGGCAAGAGCATGCTATTTACAGCTTCTATGCATGGCAATCCTGAAATCTATGAAATGAATCTGGAAACTCGCCAGTTAAAACGTCTGACGAATGACTCAGCGATTGATACTGAGGCGCGTTATGCACCAGATGGCAAATCTTTTATTTTCACCTCTGACCGCGGCGGTTCGCCACAGATCTATCGTTATGATTTTGCCAACAGTGCAACCAAACGTCTTACGTTCCGTGGTGCCTTCAATGCTCGCGGTACTTTAAGCGCAGATGGTAAAAAACTGGCATTGGTTCACCGTCCAAGTGGCAGTAATTACAAAGTTGCCATTCAAGACTTGAATTCAGGTGTGAATAATATCCTCACGCCTACCAGTCTGGATGAATCACCAAGCTTCTCACCAAATGGTCAGATGGTAGTCTATGCAACACGTGAAGGTTCACGTGGGCTGCTATCGATCATGTCACTTGATGGCCGTTTCCGTATGAACCTGCCAAGTGAACAAGGTGAAGTTCGTGAACCAGCTTGGGCACCTAAATAATCCATTACTTCAACATACTCAAAACTTCATGGAGATGAAGATGAAAAAAGTACAATTATTCGCACTTCCATTACTGGCTGCTGCACTAGTGATGACTGGCTGTGCCAGCCGTAAACCAGCAACACAAACGCAAACTGGTGAACTTGGCGCAGGTTCAGCCACAACTGTCGACACTCAAGGTTTGAGCGAAGATGCTGCACTAAATGCACAAAGCATGGCTGGCGCATCTTCTAAAGGTGTCACTGCTGAAAATAAAGCTTACCTGGCAAAACGTGTGGTGCACTTCGACTATGACAGTAGTGAATTGTCAAATGACGATCTTCTCACCCTGCAAGCCCACGCCCAATTCCTGATGGCAAATGCCAATTCACGTGTTGCTTTGACAGGTCATACTGATGAACGTGGTACACGTGAATACAACATGGCACTTGGTGAACGTCGTGCCAAAGCGGTAGAAAGCTTCTTGATAACGACTGGCGTGAATGCAGGTCAACTTGAAGCGGTGAGCTATGGTAAAGAAATGCCAGTGAATCCAGGTCATGACGAAAATGCCTGGAAAGAAAACCGTCGTGTAGAAATTAACTACGAAGCGGTTCCACCACTACTCAAATAAAACTGCCTGAACTGTTCTCAGTTCTGCAAATAAAAAAGCACTCATTGATGAGTGCTTTTTTTGAATGCGAAACATATTTTAGTGCTGAGCTTCTTCGTCCTCGGGATGCTGCATCGACTCAATCATGTCGTGTTTATTGAACTCTTTATACTCCGGCTTAGCCTCATAAGCCTTCCAGGCTTCCTTCATCTTATCTTCAGAAATTTCATCTAAATTAATGGCTTCGCTCGGCGTAGGAGTCGCATCAAACTTTAATGTTGTCATATTTGTGCTCCTGAACCTATGTTTTCCTTTTAATCAACATAGCATTTTCTAGCGGACTTGCAAGTGTAAAATCATAGCAAATAGTCTCAGTTTAATTTTTCTTTTACCTCGTTCTCATCTAAAATATAGCCCAATTACATTTTTATCATTCTGATAAATTTTTATTCGGAGTTTTTCTGACATGTCTTACCTAAGCCTTTCCCAATTTTTACAGCAAAAAACTGGGAATCTCACACCTGAACTTGCACAAGTGATTGAAACAATTGCAAATACATGTAAGACAATTGATCAAGCACTGCAAAAAGGTGCATTGGCTGGCGTATTGGGCAGTGCTCAGCATGAGAACGTTCAGGGCGAAGAAAAAAAAAAAATGGATGTCATCTCTAATGATTATTTGATCGATGCATTAAAAGTTCATCCAAATGTAGGTGGCCTGGCATCTGAAGAACTGGATGAGTTCACTCCTGCACAGGAAAATGGTCAGTTCCTGGTATTGTTCGATCCACTTGATGGTTCAAGCAATATTGATATCAATATGTGTGTTGGCACCATCTTCTCGATTTTACCTGCTAAAAATGCCGTAACTCAGGCAGAAGACTTTATGCAAGCGGGTGTCAATCAGGTTGCAGCCGGTTATGTATTGTACGGTCCATCTACCATGATGGCGCTGACTGTAGGGGCAGGTACAATCTTTTTCACTTTCGACCCAGAAACCCAGGAATTCCTGCTGACTTCTGAAAATATTCAGGTTGCTGCAGATACTAAAGAATATGCAATTAATGCATCAAACCAACGTCATTGGGAAGAACCTGTAAAACGTTATATCGATGAACTTCTTGCAGGCAAAACTGGTTCTCGTGAAAAAGACTTTAACATGCGCTGGGTTGCATGTATGGTAGGTGATATTCACCGTATCCTGTGCCGTAGTGGTATCTTCATGTATCCATATGACCTGAAAGATCCGAAAAAAGCTGGCCGTTTACGTCTGATGTATGAAGCAAATCCAATGAGTATGTTGATGGAACAGGCAGGTGGTGCATCTACGACTGGTCGTGTTCGCATTCTTGACATCCAGCCTACTGACTTGCATCAGCGTGTTCCAGTGATTATCGGTTCGAAAAACGAAGTGGATCTTGTCACTAGCTACCATAACTAATATTTAAAAACGGCAGTTGGCGTGCTACTGACTGCCGTGGACTTCTCTCCCATGCCAACGATCTTCCTTGAATCCAAAGATAATCCTAAAATTAAGCACTTGCGTGGCTTGATTGAACAGAATTCGTATCGAAAAAAGCAAGGACAAACTGTGCTTGAAGGCACACACCTTTGTCTTGCATGGCTTCATGAAAGCAAGAAAATCAATTCTATTTTCACCACTGAACATGCCCTGCAACATCCGGACTTTGAGATCATTTTACAGAAATACACCGGTGTCGTTTTTGTTATTGGTGAATCTTTATATAAAGACTTAAGTACATTAGGGACTTCGATTGCCTGCATGGCGATCGTGGATATTCCAAGTTCTAGCCAAGCATTGGATTACACCGCAGACACACTGATTCTTGAAAATGTTCAAGATCCGGGCAATGTCGGTACTTTGCTCCGCTCAGCTGCTGCGGCTGGCATTGATCAGATCATTTGCACCAAAGGTTCTGCATCGCTCTGGTCTCCACGGGTATTACGTGCAGGAATGGGTGCACATTTTTCTTTACAGTGTTTTGAAAATGTCACTTTAGAAGAAGTGCTTAATAACTTTAAGATTCCTGTTTATGTGACCAGCTCTCACCGTTCTAGCAGCTTATATAGCAAAGATTTGCGTAAGGCCTGTGTATGGATTCTGGGCAATGAAGGTCAAGGCGTTTCTGACTATGCACTGGAACATGCCGAAGCCGTCACTATCCCTCAACCAGGCGGTCAGGAATCACTGAATGTTGCCATTGCAGGTTCAATCTGTTTCTTTGAAATGGTCCGTCAACGGATCTGATCACACATTTAAGTTACTTTATTTTATTTCTCAGCGACCTGCATAAAAAATAGATTACACTAGAAAAAATAATCAAGTGTAATGTCAACCAAACCATTATTTTCAACGTTATATAGACATGTACTTGAAAATAATGGTGGGTATCCAATGACAGGATTTTCCATCTCTATGGATTTAGCGCCAAAACAGCTTCAGTCGCAAGATGCTAGTACTCTAAAGAGTACAGCCGAGTCACGCCTGAAGAATTTTATGCAAGATGTGACGGGTCGTGCATTGGTGATGATGGAAAGTGCAACCCAAAGCCAGCATGGCATTGCCATGGATCTGGTCCAGGAAGCGTTTATTTCCCTGCATAAATCCTATGCAGACCGATCCACTGAAGAATGGTATCCCCTGTTTTACACCATTTTAAATAACAAGTTACAGGACTGGCGACGTAAAGAAATGCGTCGTAATCAGCCATTTTCATTTTTTAAAAAAGTTCAGCTCGATGACGATGATGCCGAACTCAATGATGTCGTCGATGAAGCAACGCCATCCCCATTAGAGTTTCTGGATCAAGCCGTTACAGCCGAAGAAATCCAGCAAGCCATTGCCCAATTGCCTGTTCGTCAGCAACAGGCTTTCATGCTTCGTGCATGGGAAGGCTTTGATACGCATACCACCGCACAAATTATGAACTGCAGCGAAGGCAGTGTGAAAACTCACTATCACCGTGCAATTCAGGGTCTACGTGCCTCACTTGCACATTTAAATCCATTTCTGGGAGGGTCATCCGAATGAATCAAGATGATTTCTTAAAAAAAGTAACTTCCAAACTTGATGGTATGGCACAACAGCATAAGGACAAACCTGTTGTGATGAACCGTGTTCTTGAAGAAATTCAGGAAACCAAGCATTCTCGTTTTGCATTCTTCAAAATGTCAGGTTTTGCACTTGCAGCTGCCATTGCAGGTATTGTTGTTTTACCAAATGTCGCTAACCAAGAGGAGCCTCAAACCCAGGTAGTGTCCGTACCTAAGCTTTCACCCCAAATGGTTGAAGACTTGGAAATGTTAATGGTTTTAGGTGAGGACCAGGTTCCACATGGCAGCTAAAAAACTAGCACTTGCATTTTGTGCATTCGGCTTTCTGCAAACCAGCTTTGCCGGATTTGAGCGTTTTTGGATTTTTTCCAAAGATGCTGATACACAAGTCAATGAAACCTGGAATAGTCTTTCAGATGCAGAACAGGTTGCTCTAATTAAGCGTTATCAGACCTTAAAAGAACTTCCTGCAGAGCAAAGCGTAAGCTTACAACAGCGCATGGACTGGTTTACCCAACTGCCCGAAGCTGAAAAGCAAAAGATGCGCGAAACCTGGCAGAAAATGAGTTCTCATGAACGCAAAGAGTTAGCTTCACGTATGCAAAAAGCAACGCCTGAACAACGCCCTGCGATTCGTGAAGAATATTTCAACAAACATTTGATAGTTGCTGAAAACTAATTCTCCCAGCCCGACTATTAAAATTATTGCCAAAAATAAAAGATATTAAAAAAGCCTCAATTGAGGCTTTTTTAATATTTCTATAATGCTTTAACTCTTGAATAAACGACGTGAACGATAAGCTGCAATGCCAAGCAGACCGAATAAAGCAATGATATTAATGGCACCGCCACCGCTGCTATCGCTATTGGTATTTTTCGCGCTATTTCTTAAAATAATAGTTGCAGTATTTGACTTTATACCTTCTGTGTCATAATAGTGATACTTAATTGGATAATCAAACTGACTTAAATTATTTTTAATCTCGAAAGTAATTTTACCACCATAACATTTCTCACTCGTCGTTCCATCCAGACATACTCCCTCACGTTCCGCATACATATTGATTAATGAAGGATCAATATCTTCAAAGCGAATAGGTGCTGCCGTGTTATCCAAATGAGTTGGAGTTTTCCTGTATTGTGGCGCTAAATTATCCATTGGTCCATCATCGTCGAAGTCATTACTTAATGGATTGACTTCTACCCTTAAATCATTTTCTGGACGAATGGTATAAATATCATTTTTAGCTACAGGTGCAATATTGTTAAAGGTTGCAGCTAATACACCCGATGAACTTTCTGCCACTACACCATTCGCTCTTTCACTATCGGAAAGATTCTCTGTAAGAGTATAAACACAATACTCACTCACACCAGGCGGTGTGATAGCACCATCCTTACGGTAAAACATAATACGTTTCAGCTCAGGCACCCATTCACATACTTGTTGTTCGTCTGGACCAAAAGGAAATAAGTTAGTTCCACCTGTAGCACTGGCATCCAATTTTCCTACACCTTTGGCTTGAGTACTTATCGAATACTGATCTGCATCAAATGGTTTATTTCGTAGTTCACCATCTTTTTCAATTTGTTTAGGTAATGCCAATTCAAATGGATCGATATAAATTGCACGGTATTTTGCAGATATTTTCGTATTTGTTAATAAAGAATTAAAGTCATCGAGTTCAGCCTGAATTTGCAATTTTCTTGGTGCATTTCCAGGATCATCCAGCATAGCTTTCAGCTGCTGGATTCGATCTTCATAAACAGTAATCATTTCACTATATGCGATATTACTTAATGACTGTATATCCGCTGCAGTTAGGCGCATCAATTCAACAGAACCAATATCGCAGGTATTGGCATTCTCTGGATTGAGCAATAATGTTCCATTCGAAACACGGAAAATTTCACGCTGATCACTTTCACTACAGTTAAGATGTCCAGCATTTACAAAATCTGTATTACTGTTTTTATCTATAGGGTAATACAGTGGCAAATATATATTATATGGAGAGGCAGGTTTATAATCCGAGAGCAATTCTGAACGTTCTATGGCTGCAGGGATGATGATGTTTTTCGCAGCATCTATTAATTTTACGGGGCTTTGTTGCACAAAGATTTGAAATGCAAAGCGCCCCTAATTGAGCCA
>NZ_QMBM01000001.1:1691383-1712554 GCF_003289665.1 Acinetobacter sp. SM1B
ATTATTATGACATTATTTCAATGAGTTATCTATTTTTGTCGTGTACAGAGTACGCTCTATAAAAACGAATAGCTAATTTGGACATGGAGTCCCAGAATGAAAAAAACATTGCTTTGTGTAGCAACATCTATTGCTGCCTTGCCTATGCTCACACATGCAGATTCACCTTATTTTAGTCTACAAGATGGAGATGGATTTAAACGCTTTTCTGTATCGGTCGGTGCTTTACATGTCATGCCACAAGGTAAAGCTCAACCTTTCCGAGTTAACACATCGGTTAAAGAAAGCGAAACTGCAAAAGTTGGAGATATCAAAGCACAAACGGTGCTCGACAATATCAAGCCAGGAAGTAGCGTCAATCCTCTCTTAAAGGCTACTCTTGATGGGCTAGCTTTAATTAATGCTGATGTCCCCTCAGCACTAAGTGGGACTGCTGAAATACGTGGCCTCAGTCAATGGGACAACCCAGGCACAGGTTTAGAAGCCGATGATGTCACCACATTGGGCATCATGACCAATTACTTTTTTACCGACAATATTTCTTTTGAAATGAAAGCAGGGATTCCACCAAAAGTCGATTTACAAGGTAAAGGAAAAATTTATGCGCCTTTTTCAGCAACTGCAACACCTATGGGCGGAGCTTTAGGAAATTTAGAACTTGAAAATGATATTTTCATTACCGATTTGGAAGCACACGGCCCTGCGGCATCTGCACGTGCATGGACACCTGCTTTCGAGTTCCAATATCACTTTGGTAAAACAGGGGTAAATAAATTCCGCCCCTATATCGGTGTTGGAATGATGTATGCCTACTTTAATGAGCTGGAAATTAACCCACAAACTGAAAAAGACTTGATTGCAGCAGGTCATATGATTGCCAATATTAAAGAAGGAAATGCTGGTGCATCACTTGAAGGGAAAAAAAGTTCAGCCAATCCCAAAGTTAAGCTAGAAGCAACTGATGCCTTCGCGCCTATTGCAACCGTCGGTTTCACCTATGACTTTAATGATAAATGGTTTGCTGTCGGTTCCGTGTCCTATGCTCATCTTAAAAATGAAACCACGATTACCGTCAAAGATGCTACGCACGGTGAACTGATTAAATCCACAGCCGATATTGAAATTAACCCTATTCTAGCGTATGCAGGTGTCGGCTACCGGTTCTAAGCCTTAAAAGAACTACAAAAAAGACGACACCAAGTCGTCTTTTTTCATGAATATTCATTGTTTTTATTGATCAAATAGTCAATTTTTTATCATCGCTTTCAGCAAATAATTCACTTAATATAGCGAACTCTAAGCTCATTTTTTGGTTGAAATATGTCAGAAACTCATTTTTCCAAACCGCTGATTTACATGCTCATTGGAAGTGCAATAATTCTGGCATTATCACTGGGTGTCCGACATGGCTTTGGACTCTACCTTGTGCCTATGAGTGATGAGTTTGGCTGGGGACATAATGTTTTTAGTCTAGCGATTGCGATGCAAAACCTGATTTGGGGCGCTGCGCAGCCCTTTACAGGCGCATTAGCAGATAAATATGGCTCTAAAATCGTGGTTGCCGTCGGTGGTGTGTTGTATACCATCGGTTTGCTGCTCATGGCAGTCAGCTCTACGGGTTGGTTACTCAACTTAAGTGTCGGTCTTATTTTGGGCCTAGCATTATCTGCGACCTCTTTTTCTGTATTGTTATCCGCGGTGGGTCGTGCTGCACCGCCTGAAAAACGTAGCCTTGCTATGGGCATTGCCAGTGCAGCGGGTTCTTTTGGGCAGTTCATTATGCTGCCGTCAACCTTACTGCTGTTACAAAACTTTGGCTGGTCTGCGGCGTTGGTCGTTAGTGCACTTTTAATTGCGATGATTATTCCACTGGCTTGGATGCTCAAAGCTCCCGCCTTTGTTGTACCGAATGCGTCAACCAATCAAGTTCAGCTCAGTTTTAAAGATATTTTAGTCATTGCGAAAAACCATAAACCATTTTGGTTCCTATCACTTGGTTTTTTGGTCTGTGGCTTCCAAGTGGTCTTTATAGGTATCCATTTACCTGGCTATTTGATTGATCATGGCTTTAATGCAACCACAGGCACAGTTTTTCTGGCTCTGGTGGGTTTATTTAATATTGTAGGCACCTATACCGCAGGTTGGTTAGGTGGCCACTATTCCAAACCGCACTTGCTGATGTGGCTTTACGGACTACGCGGTATTGCCATTATCGCCTTTTTAATCCTGCCTTTAAGCATCTGGACAATTTATGCATTCGGAATCATTATGGGTTTATTGTGGTTATCTACAGTTCCTTTGACCAATGGTATTGTGGCAAATATGTTTGGGATTAAATACCTGACCATGCTCAGTGGCATTGTGTTTTTCACACACCAAGTCGGCTCTTTTTTTGGTGGATGGCTCGGTGGTGTTAACCATGATATAGCAGGCAATTACAATGCCGTATGGATGCTATCAATTGTATTAAGTATATTTGGCGTACTGGTACATTTCTGGGTTAATGAGGAGCAAATTGTGCATGACTGAGTCTCTGCTGAAACTCAAAATCTCGATTGCTGTGGCAATCCTGCTTTTACTCACATTGTCGATTGCACTATGGTTGCAAACCCCTGAACTGTTTGAATATTTTAATCAGGCTTTCTGCGCGCATTAAACTGCTGAAATAGCATCAATAAATTTCACTATGTTTCAGCACAAAAACTAAAAGTAGTAAAACCCAACACTTACTATATTTCTTTATTATTTCAAAATTTTAGAATTCATAATAATTTTGCGCTGTCTGGGTTTAAGTTTTTTCATATGTTTTGATTATCATAAATAAAGTTGAGGCCTCGTAATAACAAATTTATCCCAGTGATTACGAGCAAATTATTAGTTAGAATTGTATTCCGAGACAATCAGGTCATTCCATCTTCCCGGCACTCTTTCCAACTGATCATTACCCTTTCTTGAAACGCTATAGCCTGGCGGATTTCCGTCCATTTTAATAAAAAATGAGATAACGAGAAAGGTAGCCTAAACCTTTGATAAGAATGACTCTGCATATAGATTGTCTACCATTAAGACTGTAACCGCATCAAAAATCTTTTATTTTCAAGCAAAAAGTTAACTCTGAATATTAGGTTTGATCTAATCGATCTTTAACAAAACCAAGCAGCTGTTTACTTTTTCTCACTTAATCTGTCTGGTGTATTTTCCTTTTTCTGCTTAGCGTATTAGAAAATCAGGATTCAGCATATAAATAGAGGAAAAGACCATGAATGAGCTTCAATTTTCAGATTGTGTTCGGGCCTGTATGAGCTGTTCACTCGCATGTGCCAACTGTGCTAGCGCCTGTCTTAAAGAAGAAGATCTGGAGATGATGCGGGAATGTATTCAACGCTGTCTGGATTGTGCAGATATTTGCCAGCTTTGCGCCCGTATGGAACAGAAACAGTCTCCTTTCATGCATGAGATGTGTGAACTCTGCGCCAAAGCGTGTGACTACTGTGCAGAAGAATGTGGTCAACATCAAGACGATCATTGCCTGCAGTGTGCCGAAGCATGCCGTCGTTGTGCTGAAGAATGCCGAAAAATGGCGGCTTAAAAAATTAATTTGATAATCCTGTTCTTCATTTCAAATGGCATAGGTTAATAGTTGTATGCTCAAACCATTCCAATAAAAAAACCCGCAAGCAAATACTTACGGGTTTTTGATCTAACTTGAATTAATCAAATTAGAATAAACGGTTCATACCATTCAGTGTCGCTACACGATATGCTTCCGCCATGGTTGGGTAGTTAAACGTGGTTTCCACGAAATACTTGATGGTATTGTTCGGGCTGTTCATTACCGCCTGACCAATGTGGATAATTTCAGAAGCATTGTTACCAAAACAATGAACGCCCAAAACTTCCAGCGTTTCACGATGGAACAGGATCTTCAATTCACCTACCGTATCACCGGTAATCTGGGCACGTGCCAGATGACGGAATGAAGCTTGGCCAACTTCATACGGAATTTTTTCTTCAGTCAACTGCTGTTCAGTTTTACCAATTGAAGAAATTTCTGGAATGGTATAAATACCTGTCGGAATATCTGTCACTGGTGCAACATCTTTCTCTCCACTCATGTTTGCACCTGCACAACGACCTTGGTCATAGGCAGCAGAAGCAAGAGATGGCCAGCCAATCACATCACCCGCAGCGTAGATATTTTCGACTTCGGTTTGATATTGATCATTTACAGTCAATTGACCACGGCTGTTCGGTTTCAAGCCAACATTTTCCAGACCTAAACCATCAGTATTCCCTGAACGACCATTACACCAAAGGATGGCATCTGCTTTAATTTTCTTGCCACTTTGTGTATGTAGAACCACATAATCATCAGATGTTTCAAGGTAATCAATCTGCTCATTGTGACGGATTAACACGCCCTGCTCACGCAAGTGATAAGACAAGGCATCGGAAATTTCATCATCCAGATAGCTCAGTAGCTTCGGTTGCGTATTGATCAGGTCAACTTTATGGCCCAGACCAATAAAGATCGATGCGTACTCACAACCAATCACACCTGCACCATAAATAATGATTTTTTGGATTGAATAATCCAGATCCAGAATTTTGTCTGAATCAAATACACGTGGGTGATTAAAGTCTAGGATTTCCGGACGATAAGGACGAGAACCTGTCGCAATTACTAATTGTTTAAACTGAATCGTTTCCTTAATGCCATCTGGAGTAAATACAAAAATGGTATTTTCATCCTGAACATAGGCACGGCCATGGAAGATATCAATTTTATTACGGTCGTAAAAACGTGAATGTGTTTCAACCTGCTGTTGAATCACTTTATGCGCATTACGAAGCACTTGCTTCATAGTGAACTGTTTCCATTCACCGACTTTCTGGAACATTGGATCACGTTGATAACGGATGATGCTTGATACCGTTTGACGCAATGCTTTACTTGGAATCGTACCAACATGCGTACAGTTACCACCAAGTTGTTCACGCATATCAACGATTGCAACGCGCTTACCCGATTTGGCAAGTTTCATTGCCGCGCCTTCGCCCGCAGGGCCTGAACCTAGAACTACCGCATCGTACTTAACGAAAGTCCCACTAACGACCTCTTTCTTACGTGGCATTCAACGCTCCTTTATAAATTAAATTCATCTGCAATATCTGTTTGCCATATTATGACGTAAATCATGTCATTTTGGTGTATTTAACTGACATATATTGTGTGATGAGAACATTTTTTAAATGAATAGTCCTTTTTGCCCCATTTGTAGCTAAGTCCGTTATAATAAAAGCGCTATCTTTGATTATCTCCTCCCTTCAAAAACAGTGGAAAAGTTGAATATGTCTGAAAACCGTAAACCTGAACAGGGTGTCAAACTTCGCGGCGCGGAAAAGGTCGCCCGTATTCCTGTAAAAGTTGTACCTACGGTTGAAACACCACGGAAGCCGGACTGGATTCGCGTCAAAATGGCCGCACCTGAAGAAGTACAACGTATTAAAACTACACTTCGTCAGCAAAAATTACATACCGTATGTGAAGAAGCCGCCTGTCCTAACCTGCCTGAATGTTTTGGCGGTGGTACAGCAACCTTTATGATTATGGGTGATATCTGTACCCGTCGCTGTCCGTTCTGTGATGTGGCACATGGCCGTCCAAATGCACTAGATCCAGATGAACCGCGCCATATGGCAGAAACGATTGCTAACTTAGGTTTGAAATATGCGGTAATCACTTCGGTAGACCGTGATGATTTACTGGATGGCGGTGCACAGCATTTTGTCGATTGTATTAAAGAAGCACGTGAACTGAGTCCAAAAACTTTATTAGAAATCCTGGTTCCTGACTTCCGCGGTCGTATGGATATTGCTTTACGTATCATGACTGAATGTCCACCAGACGTGTTTAACCACAATATTGAAACTGTGCCACGTCTGTATAAAGCGATGCGTCCGGGTTCTGATTATCAGCACTCTTTAAACCTGCTGAAAATGTTTAAAGAATACTGCCCGGATATTCCAACAAAATGTGGTTTGATGGTCGGCATTGGTGAAACTGAAGAAGAAGTTATTGCACTGCTGGATGACCTGAAAGCACATGAGGTCGATTATGTGACGATTGGTCAGTACTTGCAGCCTTCTAAACAGCATGCGCCAATTGACCGCTTTGTAACGCCAGAAGAATTCGAACGTTATGCAGAACATGGCCGTAAGCTTGGCTTTAAGAATATCTGGTCAGCACCGATGGTACGTTCAAGTTACTTTGCAGATCGTCAATACTATGGTGAACCGGTTCCGGAAGTACGCCGTAAAGTTGATCCGGCAAAAAAAATCACTGTTCAGACGATTGAAGCTTAAAAATCGCTTCAACCCAAGCCCTCTTAAATAGAGGGCTTTTTTATAGCTTAGGAGTTTAAATTTAAATTAATGTTTAATATTTTTTTCTTGTCCTTATTAATTTAAGTTATTACTTATCTTCACATTTCTTTGCGTGTTCTCACTTGAATACTGCTCACTTTTCAAACAATCTCAAAAATAGTTAAAACACTTTAATATGTCGTTGAAATATTTAATAACGATAGTTCTCACAAGAACAGCTGTGAACTTGCCTGATTCTTAAATGATGCAAAAATATCGCTCAAGTTTTAAGAAAACACATTATTAATACTGGCAGCGGCACAGTTGTATAACCCTGGAGAAATATAACAATGCTATTTATTTTTGCCGTGCTTCTTCTACTTGCCAGTTTATGGGCGATTTTCTTCTTTCAATTTTCCCGTACCACTGGTGCGATTACCCTGATGATCATGTCAGTGGTCTGTGCATTCATCAGCCCTTGGTCGCTATTACTCGGTATTCCCCTAATTCTGATTAGTCTGGTCGTGCTAATTGATCCTCTGCGTATGTCTTTTATTTCCAGGCCAGCCTATAAAGCTTTAGCGGATGCCATGCCGAGCATTAGTCCGACAGAACGTGAGGCTCTTGATTCCGGCACTAGCTGGTGGGAAAAAGAGCTCTTTATGGGGGCGCCGAACTGGGAAACCTTTAATAGCTATCCCTATCCAAAACTTTCCGTTGAGGAACAGGCATTCTTGGATAACGAGGTCGAAACGCTGTGTAGCATGCTGGATGAATGGGAAATCCATGAGAAGAAAATGCTGCCTGAACATATCTGGCAATACATTAAAGATAATGGTTTCTTGGGACTAATCATTCCCAAAGAATACGGCGGTCGTGCCTTTAGTTCCTTTGCTCAAAGCCGGGTGATGAGCAAAATTTCTTCACGCTCTCTCACTGCTGCTGTGAGCTGTATGGTGCCTAACTCTCTCGGGCCGGGTGAGCTACTGCTGCATTACGGTACTGATGAACAGAAAGATCGTTATTTACCAGGTCTGGCCAAAGGTGAAGAAATCCCATGTTTTGGTCTGACCAGTCCTGAAGCCGGTTCAGATGCCGGTGCGATTCCAGATACCGGTGTGGTCTGCTATGGACAGTTTGAAGGTCAGGAAGTCTTGGGACTGAGAATGAATTTCTCCAAACGCTGGATTACTCTAGCACCAATTGCCACCGTGGTTGGTCTGGCTTTTAAAATGTATGACCCTGATCATCTATTGGGGGATAAAACTGACTATGGGATTACTTGTGCCTTGCTACCGGCCAATCATGAAGGGGTAAAAGTCGGTCCACGTCATAATCCTGGCTCCCCTTTTATGAATGGTACTGTTGAAGGTAAGGATGTATTTATTCCTTTAGACTGGATCATTGGTGGCGTGAAAAATGCCGGTAAAGGCTGGCGTATGCTGATGGAATGTCTAGCGGTTGGTCGTGGTATCTCCCTACCGGCTTTGTCTACCTCCAGTGCCGAAATGACTTACCTGAATGTCAGTGCGTTCTCGCGAATCCGTCAGCAATTCAAGATTTCAGTGGGTAAATTTGAAGGCGTACAGGAAGCCAATAGTGAAATTGCCAGTGATGCCTATATGCTGGAAGCTTTCCGTTATTTAGTGACTTGTGGCTTGAACCAAGGTGGTAAACCGGCAGTCATGACGGCAATTGCTAAATACTATGCCACTGAGACCATGCGTAAAATTGTCAATCACGGTATGGATGTCGTGGGTGGCCGTGCGATTCAAATGGGACCTCGTAACTTCCTGGCTCTCAACTATCAGGCCATTCCAGTATCGATTACAGTCGAAGGCGCCAATATTCTGAGCCGTTCATTGATGATCTTTGGTCAAGGCTCGATGCGTTGCCATCCTTATTTGTATGAAGAATTACAGCTTCTGCAAGCTGAAGACCCAAAAGCCGCTCTGAATCCATTCGATACTATGTTGTTTAAACATCTGGGTTATACCTTTAACCGGACTGCCCGCTCTTTTGCCTATGCTTTTAGCAGGGGTTCAAGTGCTGCGCCACAAAGTGCGGTTGATTTTACCCGTCCCTATTACAAGATTATCAACCGGCTCAGTGCCAACTTTGCCCTGACTGCAGATATGTGTCTGGGTTTACTTGCCGGTGATATTAAACGCAAGGAAATGCTTTCTGGCCGTCTGGCTGATATTCATGCCCATCTGTTTATTGCGACGGCAATCCTGAAATTCTTTGAACATAGCAAAAAAACTGAAGCTGAACGTCTGCATGCACAATTGGCAATTGAGAAATCTTTATATACGGCTCAGGAAGCGTTTTATGACCTGTTTGCAAATTTCCCGGTGGGTGTTGCTGCTGGCATGGTCAAACTTATCTGTTTCCCATTTGGCCGCCCTGTCGCGAAACCATCTGACCGACTTAAACAGGAAGTCGCAAATGTCATGATGGAAGATAACGCTTTCCGGAAAGTACTGAAAAAGCATGTTTTCTATAGCACAGCGGAAGATGATGTAAATGGTCGTATGGAATCAACCTTCACCATGTTACTGGAAATTGAGCAGCTTTGGGATCGCTTTAAAAAAGCTGAAAACAAAGGTCAATTTAAAGGACTCAGTTTTGCTGATCATGTGGCTGATGCGCATGAACAAGGCTTTATTAATGAAGAAGAAGCCAATAAGTTACTGCACTATAATGCGCGTCGCTATGACAGCATGTTGACTGATGTCTTCGATTTGCATTTACAGGAAGTATTGGAGCTGGAAAATCCTCATATTTCGAAAGCAGATGCAACAGGTACTGATACTTCAGTTCAAAGTGCACCTTCACATTCAACCAGTCCTTAGATAGAACTTTTATCTAAATCAGACCTTGATTACAAAGTGAAGTTATTTATTGACCTCACTTTGGATATCTCAAGTGGCTATTCAGCCACTTTTTTACGACTATTGCACGATGGTATTTAAGAGATAAAACGTTAAGCTAGACTCATAATAAAATTGAGGGTCAATGATGTCACAACAAGATTATGAAAATGGCTTGAAAGTCCGTACTGAAGTGATGGGTGCAAGCTTTGTAAAGCGCGCTCAGGACAATACAGTTCCTTTTACCCAACCTTTACAGGACTGGATTAATGAACATGCCTGGGGTTCGACCTGGCAACGTGAAGGGATTTTACCACGTAAATACCGTTCTTTAATTACCATTGCTTTTCTTACCGCGCAAAAAAGCCCAACTGAATTGAAAGGCCATGTTCGTGGCGCTTTGAATAATGGTGCAACAGTTGAAGAAATTCAGGAAGTGCTACTGCACAGCCTGCCTTACTGCGGTGCCCCGGCCACACAGGAAGCCTTCCGTGCAGCGCTTGAAGTGATTCAGGAATATCAGACGAATCAAGAGAATTAAGAATTGCTTAGGCTATTTAAATGGCTTATCAATAATAAAGCCGGGAATTAAAATTCCCGGCTTTTTAAATTTTGAATCGATAAATCTATTATTCTTCAATTAAAGAATCATAGCGTCTCTATCTAAAAATAAACTTATCCTTTTAATTCAATTTGAGTTCGCTGTTCCAAGCCTTGCACCGCAGCGGAGAAATCCAGCTGACTGGCCTGTGGTTTGGCAATCTGCTGAAACTCTTGCTGAACCAAAGACATTACTGATAAATCCAGTTGCTGTTGCTGTACCAACTCCAAGGCAATACCAATATCTTTCTGCAATAAATCCAGCGCAAAGGTCTTGTGAAACTCACGGCTCAGTACACGCTGTGCCATGATATTTTCCGACATGCTGCTTTTACCACTGGAATGATTAATACAGTTTAGTGCACTGCTTAAATCAACGCCCTGCCCTTTCAGCACAGTCAGCCCTTCAGCCAATGCCCATAAGTGAGTCGCCATTAAGGTATTATTCACGGCTTTCACCGCAAAACCAGAACCGCTTTCTCCCACATATTCAATCAAACCTGCAAAAGCAGCAATGACCGGTTTGGCTTGCGCAAAGGCAGCTTTATTTCCTCCCACCATCACGGTTAAAGTGCCTTTTTCTGCGCCAACGGTTTGGCCAGAAACCGGTGCATCCAGATAAAAACTGCTTTGTTGCTCCAAGAGCTTCGCCAGTTTCTGTGCTGATTCCGGTACACCACTGGTACAGTCAATCCAGATTGCACCTTGTTTGGGTGGATGAGCTGCAATTAATGCTTCTACATCCTGACTGGTCGGTAAACAGGAAAAGATAAAATCTGCCTGAACCGCCTGCTCAATACTCACTGCCTGCGTTGCAAAAGTTTCAGCATGCGCTACAGCTTTCTGTTCAGTCCGGTTCCAGACCCAAACCTGATGTCCGAGTTTTGGCAAATGGGAGGCCATATGCCAGCCCATTGCCCCGAGTCCTAAAAATGCAATTGTATGACTCAAAAAATGCTCCTTGGATTAAGCGACCGGCTTAACCTCGATGTCAGTTGCAGTCGATGCGGGTTCAGGCAATTCTTTATCTTCACCACGATTTAGGAACAGGTTCAACAAAATCGCAGCTAAAGTCGCAGTACCAATACCCCCCAGATCAAAACCACCAATCTGCAAGCTATAGTTGCCTGTGCCCATGATCAGACAGACTGCACCAATAATCAGCGTACTGTTCTTGGTGAAATCAACACGGTTATCTACCCAGATTTTCGCACCAGCCACAGTAATCAGACCAAATACGACAATCGATGCACCACCCAACAAGGCCACTGGAATGGTACTGATCACTGCACCGAATTTAGGTGAAAGTCCGAGCAAAATGGCGAAGATACCAGCAAAGACAAATACAGTGGTTGCATACACTTTGGTCACTGCCATCACACCGATATTTTCAGCATAAGTGGTCATCCCGGTACCGCCGATAGAAGCGGACAATGAAGTACACACCCCATCAGCAAAGAAACCACGACCCATATATGGAGACAGGTTTTTACCGGTCATCGCAGAGACTGCCTTAAAGTGCCCTAGATTTTCTGCAACCAAGATAATTGCCACTGGTGCAATCATCAGCATGGCATTCATTTCAAAGACTGGACTCTGGAAATTCGGCAAACCAAACCATGCCGCTTCACTGACCTTGGTAAAATCAATTGCAGGTCCGAAGCCCATCACATTGGTGAAAAGGAAGTAAATCAGATAGGAAGATAATAAGCCCAATAACAATAACAGACGGCGTACCATTCCTCGTGTAAATACAGCAATCACACTGATACAGATAATAGTGATTAATGCCATCCAGGAATCAAACTGGTTCGCTGAAACGCTTTTGATTGCCACTGGAGCCAGGTTCAAACCGATAATCATCACGATTACACCAGTGACCACCGGTGGCATCAGTTTTTCAATCCAGTTGGTACCGGTTTTCATGACCAGCAGGCCAATCAAGGCATAAACAATACCGCAAGCAATCGTACCGCCAAGCGCCAGTCCGATATTAGGATTCGCGCCAACGCCGGAATAACCAGTCACTGCGACTACCGCACCAATAAAGGCAAAGCTGGATCCCAGATAACTAGGCAATCGACCGCCCGTGATCAGGAAAAATAAAATGGTACCAATCCCGGTAATAAAAATTGTGAGATTGGGATCAAACCCCATTAATAAGGGTGCCAGCACGGTTGCGCCAAACATGGCAAACACATGCTGTAACCCGAGAATAATACTTTTCCCAGCAGGCAAATATTCATCTGTTTGCACTGGTGTG
The DNA here is from genome assembly GCF_003289665.1 of Acinetobacter sp. SM1B. Lineage (NCBI taxonomy): Bacteria > Pseudomonadati > Pseudomonadota > Gammaproteobacteria > Moraxellales > Moraxellaceae > Acinetobacter > Acinetobacter sp. SM1B. The sequence continues at coordinate 1,703,486 of NZ_QMBM01000001.1, forward strand.
GTATCGAGATTGCCTTGGTAAGGCTTAAATTTTGGAAACCATGTTTCTTTTTCTTGCATCGGCTTCCCCTCCTTGATTAGGATTGAATTGATTTAGCACATTTTGTGTGGCTCACAGTAAGAACGATTGAAGTACATCAGTGCATTGCCTTGACTCTGGCACATGGCTTTCACCTCACAGAACAGCACGTCATGACTGCCTACGGATAAACATTGGACCACCTCGCAGTCAAAACTGACTAAGGCATCCTCAAGTACAGGTGACTGGGTCACCAAAGTTTTCCAGTTCCCCTGACTGAAACGCTCTGCCATTGGTGTTTTTCCACCAAACAGATTGGAAAGATTTTGTTGATGTGATGCCAGGGTATTCACACACAACACCTGATTCTTTTTAAAGGTTTCATAGACTGACGCAGAACGGTTCAGGCACACCAGTAACGTTGGTGGTGTATCCGTCACGCTACATACGGCCGAAGCGGTAAATCCAGCCATGCCTGAACGACCTTGCGTGGTAATGACATTCACTGCAGCACCTAGATTAGACATGCCCTGACGGAAAATCTGCTGATCGACCTGGGTAAAGATGTCACCCGATGCGTTAGTCGCCAAAACCTTATTTAATGCTTTATTTTCTGCAACTGTCTCTGTGATGATTTTAGATAGTTTGGCATTCATGCTGTTCTCCCTACCCCAAATCGATGTTCAGTTTCAGACCTGGGGCATCTAGTAATGAGATTGAATCAGGTGGATCGGCTTATACATGGGCAATCGAAGCAATTTCGACTAGCGCATCAGGTTTGACCAAACCTGTCTGTACGCAATACCGTGCCGGCTTATCTTCCGGGAAATACTCTGCATAAACGGTATTAATTGCTGCATAATCTGCCCAGTCTTTGACAAACACATGATTGAAAGTGACGTCATCCATGCTGCCACCGGCTTCTTCAATGACACGCTTGATGGTTTCCAGAATATGACGGGTCTGGGCCGCGGCATCACCGACATGCACCACGTTATTATTTTCATCAAAGGCCAGCGTGCCTGATACATAGACAATATTGTCGGCCTTGGTTGCCGGTACAAACGGCGCTAACGGTTTTGAAGTTCCTGCTGGAATAATGACTTCTTTAGGCATACTGTTTTCCTTAATCTTGATCTTTAATTCTTTAGGCACTTTCAGCTAATTCAGTTTCTTTAAGTGATTCACTTTCTTTTTGAAAGGTTTCGACAAAATTTGCGGTATCGGATACCCAGCCAAAGAAGGTCTTGATGTTATACAGACTGGCTTCATGGGCTTCGACTGGCCCGGCCTGATGGCATGCATCTGCAAGTGCCACACCAAAATATTCCAGAAAAAAACCATCACGTAAGGTCGATTCCACACAAACATTGGTGGCAATTCCCACAAACACCAGATTGCGAATACCACGCACACGCAACATGCTGTCCAGTGCAGTATTAAAGAAACCGCTATAGCGAGGTTTTTCAATGACCAGATCTTGTGGCAATGGCTTTAATTCATCAATCAATTCAAAATCCCAACCGCCCTTGGCCAGTAATTTCCCCTGTAATTCAGGCTGTTTACGCATAGTCTTTAAGGCATTGGATTTATGGAAATTCGGAGAATCCGTACCACCCGCTTCCTTATATTCTGCATCCCAGCCATTTTTGAAATAAATCACCTGAATACTGGCCGCATGCGCAGCATCGACTGCTTTTTTTATATTTTCGACCACGGGTTTGGTTTTTGAGATATCAAAACCAGCCAGATCCAGATAGCCACCCTGCGAGGTATAGGCATTCTGCATGTCAATCACAATCAGGGCCGTCTGTTCTGGTGCAAGACAAATTGCTTCTGGTTCCGCTTTAAGCGTTTTTCCTGTGCCGAGTTTTTCCGTAAAACCGGCTGTTACGACTGATTTACTCATGCGCTTTTCTCCAGAACCGGTACTGTATCTTCAAGCACAATATGCTCACGACATTTCATCAGTGGCTGGATTTTTTGACCAAAATCTTCAACCCCTTGAATAAAATCATCAAAAGTCAGCAACACACCTTCTGTGCCCTTGATCTCGCCAATTTCATCCAACATTCGTGCCACATTTTCATAAGAACCCACCAAGGTTCCCATATTGATATTCACCGGAGATACGCTAGAAGCCATTTGACGGATATTGGTATCTGCACCTGAAGTGGTATCTTTACCGCCCTGATTCATTAGCCAGTTAATCGCTTCCATGTCGGCGCCATCGTTATAGTGCTGCCATTTGGCTTGCGCTTCTTCATCGGTTTCAGCAGCAATCACCATAAACAGTACATACGTCTGCACATCACGGCCAGTAAGGTCAGTTTTTTCTTTTAAGCGATCATTAATTTCTGCATAAGCCGTTGGAGTATTCAGCCCTTTACCAAAGACAAAGTTGTAGTCGGCATATTGCGCAGAAAATTCCAGACCGGCATCCGACTGACCTGCGCAGATAATTTTCATATCCGCTTGTGGACGTGGGCTGACACGGCAATCTTCCATCTGGAAATGTTCGCCCTTAAAGTCTGACTTACCAGTCGCCCAAAGTTCACGCAGAATTTGTACATATTCAGACAGATATTCATAGCGTTTGCCAAAATAGTCATTACCTGGCCACATACCCATTTGGGTATATTCAGGTGGCTGCCAGCCGGTTACGACATTCAGACCAAAACGGCCATTTGAAATCGAATCAATGGTTGATGCCATGCGCGCGACAATTGCAGGTGGCATCACCAGAGTTGCGGCAGTTGCGAAAATTTTAATTTTGCTGGTGACAGCCGCAAGACCTGCCATCAGGGTAAACGTTTCCAGGTTATGTTCCCAAAATTCAGTCTTGCCACCAAAGCCACGCAGCTTGATCATAGAAAGTGCGAAATCGAAACCATAGTGCTCAGCACGCTGTACGATTTGTTTGTTTAACTCAAAAGTCGGCATGTACTGCGGTGCATTTTCAGAGAGTAACCAGCCGTTGTTTCCAATTGGACAGAAGACACCTATTTTCATTTTTACACCTCATTATTTTTTAACACTTATTCAAAATCTTGAATCCACTGCGGGAATCTTATCTGCAATATAAACATTGCAAACCGTGTGCCAACTATATTTATTCAAATTATTTCAATAACTTAATATTTATTTTTTTGAATTTTTAGTAAAATAACTGTTTTTAACCATGAATCAATTTCGTTCACTATGTTTCATTCAAGTGCATTTATATAAATTCATGCGTGTGCAGAACCTGCATAAATTCGCAGTAAAATTACTGCTCATACCATAGAAATTATTCATTAGAAAAAATAAAAAGTCAGACCCAGGGTCTGACTTAAATAAATAGATTTATTGGCTGAAAATATCAGGCTGATTTTAAAAAATGCAGCATGTTTTGGTTGATCAGGGCAGTTTCAGTCACCGTAGAAGCATGTGCTCCCGTTTCGAGCAGGTTAAACCGGCTATGTGGCAATAACTGCTGCAGTTGTTGTGAACATTGATATGGCACCAGGAAATCATCCCGGTTGGCAATCAGATGTACAGGAACATTTTTGAGTGCCTGCTGATGCACTTTTTCTAGTTGAAAAGCTTGTACTGCCTGTATACGTGCCAAGACATTTTGAATCGGTGGAAAGTCAAGGAGCTGCTTATTTTCTGCTTCGGTTAATGGGTCAATATGTGCTGAGATCCAGTGTGGTGGATATAGAAATAAAGCTTGGGCCCGAACATAGGCTTCTGCTCCGCTATTCAGCAATAAAGAAGTCCTTGCCTGAAAACATTTTTGGGTATGTGAGTCCAGCTCTCCCCAGGCATTCAACATGGTCAGACTCAGCAACCTAAATTTTTTCTCCACCTGATAGGTTGCGAGCTGCATACCAATATGCCCACCCAATGCATGTCCAATAAAATGAAACTCGCAAATATCCTCATTGATCAATAAATCCAGGATCTGCCGAGCCATATGATCTACGGAATAAGGCGTTGGAAAGAGTTCAGAATCCGCATGACAACCTTCCTGATCATAGGTCACCACATGAAAATTTTGCTGTAAGGCTTTAATTTGAGGATTCCAGAAGCTGGCATGTCCGCCCAAGCCGGAGGAAAGCACTATATAAGGCGCATGTGCCTGTGCTGCAGAGTGAATAAACAAAGACATAAAACTCTCATATTTGAACTATGAGATGAATACAGCAAAATATATGCCTGAATAAGACTATTTTTGAACAATTGATAAAATTATAGCCAGTAGACATTAAAGCTATAATAAAATTCCTGCACCTCAAAACGTACGTTATAGCCCAGTTCAGTCAATTCTGCCGAAAGACCACGGATCTCTTCTAAAGGCAAATGTTTTGGAAATACTGTCAATACAGCAGTATTGCCTTGTCGGGCATTATCCTCAATTAATTGAGCCAAACGGGGCTTATACATTTCAATATTCAAGTTGGCTACATTCGATAAAACTTTGGCCTGGTCCGCAGTCATAAAACTCATTGTTTTTACTCTTTTTTGATTTTATTCAATGAAATTAAATGATTTAAATCACATAAAATATTCGTGTTTTGTAAACCAAAAATAAAAATTGATCATAAAAAAATCCCTCACCAGGAGAGATTTTTTTAAGCGATTTAAATTTTATTCTGGTAAAGGAATATATTGCGATGATGTATTTTGCTGCTGTTTACGTTCACCCACCACAACCTCCAGATCCTGTTTTTTACCTTCACGTTCCACTTCAATCCTAATTTTACTACCTGGAGCTTGCAGAGCTACGTAGTTAATCAGATGTGAGGCTGAAGTAATCTGTTCATCATTGACCATGATGATCTTATCACCGCGCTGAATACCTGCTTGGGCGGAAGGACCATTCGGCAATACTTCTGCCACAGTCACGCCCTGTTCGGATGGTTTCATTACATCATTTCGTTGTGGAGGCAACAAGCTAATACCTAACCAGCCACGCACTACACGGCCATCTTTCAAAATGGCATTCATGATCTGCTGACAAACCTTGGCTGGAATTGCAAAACCAATGCCTAATGAACCGCCAGACTGAGAGAAAATTGCCGTATTCACCCCAATCAAATTCCCTGAAACATCAATTAGGGCACCACCTGAGTTTCCTGGATTAATTGCTGCATCCGTCTGGATAAAGTCTTCATAGGTATTGATACCCAGATCAGAACGACCCGTCGCAGAAATAATCCCCTGCGTCACGGTTTGACCCACACCGAACGGATTACCAATCGCCAGAACGACATCACCAACTTCATTACCACTCAATTTAAATGGCAATACCGGTAATTTATCCAGCTCAATCTTGATCACTGCCAGGTCAGTATCCGGGTCAGTCCCAATCACTTCTGCTTCAGCACGGCGGCCATCATTTAAGGCGACAATGATCTGGTCAGCCTGCGCAATCACATGATTATTCGTCAGAATATAACCATCTGCACGCACAATTACGCCTGAACCCAGGCTGTTTTCATTTGGCCCCTGAGAGAACTGTTCTGGTAACTGATCACCGAAAAACTCACGGAACACAGGATCATTCAGTAAAGGATTATCCTGTCTCTTCACTTTTTGTGTGGTAAAAATATTCACTACAGCCGGTGCAGCCACTTTCACCGCAGCGCTGTAAGAAACCACCCCACCAGCACGTGAAGTATCCAGTAATGGTTCAACTTTTTCAGCAGGCATTTTGACGCCATCTGGCGCAACAGGTGCTTTTGGCTTTTGCAACTGCTGCCAACCTAGAAAGACGATGATCACTAAGATCAGCAACACCCAAGGTAACCATGTAAAGGTCCGACGCACGTTATTATCCTCTGACAATATTTTTAATTTATTGATGACTAAGTAATTTGTGCTCTATTGTAAAGCTAAACACAAAACTAAACATAAAAAAAGCAAAAGAGATTTGTGCTGCTTTAGTTACAATTCAAAATATGTTTTGATGATGACAATTGAAAGGTTTAGAGAGAAATTTATGGCCAGATTGCAGGACATTATTCAATGGTGCGACCAAACACTGATCGCACATGAATTCAAGGACTATGCCCCAAATGGTTTGCAAATTGAAGGGAAGTCTGAGGTCAATAAAATTTTGTGTGCTGTGACTGCTTCTCAAGGAGCCATCGAAGCCGCAATTGCTCAGGGCGCGGATCTCCTACTGGTACATCATGGCTATTTCTGGAAGGGTGAACCTTACCCAATTACTGGCATGCGCGGTAAACGGATTAAGACACTAATTCAACATGATATCTCACTGGTTGGCTATCACCTGCCTTTAGACAGTCATCCCGCTTTGGGAAATAATGCTGCAATTGCCGACCTATTGGAACTGGAAAATCTGGAACAATTAGATCCAAATGAACGTCGTCCAATTGGCAATATTGGCTATTTAAAACAGGCCATGACACCAGAGCAATTTAAGGCTTATGTTTCAGAAAAATTGGGCTTTGATGCGATTCATTTATCAGCAGACAAAACTGAAATTCGTAAAGTTGGTTTCTGTACTGGAGGTGCGCAGGATTATATTCAAAAAGCTGCAGCACAGAACTGTGATGCCTATATTTCTGGTGAAGTGTCTGAACGGACCTTCTATGAAGCTCAGGAACTGGATGTGCATTATTATGCCTGCGGTCACCATGCAACCGAGAGATATGGTGTTCAACGCCTCGCAAAAGCTATTTCCCAGCAGTTCAATATTGAGTATAGTTATTTCGAATTAAACAATCCGATTTAATTTCACCTGACGGTATTTGACAGTGGCTTTATACGTATAATTTCAGGCTTTATTCTGTATTCTTATTTATCTGCAATGCGCATTTCTGCCTGTTTTTCTATTACAATAAAGCCACTTATTGTCAAAACCCAGCAAAATGCAAGGAATTGAAAACATGACAACCATTACTTTACCAGCATTACCTTACGGCTACGAAGATCTTGCTCCACACATTAGCAAAGAAACTTTAGAATACCATCACGACAAACACCACAATACTTACGTGGTTAACCTGAACAACCTGATCGCTGGTACTGAGCTTGAAGGCAAAACTTTAGAAGAAATCATCCTGGCTTCTGCTGGCGATTCATCTAAAGCAGGTATCTTTAATAACGCTGCACAAGTTTGGAACCACACGTTCTACTGGAACTGTATGGCAAAAAATGGCGGTGGTGCTGCAACTGGCCCATTAGCTGCGAAAATTGATGAAGCTTTCGGCTCTTACGAAAAATTCGCTGAAGAATTTGCCAATGCTGCTGCAACTCAATTCGGTTCAGGTTGGGCTTGGTTAGTTGCTGACGAAGTTAACGGCAACCTTTCTATTCTTAAAACGTCTAATGCTGATACGCCAATGGCACACGGTAAAATTGCTGTGTTGACAATTGACGTTTGGGAACACGCTTACTACATCGACTACCGCAATGCTCGTCCTAAATATATCTCTACTTTCCTAGAAAGCCTGGTGAACTGGGACTACGCAAACGCGAAATATGCAGGCCAGCCTGCAGGTGTTGAGAAATAATTCTTTATTTCTTTACTAAAAAAATCACCCATTTTGGGTGATTTTTTTATTTTTAGGCTCTAAATGAATATTTATAAAGCAAACAATTCATTTCTTTACATTAATTGATTGACGACCTGCCGATTCCTCCCTAAAATGCCGATCAGATTCTCCAATAGCTCAGTCGGTAGAGCGACGGACTGTTAATCCGCAGGTCCCTGGTTCGAGCCCAGGTGGGAGAGCCAAGATTCCAGAAAGCCCATTCATTGCGAAGTGGGCTTTTTTTATACTTATATTTTTAGATTGAAATCGTATTGATCTGTATGCACTGTGCCATATCATTTCCGACATTTCAGATCATTTACAAGAATTAAGGCTTATTAAAATCTGACTGTTGCCCTGTTTTACCTAAATATAACATTTTGAACTAAAAACCTTTTCGACTATTTTTAAAACACTTGATTCAATTTCTGCAGCTTTTTTCTAAAAGTGCCTTGACCCCTTTTCAAATCTCTCTATAATCGCTTTCAGATTCTCCAATAGCTCAGTCGGTAGAGCGACGGACTGTTAATCCGCAGGTCCCTGGTTCGAGCCCAGGTGGGAGAGCCAAGATTCTCGAAGAACCCACTCATTATGAAGTGGGTTTTTTATTTGTTCTAAGTTCTACTGTGTTTCATTTGAGTCAGATTATTTTTTTTGTGATTGGCTGTCTGGCAAGTTTCGCCTTATTTTGCCTGCTCTTCCCGCACCTGTTTACCCGCCAGCAAAAATTTTACCCCAAACGTGTCATTACTGCCTTTGAAAGCAGGATGTTTACTCGTCTGAAAGATGCTTTTCCTCATCATCATATTTTGGCACAAGTTGCTTTCAGTGCCTTGATTACTCATGACCAGATGAATATGCGGAGTAAATTCAATCGCAAGGTGACTGACTTTGTAGTGATGGACCGGGAATATAATGTCGTTGCAATTGTAGAGCTCGATGATCCGAGTCATTTTGGCAAAGAAAAGGAAGATGCTGAACGCGATGCCATGCTGATTGCAGCAGGCTATACCGTTGTCCGATACACGGAAATACCGAGCATCAGACAACTACAACGGGATTTAAGATAATAAATTTATATAAAATACTTATTGCTGAATATTGGCCTCTGAGGCTGCCTGCACGTCTGTTTCAGCATTCGCTTGCCGTTCCACTGCCTGCTTTCTCTCAGCTGCCTCACGTGCTTCAATTCGGGCGATCATTTCAGCCTGCTGCTGTTTATACTTTTCCTGATTTTTGGCATCACTATTTACAGCCAGAAATGCCATCGTGACCAAAAAGATTGGAATACATAAAGCTAGGGTTCCAAAAATAACCAGTTTCTTGACACTGCGGGTTTTTGTCTGTTGCGACATAACAAACCTATACTCTTGATCTAAAATCTTGAGCCACTATAACAAACTCAGATGATTGCTCAAGACTTAGCAAGATAACAAATAAAAAAAGGAGCCGAAGCCACTGCTGTCCCATAGTTTGCTTTAAATAAAAAAACCTGAGTCCTAAC
>NZ_QMBM01000001.1:1712654-1769492 GCF_003289665.1 Acinetobacter sp. SM1B
ATTATGACATTATTTCAATGAGTTATCTATTTTTGTCGTGTACAGAGATATCAAGACTAAGCTGCTCTTTTCCTCCGATGCTTAAATGTAGTGTGGCACAGAATGAGGTGAAGCATCGGAAGGAAATAAAATGAGCTGACATTTTCCTTCCTTTTATAATCAAGTCTTATAAACAACAAAACCCTGTATTTACAGGGCTTACAGAAGCAGCAGTTCAAAATTATTTAAAATAATTCAATGGCAATTTCAAATAAGACACACCATTGGCTTCAGGCTCAGGAAACTGCCCTGCTTTCATATTAATTTGAATCGCCGGTAAAATCAGTTTCGGCATACTTAAAGTGGCATCACGCTGATGACGCATTTCGACAAACTCTGCTTTACTGGTGCCTTCGTGGATATGAATATTCTGGGTTTTCTGGGTGTGTACATCTGTTTCACAGACATAGTCATGACGTGTTGAAGGCAGATAGTCATGACACAAGAACATCCGAGTTTCAGGCGGAAGCTGATACAGTGACTGTACCGAATCGAATAAGGTTGATGCACTGCCACGCGGAAAATCGCAACGTGCTGTACCATAATCCGGCATAAACAGGGTATCCCCCACAAATACCGCATCCCCGATCACATAGCTGAGGCAGGCCGGTGTATGCCCTGGTGTAGGAATATTATAGGCATCCATTTCACCAATCTTGAAATGCTCATGATCCTCAAACAGGTAGTCAAATGGCTGCAGGGCATTAAACTGTTTCATGTCCAGATGATAAATCGCCCCAAAGGTTTCCTGTACCACAGAAATCTTCTGGCTCATGGCAATTTTTCCACCCAGTTCTGCCTTGAGATATTGTGCTGCTGTCAGATGATCTGCATGAACATGGGTTTCCAGAATCAACTCGACAGTTAAATTTTGTGCCTTAACATAGGCAATAATACGATCTGCATGTGTAGTCGATGTGCTGGCCGAGGCCGCATCATAATCCAGGACACTGTCAATAATGGCACAATGTCCGGTTGCAGGATCACTCACCACATAACTGAAGGTATTGGTGTTTTCTTCAAAGAAATCTTGCACAACCGGTTGTTGTACCTGTTTTTCCATTGAAATGTCTTGCATAGTTAAGCTCCTGACCATTTACGGTGAATCCATACACCCACCAGCATTGCTACAACAAAATAGAGCACTTGATAGTGACCCAAACCGATCAAGGTGAAACTTGGTGCCGGACAGATGCCCGCAATCCCCCAACCTGCACCAAATAAAACCGCACCCGTAATCAGTTTCTTATCTATCTGATTATTTTTAGGCAAATCAATAGGCTCATTAAATATTGTTTTCGGTTGAGCCTTACGTACTGCTTTCTGGAAGGGAATAAAGGCCACTGCAATCGCGCCCATCATGACAAAGGCCAGACTGGCATCCCAATCGCCAAACAGATCCAGGAAATCGAGTACTTTTTCCGGATTGGACATGCCCGACACCATCAGACCCACAGAGAACAGGGCACCAAATAAAAAGGCAAACACATTTTTCATTTTAGAATGCTCCTGTGATATGACGGATAATATAAAGGGTGACAAAACTTGCAAACATAAAAGTCATGGTCGCGACAATAGAACGCTTAGACAGGCGACTAATGCCACAAATTCCGTGACCGCTGGTACAGCCCGAGCCCAAACGCGTCCCAAAGCCTACCAGCAGACCTCCCACAATCATCATCAATGGGCTGGCATTCAATTCAATTTCAGGTTGTACAAACAGACCATAAATAAACGGTGTGATGATTAAACCTGATAAAAACCAGATCGCAGGCGTTTTAAATACGGTTTTTGGGTTCAATACCTGCCCAACCAAACCACTGATTCCTGCAATACGGCCATTGACGTAAAGATAGCCGACCACTGAAAGTCCGAGCATTAAACCGCCAATAAATGCGATGAGGAAGTCATGCATGATGAATCAATCCCTATACAATATACTTTTTTATATTATATAATAAAAAATAATAATCAAGCAGTTTTATGGTAAATTGTGTAAACTGCACGGGCTACATCAAAGGTTTCGAGGACATCTATGGATATGATTGCTGCAAATGCCAAAATTGATTTTTCACAGGTCGATTTCGTCAGCCAATGCCTAAAAGTTTTAGCCAATCCTGATCGTCTGAAAATCTTATGTATCTTAGTCGACGGGGAAATGAATGTTCAGGAAATTGAAGAATCTACCGATATTCATCAACCTACACTTTCACAACAGCTGACTGTACTGCGTAAGGCCGACATGGTTGGCACCCGACGTGAGGGCAAACAGATTTTCTATCGTCTGAGTGACCCCAAGGTCTTGAGCCTGATGCAAAAGCTGTACGAGCTGTATTGCGCCCAGCCCTCTTCTTAGTGCAGCCAAAAAGAAATGATCAGAAGCAGTCCGCTAAAAGCAGTAAACAGATTTAGCCATACGGGATACTGGGTGTAATAACCTTCAATAAATTCCGGCGGTCGCAGTGATGTCAACCCCCGTCGATATTGCAGGATTGAGGCGAAATTTACCAACATACCAAATACAATCACCGCAATTCCCAACCATTGTGAATAAGCTATTTTCTGTGCATAAGTGTCTGGGTCCACCAGTTGCACTAGCAGGTTGGATTTTTCAATCACAAAACCAAAAGCAATTAATGCCAAACCACTCCGATTCCACGCCAGAGCGGTTCGTTCCAAAGCAAGCAGTACCCGTGGATCATCCAAATTTGACATATCTTATCTGCTCTTCATGCTTAGCCTATCCACCAATGTAAATCTGCCTCCCTATCATGTATAGATGTTTTAAGTAAAAATTACTTTTCTATCATGTAGTTAAAATATTATTGTTCAAAAATTTCCTTGACATCCATCGCCAGGCCTTGAGTAGATTTAAATTCACCCTGATTGTTTTTCCAGGCCATCGACGGTGTGGAGAAAAAGCCGTATTTCCCCATTAGGGCCTGGTTGGCATCAATTTTTGCAGCAATTTCTGCAGGAATCTTTGCCATTTTCTTGAGCTGCTTTTTGCCTTTATTCTTGTTTATATCATTAAAAACTGCTGCTGGATCTTTCGACATTAACAATGTTGCCACCTGACCACGGCTTTCTTCACGGATCACACCGACCTGAATATGACGCAGCTGTACCTTGCCTGATTCGACCCAAGGCCGAGCCGCCTGCCAGAATTTATAGCAATATGGACAATTCGGATCGGAAAAGACATAAACCACTCGTGGTGCATCCGGCTTGCCATCCTGAATCCAAGTCGATTTTTCCAGGGTTTTCCAGACGTCGTCCAATACCGCTTTTTTCATATGCTTTTCAATCTGTTCATTGGACAGGCTTTTCCCTTGCGCATCAAACAGTTCGCCCTTGATATAGTATTTATCATCATTGGAGATAAATACCGTATTGGAGTACTGGTCTTCATGCCCCACCCAGCCGGTCATTCCTTGTGGTGCCGGAATCTGTTTTACAAACACAAAACCCTGTTTTTCAATATTCTGTTTAATATTTGCCTGCGTGTGCATGCTCATGATCAGAAACATGCCTGCACCAAGCACCTGGTTAATTTTATTCATACTACGTCCTTCCGTTTTTTAAGGTTGATCTGAAATCCTGTTTAAATATTGCTGCAACATGGCCGGACTGAGTTCCCCCATATGCCGCTCGACCAGCTGACCTTGAGCATTAAAAAACAGCGTCGTTGGCAGGCCGAAACTATTCAGCTGCTGGGGTAGTTCACCATATGGGTCCAGCAGGACATGTTTAAATTGAAACTGATGTTTTCTTAAATAGGCATTTACGGTGGCTACCTCCTCACCCTGATTGAGCATGACAAAATTCACTTGAGGATGCTGCTTGGCTGCTTTAGCCAACACCGGCATTTCACGGTGACACGGCGGACACCAGCTCGCCCACATATTAATTACCGTGGGCTGGCCAATGAACTGGCTGAGTGGAATCTTGTCTGTACCCAGATGCCCCTGTTCTAGCCCACCAAAGGCTAGATCAGGAAACGCCGCTTCAGTTTTTAGACTGGATTTGAATGCGAGCCCAAGCCCGATCCAAATTATAAAGATGATCAACAAGATGGCTTTGAATCGGGTCTGCAACTGTCTGTTTCGAATGACATACCACAAAGCACCAATCAGCACCCCTCCCCATAAATGGAAACCTTTGTCCTGGATTTTCAGTATGTCGATGGGTGCTGCAAAATACAGCTCGGCATTAAGCAGGACAAAAACAAGACGCGCACCCAGCATCCCCAGCAAAAAACTGCTCCAGAGCAAATCCTGACTTTGTCCAAGCAGCTGTTTAGACCATGAATACTTTCTGGCTAATCCAAACAGCACGGCAGATAACAGCATCAAGCCAGTGGCAACAATTATGAGTGTCCAGGGCAACATCAAAGGTCCCAGATGCAATGCATCACTGGAAATCATCATGGTTGCTCCCCTTGCAGTTGCTGCAATGTGTCTAGTAAATGTGCCGCACTAAAGCTTCCGGTCAAACGCAACTCGCGCTGCTCCTGATGCGCTGCATTTAAAAATATAAAGGTGGGTGGACCCAGGATTTGCCATTCTTTTAGCAGCTCATCCTGACTTGGATGATAGTGAGTCAGGTCTAATTTGATACGAACCACATTTTGTAAAGCCGTCTGGACATCACTACGTGGAATCACTTCCTTTTCAATCGGTTGACAGGCCACGCACCAGTCTGCATAGACATCAATCACCACCGGCTGTGCAGGATGTTTGGCTAAAACCTGTTGCAATTGTGCGGCTGTGCTGACCTTCTGCCATTCAAGCCGTGATTCTACATGGGCCACCTGTACCTGACTCCAGACATGATAGAGCTGCATGCCTCCTGCATAGACCAGTAAACCACTGAGCAGCATCAGGACTATTTTCAATACAGACCGATGCACATGGGGCAGCATCTTGAACAAGAAATAACCTGAACAGGTGATCAGTACCACACCCAAAAGGCTCAGGTATAAAATGCCGGGCAATAGAGGGCTGGCAAAATACAAAGCCAAGGCCAGCATGACAAAGCCAAAACTAAACTTCAGGCGATCCATCCAGATGCCAGGCTTGGGTAAAAGATGAGATCCAAATACGGCTGCAATAAATAGCGGCAAGCCCAGCCCAAGGCCTAAGACGAACAGATAACTGGCTCCCAGCATCGGTTGATTGAGCTGAGACACATAGATTAAGGCACCGGCCAACGGTGCACTCATACATGGCCCGACAATCAGTGCGGCGATCATACCCATAAGACCAGCACCAATCAGCGTGCCACCCTTCTGCTTTTGCTGCCATTGATCCAGACGCTGTAACATTCCTTGGGGTAAGGACAGCTGAAATGCTCCGAACAGATTAAGCGCGAACAAAACAAACAGAATGCTGAAAATACTGATGAATACCGGACTTTGAAACCAACGCTGAAAACTGTAACCAAGCTGTGCCACAGCAAATCCCATGACCGCATAGACCAGTGCCATACCCAAAACAAAGACCAGCGCAATCAGTGCAGCACGGTAACCTCGGTGCTGCTGGACCAGAATACCCGTTAAAATTGGAATTAAAGGTAAAGAACACGGTAAAAATGCCAGCAGAATGCCAAGCCCGAGAAAAATCAGGGCATTAATTAACAGACCTTGTTCCGACAGCAAACTTAAAAAATACTGGTCATTGTTCCATTGGCTATTCATGCCTGCTGACGAAGTTTGATTTTTAGGGTCTGCAATGAGCTGGTCATTTTTCTCTGTTAATTCCATCTCAGGCTGCACCACAGGTTCAGAAACTGCAGCGACTTGTATTTCCTCTACCTTTTCTTCAGTCAGGGCTTGATCTGTACTTGGAGTCTGCTCTATAGCTTGGAACTCATCTTTCTGAGCATTCAGAATTTTTTCGTTTGCTTGTGGCTGTGCAGTACTGGCCAGCAGTTTTGGTGTTTTGCTCAGGTTTTGCGCTGGAAATAGACCATCTGCATCAGTTGATACCGTGGCGCGTTGCACCGGATAACATAAACCGCTTTCTGCACAGCCCTGCCACTGCACCACAAACTGCTGGTTGGGCTGCACATTCATATTGCTTTTGACTTGCCCATAATGCACCTGGGTCAAACCGAAATTGGGATCGTCTTTGTCTTCGGGTTTGGGCAATGTTAGCTTGACTAGAGTCTGCTGAGAAGACACTTTAAGCTGGTCATGATACAGATAATAACCCTCTGCAATTTTCCAGCTAAGCTCTGCCTGATCCTGACTTGTAGAAACCACCTGAAACTGAAATGCCTGATCTGGTGGTAAAAAGTCTGCATGTGCAGTTCCCGTCATGATTCCACCGCCGATCACGGCACCCAATATCCACTTCAACATCCAGCTGATCTCCTCCTGTTAGGACTGCATTATTGAAAAACTAAAATTAAGGCAACATTAACAGCCCAAATCATTTATAAAATAATGGCAGTTTGATCAGGATGTTCTATGTTTATTGTATTGGTTGAGGATGATCCCTATATCGCACAGAGCATTTGTGCTGCTCTGAACTATCTGAATTTTTCAGTGGAGCATGTCAGTCACGCACGTGCTGCAGATTATTTTATCCGGCATAGTGCAGTCGATTTGTGTTTACTGGATTTAGGCCTGCCGGATCAGGATGGCCTGGAGTTGTTGCATAGCTGGCGACGCGACCAGATTGATCTCCCGGTACTGGTATTGACGGCGCGGCTGCGGACCGATCAGTGTGTTCAGGCCCTGAATGCCGGTGCCGATGACTATCTGACCAAACCCTTTGAACTGGAGGAGCTGATTGCCCGGATTCATGCCCTCACCCGGCGCCACCGTGGCTTTGCCTCGAATACACTGCAATTTGATGAACTGGTTCTGAACCGGGATACCCAGACTGTGACCTATCAAGACCAGGCCGTGAATTTATCTCGCCGTGAATTCAGCCTGCTGGAAACCCTGATGAGTCACCCCAACCAGATCCTGAAAAATGAACAGCTTATTGACAAGCTCTATGGCTTTCAGGACGCTATAGAGAGCAATGCCCTGAATGTACACATTTATCACCTGAGACAAAAACTGCATCCAGACTTGATTCAGACCGTTCGCGGTGTGGGCTATATTTTCAAACCGTTTGAGCAACGTCATGTTTAGTCACAGCTTGAAATGGCGTTTGGTCATGAGTCTTTTGGCCGTGTTTATTGTGTTGTGGAGTGCGGTATTTTCATGGCTGTATATTGACCTGAAACAGCGTTTACAAGACACACTGGATCAACGCTTATCGGCATCTGCACAAATGGTTGCCCGGCTGATTCAGCAGTTACCGCTGGATAGTCTGGGGGATGCAACCCTATCAAAATTAGCCAAGAATGATGATGCAAACCAGTTAATTGCCTGTGAAGTCTCTCTTTTTAGCTCTGACATCTCGTTAGGTAATCAGGTGATTGCCAAAACACGCGGTGCCCCCCAAAATTTAAGCCAGCGACCAGAAGGATTCAGCACCTGGCAGCAGGGTGATACGGAATGGCGCAGTTATGTTCTGCGTCGTGGCGATATTCAGGTGGTGGCGGCAGAACGCATGTTCTTGAGGGATATGCTACTACAGCAGATTCTGCAGTCCGTACTGGTTCCCTTGGTCTTCTCACTGCTGATCTGTATTGCCTTGATCATCTTTATTATCCGCAGACAGTTCCGGCCTTTGGATCAGCTCAGTCAATACCTGAACCAGAAAAACCTCAACTATTCACAGGCGGCAGATTTTTTAATGCAGCTCAAGCCTGCAAGTATTCCCCAAGAAGTACAGCCTTTTGTCAACAATTCCACGCAGTTGATTCAAAAACTCAATGACAGTCTGCAACAGGAGAAAGCCTTTAGTGCCTATGCTGCACATGAATTACGCAGTCCCCTGACTGCAATTAAAACCCATGTACAACTGGCCCAGCTGATCGGTCAGCAGCAGAACCTGCCTGAATCCATTCAGCACAATTTGCAGCAGGCCAATGAGAGTATCCGGCGTTATACGCTGTTACTCGAGCAGCTTTTATTGCTGACCCAATCAGAAAACAGTGTCCAAGAAATGACCGAGGCCATCTGGCTTCACCCCACTCTTGAGAAAGTTCTTGCAGACTTAGGTACGCGCTATCCAGAAATGAACGAAAAAATACAAGTGAACTGGGACAGCTTGGGTGAAATTTAGCTGCCTGAATTTGTGCTGTATACGGTACTGAAAAATCTGCTTGAAAATGCCCTGCTACATGCACAGGCTGCCCATATCTGGATTTCCATGCAGTCTGATTGCCTGGTGATTGAAGATGATGGACAACAACTGATAGCACAGGATATTCAACATTTAGGACAACGCTTCTGGCGCAAATCTGCTCAGCAGCACGGCCATGGTCTGGGACTGGCATTGGTTAAAAGCTTGCTAGGTAATTATCAATACCACCTTGGATTTCAGCAGCGTCAGCCTGTAGGACTGACTATTAAAATTCAACAATATATTCAAAATTAATTTGATTTTAATAGACCACTTTCATAAATCAAAAAATGATCGTGCTATTTATCTTTAAATGGATATTAAAAGTGCCTTCTCTCTTTGGGATAAGAAGCACTGCCTCGCAACAGGATGAGGGGGTGGAAAGCTCTTCCTAAGGAGCCTGTTTCGCAAATCTTCTATGGAGAAGGAATTGTCTTGATAGTGATTAAACATAATTTATGAAAGACTCTAATAATCATGCAAACATAAAATTCTTAATTTCCCCCCTAAAGCTGAAGTTTTATTTTCTGTTATTTAAGTTTGAGCACTTGCTCCCATGAGGATCAGTATCAATACATAGATCAAGATTTTCGCCAGCTGGCAGCTTTATTATTTTGTCCAGATGAAGTTCTGCTTTTTTAACCTCTATAGTGGTTATAGCGGCCAATTGACTTAAACTACATGTAATCCCATTCACCATGCAAAAAAAGGTGTAGGTTTTAGCTTTTGGCACTTTTTACTACTTTGTCACTGTCAATCTATATCAGTTTTTATATGTCCGCATATTCTAATTTATTATATAATTCAATGACCTATACCCGTAATTTAAAATATCCAGACAATAAAAAACCCCAGTCATTGACTGGGGTTTTTCGTATCTGGCGGAAGCGGTGAGATTCGAACTCACGGAGGGGTATAAGCCCTCGTCGGTTTTCAAGACCGGTGCATTAAACCGCTCTGCCACGCTTCCATGTGCGCCATCATACGGAGCTTTTCCTCACCTGACAAGTGAAAATTACAGTGAATGCAATCAACTGCATATAGTTTCATCAAATCCTTACAATCTGGCTGCCAGTTCAGCACCTTCACGAATCGCGCGTTTGGCATCCAGCTCTGCCGCCAGTTTGGCACCACCAATAATATGATACTTAGCTATAGTTTTTTGACCTTCAACTGGCATGATTTCTTTCACTGATTCCTGACCGGCACATACCACAATCGTATCTACGCGTAGCAATTGGTCATGTCCATCCACTTCAATCCATAAGCCTTCATCAGTAACCGACTTATACTGCACACCCCGCAGCATGCGTACACCATGTTTTTTCAATTGTGCACGATGTACCCAGCCTGTGGTTTTCCCTAGACCAGCACCAAGTGGTGTGGTTTTACGTTGGAGCAGATAAATTTCCCGGACTGGTGCTTCAACCTCCGCAGGCTGCATTCCTCCTTCAGTTACATAATTTGGATTTGGGTCTACTCCCCATTCACGCTTCCATTCCTCTACAGGCATTGGCTGGGGTTGCAATGGCGGTTTTAGCAAAAATTCAGATACATCAAAACCAATCCCTCCTGCACCAATCACGGCAACTCGATCTCCGACAGATGCTCCATTCAACACTTCGGTATAGGACAAGACCTGTGGCGCATCACTACCCGCAATCTTCAAGGCGCGTGGTACAACGCCCGTCGCCACAATCACCTCATCAAAACCTTCACGTTCCAGCTGTTCACGATTGACCTTGGTATTCAGACGTAATTCAACCCCTGTCTTTTCTATTTGAACCTTGAAATAACGAATGGTCTCATGAAATTCTTCTTTACCAGGCACTACTTTGGCCAGGTTGAACTGGCCACCGACATCGTTCGTCGCTTCAAACAGGGTCACCTCGTGACCACGTCCGGCAGCCACCGTTGCCGCTGACATACCTGCAACGCCACCACCCACAACGGCGATCCGTTTCGGTTTTTTGGTTTTGACATAAACCAGTTCAGTTTCATATCCAGCACGCGGATTCACTAAACAGGTAGCACGCTGGTTTTTAAACGTATGGTCGAGACAAGCCTGGTTGCAGGCGATACAGGTATTGATCTCATCAACACGGTTGGTCGCTGTTTTATTAACCCAGAAAGCATCTGCCAGTAAAGGACGTGCCATTTGCACCATGTCCGCCTGCCCTGATGCCAGGATTTCTTCAGCAGTATCTGGCATATTGATACGATTCGATGCGATCACCGGAACAGTAACATTTTTCTTTACTTCTGCAGTGTACTCGACGAAAGCAGCCCGTGGCACAGACGTAACAATGGTTGGAATACGTGCTTCATGCCAGCCGATCCCGGTATTGAGTAAAGTAATTCCGGCCTTCTCTAATGCTTTAGCGACGGTAATGACTTCCTGCATGGTATTACCATCATGTACCAGATCCAGTAAAGACAGACGGAAGCAGATAATAAATTTTTCACCAATCTCGGCCCGAATCGCTTTGACAATTTCCACCGCAAAACGCATCCGGTTTTCGATCGAACCACCCCAGCGATCATTACGCTGATTAACATGACGACTCAGGAACTGGTTAATCAGGTAACCTTCTGAACCCATGATTTCCACACCATCATAGCCGGCTTTTTTTGCCAGACTGGCAGTTTTTACATAGTCCTGAATAGTAGCCAGAATCTGTTTTTCTGAAAGCTGTCGTGGTTTAAAAGGAGAAATCGGGGACTTGATTGGACTCGCTGAAACCACAAAAGGTTGGTAGCCATAACGGCCCGCATGCAGGATTTGCAACAGGATTTTGGCACCATGCTTATGCACGGCATGAGTTACCAGTCGATGCGGAGCAATATCTCCCAAGGTATTCATGGTCCCGCCTGCAGGCAGTAACCAGCCCTGACGGTTTGGAGAAATACCACCCGTGATGAGCAGACCTACCCCACCTTTGGCACGCTCGCCAAAATAAGCTGCCAGTTTGGGGTAATTATAGAAACGATCCTCCAGCCCGGTATGCATTGAACCCATCACCACCCGGTTTTTAATCGTGGTAAATCCCAGATGAAGCGGTTTTAAAATATTTGCATAACGAGTCGTTGTCATGGCTATTCCCTTTGATGATGGCTTTGCAACTTGTTGCATATTACTCTAGCGTGTTTTTTATTTTTGTTTATGGCATTTTCACAAAATTATTGCTTTCTCAGGTCAACTCAGGCCTCCCACTGTTTCGCCGAGCTTTTCCATAATGCAATTGCCCCCAGTACTGTTCCTACAGGAAAACTCAACAGCATCAGCACCGCCATAACTCGGGAAAGTGTACGCCCCTCGCCCTGACCTTTCTTAACTTTCAGAGCTGCCTGAACATTGAAATAGATCAATACCAGCATTAATAGAATGATAAATCCCAGGCTGATGGTTGAAGCGGTTCTTTGCTGAGATTCAAGATAAAGAAATACTGCGCCACTAAAGATCAACAGGCCGGCATAAATGCCATGCAATACAGACAAAGTCTGATTACGCTCATGCAGTCGTGGCAGCTGGGGCGGGGTGATACTCGAATTCATAAGAGATTCCTAAAAAATTGTTATTGTTAGTTTTATCGTATCAGGACCAGGTAATGATCTCTACTTGGCATATTAAAACCCAAGAATGGATTTAAATCAGCAGTTTTTCGATCTATTGCAACATTCGTACAACCTGTATTTTCCAATGTTTTACAGATAAAAAAATGCAGTGCGAGCACTGCATGAGATAGGCCAGATCATATTGTTATTGTTGTTATTCCCAGTTTTTCTGCTTATTTCCAGTATTTCAGCTTTGAGCTATGCCCAATACCGACATTAAAACTATTGGTCGGGTCCAGCTTCTGGTAATGGTTTTTTAATGCCGGTTTGGCAATGTAGAGATGCCCTACATTATGTTCAGCCGGATATTCCGCACCACGATCATCCAGCAGCTTCCACATGGCATGTTCCATTTTCAGCGGATTAACCCCTTTTTTTACAATGTAATCCTGATGGAATACATGGCACAGGAAGTGACCATAATAAAGTTTATGTAAGATCTGCTCTTCCATCTCCTGTGGCAGGGTTTCTACCCATTGGCGGTCATTCCTACGCAGCGCAATATCCAGCGCCACAATATCTTCCACTTCACTTAAATGGGTATCACGGTAACGAATTGCTGCACCAGCTACGGCAAAACGGTGCAGAAATGCCTTACGTCCTTCGTCTTCGGTGCAGAGAAAATAGTTCCCGCCAGGATGGGCCTTAAAGTAGCCTTCAAAGAAGGCCTGTACCTGTGCCACATCCTGATTTTCAATTCTGAGAATCAGATGATGCTCATACAGATCACGGTACTCGTTCATGCGTTTTGGCAAATGTGATGGCAGCATTTTACTGATCATTTGCAGAATTTTGTCACTTAAGCCACGTAGCCCCATTTTCTGCAATATCCCATCAACCTTGTCTTTCATGGCAAATGCGGCAGGCACTTTGGCAGTACCAAATTTTTCAATGAACATAAAAGTGTCTTTGCCATATTCCGCACCGATGTCATAAGCCACACGGTGAATATATTCTCCAGCAATCGGCAGACCTGGCAGATCTTTGAGCAGAAAGCGACGGATTTCTGTTAGATCATCCTGCGAGTTGGTGCCAACATAGAACACCTGGCTTGGAATCTTTTCAAAAGTATCCAGACGCACGGCAAATACGCAAACTTTACCAGCAGAACCAGAGGCTTCAAACAGACGACTTGGATCGGCATTGAAGCGTGCCGGAGTATCAGCATCGACCTGACGCACATCCTGACTATAACGATGATCGGAAGCACAGCGATGTTCCTGCTGCTGGATATCCTGCTCATTATATTGTTTCTGTTCCAGATTTTTCAGGATCTCTTCCGGACTGTGCCCCAGATGGATACCGAGATGATTCACCAGCTCCAGTTCGCCATGTTCATTCACACGCGCATATAATGCCAGTTCAGTATAGGCCGGCCCCCGGCGAACCAAGGCTCCACCGGAGTTATTGCATACGCCACCCAGCACCGAAGCACCAATACAGGATGAACCAATCACCGAATGCGGTTCACGGTTAAATGGCACTAGCTGTTTTTCCAGTGCATCAAGTGTTGCACCCGGCAAACAGACAACCTGTTTACCCTCCTGGATCACCTGAATACCTGTCAGACGGCGAGTACTCATCACAATCACTGGACGGTCATATTCACCAAACGGCGTTGAACCACCAGTTAAACCGGTATTGGCTGCCTGCATAATCATGATACAGTCTGCTGCAACAGCAATTTGCAATACTTGCCATTGTTCTAGTAATGAACCTGGAGTGACGACCGCAAACACCTCACCTGAACCATAACGCCGGCCCTGCCGATACAGACGAGTATCGTTATCGTCCGTTAACACATGTTGCTGGCCGACCACAGCGACCAGATTGTTTAAGGTCGCAGTAGCGTCAAATGAGTTTTGCATAGTAGAGCCCCGTTTCATTTTTATGGCTATCTTTTTATAAAATCAGCCATAAGCATGTTTTGGATTTTTAATCTTGAATAGATGAAATAGCAGCAATTCTGTTGTTCCGAATTACTTTAGGATGACCACGATTTAGAGTGGTCATCCTGATTGGTTTTATTGTGAAATTTCGCAATCAAGCCTTACTAGACAATCCTGTGTAATTTCAGCAATGGTCTTGGCACCTGTTAAGGTCATGGCCACACGCATTTCCTTGTCGATCAGATCAAGAAGGTTGCTGACACCTGCCCCGCCTGCAGCACCCAATGCATAAACGAAGGCCCGACCGAGCATACAGGTGTCCGCACCCATTGCCAGCATACGCACCACATCCAGACCATTACGAATACCAGAGTCGACCAGGATTTTCAGTTCACCTTTTACCGCATCAGCAATTGGTGGCAAGGCACGTGTGGTGGATAACACACCATCTAGCTGACGACCACCATGGTTGGATACTACAATGCCATCCGCACCGAAACGCACAGCGTCTTTAGCATCTTCAGGATCCAGAATCCCTTTGATCACCATTGGACCATCCCAATAGTCACGGATCCACTCCAGATCTTTCCAGGAAATAGAAGGATCAAAGTTGGCACCCAACCAGCCGATATAATCTTCAAGGCCTGTCGGTTTACCAAGGTATTTCGAGATATTACCCAAGTCGTGTGGACGACCCATTAAGCCAACATTCCAGGCCCAGTGTGGATGCATGCAAGATTGCATATAACGGCGCATCGCTGCATTTGGTCCACTCATGCCAGAATGCGCATCACGGTAACGTGCACCCGGCACTGGCATATCCACGGTAAAGACCAGCGTTGAACAACCCGCAGCTTTGGCACGTTCCAAGGCATTTTTCATAAAACCGCGGTCACGCAGGACATAGAGCTGGAACCACATTGGGCGCTGGATCGCTGGTGCCACTTCTTCAATTGGGCACACAGATACCGTCGACAAGGTGAATGGAATACCTTTTTGGTCTGCCGCAACTGCTGCCTGTACTTCCCCACGGCGTGCATACATACCGGTCAAGCCTACAGGTGACAAAGCCACCGGCATCGAAAGGGTTTCATCAAATAATTTAGTTTCCAGACTTAGTGCTGACATGTCATTCAAGACACGTTGACGCAGCGCTACTTTTGATAAATCTTCTACATTGCGTTTCAGCGTGTATTCTGCATAAGCCCCACCATCAATATAATGAAACAGGAATGGTGGAAGACGACGTCGTGCGGCTTCACGGTAATCATTTGCAGAAGAGATAATCATAATTTAGATCCTGTTTAATCGGCTCATACGCTGCTGACGGGCTTCATCCTCATCAATCGTGCGTACTTGCTGAATGACAAACTCAATGTGTCCACAAACTGCCTGACGTGCAGCTTCTGGATCTTGACGCTCAATTGCGGCCATCACCTTAAAGTGCTGGTCCTGCAACTGATCAAAACGGTGGGCCTCGGAATAGACCTTGCGTCGTCCGAGTACCACATTAAATTGCAGCAGGTCGAACAGACTGCGCATCAACTGGATCAGCACCACATTATGCGATGCTTCGGCAATGGCAAGATGAAAACGGGCATCCGCGCGAGCTGCCTCATCGTCATCACCCAACAGCTGATAGTGCGCAATCTGGTCATAACACTGTCTGATTTTTTTTATATCATCGGGTGTGGCGCGCTGTGCCGCATACCAGGCTGTACCGCCTTCCAGAATCAGACGAGACTCCTGAACATCAAAACGGTATTCAGGATCGACATCCATCAGGTCACTTAAAGGCTGCACAATATGATGCTGTGACCAGTGATTCGGCAGTTCCTGCAAATAAGTACCGGCACCAACACGGCTCACCAGCATGCCCTGACTAACCAGATGCTGCAGCGCTTCTCGCAACGAAGAGCGCGACACACCTAACTGTTCACATAATTTACGTTCTGCGGGCAAACGGTCCCCGACCTGCATATGATTTTTTTCAATCAGATTACGCAGACTTTGTACGACTTTATCAGAGACTTTCATTGCATCGCCCTCAGTATGGTGTTATGGAATCATCCATGGGAACACATAAGCTTGTAAGGTGATAATGATACCGATCATCACCGTGAAGGTGATACTGTGTTTTACGGTAAAGCGGAATAAATCCGATTCTTTACCGACAAGACCTACTGCGGCACAGGCAATTGCAATCGATTGTGGTGAAATCATTTTACCGGTTACACCACCGCTGGTATTCGCAGCCACCAGTAATACTTCAGGTACACCGATCTGCTGAGCCGTAGTTGCCTGTAAAGCCGAGAACAATGCGTTTGCTGAAGTATCAGACCCTGTCAGGAATACACCGACCCAACCCAGGAATGGTGAGAAGAACGTGAATGCTTGTCCTGTATGTGCCAAGGCTAATGCCAAGGTTGCCGATAAGCCTGAGTAATTGGCAATAAAAGCAAATGCCAATACCATACCAATTGAGTAAATCGGTGTTTTCAGCTCATTTACTGTTTCAGCAAAGGTCGCTACAGCTTCTTTCGGTTTCATTTTCAGGTAAATGATGGTGATGATTGCAGCGATCATGATCGCTGTACCCGTCGCCGATAACCAGTCAAATTTATAGATCGCGTCGTAATCTTTCGCTTCAGCGACCACCGGCGGCAACTTTTGAATCATTTGATGCAGGAAAGGCACTTTAATGGAAATTACTAAATCACTTAAAGCCCCATCTTTGGCAAACAGATCTTTAAAGGGTTTGATGCTCCATAAAGTTACCATGGCAGTCAGTACCGCAAATGGCGACCACGCTTTAATAATTTGACCGATGCTATATTTTTGCTGGCTTGCCAAAGCAATATTGCTATCGACTTGTTTTTCATTATCAAAACGGAAAATATGTTTTGGCTGCCAGAACTTGAGTAATACCGTTAAGCTCACCAAAGATGCAATCGCTGCAGTGATATCGGGTAATTCAGGACCTACATAGTTAGCAGTCAGGAACTGCGCCAGGGCAAAAGAACCACCACCGACTAAAATTGCAGGCCAGGTTTCTTTCACACCACGCCAGCCATCCATGATTGCCATAATCCACACCAGTACGATGGGTACCATGATTGGCAACTGACGTCCTACCATCTGGCTGATTTCCATGGTGTCTACGCCTGATACCTGACCAGCGACAATAATCGGAATCCCCATCGCACCAAAAGCCACAGGTGCAGTATTCACAATCAGACATAAACCCGCAGCATACAGCGGTTTAAATCCAAGACCTACTAATAATGCAGCAGTAATCGCAACCGGTGCGCCAAAGCCTGCAGCACCTTCCAGGAAAGTACCAAAAGCGAAGCCGACCAATAACATTTGCAAACGCTGGTCTTCGGTTAATGACAGGATCGATGAGCGAATAATGTCAAATTGACCGGTCTTCACTGAAATCTTGTAAAGGAATACTGCTCCAATAATAATCCAGGCAATCGGCCACAAGCCGTAGAAGAACCCGTAGACCATGGAAGCCAATGCCATAGTGACTGGCATTTTGTAGAGAAACATTGACACCAGAAATGCCAAAGCCACAGTAATCGTTCCTGCTACACTGCCCTTCATTCTGAAAACAGCAAGAGCAAGGAAAAAGAATACAATTGGAATGAGGGCGATCGCGCTGGAAATCCAGATATTTCCGATTGGATCGTAAATTTGTTGCCACTGTTGAAGCATTCTCTACTCCTTGAAATGCTTGTTTGTTATTTCATTACAGGACATGTCCAAAAGATTATTGGTATGACCAATTTAGCATTAAACAGACCAATCTCGGTCTTTTATTCAGCCAAAGTTAATGAAATATTTAAAATACTGCAATAGCTAATTTATTAAAATATAATTGGTATGACCAATTTTTATATTAAAAGATGGAATTCAATATAAGTGATAGCTAAGCAACATCCGGTATTTAACAGGTCGAGAGAAGCAAAGGTTGAAATAAAATGAAGCCTATAGAACTTTAGTCTTAGCCCGCTTTAAAACCCTGGATTTGGCCAATTCAAGGCCATTTTTGATAGCTCTCTTTGCATTAGATTGTTTATTTTTTTGTCTATTTTTTAGATTTTGCATTTTTTTTGCGAAAACTTGCCATTTGAAAGGTGTTACAATATCTGCATTCAAAATTCTCTTTGGCCACCAATATAAGTGGTGCCTATATTATTCTATCGTTAGGATTAACAATGTCTGATAATGCAACTATCTTACAGAATGTACCTGTAGGCAAAAAAGTTGGTATTGCCTTTTCTGGTGGTCTGGATACTTCAGCAGCCCTGTTGTGGATGAAACAAAAAGGCGCAGAACCTTATGCATATACTGCAAACCTGGGTCAGCCTGATGAAGATGATTACGATGCCATTCCAAAGAAAGCTGAAGCCTATGGCGCAGTAAAAGCACGTTTAATCGACTGCCGTTTACAGCTTGCATTAGAAGGTATTGCTGCAATTCAATGTGGCGCGTTCCACATCTCAACTGGTGGTGTTCCTTACTTCAACACAACGCCACTGGGCCGTGCAGTAACAGGGACAATGCTTGTTACCGCAATGAAAGAAGATGACGTGAACATTTGGGGCGATGGCTCAACCTATAAAGGTAACGACATCGAGCGTTTCTACCGTTATGGTTTGTTGACTAACCCTGCGCTTAAAATTTACAAGCCGTGGTTAGACCAGACGTTTATTGACGAGCTTGGTGGCCGTGCTGAAATGTCTCAGTTCCTGATCGACAACGGCTTTGACTACAAAATGTCAAAAGAAAAAGCTTATTCAACTGACTCAAACATGTTGGGTGCAACTCACGAAGCCAAAGATCTTGAATACCTGAATGCTGGTATCAAAATCGTTGAGCCAATCATGGGCGTTGCGTTCTGGAAAGACGACGTTGAAATCAAACCTGAAGAAGTGTCGATCACTTTTGAAGAAGGTTTCCCTGTTGCAATCAACGGTCAACGTATCGAAGATCCAGTAGAGTTCATTCTTGAAGCGAACCGTATTGGTGGTCGTCACGGTCTTGGTATGTCGGATCAGATTGAAAACCGCATCATTGAAGCGAAATCTCGTGGTATTTACGAAGCTCCGGGTATGGCGCTGCTTCACATTGCTTATGAACGTCTGGTGACGGGTATTCATAACGAAGATACCATTGAACAATACCGTATCAACGGTCTTCGTTTGGGTCGTCTGCTTTACCAAGGTCGCTGGTTCGATTCTCAAGCGCTTATGCTTCGCGAAACTGCTCAGCGTTGGGTTGCTAAAGCAATCACAGGTACTGTAACTTTAGAACTACGTCGTGGTAATGACTACACGATTATGAACACTGAATCTGAAAACCTGACATACGAAGCTGAACGCTTAACGATGGAGAAAGGTGATTCTATGTTCTCACCAATGGATCGTATCGGTCAGTTAACTATGCGTAACCTGGACATTACGGATACGCGTGCGAAACTGGGTATCTACACAGGTGCGGGTTTACTTGCAGTGGGTACCGGTTCAGCTGTTCCACAATTAAAAGACAAAAACTAAGTTTTAGTTGTGTCAAAAAAACCGCGCAAACTGCGCGGTTTTTATTGTCTGTAATTCAGGAAAAATTTAACTGATATGCAGCGGTTTTGAATTTGCCGAAGCAATGCTCTGATAATAAATCTGATTGCGCCCCAGTTGCTTGGCACGATACAGTGCCTGATCTGCAATGCCGAGTAATTCATCTTTGGTCATGGCTTGCTCGCCGCGATAAACCGTAATGCCTAGACTTACCGTAATCTGCTTGGATACCAAAGATTTTTCATGTGGTATTTCCAGACGTTCAATTGCTTTAAAGATATTGGTAGATACTGCATAAGCCCCATGTGCATCAGTTTCTGGAAGCAGCACCACAAACTCCTCACCTCCATAACGCGCAACAAAGTCCATATGCCGGATCGCATTCTTGATAGTTTTGGCGATGGTCGAAATCACATTATCACCCTTCTGGTGCCCATAAAAATCGTTATAGTTCTTAAAGAAATCTACATCGATAAATAAAATAGCCAGAGAGCTTTCCTGACGCTGAGCGGTAGAAAAGTAAATTTCCAGCATTTCATCAAAGGTACGGCGATTCGAGATTTTGGTCAGCTCATCATGCTGGCTCAGATGTAACAGCTCGGTATTGTGAATCCGGTGAATCTGCTCACTGATCCGCGCCCGCATGGAATAAAGAAAAATCATCCGTTCACGTGCAAAAATCATATGACTAATAACAAAACCGAGCAGGCAACTTCCCAACAGAATTCGGCCAAATACCAAAAGATTAAAGTTAGCCCCAACCAGGGTCAGGCAAATAATCGTAGTTCCAGCTGCCAATACACCAGTGATCATCATCTGAATCGGCTTGACACCAGTAAGGATATAACCCAGCACATAAATAATGGTGACAATTGCCATGGATTGATGTTGCAAGGCTGCGGTCTGAATAGACATAGTCAGACATGAAGTTGAAACCAGTGCCCAGAATATCAAGACCAGTGAAGCAGGCTGAAAAAAAGGTTTTAAGCGTTCTAAACTTGAGAATAAATAGAAAACAAATAAACTAATTCCGCCATTAATAATACCTATTAAAGACAATACAAAATCATGTACAAAATATTGTTTATCGATGATCCAGTAATCGGTAGGAATAAGGATAAGGATGCCGATAAAATAGATTAATAATCCTGCCCAGACATACTGATCGGTGTGCTTACGGGCACGTTCCAGATTTTTGGTCCAGAATTCATCTTCAAGCGGTTGAGGAAAAACTCGGCTCAATTTCTGCCCAGCAATAAGCTCTTCGACTTTTTCCTTTTGATCCTGCAGTTTTGCTAAATTATACTTATATTCCATGGCAAGCATGTATGTAATTTTTTTAGTGTTTTTAAAATAACATACTTTTTTAAATTAATTCATAGTTAATGCATCTTTTGTCAGTATTTCACATTACCATTTTCGGTATAGATGCATTATCATTCATATTATTTCTCTGATTGAATTCGCCTTGAATACGATTACGATTCTCCAGCCAGATGACTGGCACGCTCACTTACGTGATGGTCTAGCACTTAAACGTACTGTTCCTGATCTAGCTCAACAATTTTCCCGCGCAATCTGTATGCCAAATCTGGTTCCACCAGTAAAAACCGTGGAAGAGGCAAACAGCTATCGTGAACGCATCATGGCGCATGTGCCGGAAGGCTGCAACTTTGATCCACGCATGGTGTTGTACTTCACCAACAATACTTCACCTGCCGAAGTTAAAAAAATCAAAGAATCTGAGTATGTGAATGCCATCAAGCTTTATCCTGCTGGTGCGACTACAAACTCGGATAGCGGTGTAAGCGATATTTCTAAAGTGTATGCAGTAATTGAGCAGCTTGAAGAACATCAGGTACCTTTATTGCTACATGGCGAAGTCACGCATAACCATGTCGACATTTTTGATCGTGAAAAACGTTTCCTGGATGAAGTACTTTCTCCATTATTAAAGCAGTTCCCGAAACTAAAGCTGGTGCTTGAACATATCACCACCAGTGAAGCGGCAAACTTTGTCCTGGAACAGGACCGTAATGTGGCTGCGACTATTACGCCACAGCATTTACTGTTTAACCGCAATGACATGCTGGTGGGTGGCATCAAGCCGCATTTCTACTGCCTGCCGATTTTAAAGCGCCAGACACATCAGCAAACTCTGCTGGAAGTCGCGACCAGCGGTAATCCTAAATTCTTCTTGGGCACAGATAGTGCGCCGCACTCAAAAAATGCCAAAGAAAATGCATGTGGTTGCGCAGGATGTTATAGTGCGCCCACTGCAATTGAACTTTATGCTCAGGCATTTGATCAGGTCGGCAAAATTGACCGTCTGGAAGGTTTTGCGAGCCACTTTGGTGCTGACTTCTATGGCCTTCCTCGCAATACCAATACCATTACTCTCGTAAAACAAGATCAAGTGATTCCTGAGAGTCTGGACTATTTGGATGGTGAACAGATTATTCCGTTATATGCGGGTAAAACCATTCAATGGAGAAAAGTGTGACAAATGAAACTCTCCCAGTCATTGGTCAACGTTTCCGTGGATTCCTGCCTGTTGTTGTCGATGTAGAGACAGCGGGCTTTAATGCACAAACTGATGCCTTGCTGGAAATCGCTGCCATTCCTATTATTTTTAATGAGAAAGGTGAGTTTGTGCCGGGCCCTGCTCACCATGCACATATCAATCCATTTGAAGGGGCAAACCTTGACCGCCGTTCGCTGGACTTTATTGGGATCGATCCCTCTAATCCGATGCGTATTGCAATGGCCGAAGATGAGAAAACTGCGCTTAAACGTATTTTTAAATCTGTCAATGAAGTACGCCGCCAGCAAAACTGTACCCATGCCGTTCTGGTCGGTCATAACGCCCATTTCGATTTAGGCTTTGTACAGGCAGCTATTGCACGTACAGGAACCAAAAACCAGAACCCATTTCATAGTTTTTCTGTCTTCGACACAGTGACTTTGAGCGCGGTGATGTTTGGTCAAACCGTACTGGCAAAATCCTGTATTCAGGCCGGTATCGAGTTTGATGGCAAAGAAGCCCATTCTGCGTTATACGACACGCAGAAGACAGCTGAACTGTTTTGCTATATTTTAAACAAACTCACCCCACACCTGCTTGACACTTTGGTGGCGGATCAATAAGATACCGCCATCTTCTAAACGTCCCTATCGTCTAGAGGCCTAGGACATCGCCCTTTCACGGCGGTAACCGGGGTTCGAATCCCCGTAGGGACGCCATCTATTTTCCTCTGTCTTTTTATTTCTATTATTCAGCTATTTAAGTCGATTAAATTCCGCACACATAAAAAACCTATTAATGCAAATAATTCTCATTATTATTGATTATTACACCAAAGTTAATGATGATCACTTTCATTATCTTTTACAGATTCAACCCTTCTCATGCGTTTTGCTTATTCAACACTTTCTATTGCAGTTCTAACAACATTATCAACCTCTAGCTTTGCAGAAGAATCAAATTATCAAGAATCCATCCTTAATGAAGCTACGGTTAAGTTCAACACGATTATTATTGAAGTTCAGCAAGAAAATGAATTTGGAAAAACCATTTATTCAAAAGAAGACTTAGAAAAGACGCCGAATAGCTCTAAAAATATTACTGACTTTTTAAAAGTAAATCCGAATGTGCAGTTTAGCAATGAACATATGGCAGCCAGCTCACAAGCTGATTTAAAACCGACTGAAATTTCGATTCATGGTGCACAATCATTTAATAATAAATTTGTGGTCAATGGCGTCAGCAACAGCAATAACCTCGACCCTGCTGGTTCAGGAACAACCAACTACGGTGCAGTGTCTGGCGGTTCACAAGGTGTGGCAATCAACACGGATTTATTGTGTAATTTAGAAGTATTAGACAGCAACATTAGTGCAAAACACGGTGGCTTCACCGGTGGTGTGGTTCAGGCAGAAACCTGTGCGCCTAAATCTGAAATTGGCAAAGTCCATGGTAGCATCACTTATGACTATACAGAAAGTGACTGGAACCACTACCACTTAAAAACTGATGCAGACAAAGGACTTTTTGAAGGTTCATCAACCCAGTCAAACCAAAAAGAGTATGTTCGCCAAGGTGTTAGTGCCAATATTTTTGCTAAGCTTTCAGAGGTCTATGGCTTCGATTTCTATGCTTCACAACGTAAATCAGCAATTCCTGTTGAAAGTGGCTTACCTGCACCAAAACAAATTGATCAAGAAAAACGTAATACCAATGTCGGCGGAACCTTGTATGTCGATCCAAATGCAGACACCAGTATGAAATTCGGTTTCGCTTTAGGTGATTTGGAAGACAATACTTACGCAGACAAACGTCGTAACTCTCACAGCAGCACCAATAATCAATCAGCTTTGATTTTCGCGGAGATGCAACAAAAACAAGATTGGGGACAATTAACACACAAGCTCAATTACCAAAAAATTAACAATGCCCGTGAATCAACATCTGATCGTGGCATAAACTGGATGTATGCAGCAGGGAGCAAAGACTGGGCGAATACTGAAAAAGTATGGGAAGGTGCAACCTCTGCAGATATTGATTTAAAACAATCTTCTGTGAGTTATGGGTTAGATGCGGTATTTAATAACTTTAAATTTGCAGACACCGACCATCAAATCAGCGCCGGTTTTACCTATCATTATGATGATGTACAATGGGAACGTACCAAAGATTTCTCAACTTTCTATGGCGTGACATCAGGGAAAACCCAAAACTTGTTTGATCTTAAAGGTCAACAATGTCAAATCAATGATCCCCTCTGCGATGAAAATACCACGGCTGTATTCCTGAACAATAAAGTCCCTACGGTCTTTGATGGCCAATACTTTAAAAAGGGTAATGTATACAAAGCAGGCAGCTTTGCTGGTCAATATCATCAAGCAGCCTTGTATCTAGAAGATAATATTCATTGGAACAACCTCAATGCCCGTCTAGGTGTGCGTGCTGATTATGATGAATCAAATAACAATCTTAACTTTGCACCACGTAGCAGCATTAGTTATCAGCCTTTTTCCAATAAATTATTAACCCTGACTTCAGGTTGGAACCGCTACTATAATGCCCCAACGTATATGACGGACTTGCGTCAACATCTGACCTCATTAGATTTTGACATCAGCCGTGCTGATCAAAATTCTGAATGGGTTGAAGAAGTAAAAGTTTCAGCCAATGATACACGCCGCAAGGATCTTAAAACCCCATTTGCAGATGAATTTGTCCTTGGGTTTAATAGCCAATTTAAAAACACCAATCTCAGCTTAAAATGGGTGAATCGTCAGTATGATGATGAAATCACCCGTAATAGAACTGATATTCCAAATGACTATTTTACTTATTCTTATGAGTTTGATAACAGCGGTTATGGCGAAAATGATACCGTCACACTCGAACTTAATACGATTGAGCCACTTAAATTTAAAGGCACTCAACATAATTTAGGCTTAGCGGTCAATTACTCGGATGTGTACCGTAGCGCACCAGATTATACGGAAAACTTTACCGAAGAAGATCTTCAGAAGCTGATTTCCTTTGATGGCAAAATTATGCCTTATGGTGACCGCCCTGCATCAAACTATAACCAACCGATTACTGCACGTGTCATGTGGAATATTGGCTTTGATTCTCTTCCTTTAAAAATTTCCAACTTCTTTAGCTATAAAGACACCTATGAGCAAGTGTTAGAAGCGAGCTCTGCTGACAAAGTGGTGCATGATGGCGTTAAAATCGATACTTATACGCTACAAGATGTAAAACCTCGTTTTACATGGGATGTGCGCACTACCTATGATTGGAAAGTTTCAAAAGATTATTCAGCGATTTTTGGCTTAACGGTCAATAATATTACTAACCGCAATAATCTATATGTGAGTGGAAGCAAACTGTACTCTGAAATTGGCCGCCAATTTATCGCAGATATCACTTTTAAATTCTAACTCATGGACAAGAGCACTCAGGTGCTCTTTTTAATTTGCTTAGGCTATAATTACTGCAATTTCATTTCTTGCATTTGTGCCATGTTAAAAAAGATCTTACTGGTTTTAATGATTTTAGCACCTTCCGCACTGTACCTCTATATCGTCAACCGTGAAGATAAAACCGAAGCACCTGCGGAACAAACGGTTCCAGCCAGTCAACCGGCCGAATCCCAAACACCTGACCATTAAATCCACACTGCTTAAACTCCTGTAAAGTGACGGGAATTTGAGGTTTTAATGTCGATTTCTGATGCTATAAACTGATGGATACGCTAGTTTAAAATCAGAAATCACGTTAATCCTTTGTTCTTGTTTAATGTTTAATCTGTTAATTCATTTTTAGCAAAAAGCCTTTTGACAAAGCTTAGCTTAGTCCTTAACATAGCTATCACCTCGCAACGTCCCTATCGTCTAGAGGCCTAGGACATCGCCCTTTCACGGCGGTAACCGGGGTTCGAATCCCCGTAGGGACGCCATTACTTCAAATTGAAAGTAAAGGTTTTAAAA
This sequence comes from Acinetobacter sp. SM1B, assembly GCF_003289665.1. Lineage (NCBI taxonomy): Bacteria > Pseudomonadati > Pseudomonadota > Gammaproteobacteria > Moraxellales > Moraxellaceae > Acinetobacter > Acinetobacter sp. SM1B. Next base: position 1,738,533 of record NZ_QMBM01000001.1, read on the forward strand.
TCTATCTTCTGTACTGTCCCTATCGTCTAGAGGCCTAGGACATCGCCCTTTCACGGCGGTAACCGGGGTTCGAATCCCCGTAGGGACGCCATTTATTGATCTCATACGATCAGCACTTATTCAGAATTACTATTATTTGATTGCAGATTTGTAGTTTTTGACTACAATAGCTCGCTTCATTCCTTTGAAGTATTTCGTATTTCCTATGCACTCATCTCCGAATGATGCTACGCATCAGGGCAATTCTGCGCCTTTAAAACGCGCTATGAGTACTCGACATCTGGTCATGATTTCGCTTGGTGGCGCAATCGGGACCGGCCTATTTTTAGGGTCGGGTGAAGTCATTGCACAAACGGGGCCTGTAGGTGCCATTCTTGCTTATCTCCTCGGCGGTATCATCGCTTACATGGTTATGCTATGTCTGGGTGAACTTGCCGTACATATGCCTGAATCTGGTTCATTTGGTGCTTATGCCAAACGTTATATTGGACCGGGCACAGGTTATACCATTACCTGGTTATACTGGCTGACCTGGTCAGTGACACTGGGAACCGAATTTACCGCTGCAGCTTTATTGATGCAGGAATGGTTCCCGGACAGCTCCATGTGGATGTGGACACTGGTCTTTGGTGCGCTTGTGTTTACACTGAATATGATTTCGACCCGCTGGTTTGCAGAATCCGAATTCTGGCTGGCCCTCATTAAAGTTGTCACTGTTATTGCCTTTATCCTGCTGGGATTATTGGCCATATTTGGTGTATTGGGTTATGCAGGTCAGGAAACTGCGCCGCTGTTTAGCAATCTGACAGCTCAGGGTTGGTTCCCTGAAGGCCTGTTCCCCATCTTCACAACAATGCTGATTGTCAACTTTGCCTTCTCAGGTACAGAACTGATTGGTGTAGCCGCTGGTGAAACCAAAGATCCTGCCAAAAACGTACCGAAAGCCATCAATACCGCAATTTTCCGTTTATTGATTTTCTTTGTAGGTACGATTGTCGTGGTGACATGTCTATTACCACATCAAGAAGCAGGTCTTGCGGCGGAAGGTGTAAGTAGTAGCCCATTCGTGACCGTATTCCAGCACATTGGTATTCCATATGCTGAAGACGTTATTCGCTTTGTAATTATCACCGCACTGTTGTCTGCTGCAAACTCAGGTTTATTTGCTGCTTCCCGTATGATGTGGTCATTGTCTTATAGCAAACAATTACCAGCCATGTTCTCAAGAGTGAATGCACGCGGTATTCCTTACATTGCGGTAATCGTGACTATGATTGGTGGTATGCCAGGTCTGTTGTCTGAACAGTTTGCGCCAGAAACCATTTTCACTAACCTGTTGGGTATTGCAGCCTTTACCATGGTGGTGGTCTGGATGAGTATCTGTCTGAGTATGTTCAACTTCCGCCGTGAATGGTACAAACAAGGGAAGACAGCTAAAGATCTTGCTTTCGCTGCACCGTTGTTCCCGATTGTGCCGATTCTGGGTTTCCTGTTCTGTCTGATTACCTGTATCAGTATGGTATTTGATCCAACAATGCGAATCAGTTTCTTTGGCTGTCTGGTGTTTATTGGACTTTGCTATGCCAGCTATTATAAGTTTTATCACAATAAAGCTTAAATCTTAGCGCTAAAAAAAGAGCAGCTCCGGCTGCTCTTTTTTTATCTATACTGAATATGTTTCAGGCAGCCACAGCGGTGTGTCGATGAAAATTATTTATATCCATGGGATGAACAAGCAGAATTTTAGTTCTGCTTCATTAAAGCAACGTTGGCTAAGTCTGCTTAAACATGGTCTGGAACAGTCGCATCGACAGGCCTGTTTTGCCTATATCAAACGTCATGTTCGTATCCCTTTTTATGGAGATTTACTGTTACGGCATCATTTACATAATGTATTGAATGCCAGTACCTTAATACCACAAGACTGGCCACATTTCCCTTGCGTCAGCCACTTAAATCCCAACCGTTGCCGCCACATATTCATCAGTATTTACCTGAAACTTGCAAGATTCCCGAATTAAATATTGAGGATGCTCTGACTTTTAACCAGAAGCTGAAATTTATTACTAGCTTAAGCCGAAATACAGCCTTACGGGATTTTATGGTCTTGCTCAATTATTTTCCCCATCTGCATGATACGCTCATCAAAAAATTTCTGATTGAAACATATTCCTATCTGGCCAATACCAGATTCATGCAGCAAGTTCATCAGCGTATTGGTCAGCGACTACATGATGATAAACCTTGTATCTTGATCGCACACTCCTTAGGCAGCGTAATTGCCTATCATTATCTGCTTTTACATCCGGAATTAAATGTGCAGCGCTTTATTACGCTCGGATCACCCATGGCCTTTCGTGTGATACAGGAACATTTGCCGCAACCGATGACTCGACCCGAGGCCATTCGTGGTGACTGGATCAATTTTTATTGTAGCGATGACTTTCTGACTGCCTTTCCCTTATCAGAACCACCCTTCCAGTTTCAGCCGGCGATTATTAATCAGAAAATTCGTACCTCCATCTATCATCCGCATGAGATTGATGGTTATATCCAACATCCCAACGTCATCAAAGCGCTGCTGGAATTACTTTAGGATTTACTTAAACAGCGGGATTTAACTTTTACCGTTTTATTCCTATCTTTTTTCTATGTAGTAAAATCCTTGATCCGTATCTATCAATTTACTGCTTTTTCTACTTTTTTATAAATATACAACTGTCTGTTAATGATTGTTTTATCAAAGTAATTTACACATGAACACCACAAAAAGTACAGCTTGGCTTGCCGCAATTTTCTCTATACTGTGAATATATAGATCGACCTCCGTGAGGTATCGATGAAAGTTATTTTTATTCATGGAATGAATCAGCAACATCATAGCGCTGCATCGATCCGTCAGCGCTGGCTACATATACTTCAAAAAGGCATTCGCAAACATCATCACGATGCCAGATTCAGTTATTTACGACGTCACATTCACATTCCATTTTACGGGGACTTGCTTTCCCGCTATAACGTCCGCAACATCCTCAATGCTGGCACCCTGATGCCACAGCAATGGCCCAGCTTTCGGTTCCGTCAGCCTGCTCAACCTCAGCTTCCTGCACCAGTTCCACGCCCTGGCTGGCGCAAACCCGTGATTTCCGATCTTCCCCAGCTTAACCTGAATGACTCCATGAATTTCAAACAGAAATTCAAATTTATTACTACACTGAGCAAAAATGTTGCGCTGCGGGACTTTGTGTTATTGCTCAATTATTTTCCCAGTCTGCATCGTAGCCTGCTTCAAAAATTTCTTATTGAAACCTATTTGTATCTCGACAATCCGGGTTTCATGAAAGAAGTTCATGAGCGGATCGCCCGGCAATTGAATGGTCGCAAACCTTGTATTGTAATTGCTCATTCTCTGGGTAGTGTGATTGCCTATAATCATCTTATTCAACATCCGGAACTCAATGTACAGCGTTTTATTACTTTAGGATCGCCATTAGCATTCCAGGTGATCCAGTCACATTTACCACAACCGATTGTACGACCTGCTGCAATTACGGGCGACTGGATAAATTTCTATTCAACCGATGATTTCCTCACCGCTTTGCCTCTTACCCAACCGCCATTTCAGTTTCAACCTGCAATTATTAACCACGGCATTCGTACACATATTCACCGCCCGCATGATATTACTGGTTATTTACTCCATCCGCAGGTGGTAGAAACAATTCTAGAATTGCTTAAAAATCCGGCTTAAACCATGTATTTTTCAAGTATTTTCTTAAGATTGTTTTAATTTTATGCACTCGGTTCAAAAAACTAGAAAAAGTGCAGAAATGCGTTTGACACCCCCCTTTTTTCACCCTATTATACGCCCACCTCTGAAACGTCCCTATCGTCTAGAGGCCTAGGACATCGCCCTTTCACGGCGGTAACCGGGGTTCGAATCCCCGTAGGGACGCCAATTTTCAGAAAGTAGTTTTATTAAGTCCCTATCGTCTAGAGGCCTAGGACATCGCCCTTTCACGGCGGTAACCGGGGTTCGAATCCCCGTAGGGACGCCATATTCGAGATGATTATCTTAAAATGATCTTCTTATAAAAAAGCTCAGGCATTGTAACCTGGGCTTTTTTATTGCCTTCAATTTAATTTATTTTTACCATATATTCAAAATAATAAACCTATAAAAATTTACGCACTTTTGCAAAGTCCTTGTATTTGCGGCTATAAAATCGAACAAAAACCAAACATCTGATCTTTCACATAAGGCTAAGGTAAGTTAGGAGCCAATATGCAAGGATAAGATTATGTTCACGAGTACAGAGTTTTGTTTAACTGCACCCCCATTTGAAAATCTTGTTCAAGAACCAACTAAAAGCTTCAAAGATTGGGTGGATTTTTTTCTGGATGAGCAGATCTCTAGAAAAACAAAAACAGCTTCGGCAGAACAATACCTCAATCAGTTAATCCAGCACATCGATCTGGATTCTATGAGCTGGCTCGACCAACCCGAACATGCTGCTACGCATTTTTTAGAAGAACATCATAAAATTTGTGGCATATTTCAGGATTATCTCAGTCGTCGCAAACAAGGCGGACAACGTGAATACTTTGCTACGGTATCGCATGCATTTGAATTTCTCTACCGGGTTGCACCTACAAAAATGGTCGATGGCTCATGGTTATACTCTACTCTGGAACATGCGGATCAACCTGCGCTTAAAGACCTGATTCATATTTATCTGGAAGAGCTGGGGCTAGGTCATCCACAAGCCAACCATGTCACCATGTATCAGGATCTGCTAAATAACTATGAACTCACTGCCTATAGCGAACAACTCGACGACCGCTATTATGAACAGGCAGCTGTCCAGTTGGCTTTAGCTTATGCGCCAGCTGAATATTTACCGCTGGTGATTGGCTTTAATCTGGGCTATGAACAACTACCGCTACATTTATTGATTACCAATTATGAACTGGCTGAACTCGGTATCAATCCGCATTACTTTAATGTGCACATCACGATTGATAATGCGCATAATGGCCATGCGCAAAAATCCCTGCAAGCTTTCCTAGATCTATATCGTTCTGCAGAACACCCGGAGCGCTATCTGGAAATGGTCAAACAGGGTTACTTGCTGAATGACATAGGCAAAAGTTCTACCCAGATTGTGCGTGAGTTGGATCTCGATGCCCAGGTGTTAAAATTGTTTCAGCAGAAAGCTTTAATTGGTCAGTACATTCATAACCAGAAATGCCAGTTTAGCGGCAAGACCATCAATGAGTGGCTGTCACAACCTGAGCAGATTCAGGATTTTCTACAGGTCATGATGGATAAAGGCTGGATCCAACGTGGACTGTCTGTAGAGCAAAGCCGTTTCTGGAAACTGATTGATGATCCAGATGGCAAGATGTTTGGCGTATTTAATGCCACAGAGAAACAGATAATTCGTGACTGGATTCAAGGTCCAGAACTGGCTCGACGGCTTTCTTCACATCCACTACGGACGCAAACACCGATAATCAGCCGGCAAGAGCAGCATAAGCTGGAAGAACTTCGCTTGCATCTAAAGCGTTGTGACAATAATGAAGAAAAACTGGAGATTCTCACGCCTTATGTAGCACCACATTGTCATTATCAGCAGCTTGGACTTTGGGCGACACAACAGGTCTCTAAAATCCTGTTTCCTTTCCAGACCCAAGCGGTGCAATTCAGCTAAATCTGTTGCATATAAAAAGGCACCATAAGGTGCCTTTTTATATGTAGATCAGGTTATGCAGATTTACGTGAATTAATCTGTCCTTTAATCACAGCAGTGACATTGCCTTTTAGATAATGCAGGAAAACTTTTAATGGTGACAGTTTTGGATTTGGCTGTTTGCCTTGAGCAATCTGTTTAAACTGCGCGGCATACCAGATGATTTCCATGATTGCCATTTTATCAATCATTGGAATACCGGTTTTAATCTTCTCTACAGCATAGCGTACATCCTGCCCTGCTACCAGCTTCTGCCCCAGATCAGTTTCTACTGCAAACGGACGGGCAATACCAACAAAATCACAGGCACCACTCTCAAGTGCAGCATTCATACCAGCAGCAGTTCTAAAACCGCCAGTCACCATAATATGGCAGCTCACTTCCTGACGGATTTTTTCGGCAAAATCCAGGAAATAGGCTTCACGGGCAATCGTGGAAGCTTTACGTTTATCCGCTTTAACGCCTGCCATTGCTGGTGCTTCATAGCTACCGCCGGACACTTCAATCAGGTCAATGCCTACTGCATCAATAGCTTTAAAGACATAGATCACATCTTCTTCGGTGATACCACCACGCTGGAAATCAGCCGAATTCAGTTTAACGGAAATAATGAAATTTTCTGAAGTCGCAGCACGCACTGCCTTATAGATTTCTAATAAGAAACGGGTACGGTTTTCAATACTGCCACCCCACTGATCCTGACGTTTATTGGTCAATGGCGATAAGAACTGACTGATCAGATAGCCATGCGCACCATGAAGCTGTACGCCTTCAAATCCTGCTTTTTCACAAATTGCAGCAGAAGCTGCAAAACGCTGGATAATATCCAGAATTTCATCTTCGCGCAGTTCACGTGGGGTACCAAAACTGACAGCCAGTGCCGGACTAAATGGCACTGCCGATGGTGCTACAGTTTCCCGGTTCAACCCTTTCGGACATTGACGCCCCGGATGTGACAACTGCACCAGTTGTACCATACCATGACGTTTGCCAACTTCTGCCCAAGCCTTGAGTTTGTTCAGGTCACGTTCTGTTTCAGCGACTATAACACCCGGTTCATTCTTGGCACGAAAATCCACCATGACATTACCCGTAATCGCACAACCTAGCCCGCCTTTAGCCCAGGCTTCGTAGAGTTTCAAATGTGAGTCATTCGGCTGACCAGCATCATTAGCGAGTGCCTCGCTCATAGCTCCCTTGATGATACGGTTTTTAAAGAGGGTATTACGAATCTGAATTGAATCTGCCAGTTGTGTCATACTTTTTTCCTAAACATTATGCTTTTATTCTGTCGGTGTTATACCCTGTCAGCAAGAAATTGACAATGACCCATGTCAATTTCATTTAAAAAGATTTGTAGTTTTAATATTGGCTGGCTGCAATTAACTGGCGGGTATAGTCAGTTTGTGGGTGCAGGAATAATTGTTCAGTCTCCTGAACCTCCATAACTTGTGCATGATGCAGTACTAAAACCTGCTGGCAGAGTGCACGTACCACTTGTAAGTCATGACTGATAAACAGGTAGCTAATTCCTTCTTCCTGTTGGATACGACGTAACAGTTTCACAATTGCACGTTGTGTAGTACGGTCCAGCGCAGAAGTCGGCTCATCCAGAATTAAAAGTTTTGGCTCTAAAATCAATGCTCTTGCCAATGATACACGCTGACGCTGCCCCCCAGAAAGCTCATGCGGATAGCGGTCTTTAAAAGATGCGGGCAGCTCTACCCGCACTAAAGCTTCCTCGACACGACTACGGATTTGCTCCTCGGTCATCGCCTTCAAGCCCAACCCTTCACCAATGATCTGTTCAATGGTCATACGCGGATTCAGACTGCTAAATGGATCCTGGAAGACGACCTGAAAATTACTACGTAATGGTCGCAAAGCTTTTTCAGACAATTGATTCAAATCCTGATTTTCCAAAAGGATTTGACCGTGGCTTTCAATCAATCGTGCTATGGCTAAAGCAAGTGAACTTTTACCTGAACCACTTTCACCCACCACTCCAATCGATTGTCCCTGCAGCATGCTTAAATTGAGCGGTTCGACAGCAGTGACATAGCCCTTAATGCGATTCAGTAGACCCCGTTTAATGGGAAATTTGACTTCTACCTGCTTGAGTTCGAGCAAGGTTTCAGTTTGCTCTAAAGGCAGTGCCTGACCAAAATCATGATTGAGCAAGTCTTGGGTATAAGTTGATTGGGGTGAATTAAAGATTTGTGGTACTCCACCTTGCTCTTCAACGCAGCCCTTGTTCATGACAATCACCTGATCAGCATAGCGTCTCACCAGATTCAGGTCATGACTGATCAGAATCATCGCCATCTGCCGACTCTGCTGTAAAGATTTCAGCAAATGTAAAATCTGGGCTTGCAAGGTGACATCGAGTGCTGTAGTTGGTTCATCTGCAATCAGGATATCTGGATCTAGTGCCAATGCCATGGCAATCATCACGCGCTGACGCTGGCCACCAGATAATTCATGCGGATAACGTCTTAGTTTGTCCTCAGGTTCAGGAATACCAACATCCTTCAGTAACTCCAGCACCCGTTCTCGTGCCTTGGCTTTAGACCAGCCCTGCAACAACAAGGTTTCGCCAATGATCTTTTCTACCCGATGCAAGGGATTGAGTGCCGTCATCGGCTCCTGAAAGATCATGGCAATTTTCTTGCCGCGAATCTGACGTAATTGGAGCTGAGAAAGCGTCAGTAAATTCTGACCATCTAATACCGCCCGGCCTTGTACCTTTAAATTTCTTGGCAACAAACCCAAGATTGCCAGAGTACTAATCGATTTACCTGAACCGCTTTCACCGACAATCGCCAAGGTCTGCCCGGCAGACAGTTCAAAACTCAGCTGCTGTACCAGCACCTGATCTAGACTGCTGATCTGCAGATTTCCGACCTGTAGAAGCGGTGTTGCGTTATTGACGTCTTGGATCGAATGCATCACGCGTCGCCTCCCCAATATAGATCAGTAAAGATAGAACTATGGCCAGCGTAAAGAAGCCGGATAAAGCCAGCCACGGCGCATTCAGATTGTTTTTGCCTTGTAGCAGCAATTCACCCAGTGAAGCCGCATCAGGTGGCAATCCATAGCCAAGAAAATCCAGTGCTGTCAGTGCGGTAATATTAGCCGTCAGCATAAAGGGTAACTGGGACAGACTCGAACTCATGGCATTGGGTAAAATATGCCGGAAGATAATCGCGCGATCAGAAACACCAAGGCTACGCGCGGCACGCACATAGTCAAAATTACGTGCCCGTAAAAATTCAGCCCGTACCAGACCAACCAGGGTAGTCCAGCCGAACAGCAGCATGATCAGGAATAGCCAGTACACGTTTGGGGTAAACATGCTGACCAGAATCATCACCATAAACAGCATCGGCAAGCCGCCCCAGACTTCCAGAACGCGTTGCCCTGCCAAATCAATCCAGCCACCATAGTAGCCCTGAATCGCACCGATTATAATGCCGATCACGGCAGATGCGATGGTCAGTGCAAAGCCGAACAGCAATGATATTCGTAGACCGTAAAGGATTCGTGCCAACACATCACGACCTTGGTCATCAGTCCCTAGCCAGTTTTGTGGCGTGGGTTCAGACGGCACAGGCACTGCCAGTTCCAGGTTTGGCGTCTGGTAGGAATATTCAATCAGTGGCCACAATGCCCAGCCCTTAGCATTGATTAACTGCTGGACGACGGGATCTTTATAATCTGCTTCAGTTTCAAACACACCACCAAATGTGGTTTCCGGATAAGTCTTAAATGCCGGCACATACAGTGAACTGTCATATCTCACCAGCAACGGTTTATCGTTAGCAATCAGTTCTGAACCTAAGGACAAAATGAAAATAATGATAAAGATAATAAAGCAGCTGAAGCCGAGTTTATTTTCCTTAAAACGCTGCAAGCGCGCTCGCATGATCGGTGACATTATTTGGCACCTCGCGAGTCAAAGTTAATTCGCGGGTCGATCACCTGATACATCACATCACTGATCAAACGCAGAATCAGCCCAAGCAAAGTAAAGATAAATAAGGTCCCAAAAATCACCGGATAATCACGCTGTACAATCGCTTCAAAGCCAAGCAGACCTAATCCATCTAAGTTAAAGATAATTTCAATAAACAGGTTACCGACAAAGAAGATCCCGACCAGTGCTTCCGGCAGACCCGCGATGACAATAAGCATGGCATTTCGAAAGACATGTCCATATAGCACACGCGATTCATTTAAGCCCTTGGCACGTGCTGCCAGTACATACTGTTTGCTCAGCTCTTCCATAAAAGAATATTTGGTTAAGTAAGTCAGCCCAGCAAAACCGCCAATTACCATCGCCAGCAATGGCAAGGTCATATGCCAGAAGTAATCCTTAATTTTTCCGAACCAAGACAATTCAGCAAAGTTTTCCGATACCAACCCTTGCAATGGGAACCATTGGAAATAGGAACCACCCGCAAAAAATACGATGAGTAAAATGGCAAAGACAAAAGCCGGAATGGCATAACCCACGGCGAGCAGCATCGAAGTGGATTTATCAAACAGGCTGCCATGCTGACGCGCCTTCCGGATCCCGAGTGGAATCGAGACCAGATAAATCAGCAAAGTACTCCACAGTCCCAATGACAGAGAAACTGGTAATTTTTCCAACAATAATGTAGTTACAGGTTTATCTTTAAAGAAACTGATGCCGAAATCTAGCTGTACATAGCTTTTCAGCATTTCCCAAAAACGGATATGAGCGGGCTGATCAAAACCATATTGGGCCTTGATTTTTTCCACCATCTCGTCACTCAGGCCTTTGGCACCCTGATAGCTGCTTTTGGACTGTGCAGTTTCTGCACCTGTGGTTCCGCCCATGCCCTGAAAAGTTTCTGCCTGTTGAATGGCCTGTTCGACCGGTCCACCCGGCGCAATCTGAATGACAATGAAATTAATCAGCAGAATCAAAAATAAAGTTGGGATAATCAGCAAGAGCCGCTTAAGTATGTAGGTTCCCATTGTCAGTGATATTCCTTATTATTTTTGACGACGTAAATATTGGCTCACTTGTGCAGCTTTTTGTGGATTACTCCACCAGAAGTCGAATCCAACAGCAAGCTTTGGCTTGATCTTTGGCTGCTCATACATATTCCAGTAAGCATACCAGTTGCCGCCTTTCCCATAGGTCGGAATCTGATAATAACCAGCACGCAGCAGACGATCCAATACTTTGGTACGAATCACCAATTGCTGGCGATCCGGTGCCTGAATCACCTTGGTAATAGCATCATCAATCACAGCATTTTTGATACCCGCATAATTGTAATTACCCGGCTGATCTGCTGACGCACTACTCCAGAACTGTGCCTGCTCATTGCCCGGGTTGAGAGACTGTGGCAAGACATTGGTCGTCATATCAAAATCTTTACTGCGCATACGTTCAATATACTGAGGTACATCGACATGACGGATATTCACCGTGATACCCAGCCGTTTCAGATTACGTATAAAAGGCATTAAGGTACGTTGCAAACCATCCTGATGAATCAGGAACTCAAGTCGAATCGGCTTAGCTTTTGGATCAGTTAATTGCGCATTGTGATAACGGTAACCCGCCTCGAGTAACAATTCCCGCGCGACCAGTAAATTCTTGCGATTAAAGCCCGAAGCATCCGAAACTGGATATTTCCAGTCTTTCAGCACACCAACACGCTGAATCGGATCTAACTTAGCCAGATAAGGCTTTAAAATCGCCAGTTCTTCAGCTGAAGGCATGCCCTTCGCTTCCAGCTCACTATTAGCAAAATAACTTTGTAAACGGTGGTATTGACCATAAAACAGCGCCTTGTTCTGCCACTCAAAATCATAGGCATAAGTTAAGGCTTGACGAAAGCGGATATCCTGCATTGGTGCACGACGAGTATTGAATACAAAGCTTTGTGTCGGAATCGGGTTTTCATGGTTGAAGTTGTATTTCACCACCATCTTGTCCTTGATGGCTGAAAAATTGTACTCCGTTACCCATTTACGTGCGGTGTATTCCTGATGTACGGTATATTGACCAGACTTAAAACCCTCAAAACCAACATCCATATTGCGGTAATAAACAAACTTCAGGCGATCAAAGTTATATTTACCCCGGTTAACAGGTAAATCCTTCGCCCAGTAATTTGGATTGCGTTTATAGCTAATGCTGCGCCCCGCATCAATACTTTCAACCAGATAAGGTCCTGAACCCAAAATGGGCTGTATAGTGATACGAGTAAAGTCTTTGTCCTGCCAGTTTTTCTTAGAATAGATAGGCATCTGCGCCAGAATTAGCGGCATTTCCGAATTATTATTCGACTTGAAGCTCATCTTGACCTGGTACCTGGATAGTACCTCGGTTTTATCCAGATCTGACAGATACATCTGCAAGCCTGGATTGCCCTTGGTTGTGTATGTATCAAAACTGAATTTTATATCTTCTGCAGTGACTGGCGTACCATCACTAAAACGTGCTTTGGGATTCAGATGATAAATCACATAGGCAGTTTTTTTTGGATCATAGGTGACTTTTTCAGCCAGCAAGGGATACATCACGCCCGGCTCATCCAGGGAACTGACCATGAGCGTATCAAACAGGTATTCCACGCCATCTGCTGCTGTACCTTTGCCATTCATGGCATTCAGGTTATCAAAGGTACCATTGGCAGACTGGCTGAGATAGCCACCTTTGGGTGCTGCAGGATTGGCATAGGGTAAATGTGTCAGCCCGGCATATTTGGGCTGACTATGAATGGCGATATAAGGGGTGGTCTGCAGTGCAGCCCAAGCCCCCTGAGTAATGACCGAAATTCCACAGATATAAATCAGGCGCTTTGCAACAGCAAACGGCATTCAGATACTCCCTGTATCATTTCGGCTTTAGAGATTTGGAACCTTGATCACATCCCCAATACGCAGTTGAGTATTCGGTTTCAGGTCATTCATTTCTGCCAGTGTACTACTGTCCATGCCATAACGTGAGGCTAAACCGATCAGTGTGTCGCCACGCTTGATTTTATATTCCATAATACGTTTAGGGACTTGCAGACTTTGGCCCACACGCAAGCCTGCATTAGCACGCAGATTATTTAAACTGGCAAGTTCTGTGGTGGTAATTCCCAGACGACTGGCAATCGCGTTAAGTGATTCGCCTGACTTCACTGTATAGCTTTCTGTGGCCTTAGATGAAACAGTCGTGGTAACTGCTTTGATCTCATCTACCTTTTTAGTTTCTGGCAGATCACCATCAATCTTCAGACGCTCTCCGACACGTAATGGACTCGATACAGACAAATCATTTAGCTCAGCCAGATATTTCAGTTGTAACTTGTACTCGCGTGCAATTGAACTGAGGGTTTCACCTGATTTCACTATGTGGGTGTCTGACTTCACACCTTTCACCGCCTGCTCAGTCACAGTTTCACGAGCTGCTTCTGCATCTCCGGTCAATTTCAGACGTTGTCCTACTCGCAGGCCAGCATTACGGGATAAACCGTTCAGATTCGCCAGATGATCCATGCTCAGGTTATATTTGGTCGCAATTCCTGTCAGGGTATCACCCGACTGCACAGTATAATTCTCTGGCATAGTGCTGCCCGCAGGAATCTTGATGGTTTGACCAATACGTAAACCGCTATTGGCAGCAAAGCCATTTAAGGCTGCCAGTTCAGCCACACTGAGTTTGGACTGATTGGCAATGCTATACAGCGTCTCACCACGTTTTACCTGATAGTTTTCAGTTGCAGTCTGGTCCACTTTAATATTTTCAAACTTCTGCTCAATTTTCTTGCCTGAGCTTGCAGATTCAGCTTCATTCACAGGTACGTTGATTTTTTGACCTGCCATCAGGTTGCTGCCTGAAGTCAAACCTGGCGTCAACGCAGCCAGTTCCGCATTCGAAAGTGCATAACGGTCTGCAATCAGTTTCAGATATTCGCCGCGCTGAACGGTATAAGGCTTAGTCTGAACTTTACTGCTTTCCGCTTTTTTGGTTTCTTCAACTTTCGCTTTAGAAGCAGCAGTTTCTTTTAAGGATAGTTTTTGACCGACAAATAGACCGCTGGTCGTGCTCAAACCATTATAGTCAGCCAGCTGTTTTACCGTTAAACCAAACTGGCTGGCTACACCGGTGAGTGAATCATTGGCTTGTACCACATAGCTTTCTGGTTTTGCAGCAGGTTTTGATGCTTCTTGAACAGGTTTGGCATCATAAAGATAGATCGTGGTACCGACATATAAAGTGGCATTTGGATCAATCTGGTTCCATTTCGCCACATCCCGCCAGTTCACTCCATTTTTAGCAGCAATCAAAGCCAGGTTGTCACCCGGTAAAACCGTGTAGGTACTGCGCTTGCCTTTTGGTGCAACAACCACAACTTCCGAATCTGTTTTAACGTAATTCTTGCCTTGGTTCAATTTCGCTTCGACTGAATCTGCCTTGGTACTTTCCGTTACGCCTTTTGGATAAGAGAAACCTTTGGTTAGTTCTTTACCCTGCTGTTCTGCTACAGAAAGGCTGGTCTGAATCGCAGTCAGCTTAATCTTGCCATCATAAGGATCGACAATTTCGGTACCCGCAGGTGCCAGTGCTTTCAGTTCCTCCACCACTTCTGCCTGTTCTGCGGCTGTCGCCACCGGTTTCAGGATTTCATCTACAGACTTTGGAATTTCCTCTGCCACAACCGCCGCCCGAATCTGTTCACGTTCCTTTGCAGAAATTGGCGGTTCAACCTGAATCGGTTGCACAGGTGTTACCGGCGTCACTGCAACTGGAATACGCGGTGCACTTGGAATAGGTAATTCACTCTTCGCAGCAAAATCAGCCAAAGCTGAAGAACCTCTTGGTGTGCTGACCCTGGTCTTGCTTTGGGCAGTCTGGTTGGGTTTGGTTGTACTTGTAGCTGCTGGTGTTGCAGCGGCAGTAACAATCGCTGTGGTCGTTGCTGGGGACGTCGCTTTGCTTGCAGTAGTGGTTACAGGCGTTGCAGGTTTAATAGTTGTCGTGGTTGAGGCCGTGATTGCAGGCGGTGTCTGTTTAGCTGGCGTAATTGTTTTGCTATTCAGCTCAGGTGGCGTGGTTTTTACTGGCGTAATCGTCTGATTATTCTTCGGTAAAGTGCTGGTAGAGCTTGCCCATAAACCTGAAGAAGAGGATTGAAGCTTTTTCAGTTTTTCATCAATGGAGGGACTCAGGTCAGCTGGAATTAGAATACGGCGCGGACTGTCCGGATCAATCCTGTCTCCACGATGCCCTGGGTTCAACTGATACAGTTCAGCCCGACTTAAACCGGTAATTGCAGCAATTTCATTCAGGCTGGCTGCCCCAACACTGACTTCACGAAAGTGCGGACGGTTGGCAATAGGTGGCAGGCTCACGCCATATTTGGCTGGACTTTTTACAATCTGTGCCACTGCCATGAAACGAGGAACATAGTTCATGGTTTCCTGCGGCAACTTTAGCGACCAGTAATCAGTTGGCAAACCAGCAGCCTTATTACGGTTAATCGCCTGCTGAATACGACCTGGACCGGCATTATAGGATGCTAAAGCCAGTTCCCATGAACCGAACTGATTATATAATGCACCTAAAAACTCATAAGCAGCGCGAGTCGACTCTACCACATCACGACGGCCGTCATACATCGAGGTCTGTTTTAAACCATAAATACGGCCGGTACTTGGAATAAACTGCCACAGACCCGCTGCAGCTGCACTACTGGTTGCTGCCGGATCGTATGAACTTTCAATCACTGGAAGCAATGCCAGCTCAGTCGGCATACCACGGCGTTCAGCTTCTTTTACTGTGTAATATAAATAACGTGAAGCACGCGCACTTAAACGCTCTAAATATGGCTGACGTGATGCGAACCAGCCACGCTGGGCATCAATACGCGGATTCCAGACATCCAGATTCATCTTGAAACCGACAGTCATGCGCTTCCACACATCACCGTGTTTCAGTACCAACAGTCGGTCGCCTTCTACCGCACGCATATCAGTCGCGGATAAAAGATCTTCCAGACTATCCAGACTGTCGGCGCCTAAATAATTCGAACTTGTTTGTTTATGCTTGGACCCTGCCGCGCTTTGTGTCGTCGAACAACCTGTTAAACCTAAGGATGCAAGCGCAGTGCCGAGAACTGAGACTTTTAAAAATGAAGGTAACGATGGCTGCCACATGAATGCGGTTGGTTTATACATAAAGAAATCCAAACAACTTGTATAAAATTTATTTTTTAGATATGCCATTTTAATTAAGCATGTCGACGACACAAGCTAATAATTTACCGCGATTTGACGTTAAATGTTACAAGAAATTAAAAAATCGCGGAGATATGGATTATTCAAACGTATTTGCGTTATACAATATCCCGCTCAGCTTGTTCTTTTTTGATCGGATTTGGTTTATGTCTCAAACAATCACACTGTATGTGGATGGCGCATGCCGCGGCAATGGTAAGGAAATCGCTGTAGGGGGTTGGGGTGCCTATATTCAGAACGGTTCAGATGAGCATAAAATTTATGGCGGCGAGCTTCAGACCACCAATAACCGTATGGAACTGATGGCTGCCATAGAAGGGATTTCTGTCTGTCCCAAAGATGCCAAGCTGGTGATCTGGACCGATTCCAATTATGTCAAAAAAGGTATCACTGAATGGATCGAAGGCTGGAAACGTAAAAACTGGAAAGATGTCAAAAATCCTGACTTATGGAAACAGCTGGATGCAGTTTGCCAGGGCCGTCAGATTGACTGGCACTGGATCAAAGGACATGCTGGCCATGAGGGTAATGAAATGGCCGATCAGCTGGCTAATCTGGGTGCGGATCTCGCCTTAAAAAATGGCGAAAAATCCCGTCATGTTCCAGCAATTGATTTTGCAGCAAGCGCTGAGACAAAAATACAAGATATAAAAAAGCCTGAAAAAGACTGGTTACTGGATGACCCTTTTGGCCTGGAACTGGCTGAAGCTGAAGAAATGGATGAACTCATGGCAGATGTAACTGAAGTGACCATGGAAACTCACTTAAACAATCAGTCTGTCGCTGCTGAACAAGTGCTAGTAGAGACTCAATTGCACCCGCAGATTGTGATTACTCCAGCCACATTAGATATATCTGGTCCTCGTCAGCTGATTCTCGATACAGAAACCACCGGTTTCTATTATCAGGATGGTGACCGGATTATCGAGGTCGGCGCGATTGAAATGGTGAATCGCAAACTCACCGGCAGCTCGATTCATATTTATATCAATCCGAAAAAACCGGTAGGTGATTCAGTTAATGTCCACGGCATTACTGATGAGTTCCTGCAAGACAAACCTTTATTTGAAGATATTTCTCAAGTTCTGTTCGATTACTTGAAAGGCGCAGAAATCATCGCGCATAACGCGACCTTCGATATGAACTTCCTGGATATGGAATTCAAACGGGCTGGTTTTCAAACCCTGTCAGAAGTCTGTGAAGTCACGGATACCCTGGCGATGGCCAAGTCACGTCATCCGGGCCAGAAAAACTCTCTTGATGCCCTGGTACGTCGTTATGAGATTCCGCAGCGTGACCGTACTTTCCACGGCGCATTACTCGATGCAGAAATTCTGTCCGATGTTTACCTGGCGATGACCGGTGGTCAGGTTTCTTTTGATATGGATGCCCTGTCACATAGTGAAGAACAAAATGCCAGCTCAGGCAGTGTGAAAATTGAAATTGATCTACCGGTAATTTTGCCATCTGATGAAGAACTGAGCGAACATGAGAACTGGGTCAAACAATATGAAGAAAAACATGGCGCGCCTTGCCTTTTCGCAAAATAAAATCCATTATTCAGTTAACAATTTATGTTAAAAAAAATAACAGTTCAGTTATAGTAAATACAAAGATGTCCTGCCAGTTGCAGCAGGCCTCAACTATTAGATAAAACTTCAGGAAAGGTGCAGATCAATGTCTTACCAAACCTCTATACATTTTGACCCTACGGCTTTACTGATAATAAAAAATGAGGTTGATAATTCGATCAAATTGGTTGAATCAGCAGTCAGCACACTGGTAGAAGATCAGACCTTGCCTTTTGGGATTGATGATGCGCTCAACCAGTTCGAACAGTGCGCACAAGTTCTTGCACTGATCGATATGCCAAGCCTGGCCAAAGTCGCTCAATATTCTGCTGAGCTTATGCGCAAGATCATGGGGAATCCTGCCAACGTAAACACGGCAGAAGTGATCGCCCTCAGTGAAGGGACGACCATGCTGAAGCGCTATATCGAGTTCATTTGCTTGCGTGAAGTCAAAATTCCACAATTTTTGCTGGATACTTTAAACCGGCTGGAACTTGCTCTGGGCAAGCCACTGACTACTGAAGGCCATCAGATTGAGTCCCTGCTCGACCTGATCACGCCTGATTTTGATCTGCCGCAAGCACCTGGACTGGAGAAGTCTGTTTATGTGCATCGCCTGTACAAGCTATCGCTGAATAAACTGCTTAAGCAGGAAGAAAGCGATCTGGACTTACAAGCGATCAAACTGGTGGGGACTTATCTGGCAGGTCTTTCTGAGCAGCACCCAAGCAAACAGTACTGGAATCTGGTCTATGTGGCGTTCAATCATATCGATGAGATCCTGATCAACGAGCCACGTTTACGCACCCTGATCAGTGTTGAGCGTAATATGGCACAGTATTTCAATGCCCCAGACCGTTTCAAGGCGAACATTGCTGACCTGGCGAATATACTGAGCTTATGTATCAGCCAGGAAGATGACATTGCTCATCATATCCGTAGCAAGCTGAATATCGGTGAAGATTCACTGACCGATACCCAATTACAGGTCTTCAGCCGTCATTTATATGGTCCTGATTTTGAAACCATGCATACCATCAGTGATCTGGTCACTGCTGAAATGGCACAGATTCGTAATGACATCGAATACAACTATCACAACATGACTCCTGAAAAGACTCAGGAATTGCAGGTTCAGCTGAATAGCATGGCAAACATCTTCAAGGTTTTGAACCTGAATGAAGCTTCTAATGATCTTACTCGTCAGGCTGCTTCACTCAGTCAACCTGAAGTGTTGAAAGATGAAGGTTTTGCCCAGCAGCTCATGAATGTGATTTTGTCTGCTATGAACTCGATTGGGGTACTAGAACGTCATCATACCTCTAGCCGTTTACAGCTCCGTGTAAATAACATGAATATTTCACTGGATCGTCTGGATGAAGCACATGCCGCTTTACTGAGCGAGACCAAAGCGCTGATCGAACTTGCCAGCCACACCCTAATGAATTACTTGCAGGACCAGAACCTGCAAACATTAGAAAGCTTGCCAAATCAGATCCGTGAAATTGCGGGTGCAATGCTGTTCCTGAACGCTGAAAATGGTCAGGCTGCACTAAGCACAACAGCTGACTTTATCCAAAGCCGGATTGAATCTGCTACCGCACTCAGTGCCGATGACGTCAATCGCGTGCTTGATCCACTCGCCAGCGCGGATATGCTCATTGACAATTTAAAGAGCAAACAGCCTGTATTACAGTCAATGTTTAAGGTAGCATTGGACAGTAGTCAAAAACTGAAAACTGTAGCCTAATGTCTAAATTGTCACTTGCGTATATCTTTCAACAACAGCAACTTTTAGTCGATGAAAATCTCCAGCTTCCCCAAGTGGAAGCGCTAGCAAGTGACATACAGCTCGGTACGGGTGATCAGGTGATTGCCCGTGACCTCCTCCCTGATGAACCAATCCCCCCAGGTCTGCAACTCGTTCCGATCCGTCAATTACTGCAATACTGGAATGTTCGCCAGTTTGAACAGGCCAGCCGCGCTGTACAGCTACTGGAATGGCGTCGCAATCATCGTTTCTGTAGTCATTGTGGTACACCAACCGAAGCCCACGCCGTAGAATATGCTATGGTCTGCCTCGCTTGCCACTACCGTCAATATCCACGCGTACAGCCCTGTGTGATTACCGTGATTACCCGTGGTAAAGATGAAATCTTGCTGGCTAAAAATGCCCGTAATAAAACCAGCCAGATGTATGGACTGATTGCCGGTTTTGTCGAAGTCGGTGAAACTTTGGAAGAAGCAGTCCGTCGTGAAACGGAAGAAGAAGTCGGAATTAAAGTCAAAAATATTCAATATCTGGCCAGCCAGCCCTGGCCCTTCCCAAGTAATCTGATGATTGCCTTTAAAGCAGAATATGCTTCTGGTGAGATCAAACTGCAGGAAGAAGAAATCAGTGATGCGCAATTCTTTAAGCTGGATGCCCTGCCAGAAATTCCATTCAAAGGCAGCATTGCACATTCTATGATTATGCATATCACGCAAGGCACGCCCGTGGCTGATGATACTCAAGCCTGGTTGTAAGCCAATTTATAAACAAAAAGCCCGGTATTAAATCCGGGCTTTTTACATTCAATAGAATGAATTATTTAAATGCATCTTCTAGTGCCCACAGTACTCTAGACTTGGTTACAAAGAAGCGGCTAAACAGGCTGGAAAGTGATCCAACAATAGTAATGTGTCCGAGCTTTGGAATACTGATCACATGACTATGGTTACCATGTTGCTTTAATACCCGATCCAGATCATGACTATTGAAATGTCCCACGATATCGTCTTTTTCAGCAATAAACAGATAATGCTTCAAAGGCTGAGGTTGTACAAAGTACAGTGGCATCACCTGCTGATAAGGCACTGCCTGATCAAAGGCATTAGCACAGATCGGATCATCCTTATAGTCAAAATGATAAGGCCCCGCTAAACCAATGATAGCGCGGATATTCGCCAGCCGCTCTGCTTTATGCGGCTGCGGATAGTACACCGCTGACATCACATTAAACGCACCGGCAGAATGTCCCATCAATACAATATTCTCTGATGAAATCTGCAGCTTTGCTGCCGCAGTGTGCAGATGATCCAAAAGCAGATGCAAGTCATCCACAGATTGCGGGAAGATATGTTCTGGCGCCAGATGGTAATTTGGAACCACCACGTCATAGCCTTCACGGGCAAAAGCCTCACCAATAAACTGATATTCTTTCTTATCCCCATGTAGCCAGGCACCACCATGGACAAAGACAATCAAGGGGCGATGTGCCAAAGGCTGTGCACTACGATACAGATCAAAACGCTGCCGCGCTTTAAGGCCATAGGCCAAATGCCGTTCAGCGCTATAACCTGCTTTGGGAGTAAAACGGTTCAGCGCATAGCTACCGAGATCATATAAGCGAAAATCCCGGTAGATTTGTCTTGCAACGTTCAGATGACTCGACAGCTTGGCTTTAAAAGAGTGCACCTTATTGTGCATAAGTTGGTTCAACTGTATCAGGATCAATCGCAACTGGAGTTTGCACCAAGGCACTTGATGAAGCTGTGGTCGCAAAGTTTTGGCTGGTTGAATTGCTGAGCGTTTCTACATTATCAATCAGGGTCACAATTTTAGTGACATTACCGACTTGCGCCAGCACCTGATTGAGATCAGCAATTTCAGCATTGTTTAGACGGCCCATCACATATAACACGCCATCTTCGGTATGCACATGTACCTTACTGTCTGCAACTACAGGCGCTTTCATGATCAGGCCACGGGTATTTGCCGTTGCTGCGGTATCCTGCATGATGGTGCCATAACTGATCTGGTTACCGATAGTAATAAAGTTATGTACGGCTTTCACATCACTCATGGCTTTGACATTGTCTTCAGCCAGTTGTTTCAGATGCGCATCTGGCACCTGACCAGTCAATAATACATGACCATGAAAACTCTCAATATTGACTCGCGACTGTTTGAATCGTGAATCAAGTTTATAAAGATTAATTTTTGCAGTACGCACAATTGAAGAATCGATAAAAACCTGTCCAAGGGTACGCGCCCCTTGATCCGTACCGACAGGAGCCGTGCCTGTACCACCTGAAATAAAGCTGGCACAGCCCGATAAACTTGCGACACATAACATTGTTATTACAATACGTTTAACCACTCAGCAAGACTCCTTATTGTTTAATACGTCTTTGTTCAATTTAATAAATTCTGTCGCGCAATATTGATCAACTTTTATTTTCCTTGAACATTACCATAATCTCTGTACAGAAAATCGCACAAAGAAAAGCCTGTGTTGTTCAAAGATTAATAAACTCTTGATCAAAAGTAAAAGCATTTTCAATCCATTGCGAATCATAAAGGTAATTGCAAAAATCATGCTGTATGGTTTTTGCAAAATGTTGATTAAAATCAAAACAAATCACATCAAAACGACAGAAAAAATGCTGAAATTCTTCATGATTTTGCAGGAAATGAAGAGCAGTTTTCATCATTTTCCGCTGCTTGCTAAGGGAAATTGACTCGAGTGCATTGGCATAATCTGTACTTGCCCGTGCTTTTACTTCCACAAAAACCAGCTCTTGAGCATGTTGCACGATTAAATCAATTTCACCATAACGGCTGTGATAATTGGCTTGGACCAACTGAAAGCCATGATGCTGCAACAAGGCAAGCGCTTGCTGTTCTGCCCATTTTCCCAATTGCTGACTGATACGCATAATAGTTAAATCAGCTTGACGCCCTTGCTGGTATATTCAAAGCAGGCGGGCATACGTCGCAGTCCCTCAGCATTGACCTGAATATGTCCGGTACGACCCTGAAACTGTAGCTGTTCGGCTTTCTGGTCACTTAAATACAGCTGACTGATCTGCCAGGCATCTCCACCAAAGGCGATTAACCGCTGATAGGACATCTGCACCGGCGCCTGCTGATAGGCATTCAATACATCTGGCCAAGCATGAGTATACAGTGCAGGTACGTCACAAAATTTAATACCTTTAGGCAAAGTTATATGCTGGTCAATCGCATTGGATACGGTATAAAGCCGTTTCTTCGGCAGGTTTCGCATTGCGGCCAACCACTCCGGATTGCCCATGAGTAATAAACCCTGTTTAGAGGACAAAGATTTTGGTGCAATATCGATAATATCCACTTGCAGATCCCCTACACTGAGCAAAGACATCAACATCAGTTCATGCTCGGTCTCACTTCCGGGCTGACGCAGTATCTGCAAATACTGAATTCGATCCTTCGTCAGTACCTTCTGTAAAGCAATTGCATCTTCATGCTTAGACAGACTGAACTGCCAAAGCTGAGGTGAACTGCTCATGCTGTCATTCAGACTCAGGGTTTTGACTTTGGGTTGGGCCTGAACCAGTGCTTCAATATCCTGACGTGCCAGTGGCCCCACGATGAGCTGCGTCTTTTTATTGACATGCTGTTTCAGTAATTGTGACATTTTCTTCTGATCAGAATTCACCCATTTAATCGGCACTTTTTGCCCGGATGCCATATAGGCACTCATGAATCCCTGTTTGATATTCGATGCAGCTCGCGCCAAAGGTCCAGATTCGGGTAGAATGACCAGAATTTCCGCTTGCACGCTGCCGATGCAGCCCAATAAGCTCAAACCCAATATTTTTTTAATATTCTTCCGTTTTTTATAATTCTGTTTATTCCACATGGAGAAACCTATGAGTGCTCAGTTATTTGTTGTTGCGACTCCAATCGGGCACTTAGATGATATTAGTTATCGTGCAATTGAGGTGTTGAAGTCGGTGAGTCTTATTGCTGCTGAGGATACACGAACTTCTATGCAATTGCTCAAGCATTTTAATATTTCCACTCCACTGACAGCCTGCCACGACCATAATGAAAGCAACAAGATAGATCAGCTTATTCAACGTTTGCTCAATGGCGAAAACATGGCACTGATCAGTGATGCGGGTACACCATTGATTAGTGATCCAGGCTTTAAATTCGTGCGTGCTGCACAGGAACACAATATTCGTGTGATACCTGTACCGGGTGCCTGTGCTGCAATTGCTGCATTAAGCGCAGTAGGTTTACCGAGTGACCGTTTCAGCTTTGAAGGCTTCCTGCCATCAAAACAAAGCCAGCGTCTGCTCAATTTGGAAAAACTCAAAGATGAAACCCAGACCATGATTTTCTATGAGGCACCGCACCGGATTCTGGAATGTGTGAAAGATATGGCGAATGTGTTTGGTGCTGATCGTCCGGTTGGCTTTGCCCGTGAAATTACCAAAACGTTTGAAACTATCCGAAAGATGACCTTGGGTGAATTGATTGAGTTTATTGCCAAGGACGCCAACCAGCAAAAAGGTGAAATCGTACTGGTAGTGGGTGGAGCGACTGTCGAAAAAGATATGGATCAGGAAAAACTCGACAAGCTGTTACTCCGTTTATTACAGGATCTTTCTGTGAAAGCAGCTTCCCAGCTGGCAGCCGATCTGACCGGTATCAAAAAGAAAGTGGCTTACCAACGTGCACTTGAGTTAACGGGTGCCAATGACTAAATAGCTTTTTCCAGAGAAAGATAGGCATAAAAAAACACCACTGTAATCCGCGGTGTTTTTTTATATTCAGGAGGTAGACGACTTATTCGCGTACTGAATCGTCTGCCGGCACTTCAGTAATTCGACCACCGCGAGCCAGGAACGCAGCCACCTCATCTTCAAGTGCCTGACGCTTTTTTAGCTTCGCTGTCACAGTCAATGTTTCAGCTTCGAGAACGTCTGTATCACTAACAACTTCATCGCCTTCAGCAGCGCCTTTCTCTGCTGCTTTTGCTTCATCATCATCAACGACAGCATCTTCTGCTTCATCATATTCATTCATATCTGTCATATTCATGTCCCCCACAAATGACCATCACATGTGCATTTAAACTAGGTTGTAAATTACCTGAAATTTAGCAATCTCTTTGTGTTTCGCCTAGTACCAAATATTAAAAAATCGTATCTTTTTTAAACAAATTCGTTTCTTTTTACATATGATTGTTTAAAAAATAACAATTCCAGGTCAGACGGCGTAGCGGGTATCTTTGAGCAGTCCCAAGCCATTGGCCTGCGCCATAAAAGCATCTTTTAATACAGGCAGCTGTTCAACCTGTTTCAGGCCTAAATTACGCGCCCAAACCACAGGGAAAAGTTGAGTGGTTTCTATCCAGCCAATCGCAGACATGCTGTGCATCATGGCATCATTTTGCCCCTTACGCAGATGTTCATAGCGCTGTAAGGTTTGCTCATGTGCCCAGACGCCACGCGTTTTATCATGCAGTAACACATCACATAACACTGCCGCATCCAGACAGCCAATATTGACACCTTGTCCCGCGAGTGGATGAATCACATGGGCAGCATCACCGATCAGGGCCAGTCCATCTTGCACATATTGCTGAGCCGCACGTGCTTTAAGCGGGAAAGTTGCTCGTGGGCTTGCTTCGAGCACTTCACCAAGCATGTGATGACTTTCTCGGGTCAGTAATTGGATAAATTCCTGATCTGACAAGGCTGCATATTCTTCGGCATAATCTTCTGGCAAAGTCCAGACAATCGATTGCCAATGTCCCTCCTCTTCCAGATTAAGGCTGGCCATCGGTAAGTAAGCCAATGGACCAGTTTCCAGGAAAATCTGGCGTGCAACATGCTGATGGGGTTGTGCGGTCTTAATGGCACAGCTGATACCGGCCTGTTTATAGTCCAGGACATCAATGTCAATAAAGGCCTGTTCACGGACAAAGGAATTGGCACCATCTGCACCGATCAGCAATCTGGTTTTGAGCTGGGTACCATCGGCAAGGTGTACAATCCAGACTCCCACACCGCGTTCCACCCGGCTAACTCTAACCTGTGTGCGGTAATCTTTCAGTTCTTGCAGCATTTTTTGCTGAATGGCTAGGTTCAGAATACTTGGCTCAACCATAGAACCCAGCGCCTGCTCGACTTTTAGTGTTTTCTTGGAAGGCTGGCCAAAATTGATTTCACCATAACCATTTTTATTCCAGACCTGCATACCTGTATATGGCTGCTGACGTGCAAGTTTTTCCCAAACCCCTACTGTTTTTAACAAATGAATAGTGGCCTGGCTGAGTGCCAATACGCGTGGATTGGCAACACTTAGTGTCTTTTCAGCATCTAGAATCGGTGCAGCATCCAGCACGGTGGCCTGTACGCCACCTTGAGCAAGTAATAATGCCGTTAAGCCACCAACCAGCCCGCCACCTACAATGACAGCATCTAATACCTGAGTTTGTTCTTTCATGCTTTGAGTCCCATTGCATAGTTGGCTACAAGTGGCTTGATGCCTGGAATATTTTCAAAAGCCACCAGTCCGGTATTACGGATCAGTTTCAGGAATGGATTCTGGTTGCTAAAACCACGTACGACTGAATCACAGAACTTGATCACACGTTGCTGATCTTTCAAGCGTGATTTTTCATAATCTTGCAGCATTTGAGCATCGCCCAAATCAGCCCCCTGTTCCAGCTGTTCTGCCAGATAACGGTTCAGTACATAAGCGTCACGCATACACAGGTTAAAGCCTTGGCCTGCAACTGGATGGATCGTATGCGCTGCATTCCCCATTAACACCACACGACCAACTGCCTGCTTTTCCGCCAGGACTTGCGATAATGGGAAACTGAAACGCTTACCAGTTTTCTGGAATTTTCCGACACGATCACCATAAGTCTGTTGTAAAGCGTGCAGGAAGTGCTGATCATTTTCATCACCCAGCCATTCATGCTCGGTACCTTTAGGAACTGGCCATACCACGGAACGACGGTATTCGCCTGGAAGAGGTAGCAAAGCCAAAGGTCCTAAAGGACTAAAACGTTCAAAACCGACATGTTGATGCGGTTTTGATGTTTGTACGGTTGTGACAATCGCAACTTGATCATAGTCGTGTACCGATGCGCCAATACCCAGTGCCTTACGACAGAAAGAATCGCGACCATCCGCAGCAATTACCAGTTTGGATTGCAGTTTTAAAGCAGTCTCGCCACGCTGTGCTTCAATATAAGCAAAGTCTTTATCCTGGATGAGAGAAGTCACCTGCACGCCATCGATCAGTTCAATGAGTAGCTCTTTTTTGACTTGTGTCAGCAATACGCGACCGAGCCAGGCATTTTCAATCACCTGACCAAAGCTTTCGACTTTTTCCTGTTCAGCGATCAGACGTGCCTTACCAAAGCTGCCCTGTTCGGTAATATTCACTTCCAGAATCGGCGTGGCATGTTCCTGTAAAGCATCCCACAGACCCAGCTCCTGATAAATCTGTACACTACGACGTGATAAAGCGCTGTTACGGGCATCGAAACTGGAGTGATAGGGAGCAAGATTGATATCATCATAATCTGGGTATTGGATTGCTTCTAACAGTTTGACCGCAATCCCGGTTTTCGCCAGCATCAGTGCGAGGCTTAAACCCACCATCCCACCACCGACAATGATGACTTCTTGTTGCATGCTTTGATCCTTATCTGGGTATCTATAAAGTCTAGATACGTCTAATCATGTTGGATTTAATCTTACCTCAAAGATTTTTATTTTTATAATGAATTAGTTGTTTAGCTGTAATTGATATTGCTTTGTTAATCGCTTAAATCTCTAGAGAAATAAAACTTGGCACAGATCTGTGTCTTTTTTATAAACGAACCTTAAATAGTCCTTCCAAGAATAAAGCTTAAAGAGAAAAACAATGCAAATAAAGAAATGCTTTATCTTAGCCGGCTATATTGTCCCACTTATAGCCTGTTCATCAAAAGAACAAGCATATATTCCTCAGAAAGAAGAAGTCGTCACCTGGAAACAGAATCCTGAATTGATTGTAAAAACACAGCTTAGTCCACATCGAGAGCATTATTTAGGATCCTTTCCAATTGATGACATCCCTGAAAATATCAACCGATTACGTAGGAAGAAGCAAATCGACTGCCGATGCCTGACTCTAATCGTCAATTAGAATTTTACTTGATATTGCATAGAACAAATGTTCAAGCGACAGATAGTTATCTGCTAGAGCATAAAGATCAAATTAGAGTAAGAATAGAAAGATTATCTTAGGATTTCAGAAAAAGTTATTTTAATACTGAAAAAGTATTTATTAGCAATTTAGCTTTAAAATATGTCAAGCTTCATTCAAAGTTTAAAAAATATGGTCTTGATTATTATATTAGAATTTTCTCTGATTGTTTTTTATTTTTCTTCGGACCTAAAAAAATGGCAGAGTTTTCTTATATAAAAAGAGAAAGTGACAAATTAATTCATGTAATTCAAAAAAATATTTGTAAATATAATAAACAGAGAAAATATAACTTAAGCGGAAAATTTATTTAAATAATTTGGATATATGGTAAGGAATTCATGAAGAATTATGGCGATTATTATAAATATGGAACATCACACCTCTAATCTACAATAATTAAGATTAAATATGAAAATTAATTTAACTCTATTCACTTAAAAGCACTTAATATAAATTAGTTGATTATCATTTATAATATAAAAAAGCCTGACGCAGAAATGTCAGGCTTTTTTATAAAACTTTGTTAAGTCAGATTACTTCATTTTGGCAACAATATCTTCAGCCATTTTTAAGTGCTTGGCAACTGCGGTACGTGTTTGTGTCAACATATTTTTGAGTTCAGCATTTTTAGCATTCGGGATTAATTGTTTTTCAATCGTATTCAGTACTTTACGATGTACGTCAACTTGGCTGCTCATATAGTCTTTATCTGGTGTGGATGAGTTGCTCAGTTTTCTGACTACATTATCACTGTCTTTTTGCAAAGAGGTGCTAATACCACTCACTTGTGGGGTTAACTTCAAACTGCTTGCCAGTGTCTGGCCTTTCTTCTCATTTGCTGAATGTTCATTAATCATCATCTGAGCATACTTACGGGCTTCTTCTGTTTTCAGCTTCGGTAAAACAGTTCTTGCCTGTTTAATCTCACCATTATTGGCTGTGCTTACCACTTTAATCACTTGACTCTCTGTCAAATTCTGATGAGCATTCTGCATTGCTTTAGACTGATTCTTACTCTCGCTGGCAGACTGCTGATCCATAGCCATAGTTTGAGATGCAGCAAAACCTAATACTCCACTTACTGCAGCACATTTGATCATGTTCTTCATAGTCATCTTTTTCATCTAGGCATCCCTCAGGTTTGTTATTTAGATAAGCCTTAATAAAATAAATGAATTAAATTAATAACAGTGTAATATTTCATTAGCTTTATGAGCTAAATATATAAAATGGATATTAAATTAGGTAAAAAATTATTGACTAAAATCTTTTTAATTTAATTTCTTAAAACAAATCTCTGAAATCTCTATATAAAGACAAAATCCACAATATAAATATTATAAAATTAAACAATTTATTATAAGCAATAAATATAAATATAAATCTATATCTAGTTATTTTTTACAATAAAAACGGAGCATAAGCTCCGTTTTTATTTAGCAGTCAACTCACTCTAACTTACTTAATTTCTTAACCTAATAATAAGTGAGTTTAAATACTGACTTATCAATGCATTGTTCGTGTATGAGCTTCATGATGGACATCATGACGGCCTAACTTAGTTGCGGTATAGATCAGGTAAATCGCTGATAGACCAACCAAGACATAAATAATTCGAGAAAGAGCACTCTGCTCACCAAAGATTGCTGCGACCAAGTTAAAGTCGAATGCACCAACTAAGCCCCAATTCAGGCCACCAATAATGGCTAATGCATAGGCAATCCAGTCTAAAGTTCCAAGTCTTCTCATGATTTTTCTCCAAGCTAATGTTTGACTAATTCTCATCCAAAATTATGCAAGCCATAGTAAAATGAATATGTAGTCTTGATGCTAAAAGTCCCTATTCTGTGTTGATCTATGTTGAATAAATGTCATGTTATAAGCATTAAATTTTAATTGGGTTGGTTTTCTTTGAATTGTTCATATTTTACGTAAACCAAATCAGAATTAAGCTTTGAATATTTTATTAATAATATTTAATTTATTGATTTTAATAATTTTATTTGATTTAAAAACAACTAAAGACTATAAATTATTTCTTCTACATTCTGATTTAACATCCTACCACGACTGGAAAAATTGCTTGTTTAAAAGTATGAGTAATAAATTTCATTAGTTTAGGTTTTGATTTTCCGCTCAAAATATTTCCCTATGCAGTAACCAGTCATTGAATATCTAAATCTAGTAATTGATGAAAATAGATGAAAGGCGATTGTTGTACTTTTTATTTGCGCAAAGGGGGACCTTGATACTGCCTCTCAATAAATACACCTTAAGGAACGTTTCATGCAGACCACCAAGCCTATATGATTTGATCTTAACGAGTTTTAGCTTATAAAATCATCTGCTTCCAGTTTCGCTTTTTTCTTATGTTCATACATATTCTTATCTGCCTCTATTAAGACCTCATGTAGATCTTTAGTCAGCTGACGGACTGCATAGCCAATTGCCACATGAATATTGGCAGCTGCAAATATTTCACTTAAACGGCGATATAAAATCGCTGCGTCTTCAGCTTTGGTCTCAGGACATAAAATCGTAAATTCATCCCCACCCATACGTGCAATCACATCATTAACACGCATATGTTCTACCAGTACATCTGAAGTACGCTGAATTAACTGGTCTCCTGCTTCGTGTCCAAACTGGTCATTCACCTGCTTTAAATCATTCAGGTCGATGCTAAATATTGCAGCTGGTAAGCCATAACGTTGACAGCGTCCCTCCTCAGCTTCTAACAGCTGATCCCAGGCGCGGCGATTATACAGTCCGGTTAAACTATCGGTGAGCGCTTCTACCTCATAACGTTCACGTAAACGTCTCTGTTTATTTTCCCGCAATTCACTTTGTAAAATTGAGCTCAATAAACTGCCTAAAAGCGAAATGAGTGCCGCATCTTTTAAAATATCCTCAGAATGGGGCTTATCATCAATAGCGCAAATTGTTCCAAAAATTGATCCATCTTCATTAAATAGTGGCTCACCAATATAAGATTTGATCGACAGTTTGTTATTTATTGGTGCTTTTGAATATAGTTCGATTTCGTTAGAACATGGCGCTATTTTAGGAGTTTTTCCCTGTACCATGTGATAGCAAAATGAATCCGCCCAACCAAATACTTCGCCTGGCTTAACATTATATTTTTGATTTTCTGCCTGGAGAATAATCCAATCATCATTTTCTACACGAGTGATCATCCATAAGCCAAAACCCAAATGCTGATGAAGATATTGAAGTACCTGCTTGCCCGCTTCTTCAAAATTATGAAATTTTATACTGTGCATGGGCTTTGTTGCACAAAGATTTGAAATGCAAAGCGCCCCTAATTGAGCCA
>NZ_QMBM01000001.1:1769592-1775180 GCF_003289665.1 Acinetobacter sp. SM1B
AATTATATCGCTAAAAAAGCCTTTACAGATAGGTTTGTGCAACAAAGCCCTGTGCATGGAGAACACTCAGAATGATGAGTATTTGTAAATACTGGTTAGGGAGATTAAAAAGAGAATTATATAAGAATTGAATCAAAAAATATCCAGATTATTTCTAATAAAATCATTCAGTGAAAGATTAATTCATTATTTATTTGATTAGATTCATATTATTTTAAAAAATAAAAAAGCTGGTCAAATGACCAGCTTTTTTCAAGCTATCGTATTTTTAAGCAGCATAAGCTTTTGCCATTAAGGCTTCAATATCTTCCACAGTTTTGACCACTTTGGCAGTTAATACTAATGGGCCATTTTGAGTCGCAACCACATCGTCCTCAATACGAATTCCGATGCCACGCCATTTTGGATCAACTGTTTCATCATCAGGTGCAATATACAGGCCCGGTTCTACAGTCACGACCATACCTTCTTCATAAGAACGCCATTCACCATTTGTCTTATAAGCACCGACATCATGTACGTCCATGCCCAACCAGTGTCCAGTACCATGCATATAGAACTGGCGGAAACTTTCGGTTTCGATAATTTCCTCAATCTTGCCCTGCATAATACCTAAGTCCAGCAAACCTTGAACCAGAATTCGCACTGCCACATTGTGTGGTTCTTTATAGGAGTTGCCGATCTGAACTGCATTGATCGCAGCAATCTGTGCATCAAGCACGATGTTATAAAGTGCTTTTTGTTCAGGACTGAATTTACCATTTACCGGGAAAGTACGGGTAATGTCGGATGCATAGAACTGATATTCACAGGCTGCATCAATCAGCACCAGATCACCGTCTTTCAGTTCTTTGTCATTTTCCACATAGTGCAGGATGCATGCATTTTCACCGCCACCGACAATACTGTTATAAGAAGGTACACAGCCATTTTTGCCAAATACATAGTTCAGCTCTGCTTCCAGTGCATATTCCATCATGCCCGGACGTACAGTCTGCATCGCTCTGGTATGTGCTTCCGCAGAAATATCTGAAGCGATCTGCATCAGTTCAATTTCATTGGCATTTTTATGCAGACGCATTTCATCAACAATACGGTCTAACTGAACGATTTGAGCAGGTGCAGATTTTCCTCGACGGCTTTCACCACTGGCTTGTGCAATCCATTTCGCGACACGCGCATCAAACTCTGCACTATGGCCGACCCGGTAGAATAATTTGTCCTTGTTTTGCAATTTTTCCAGAATTTCCTCATCAAGCAGATCAATCGCATAAGCTTCATCTGCCTCATAGTCATCGACAGCACCATCCACCCCGGCACGATAACCATTCCAGATTTCCATCTCGCGGTCACGTTCACGACAGAATAGACTGTAGGTATAACCTTCTTCTTCGCTGTCAAAGGTTTCGATTACAGCCACAGCTTCTGGTTCAGCAAAGCCCGTCAAATAAAAGAAACTGCTATCGGCACGATATTTATAGTCAGCATCACGGTTACGCAGGGCCACTGGGCTGGTGGCTATAATGGCAATACTGCGTAGTCCCATTTCCCCGGCGAGGATATCACGACGTTCCTGAAATTCTGCTTTTGTCAGTTTCTTCATTGGTCCTTACTTCTTATATCAATGCTGTTCTTGAATATGATTTGATACCGGAATAAGCCAGAGAATGACTGGACTTATTCTGGTTTTTTTAAAGCTAAATAGCTATAGTTCAGCTTGGGCGATGTGGTGAGAAAATTTCAACTACAGATTGTGCCTGAGCTGGATCCGTAGACTCAGTTTTTACTTTAGCTGTAAAACGTTTCAAAAGTGGCGTTTCCTCAACTTCAACTTTTTTACGACCTACAGACAAGCTCACTGGAATCAGACGTACAAATTCGTACAACTCCAGATAGCTTTCCTCACCTTCAGCATCGTCGTCAGAATCTTCAAATTCAACTGCTGCAACATCTTGTAAATGTTCAATCAGTTCCATTTCATCATCACGAATATGACCTGTTGCCAGCCCAAAACCAAGGACTACACCGGCACACCAGTCTGCCAATGCCTGCACACGTTCTGCGAGGCTATGCTCGTCATCCGGAAGTAATGGAAGATAATCCAGCTCATCTTCAGAAAGTGAGTGAAATACGTCTTCTGCTTCACCTGTTAGTAATTCCAATGCTTCAGCATCCAGCTCAGGGACATCTAAAGTTTCCAGAATCTGTAACCATTCTTCGCTACTCGGCGCCTGGGTCACACAAACAATACCAGTAAGCAAACCATGAAGTTCGCTTGGGCTGGAAATTTCCTCAATTGAAGAAAAATTGCGGTGCCAATCTGACCAACCTGAAATATCGTCTTGCATTCGTTTATCCAATCTCTATACTGCTTATATATTACCTTTGTTTGCAATACTGTGCGACCTCGATATGTTAGAAGAATTACAGCGTCTACAAGTGCATATTGGCGTTTTAAAAACGCGCCTTGCACATCTGGAGAACGAAAACTCCAGCCTGCTTGAAGAACAGGACTCCTCTCTGAGTCAGCATCAAGCCGAAATCATTCAAAAAAACAGCATTATTAGCCAAAAACAACAAGAAAATGACAGTTTAACTGAGCAGTTAGCTGAGTCTCGCTCGCAATATCAACAGCTTAATAATGATGCAACTGCACTTGCAGACCGGTATGGCCGTCTGGAAAAAAGCTGCACCGATCTGAAAAACCGTTTTCAGGAAATTCTGGCTGAGCGTAATGAACTGCGTGCTTTGAAAGAAAAGCTGCTGAATGAACAGCAACAGGCGCGTCAGGAAATTCAACGCCTGCATCAGGAAACTGAGCGTCTGACCCAGAAGAATGAACATGCTAAAGCCAAGGTTGAAGCGATTATCCAGCGTCTGGCAATTCTGGGCACAGCTCAAGATCATCATGCACAGGAAATTCAGCAATTGGCCCATCCGACTGAAACGACTGAGGAAGCGTCAACATGAGCGAACAGATTGCTATTGATTTAAGAGTAATTGGCCACAGTTTCCGTCTGGCCTCCACAGCAGATCAACGCGAAGAACTTGAACGTGCAGCGCAACTATTGAATGACAAATACGATGAATTTCGCCGCAAAGCACCTCGTATGGAACCAAGCAAACTGGTGATTATGGTAGCGCTAGAACTGATGCAGGAAGTATTGAGCATGAATAAATCACTGCAACAATATGCCCACTGCGAACGTTTGTTACAAACTATTTTAGAAGAAGTTGAAGAACTGACTGAATAAGCAGACTTTTTGTTTAAACTTCATTCAATCAATGGTCAAGTTTACAGTTCCAACACAGCATAGAGTTGCCACATAAACTTTATCGTTTATACTAAGTCTAACTCTGGGATGTTCGCCAGCGGGTCTATTCCCCTGCCGATACTTAAACTTATGGATTGCGTTCTGTATATTTAGAGTGTATGCCCACCTTCGAGTGGGAAACCCAGCAAGTATACGTCGCGTCCACCTTGAACTCATCGGGTTCAGGGTAACGACACATGCAGCGGCATCTTCGGAGTGTTTTATTTTTTAAGAATATGAGCAATTCAATTCTTGGCAGCATTATAAAAACATTTTAATTTTCAAAATCTAATCTTATTTAACACTATCTTTTATTCAATTAGCTTGATTTCACGAGCCAATTCACCCTCCATTTCAGGTAACACTTTTTGTAAAAATTGAATGGTCGCGGTTGCCTCTTGTACAGAAATCACTTTTACCTTTACCAGCTGTCGCTGCATTTCCAGAATTCTACTTACTTCTCTTAGGTCTGGTTTTCTGCCTTGGCTGAGATGATTCGAAATATCTGCCAATTGCATATAGAGATCATCACGCTTCTGTATGATTTGCTGATTCTGTTGTGCAATTTTCTGCTCATTTTCAAGCATAGGAGTTGGATCAGGTAGCTGTGATTCTTGCTGGATCAAGACAGGCTGTTCATCCAAACTCGAGTGTTCTGCTTTTGCAATACTGTCTTCATCTTTCATTAAAAGAAGCATCAGTGCTAAACCACTGAAGAAGATCATTGCAATACCGATGATCATATTTTTATTGTTATTCAGCATTTCGCATTTATCCTAAAAATTCATATTAAAACAGCAGAGAGATTCTCTACTGTTTTAACATTTTTATTTTTATAGGGTAGACCAGTCTTTAGGTGCATAACCAATACGAACCCGTTGCGGATGATTGCCTACAGGCACACTCATCACTTTATTGCCTGTAGCAAAATCAATCACTGTCACTACATCTGTTTCACTTTCAGAAATGACACAGTTTTTGCCATCTGGGCTTAGGGTAGCCCAATATGGTTTACCGGCTGGAATTAAAGGACCGGCTGTTAAGGTTTTACGATCCACAATGGTGGCGTAGTTATCCATCGTCCCTGCAACACAGAGTTTTTCACCATCGCCACTAATTGAAAGTCCGTGGTGGCGGGAATCATTGACCCATTTGGTACGATCACTTGGAATCGTACTGCTGCCTGGCAGCTGACCGATACGGGTAATTTTGTCCTGATTTAGGTCATATTCAATCAGACCATTAAAAAAAGAGACCTGCGCATAGATTTTGCTTTCATCCTTACTCAAAACCATTGGACGAACTGAATTGGACAAATCTTTACGCCCAAATTTATCTAAAGCTGGCCGGAAATCAATTTTCTTTAAAACCTTAAAAGTATTTGCATCGGCAATAGTGATAAAACGTTTACCCTTAGTAAAGTCCTGCCATTGGGCATCCATGGATGTTTCGACATTACCGATTGCATAATTCAGGATTTTATTTCCACTATTAAAATAGATATTTTCATGGGGTTTATCCCCTGTGGCGAAGCGTCCTAATTCTTTGCCCGTATTAATATCCAGGACATGTACCACATTGCCCGAAGATGCAGAAACAGCCACGTGCTGTCCATCCGGTGAAACTGCCATATGGTCTGCCCGGAAGCCTTCGACTGGTGTACGCCAGTTAATTTTGCCAGTTTTAATATTAATTGATACCACATCGGCGAAACTTGGACGTGAAGCCACAACGGACTGACCGTCTGGTGTGGAATACATATCATCTACCAGCTGATCATTACCTTCCCCTGCCGTCGCCTGGATATAGGTATAAGCAATCAATTTGATTGGATTAAGATGGATCTCAAGTAAGCGCTCTTTGCGATCCGGAATCATATTAATCACTCCGACTTTACCAAAATCACCTGACGGACGGATCACCGTGACTGTACCATCCCAGTTATTACCGACAAAAAAAACCTGTTGTGTATTCGGTGGTGCGGGCAAGTTAGGCAATGCAGCATAGCTTAATCCTGCCAGCATGCTACCGAGACCAAAAAATAGTTGCGTAAACTGTGTTAATGGCTTGATTTTGTTATTCATATCATTCAATCCTGGATTTTTTTATATTATTCTTAAGTTGAGTTTTAGCTCTTCAACCAGGACAAAACTTTAAGCTGTTCCAATATACAAAGGTATTTGGATTGTTGGGGAAGTTTCCGATAAATAAATTAATTCTATGTATATTAGGGCGTGTCCTCATTTGAAGAATTGGTTTTAAATACTTAAAATC
>NZ_QMBM01000001.1:1775280-1826106 GCF_003289665.1 Acinetobacter sp. SM1B
CATTGCTTGCATGTTTATTTGGTGTAAAGCCAAATGAGGACACGCCCTAATAAAATATTTTTCAATATCTGAATAGCTGTGTAAATTCTTAGTCATCACCTGCTTTTACTCAAAATTTATCTTCTTTAGGTCTTCTTTTTTACTTTTTGCTTTTCCTGCCTTAGACTTATGCTCAGCACCATCTAAAGTTCAGATAATTTATGTATACGACCGTTCAGGAACTTCGAAAAAAAATCCGCCAAGCCCGTCGTCGCATTTCCCGATTTGAACAAAAAAAATCTGCCCAGCAAGTGCTAAATCTGCTTAGATCAAATCCTCAATTTATTCACTCACAGCATGTCGGTCTTTACTTAGATGCTTTTGGTGAAATTCGCACTCAGCAAATTATTGAATATTGTTTCTCTGTCGATAAAAAAGTCTATTTGCCAGTGATCTGTAACATGAATCAGCGATTAGAATGGGTACGGATTAACAAACACCTATACCGAAACAAGCGTTTTTTCCATCATCGTTTAGGCATGCGTGAACCTATGCAAAGTCGTGGTTTGCATGTATCAAAACTTGATTTATTAATTATGCCGTTATTGATCTGTGACTATCGAGGTACCCGGATCGGAATGGGTGGTGGGTATTATGACCGTACCTTGGCGACAGCGTATAAGAAACCCTATCGTCTTGGTTTGGCACATGATTTACAGCTTGTAGAAACATCATTACCCCGGGAAAAATGGGATCAGCCTGTAGATGCACTTTTAACTCCTACACGCTTGCTACATTTTAAGCGTTTGTAAATCAATTCATTGACTAAGTTACTTTTAAATCAAATAATTAGTCAATAATTATACAATTTCATCTGAACGACCCTTGTAATTTTAAAAATACCCATCACTATAAAATACATGGCAACATCGTTGTCACTCATTAGGAGTGCCCATGTCTGAAATTATTATGAATGAAGAAAGCTTTGAGCCTCAGGTTCCAAGTGTATTACCACTTTTAGCGTTACGTGATGTAGTGGTATATCCACACATGCAAATCGCGCTATTTGTCGGTCGTGAAAAATCGATCAATGCAGTTGATGTGGCTCGTAACAGTGACAATCTGGTATTTGTGGTTGCGCAAAAAGATTCGCTTACAGAAGAAATTGATCACGACAACTTATATCAATACGGTACTGTCGCGAAGATTGTGCAGGTTGTGAATCATGAAAATGATGAAAACTGTATCAAGGTACTCATCGAAGGCCTTTATCGTGCCAAATTAACTAAAATCATTGATGACACTGATTATCTGACTGCTGAACATGAGCTTAGTCCGATCACTGTCAAGATGGACAATGACACTCAGGATACCCGTGTAGAGGAACTGCGTGCGTTATTTGCCCAGTATGCAGAAGCGAAGTTACGTAATGCACGTGAACTGATTGCAGCTGCAAATAAAATTGAAGACTTGCTTCAGTTATTGTTCTTCGTGGCAACTCGAGTGCCGCTGAACATCGAAATCAAGCAAAAATTCCTTGAGCACGATGAGTTTGAAGCGCATCTGGCTGAACTAATGACTTATTTACTGCAACAGTCTGAAGAACAGCAGATTGAGCAAACCCTGCATGATTCAGTCAAACGCCAAATGGAAAAGAATCAGCGTGAATATTTCCTGAATGAAAAAATGAAGGTGATTCAACGCGAACTTTCTGACCTGAATGGTGGTGCAGAAGATGATGTCGCTGAGATTGAAAAACGTCTGGCTGAAGCAGACCTGCCTGAGCACGTACGTAAAAAAGCGGAAGCTGAGTTCCGCAAGCTGAAAGCCATGCAACCTGCATCAAGTGAAGCTGCGGTTGTTCGCAACTATCTTGAAGTGATCCTAGATACACCTTGGAACAAAGCGAGCAAAGTCAGCATTAACCTGAACAAGGCTCAGGAAATTCTGGATGCTGATCATTATGGTCTGGATGATGTCAAAGATCGTATTGTGGAATATCTGGCAGTTCAGTCACGTGTGAAAAAACTGCGTGGCCCGATTCTATGTCTAGTAGGTCCTCCGGGTGTAGGTAAAACCTCTCTGGGTGAATCTGTTGCCAAAGCAACTGGTCGTGAATTCGTGCGTATGGCCCTAGGTGGTGTACGTGATGAAGCTGAGATCCGTGGTCACCGTCGTACTTATATCGGTGCGATGCCAGGTAAAATTGTGCAGTCTTTAACCAAAGTTGGTGTAAAAAACCCACTGTTCTTGCTTGATGAAATCGACAAGATGGCTCAGGACTACCGTGGTGACCCTGCTTCTGCACTGCTTGAAGTACTAGATCCATCACAAAACAGTAAGTTCAACGATCATTACCTGGATCTGGATCTGGATCTGTCTGAAGTGATGTTCATCTGTACTGCGAACAGCATGAATATTCCGGAAGCTTTGCTTGACCGTATGGAAGTGATTCGTCTACCGGGTTATACCGAAGATGAAAAAGTCAATATTGCTGAACGCTATCTTGTTCCGAAAGCAATCAAGAACAATGGTTTACGCAGCAAAGAATTGACCATTCATGAAGAGGCGATTCGCGACATCGTACAGCGTTATACCCGCGAAGCTGGTGTGCGTAGCCTGGAACGTGAAGTTTCTAAAATTGCCCGTAAGGTAGTTAAAGAAGCGGTGAGCAAGAAAGCGAAAAATCTTCAGCTTGAAGTGAATTCGAACAACTTGCCAGAGTACCTGGGTCCTCACAAATTCGATTTCGGCATGGCTGAAGAAGAACCAGAAGTGGGTCGCGTAAATGGTCTGGCTTGGACTTCGGTTGGTGGTGAGTTACTGACAATTGAAGTAGCAGCGGTTCCGGGTAAAGGTAAATTCATTACTACCGGTTCTCTCGGTGATGTGATGAAAGAATCGATTACCGCCGCGATGACCGTAGTACGTACGCGTGCAGCTGAATTGGGTATCGAAGCTTCCCGCTTTGAAGAAACCGATGTACACGTACATTTACCTGAAGGTGCGACACCGAAAGACGGTCCATCTGCTGGTCTGGCACTAACCACTGCTCTCGTGTCTGCATTCACAGGTATTACGATTCGTCCTGATATCGCGATGACCGGTGAAACCAGCTTACGTGGTCGTGCGATGCGTATCGGTGGTCTGAAGGAAAAACTGCTTGCTGCTCACCGTGGTGGGATCAAGCTGGTATTCATTCCGCAAGACAACGTACGTGACTTGGCTGAAATTCCTGAAAATGTGAAAGAAGGTCTGGAAATCAAAGCCGTGAAATCAATCGATGAGATTTTACCATTGGCACTTACCTCTA
Organism: Acinetobacter sp. SM1B; assembly: GCF_003289665.1. Taxonomy (NCBI): domain Bacteria; kingdom Pseudomonadati; phylum Pseudomonadota; class Gammaproteobacteria; order Moraxellales; family Moraxellaceae; genus Acinetobacter; species Acinetobacter sp. SM1B. The sequence goes on from NZ_QMBM01000001.1 coordinate 1,778,573, forward strand.
TGCCGAAAGCATTGGTAAAAACCCCAATTGTAAAAGCGACTGATGAATCTAAAGCCGCACGTCACTAAGTGATCTGCTCATAAAAAAAACCTGCTCCGGCAGGTTTTTTTTATTATCTCTACCTAAATTTTATGGATTTAGAACGGTTTGCATCAATCCGTCTACCACATAAGTCATTTTTTTCAGATCCAGTTTATCTAGAGTGTCCTGCTCAGTGTTGTAATAAGGATAACGGTAATGAGCTGTGTCACTGATCAGTACAGTTGGAAAATTCTGCTTGGCATAACTGAGATAGCCCGAATAATCCAGTCCCTGCATAAAAGTAGGAATAATAAAACGTTCACACTCTAAACGCTGACGCGTCTGCATAGCTTCGCAAAATCTTCCTGTAAGTCCTACTGAACTTAGATGTCCAATACTGGCAATATAATTGGCATGCCGAGGATAAAACCATTTTAGAGTTGTCGGATAGCTCTGTACCAGATTTTCATCATAGTAACCAATAGAGTCCAGTACAAAGACGCCACGTATTTTCTGCTTTTGCTTTCTCAATGCCTTGGCATGGATCGCACTGCCCATATGCTCTGTGTTGAGATACGGCGGTTCTTCCAGACCATAGAAAACAAACTCGATATTATTTTTCAGTTTATTTTTTTGCAGGGCCAACAATCGTGCAGCTTCCACCACTCCTACGACGCCAGAAGCATTATTATTCGCACCGAGATGATTGGCAAAAACATCATAGTGAGCACCAATGACGATTTTATCTTTGGCTTTTACATTGAGCTGACAAACCAGATTGCGATAGCCCTGACTATTCACAATATAGCTTTGAAACTGGCACGGAATACCAAAGCGTCGCATCTGCTCTTTCAACCAACCGGATACCCGGTTCAGTTCAGCCGTATTCTTGTGATTTCTAAATTCATCCACATTCAGGATCTGGCTAAAGTAAAGCTCGAGATTTTTGACTTGAGCGTTGGCTGGATTGGCCCAGGCCCAACTCGGGAAGATTAAAGACAGACTGATCAGCAAACCCAGATAACTTTTTCTTAAAATGGCTACAATCCGCATTTGTTATTATTTCCATGACATGATCAAGCAGAAACTTGAACTCTGGATATTTATGCAGCAGTGCTTTTTCTAATTCAATTTCAATTTGTTTCTATACTCAACTTCATGTTGTTTCATCGTTATAATGAGCACTTCTGAACTACACGATGTCTGTATGAAAATCCGTATTCTGACCATTGGTCAAAAAATGCCAGCTTGGGTGCTCACTGGTTTTGAAGATTATTTCAAGCGCATACAGCCATTTGTTCAAACACAAATCATTGAATTACCGATGGCGAAACGTGGCAAGAATGATTCAGAAGCCGACATCCTGAAATATCGTAATATCGAAGGCGATAGTATCCTGAATGCATTAAAGCCAAATGAAACCCTGATTGCACTTGAAGTCGGCGGCCGTGAATTCAGTACCGAAAAACTGGCTGAAACCATGAAAGGCTGGATGCTGGAAGGTAATGATGTGGCTTTAGCCATTGGTGGGCCGGATGGTCACTCTGAAGCGGTACGTAAGGCAGCTGCATGGCACTGGTCACTATCCAAACTGACCTTGCCGCATCCTCTGGTTCGTGTCATGCTGATTGAACAGTTGTACCGTGCCATGAGCATTAATCATAATCACCCTTATCACCGTGCGGGTTAAGGTGAGAATTGGCTATTGTTCTATTTCCGCAACGAATTGTTGAACAATCTCCCCTCCTTACTTCGCTTGCTTTCATGCATTATTGAAGACATCTTCCAGATGTGGCTTGAACTATGAACTTACAAACGCTTCCCGGCCTGTTTATCTCCCATGGCTCTCCAATGCTTGCCCTGAATCCCGAACAGGTAGGTCCGGCACTGGAGCGTTTAAATGTCAATTTGCCACGTCCAGAGGCAATCATTGTAATGTCTGCCCACTGGGAAAGTAATGCACTGGAAGTAAATACCGGTATTCGTCCAGAAACCTGGCATGATTTCCGTGGCTTCCCGCCTCAACTGTATCAACTACGTTATCCTGCGCCGGGTCAACCAGAACTGGCTGAACAGATTCTCGGCTTCCTGTCTGAAGCTGGCTTTAGCGCCTATGCCAATAATTCACGCCCGCGTGATCATGGCGTGTGGATGCCACTGCTACATATGTATCCGGATGCAGATATTCCGGTGATAGAAATTTCCCTGCCCATCAACATGACTGCACATGACATTTATAAAATTGGTCAAACGCTGGCACACCTGCGTGAGCAGCAGGTCCTATTGATTGGTTCAGGCAGTATCACGCATAACCTGCGAGAGCTGGATCGTACTGGACTATCCAATATTGTTCCAGAATGGGCCTCGACCTTCCGCAATTATGTGGTAAGCAAACTCGCTCATAGTGACTATGAAGCAGTATTGGATTGGCCAAGTATTCCTTACCTGGAACGTAATCACCCGACCCTGGAACACTTTGCACCGATTTTCTTTGCAATGGGAACTGGTACCCGTTTTAGTCTGGTGCATAGCAGCTTTAGCATGGGTTCACTGGGTATGGATATCTATCGTTTTGATTAGGATTTAAAGGCTCTATCTGAGCCTTTTTTCTTAGGCCTAAGAAAAATCTTCCTGTCTTATTTTACTCATCATTCAATTTTCATGGATACATTTTGCTACCTAAAGCTTCAGAATGTATCCATATCTTTTAAAAATGAATCGTTTAAGCTTAAGTCTGATTTATTTGCTTCATGACTATTCCATCAATGAAATTAAAATACTTAATTATTGCATTATTCCCTTTAACCCTTGCAGCTTGTCAGTCCAATGATGTCCAAAAAGTAGGAGATCTTGCCGTGTCCGTATTACAGCAACAAAATGCCGCCAATACTTTGAGTGCTTATGAATGGCACATTGATACTGGTGCAAAAGAACATATGGTACTGAGCTTCCATGATGAGAATCGTTTTAGTGTCACTACCAGCTGCAATAGCTTGGGTGGTAGCTGGAAAATCTCTGAGGGTCAGCTGGAAACTGGCACCCTAATCTCAACCATGAAAGCGTGTGATACCAATGCCATGCAACAGGAAAAGCTGGCAGGTGAAATTTTTAATGATGCCCGTATTCCATTTAGCTTAAATACCAGTGATGCTCAAAATCCGGTTTTGACTCTGACCGTAAACGGAAAGGCTTACGTCTTCACAGGGAAGATGACGCCAGAAGCCCGTTATAATGGTCAGGCTGATATCATTTTCCTGGAAATTTCTCCTGAAACCAAAGCTTGTACCGGTGTAGCACAGCAAACCTGCCTTCAGGTGCGCGAAGTCAAATACAATGAGCAGGGCTTAAAAACTCAGGTCGATAAAGATTGGAACCTGTTCTATGACCAAATCGAAGGCTTCCAGCATACGCCAAATGAGCGTCAGGTAATTCGCGTAAAACGCTTTGAAATCAAGAATCCGGCAGCAGATCAGTCTAAATATGCTTATATATTTGATATGGCCGTCGAGCGTGAAGCAGTAAAAGGCTCGCTATAAAATATTTTTATAACAAAGACAAAAAACCGAGGCGATGGCCTCGGTTTTTTTAAAGCTTAAACTAAGTCAGACTTAGAATACGCCTTGAGCAAGCATTGCATCAGCAACTTTTACGAAGCCCGCAATGTTTGCACCGTCAACATAGTTCACAGTACCGTCTTCTTTAGTACCGAATTTCACACAGTTACGGTGAATTTCTTTCATGATTGCATGAAGACGTTCATCAACTTCTTCGAAAGTCCAGCCAAGACGCAATGCATTTTGAGACATTTCAAGACCAGAAGTTGCCACACCACCTGCATTCGATGCTTTACCTGGAGCGTAAAGGATTTTCGCTTCAACGAATTTCTCTACAGCACCTAGAGTAGATGGCATGTTTGCACCTTCAGCAACACAGATTGCACCGTTTGCAAGAAGTTTAGCAGCATCATCAGCATCTAATTCGTTTTGAGTTGCACATGGAAGCGCGATATCACACTTAATACCCCAAGGACGTTGACCTTCAAGGTACTCAAAACCGTGTTTGGACGCGAATTCAGAAATACGGCCACGTTTAACGTTTTTCAGTTCCATCACTTCAGCAAGAAGTTCATCAGTGAAACCGTCTTTAACATAAACAGTTCCCGCAGAGTCAGATAGAGAAACGACCTTAGCACCTAAGAACATTGCTTTTTCAGCAGCGTACTGCGCAACGTTACCCGAACCAGAAATGGTCACGACTTTATCTTTGAAGCTATCGCCACGAGTTTTCAGCATTTCCTCAGCGAAATACACAGTACCGTAACCAGTTGCTTCAGGACGAGCCAATGAACCACCGAAAGACAAGCCTTTACCAGTGAATACGCATGAAGTGTCATTGCTGAGCTTCTTCATCATACCCGCCATATAACCTACTTCACGGCCGCCTACACCAATGTCACCCGCAGGAATATCAGTATTAGAACCAAGGTGACGGTAAAGCTCGATAATTAACGCTTGGCAGAAACGCATGATTTCGCCTTCTGACTTGCCTTTAGGATCAAAGTCAGAACCACCTTTACCACCGCCCATAGGCAAAGTAGTCAAAGCATTTTTAAACGTTTGTTCAAAGCCCAGGAATTTCAGAATTGAAAGGTTCACAGATGGGTGGAAACGCATACCACCTTTAAATGGACCAATCGCTGAGTTGTACTGTACGCGGAACGCACGGTTTACTTGAGTTTGACCTTGGTCATCTACCCAAGAAACGCGGAACTGGATCGCACGCTCTGGTTCAACTAGACGTTCTAGTAAACCGTGAGCTGCATATTGTGGGTTCTTTTGAATGAACGGCCACAAGCTTGTCATCACTTCTTCTACAGCTTGAAGAAATTCTGGTTGATGTGCATCACGTGTTTTAACGTAATCTAGGAACTCATTAAGTGTGTTGTATTTCAACGCTTAATCCTCAGCAGAAAATGGATCAAAATTGGTCAAATTTACAATCGATGTTAAATTTTGGCGCAAAATATTAAATATCTTTTGTAACCAATCCACAATAGTTTTTTTGAAAAAATATGAAAATTAATTTTATAACAGTTATTTATATTTATTATGAATTAAATTTTTAGATAGCAAAATATCAGTGGAATCAAAGTCTAAATTCTTATTTATGCATGATAATAATGCATATTGGTTACCTTAATTGTGCACAAACAAGCTGATCAAAATATGCTAAAATTTGTAATTCTGACATATTTTGTTTCACCTCCTGAAATGCTCACTGTGAGCGGCTTTGAAATATCATGAATTCGCAGATTTCCCTCATCCAATCCATTGATGCGTTATTGCCACAGACCCAATGCGGTTTGTGTGGTCATCGTGATGGCTGCCTACCCTACGCCCAGTCCATTGCTGAGGGAGAAGAAGCCAACAAATGTGTACCCGGTGGACAGCCAGTGGCAGATGCCCTCGCCAGATTGTTAAATCGTCCTAAACTTAGGGCTGAGCCAAGTGTCTGGCCCATTCAGGCTGATGGGCGTCCTCAGCGCATGAAGGCAGTGATTCGTGAAGATGAATGCATTGGCTGTACCAAATGCATTAGTGCCTGCCCGGTCGATGCCATTATTGGCTCAGGAAAACTGATGCATACGGTACTGACAGATTTGTGTACTGGCTGCGAACTGTGTATTCCCCCCTGCCCGGTCGACTGTATTGATCTGGTGGAAGATACCCATCCACTCATGTCAGATGAACAGCATGTGCAAGAACAGAATGATCTGCGCCAACGTTACTATGCACATATCCAACGTGAGGAAAAACGCCGCATTGACCGTAAAGGTCCTGTGGTACGTGCTGAAATCAATACCGAACTATTTGCCGAGTTCTCTGCACAAAGTCAAAATGTACCCGTGATTGAAGTGGTGGAAAAGCCAAATGAGGATGGATTGATTCAAGACGCCAAAACTACGATTAAGCTGGCCAAACTGCGTACCCAGATCAAGAAACTTGAGAAACAGCTGTCTGTCCGCGAAGATACAGGTAAACGCACTCAGCTTGCCGAACTAATGCAGCAATTACAGGATTTACAGGGATAAGATAATGACAAGCATGAGCGGCAAACCTGTAAAGAACATGACCAGAAAACAGATTCAGACTTTTTTTGAACGCTTACGTGAACAACGTCCGAATCCAAAAACTGAACTGAATTATTCTAATCCTTTCGAATTACTGGTCGCAGTGACACTCTCGGCACAAGCAACTGATGTCAGCGTCAACAAGGCGACTGACAAGCTATTTCCTGTTGCAAATACGCCAGAAGCGATTTATGCCCTTGGCGTGGATGGGCTGAAGGAATATATCAAAACCATCGGGCTTTATAACTCCAAGGCAGAAAACGTGATTAAAGCCTGTGAGATGCTGATCAAGAAACATAACAGCGTGGTACCGGATAATCGTGCTGATCTGGAAGCTTTACCGGGCGTAGGTCGTAAAACTGCAAATGTGGTACTGAATACTGCCTTTGGCCAACCGACAATGGCAGTCGATACCCATATTTTCCGGGTGGGTAACCGGACTGGCTTGGCTGTGGGTAAAAATGTGCTTGAGGTTGAACATCGATTGGTTAAGGTGATTCCCAAAGAATTTATTATTGATTCGCATCATTGGCTAATTTTGCATGGGCGTTATTGCTGTATTGCACGCAAACCAAAATGTCATGAATGTGTGGTCGCTGATGTCTGTAACTGGCCGGACCGTTTCGACTTTGGCGCACTCAAACCAATTGCAGTTAAAAATATTGACTGATCCCTTAAATAAAAAAGCTGAACTCTGGTTCAGCTTTTTTTGTCTCGTTCAGCAGATAAGAATGCTTATTTTTGCTTTTCCTCTAACTGCTGCTGCATTTTCTTGCGCTGCTCTAATTCAGCCTGTAATTTCGGGTGCAATTGTCGCTCTGGGGTTTTGCCTCTATTTTCGATTTTTTCCTGTTTCTGCACTTTTTTTAGCATTCGGTAGCTCATGACCAGAAGGCCTGCTAGAACAACCAAGAACACCACCATGAGCAATAACAAACCAATTTTCACAGTCGCAATTCCTTTAAAGACGCAGAAATAAAAAGAGCCCTAATATGACTTAGGGCTCCCTGAATGTCAAAATTATCGTGAAATGATTATTTTGACTGATCCAGAATTGCGAACAGATCCGCTTGAACTTGTTCAATTGGACGTAGACCGTTCAATTTGTCATAAGTTGGTGCATTTTCACCTGATGCAGCACGGCCTTGGTAGAAGCCGACCAGCTGTTCAGTTTCAGTATGGTAAGAACCTAAACGTTTACGAATGGTTTCTTCCTGGTCATCAGGACGTTGAACCAGATCTTCACCAGTTTCATCATCTTTACCTTCCACTTTTGGTGGGTTGTAAACAATGTGGTAAACACGACCAGAAGCCGGGTGCTGACGGCGGCCAGAAAGACGTTGCACGATTTCTTCGTCCGGTACATCAATTTCAATCACGTGATCGATGTTGATGCCTTCGTTTTCAAGCGCTTCAGCTTGTGGAATAGTACGCGGGAAGCCATCAAAGATGCAGCCATTTACACAGTCAGGCTGTGCAATACGTTCTTTAACCAGACCGATGATCAACTCATCAGAAACCAAACCGCCATTGTCCATGACGCTTTTAGCTTTTAAACCTAATTCAGTTCCTTCACGAATTGCAGCACGGAGCATATCACCGGTTGAAATTTGTGGGATATTGTAGCGCTTACAGATCAACTGAGCTTGTGTACCTTTACCTGCTCCAGGTGGTCCGAGTAAGATAATGCGCATATATAAACATCCTCATTTTTTAACAATGTATAGGACACCAAATGTCTGGACATCCCCAAAGGTATCCAGCATTTCAGCGTCTCGTTATAAGAAAGCCACAAACAAATGGATTAAACCCGCGACAAAACCGGTTACCCCACCCAATACAATCAGAATCCACTCATCTTCCTGAAACGCAGGTCGTAAAAGATTCTGAAACTCCTTCGGTGTTAACTCGCGTATGCGGTCTCTAAACATTTGATAGATTTTCTGTGCACGGCTCGCATTAAACGCAGGGTCGCATACAGGCACCATCGTAATTTCAATTGAGCGATCGATCAAGTCTGTCTTGAGTTTTGCATACTCTCTTGGCCCCAAGGATAGCTGTAAAGAGGTGCGAACCAATGGAGTTTCCATAATTTCGTTAATGTGACGCTTGACGATCCGGCGGGTTTTTTCTTTCTTACCACCATACATCATTTCTGTCATGATCGATTTTAACGTAATCAGATCTTCTGTCACTACACTTGCGAAGACGTCAGAGACTTCTTCCTGACGTTTCATAAAAGCACCTTGTATGTTATAGGTGCCAATACGTGGAATAACCGGTTTGATCCATGGAAACTTACGGCTCTGCGTGCGGGTGAAGAACTGCGGGTATTTCACATAGTGTGGTTCTATCGGATTGAAGACCATCCAGATGGCGATCCAGTTGGTCAGGAACCCCCAAATTGCTGCCCAGAATGGTACGGTCCAGTGCCAAGGCACCACGAACCATACGATCATCTGGAACAGACCAAAGAACATACCAATTAAAGCACTGATATGCCAGATAAAGTTAATTTCTTTCTGTCCAACCTTCAGGAACATGCGTACCATCAGACGGCGGTCACCCTCCATTTGACTGACCACCATGTCACGCATATCCACAAGTGACTCGACGTTCATGGTCAGCTCAGTCACTAATTCGCGCAACACATCCGGCAACTGCTTGTGTGCCTGAGAATAAATACGGCGCTTGATGGAATACGGCAAGTTTTCCCATAAAACTGCATTACGGTCGATCATGACCTCATCAATCAGATGTTCAAGTTCAAAACCGACCTGTTCACCGATGATGCGTGCCATATCATCCGGGTCCATCGCCTGTAGAAATTCCTGGATCGATCCCAGTTTAGACAAGGTATTGTCTGTGATAATTCCTGAAATTCTTCCTGCTTTGCGTGGCACAATGCCCTGCCAGCCGACAGGCAATGGACCAATATGGAATCCCCAGAACGTGATTGGATAGAACACCATTTTCAGGGCCATCCATACGTGTGCCCAGGTAACGAATGCAGTGACAGGAATGATACTGAGCACAGCCCAGAAATCTGGACGCATCAGAAAGGCTTGCCACAACTCGTTAACGTACTCAAGCATGTATAACTTCCATATTTAATTCTTTGTTCACAGAATACAATTTTCTTATCAAGTCGAATATTTTCTCTATAAACCGATACTTAAAGTATAGGAGAATTGTAGTTGAGGTTCGATTTCGGCCACAACATGTCCACTTCGGCTTTTCATTTCCTCACCAGCACCGATTCCGACACTGAAGGTACTGATCCGTTCTGAACTCAGCATGACATAGGATAAATCTACCCCGCCCCCCAGACGTGCTTCATATTCTCCATCTACTTTCTTACTCTGGATATGTCCGGCATAAGCTCCGACATAATACCCATTTTTATCTTTTCCTGTGAGGTGTGCCGGGTACCGAAAGCCAACTTGTGCACCAAATGGCTTGTCATCGTCCAGAAAAACACCACCTTTGACATATGTGATTCCATACGGATTCACCCACTCAGTATTCAGATGAATCATATTCCGGGTAAATCCTGCCCCCACATTCCAGGTACTTGCCTGACTATCGCTCAGTTTTGCTTCAGATCTATACGTAGAATCATCTGCATAAGCCGTATTTGCGATGAAAGCAAATGCCAGCAAAGGGTATAATTTATTCATTCTTTTTCACCAATATCCTTGATTCATTATAGTTTTAAGGTATCGTCCTTTTTTTATTCAATTTGGACTTTAGCAGAATTATCAACACAGTTGTATACAACTACAGACAATTTTAATGTCTGCAAAGTCAACGTTTAGCAGATGGGCAACCCACTCGTATTTCAATATCCAAACCAGGTCAGTTGGGTTAGAATAACGCACTTTCATTCCTATCCGTGTTCAGGTCTAAGTCGATCTCGTATGAAGCAGCATTTTCCATTAAAAAATGTACAGCAAGAAAAACGCATTTATCGCAATCGTGTGTTTTTCTCGATTGGCTTGGTCATCATCTGCATGCTGCTACTGATCAGCCGCTATGCCTATTTGCAGATTGTCAGCTTCGATGAGTTCAACACGGCTTCTGACCAGAACCGTATCCGCCTGCAACCACTTGCGCCTGCACGTGGCTATATCTATGACCGTAACGGCGTCCTTTTGGCAGATAACTATCCGGTATTTACCGCGACCTTAAGTCGTGCCGATGTTGAGGATATTGATGATACGATTAAGCGCCTGATCCCGATTCTGGAACTGAACGAAGAAGATATCGAGCGTTTTAATAGCCGGATTAAAACCGCAAAAAAAACAGAACGTGTTTCTATCAAACTGAATCTGACCGAAACCGATATTGCCCGCTTTAGTGAAATTAAGCACCTGTTCCCAGGGGTAAAAATTGATACCCAGATGACCCGTTACTATCCACATGGTGAATTGTTTGCACATGTGATTGGTTACGTGGGTCGTATTAATGACAAAGAATTAAAAAGTATTGATAAGGACCTTTACGCGGGTACCAACCTGATCGGGAAAATCGGGGTCGAAAAATCCTATGAGGAGCTACTCCACGGTGTTCCAGGAAATGAATCAGTCGAAGCAGATGCACATGGTAATGTGCTGCGTCATCTTGGACGTAAGGATCCAGTACGCGGGAATGACCTGTTTTTATCTTTAGATTATGGCCTGCAAATGGTTGCTTCCGAGCAACTGGCGGGACGTCGTGGCGCTATTGTTGCCATGGATCCAGGTACAGGGGAAATTTTAGCACTGGTTTCTAGCCCAAGTTTCAACCCGAACCTGTTTGTAACCGGAATCAGCACCAAAGATTATTCTTACTTACGTGATAACCTTGATCAGCCGTTGTATAACCGGGCGGTGCAAGGAACTTATCCTCCAGGTTCGACCATTAAACCGATGTTTGGCCTGGGTGGCCTTCATTATGGCCTGGTCGATTGGGATACAGCGATTTCCGATCCAGGTTATTTCACTTTGCCGGGTGATAGTCACCGTTTCCGCGACCACAAGAAAACTGGTCATGGTACTGTAAATCTGCATAAAGCCCAGGTGGTTTCCTGCGATACCTATTTCTATGTCATGTCCTATCGTATGGGTATTGAACAGATGAATGGCTGGATGCGTCAGTTTGGTTTTGGTGAAAAAACGGGGGTAGATTTACCAAGTGAAAGCTCTGGTCTGTACCCAAGTCCTGAATGGAAAATGCGTACCCGCAAATCTAAATGGTCACGTGGTGAAACGATTTCTGTGAGTATTGGTCAGGGTGCCTTTACAGCAACACCATTACAGCTAGCGATGGCAACAGCAATTACTGCCAACCATGGCAATAAAGTCGTACCGCATGTCCTGCGCGAAAGCCGTGGCGCCAAAGCATTTAAAGTCCATAATGGTACCCATGGCAAGATCGATTTTAATGGTAAAGAAGAAGACTGGTTCAAAATGCGCGACGCCATGGTTGATGTTATTCAGTCGGGTACGGGTCGCGGTATTAAAGGCGGCCTGCAATATAGTATTGCCGGTAAAACCGGCACAGCACAGGTAAAAAGTATTGCCCAGGGTAAACGTTACAATGAAGCCCTGCTAACTGATCGCCAGCTTGACCATGGTCTGTTTGTCGGTTTTGCTCCTGCAGAAAAACCTGAAATTGCCATTGCAGTCATTCTGGAGAATGGCCGCGGCGGTAGTGCCGCCACTGCACTCGCTCGTCCTATTTTTGATTACTGGTTACTGCATAAAAATAAGAATCCGGTACGCCCACTCAATCATCAATTAAGTGGGGGACTGATGACCGCCGGTATTAAACCTGGCGAGCTACCAAGTGGTGCAAGTATGCTTAGCCCTGATGCTGCGGCAACACCTAACAGCACGGATGCACCACAAACTTCCTCAAACGCAACATCGAATACATCTCGTTCGAGCTCATCTGCAAACTCTGCACCAGCTGTAGAAGGAGATTAATATATGAAAAATCAGCTACGAATTATTGGTGGTGACTGGAAACGCCGTCAGCTAGCCTTTGCCAGTATTGACGGTTTACGTCCCACCCCAGACCGTGTCCGTGAAACCCTGTTTAACTGGCTGATGTGGGATGTACAGAATGCCAAGGTGCTGGATATCTGTGCCGGTTCTGGTGCTTTGTCCTTTGAAGCACTTTCCCGCGGTGCGACTAGCGTGGTGATGATTGAACCGGATCGTACTCAGGCACAATTTCTGAACCAGAATCTGGAGCTGCTTCAAGTCACCAAAGCACGTGCACAACTGAAAGTAACCACGGCGCAACAGGCTTTGCAAACTTTGAAAGATCAATTTGATCTGGTCTTTTTAGACCCGCCTTACAGCTTGGACTTATGGACTTCTCTGGCTGAACTTGCTGATCCGCTAATCAAGCCTGAAGGCCTGATTTATGTCGAAGCAGATCGGGATTTAAATACTTTGCAGCTCCCCTCTTCTTGGCAACTGATTAAAAATACCAAAGCTGGGACAGTACGTGCAGGCTTATATCAGAAAAAGTAAATGAATATTTGCACAATAAATATTAAAAAAGGATTCCTGTATGGAATCCTTTTTTGTGAAATGTAAGTTATAAATAGCTGATCTCTTAACGGCGATCACGCCAGTCACGGTCTTCCCGATCACGTTTCCAGTCACGATGATCTCTATCTTTCCAGTCCCGGTCACCATGGTTACGGTCATAATGTCCATTACGGTCTCGATGGCCACGATAATCATCATCCCAAGGATCGACCATACAACCGGTTAAAGCCACTGCCAGCACAGATGACAGTAATATCATTTTTTTCATTTTCATCACCTCTTCCTTCCTGCACTCTGCCAGTATCAGGCGATTTCATGGAGAGTGCACGCAGCCATTGTTGCTCTCCTGTACCGATTTGTTTGCTTTTTATTCACCATCAAAACAATTCAACTATCTTCAAATAAATTATTTATCTGAAATTCGACTAAGCTGTGCACAAATACAGCTAAATATTAGCTTGGCTTTTTCAGCAATCTTTTGAATACTGCTGGCTTTATTTACTGACTGATCAGAATGACTTGGCTGTTATTTATTTTAGGCGCAATGATCGCAGGATTTGTACAAGGTCTTACCGGTTTTGCCTTCGCTTTAATTGCCATGTCATTTTGGGTATGGGTACTCAGTCCTCAAGTTGCTGCCCCCTCCTTGTGTTTGCTTCGATTTGGAGCCATGTCATTTCATTATCGAATGAAAAAAAGCATGTTCATTTGTATAAAGCACTTTACTTACCGTATTTAATTGCCGGACTGATCGGCGTCCCGCTCGGCACCTGGTTACTGAATATCATTGAGGCACATACTTTCCGTATCTTACTGGGTATGTTCCTCGTTATCTGGTGTCCACTCATGTTGTTGAATCCTCAGATCCGACTAATTCGACATTCAGGCAAAGCTGCAGATGCCAGTATCGGTTTGGTAGGTGGCATTTTAGGTGGCTTGGGGGGATTTTGTGGTTCCGTACCTTCTGCCTGGTTAATGCTCAAACAGCTCCCCAAAGATCAGCAGCGCTATATTTTACGTCATTTTAATTTCGCCATTCAGATGTTTACCTTGGCAGCCTATCTATATCAGGGCAATTTAAATCAGAGTCACTTGCCCTATATGGCTTTACTGATTCTTGCAGTCAGTATTCCTGCTATTTTGGGTACACGATTATTCCATCACATTTCAGAACTGCACTTTAAGCAAATTGTTCTTGGACTACTCTTCAGTTCAGGATGTTTCCTGCTGCTTAAAGAGTTGATCCATTAAACTGTTCCAAAAAGGCCAAAGCCTTGTCCTACTTTGCTTTCAGCCAGTTTACTGCTAAGGTAACTTGAATGATTTTTCTGTAGAAATGAGCTATGCAAATTCGTGATCAAATTGTACTTGTGACTGGCGGTGCACGTGGACTTGGCCTGGCAATTAGCCAGCTTCTGATTGAAGAAGGTGCACGTATAGTGGTGAACTATCTTAGTAGTAAAACGCAGGCTGAAGCTTTACAGAAGCAGTATCCCGATCAGGTATTTACCTATCAGGCAGACGTTACTCAAGTAGATCAGGTCAAAGCCCTGTTTACCGCAAGCAAAGCACATTTTGGTGAAGGCATTCATTCGGTTGTGAACAATGCCTTGGTACAGTTTGAATTTAATGGTGATAATCGTCCCAAGGTAGAAGATTTGTCTTGGGAGATGATGTCGCATCAATTCAGTGGTGCTGTTCAGGCTTGCCTCAATACGACTCAGGCGGCGCTAGAAGATATGAAACAGGCACATTTTGGCCGGATTGTGAATATCGGTACCAATCTGGTTCAAAATCCGGTGGTGCCTTATCATGACTATACGACTGCTAAAGCCGCGCTACTGGCATTTACCCGTACTACTGCGCAGGATCTTGGTCAATATGGAATTAATGTAAATATGCTTTCAGGCGGCCTATTACAAACCACAGATGCCAGCAAAGCCACACCTGATTTTGTGTTTGATCTGATTGCTCAGTCAACGCCATTACGCCGTGTCATTACCCCTGAAGAATTCGCGTCGGCAATCTTGATGTTCTTGTCTCCTTATTCACGCGCTGTCACGGGGCAAAACCTGATTGTAGATGGAGGCTTAGTCAAAGGTTAATCAACCTTAATACATGATCATAGAATCGTTCAATACTGAATCCGATTGTACGATGCCTCATATTTTTAACCAACTGTTCAAAAAAAACGGTTTTGAAACTCGAAATACCTTTTAAAATATCGAAACCTTTCAAAACCGTTTGACTTCTCCCTATGAAAGCCTTAGCAGTATTGAGCCTGACTCTGCTACTGACAGCTTGTATGTCACATGATGCCCAAAAAGCCGAACACATTTTAAAACTCTTCCATTGTAAGGGTATTGAACCTTCACAAATGCAGCATAATAGTGTGACTCAATATTATGAGCATTCTCTGTATAGCTCAAAAAGCAAAGCAGAGGCTTATATAGAACAGTATAAAAATGGCGAGGAATCTTTTGAAATCTCGCTCTCTGAAATCGTGAATCAGCAATATGAACTATACAAATCGGCCTGTCAAAATCTGGGGGGCATTCCAGCCAAAGAAGCATTCTGATCTTTAAGGCAATATGAAATAAAATCTTAATGCTAAAAAAACAGGAGTATTCTCCTGTTTTTTCATTTTAACTCGCTTTGTAATATCGCTGATCTACACTAAATTCTTTAGGAAATTTGGCCTGGATGCCTGCATAGAAATCCATGATCTCAGCCATATCTTCCTCAAAATCCCCTGTGGGATGAATGATTTTTCCTACACCCGCCTTCTTTTGTTCATAATCCATATAAGCCAGTGCAATCGGGACGCCAGCATTTACCGCAACATAATAAAAACCGGTTTTCCATTGCTCCTGACGGGCACGTGTTCCTTCAGGTGTAACCAACATGACCAGTTCAGGATGCTGCTTAAACAGGTCTGTCATCACCTGAACCATACTTGGACGCGGCTCACCTGCCTGCTTGGGACGGCGATCAATTCCGATTCCCCCCATCGCACGTACAAAAGGACCCAATGGGAACTGCATGTAGCTGTCTTTAATGGTAAGACGTACATTGACACCTAATGCCTTCAGCGCTAGCCGTGCATATAATGCATCCCAATTACTGGTATGCGGTGCGGCAATCATGACACATTGGCTCAGGTTTTCAGGCCAGTGATTGTCTGTTTCCCAGCCCATCAATTTAAGTGCTTTTTCAGCTAAATTCTTAAACACAGTTCAATCGCAAAATAAATAAAAAATTATGTGATAGTGTACCAATATTAGAGTTTAATTCGCTTTGTAATCGATTGTAAATACATTATTTGATGCACTTTTTATACAATTAACCTCCCAATATTGGGATATTCCTTAATCATTGGCTTCCCTAGACTCAGGTGGACAATTATAAACCACCCATGGGGTCAATGATGAAAAAAACTATACTCGCAGTAATGCTTTCCACCCTTGCATTAACCGCATGTAATGATGATGACGATGACCATCACTCACCAGGAAATGGTGGCAACCCACCTGGAACACAGCAAGGTATCTTGACTGATGGCCCAATTGAAAACGTCCGCTATGAAACATCAAGTGGTGTAAAAGGCTCTACCAATGCGGAAGGTAAATTTAATTATAATACAGGTGATACAATTAGATTCTTTATCGGAAACCTTCAGCTAGGTGAACAGGATGGAGTTCCAGCTCAAGCACGGATTACTCCGACAGATCTTTATGAGAATGATCCGGACATCCCTGGAAATGAAGATGAAGAATTAGAAGAAGCTTTAACAATCTTCCTGCAATCGATTGATGCAGATTATATTACACCGCCAACAGGTGCTCCCGCAGATTATAATGCTCATGATAATGGTATTCAAATTACTCAAGATGTCATTAATCGAATTAACACAGCTTTCACCTCTGCAACTACATTCGAGACAGCACTAGAGGATTCTGATAACAGTATAACAACCCTTATTCAAGACCAATTACAGCTTAGCGACGTAACTCCAGTTACTCCTGATGAAGCTGCAGCTAATATTCAAGAAGCTTTCTATAAAGATATTGCTGGCACATGGCAATTAGGCTCTGCAGATAAATCGGACAAAGTCATTCTAGTGGTTTATACCGATGGTAGTTACAAACTGGGCGAAGCTGATAATGCAGATGATGATGGAGAACCAGGTTATGAACTTGGGAATCTTCAGTGGAACTGGAAAGGTGGTGTTATCACACCTGTGATTGATGAAAATGGTGACACCAATGGATCATGGGGGCTTTCAGATTCAGAAGGTGACGAAGGTTATACCCTAACTTTTGACGGTACAAACTTAGTTCTTACTGAAACTGGTTTGGATGAAGATGATACCTCTACCCTTACACGAGTAGAAAATTCAACCAATGGCCTCGTAGGTACGTGGGAGCTGGATGATACTCATGTACTGGTATTCTTGAACGACGGCTACTACTTCCTGATTGATACTACAGGAGGAGAGGATTGTGGCCCAGAGGGTATTGAATATGGTCAATATACTACTTCGAACAACACCCTCACAGTCACCGATAACTTGTTCGATACAAATGAAAGTTGTGGTCTATATGATGGTCAAAACTCTCCATTCGTTCTTGGAACCTATACAGTTAATGCAACTACCATGACATTAACCCCAACAGGTGAACCTGCTATCACTTTCACTCGGGCTGATTTCCAGCGTGATCCAGAACCCGCTCCTGAGCCACAGCCACAGCCACAGCCACAGCCAACAACGTAATATCTCTTGGTATAACTTTAAAAAGCCAGGTAATTAACCTGGCTTTTTATGCAATATGCTGAAACTGTAACGTACAGTTCATTAACTTATGTATCAGCTCAATCTGGCTATTCACTTCTAGCTTTTCATAAATCTTTTTCATATAAGTTCTAATGGTTTGAATACTGAGTTGCATCTGTTCAGCAATCTCTTCAGGTTTATAACCATTGATCAGGTATTCACATAATGCGATCTCCCGACATGTCAGCTGATAATGCTGCCTTAAATAACTTTGTGACAAGATGTGATATTGATTTCGATCCGTCAAAAATATTGCAACTTGATATCGTCTCGATTCTTCAATAGGTGTCATTGACTGTTTCGACCAAGGTACGATCGTCAGCATGATGCAATGACCTGTTGCATCCTCTACAGTCATTACTCCACCGATTTTACTTATTCCCCCACTCCCCTGCTGTAAAGACCCTCTGATAAGTTGTTCTAATTGCAGATGATAGGCTCTATTAAGCTTCAGATGATTGTACTGATCTATTTCAATTTCCTGATTCTGCTTCAGCATCTTCTTTGCTTCAATATTGGCAAACTGTATCTCGAAATTCTCAAGTAATAATACAACCCCGACCTTTAGAGCGTTCATGGCCTGATAAGCATTGTATTTATCCTGAATAACTAAACTGAACTGACGATAAATCTGTAGCGCTCGCCTTAAATGAATACTGATACGCTCAAGAAAATCCAGTTGCTCTTTACCATAAGGGATGGCTTCAGATGCCCGGTGAATTCCCAGTACTGCCCAACTAAAATCACCACGATCCAGCAATACACCTGCAAGATGTAAAATACCGGTAGGCTTTAAACATTTTTCATAAAAGATATGCTCTTCTGAACCTTTCATGGAGGGATAATGCTGACAATTGATTTGTAAAGCCTCTCCCACCGCAATCTCATTCCATAGTGGCAAATGCAGCTTCATATCAATGACTTGAATACGTTCATCCTGATAAGCTGCTAGACCTTCATAAGGAATATTATAGGTATGGACAAAGTTGTAAGCTGGGTTGAGCTGATCCATCGCAGTAAAGATGGCTGTCTTGCTTTGTGTGTATTCCACTAACTCATGCATAACCTGAGTCCATAACTGAGGATCCAGTGCTGCATCATAGATATGCGCAATAATGTTATTTTCTTTATTCAAATCCATCATTGCCCTCATTATTATTTTTTTAAACCTGTGAAAGCACTATTTATTTGAGATGATAGTGATTTTATTTTTTATTATTTTAGCAATTCCTTTACCTCATCACACGAGCAGAGTGAATTTCACTTAATCAATACATCATTTACAAAGTTATACTACCCTTATGATTTTTAAATTTTTATGTTGAATATTAGCAAATGCAAAACGGGCATAAAAATGAAAAAGTCTCTCCTTATCGTCGCAATGACCACAATCACGCTAGGTTTAAGTGCCTGTTCTAAAACCCAAGAACCCTCTAGCAATGAAAATATGGATTCAGAAAATTCTGCTCAGATGAATACGCCAGCGACATCACGCAGCTTACCTGCAGGCGATACTGCAGAAACTTCTCTTGACTGGGCGGGCGAATACGAAGGAACTTTCCCATGTGCGGATTGTGAAGCCATTAAAGTGGAGCTTGAACTTCATCCTGACAAAACCTATGAGTTGAAAGAAGAGTATGTTTCCGATACCAAAAGCACAGAAACCAAAACCAAAGGAAGTTTTAGCTTTGACCCTAAAATGACTTCAATTATTACGCTGGATGAAAAAGGTGAAAATCGTAAATTCTTTGTCGGTGAAAATTTCTTAGAAGCTCGAGATATTCAAACTGGCGAGAAAATTAACAGTAATCTGAATTACAGATTAATCAAACATTAATATTTTTCAGCTAACCTGAATGAAAAAAATCCCCGCAAATGCGGGGATTTTTTAGATCAATGACCGGTTGATGAATTACATCATGCCGCCCATACCACCCATGCCGCCCATATCAGGCATAGCAGGTTTGTCTTCTGGGATATCAGTGATCATACATTCAGTTGTCAACATTAATGCAGCAACAGAAGCAGCATGCTCAAGCGCAGAACGTGTTACTTTTGCTGGATCTAGAATACCCATTTCAAGCATATCGCCGTATTCGCCAGTTGCAGCGTTGTAACCAAAGTTACCTTGGCCATTTTTCACTGCATTGATCACAACTGAAGGCTCATCACCAGCATTAGATACGATTTGACGAAGTGGCGCTTCAATTGCACGACGAAGAATGCTGATACCTACGTTCTGGTCATCATTTGCACCCTTCACACCGTCAAGTGCAGCTGCAGCACGTACCAGTGCAACACCACCACCCGCAACAACACCTTCTTCAACCGCTGCGCGAGTTGCGTGAAGTGCATCGTCTACACGGTCTTTCTTCTCTTTCATTTCAACTTCAGTTGCAGCACCGATTTTGATAACAGCAACACCGCCAGCCAATTTAGCTACGCGTTCTTGAAGTTTTTCTTTGTCGTATTCAGAAGTAGATTCTTCGATTTGTGCACGGATCTGTTGAACACGGTCAGAGATCTGAGCTGCATTACCAGCGCCATCCACAATCACTGTGTTTTCTTTAGAAACTGTTACTTTGTGCGCAGTACCCAGGTGTTCAAGAGTCGTTTGGTCTAACTGCATACCGATTTCTTCAGAAATCACAGTACCACCAGTCAGGATCGCGATGTCTTGCAGCATTGCTTTACGACGGTCACCAAAGCCAGGTGCTTTAACAGCACATACTTTAATGATACCGCGCATGTTGTTAACAACCAGAGTTGCAAGCGCTTCGCCTTCAACATCTTCAGCAATGATCAGAAGTGGTTTGCCAGTTTTCGCAACTGCTTCCAGTACAGTGATCAATTCACGGATGTTACTGATTTTCTTGTCAACCAATAGGATGTATGGGTTTTCAAGTTCAGCAGTTAGGGTATCTTGTTTGTTTGCGAAGTATGGAGAGATATAACCACGGTCAAACTGCATACCCTCTACAACGTCAAGTGCATCTTCGAAGCCTGAACCCTCTTCAACAGTGATCACACCCTCTTTACCTACTTTTTCCATTGCTTGCGCAATCAGTTTACCAACAGTAGTGTCAGAGTTAGCAGAGATCGAACCTACTTGCTCAATTGCTTTAGAATCAGAAGCAGGCTGAGCAGTCGCCTTGATTTCAGCAACTAAAGTTTTCACTGCGATATCGATACCACGTTTCAGATCCATTGGGTTCATACCCGCAGTTACTGACTTGATACCTTCATTTAAGATTGCTTGAGCAAGAACAGTCGCAGTTGTTGTACCGTCACCAGCAATGTCATTGGTTTTTGAAGATACTTCGCGAACAAGTTGAGCACCCATGTTCTCGAACTTGTCTTTTAAAGTAATTTCTTTCGCCACAGTTACACCATCTTTAGTGATATGTGGTGCACCGAAAGAACGGTCGATGACAACGTTACGGCCTTTAGGACCAAGGGTAACTTTTACAGCATCTGCAAGGATGTTCACACCAGCGATCATTTTCGCACGAGCTGAATCACCAAATTTTACGTCTTTAGCTGACATATTTGACTCCGAGTATTTTTAATAGCTTTACAAAATCTGATATGGAATATGTAAGACTGTTTTAGCGAAGATTAACCTTCAAGAACCGCTAAAATGTCAGATTCTTTCATGATAAGTAGTTCTTCCCCGTCTACTTTTACAGTTGTACCTGCATAAGTGCCGAACAATACTTTGTCGCCAACTTTAACGTCTAACGCGCGTACGCCATTGTCAGTGATTTGACCATTACCAACTGCAATAATTTCCCCTTGCGCTGGTTTTTCTGCTGCAGAACCTGGAAGTAAAATACCGCCAGCTGTTTTAGTTTCTTCTTCAACACGACGAATAACAACGCGGTCATGTAATGGACGAATGTTGCTCATTTTTAACTCCATCAGACTAAGTCTTTTTGATTACTGATGACGACTTAGTTATTCCCTGGTCGTCATCAAAACTTTTAGATGTCACTTTTATGGAGATGGAATAAATCGCTTCAAGGGTAAAACTGAAAAAAAATTCATTTTTTTTTATTTTTTTATCATATGCATATACTTTTGATGATTTTTTCTTCAAGACCAGTCTGAAATTAGAGTATAGCCTTCAGTTTTCAGAATTTTTCATCTTTCTATAAGCTTCTTTAAGAACGTGGTGAAGCAAAATAGAGCTTATATTTGAACAGTCAGTAGATACAGCGCTACTCCTCTTTCCTATCTGATAAATAATTTAAAATAAACGATGCAAACACCTTGAACTCATCTTCTATACAAAAATCTTTTTGGCATGAACCAGGTATATAGATAGTTTTTTCCAGATAATGAATACTATTTATAAAGTGCTTCAGCCTTGTACAGGATAATCATTTCTATGCCCACATTCGTTGAAGATACTTACCTGGAGAATACTGTTATTGGCTTCATAGAGCTAAGCCATAAAAGATCAAGGTTGACTTTATAATACCTACTAATCGTAAGTTACTAACCAATTAAAAACTAATCTTAAAGTGGTTTTTCTTAGGCGCTTTAAGAAAGCAGAAACTATAAATTTTATTTTTAAAATCAAAAATTTAAAACCAAAAGAAGCTATATAGCAGAGTTCAATTATGATCTTAAATAGGAATGACCCCAACATTCTATAACTACAGCCTTTTATGTGATAGAAATTAGATATATATGGTTTATAATAGTTCGGAAAATCATCAGCATTGATTATTTTTCTGGCAAACTGTCTAAATGCTAAACAGATGTCATTAAGTACTATGCAAAATTCAAATTACCCTCATTTATTTAATCAATGATAAGAGTCGTTACTAGAAAAATAATAAGTAAATGTTTTTTATAATTATATTTATTAAAAATATTAACCATAATTAAAATAAATACAAGATTACTCTGCAATGTTATTTTATATACTACTGTTTTTTAAATACTTATTTAAAATATTGCATTATGTGACAATTTAACTCTAACCCTGCTTTGGTCTTATTTTTTTTGTCATTTTATGCTTTAATACAGCCACTTTTTTTTCATATTTCATCTGGGCGATGTTTTCATCACCCAGACTATACTTTGTACATAGTTTTGTACACTTTTGAGATAGGCCTCACCATGACCCAAGTGAACGCACCAGAATTCGTTCGTCACCCTAAGCTTATTGCTTGGGTGGAAGAGATTGCTAAATTAACAAAACCAGCAAAAATTGAATGGTGTGACGGTAGCGCAGAAGAGTATCAACGTTATATCGACTTGATGATCGCTAACGGCACAATGCAAGCGCTTAACCAGGAAACTCATCCAGGTTCTTACCTTGCAAATTCTGATCCTTCTGACGTTGCTCGTGTTGAAGGTCGTACTTATATCTGTTCAGAAAACAAAGAAGACGCTGGCGCGACAAATAATTGGGAAGCTCCAGCTGAAATGCGTGCACGTCTAAATGGTTTGTTTGACGGTTCAATGAAAGGTCGTACTTTGTATGTTGTTCCTTTCTCTATGGGTCCTTTAGGTTCTCATATTGCACACATCGGTATCGAACTGACTGATTCTCCTTATGTTGCTGTTAGCATGTCTAAAATGGCGCGTATGGGTAAAGCGGTTTATGACGTTTTAGGTACTGACGGCGAATTCGTTCCATGTGTACACACTGTTGGTGCACCATTGGAAGAAGGTCAAAAAGACGTTGCTTGGCCATGTAACCCAGACAAATGGATCGTACATTATCCAGAAACGCGTGAAATCTGGTCTTACGGTTCCGGTTACGGCGGTAACGCATTGCTAGGTAAAAAATGTCTAGCTTTACGTATTGCATCTTACATGGGTCGTCAACAAGGTTGGTTAGCTGAACACATGCTGATCCTTGGCGTGACGAATCCACAAGGCGAAAAACATTACATCGCAGCGGCATTCCCTTCTGCGTGTGGTAAAACAAACTTCGCGATGCTGATTCCACCAGCGGGCTACGAAGGCTGGAAGATTGAAACTGTAGGTGACGATATTGCCTGGATCAAACCAGGTGAAGACGGTCGTCTATATGCAATTAACCCTGAAGCTGGTTTCTTCGGTGTAGCGCCTGGTACAAATACCAAAACTAACCCGAACTGTATGGCAACACTTCATAAAGACGTAATCTATACAAACGTTGCTGTGACTGACAACGGCGAAGTATGGTGGGAAGGTCTAACTAAAGAAGCGCCTGCAAACCTGACTAACTGGAAAGGTCAACCACACACTGGCGAAGAAAAAGCAGCTCACCCGAATGCTCGCTTCACCGTTGCTGCGGGTCAATGCCCTTCTATCGATGCTGACTGGGAAAATCCAGCAGGTGTTCCAATTTCTGCGTTCATTTTCGGTGGTCGCCGTGCGGACACAGTGCCTCTAATCTCAGAAGCATTTGACTGGGTAGACGGTGTTTATAAAGCTGCAACTATGGGCTCTGAAACTACTGCTGCTGCTGTTGGTCAACAAGGTGTTGTCCGTCGTGATCCATTCGCAATGCTTCCATTTGCTGGCTACAACATGGCTGACTACTTCACTCACTGGTTAGAAATGGGTGAGAAAGTTGGCGAGAAAGCTGCTGCTGCTGGTAACAAGCTTCCAGGTATCTACAACGTGAACTGGTTCCGTCGTGATGCTGAAGGCAACTTCGTATGGCCTGGTTTCGGTCAAAACATGCGTGTTCTTGAGTGGATCATCGATCGTTGTGAAGGCCGTGCAACTGCTGTTGACACTCCAATTGGCCGTGTTCCAACTTATGAACAGTTGAACTGGACTGGCACTGACTTCTCTAAAGAGCAGTTTAACCTTGTAACTTCTCAAGATAAAGATCAATGGATCAAAGAACTTGAAAGCCATACTGAATTGTTCGAAAAACTAGGTGACCGTATGCCAGAAGCGTTGAAAAAACGTCAAGCTGAATTACTGGAAGCTGTTAAATCTGCATAATTACTGGTTTAATTTAAAAAAGGTCGCATAAGCGGCCTTTTTTATTAATAGTTATTCATTAAATTTAAGTACTTTCATTTTTCCAATTTCTGTACTTATTAGATCTCTCTAATACCTCTTAAATTATTCAAGAACAACATTTAATCAATAAAATTTATTCTAAAAATCAAAAAATTAATATAAAAATAAATAATTTAATGATTTGAATTATAAAAACTATCTTTTTTGTTTTATTAAGACTCAAGTTCTATAAAAAATTAAAAACTACATAAGCACAAGACACTGTAATTATTTAACTTTACTTCGATAAAACATGTGTCAACTCTATTCTCGGTGGTTCCGCAGGAAACCTGGTCGAATAGTACGACTGATATGTTTATGCAGCCTTTACTTTATATTTTGCTTCGAAATTTTTCCCTAAAGGCGATGACACCGCAAAGTTGCTGCTGTTTTGCCCTAGGTTTTTTTTAATGCACCGATTGGCGGATGGATTATGGGAATTTATGCATATTGCTGACTTATATCTTCATGAAGGACACTAAAAAATACAGCATGATTACTGACGACTAATTAATGCTTGAGCTGTTTAAGCTTTCTGAATGGAAACATTCAGAAAGCTTTTTTATTGGATTTTTAAGTTTACTGCCATTTTGTCTTTTCAATGCTATGGCATACTTGCTGTATAAAAAATGGGAAATCATCATGATGAAAAAAACAGTTTTTCTACTAGGTTTGGGTTTCGGCACTTTGGTGCTTACTGCCTGCCAAAGCACACCTCAACCTTATAACGGTCAATCTGGTTACGAAGTCATTGAGCAAGGTGCAAATACTGCAACATTGCGCTATACACTTTCTGGTCGTACCAGTCAGGATGAAGGAAAATTGCAGGCTGCTTGCAGACAGGCACTTGGTACTTCTAAAAACTGGAATGTAAGCGTACTCAGCAGCAACGAAATTAGTAATACTGCATTACCAGATGAACAGTATGGTCGCCAGCTCGGCAATAGTCGCACTCAAATCAGCTTAAGCAACACGCCTGACCTGTACAATACTGAAAATCCAGGCGCACGTGATGCCCTGAATGCCCGCCCAAGCACATTACGCGTGATTCAATTCACCTGCTCATAATCTCTAAGATATGAAAAAAGGGCTTAATGCCCTTTTTTTATTTTTCGCTTCAAAGTGTCTTATAGAAACTGACGTTTCTGAATTCTGGAGATTCATCCAAATCCGGCCAGGTGGTAGCACTACGCTCATCCAGTTTTTCATATTTGGGATGGCTAAAGTTTTTTACCCGACTATCTGCAACCCACACCTCAGGCGCAAATTTTAAAAACTCATCCAGGAAGAAACGGTTGCATTGGTCATAAAGTACGTCGGCGGCTAACAGGATATCCACCTGTTCTGCTTTATACAGATCATCCAAGTATTCAAGCTCAACACTATTCAACTCAGCATTGGCACGACACGCCTCTAAACTCACTTGATCAATGTCACAGCAAATGACGCGTTTTGCACCTGCCATTTTTGCTGCAATTGCAACGACACCTGAACCTGCACCAAAATCCAGCACTACTTTATCTTTCACATGATGTGGTTCTGCCAGCAGCCACTGCGCCATCGCAAGACCAGATGCCCAGCAAAAGATCCAATACGGCGTATCATTCCAGATACGACGGATGACTTCATCATCCAGCTTATCAGTTGGAAATACTGGCGGAATTAGCCACAGTGAAATAGGTGTATCCGGCAATTGCTGTGCATGCAGTTCACAATGTGGAATCACATCATGCAAGGCTTGTAGAAGATGCTCAGGGGCTTTAGGAAATTGGAAAGTACAGCTCATGGTTTTTATTCATTCTAATTTAAAAATCCCCTCTCCTTTTAGGAGAGGGTCAGGTAGAGGTTTAATACCCCTCATCCTAGCCTTCTCCCAGAGGGAGAAGGAACAAAGCAATTAACCCAATGCTTTCTCAGCAGCTTCTACAGTTTGACGAATCAACGTGGTAATCGTCATTGGACCTACACCACCAGGAACAGGCGTGTATGCAGAAGCAATTTCTTCGATCCCCACCAATTGAATATCACCTACACCACCGCCATCACGTGGATGGAAGCCAGCATCTACAACCACCGCACCTGATTTAATCCAGTCTTTTTGGATTAATTCAGCTTTACCTACTGCACCCACAATGATGTCCGCTTGTTTCACAAATTCCGGCAGGTTTTGAGTACGTGAATGGCAAATCGTCACAGTGGCATTCGCTTCAAGCAGCATCGCTGCCATTGGTTTGCCCAGAATTGCAGAACGGCCGACAACAACAGCGTGTTTACCTGCAATTTCAATGTTGTTTTCTTTCAGGATAGTCATGATGCCAGCAGGTGTTGCAGAACCATATGCCGCTTCACCCATCGCCATACGGCCATAGCCAAGACAAGTTACACCGTCCACATCTTTTTCAAGAGAGATTGCGTCGAAACAAGCACGCTCATCAATTTGCGCAGGCACTGGGTGTTGCAACAAAATACCGTGAACATCAGGGTTTGCATTGAGTTTTTCAATTTCTGCAAGAAGTTGTTCAGTTGTGGTTTCTTTTGGAAGCTCAACTTTCAATGAATCCATACCGACACGACGGCAAGCATTGCCTTTCATACGAACATAAGTTGCAGATGCACCATCGTCACCTACCAAAATAGTCGCAAGAATTGGAGTACGACCTGATTTTGCTTTCAGCGCTTCCACGCGAGTTAACAAGTCAGCTTCAATTTGCTTCGCCAATGCACGACCGTCTAGAACTAATGCCACGGCACTTCTCCCAAGTGTTGATATGAATCAATTTTGCACATTCTACATGATAATTCTCAATATTTTCCGCCATATGCTGCTTTTATGCGCATATGAATGAATACACTATTGTTTTTTTTTGAGAGCTTGATAATATACGCATCAACAAGACGCGGCGGGGTGGCAGAGTGGTCATGCAGCGGACTGCAACTCCGTGGACGCCGGTTCGATTCCGACCTCCGCCTCCATCTTGTTAAAGCCCGAGTGGTGAAATCGGTAGACACAGGGGATTTAAAATCCCCCGCCCACAAAGCGTGCCAGTTCGAGTCTGGCCTCGGGCACCATTCTTCTACTACTGAAGATGGTGCAAATAAAGAATCCAGCGAAAGCTGGTTTTTTTATGCCTGAAATTTAGTGAAATCTATTTACAGCCGAAATCAATAAAATAGATTTGCCTTCTGCGAGGCTAAGATAGCTTGAATCGGCTTAACGACGTTTGCGTTTAGGCTTAGACAATTTGGTCATATAACTTTCAAGATTTAATAATGCCAAATAGAAAATTTTAGCCTGCTGTGTCGTAACCCGGTTAAATAATCTGGCTTGAATCACTTGTGTTAGTGCTCGAGTTTGATGGATCCGTTTAAATGGTCCTTTTGCAATCATCATCGCTATTACTCTCTTGGATAAAGGAGAACAAGGTGACTATTGGATAAACAGTCTCTATAAGGATTGCAAAAACCTGACCATTTTTTACTTAAAGTTCAAAAACATAACTACCGTTCGTCGGAATTAATAAAACAGCTCTCAAATAAAAATTCTAAATATTTGTTATTTATATATTTTTATAAAAAAAGACTTTGGGAAAATTTTCACATAAATAAGTATGTTTTCTTTCAAGTTTAAATGCTATAAATTTCAGCTGTTATTGTATTGCTAAAAACTGACATACCTTGTCATTTTTTGCACAAAAAAAGGGAGGGAAGCCATTAGCCCCCTCCTTTAAGTATTTTAATAATATGTGAACTAGATCACTTCTACCACAATTTTTCCGATATGTTCGCCTGTATCCATAGCTGCATGTGCATCCTGAATCTGATTAAATTTGAAAGTCTTATAAATCATTGGCAAACATTCACCTTTTGCCCATAAAGGTGCTACATGCACTTTCAGACCTTGTGCAATTTCAGCTTTTTCCGCTGTGTTACGCGCACGCATGGTTGAACCGGTAATCGTCAGGCGCTTCATCATAATCTGACCCAGCTTCACTTCCTTAGCCTTAGCTCCCCCCAAGAATGCGATATACACCAGACGACCATCACGGCGTAACAGATTCAGGTTTCTCTCGAGATAGGGCGCACCAACCATATCCAGAATCACATCTACACCAGCATTGTCTGTCGCTTCATTAATTACCTGCTCAAAGTCCTGAGTTTTGTAATTAATTCCTGTGGTCAGATGTGAAATCGCCTGGATTTTTTCGTCACTACCTGCTGTGGCAAAGGTTTTAATACCCAGTGATTTACATAGCATGAGTGCCGTAGTCCCAATCCCACTGGTTCCACCATGCACCAGCACCGTTTCTCCTGCCTTGGCTTTACCCATCTGGAATACATTTGCCCACACCGTAAAGAAGGTTTCAGGAATAGCAGCGGCCTGAACAAAGCTTACGTTTTCAGGAATATTCAAAGTTTGGCTTTCAGGTACGACGCAATATTCTGCATAGCCCCCACCATTGGTCAGGCCACACACCTTGTCACCGACTTTAAACTGATTTACGTCACTTCCAACTGCAACCACTTCACCGGCTACTTCTAGACCTGGAACAGGCGTCACCCCTTTTGGCATCGGGTACAAGCCCTGACGCTGCAAAATATCCGGACGGTTAATTCCAAAGGCATGAACCTTGACCAGCACCTCATCGGCCTTCGGTTCAGGAATGACAACCGTTTCATAAGCGAGTTTATCCACTCCACCCGGTTCTGTAATGATGACGTGTTGCATAGTTTTTTGTGACATAGATCATTCCGCATGTATTAACTGTTTCCTAACCCTATTTGAACATAGATAATTCCAGCTTTAAAGCCAAGTCGGACTTATGTCGAAGACTTGGCCATCATTAAGAAAAATGCATGGCATTGAGATCTCACCTTATTCTTTAAAAAAAGAAATTTTAATCTGTAAGAATTATTTTCATTTATGACAAATCCATATAAATGTCATGTTCTGCTTTTAATTTCTCAAATTCAAATATAAATGACTTGAGAATATTAAAAGCATGAAACCTGCTCATCTCTACCTCTCTATTTTGCTGTCCTTGGGCCTCGCCGCATGTTCTGATGATGACGACAAGAATTCAGGCTCCTTACAGCCACCGGTAACCCAGCCAGATCAGCCGGCTCCTGAGCCCAATATTCCTGATGAAGAAGTTCCCATTCCAGAGGTTCTACTGGATGAGAATTTTGATAAATGGGCGGCTCTTCCTGGCGACTGGATACAACCTAAAAATAACGCGGGCCAGGTATATCTTGAAAATGGCGACTTGTATATCGATGGTCGTGCTCATAGCACACAAATGACAACCCTGCATCTGCCAGAGAAATTCCAGCAATTACGCAATTACCGTATCGATATGGAATTTTCATTTGAAGAAGCACTCAATGAAGCCCGCTGGGGCAGTATCATCTACCGAGGCGCAGATCAGTTCGCTGATCCGTCTTTTACCCCCTATTATCAGTTTGCCATGCGGGTTGCTACTACGAGTGCTAGCGGTCTGGAACTATCTTTACGCATGCCGACCAATAGTTGGAATGTGCTACAGAAGTCTGCTCATAGCGAAGATATTGGCCTTCAGAAAACTCATAAGGCCAGCGTTGTAGTGTATGGAAATCGTGTACGGCATTATCTGGATGATCAACTGGTATTGGATAGCACCTTGCCTTATAACCTGGCTCAAGGCAGCATTGGTTTATCTAGTGCCGGCTTATTGATGAAAGTAAGCCACCTGAAAGTCACTGAACAACTCGATGCCTTGCCGGAATCCAATAAAGTCACTGACATTATTGACCAGCAGCTCCCGGTTTCAATGGCACCAACTTTAGCTCAGGCTGCACCGCTTAATGGCCCGGTCTCGACCGCGGCTACCCATGTTGCTTATCAACTTGATGCGGATCTTAATTTACTAAGCAACAATCAGAAAGTGAGCCACCTGACTGATTATCTTAAAGATACCCAGCGTCGAACTTTACCTTTACTCACTATCCAAAATTGGGCAACCGTTCAGGCACTGAAAGGATTGACAGAAGATTATGATCTGGCTGATATCACCCTCATTTCCGATAATGTAGATTTACTGCGTCAGGCCCGTATTGATTTACCGATGCTCCGAACAGCTCTGGATTATTCCAAGCAGACCGGGCTGGGTTATAACAGCAAAGATATCGTGACCATCGCCCACAATACCAATGTATCGCTATCCAAAATCGTCATCTTGCCACCACAATTACTAACACGTGAAGCAGTTAGTCATCTACAACGTTTATTGATTACGCCTTGGGCCAAGATTAACAGTGCACAGGTCTTGGACGCAGCAAAAATTCTAGCTACAGGTGTTAATGGAATTTATAGCAACCATCCTGACCTATATAAAGAAATTATGCAGCGCATGGCACCCAACACCCTGTTGCGTAAGCCGCTGATTACCGGACATCGCGGTATCCCGGCGCAAGACGATGAAAACACACTGGAGGGCACTCTCAAAGCGATCACTGTAGGTGCTGATGCAGTAGAATATGACGTGTATCTGACTAAAGATGATCATGTCATTCTTATGCATGATACCTCTGTGTTACGCACGACTGGTGTCAACCGCAACATTGAGGATATGACACTGACAGAAGTACGTGAGCTCAGAACACTGAACTATAACCGTCAGATTCCTACCATGGATGAAGTGCTGGCTGAGGTGAAAAAGTACCCACATGTCATCAACTTTATTGAAATTAAAAGCTACAAGCCCGAGATCGTACCGAAGATCAAAGCACTGCTAGATAAACATGATGCCTATGATCAAGCTATTGTGATCAGTTTTAGTGGCGACCAGATTTTACAAATGAAGAATGTGCTTCCAGGTGTATCAACCGGTTTCCTTACCAGTACTCCAGCCGCACAAAGCGATTTGGTCAATACACGGCGAATTCTGGATGCAACTCAACAGTATTCATCCACTTTCAATCCGTCTTTTAGCGGCTTGAGTGCGAATTTAATGCGTACTGCCTCCCAGCGCGGAGTCACTTTCTGGCCGTGGACGTTCCGTTTAAACAAGGATGATTTTAATCGCATGTATGTCCAAGGAACACATGGTCTTACCACAGATTATGCACATGATGCATCCAATTTTGTGGTAAAACTGAATACGCCAAAACAGCTCAATGCTACAGCAGCTCAAGCTCTGGAAATTCCAGGTGAGATTCAGACACAAGTTGGCAGTAAATCCTCTTATATCTTTAAAAATATGCTGGTTCTGCCTGGCTCGGCTAAATATACGCAAAATGGTCAGAGTGTAACATTTGTAGAGAAAGGCACAGCTTATGTGATGCCGCGTTATGACTATACAATCGCTCCAAACTATACATACACCCTGTATGCAGAACCTGTAACTGTCACTATCCAATAATAAGTTTTATAAGCAAAACACCCAATTCACGAATTGGGTGTTTTCATTTAAAGATTTCCTTTAGGCACATCCACGAATTTCATTAGGGTACGACGTACTAAGGGCAGCACCACCAAAATTAATGGAAATGCCATCAGCCATGACATGCTCCAGGCATGCAGCCATAATGAAATAAACTGATCACTCCAGCCTTTATTCAGCAGCATGTTAAAGCAGGAAATTGCACCACTCATAATGCCGGAAAGGATCAAGGGCATGAGCCAATTCAAATGTTTGGCATGAAATTTGGGAACTATTTTTTTCATCATTTTACCTGATTTTTAAATCGTGAATCGGATTACAGACGTGTGATGTTTATGGCTGCTTGATCAATCTGTTCTGCAATTTCACGTATTTGGATTTCATTAAGTTTGCTATGTTGAATCTTTAAACGCAGTGAGGTTTTTAAATTTTCCATCGCATGTTTAATATCAACATATTGTTCATTCGATTGAATTTGTTTACGCGTATTAAAACGGTCTAGTACCTTTTGTAAGGTTTGCTGACGTTCTTTGAGATGTGCCTGACCTTTTTCAGTAATGTGATACTGCTTGCGCTCATCAGCACTCATAGTCATTTGCGTATATTGCTGTTCTTCCAGATAATTAATGGTTGGGCAGATTGTGCCGGTGCTCGGCTTGTAGTTTCCGCCCACTAAAGCAGCCACTTCTTTGATAATGTCGTAGCTAAATTTGGGCGCTTGAGCAATAAAATGCAGCACCAGCAATTTCATTTCACCTGCTTCAAACAGGCGTTTGCGAGGTTTTGGAGAGTTCTCTTGTTCTTCTGTTAGGACAGAATTAGAAATTCTAGACATAGCAAAGATATATCTTAAAATTAATTAAGATATATCTTATCATACTTAAGCAAAGCGATAAAAGTCAGATTTAAAGATAAAGAAATTCGACAAAAAATGTTTTTTGAAGAACATCAATATACAGGCTCATTCCTAGCTAAGATCAATATTGAAAAATTAATGGAAAACCCACAATGTGTATTGTTACCGCCTTATATGAATGTTTAAATGTGGATGATTGATAATCTCACACATTAGAATTTTAACGTTTATATTCCCTTACCATCCGGTCACTTACATCCTCCGGATAACAAAGTGGCGCATATCCACCCGCTCGGTTATAAGCACTACGCTTACCACAACGACTACCATTACTCGCTGTATTATAAGGACATGGGCAATTGCCCGGATAACTCTCAATTGATTCTTTAATAATCTTCTGCTTGATTGCTTCAACGCTTTGGCTACTCTGTTTGGCTTCAGCTCCAAAAGTCATACACAAGCCAGCCAGCAATAATAATTTTTTCATAAATCCCCCATTTAGGGAGAATTGTATTTAGTAACTAATAAATTGAAAGATCACATTTTGACTAATTGAGCGATTTTCATGCAAACAAAATTTATGCAATAAAAAACCCGCTTTTCAGCGGGTTTTTAAAATCAGTACTGTCTTATAGACGAACCAATTCCACAATTTTCTCAGCAAGTTCTTCAGCAGATTCCTGAGCAAAAGTAACATCTGTACCTTCAGTTGCCTCAGTCACCACAACCACACCAGTTTCACGAACCAGCGCAACTTGATCAGCTGAAAGACCGACTTTTGCAATCGCAACCACACCTTGCTGAATTAACAGGCTTTCAAGTGCTTGAGCATTTTCAAGCGCTTTAGCAGATACAGATACCGCAGCAGGTTTTTGACCTAAACGTGCAGCACGATCTTCAGCAGTCACAGGATTGGTATGTGCAGTCCATTCGATTGCATCTTCAATCATGCCCGCACCAACAGTGACGTTGCTTAAACGGTCAATGAAGATAAACGAACCAGTATGACGGCTTTCACGGTAACGGTCGAATACCACTGGCGCATCAAACTCGATTTGAACATCAGCAATTGCATTCAGATCCAGCTGCTCTACCTGAGTTTTCTCAAGTGTATTTACGTTTACACGGTAGTTGATCTCTGCAACTTTTGCAGGAACCGTTTGCGTACCCAGCTTAACGTTATACAACTTACCTTTAACCAATGGCTGGTCATTCATCCATACCACAGAAGCACGAACCGAACGTGAAGCTAAAGGCTGATCACCCGCTTTCACCAGCATGTTGCCGCGAGAAATATCAATCTCATCGTTCAAGGTTAAAGTCACTGCCTGACCTGCAAATGCACGTTGCAAATTGCCGTCAAAAGTTACAATTTCCTTAACAGTAGATTTCTTGCCTGATGGTAAAGCGACAATCTCGTCGCCTACAGCCACTTCACCCAGCGCTACAGTACCGCAGAAACCACGGAAGTCGAGGTTAGGACGGTTAACATACTGAACCGGGAAACGGAATTCTTCTTTATCTACACTGTGGGTAATTTCAACAGTTTCCAGAGTACCCATCAGGGTCTGGCCTGTATACCACGGCGTATTTTCAGACTTGTTCACCACGTTATCGCCATTCAGGGCAGAAATCGGTGTGAAGATAATATTCGCCGGCGTACGGTCACCTAACTGGTTCACGAAGTCAGTATAGTCTGCCTTGATCTCGTTGAAACGAGTTTCAGAGAACTCCACCAGGTCCATTTTGTTGATCGCAACAATAATGTTCTTAATACCCAGCAGGCTGGCAATAAAGCTATGACGGCGAGTCTGAGTCTGTACGCCATAACGTGCGTCAATCAGGATAATTGCAAGATCTGCAGTAGACGCACCTGTCGCCATGTTACGCGTATATTGCTCATGTCCCGGAGTATCTGCGATGATGAACTTACGTTTTTCAGTAGAGAAATAACGGTAAGCGACATCAATGGTAATCCCCTGCTCACGTTCCGCTTGCAGGCCATCTACCAGCAAAGCCAGGTCAGGTGCATCGCCAGTCGTACCGACTTTTTTAGAATCACGCGTTACAGCTTGCAACTGATCTTCATAAATCAGTTTTGAATCGTAAAGCAAACGACCGATTAAAGTAGATTTACCATCATCAACGTTACCGCAAGTCAAGAAACGCAGTAAGTCTTTATTTTCATGTTGTTTTAAATAGCTCAGGATATCCTGGCTGATTAATTCAGATTGATGAGACATCGCTCAAACTCCACAAATGCTTAAGAAATCGGTTTAATCTTGAATCCCTCTAAATCTCTCTTTGGTAAAGGGAGACTTGGCTCCGTTCCCTTGGGAGTTCCCCTTCTTTATTAAAGAAGGGGTTAAGGGAAGATTTGAAGATGCTTAGAAGTAGCCTTCCTGCTTCTTCTTCTCCATTGAACCTGCCTCATCATGGTCAATCATACGGCCTTGACGCTCAGAGCTGGTTGCAAGCAACATTTCCTGGATAATTTCCGGCAAGGTGTTGGCAGTGGATTCAACTGCACCCGTTAATGGGTAACAACCTAAAGTACGGAAACGTACCGATTTCATTTGTGGAACTTCACCTTCTTTTAAAGGCATACGCTCATCGTCCACCATAATCAGTGTACCGCTGCGCTCAACAACTGGGCGTTCAGCAGCAAGATATAGTGGGACCAATGGAATACTTTCAAGATAGATGTATTGCCAGATATCAAGCTCAGTCCAGTTCGATAATGGGAATACACGAATACTTTCGCCTTTGTTCACTTTACCGTTGTAAAGGTTCCAAAGTTCTGGACGCTGGTTTTTAGGATCCCAACGGTGTTTCGAGTCACGGAATGAGTATACTCGCTCCTTGGCACGAGATTTTTCTTCGTCACGGCGCGCACCACCGAAGGCGGCATCGAAACCATATTTATCAAGTGCCTGTTTCAGACCTTGAGTCTTCATGATGTCGGTGTATTTTGAGCTACCGTGATCGAATGGGTTAATACCCGCATCACGGCCTTCTTTGTTCTGATGCACGATCAGATCAAAGCCATGAGTTTTTGCCATGTTGTCACGGAAGGCAATCATGTCTTTGAATTTCCAGCCCGTGTCTACATGAAGTAGCGGGAATGGAAGTTTTGCAGGGTAAAACGCTTTTAATGCTAGATGCAGCATTACCGCAGAATCTTTACCAATCGAATAAAGCATGACTGGGTTTTCAAACTCGGCAGCAACTTCGCGAATGATGTGAATACTCTCAGCTTCAAGCTGTTTAAGATGAGTAAGTCTTTCCTCATTTAATGACATGGACAACCTGCGTATTACACGTGTACTTATTACACTTTATAAAATTTATATTCATTATAGTGATTAAGTTTTCATAACGTTTTCTTGTTTTGTGCTATCCATATATCAAAACATCATATAAAACTTCACTGATATCTATTATTAGTTTTATTCAATTTAGTGATGTTCAATGCTTTGAATTTTAGTATTTTCTTCTATTTAGTCTTTTAAACCTACTATTTTTTAGCAATAACTTCATAGATAAATCATCTAAAGTACCTGTTCCCAACGGTAGCAAAACCACCTAGAGTAATCCTAGTACCTATGGATCTAAATTTAGACATGCCATTTACTCAATATACCCTAGAAACGTTAAAAACCCGTCTTGAACAGGCCAACCTGGCTGGCTATATCTATCAGCATCAACAACACATGCTGATTTTACAAGGCCCCTTTTCTGATGATGGTAATGCTTTAAATGTCTATATACAGCATGAACTGACTGCAGATCAGATCGGTCTACAGTTCGGAGTTCGCCTGCAAGACAATAATGCTGAATACGTTATCGGCCTGACGCATAGTAACCAAAATCCGAAATATGAGATTGGTGCAGGCAATCTGAAAGGTGACCAGAAAGCCTTCAACCTTTTATATGCTTTTTATAACTACCCTAAAGCATTTTATCTGGTTGCCCTGCCTTTAGCCGCGAATAGCCAGACACTTGAACAGGCACTTGAAGATCAGCTGTTTAGCAAGCCCGAATTGGATTTCCTGAATACGGCGGTAAAAACTAATCCAATGGGTGAACAGGTACAATGGATGAAAGCGTATATTCTTCAGCAAGCTTTAGATATGAAAGTACGTATTCAGACATCATTATTGTAATTCTATTTAGGCTAATTGAATTAAACGTAGAGTCGATATATATATGCGATCAGTTCGGTTCAATTTAGCCTTCGTTGGGTAATCTGCAGTTTAAAATATTCATATAAATCAAATGTATTAATATCAGCATAACAGACATATATTTTTAAAAAAGAAAGATAAATATTAAAAATTTTTAATGTTGCGCTTTCTCGCATTTATTACTACGTACCTCCTATCCGATACTAGAAAGGGCTTATTAAGATATCCTTTGATCAAATAAAGTCATTGTCACTGACCTAAATGCCTGTCTCATTCGAATTTCAGCTTCAACAAAAATGTGACCACGTTAATTTTTTTATCCATCTATTCATAAATTTATTAAGATATTGTCATTTTTTTGAAGCTATTGTTTTCTAAAATATTAATTTGATAACTCATACAAGAATTCAATCTAATTTCCAAATATTTAAATTTTTCAAGTTTCATATCCGCTACTTTTGTGTGTATTTAGATTGCAAAATGTATAATCAATGTTATCTTTTTATAAGCAAGAATTATTCTTACTCATTTTGCCAAACATAATTATAGATAGAGACCCGAAGGAATGTGGGAGCTTTTTACCGAACCGTCGAATGTTGTTTTCAGTATTAGTCTTAGCCTGATGCTGATGTTTGCAGCGCTGGAATGTATATTGCTGTTTCTGGGGGGTGGTTCACAAAGTGTTTTTGACCAACTCTTGCCTGAAGACTCGCATCATGTAGACTTTCATCCCGCCAATAACCCCAATATCTTTAGCAAGGTATTTGACTGGTTGTATCTGGGACAACTTCCTCTCTTTATCTGGCTGATCATTTTCCTGACCACCTATGGCTTAAGCGGTCTTTTGATTCAAGGTATATTTGAACGTTTTACTGGACATTTAATTAATGGCTGGATCATTTCCCCAGCCTGCCTGTTCCTGTGCATGCCTCTGGTCCGTTTTAATGCCAAAATAGCGGAAAAGATCCTGCCAAAAGATGAAACCACCGCGATTCATATTGAAGAATTGATTGGCCGAACTGCAATCATTATCCTCGGCGATGCTCGTGCCAACTCACCAGCACAAGCCAAAGTTCAGGATCAGTATGGCCATACCCATTATGTGCTGGTCGAACCTGCCAATGGTGAAATCCTGAAACAGGGCCAATCTGTGATTTTAATGGATAAAACCCGCAATGGCTTTCAGGCCATGAAAGTATAAATACTTATTCTCTCTTACTTTATATTTATTATTTAATCCAAAATTATATTTTCAAATACGCTAAAATAGAGAAAAAACAATGTTAAATTTTGATTTATATAACATTTTAATCATTACTGGGGTTATCTTCGCTGGCTTGATCACCTTTGGTCTGATCATTGCTCGCCTTTACCGTCGTTCAAGTAAGGAAATTTCTTTTGTCCGTACCGGTTTTGGCGGAGAGAAAGTCATTCTAGGCGGTGGTGCGCTGGTTCTGCCGGTATTGCATGAAATTATACCGGTAAATATGAATACTCTGCGTCTGGAAGTTCGACGTGCTGATGATCAGGCACTGATTACCCGCGACCGTATGCGTGTCGATGTTATGGCCGAATTCTATGTCCGGGTTAAACCAACCGCAGATTCAATTGCAACGGCAGCACAGACCCTTGGTCAAAAAACCATGTCACCGAACGAGCTGAAAAATCTGGTAGAGGGCAAATTCGTGGACTCGTTACGTGCCGTAGCTGCTGAAATGGCGATGGAAGAGCTGCATGAAAAGCGTGTCGACTTTGTACAAAAAGTACAGCAAGTCGTGTCGGAAGATCTGCATAAAAATGGTCTTGAACTCGAAACTGTTTCTTTAACAGGTCTGGATCAGACTGGCTTCAAATATTTCAATCCACAAAATGCTTTCGATGCTGAAGGTCTGACTAAACTGACTGAAACCATTGAAGACCGTCGCCGTAAACGCAACCATATTGAACAGGATACCGATCTGGCAATTAAAACCAAGAATCTTGAAGCTGAACAGGCACGCTTACAGATTATTCGTGAAGAAGAATACGCCAAACTGCAACAGGAACGTGAAATTTCGATTCGTCGCGCTGAACAGCTGGCTGAGATTGCAGCCCAAGAAGCTGCTAAAAAACGTGAAGCAGAGGAAGCACGTATTGCGGCTGAACGCGAAGTTGAATTAAAACGCATTCTGGCTGCCCGTGATGTCGAAAATGAAAATATCCAGAAAGCACAGATTATTCAAAAAGCTCAGGTTGAACAAAAGAAAACCATTGAACTGGCTGAACAGGATCGTGCAATTGCGATTGCTGAAAAATCTCGTGCCGAATCTGAGGCCAAAGCACAAGCAGATCTTGCCCGTGCTCAAGCAGTAAAAGCTGAAGAAGAAGTCGTGACAGTACGTCAGATTCAGCAGGCAGAACGTCAAAAAGCAGTTGAACTGGTGGCTGCCAAAGAACAGGCCGAGAAAGATGCAATTGCGATTACCGTGGCTGCTGAAGCAGGTAAACAGGCAGCGGCTGATGATGCAGAAGCGATTCGTATTGCCGCTGAAGCAGAAGCTGAAAAAGTTCGTTTAAAAGCCAAGGGTGAAGCAGATGCTAAAGTTCTCCTGGCTCAGGCAATGGAGAAACAGTATCAGGTCGATGCTGAAGGTACCCGTGCAGTGAATGAAGCTAACAACGTACTGTCTTCAGAGCAGGTAGAAATGCAGATCCGTCTGGCAATGCTCAAATACCTACCTGAAATTATCCGTGAAAGCGTTAAGCCAATGGAAAACATTGATGATATAAAGATTCTTCAGGTAAATGGCCTTCATGGATCACATACAGGTTCTTGTCAGGCAGATGCCCATCATGAAAGTAGTAATGTTGCTCTCTCTGACCAAGTTGTAAATAGTGCCCTGCGCTACCGCAGTCAAGCTCCGCTCATTGACAGTCTGATGAGTGAGTTAGGCATTCAGGGTGGTGATATTAATGGGATGACACAAAGTTTAAAAACGAAAACCTAAAAATTTATCGCTAAAATTTTTAAAACAAAAAAGCTTCCAAGATGGAAGCTTTTTTCAAAAATTACACATATATTTCCAAATAAACATGCTATCAGTAAAGAAAGCGAATAAGCATCATTCTCATGATGGATTATTAAGATAAGAAAATTTATAACAACGATAATTACTGGATAGCATAATGAAAAATACAACTCCTTCCAGAAAATCTGCACTCAATATAACTTTAAGCTTAGGTTTAATTACCTCTTTAAGTTTACTTAGCACCTTTTCTAGCTCATCAAATGCACTGACCAAACCTTTATCCTTTTCATCATTAATTGAACGATACCAGAAGAACCAACAATTAGAGATGTCAATTATGCATCTTGATTTAGACTATATTTATGACCCTGATCCACGTCAGATGACACGTAATATTAACCAGTTAATCAAGCGTATAGAGACTGTCCAGCCTAATACTATTTTTTTACAGGCTTATGCTGACGAGGATGCTAATGGTTCAGCGAATGAAGTGTATTTCCCTAACCCACATATGCCTGTCCGGGAAGATTTATTTAAAAAAGTCACTGAACAGATTCGAAATCGTACAACTGTTAAAAAAATCTATGCCTGGTTACCCATGTGGGCCTGGGAACTGCCAAAGCACTACCGGGCAAATTATGTAGAAACTACAAACCAGAACATAAAAGGTTATATTCGCCTGTCGCCATTTGATCCGAAAAACTTTGATTATGTCTATGATATCTATAAAGCATTAACAGATAAAATAACTGTGGACGGTATTTTGTATCATGACGATATTACCTTGAATGACTATGAAGATAGTTCATCCTCTGCCATGCAAGTGTATAAATACTGGGGATTTAAAGATGCTGAAAAAATATTACGTCATCCTCAACATCCAGAACAAATGAAGTTTGCTAAAGCTAAAACCGCCTATTTAGATAATCTTGCTTTAAAATTGAGTAATAAGCTTAAAATCACCAATCCATCACTCAAATTTGCCCGAAACTC
The DNA here is from genome assembly GCF_003289665.1 of Acinetobacter sp. SM1B. Lineage (NCBI taxonomy): Bacteria > Pseudomonadati > Pseudomonadota > Gammaproteobacteria > Moraxellales > Moraxellaceae > Acinetobacter > Acinetobacter sp. SM1B. The sequence goes on from NZ_QMBM01000001.1 coordinate 1,819,585, forward strand.
TTATGCGCCTGTGATGTTGAATCCTGAAAGCGAGAAATGGTTTGCACAATCAACCTCAAGTACCCTACAGCATTATGATTATAATGCTGTTATGGCTATGCCTTATATGGAAAAAGCCCCAGACCACTCCAAGTTCTATCTTAATTTGGTAGAAAAAGCACGGCAGTATGACCCTACTTTATCTCGGACCATTTTTGAAATTCAAACCATAGACTGGAATACACAGCACAAACTTTCAAATGAGGAGTTATTAGAAACTGTACATCTATTAAAAGAACAAGGAGTGCAGCATATTGGCTATTATCCAGAAGATCCTTTTATGCCACACCCACATGCAACGATTTTTAAGCCAAAGAAATTTTCATAGGCCTACCTTGTATATCGTACTGCTCTAATCTCCCCTCCTGATTATAGTACAGGGTCAATTGTTTGGCCTGTACCATTTCCAGTAGAGCATGCTTTTCAACATCAAAGCTATAAGCAATCTCCTGGAGTTCAACCGGTCTAGGTGCCGAACGTCGATCTACTCGATTGAATCGAATCCAGTTATAACACGCCCATAACAGCAAGCTTGAAAAAGCAATAATAATCAGTAGGGCCAGCTCAAGTAGCGTCATTCCCTGATAAGGTTTATGGTCTATTAAGACATGATCAACAATCAGACTCGATTCAAACCACCATAAACCCAGGGAGGCCAATGGCATAAATAACCATATCCACGCCATCCAGCCTAATGCCATCAGGCTATAACCACTCGTTCGACCGCTTACATATTCTGGAACATCGATATACTCCGGAATATCGAGTTTAGATTCTTTAACAGTTGCTGCGACACTGAGTTCAGAAAGTTCAACAGTTGTTGGGAGCTCCATATACTCGGCAATTTTAACCTGCGGCTTGGCAGGAATATTTTTATTGTTTTTCACCTTATTTTACCTCTGTTTCACCACGGAAGCCTCGGTCTGGACTGATCCACCGTGCACGGGTTTGGGTTTTAAAAATGGTTTTCGGCAACGATACAACGGTCGTTAACATAGTTAAAATCCAGAAAAATAGTGGGTACCAGATTACCCAGAAATAACTTCTGAACATTCGACCTTTATCATATCTACGGTCAATCCATAGACTGACCATGAACTGAATCAAACAGCTTGCGCCGAGAATCACACCATACCACTGCGGCAACAGAGAATTGATATACCACTCTGGGGCCACAGGAAAGAACAAACCATAAAAGAACAAGACGAATACACCAAACATGGTATATGCCCATAACACGCTAATTACAGATTCCAGTGCAATCGGCCACATGCGGCGCAAACGCCATTTAAATATTTTAGGAATATACGCAAAGAGTACTTCAATACCACCTTGTGCCCAGCGTAATCGCTGCTGCCACAACCCTTTAAAAGTTTCGGGCATATAAATATAGGTGAGTGCTTGAGGGACATACTGCACATCCCAATGATCAAACTGCAAACGCCATGACACATCAATATCCTCAGTAATCATGTCATCACGCCAGTAACCAATACGATCCAGAGCAGTTTTTCTAAATCCGGCACAGACACCAGAGACAGTGAAAATGCGACCATAAGTACGTTGTGCCCGCTTAATCAATCCGATAATAGAAGAAAATTCTCCAACCTGAACTTTGCCTAGTATGCTGGAGCGATTGATAATTCGCGGGTTACCCGTTACCGCTCCGACACGCGGGAACATGGTTAAATGATGCATCATCCAGAGTACACAATGTGGATGCATTAACGCATCGCCATCAATACAGATCAGGTACTCATAACCACTTACCATTGCGCCTGCACGTAGTGCATACGCTTTACCCTGGTTCTCGGCCAAATGTACTACACGTAATTTTGGATATTTTTCTGCCAGTTCATCCAGAATCTCTCCTGTCTGATCCGAACTGCCATCATTAATCGCAATCACTTCAAATTTTGGATACTGACTTTGCATGGCATAGCGAATGGTCTGCTTGACCTGTTCAGCCTCATTAAAACAGGGAATTAAAATACTACAACCTGCTTCTTTGGGTTCAGGTAATGCTTTCTGATTCAGTTCGCGTTTTATAAAAAACCAGATTCCGCCAGCAATCCACATCCAGGCCATAAACAATGGATAGAAAAAAGCAAAGCCAAAGATGACATCATGTAAACTGATACTATTAATCATTTACGTTCTCCCTGCTGAGCCTGAAAGGGATCACGATAAACGAAAGGATTACTGTTTAAGCTAATCGATGCATAAAGTCTTTGTTGAACCTGCCCGGCATTTTTAAAATTATAATTTTCAAGCGAAATTTTCTGGATACCTTGTCTACGTAAATTCGCAATACTATTAGTAATCCATTGATCTTGTTCTGATTGACCTGACAGATCAAAACCGATCATCAAACGTTGTTTTTGTACGGAGGTCAATTGCTGAATATTTTTGAGCAACTGGTTATGCTCAGCTTTGCTGGTTTTTTGATCCAAAACCAGATAGATATAGTCTGAATCATCTGCCAGGGTTTCAAATAAGGCCTTCAGCCCCATAGTTTTATGGGTATTTATTTTCAGTACTGCCAAATAGACATTACTGATATTGGCATAGTATTTGGCACGTCGACTCGTATTTTGTTTTAAGTTAATAACTCGCTCAATCTGTTTCTTACATTCAGCCGACCACTGTGTACTCTCTACAGCACAATTTAACTCTTGGCCAGCATCTATCACCAAGCCTTCCAGATTGCTGTTATATTTGAATATATCTTCAACCAGCTGGACCATATTATAGCCCTGATTCATCATACTGAGCGGTAACTCTGCATAAACACGCTGATACGTACGGGTACGTGCTTGCCATAAAGTACGGTTCAGTAAATCCTGTTGCATTTTTAACTGGCTGTTCGGGAAGTAAGCCACATCAACCGTGCCATTACCATCGAGATCGGCAACAGGTTTCAAGATCAGCTGATTGGTTTTCAGTGCATCTAACTGGTTGAGGAACTGACCGAGTTTTTCATCAGCCTGTTTTATACTGGGCTGTGCAAGATCTTTCAAATTAAACTGAATAAAGCTCTTCTGCTCCAGATAGGGTTGCTTGGTGTGATACAAAAACTCAGACATTGCCTCTTTAATTTCTGCCAGGTTCGGGTTATTCATAATCAAGGCACGCTGATAAGTTTTTACTGAATCAGCCAATGGCGCCATAGTGCCGAGGCTAAAAGACATGCTTAGTCCTGCCTGCTTAGCAATATCTTCTGTTTCTGCTGTTACAGCACCATAAGGCCAGAAAATAGCATGAGTCGGTACTGATAATTCCTGTTCCAGAATGGCTTTAGAACGCTTTAAATCTTCCAGCACACGCTGCCTATAAGCGAGGTCAGATTCATAACGTGCCTTTGTCAGATCATATATACGTGCAGTTGCAGCAGGCTGCATATTTCTTTGTGGATTCGAAATAACTCCACGATGCAGATTATGTGAATGCGATACAAACTCGACCAAGCCACTATTTTGCATTTCCCGCATCTGGTCCCAATTCATCAGATTATTTGCCCCATAGGACTCTATGGCATCTTTATGCTTGGTACCAATCCAGCTGGTTGGAATAGCAAAAACGGCATGTAATTTATATTGCTTTAATAAAGGAAATACTTGGGTATATCCGCTTAGCGCCCCATCATCGAAGGTTAAAAGTACCGATTTTTCTGGTAATGGAATTTTTTTCTCACGGGCACGGCGGATATCTTCCAAAGAAATAGTTTTCCAACCTTCACGTTTTAACCAAGCAAAATATTGCGCCAAATATTCAGTACTAATTGCATATTGATCACGATCACCCTGACGTGCTACATCATTCCTGACATCATGAAAAGTGAGTGTTACGAACTGGTTTTCAGGCAGATCCATCGCTTTATTTTCAGCATGACTATATGCCATAAAAAGAGTTAAGCATCCTAATAGAGCGAGTGTATTTTTTATTGTTTTCATTAGAATCTCCCTTCAAATCCAAAACTTGCTTCGAGTCTATTTTCATCTTCACCGTCATAAGGGTGTTGCCCATAGGACACCCCATAATTCAGGGACCAAGTTCTGGTGATTTGCCAGAGGTGTTGATATTTCGCCAAATAAATTAGGCCTGAGTCATAATCTTCCTGGTCAAATACACCAAGATTTAATGAAAAACGTTGAGTCAACGACTGATCATAACTACGCCAGGTTACCCAATCATGTTCCGGACCTGCTTCTGCACTCCAACTTGAAGATGGATTGAAATAGGAAGTTTCTACATCATCTTTATTCGATGCCCAAAATCCATATAAGTTCAGATGGGTTAAATGATGTGGAGCCTGGAAAATACGTTGTTTGAAATAGGTACCTAGTTCCTGACGCTCATTTCCGTCATCAATATCAGTAAACTGATAGCTCAATCCAGCCTTTGTAGATTCATGCTGTTGCCAGTTTAAGTCGAAACGATAAGACTGCCCTTCATGTTCATCCTGTATCTGCAATGGAATCTCTGCCTGGCTGTTATAAGCCAGACCATAATTCCAGTGATCACTTAACCAGTGATTCCAGGTTATATTCACTCCAAAGCGATCACCCTCGGTCGCTTGTGAAAGTGCTACAGTGGCATATTTGCGGTTATCAACCCATTCCAGTCCTACACCGATCCGTTGATCATCTCGCTTACCTTCCTCATACTCTCCATTACGGTACTGATGCTCCACAAAGGCCCGGTAATAATCTGAAAACCATGGGGTATTGAGTCGCGTCCAGCTTTGTTTCTCACGAGAACCATTCAGATTATTGACCAGATCTTGATCATCCGTTTCACTTTTCGCATAAAGACTATTATGTGAAATGGTAAACCGCTCACGATCTTTGAGCTCCTTATGACTACGCACTACCCCGGTATCAGTTCCTGCCCGCTCTAAAAGATCAGTATTGCTACTACGCCATGTCTGCACATCAAAGACAGCTTGCGCATTTTGCATGCTATTAATTCGGGTGGCTTGTGTTGATGGCTCTGTACCATTGAGTAAGGAAACCGTTGCCTGTGCTTGCAAAGGTTTTTCACGCCAACGCTGTATAGTCGCAAGATAATTGATATAATTACGATTTCCTGGAGATTTATTTACTAGGTCCTGAAAATACAGTTCTGCCTTATCCAGCTGGTTTTTATAACTATAATGAAGACCTCTTAAGATCACATACTCATCACGGTCCATATGAATCGTACGATCTACACCTTTAGCCTGACTATAGAAGAAGATTGGTAAGCGCTGATCCATTTCCTTAATTACTTCATCAGCGGCTTTAAATTTTTCTTGTTCAATCAAGCTATAGTACAGACCTGCATAAACGTCATAGTCTACATAATTCTTTTCTTTAAACAGACTGCGGTACAATATTTCCGCCTGCTTTGGTTTATGATTGCGCAAATAGCTATCAGCTAGTGCATGTCTGGTATAGGCAGGCATCTGTTCTACCGGCTGATTGATTCTAGCCAGTTGCGCCAAAGCCTCAGTAGAACGTTGCCGTGCACTTAAGGCAAAAATATATTCATAATAAAATCTTTGACGTAACTCGGGATATTGGGCTAGCTCATTTTCATAAGCCTGCATTTCCGAAATCACCTGATCCAGCTCTGTATAGGCAATTTTGCCCTGATCCTTTTCACTTTGTAATTTATAGAAATCAATGGCATTACGAATATTTTGACTAAACTTGATCAGCTGTACTTCATGTTTGAGACGACTTTGCCCTTTACCCTGCTGCTGTAAATAACGGTTTGCACTGTCATAATCAGCACTGGCTGCCAAAGCCAGCACATACTGTTCCTGCACGCTTTCCGAACGACTCATCGATAAAGCGCGAGTTGCGGTATTCAGTGCCTGTATAGGTTGTCTTAATAAGCGATAGGTATAAGCCAATTGTACCAGCTGATCAGCATTCAGCTGTTTCTGGTCAACTTTCCTGATTTGTTGCTCTGCTTGCTCCAATTGACCACTTTCCGCAAGCAACATGCCACGGTATAAATCCCATGGAATATCACTTGTGCTGTTTTTCTGAAATTTTGCTGCATATTGTTCAGCCAGCAAAAATTTACCCTGATCACGCAATAACATCACCAGAGGCAGTTGCCCATAGACTGGATATGTTGAAATTTTTAAGTGATTCAGATTGTAATCTTGCTGAATTAGGGGGGAATTATATTGTCGGCTTAACAAAATAAAGTCAGCCAGCAGGTTCATGTTCGCAGGATCTTTGCGTACCATTTCTGCGAGTATTTTAAAACCTTTTTGGGTATCCCCAGACTTAATTTGCTTGACCACCTGATGCCTTTGCGTGTCTGTAATAGCTGCATATAAAGGATTCAAGCTGATTCCTGTGGCAAGCAACACATAGGCGATTGAGTAATAGTTATTGTTGTTTAGCATTGGCATTTGTCTTGTTATGTATTTTATTTCTCTGTACACGACAAAAATAGATAACTCATTGAAATAATGTCATAATA
>NZ_QMBM01000001.1:1826206-1897256 GCF_003289665.1 Acinetobacter sp. SM1B
TATCACTTATAAATACGCTTTTAGTTGTTCAAACAAGTGGGACCACCTCTTTTAAAAGTTTCTCTCCCAACCATCCACTAGAAGAAAACCATGATGTCACTAACTCTTGTACTTTTGGAACATCATGTAAGTAACTTAAACGTTTAATACAGGACATCTGCAAACGTGCAGGCATATTTTGAATAAACTCATCTAGATGTCTAACTAACTTCTTTGAGATACATTCTTTAGCTAAATGATTTGCTAGTACATGTGGTAAAATTGCACGCCATTTCCCACGCTGTTGAACAATGTCTTTACTTTTCAGCTCTTCGATTTTTTCAATAGCATCATAACTATCAACTCTTGCAAATCTCGATAGATAATCCACTTCAGAATTTTCTTCGCCTTCATCTTCTAGATTAAAGGAATAAACTAAAGCAAAATTTTGAGCAACTTTATATAACTCATCATCTCGCTGTCCTCTCTGCCAAAAGAGTCGTTCAAACAACTCAGAACTTGTAAGCAATGCTAAGTTATCACTACGTTCAATATTTGAAGCTACTGCCAAAGCTAATCGATAGTTACCACCTGAGAACTCAGCAATTTTTCTTGCGTTTAAATCATTAATATGTGGGTAATGTCGTTCTATAACTTTTTTAATAATTTCGGGGCTATTTGGCTTTAATTTATAAACTTCTGTACTCTCTGGTAAATCGTCCTGAACATCATATTCAATAGTTAATAACGAAATTTGAGTATCTTGAATTTTTTTCGTTAAATTGCCATGTGTATCTTGGCCACAATTATCGACAATTAAAATATAGGGTTGCTTTTTTTGAATCAGCTCTTCAACAAAATGCTGAGGTTGTGGGTTAGGTGAATCACCAAAATCACAATACCAAACATTTTTAATATCTAGGCTATTGCTTCCAATGCGCTCATCGAAAAGAGCTTGAGCAAAGCGTGTTTTACCTACACCTGAGAGACCAACCAATCTTATAGAAGATCCGCCTACTGATAGTTTTTCTCGAATTGTATTGATACCATCAGTCACACTAATTTCATTTTTGTTAAAATCTTTAGGTACAATAACTTTAATATCTTCATCAACTAAATATTCTGCTTCAACTTTATCCTTTGTATTTGACCAATCATCGTAGCGTTGCCAACCTTCTAGCTTTTGCTCTGTAAAAAAGTATTTAGCTAAATCATCATGCTCTAAGCACACAAATTCAGATTCAAAAAATGAAGCTTCTCTCCATTCAAGCTCAATCATTAATTCTTTAGCTTTAGCATTTATATCTATTAAAGCCTGAGGGGACATCATCTTTTTTTCAGCTTTATTGTATGCTTCTCCCCAAAACTGATTTGTATATACCAATATTTTGGTTAGTGTGGGATGATCTCTTCTAGCTTTCTCTAGCATTTCTAAAAAGTCATCTTTATGGCTAGAAAGACTTGTAGAGTAAAACTTGGCTTGAAAGCCTATGACTTCACCCTCTTTTTCAATTGGATTTTTTTCAATGCCTGACTGATTTTTAAACCCAAACCATCCTTTTGGTAAATCAAATTCTCGACAAAATAATAGATAAGCAAACCATTCGAATGTCACTTGCTGATTATTTGAAAATTTTGCCGAAAACACTTCCCAATTTGGTTGGATCATATGCCATTATCCACATAATTTTTATGGATAAATTAATCCAAAAACCTATCATTTACAATATACCCTCACCCCAACCCTCTCCCAATGGGAGAGGGAGAAATTAATATGAATTAAATAACTGTTTAAATTTAATAATGATGGTTCCCTCTCCTGAGCAAGTTTTAAAGCACTGCTTTAAAATGAAACGCAAGTGAGGGCTAGGGAAAGATAAAAAAACGCCCCTTTTCTAACCCATCAATCCCAAACTCTTCGTTTTTACACTTTTAAGTCTGCAAAATTCATCACTTTCATGAATAATAGACCAATAAATTTATCTCCCAAATCAATGACTGTTGGTGTTCCAATGAAGAAACTCATGAACGGTGCTGAAAACATCGTTGTCGAAATGTGCAAAGGCTTTGTCCTGGCACATCCAGAACTGGCATTTAATGAATCTTATAAAATCATTTCCCGAAAAGAAAAACACCAAAATGTCGCCCTGATCAGTGGTGGTGGTAGCGGTCACGAACCTGCTCATGCCGGCTTTGTTGGCCAAGGTATGCTAGATGCTGCTGTATGTGGTGACGTATTTGCCTCACCTTCACAAATTCAGGTCTATAAAGCCTTGCAGCAAGTCGCGACGGACAAAGGTGTCCTGATGATTATCAAAAACTATTCTGGCGATATGATGAATTTCCAGAATGGCGCTGCACTTGCTCAGGAAGATGGCATTAAAGTTGACTATGTCAAAGTGGCTGATGACATCGCGGTAAAAGACAGCTTATATACCGTTGGTCGTCGTGGTGTAGCCGGTACGATCTTCGTGCATAAAATTGCCGGTGCTGCTGCCTCTAAAGGCTATGAACTGGCACGCGTGAAAGAACTGGCACAAAAAGCGGCTGACAATGTGATTAGCCTTGGTTTCGCCTATACCTCTTGTACCGTTCCTGCCAAAGGCACGCCCACCTTTACGTTGGCAGATGATGAAATGGAATACGGCGTCGGCATCCATGGTGAGCCGGGCATTCGTCGTGAAAAAATTCTGCCATCCCAAGAACTGGCACAACGTATTATCGATGACCTGTTCCTCAATCGTCCTGACATGCAAGAAGTTGCTGTTCTAGTGAATGGCTTTGGTTCAACACCAATGCAAGAGCTGTATGTCTTTAATAATGATGTGTGCGAACATTTGGCGCGCAAAGGCATCAAGATTTACCGTACTTTTGTCGGCAACTACATGACCAGTATCGACATGAACGGTGCTTCGGTGTCATTGCTAGCTGTGGATGATGAACTAAAAGGTTATTTAGATGCAGAGGCCAATACGCCCGCTCTTAAAATGGATGGTTCAGCAGCACAGCCTTTAATCTTCTCAACAAAAAATGCCGCAGCAGAAGATGTAATAAATACAGAAGTCGAAACTCAGCCCGAACATGCTGAAATTCAAAATGAACAGTTCACAATTGAAAATATGCGTTATGTGGTCGATGTGATGGCTGCCTGTATTATCAAAAACGAAGTGCCATTCTGCGAGCTGGATGCCCATGCAGGTGATGGTGACTTTGGCATGAGTGTAGCTAAAGGTTTTAAACAGCTGAAACGCGAATGGCAAAGCCTGATTCAAGCCCAGCACATGGATGAATTCTTGCTAAATAGTTCAATGATTATTATGGAACACTGTGGTGGTGCATCAGGCCCGATCTGGGGTTCAGCGTTTCGTGCAGCGAGTAAAGCCATTCAAGGCAAATCCACATTAACTGTGTCAGATTTTGCCGAGATGCTGCAAGCAGCAGTGAAAGGCATTCAAGTTACCGGCGAACGTTCATTTGGCCGTGGAGCAGTTGTTGGTGACAAGACCCTGATTGATGCTTTGGTTCCTTGTGCCGATTCATGGTCAGCCAATACCGATAAGACTTTTAAAGAAAACTTTGTGTTGGGTGCAGCGGCGGCAGTAAAAGGTGCAGAATCCACCAAAGACATCGTGGCGCGTATGGGCCGTGCCGGTACGGTCGGTGACCGTAGCTTGGGCTATCCTGATGCAGGTGCACATGGGTTAGGCGTAATCTTTACGGATATTGCTGAACATATTAAATAAGAATTTCAAGATTTGAAAAAAAGCCTCGCATTATCGGGGCTTTTTTATTTACTGACAGATATCCTATTCTGAAGCAAGCTGACAGAAAAACGTCTATTGAAATTTTTCCAGATACTTGGTCAGTTTTTCTTTGACCACGACCCTTTTATTTCCCTTCATCTGGGCTTCACTTAAAATTCCTTCCGAGTCAACCACCACGACTGGATGACCATCCTTCTTCAAACGGGCCACACCTTCAAATAACATTCGAGCACCGACATTATGAATTAAGGTCAAATTGGTCAGATCCAACACAATTCGTTTTTTGCCTTCCGGTTCATCTTGCAAAATACGCAGTAGCATTTCCGATTCAGTAAACTGCAATACGCCACGCAGTTCGTACACCACCACATGATCACGTTTACCGGTGAGATAACGACTTTGCAAAATGGTTTGTGCCGATGGCGTCCCTTCCATTAAATGCAGCCCCATTTCCCGGGACATACGCTCAAAAATATCGACGCCACGTACACTATGTCCATGCTCATCAATTCGCGGAGAAAACACGGCGATACCCACCTGCCCAGGTAACACTCCGATAATACCGCCTGCAACCCCACTTTTGGCCGGAATACCCACGGTGGTCAGCCAGTCCCCGGCAGCATCATACATGCCGCAAGTGAGCATCACACTCAGGACTTGCCGCACTACAGAACGGTCCAGCAATTTTTTACCGGTTTGTGGCTGAATTCCGCCGTTGGCGAGTACCCCGGCGATCATCGCCAGGTCTTTGACCGTCACCTTGATTGAACACTGCTTGATATACCCATTTACAATCGCTTCTGGATCTTCTTCCAGCACCCCCACGGTACGCAGCATATAGCCCAGGGATCTGTTACGAAATGCTGTTTTCAGTTCGGAGGTATATACATCGGTATCAAAACTCAGTTCACGCCCCGCCAGACCACTTAAAAAACGGCGCAATTGTTCGGCACGGGACACTGTCCGCTTATAGGGAATCAAGGAGTGGGTGGTAATTGCACCCGAATTGATCATCGGATTTTTTGGAATATTGGAATCCTTCTCCAGTGAAATCTGGTTAAAGGCTTCGCCCGAAGGTTCCACGCCTACTTTTTCCATGACCTTGGTCAAGCCAACTTTCTGCAAAGCCAGAGCATAAGCAAAGGGCTTGGACATGGACTGCATGGTAAACTCAACTTCGTCATCACCGGTGGAATAGATCGTGCCATCTACGGTAGAGAGCGCCAAAGCGAACTTATCCGGGTCTACGGCTGCCAGCTCAGGAATATAATCTGCCAGGGCACCTTTTTCATTGTCACGGCAGGAAGTTAAAACATGCTTGAGGTAGTCTGGCACCGGTGTTTTCATCGAATGAGCTTATTCCAATTCACTATTATTTTTAATTAACATACCGGTTTTCAGCTTAAGTACCAGAGTGAAAAGGTAATTTTCTGCATATCCATGTTATCGGACGCATTCCCTGTACGGGCAATTCTCCAGAAATGAATTGCATTTTTAAGTATTGTTATTTTTATTGAAGTTTTAAGAGACATAAAAAAGGGCGCTCCTGCCCTTTTTTAATCTGGATGATTTATTTTACTTTGGTTTTACGGATCATCTTGTACAGAACTTTTGGTGAAATACGTGAAACCAGTACGCCCAGTTTTTCTTTCTTCCCACCGACCACAATGTATTCCTCGCCCTGCTGTAATGCTCTCACTGTCTGTTTAGCAAAATCATCAGCCTCTAAACCATTTTCAATCGCCTCGTCCTGCCTGGCTTGCGGTTTGCCTTCACCATTTAAGGCATTAAAAGAGACATTGGTTTTGACAAAGCCCGGGAAAATCACCGAGACCTGAATACCCTGATCCGCCACTTCAGCACGCAGGCTATTCGCCCACATATGTATTGCACCTTTGGCAGCGGAATAAGATGCGCGATACTGGGTGCCGAGCAAACCTGCTACACTGGAAATAAATACAATACGTCCAGACTGCTGTTTCAAGAAAGTTGGCAAGACCGTTTTAGTCAAATACACCTGCGAGAAATAATCCACTTCCATAATGGCGCGTTCAGTCTGCATGGTGGTGTCGGCAATCAGGGCACGCTGACTTAAACCGGCATTATTGATCAACCAGTCAATCCGGCCTTTATTTTCCAAAACCTTGGCATAGGCTTTTTCTACTTGGGTTTCATCGGTAATGTCAGCAATGACAGACAGATGCTGATCAGGATTAGGCAAACTGAGACGCACATTTTCCAGTTCTTCAAAACGGCGTGCCGTTAAAACTACCTGCGCTCCCTGTGACGCACATTCCTGCGCGACTGCCTTACCAATCCCTGAAGATGCTCCGGTGATCCAGACCACTTTTCCATTTAAACTTTCCAGCTTTGCCATTGATCCCTCTATCTCTTTTAAATATCCGATGTCTGTTTTACTTCATCTTCTAAAAACGCTAAAAAATGCTCAAAGTAATGACTGATGGTCGGTGCATCATACAGGCTTCCCAACTTGTCAAAACGCTTATAACCGAGCTGCGTAGTTAAATGAATCACACCATTCAGGGTTTTATCAACCACCATATTGAACTTCAGCATGTTTTTGGGTTGACGTACCAGATGGGTAACCCCCTGATCCACCACTTCAATAAAGGTCTTTAAGGCAGGTGAAACACAATGATGATTGCCACTTTCCATTTCTTTTACATAGCGGAGTAATTCGATCGCCAGCGTCTTCTGAATGGGATAACGCACGTAATAATCGCCTTCAATTTCATGGGTCATTTCATAAAGATAATTCACCATGGGAATCAGCCGTTCATTGCCAAAAAATGAGACTGACCATGGCATATATTTACGTGTAGTCTCGACAATTTGCTGGACGACTTTTTCAGACTCGCGATCCGCAGAATTTGAAAGACGCGCAAGGCGGCCAAAGACCTGATCAATAATTTCACAGGCAATATCCGTGAGGTTTTCACCCAAGGCTTTGGACAGACTGGTTTGATCACCACTATTGAGACGGGAATGAATATCGCGGAAACGATAGTGAGTTTCTGGCTGTATTTTCAGGGAAATGTTATAGCTCATCTTCTTATCCTTAATATTCATCTTGTTATTTAAATTTTGTGATGAGTTGTCTGGCGCTGTTGCTATCATACGATGAGTTCAGCTTACTGCCAATTGCTTAAAGTTTGCTTTTGGTTAAGCTGCCGCAGCCGCCATTTTTTTTGCTACAATAGATGCAATTTTTTATCCACTTTTGATCTGTTCGAACTATGACTGATTCAGCGCAAAATATTGCTACAACTTACGATCCGACCGAGATCGAGAAAAAATGGTACCAAACCTGGGAAGAGCGCGGTTACTTCAAGCCGTCTGAAAAAGGCGAGTCTTTCTGTATCATGATTCCGCCACCAAACGTCACCGGTAGCTTGCACATGGGTCATGGTTTTAACAATGCCATCATGGATGCCTTAACCCGTTATAACCGTATGTCAGGTAAAAATACGCTCTGGCAACCGGGGACTGACCACGCAGGTATTGCAACGCAAATGGTTGTAGAGCGTCAGTTGGGTGCACAAGGCATCAGCCGTCATGACTTGGGGCGTGAAAAGTTCATCGAAAAAGTATGGGAATGGAAAGAACAATCAGGCGGTAATATTACCCGTCAAATCCGCCGCCTAGGTTCTTCAGTTGACTGGTCTCGTGAACGCTTCACCATGGATGAAGGCCTATCTAACGCAGTGAAAGAAGTGTTCGTTAAACTGCATGAAGAAGGTCTGATTTACCGCGGTAAACGCTTGGTGAACTGGGACCCTAAACTGCAAACTGCCCTGTCTGACCTGGAAGTTGAGTCTGATAAAGAAGAACAAGGTTCACTGTGGCACTTTAAATATTTCTTTGAAGACAAGTCACTACGCACCCACGATGGTAAAGATCACATTGTTGTGGCGACGACTCGTCCTGAAACATTGCTCGGTGATACAGCGGTTGCGGTTGCCCTAGATGATGAACGCTATGCACACTTGGTGGGTCAAAACATCATCCTGCCGATTACAGGTCGTGCTGTTCCAATCGTTAAAGATGAATATGTCGACAAAGAATTCGGTACAGGCTGTGTAAAAATCACCCCTGCGCACGACTTTAACGACTATGAAGTGGGTAAACGTTGTGAATTGCCTATCATCAACATCTTCAATAAAAATGCTGAAGTTCTTGCTGAGTTTGAATACATCGCAAAAGCGGGCGAGCAAATTTCTAAAACCATTCCTGCACCTGCGGACTATGTTGGTTTAGAGCGTTTTGAAGCACGTAAAAAGTTAGTAGAACAAGCTGAAGCTGAAGGCTGGTTAGACCAAATTCAACCTTACACATTGAAACCACCTCGTGGTGACCGTTCAGGTGTGATCGTTGAGCCGTTATTGACGGATCAATGGTATGTGAAAATCGCGCCACTTGCGAAACCTGCAATTGAAGCGGTTCAAGATGGTCGTATCAAGTTCGTTCCTGAGCAGTACAGCAACATGTACATGGCGTGGATGAACAACATTCAAGACTGGTGTATCTCACGTCAATTGTGGTGGGGTCACCGTATCCCTGCTTGGTACGATGCAGAAGGCAATGTTTACGTGGGTCGTGACGAAGCTGAAGTACGTGCGAAAAATAACATTCCTGCCGATGTTCAATTGAACCAAGACGAAGATGTACTGGATACCTGGTTCTCATCTGGTCTTTGGACATTCTCAACCTTAGGTTGGACAGGTGACGCTGCGAAAGATAAAGAAAACTATTTCTTAAATACTTTCCACCCGACTGATGTATTGGTAACAGGTTTCGACATCATCTTCTTCTGGGTTGCTCGTATGATTATGCTTACGATGCACTTCATGAAAAATGAAGATGGTACACCTCAAGTACCGTTCAAAACTGTGTATGTACATGGTTTGGTACGTGATGGTGAAGGTCAGAAGATGTCTAAATCTAAGGGGAACGTGCTTGACCCCCTCGATTTGATTGACGGTGTTGATCTTGAAACTTTAGTACAAAAACGTACCACAGGTTTGATGAACCCGAAACAGGCAGCGAAGATCGAAAAATCAACCCGTAAGGAATTCCCTGAAGGCATTCAATCTTACGGTACGGATGCAGTTCGTTTCACCTTCTGTGCGCTTGCCAATACGGGTCGTGACATCAAGTTCGACATGAAACGTGTTGAAGGTTACCGTAACTTTGCCAACAAAATCTGGAACGCAACGCGTTTCGTGATGATGAATGTCGAAGGTCAAACGATTGGTTCAGAAGCACGTCAAGACCTTTGGGAATTGCCTGAACAATGGATCGTAAGCCGTCTGCAAAAAGCGGAACAAGCGGTGCAAACCGCATTTGCAACCTATCGTCTAGACTTGGCTGCGCAAGCGATTTACGAGTTCATCTGGAATGAATACTGTGACTGGTATGTTGAATTAACCAAACCAGTTCTGAACGATGAAAATGTGTCTGAAGAGCGCAAAGCTGAAGTTCGTCGTGTTCTTCTTTCTGTGATGGAAGCATCTTTACGTTTGGCTCATCCGTTGATGCCGTACCTGACTGAAGAAATCTGGCAAACCCTTGCGCCGAAACTGAACATTGTTGGCGAAACGGTTATGTTGGCGCCATACCCTGTTGCTGACGAAGCGTTGATGAATGACCAAGCTGAAGCAGATATGCAATGGCTACAAGGTTTGATTGGTGCGGTACGTAACATCCGTGGTGAGATGGGTCTAGGTAATGCTCGCTTGTTGCCTGTACTTCTTCAAAATACCACTGATGCTGAAAAAGCACAGATTGCTCGTATTGAACCGTTGTTTAAAGCATTGGCAAAAGTTGAAAGCATTACTTTCCTAGCTGATGCTGAACAACCGCCATTGTCATCATCGAGTGTTGTAGGTCACGTATCTGTATTCGTTCCAATGAAGGGCTTAATTGACCCTAAAGCGGAATTGGGTCGTCTACAAAAAGACTTAGACAAGGTTCAAAAACAACATGACCAAATTGCCACTAAACTTGGCAATGAAGGTTTTGTCGCGAAAGCACCTGCTGCTGTAGTTGAAGGCGAGAAAGTTAAACTTGCTGAATTTGCTGACCAGTTAGCGAAGATTAAGGCGAATATGGAGCAGATTGCAGCGCTTTAATGTGTTGTTAGTTTGATCTAATTTGTGTATAAAGGGCTGATTATTCAGCCCTTTATTTTTAAATATGAAAAAAATTACAGAAACTGAACTAGATAATCAGAAAATTTCACTTTTTCCCAAAGATGATTTAACTTCCAACAAAAATTCCTTTACAATTATAATTGGATCTAATAATTCTGGTAAAAGTAGACTTTTAAATAAAATAATTATGCTAGCTAGTAAAGAAGATTATAACTTTTCTAGAATAATTGGATTTTCTTCCGCACACTTCAATAAGCTCCCAACACCTTGGAAAATTAATAAAAATTATATTAAATTTTCTACAAATCCAGCAGATTTTGTTTTTGGACAAGATAAACATCATAAAGATTTAGCTAAATACAAAAATATAATAGAAAATTATATTAAATATAATGAGGTAGATTTCTCAATAAAAAATAACATTAGCTCTTTACATTTATTCCAGTTATTTGAAATTTTCATATCTTCCAATAAGAATCAATTACATAAATCACAAGATTGGAAAATTATTTCTAAATTCCTAAACCTACCAAACTCTATTGAATTCAAAATAACAAAGTCCACTCATTTTAAAAAATTAAAAAAATACTCAGAAGAAAATAAAAATGGATCAGAACTCAAGTTAGAAAAATTATGTAAAGAAGATAGTTTCATCATCTCTATAGAAAATATATTTTCATTAAAAAAAGAAATTATAGAACTACTACAACTTAAACTATTATCGATTACTAAAATTTCATACCCTAATGAAAACAAAAAACTACCTTTAACATCCTTAAGTTCAGGACAACTTTCGATTCTAACTCTAGGGTTAGCATTAATATCTTCAATTGAAAATGATAGCTTAGTATGTATCGATGAACCTGAATTGAACCTTCACCCACAATGGCAAACAGAAATAATTAAACTAATTGAGTTACTAAGTAAAAGTTATACAGGTTGCCAATTTTTTATTGCGACTCATTCACCACAAATAATATCAAATATTAATAGTGAAAATTCTTTTGTACTAAACTTAAATTCTAAAGAGTTAAAAAGTTCTAAAGAAATTATTAACCGATCTGCTGATTTTCAATTAACAGAAGTATTTAGTGCTCCAGGAAATAACAATGAATATTTATTAAGAAAAATACTCATTATTCTCAATAAGTTAAATACCAATGTAACTTTAAGCTTAGATGAAATCCATACTAAAGAGTTAGTTAAGAAACTTTATTATGAAAAAAAGTTTCAAGATAAAGATAAAGTTAAATCCTTAGTTGAAGTTTTATTAGATCTTGAGGAGGAATAATGAAAGTATTTGTTATTCCTTCAAAATTTCATAAATATATTAATACTTATGATAAACAAGATCACACATTTTGGAATAAGGAATGTAAAGAAATTCTAGAGCTTAAAAGCTTAATTCGAACTCATTATTTAACAGAAACTAATAACGTATGTTTCTATTGTAAGCATCAGATCCCATCTCAACATGGCAGATATTGGGATATAGATCATATTTTACCCAAATCACTTTACAGCAAATTTCTGTTTGAACCAGAAAACTTGATTGTGAGTTGTGTTGAATGCAATTCTGCAAAAGGAAATAAGAACCCACATAAGTCACGAAAAACTAATGTTAAAAACTTACCGCAAGGATCTGATAAATATATTTTCGTTCATCCTTTCTATGATAATTATGATGATCATATTCAGATCAAAAGAACAGCTGAACCTAATCATCATTTTCTAATTAAGAAAACTGATAAAGGTGCAAAAACTATAGAGTTCTGTAACTTGAGTCGCTTTTTTCAAAGTTACAGTGATTGGGATAGCGTGAGTTTCAAAACGATCGAAGTCACAGACGAATTGCTCGATTCAAACCAAACATTGTCTAAGCAAGATATTCAAGCTCTTATCAATAATCGCTTAAAAGAAGTTCAAGCATTATCTGCTCTACTTGTTGAAGCATAAAGATTTTTTAATTCAGTAAAGGATATTCCCTCTCCTGTTAGGAGAGGGTTAGGGAGAGGTATTTTTTAATTCAGTACACACCGTCCACAAATCCTCCAACACGACATCCGTCCGCCCCAACACGTCATGATTCCAATACCGAACTACTGTTAAACCTAAAGCCTCTAAAAACTTGGTTCGATCAGCATCATATTAGATGGCATCATCCGTTCCATGCTGACTGCCATCTAGCTCAATCACCAAACCAATTTCATGACAGTAAAAATCCACAATATAAGGTTTGATCACATGCTGACGCCGAAATTTAAGATTCATAAATCGCTTAGCACGTAGAAGTTGCCACATTAAAGCTTCTGCATCAGTGGCGGTGTGACGCATGGATTTGGCGAAGATGAGTAGTTGGGGATCTGTCTTAATGTCACTTCAATAAGCACCATACAAAGATGATGCTTAATTCAGAATCAATGATAAAATTAATCCAATGACCAACTAAATGTCCTTTTTTTAAGTAAAATTTTTAAGTATTCAAAATCCTTGTAAGCATCTAAAAGATTTTTGTCTTTTAATAGTTTTTCTTGTATATCAATCAAATCTCTTTGATATTTCTTAGTCAAATCAATCGGTTTAAAGGTCTGTTTATAAAAACCAGAGCCGACCCAATCAAATGAATAAACAATATCATCTACCTCAAATTGCAATTGCTCAATTTGCTCTTCTAGCAATAGATTATAAAGTTTCAAATGCTCATTTGCGATTTTAACTGCCTGTTTTTGATCAACTTGTGCTGCATAAGCACGTAATTTTAACAAGGTCAGTAAATCTTTCTGCTCTAAAGCTGAATTGGCTTGCTGTAATAATGCTGTCTTTTCAATTTGTTTTTGCTCATCTTGCTCACGATCAGGATGAATCAGTGAAGCAATTTTTAAATAAATCTTTTTCAATGACTGCTCTGCCATTTTTTTTGCTTCTTCAAGCTGTGCTTGCTTTTTTAAAATCTTCTTTTTTTCTTTTTCAGCAAATTTTTGATAATCATTACGCTCATCTTCATTAAGTTGGTTTTGTAGAAAGTCAGCTTCTTCTCGATCTAATTTATCTTTCACTTTTTCCATAAACGCTTCGAGATTATCAAGATCTAAATCGAAGTCAAGCCAATCAACTGTCACCCCTAATTGATCTGCTAGAATTTCTTTCATGACTTGTTTCTTCATCATTTCATCAGCATCCTGTGCTTGATTCGAATGATCATTGACATGAATATCGACTTCCTCAGAGTGAGAATCCACTTCTATAAGCTCGTAATGTTGAGCGATGATAACCGTCAACTCATGTTGCTGTGCAGATAGATTAGGATTATTCAGAAGCTGACTCGCTAAAATTGAAATTTTTTCATCTAAACGCTGTAAATATGTTCTTGCGATTTTATGCGTATTTTTATATTGCCAGAGGGTCTCTAATTGACTAAATAAAATTTGGTGCCACTGACTATATAAAGGTAAAAGTTCTTTACTTGCCTCCTGTTGGACTTTTTGCTGCGCTTGTTGCCATTCTTCTAATACAGCTTGTAATTTCTCAATTTTATTAACCAAGCGATTAAACTTTTTCTGTTGTGGGGATAAATTTTCAGTTGCTTGATACGCACTTAAATCCAAAATGCTCATGATCTGACTTCATTACCTATTTCAATACTTTTAATATCTTAACATGATGAATCCTTAAGAACTTTTGACCTATTTAAAAATCTTAAGTTACTTATAAAATCCCATGCTCCATCAACATCTCCACCCCACTCACTTTCTTCATATACTTCAACCGTTCCTTTTCCCCTTTTAGCTGCTTTTTCAGCGCTGAAGTATCCGCATCCACCTGCTTATATAAATCGGTAATTTTGACCTTGCCTGTATGGGCTTTTTTATTCCAGCTCAACAATTGAATAATCTCTTCTATCTGGTCATCCAGTTTCTGGCTTTGTAGATCTAAAGCCAGTTGATAAAACTTTAGCTGCTCGGAACTTAAACCCTTTTGTGAAACATCCCGATTCTGCTCAATCTGGATTTGCAGTTTCAGCAAATAAAATAAATCCTGTGCTGCATAGGCTTCATTTGCCTGCTGCAACAGCTCAGTCTTTTCTATTTTTTTCGCTTCATCCGGTTCACGATCCGGGTGAATGGTTGCCGCAATTTTTAAATACACGGTTTTTAAGGACTGCTCGGCCAGCTTTGCAGCTTGCTCCAGTTTTTCCTGCTGGCGTTTTAACTTGGCTTGCTCACGTGCCTGACTGTACTTTTCTCTATCCCATTCCTCCAAGTCATCGGATGCTATCTGATCCGAATCACTTTCTTCATCGAAAAATAGCTCTATCTCCTGGGCGCTTTGCTTTTTATTTTTTCTGCCTTGCGTGTATTCAATATGCTGTTGATAATAATTGTAAATGTCGTCAACGATCTGGACATGTTGCCCTGATAAAGATTGAGAATCTTTTAAGTAAGCTGCAAGAGACTGGATTTTTACATCCAGCTGCGTCGCCTCGGCCTTGGAAAATTCAGCCTCATGCAAATGCGTCCAGAGCTGTTCCAGTTGCTGAAACAGCACTGTATGTAACTCATGATAGACCGGCATCAAGGTTTGACGGGTATATTGCTGAATCTGTTCCTGCGCCTGCTGCCACTGCTTCAGTTCAAGCTGCTGCTGTTCAATTTTATTAATCAAACGGTTCAGCTTTCTCTGCTGCGGTGAAAGCTCGGCATCGGGCTGAACAGTGGTTTTCAAATCAAAAGACATGGCAAACATGCAAAGCAAATAAATGCTATTTTATCCCTAAAACTTTTAAGTGACTGCTGATTTACTGCAAATAAAAAAAGCAGACCGCAGTCTGCTTAAGGGAGTTATCAATTAATTTTCAACAATAACCCGTCCATTTAAGGGCTGAATCGGACGATTATTCGGATGTCCCATAAGTTTTGAGAACGCTGCAATCTGTTGTGCCGAAGCCTGCTGAATATCTTTTAGAATTAGCCAGCGTACCCCTTCCGAACACGGCGGTGTGGTCAGTGATCCGCTAAAGCGATAATAATCAAGGTTTTTAGGCAGCATCTCATTTACCGGTTGCGGTTTGCTTAATACCACTTTTTCACCTTGTTTTTTCGGCAAACGGTTCCACATACGTTTGAGCATCTGGCTTTCTGCACCTTGTTCAAACATCATCCCCACTACAGCCAGCTCACCTTTGGCATTGGCATGTACAAAGTGAATTTCGAGTGGATAGCTTTTGCCCTTGATCAAGTTTTCACTCGGGCTATGCAAATGAAACTGTTTCAGTACAAAGGTATCGCCGTCCAGCTGCAATTCGCCACCTTGAGCAAAATCCACTTGTACGGTATGACCTTTATTCTCGATCGCATGAATCATGGTGTTATAGCTGAACTTTAAAGGTTCCAGTTCTGCCTTTACGCTGCCTTCGATATTAATAGGTGACTGATTTACGCTATTACATGCAGTATATTTATCGCTCAGTGAACCCCACTGATGGGTATGCTTATAATCCCAGTCTGCATCCGCATATGCCGTATTCATCAGTCCAAAAGCAACTGCACATAACATGGCCTTTTTCATCTATTCACCCACCCTTGTTATCAATCATCTTGTCAAAATGCATGAATATTCATACATTAATTTTCCATACGATATAATTAAGCAACTGATTTATTAATAAAATAATATCTATAATAATGATTATGATATTAAAAAATTCAGACGGGTATTATTAAAACAGAGCGGAAATTTGAAACAAGCACAAAAGATTCCATTCTCAAACTTGAATGTCGTTAGAGTTTTATAGTTTTGTTATTAATTGAAAAATATAATATTTTTAAATTGGTAATTCATGTTCATCATCGGCTAATTGATAACTGATGATACCGAGATCTTACCTGTATAAACATAATCACTAAACTTCACATCCAAGTTCATTGCTACACTCAGTTCACCTAAGGAAATATGAGCTAAGCCTATGGATTTTTTCACGATTTTTATCCATGACACTGACTGGACCTTTATTGGCGAAATTCTGCTGCGCTGCCTGGTCATGTATACCATGATCATTGTATTCTTGCGCTTGACCGGTAAACGTGGGGTACGTCAACTTTCCATTTTCGAAGTCGCAATTATCTTGGCTTTGGGTTCGATCGCAGGCGATCCTATGTTCGATGAAACACTGCCTTTGCTGCAGGCGTTTATCGTCATGTCTACCATCATTATTTTATACCGTCTTACCACCTACCTGACCATGCAATATCAGTCCTTCGAAGATCTGCTCGAAGGCAAACCGCTTTATATTGTCGAAAATGGTGAAATGGTGCTTGAGCATATTTCCAAAGGCAAAATGTCGCATGATGAATTCTTTGCCGAAATGCGTCAGCAAGGTGCTGAACACTTAGGACAAATTCGTACTGGACTGCTGGAAAGCGATGGTAAATTCAGCATACTCTTTTACAGTCCCGAAGAAGTCCGTTATGGCTTGCCCTTATTTCCTAAAGCCCAAAAAGATCTCATTACAGAAGTTGAACCACATACTTATTATGCCTGTCTGCATTGCGGCAACGTAGAGTTGCTGTCTAGTCCAGATGCAATCTGCCAGCGCTGTGAATATTGCAAATGGATCAAAGCCATCAATACCCAGCGTCAGACTTAATGTTTGAGATAATCCAGCACTTGAGCCAAATTCTGGATCTTGTGTTCTATCTGCTGTAAAGGCGTATGGAATCCTTCCATCCATAAAGTCTGCATACCGGCATTCTGTGCACCCTGAATATCATTGACAGGATGGTCTCCAATATAAAGACAATGCTCTGGAGCCACAGCAAGTTTTTGCGCAGTATATTGAAAAATTTCAGGATTTGGCTTACTGATACCAACCAGACCTGAACTCATGATTTCATCAAAATAATGAGCAAAACCCAGCCCGTTAATAATATTCATCCGAGTGTCATGTCCACCATTGGAAATAATCGCCAGCTTATAATCTGCGGCTTTAAGTGATCGCAATAAGTTTTCTGCTTGCGGCATGGCGACGGCGAACTGGCCAAAATACTGGAACCAGAAATCACTCAATTCTTCTAATGCTGGCTGAGATTGCCAGGACAATTCTTGCAGAAGCGCAAAAGCGACTGATCCACCAATTGTGGAATGGGTCAGCAGTTCTTTTTTCGGATAGCCACCATTATCAATACGGCGTACGATCTCGGTAATTTTTGCGATATCGGCTAAATTTAGCATCTGACTATATTGCTCTGCCAGATAGCGACTATAAGCCTGTACACTCAAATCGCGATGCGTCAGTGTATTATCCAGGTCAAATAAAACAGCTCGTACAGTCATAATAGTTACATCAAACTTTTGTGTTTACTTTAACAGCTCAAATCCTGCTGCTAATGGGTTTAAACTCATAAGCTATACAAAATTCCATATAAAAAGGCGATGTAAAAACATCGCCTTTTTTTCAGATCACAAAATCTAAATTAGAATTTGTATTCAAAGCCTGTACCTACAAGAACCTGTTTGTCTTCATCAGAACCTTGTTCAATAGTCAGGTAACCAGCATGACCGTATGCTTTTACTTGTTTAGAAAATGCATAATCAAGACCTACTAAGAATTGATTCGCTTCAAAATCAGGAGCTGCTCCATTTTTGAAAGCTACAGTATTTTGGCTATATTGCCCTTTCACAGTCCATGCTTGAGCATTCGGCAGATTATATTCCGCACCAATTAACCAAGCTTGAGCATCATCAATTAAACCTGCTGTTGTTACTTCTTCAGCTGTTGGGCTTACAGAAGCTTTATTAACGTCAGATACTTGATATAAAGCACGCAAAGATAAGCCATTATCTAAATTTACACGACCAATTGCACGGATTGTGTCTGCTGAAGCTAGTGTATTTGTTGATTCATCTACTTCACGTTCAGAAGCTTTAGAATTTAGGAATCCTCGGCTTAAGAAACGACTTGGAATAGCTTTGTCATAGCCCAAACCAGCAAGGAAAGTTTTATCTGTATAAGTGATTGAAGAAGACCATGAATCACCTAAGCCACGACCAGCAACTTGAGCACCACCATTAGTTGTTTTAATACGGCTTTCATCTTCACCTGTAGCTAATAAAGCTTTCGCTTCAATTTTACCTTGACCAACGTTAAAAGCTGGTGTTTCGTATACAAGGACATTATCAATGCGGTTTTCACCTGTCATAATACCGTGTACATCTGCAGAGTTATCTACATAGTTATTAAAAGTATCAACTGCAGCAGAAAGCTGTTTTACTGGAGTATCAATTTTACCAGCTTTTAATGCACCTAATTTTGCATCTTTTAAACCAATTAAGATGTTACGTGGTACAAAAGTATCATTTCCTGAACCACCTTGACCGTCATCACCATAGAATGTGAATTCAGCTTGATATAATGCACTTAAACGATCAGTTAGCTTCTCATCGCCTTTTAGACCTAAAAATGAGTTATTAGAGTTAATTTCTGTAACATCACGATCGTTACCAGTCGCACTGTCAACTTTTACATAGTCAACACTTAAGTCAACTTCACCATAAAAAGTTGGTGCTGCAAAAGTTGTCCCCGCCAATAGGCTCAATGCAATCGCTGTCGCTAACTTGGTTTTCATTTCAATAATCCTTTGGTTTATTTTGTAACAAATCATACACAACGTCTTTATATTACAAAATTATTAAAAATGTATTTATATATTCTTTTTAGTACTTTAGGCTAATATCCAATCAAACATTTGATTTAGATAATTTTTCAATCAATTTTACGGTATTTTATCCAACCGTTTATCGGGATTAAGCACAATATTGCAGTAAAAACGATGCCATACAGATAATCCTGATAACCCAATCTATCCCCTAATATTCCACTTATGCTATAAAGCCCGCCACTTACCGTCGCCATGATCGCTACTTGAAACGTAAAGTCCGTTCCCGCCAGATGTTTACGGCTGTATTGCATAACTAAAGTCAGCATCACGACTAATAACATGGCAGAAATCATATCTTCAGCCGCATTAATCAAGTAAATCACCATGGGTGTAACTGACTGTTTGGCTTCGTATTGCATTGCCAGCCAGGTATACGCCATTAGGGTAATAATTTTGATAATTGAGAAAGCCATCAAAGTTCGGGCACGGGAAAATATTTTCAGGCACCAACCAGCCAACCCTGCTCCAATCAGTGCCGCAAATGCACCGAACATAGTCACGTAAACCCCGATCTGGCTAAAACTCAGCCCCATATCTACCATTAACGGTTTTAATAGAGGTCCAGACAGGCCATCCGCAATTTTAAACGTCACCAGAATCGCCAGCCACCAGCGTAAAGTAGGCTGTTGGAGAAAATATTGAAAATAGGTTTTTAACTGGAATTTATTTTGCTGGGCTTTGGCAATCTCGTTCAGGTTTTCATGTTGCGGCTCTTTAAATAAAAGTATGGGTAAAGTATTCAGAAAGACCAGAGCTGCTAAAATCAGGAACGTCGTTTGCCATTGCAGGATATCCAAAAGCCATAGGATGGCACCCCCACCGACAATAAACCCCAGACGTGAACCCATCACCTGAAAGGTATTACCCCAGTGTTGCTGGTCATTTCTCAGAATATTGACCGCGAGTCCATCCGTAGCAATATCCTGTGTCGCTCCAATACCATTCATAAATAACAGCGCCACAAAAAAAGCTAGCAGATAAACTGGCTGATTTAATGCCTCAATTGGTATAAAGGACAGGATGATGAGTACGATGACAGACAATAACTGTGCGGGAATAGTCCAGCTACGATAATGGCCTTTTGTAGAACCATAACGATCGACTAGAGGTGCCCAAAAGACTTTGATTGACCAAGGCAGCATCAGCAGGCCGAATCCCCCAATATGCGTCAAAGATACACCTTGAGCACGCAAAATTACTGGAAGTGCATGCGTCATAAATCCTACCGGCAAGCCTTGCGCCCAGTATAAGGAAAATAGCAAAACATAGAGGTTGCGCATGGCCGGCATTAAAAGTCCTTGGCTGATCAAATATTCCAGAAAACATCATCTGGCATGGATATTTTGCCAGTGAAAAAATTATCACGAAGCAATAATATAATAAAAAACAAAGAATATTTTCGTAATTCAAGAGTCTTATAAGATGGCAAATACTTCCTTTCCTGACCTACCTGCTTTAGTCCCTGGGCGTGGCAGTAAATTCAGCCGGACATTTTATAAAAAGCTTTTTCTTGCTCAAGGCTGGAAAATGGAAGGTGAATTTCCAAATCTGCCAAAAGCAGTTGCCATCATTTCTCCGCATACCTCTAATATTGATGCCTGGTTGGGCTTTAATGCTCTGCTCGGTCTCGGCATTCAGATCACGATTTTTGGCAAGGACAGTTTATTCCGTACACCACTGAAACCGATTCTGGAATGGATTGGTGTGGTTCCGGTGGTACGTGATACTCCTCAAGGACATACCCGACAGATTGTTGATATCATTAACAAGACTGATCGAATCTGGATAGGCATGGCACCTGAAGGTTCGCGTAAGGCACCGGAAAAAATCCGTAGCGGTTTTTATCATATTGCCAAAGCTGCCAATCTGCCGATTGTGATGTTTTCTTTTGACTATGACATTAAAACCATTCATATCCTGGGCGTATACCATTTAACCGGTGATTATGAATATGATCTGGAGCAGATCTATGCCCATTATGAAGGCAAGATCTCGGCAAAAAACCCGGACTGGATTGCCAAGCCTTTACAAAAACTGGTGAAAAAACGCTAGGCAAAATGTCTTTTTTTTGCTCTGATAACCATAATTTGCTTATTTAATCCTCTATTTTTAGAATGAAATTAATTCGTTATGCAATGATTGGGTGTTTGGGCCTGAGCCTTGCAGCCTGCGACAGAAGCCCATCGAAACCTGTTGTTACCCCGACGCTTAAAGCCCGTGAACCTGTCATTGCCCTTGCCTTGGGTGGTGGCGGAGCGAAAGGTTTTGCCCATATCGGTGTGATTAAAGTCCTTGAATCACATGGAATTAAACCTAAAATTGTGACTGGAACCAGTGCCGGCAGTTTTGTCGGCAGTCTGTATGCCAGCGGTAAAACTCCATATCAGCTGCAACAAATTGCGCTTAATTTTAAAGAGGCGGATATTCGTGATCTGACTTTAAACCGTCAGGGCATTATCGCCGGTCAAAAGCTACAGGATTATGTAAATAAGAACGTGGCCAATAAACCCATTGAACAGTTCCCGATCCGTTTTGCTGCGGTAGCTACCCGCCTGGATAATGGCCGTAAGGCTGACTTTATCAAAGGCAATGCTGGTCAGGCGGTACGTGCCTCTTGCAGTATTCCAAATGTCTTTGTGCCAGCGGTGATTGGGGGTAACAAATATGTCGATGGTGGATTAGTCAGTCCAATTCCAGTGAAAACAGCCAAAGATATGGGAGCGGATATTGTCATTGCAGTTGATATCTCAGCGCGTCCGGATGCCAACAAAGCCATGAACATGTTTGGCCTACTGGATCAGACCATTAATATCATGGGTCAGCAAAGTATTAATGAAGAACTGGCTCAGGCTAACGTGGTCATTCAGCCGAAGGTCGGACATATTGGTACACTGGATCTGAAATCGAGTAATGAAACGATTCTGGAAGGTGAAAAGGCGGCCCAGTTAAAAATCCGGGCCATTGAAAAGGCCATCAGCGATTTCAGCAAGTCCCCAGCTGCATTACAACCGCCACGCAAGGCCAGGTTCTAAATCGGGATTGCAGGTATTCATCCGCTGCTGCATCTGCTACATTGAAGTGAAGATAAAAATCATGATGAATATTTAATTTTGAATTACATAGGTTAATTTATGCAATTTGTTCTTGAACCGTGGCACTGGTTTGTACTTGGCATTATCCTGATTCTGTCAGAGTTAATTCTGCCAGCATTTGCTGCACTCTGGTTTGGTATTGGGGCCATTATGGTGGGTATTCTGTACTGGATGTTCCCGATGATGGGACTGACCACGCAGCTACTGACCTGGATCGTTCTCTCTGTGCTGTGTACCCTGGCCTGGTTCAAGTTTATTAAACCGCTGTCTACAGACAAGACCAAAGCCGGACTGTCACGTGAGGCCACCATTGGCCAAGTGGGGATGGTGATTCAAACCAATCTGGATCACGGTCAAGTCAAAGTCCGCTTTCCGCTCCCTGTCCTCGGTTCAGATGAATGGGAATGTCGTACGCTCAGTCCGGTACAAGTTGGCGACCGGGTTCGTGTGGTCGATATTCTCGGCAATGACCTGGTGGTACAACCACATAGCAATAATTAAGAAAAGGAAAAGGTGAAAAAGACATGAGTATAAGTTCTATTATTGTATTGGCCTTGCTGGTCTTTGTGGCTGTCACCATCTTCAAAGGTGTACGAATTGTTCCTCAAGGCTATAAATGGATTGTACAGCGTCTGGGTAAATACCATTCTACCCTAAATCCTGGCTTGAACTTCGTGATTCCTTATATCGATGAAGTTGCTTATAAAGTGACGACCAAAGATATCGTGCTGGATATTCCTTCTCAGGAAGTGATTACCCGTGATAATGCAGTCTTGCTGATGAATGCCGTAGCTTATATTAACCTGACTACACCTGAAAAAGCCGTGTACGGGATTGAAAACTATTCATGGGCGATTCAGAACCTGGTTCAGACTTCATTGCGTTCGATTGTCGGTGAAATGGATCTGGATGATGCCTTGTCATCTCGTGATCACATTAAGGCACGTTTGAAAGCCAGTATTTCAGATGATATCTCTGATTGGGGGATTACCCTGAAAACCGTAGAAATCCAGGACATCAAACCATCGCATACCATGCAGGCAGCGATGGAAGAACAAGCAGCGGCTGAACGTCAACGTCGTGCCACAGTAACCAAAGCCGATGGTGAAAAACAGGCAGCCATTCTGGAAGCAGATGGTCGTCTTGAAGCCTCACGTCGTGATGCGGAAGCACAAGTCGTACTGGCTGAATCTTCACAGCGTGCTATTGATATGGTAACTCAGGCGATTGGTGATAAAGAAATTCCTGTGGCTTACTTACTTGGCGAGCAATATGTAAAAGCCATGCAGGATATGGCGAAATCTCAAAATGCCAAGACTGTGGTCTTGCCAGCAGATATTATGAATACCATTCGTGGCGTTATGGGTCGCAACAATTAACTGTTAAGAAATATGAATCAAATAGGCAGTCGAATGACTGCCTATTTTCATTTAAATCAAGAAAATCTCAGCAAAGATTGTGAAATTATGGTTAAATTTCGCGTTTATTTTTGAAATCTTCTGGATTTAATGTTGCATGGCTTTCGGATTAAAGACCATAACATTCGCCATAATCCTTATTTCGATCTACTGTCCAACTTAAAAATGGATACCGTATGAGCTCCCTAAATCCAACCTTAATCACCTTTCTATTTTATATTGTTGCCATGATCATAATTGGCCTGATGGCTTATCGCGCGACAACAAACTTTTCCGACTACATCTTAGGGGGCCGACGTTTAGGTAGTTTTGTTACTGCACTTTCTGCTGGTGCTTCCGATATGAGCGGCTGGCTGCTGATGGGTTTGCCCGGGGCAATTTATCTTTCAGGTCTGTCTGAAATGTGGATTGCAATTGGCCTGATTATTGGTGCCTGGCTAAACTGGCTCTTGGTGGCTGGACGTTTACGTGTACATACTGAAGTACAGCACAATGCCCTGACCTTGCCAGATTATTTCTCGAACCGCTTTAACGACCAGAAAAAAGTTCTGCGTGTGGTTTCTGCATTCGTGATCCTGATTTTCTTCGCTATTTATTGTGCTTCAG
Organism: Acinetobacter sp. SM1B; assembly: GCF_003289665.1. Lineage (NCBI taxonomy): Bacteria > Pseudomonadati > Pseudomonadota > Gammaproteobacteria > Moraxellales > Moraxellaceae > Acinetobacter > Acinetobacter sp. SM1B. The sequence goes on from NZ_QMBM01000001.1 coordinate 1,849,953, forward strand.
GCATGGTTGCAGGTGCACGTCTGTTTGAAAGCATGTTTGAACTGCCATACAGTACTGCCCTCTGGATTAGCGCGATTGCGACGATCAGTTATGTATTCATTGGTGGCTTCCTGGCCGTCAGCTGGACTGACACGATTCAGGCGGGTCTGATGATCTTTGCTTTGTTGTTGACACCAATTGTGGCTATTTTATCTTTCTCCGATATGTCACAAATCACTTTGGCACTTGAAGCGGCTCGTCCACAAGCCATGAATGTCATGGGTGATCTGAGCTTTGTTGCGATTATTTCCTTACTGGCTTGGGGTCTGGGTTATTTTGGTCAACCGCATATTCTGGTGCGTTTCATGGCAGCAGATTCGGTGAAATCAATTCCGAATGCACGTCGTATTGGCATGACATGGATGATACTGTGTCTGGGTGGTGCGGTCGCAGCCGGTTTCTTTGGTATTGCTTACTTCCAGGCACATCCAGAACTGGCAAGTGTAGTCAATGCCAATCCTGAAACCGTATTTATGGAACTGACTAAAATTCTGTTCAATCCATGGATTGCCGGTGTGGTTCTGGCTGCAATTTTGGCTGCGGTAATGAGTACACTCAGCTGTCAGTTACTGGTGTGCTCAAGTACTTTGACTGAAGACTTCTATAAATCTTTTCTGCGTAAAAATGCTTCTCAGAAAGAACTGGTTTGGGTAGGTCGTTTGATGGTGCTACTGATTGCCCTGCTTGCGATCTGGATAGCGGGTAATCCGGCATCTAAAGTGCTTGGTCTGGTTGCTTATGCTTGGGCTGGTTTTGGTGCTGCATTTGGTCCATTGATTATCCTGTCACTGTTCTGGAAACGCATGACCCTGAATGGTGCCTTGGCCGGTATGATTGTGGGTGCAACTGTTGTGATCCTATGGAAAAACCTGTTCGCTGCGACTGGACTGTATGAAATCATTCCAGGTTTCGTCTGTTCAATGATCACTATTATTGTGGTGAGCTTGATGGGCAAAGCCCCGACAGAAGAAATTACTGACCGTTTTGAACAGGCAGAACGTCTGTACAATGAAAGCAAATAAAATGAGCTAAAATAAAAAAGAGGACTAAATGTCCTCTTTTTTATGCGCTGTATCCCTATGAAAATTAACTTTTGCGATGTAACAAAAACTGTGTAATCTGAGTCAATTCTTCAGCCTGACCTTCGAAGTGAGCCAAAGCATTTAAGGCTTGATCATGCAACTGCTTAGCATACTGTTTTGCCTGCTCGAGTCCCATAAGCGCAGGATAAGTCGATTTCTCTACCTGTTCATCCTTGCCTGCCGTTTTTCCTAATACTTCAGTATCAGAAATGATATCTAGAATATCATCCTGCACCTGGAAAGCCAGACCAATGGCCTGACCAAATTCACGCAGTTTCGGAATCGCCAGATCGGTACCTTCAAAAATCGTCACCGCAGCCATCATGATGGCTGCTGAAATCAGTGCACCGGTCTTATTACGGTGAATGGTTTCTAATGCTTCCTGGTCAATTCGTTTTCCTTCAGACTGCAGATCTAAAACCTGACCATTGACCATCTTGGAAGATGCTGTAGCCAGAATCTGCATCTGCTTTAATACAATTGCTGGCTCAACTGCAGGGCCCTGATCAAACAGACGGCTGCCTAAAATTTCAAAAGCCATGGATTGCAGAATATCGCCAGCAAGCAACGCGGTATCTTCACCAAAGGCAACATGACAGGTTGGTTGTCCACGACGCAACAAATCATTGTCCATACAAGGCAGATCATCATGCGCCAGTGAATAGCAATGAATGAACTCGATTGCGACTGCAGCACGACGCACAGCAGCAGTATTCTGATTTGGCTTGAGTGCGGCTGTGGCATAACATAAGGCTGGACGTACACGTTTTCCACCCAGCATCACTGCATGGTGTACGGCTGCTTTCAGCGGCTCAGGAATGGCAAAAGCATCTAATGCTGTCAATAGGTCCTGTTGAATACGATGTTGTGCTTGAGTTAATGCATGGGTTGACAGCTCAGTTGTAGATGACACATTCGCCTCAGATCGGTTGTTCAATATATTTTCGATGACAAGAATAAGGAACTTGCCGCTTTATTCCTGCATTGTACCTTTAAATATCCTAAATTATCAGCTTGAATTCGTCTGCTGATTTTGCTCTATCAAAAGCCAAGATTATTTTAATGAAAAGAAGCTATCTAGAATGTTAAAGGTGCTGCCCTGAATATAAAAAACCATTGTACGGACAATGGTTTTGTATATAAGCAGATTTCATTAAATTAATTCTATTCTTTCAAAACTTCTGCAGGCACACGTACCCAGCCTTCCATCAAGACACGCGCACTACGGCTCATGATGGCTTTCTTCACTTTCCATTCACCATTTTCCTGAGTAGCTTGTGCGCCAACGCGTAAAGTCCCTGATGGATGACCAAATCGCACCGCTTCACGCTCACCACCACCTGCTGCCAGATTCACCAATGTTCCTGGAATCGCAGCTGCAGTGGCAATCGAAACCGCGACGGTTCCCATCATGGCATGATGCAGCTTACCCATCGATAAGGCACGTACCAATACATCGGTATCTAATTCGGTGATCGCTTTACCCCCTGAAGACACATAAGCTTTAGATTGTGATACAAAAGCAATTTTCGGCGTATGCTGACGTTGAGCTGCTTCAGTAATATCTGAAATCAATCCCATTTTTAATGCGCCATAAGCACGAATGGTTTCAAATTTAGCGAGCGCTACCGGATCACTATTAATATCTTCCTGTAGCTCTGTGCCCTGATAGCCCAGGTCTTCAGCTTTCAGGAAAATTGTCGGAATACCCGCATTGATCAAAGTTGCTTCAAAGGTACCGTATTCTGGAACAACCAGCTGATCGACTAAATGACCTGTCGGAAACATAGCTCCACCCTCGGCATCATCATCGGCAGGGTCCAGAAATTCGATCTGAACTTCAGCCGCTGGAAAGGTGACACCATCCAGCTCAAAATCACCCAATTCCTGTACCTGCCCATTCACAATTGGCACATGGGCAATAATGGTTTTCTGAATATTGACCTGCCAGATCCGTACTGTGCAGATGCCGTTTTCCGGAATACGAGAGGAATGTACCAGACCATTACTAATCGCAAATGAACCTACACCCGCTGTCAGGTTGCCGCAGTTACCACTCCAGTCGACAAAAGGTCGGTCAATTGCAACCTGTCCAAACAGATAGTCTACGTCATGATCAGGTTGCTGGCTTTTAGACAGAATGACCGCTTTGCTGGTACTGGAACTGGCTCCCCCCATCCCATCAATCTGCTTGCCATAAGGATCTGGGCTACCAATCACACGTAAGAGTAACTGGTCTCTGATTTTGCCCGGCTGTTGTGCTGCAGGTGGAAGATCTTCCAGCTTGAAAAATACACCTTTACTGGTACCTCCACGCATATAGGTAGCTGGAATCTTGATTTGCGGGGCAAAACTCATCGTTATTACCTTCCTTTGTCTGATCTTTATTTTGTAAATGCAATGTAACTGAGGTTGAATTTGAGTATAGTATATTTATATCGTGATAAATTGACTGCAAGACCTTTGTATAAAAAAACAACATATACAACGGCTGTCTTTTTAGTATTCGATGAGGAATATCAGATTCAATAAAATTAATATATTGATTCATTTATCTTTTATTTAATTTATTTTTATAATAATTTTTTATTAATCTGATAATAATTTTTCATTTAAGGCTTCTACTAGGCTTCTTTTGACTGATCAATTACAATCTTTCAACTTATTTTTACATTGTCGGGCTGAATACTTTGAATAACGAGTCTTCACAACTTCAGCGTGGCTTAAAGAACCGTCATATTCAGTTGATCGCCATGGGCGGTGCAATTGGCACAGGCTTATTCTTAGGTTCCGCACAGGTGATCCAATCCGCTGGTCCTTCGATTATTCTGGGCTATGCCATTGGTGGCTTAATTGCTTTCCTTATTATGCGTCAATTGGGTGAAATGATTGTTCATGAACCTGTTGCAGGTTCTTTCAGCCATTTTGCTTATAAATATTGGGGTAAATTCCCTGGTTTCCTCGCGGGCTGGAACTACTGGATCCTGTATATCCTGGTCGCAATGACCGAGCTTACCGCTGTCGCAAAATATATTAACTACTGGTGGCCCCATATTCCTGCTTGGGCATCGGTGCTGTTTTTCTTCATTGTGATTACCCTGGTCAACCTTGGCAATGTGAAATTCTATGGTGAATCAGAGTTCTGGCTTTCAATCATTAAAGTGACTGCCGTCATCTCGATGATTGTCTTTGGTTTATACCTGATCCTGACTGCAGATGCTTCATCTACTGCATCTTTTAGCAATTTATGGACCGCAGGTGGCTTCTTCCCAAATGGCTTTGAAGGTTTATTCTTCATGCTGGCCTTCCTCATGTTCGCCTTTGGTGGGATTGAACTGATTGGTATGGCAGCAGCAGAAGCGGAGAATCCGGAAAAGACCATTCCTAAAGCGATTAACCAGGTTGTTTTCCGTATTCTGATTTTCTATGTCGGTGCGTTGACCATCTTGTTATCATTAGTGCCTTGGAACCAGTTGGAACTCGGCGGTCTGGATAAAAGTCCATTCGTAATGATTTTCAGTCAGCTAGGTATTGACTGGGCAGCCCACCTGCTAAACTTCATTATTCTAACTGCTGCACTGTCTGTATATAACAGTGGTATGTATGCCAATAGCCGCATGCTTTACGGTCTGGCCAAACAAGGCAATGCACCGAAGCTCTTCCTGAAAGTAAATAAACAAGGTACGCCAATTCCTGCAGTACTCTTCTCTGCTGCTTTGATTTTTGGCTGCGTACTGTTGAACTACTTTGTACCAGAAGATGCTTTAAGCCATCTGATCTATGTGGTGGTAGGTGCCTTGGTCTTGAACTGGGCAATGATTTCACTGACACATTTCAAGTTTATTCAGGCAATGAAAAAAGTTGGGGAAAAAACCAAATTTCCAGCACTTTGGTCTCCAGCAAGTAACATACTTGTATTAGGCTTTATTGCGACTATTCTTTACATTATGTGGACTCAGGGCTTCCAGGAATCTGTATACATGCTTCCGATTTGGGTCGTGATCATGTTTATCCTGTTTAAACTGCTCAAGACCAAAAATTAATTAAAAAGTTTTAATTGACTATTTTTTAAAGTTATTGCTTCGGCAATAACTTTTTTTTTCGTCTTTTTTGGAGTAGATTAGGGATCGTTTTGCGCCCTTAGCTTAACTGGATAGAGCAGTTGCCTCCTAAGCGACCGACGTGGGTTCGAGTCCCGCAGGGCGCACATATTTCAAATATGTGAACTAATTAACAAAAAATTTAAGCAATAATTCAATAAATCTATATTTTTTTCATTTTTTTTACTATCTCTCTATTTCTAATTAAATTTTTAAATTTCAAAAACTTATATCCTTACATTACTTTTCAATTAGTATTTTTACTCTAATTTGATGTTTTTTTGAACTACTCATTCAAACTAGAGCATTTACTCTTTTTTATATTGTGTTATTTTTGTCACATGGAGTAACAAATCAGCCATTGAAGGCATAGGAATGACTCCAAAAACAATACCAAGCTAATACCGAAAAAACGTTTTAAATACCCAAATTTGTACCTCAAGGGAAATGTATAATGAAATTAAAAGCACTAAGCACAGCAATGATTTTAGCAACTGTACCAATGACAGGTGCTTTTGCTGCAGGTATGGATCGTTCTGGTCAATCTATGGCTGCATTCTTACAACCGGGTAACTACTTTGAAGCAGGTATTTCTGTTTTAGATCCGAATGTTTCTGGCAAAGTAAAAAATGGTTATACGCCTTCAGCAGCAGTTCCACCAGCAGCAGTAGGCCTACAAAATACCAGCGTTGATGATATGGCAGGTGACTACTACTTCCCGTCTGCAGCACTAAAATTACAATTAAACGATAATTTTTCTTTTGGTTTAATTTACGACCAACCATTTGGCGCTGATGTTACTTATTCAACTGGCGACACAGGTTCAGCAGCTTTAGGTGGCGCAGGTTTATTCCATGACGGAAATGAATCAACATCAGCAGAAGTAGATACACAAAATATTAGCGTTATTCTAGGTTTTCAACCTACTGAAAATTGGAACTTCTATGGTGGTGGAGTCTATCAAACAGTAAAAGGTAATGTCCAATTACGTGGTTACGCTTACAGTGGAACAAATAATTTTGGTGGTTACAACGCAAATATTGGTGAAGACTCAGCAGTTGGTTGGTTAGCAGGTTTTGCATACCAAATTCCAGAAATTGCTTTAAAAGCATCTGTAACATATCGCTCAGAAATTAAACATGAGTTAACTGTTGACGAAAGCTCTATTGCTGCATTGGGAACAAATCCAGGTACAGTAATCAATATGAACAATGGTCTTGGCGAAACTGAGATTACCACACCTCAATCTATTAATTTAGATTTACAAACAGGTATCATGGCTAATACCGTAGCATTCGCAAATGTACGCTGGGTTAATTGGAAAGATTTTTCAATCCGTCCATACGCGTTCGGTAAAGGCGCAGAAGCTGCATCAACAGCATTAACTGGTGGTGCTTACACGAAAGGCTTTAACTTACTCGACTATTCTGATGATCAAATTTCTGCAACAGTAGGTGTAGGTCGTAAATTCAGTGAACAATGGGCTGGTAATGTATCTGTAGGTTACGACACAGGTGCAGGTAACCCTGTATCAACATTTGGCCCTACTGAAGGCTACTGGAACGTAGGCTTAGGTTTACAATTTAGCCCTGCTCCAAACTACTTTATTGCAGGTGGCGTGAAATACTTTATGTTGGGTGATGCTACAGCACATTCTGGTTCATATTCTGTTCCTGGCAATGCTCAAAATGCTCAAGTTGCAGAATTTGAAGACAACGATGCATGGGCATACGGCTTAAAAATTGGTTACCGCTTCTAATCCCTTAGTTTTCAAAGGAGCCACTCTTCGGGGTGGCTTTTTTGCACTTAAAACCCACTCGTTTTTATACAAGTGTTAACCAAATGTTCAAACTTAAAGCAATTAAACTCATATTTACCCAAACATCACCCTAAAAAAATTATTTAATAAAATTCATTTACTTAAGACCTAAAAATAGTTCTTTTACTCTAATCAACTGCTATTTATAACTTATTCAGTTCATTTATTCTGCGAAGTTGAGCATTTACTCTTTTTTCAAATGTGTTACTTTTCCTGCACTTTTTGTTACATAAAGCATCAGGGAACGACCATGAAGCTCAATAGAATTTATTCGGCTATTTTACTTAGTACTCTCCCACTTACACCTGCGCTTGCTGCTGGTTTAGACCGTTCTGGTCAGTCTATTGCTGCATTTTTACAACTGGGTAATTATGCAGAAGCAGGTATTTCAATTTTAGATCCCAAAGTTCAATCTAATCAATTGAAAGTTAACGATATGGCAGAAGATTATTATTTCCCTTCTGCTGCAATTAAAGTACAAGCAACTGAACACATTTCTATAGGTCTTTTATATGACCAACCATTTGGCGCCGAATCTCTCTACCCTTCAAATAATCCAGTTTTTGGTGCGAATGGTGAAGCAACCCAAGTAGAAGTAGAAACACACAATCTTTCAGCTTTAATTGGTTACCAACCTACAGAAAACTGGAATTTCTACGCAGGTCCTGTTTGGCAAACTGTTGAAGCAGATATCTCCCTACGTGGTCAAGCCTATATATCACCTAAAGACCCAACTAAAGTTTTAAGTGGCTATGACATTAAAATACATGAAGAAGAGGCTTTTGGTTGGCTCGCAGGCTTTGCTTATCAAATCCCTGAAATCGCACTTAAAACATCAGTAACTTATCGCTCCGAAATCAAGCATAAAGCTAAATCGGTAGAGACACACAAGTTAATGCCAATGTTAAATGTAGAATCACAACTTGATGCCATAACCCCACAATCAGTAAACATTGATTTTCAAACAGGTGTTGCAGCCAACACTTTAGCTTTTGCCAATATCCGTTGGGTACATTGGGATCAATTTGCGGTCACACCAAAGTTTTTAAATTCAGCTTCTGGCAATAACCTTATTGACTATTCAGATGATCAATGGTCTGCAACCGTAGGCGTGGGTCGCAAGTTTAATAGTCATTGGTCTGGTTCTGCTTCTGTAGGTTATGACTCTGGTGCGGGTAACCCGGTCACCACTTTAGGTCCAACAGAAGGTTATTGGAGCGTTGGCTTAGGTGGTCAATATAGCCCAGCAGAAAACTATTTTATTCAAGCTGGCGTAAAATACTTCTGGTTGGGTGATGCCACTGCACGTACGGGTACAACAGACGTTGGTGAATTTGAAGACAACTATGCTTTGGGTTATGGTCTAAAAATCGGCTACCGCTTCTAAATCAATGCACTGTTAATATCGCATAAAAACAAAGGGCATCAAATGATGCCCTTTATTGTATTCAGCTTCAGATTAAGCAGGAATATAACGTACCGAAGCACCCCGAATTGCTTCTTTTAATGCTGCATAACCATGAATTGCAGGGAATTGTGGGAATTCTGCAATCACATTTTCAGGTGCATCAAACAAGAAACCTTTGTCCGCTTCACCCAACATCGTTGTATCGTTATATGAATCGCCTGCAGCAATTACGCGGAAATTTAAACCGTGTAAGGCTTTAACAGCTTGACGTTTTTGGTCTGGTTGACGCAGTTTATACGCAGTAATCATGCCATTTTCATCTGATTCTAGCTTATGGCAGAAAATGGTTGGCCAACCCAACTGCTTCATCAACGGGTGTGCAAACTCATAGAACGTGTCTGAAAGAATAATCAATTGGAAGTGTGTGCTCACCCACTCTACAAACTCTTTCGCGCCAGGAAATGGCCCCATATCCGCAATCACCGCTTGAATATCATTCAACCCCAAGCCATGCTGTTTTAGAATATTTAAACGCTGAGTCATCAACACATCGTAGTCAGGAATATCACGTGTAGTTGCTTCAAGTTCTTTAATGCCAGTTTTTTTAGCAAAGTTAATCCAAATTTCTGGAACTAACACACCTTCAAGATCAAGACATACGATTTCCATGAATATTCCCCTCAGTTATCATCTAAAAAATTTTCCATATCATAGCTGAAGATTCATATTTTGCATTGTTCTTTTTTAAATCTATTTTTTTCATAAGTATTTATTTTTTAGTGATAAGACTACTAATTCTCTTCTATTAAAATACATGTGAAATTAATTAATATAGGCAGAGTCATTCCAAGCCTATATCGCCAGGATTCTCATGACCACTATTCCTACTATTGATATTATGGATGCGCTTGCATCTGAATATGCTGATAAATCTCCAAGTGAAATTTTGGCACTTGCCCTGAATCAACCAGGTGAAATTGCCATTTCATTTTCTGGTGCAGAAGATGTTGTACTGATTGACATGGCTTCCCACCTCGGTAAACCTTTCCGTGTCTTTAGTCTGGATACAGGCCGCTTGCACGCTGAAACCTATCAATTTATCGAGCAAGTTCGAAAACACTATAATGTAGATATTGAAATCTGTTTTCCTGAACGTGAAGCCATTGAAAATTTGACTACTCGTAAAGGGATGTTCAGTTTCTATCAAGATGGTCATCAGGAATGTTGTGGCATCCGCAAGGTTCAACCATTACGAAAAAAACTTGCAACACTTGATGGCTGGATTACCGGTCAGCGTAAAGACCAGAGCCCGGGTACACGGAATGAAATTCCGGTGGTTCAGGCAGATCCAGGTTTTTCAGGTCCCGGTAAACAGCTGATTAAATACAATCCGCTGGCCAACTGGTCGAGTGCCGATGTATGGAGTTATATCCGCATGATGGAAATTCCATACAACCCATTGCATGAGAAAGGATTCATTTCTATTGGCTGTGAACCATGTACTCGTCCCGTTTTACCGAACCAGCACGAACGTGAAGGTCGCTGGTGGTGGGAAGAAGCCACGCATAAAGAATGTGGCTTACATGCAGGCAACCTGAAAGAGTAAAATTAAATCAGACTGTGCATATTTGTAAAAGGCTATCCTGAATCAGGATAGCCTTTTTAACTACGAATCTTACATTTGGTGACAAGATATCAAGTCTCCTCTTTTACCATTCATCAGGAAAGATCCTGAGGATAATCAAAGAATTTATAAAATGTTGTTGAATAGATTTATTTGCAAAAAAATGTGAAATTGAACTCAATACCATTCTTTTAATGATGCATAATTATTCAGTTATACTCCCACCAGACCTAAAAAACGTATTTTCAGCAGTAGCCTTAAAAACTAAAGTTTTCACATTTCAAAAACTTAGGAAGGTATAAACCTCCATGTCAATTATTACTTTTTAACTTAACAGATTAAGATTAAGCAGTTCATTTCTACGTTAAAACAGCTATACTTTCTTTACTAAAGCAATAATTCTAACAAGGCTTTTCAGATAGAGAACAGCCATATAGAGTGCAGTGAGGCAATCCACGCTATGCGTCCATTACATCCAATTGATCTTATTTTTTTATCTTTAGAGAAACGGCAGCAACCTATGCATGTAGGTGGTCTTTTTTTATTTCAGATTCCCGATAATGCACCGGCAACTTTTATTCAGGAATTGGTGCGTGATATCCGTACTTCCAAATCTATTCCAATCCCACCTTTCAATAATTATTTAAATGGCTTGTTCTGGGATGAAGATCAACAGTTCGATCTGGATCATCATTTCCGGCATATTGCCCTGCCAAAACCGGGTCGCATCCGTGAATTACTCACCTATATTTCACAGGAACATAGTGCCCTGATTGACCGTGCCAAACCACTCTGGACCTGTCATATCATTGAAGGAATAGAAGGTAACCGTTTCGCGATGTACTTTAAAATCCACCATGCCATGGTCGACGGCATTGCGGGTATGCGTCTGGTCGAGAAATCACTGTCTCATGATCCACAGGGAAAAAGTATTGTGCCACCATGGTGTGTAGAAGGACCACGTGCCAAGCGCCTGAAAGCACCAAAAGTTAGTCGCATTAAAGGCGTTTTATCTACGCTGAAAGGACAACTGGAATCTACTCCGCGTGTCATCTATGAGCTGTCGCAAACTGTATTAAAAGACATGGGACGTAATCCTGATTATGTCTCCAGTTTCCAGGCCCCTTCATCCATTCTAAATCAACGTGTCAGTGCATCACGCCGATTTGCCGCGCAATCCTTTGAATTTGAGCGTCTTCGCCGTATTTCTAAAGCCTTGGGTGTAACCATTAACGATATCGTGCTGGCAATCTGTTCCGGTGCCTTACGTGAATATTTAATCAGCCAAGATGCTCTACCGAAGAAACCGTTGATTGCCATGGTACCGGCTTCTGTACGTTCTGATGACTCTGATGTATCAAACCGTATTACCATGATTCTGGCGAATCTGGGTACGCATAAGGAAGACCCTTTAGAACGTCTCAAGATCGTACGTCGTAGCGTACTGAATGCCAAAGAACGTTTTAAGCGCATGAATGCCAATCAGATTCTGAACTATAGTGCTTTTGTTTATGGCGCTGCAGGTTTGAATATTGCATCAGGTCTGATGCCAAAACGCCAGGCATTTAATCTGGTGATTTCCAATGTTCCAGGTCCACAAGAACCGCTGTACTGGAATGGTGCCCGTCTGGAAGCTCTCTACCCTGCCTCTATCGTGCTCGATGGTCAGGCACTCAATATCACCATGACCAGTTATTTAGACAAACTTGAAGTGGGTCTGACCGCCTGCCGTAATTCCCTGCCTAAAATGCAGAATCTGCTTACTCATCTTGAGGACGAAATCCAGCGTTTTGAACGGATTGTCGATGGTGGCAAAACCCCAAAGCTCGCAGCAGTAAGTTAGACTGCGATGAAGACTAAAATCAAGACTAAGTTTTTATGCAAAAATAAGTATGAACATTTTTGCCAATAATTTCATGCAATAATAAAGGGGCATATGGTGCCCCTTTATTTTTATTTGATTATTTTTTATTCAAACCATTCAAGCAATATTCAAATTTTAACTTTTCACAGTACGACATTGTTTTAATAGCTGATGGCAGACCGTACGAATCATAGATGAAGTAATCTGAACTTCATTGCCGCGTTCGTCCACAATGTATCCCGCGTGGACAGTTTTCGGTTCAAGCACGTGTTTTAGACCCTTATTAATAACTGCTTTACTTATACTCATGACACACCTCATTTTTTGCTAAGCCAAAATATTGGGAGATTGGCTTTGGCTACTGGATGTGTCTAGTATTCAGAATTCACCTGCGCTTGTAAAATTCCAGTTGTAACAAGGGTTTTACGATATTCTGTTACAATTTCAGCTGAGAATGATATCGTATTGCTCTTGCGTATATAAATTCTCAACTTGGAACTTAATCACGCGATCAATAAAGTGTTCCAGATCCGCCACAGCCGGGGCTTCTGCAGTCAGCAGTCGATCAATCACTGACGGATGTGCCACTACAGTAAATCCACTTTGTGATTGATAAGCGCGTGCGTAACGTAAAATTTCACGGAATATTTCGTAACACACTGATTCTGCTGTTTTGACGTATCCACGTCCCTGACAGGTTGGACAGGATTCGCATAACAGGTGCTCTAGAGATTCACGGGTACGTTTACGCGTCATCTCGACCAGACCCAGTTCAGATACCTGGGTAATCTTGGTTTTGGCATGATCACGTTCCAGCATTTTTTCGAACTGGTTCATTACCTCGTCACGATGCTGTGCTTCCTGCATGTCAATGAAATCAATAATAATGATCCCACCCAGATTACGCAGTCGTAACTGACGTGCAATCACCTCAGTTGCTTCCATATTGGTTTTGAAGACGGTATCTTCCAGTGAACGACCGCCGACATAGGAACCGGTATTGACATCAATCGTGGTCATGGCCTCAGTCTGATCAATCATCAGATAGCCACCAGATTTTAGTGCCACACGGGTTTGTAGAGCCTTCTGGATATCATCTTCAACATTATATAAGTCAAAAATCGGGCGCTCGCCTGGATAGTGCAGCAAACGATCATTCATGCTTGGCACAAATTCTTTAACAAACTCTTTCAGTTTGCCGTGGATTTCACGTGAATCGACATAGATTTTGGCAGTGTTTTCATTGGCCAGATCACGAATCACACGCTGTGGCAGCGGCAGTTCTTCAAAGATCAGTGATGGAACAGCAATACTCTTCTGTTTGCGCTGAATGTAATCCCAAAGCTTGGCCAGATAAGCCATGTCCTGGGCAATTTCAGCTTCATCAATGCCTTCTGCCGCAGTACGGACAATCACCGAACCGGGCAGTTTATGCTGGGCCTGAATCCGTTCAATAATCGAACGTAAACGATTACGTTCTTCTTCAGATTCAATTCGTTGCGATACGCCAATATGATTGCCATAAGGCATCAAAACCAGATAACGTGAAGGAATGGAGAGATCAGTCGAAAGACGTGCCCCTTTGGTCCCGAGCATGTCTTTCATCACCTGCACCGTCAGAATCTGACCTGGCTGCAGTAATTCAAATACATTCGGTGTCGGCTGCTGACGCGGCCAGACCATATCATTGATATGCAAAAAAGCAGTACGTGACAGACCAATATCGACAAAAGCAGCCTGCATCCCTGGCAGGACACGGACCACTTTGCCTTTATATACGTTCCCCACCAGACCGCGCTTCGCGGTACGCTCGATGAACAGTTCGTTCACCGTGCCGTTTTCGATTAACGCCACACGACATTCCATCGGTGTGAAGTTAATCAATAACTCGTCAGACATAACAACACTCAAAACATTATAAGAATTCTTTTTTCAGCAGTTAATTTAGTGCCTTAACCGTCTGTAATAACTGTACCGTTTCATATAGGGGCAAACCGACTACATTAGAGTAGCTCCCCTGAATCGCGGGGATATAACGTGCTGCAATACCTTGAATGGCATAACCGCCTGCCTTGCCTACCGGTTCACCAGTCGCCCAATAACTTTCCATATCATGGGTGGTGAGTGATTGAAATTCAACCTGTGTCCTTACCACTATACTGTATTTTTCATTTTTTGTGCGTACGCAGACACCGCTAAATACATCATGTTTACGACCTGATATTTTAGCCCACATTACAAAGGCATGCTGTTTGGATTCAGGTTTACCCAGAATCTCGTTATCAACCCCCAAACTGGTGTCGGCAGCAATGATAATTGCATCTGGATAACGCTCGGCCACGGCATCCGCTTTGGCACGTGCCAAACGTTCAACATAAGCCGCAACTGACTCATTGGGCAATACGGATTCGTCAATATCAGGACTGTAAATCTCGAACTCCAGTCCCAACTGTTGCAACAGTTCACGGCGTCGAGGTGAACTGGAGGCCAGAATCAGATGCGCCATTTTCTGAGCAGATAATATAGAACAGGCCATACCATAACGCTAGTCAGTATCGGTAGCCAGTGACGTGGAATCGAGAACTGCACGCCGCTAATGATCTGAGCAAAGAAGGTCAGCATCAGATGGGCAACGAGTGCCAATGTAGCAATAATCCAGAGATTGCTAAAAGTCAGGATGCGGCGCTCACGGGTCAGGAAGCGCGCCATAAAGGCAATAATAATAAAACTCAGCGCATTCAGACCTAAAGGTGCATCTAATAGCAGGTCTAACAAGATTCCGGTACTGAACGCAAACCAGATCCCACACCAGGTCGGCTGACAGAGCACCCAGAACAGCATCACCATCAGCATAAACTGCGGACGCCAGCCAGAGAGCGAATAAGATAAAGGATAGACCACCAGAACCGAGGCAAAAATTACTGAAATAATAATCGGGAACAATGGATCCCGATGGGTTCTGGACTGCATTTTAGCGATCGACATGTGGCTGCTCCATCGCTAATGAATCAGAAAACAGTACCACCACATGATGACCACCAGCCAGCTGTGCTGCCGGAATCACATCAATCTGGGCAAATTCACCTGAATTATGACGTTGTACTTTAGAGACGGTGCCAACCAGATAACCTGCCGGGAAATGCTGTCCCAAACCTGAGCTATAAACTTTTTCACCGACTTTGATGTTGGCACTGGTCGGTACATATTCCATTTTCAGACGCCCAAGATCACCCGTCCCCGAGACGATGGCACGCATGCCAGTGTGTTCCAGACGTACTGAAAGTGAATGTTCTTTATCTGAGAGCAGCATGACACGGCTACTATGCGGATAGACACTAATGATCTGTCCCATGATCCCCTTGTCATCCAGCACAGTCTGTCCTATCCGTAGGTGGCTGTTAGAACCCCGGTTAATCACGATGATATGACGCAGCGGATCGGCATCAGTACCAATCACTTCTGCAATTTCCATACGTCCATCAATAATTAAAGGCGTGTCCAGCAACCCGCGCAGACGGGTATTTTCAGCAGACAGTTCAGAAATTTTCTGTAAGCGTACCTGCGCCTGTAATAGCTCAGCCTGCATCGCGGTATTTTCACGACGCAGTTGTGCTTCAGACTTGGTTTGTTGATTCAGCCATTCTCGCGACAATACAGGATAACTGGCCACAGCATATATCGGATTATATGCCGCATTCAGCACATCCCTTGCAGGTTGAACCAGATGAGGCATGCGCCAATCAAAGAAAAGCACCACCAGACAGGTCACCAACGCAATGACGAATGAGCGAAAAGATGGCGGTTGTCGAGAAAACAGATGTGTTTGCACCCGCCGTGTCCTGTTCTTAGCCTACGAATAACATGTCATGATTTGGGTTGTCGAAGAATTCGAGAACCTTACCGCCACCACGTGTTACACATGACAGCGGATCTTCTGCAACCACCACAGGAAGACCAGTTTCTTTGGCAAGAAGCTTGTCCAAGTTACGTAGTAATGCACCACCACCCGTCAATACGATCCCGCGCTCAGCAATGTCTGAAGACAGTTCAGGAGGGGTTTGTTCCAGTGCAGATTTCACAGCAGACACGATATATTGCAATGGGTCAGAAATTGCCTGAGTCACTTCATCAGAAGTCACCGTAATTGCACGCGGCACACCTTCAGCCAGATTACGACCACGAACTTCAATTTCCAGTGGTTTTGCACCTTCATCCGGAAGCGCCATACCGACTTCTTTTTTAATAATTTCAGCAGTCGTTTCACCGATTACGCAACCATGTGCTTTACGCACGTAGTTAATAATCTGTTCATCAAACACATCACCGCCAATACGCAATGAGTCTGCATAGACACAGCCCTGCAGCGAGATGATCGCGATTTCTGTTGTACCACCGCCCACGTCCACAACCATCGAACCACATGCCTGCTCTACCGGCATGCCAGCGCCAATTGCAGCTGCCATCGGTTCTTCAATCAAACGTACTTCACGCGCGCCAGCGTTATACACGGCTTCACGGATCGCACGACGTTCAACCAGGGTAGATTTACATGGAACACACACTACAACACGTGGTGCAGGCGGGAATAAACGTTTTTCGTGAACCTTGCCGATGAACTGATTCAACATGGTTTCAGTGACTTCAAAGTCTGCAATCACACCATCTTTCATCGGGCGGATTGCTGAAATATTTGCCGGGGTACGACCAAGCATTTGTTTCGCGTCAAGACCTACGGCAGCAACAATTTTTTGTGAACCACTATGACGGATTGCTACAACCGTCGGTTCATTTAATATAATGCCTCGTCCTGGCGCATAAATAAGTGTATTTGCAGTACCTAAATCAATGGCTAGATCTGGCGAAAACAAGCCTATTAGTCGTTTTAGAATCACGGGGACGTTCTCAATTAAACTTTATATGGACGCAAGGTGGCAACTTTAACTAAATGTGATGCTTTGGACAAGTCAATCGCTTATCATAACGCATGATAATTTGATTTTTTTTTAATACTGATTAGGTAATGTTATGTCTACATCGGATGCACAGCATTCTGCAGATTTAAATGCAGAAACAGTTTCAGCTATTGCGAACCTTGCACGATTATCGCTGAATGATACGCAATCTGCTGAATATGCTCAAATTTTAAATAAAATTTTAGGCATGATGGAAACGCTGAAAGGTATCAATACTGACGGTGTTGAACCATTAAAAAGCCCTTTCGACCATCCTCAGCCATTACGTGAAGATGTAGTGAGTGAAAGTAATCACCGTGATGAATATCAGGCAGTTGCGCCAGTGGTACAGGATGGCTTGTACCTTGTTCCTCGCGTAATTGAGTAATTACTATCCAGTTCAATCTTTTTATTAAATTAAACGTAAAGAATTATTTCTCATGACAGATTTACACCGCCTATCAATTCGTGAACTTACCGAAGGTTTGGCCAATGCTAAATTTTCATCACGCGAATTGACTGAACATTACTTAAAACGCATCGAAAAAGTGGATGCTCAAGTGAAGTCATACGTGACTGTGACCGCTGAGCAAGCACTGGCACAAGCCGATGCTGCTGACGCACTGCGTCGTGCTGGTAGCGCAAATGTGCTGACTGGTGTGCCAATTGCACATAAAGACATCTTCTGTACCCAAGGCATTAAAACGACTGCTGGTTCTAAAATGCTGGACAATTTTATCTCTCCTTACGACGCGACCGTTGTAGCGAAAGGTAAAGCTGCGGGCCTGGTGACGCTTGGTAAAGTGAACATGGACGAATTCGCCATGGGTTCAACTTCCGAATCATCTTACTTTGGCGCGACCAAAAACCCTTGGGCACTGGATCATGTTCCGGGTGGCTCTTCAGGCGGTTCTGCTGCGGTTGTAGCGGCTGATCTGGCGCCATTTGCAACCGGTACTGATACTGGTGGTTCGATCCGTCAGCCAGCCTCTTTCTGTGGTCTGACTGGTCTGAAACCGACTTATGGCCGTGTATCGCGTTTCGGTATGATCGCGTACGCATCATCATTGGACCAAGGTGGTCCAATGGCACGTTCTGCGGAAGACTGTGCTTACCTGATGAATGTCATGGCAGGCCACGATGCTAAAGACTCTACTTCAATGGAAAAAGAAGTAGATGATTATGTGGCAAACCTGAACGGCACATCTGTGAAAGGCCTACGTATTGGTATTCCAAAACAGTACTTCAATGTTGAGGGTCTTGCCGCTGATGTAAAAGCACGCGTTGAAGAATCCTTAAAAAAACTGGAAGAAATGGGCGCTATTCTGGTTGAGATTGATCTCGACATGACAGAAGCCTATGTTCCAACGTATTACCTGATCGCACCTGCCGAAGCATCTTCAAACCTGTCTCGTTATGACGGCGTGCGTTATGGCTACCGTTGTGAAGAGCCTAAAGATCTTCTCGACCTATATAAACGTTCCCGTTCAGAAGGTTTCGGTGCCGAAGTTCAGCGTCGTATCCTGATTGGTACCTATGCCCTGTCTGCTGGTTATTACGATGCTTATTATGTAAAAGCACAGAAAGTACGCCGTCTGATCCAGCAAGATTTCCTTAAAGCTTTTGAATCTGTCGATGTGATTGCTGCTCCTTCTGCGCCAACGACTGCCTATAAAATCGGTGCGGATTTAACGCCGGTTGAAATGTATCTGGGCGATATTTATACACTTGCGGTAAACCTGGCAGGTCTTCCTGCGATTAACGCGCCTGTTGGTTTTGACCATAACAACTTGCCGGTTGGCTTACAGCTGATTGGTAACTACTGGTCAGAATCTCAACTGTTGTCTGTGGTACACCAGTATCAACAAGCAACAGATTGGCATACAAAACGCGCTGCAATTGCTGAGGAGAATGCATAATGGCGAAGAACAACGCTAAACCTAAATCAAACCTGATTGATGGTTGGGAAGTCGTTATTGGTATCGAGATTCACACTCAGCTTGCGACCAAATCTAAAATCTTCTCGGGTTCTTCTACCGAGTTTGGTAATGATCCAAACACTCAGGCGAGCCTTGTAGATTTGGCCATGCCGGGCGTATTGCCAGTGCTGAACAAAGAAGTGGTTGATCTTGCGATTCGCTTTGGTTTGGGTATCGATGCTTATATCGATCAGGCTTCTGTATTTGCACGTAAAAACTACTTCTACCCGGATTCTCCAAAAGGCTATCAGATCAGCCAGATGGACAACCCAATTGTGGGCTTGGGTCATATTGACATCCAGCTTGAAGATGGCACAGTAAAACGCATTGGCGTGACTCGTGCACACCTTGAGGAAGATGCGGGTAAATCAATCCATGACCAGTTTGAAGGCATGTCAGGCATCGACTTGAACCGTGCCGGTACGCCACTGCTTGAAATCGTATCTGAACCGGATATGCGTTCAGTTGAAGAAGCCGTTGCCTACATCAAAGCGATTCACACGCTGGTACGCTGGTTAGGTATTTCTGACGGTAACATGGCAGAAGGTTCGTTCCGTGCGGACTGTAACGTGTCTTTACGTCGTCCGGGTCAACCCTTCGGTACACGTTGTGAATTGAAAAACTTGAACTCATTCCGTTTCATTGAACAGGCGATCAATGTTGAAATTGAACGTCAAATGGAAATTCTGGAATGGGACGGCACCATCGACCAAGAAACTCGTCTGTTTGACCCTGTGAAGATGGAAACCCGTTCAATGCGTTCTAAAGAAGAAGCGAACGATTACCGCTACTTCCCTGATCCAGACTTGTTGCCTGTGATCATTGCAGATGAGCAAATTGAAGCAGCACGTGCTGCCCTTCCTGAGCTTCCTGCTGCACGTCGTGCACGCTTTGTAGCTGACTTTGGCGTGACTGAGTACGATGCGCACGTTCTGACATTGACTCGTGAAATGTCAGAATTTTATGAAGAAGTCGTTAAGGCTGCTGGTGGCGCTACACAAGGTAAGATTGCTGCAAACTGGGTGATGGGTGAATTCTCAGGGGCGCTAAACAAAGCAGGCTTAGATTTGGTTGATTCTCCTGTATCTGCGGAAAAACTTGGCGGTATGATCGCACGTATTGTGGACAACACGATTAACGGTAAGATCGCGAAGCAAGTATTCGGCTTTATGTGGGACGAAGGTAAATCTGCGGACGAGATTATTGCGGAAAAAGGCTTGAAACAGGAAACTGATACAGGCGCAATTGAAGCGATTATTAAGGACGTGCTTGCTGCGAACGAGAAGATGGTTGAAGAATATAAATCTGGTAAAGAGAAAGCGTTCAACGGTCTGGTTGGTCAAGTAATGAAAGCAGCAAAAGGTAAAGCCAACCCTGCTCAAGTGAATGAATTGATGAAGAAATTGATTGGTTAATTTATTCGCTAATTAATTGATTTCATGTTATAAAAACCTCGCTTAATGCGGGGTTTTTTTTACTATGTCTTATACTATTACAAATGAAATTATTGATATTGACCAACAAATTGAAATTATAAAAATGAAATGTCAAAATATGAAGGAATATGAAGAACAATTTATCCATCATAAGTCCATAGAACATTTTTATGAATGTATTAAAAAATTAAATCCAGAAGATAATTTTTTAATCTCAAAAATATATAGTAAAGGTCGCGATACTGTTATTTCTTTAAACAGTATTATATTCGACTCAACTTACCCACCCAATACACCGACGCTAAAAAAGTTAATAGATCATTTATCTGTAAATCTCGAATACCATAAAAATATTTGTGAAAGTACATATAAAGCAGTTGAAAAAAGAATCCATGAACTTGAATTTTATGAATGGTCTATCCTTGAAATGATCAACATTTGTAAATATATCTGTGCCGATATTGACCAAATTTCAGATATATTAAATCTACTTAAGCAAACTAAAACATATAGACTTCAGAAAGGTACTCTACAAATGGATGATATTGACCCAATAATGAAACCCAGTACAACTATTCAAAATAATTATAATGCACCAATACAGCAAAGTATGATTCAAAGTGGTCATAACAATACAATGAGTGTTAATCAAATTTATAACCAGGCGTTACAACAGGTTTGTAACCAAATTCGTGAGGTTATTAATAACTCTCGAGAATCTGACCCAATTAAGGAGACTCTAAATACTGACATAAATAATATTGAAAATGCTCAAAGTCATCCTGAAAGAAAATCAGCATTCGAATCTTTATTATCAAACAGTGCATCAATCGCAACTCTTTGGTCCTCTTTAGCGCCATATATTCCTGAATTAATGAAGTCTATAGGGTAATTTTTTAATAAAAGCCTGCTCATTAATTAGCAGGTTTTTATATCTGAATAAAAATACATATGAGCATCAAAAAAGTATCATCTATCGCTAAACTCGAAGACTTAGGACGTATTCAGCTTTCAAAGTCCTTCTTTATGCGTGATTTCCTCTATAGCGAAATATCCAATTGGTACGGTATACCTAACTTTCCAGACCATCCTGAAATTGCAATTCGTACAGGCACAAAACTCTGTGAAGAATTACTTGAACCTCTCCAAGACAAATTTGGGCGTATCACCATTCGATCTGCTTATCGTTCACCAAGCGTCAATCAGCTTGGTAATGAAAAAGGACATAATTGCGCCAGCAACGAGAAAAACTTTGCCAGTCATATTTGGGACTATCCAGATGAAAA
The DNA here is from genome assembly GCF_003289665.1 of Acinetobacter sp. SM1B. Lineage (NCBI taxonomy): Bacteria > Pseudomonadati > Pseudomonadota > Gammaproteobacteria > Moraxellales > Moraxellaceae > Acinetobacter > Acinetobacter sp. SM1B. The sequence continues at coordinate 1,871,542 of NZ_QMBM01000001.1, forward strand.
AGCTACGGTGCAACGGCGTGTATTGTCATTCCATCATTTTTAGCACTGTATGAAAAAGATCAAGTCAATTGGCAACAACTCGCCTATTGGATTCATAATAATTTGAATTACAACCATCTACAATTTTTCCCAAAACTTTGTGCATTTAATATTGGCTGGCATGAACAACCTACTCGGGAAATTTATAGCTATATCCAACCTAAAGGTTATTTATTACGGGGTGAAGCGGTGAATAGCGAGTTTGAGAAGTTTTATCCTGATTTTTTGTAATTCCCCCTCACCCCAACCCTCTCCCTAAGGGAGAGGGAGTATCAAATAATTTCATGACTGCATTAATTTAATAGTGAATAATCCCCTCTCCTTTTAGGAGAGGGTTAGGGAGAGGTATTTCTAAAAAAGAAGCACAAGCGAGGATTAGGTAAAGGATTAATATTTATGCTATAAAATCAAAAACATTTAAGAAAAACAAAAATGACACCCAAACTTTTGCTCTTCCTTATCCAAATTGCCATTGGCATATTTGCACTGGTCATTACCATTTTGCTATTGATTCCAAAATGCCATAAATGGCTATCTAGAATGCAGCCCGAACCTCGCAGAAAACAGCGAGGATCAGGATTACCAAATGGTATCGAATTTATTTTCTATCCCATTTACGGACTCATTAGAATTGTTATTGCAATATTCAAGTAAGTCTTACAGATACGTTAATTCCCTCTTATCGAACCCAACTTATTCCAAATATCTGGCGTTAAAAACGTGGTTACCAGCTTATTCAGATCTACATAACGCAATATACCTTTAAGCTGATTGTTGATTTCAGGATTCTTTAAAATTTCCTCACCCGTACTACGTCCGAGTCCCTGAAAACTATTCCCCACAGCCTCCAGACCTTCTGCCTGAATTACCGCTTTGGTCTGTGCCGAACATTGCTCAACTAAAATACGCTGTAATACTGAAGCCAGATTTTTATCCAGACTTTCCTTCTGCTGGGCTGATACATTGCTATAGGCTTTTAAGTCCGGATGTGCAGACAAGGCCACAAAGGTCCATTGCATCACCGTGGTTTTATCGGCAGTTGTGGTAGACCTCTCCAGACAATTACTGAGCTGATCGACCGTTGGGCCTGCATTTGCTATTTGCACTACTCCCAACAAGGCAGTTGCCATCAGCGCAGAACGAACGATTTGGGAAAATCTGTGGCTTACAGGGGAAACATGGCGAGACATAAGCAAACTCCGATGAACAGTTTGCCCTTTGTACCACAAAGCATAACAGTTCATCTGTTATTGCATTGCAAAATCAATCTGATTTTTAGCAAAGTACTTGGCGCGTTGATTATGCTAGGCATTCACCCAATTTCAAAATAAAAATGCCACGTTCCTAAAGCGTGGCATTCTTATCGATTAAAGTCAGATTCTTTTAATTGAGCTGTTTCAACATATTCTTAGCACCCGCATGATTATATTGCGATGCCAGTCCGTTCAGGACGCGTTGAGCCTGTCCTTTGGCATTTGGAAAACGGCTGCTATACGTCGAAATACTGGTCAGACAACGCGCCACCAACATACCGGATTCAGTATAAACCCGCGTTCCTTCTGTGCCTTGCTGCTTGCCATAGTTATAAGCACGCTGAGCATTATTACAGGCATTATTCAGGTTTCTACCATTATTAATGTCACGCCGGGCAGTCACATACAGCTTCATTTGCTGCTGTTGTGGGGTTTCGTTCACACTTGCACGTGGAGCGGCAACTGTCACCGGCTTAGGCTCTTTCTTCTCAACTTCGACTTTGGCCAGTTCTTTGCGCTCAAGCTCTTTACGATCGTGGTCTTTCTGTTCTACTGTTGGTTTTGCTGTTACAGACGTTTTGGCAGTAGCCGTTGCCTTCACCACATTGACCTGTTTCTTGGCTGTCTTCGCAGTGCTCGCAGCCGCCTGATAAAAATTATGTGCTTCAGCTGTTTTCATCAGTCGGGTCAGCAACCGAACGTTACGGGTCTTGCTATTATTTTCTGCCTGACGTTCCGCAACAGGTTCAATCGACACAATCCAGCTTTCCGCAAGATCACCCATCGTACATTTATAGGCACCGATTCCCTGTACAACACCTCGATTTGCAGCGAGACGTGTACGCTGGGCAGAATCATTCACCAGACCAAATTTGCTCTTATACAGCAGGGATAACTTGCCCCCCTGTTCATGGCAATATTGCGTCATGACGGAACGTGGATACATGGCCTGAGTGGTATTATGGCGCTGTTGTTGATCCCATAGATAGACATAGTCTTTCGCCTTGCCATCTGGCTGATTGATGCCCCGTTTCACAATCAGTTCCTGAGGACTGTGAAAAGGATGTAATATATTTTTCTTTGCGCCTTGCATGCTATTACACGCTGCCAAGCTCATTGTTATTGTTATCAATAAAAATACTTTCAGTTTCACCGTAGATATCTCAACCCAAAGCATTCACATAAAATAATGCAAAACTGTGCAAACAACAAATACAAGCATCTGATTAATAGAATTATTTTTAAATTTAAAAATATCAAAAATGATAACTATGAGACATTTTAATGGTTATTTTTGAAATTATTTGCATTAACTTTCATGTGGTGCAGTATTATTTTTGAGATAAAACCTGCTCAAGAAAAAAGACCAAAGAAGGAAGTACGTACTTCTTTGGTCACTCATCTGGCAGGCTGGATCGAGCTTTTATACTTGCATAGCAAACCACTCTCCACCATCCGCATTCAGTTTATGAGCATTAAAATACTTAATTTTCATCAACGTACATTTATTATTTTTATACGTCAGCGGGGTTGAAAATTAAGTACCAAACACGTTTGGCCCTTAGGATTCTAGTCAAGCGAATATTCACTGAATATCCCCAAATTGGGAGGTTTTACAAATATTTTGCCTATAACTGACCGTTCATCGGATACTCCGGCCAATCCTGAGTTGATATAAAAAAGACCCGCCATAAGGCTGGTCTTTTTAAAATACCAAACACTATTTTTTAATGAATATGAGATTCAAACGCTTTCAGACGCTTGTAGATCGACATTAACTCGATAATCTTTGGCCAAGACAAAATCAGGTACTGGAATGATTCACGGACCTTATTAAACACATTCAGGATCTGCATCATCAGACCTAAAGTAATTACTCCCGCTGCAATACTCGGAAATAGCACAAACAGGCCATAGATATTGTCGAGCTGCAAATACCAGATCCGTACCATATTGAAATAGGCATAGTGGAAATACAGGCGGAAATAATTCCAGCGCACCCGGCTAAACAGCTCTTTTAGTGTCAGTGGCTGGGCACGTTCGGCATGATCTTCCCCATATACCAGTTCTTTACGGTAAGCCGCTTCGACTTTCTGGTTATTAAACTCCAGTCCTGGCAGTTTCATACCAACGACCATTAATACCACTGTACCAAAGACCGCCCAGCCCAAGGATGCCCAGACCAGCGCGTGACTAATCTCACCCACAATGGGTAAGGTCTTGACGTGACTTGAAAGCTTATACAGAACTGGCAAAAAAGCCATCAGCAACATAAACGATTCAATAAAGGAAACGCCGAGTTCTTCAGTACTGCGAGCAAAGCGCATGGTATCTTCCTGAATACGCTGTGAAGCCCCCTCAATATGCCGCAGCTTTTCCCAGTAAGCCGTATAGTAATCATTCATTGCTGTCCGCCAACGGAACACATAATGACTGACAAAGAACATGTTAAATACTGCCAGGGTGACATAAATCATCGCGATATAGATAAAGACCAATGCGCCCTGATAGAGCAAAGTTACGTCCCCACCACCACTGGTCAGCATCTTCTGTATCTGGTCATAGAACGGACTGTACCATTCATTCAGCACAACATTGACCTGAACCCCAAACCAGATATTGAACAGGATAAAGGCCGAACCCCACACCGACCAGCGCTGCCAGGGATGACGCGCTACCACATACCAGAATCCTGCAAAAAGCGCAGTTGCAGTCAGGAACCAGAGATAGAACCACAGGAATTTCTGTGACCAGAAACGGCTGATATCAATCGCCATCGTCGCTTCATGGTAGCCTTCGCTAAAACCCACATAACTGCCCCAGCTTGAACCTCCACTATGCCAGATCGCGAGGTTGATAAAGAACCACACCACCACGCTGAGAAAAAACCAGACGGGTTTTGGAAAGAAAGACTTAAACATGTCCTTTGCATGCTCCTTATTTTTAGTAGACCTCAGGTCAATCAATCATGATGAAATCTGCAGCAGTGTAAAGCAGTTCATAACAGGTTTTTCAACCTGATCAAAAAAATATCTGCCTGAAAACTGCTTATTTTTATCAATCTATTTGTAAGCATGAATCATTATGTGTGTAGTGAACTGAATACTTATGTGACGCATCCTGTGATCCATCTTTTGTTGGTTTTAACATCAGTTAACAAGCCTGTACAGAATAGATACGATATATGGTTATTTTCCATCCTACACTACAGCGATATGCACTATTGAAAGAGATCATTCCAATTTTTCATTTTGCAAAAACTATTAAATAACAAAGAAAAATTATGCTATCCTTGAATGAATAGTAAACATAATAACCGCGGGAAGTTAACTCATGGAAAGCTCTGTAATTGAACTACTGAAGCCAATCACCTTGGAAAAAGAAAACTGCACGCCAATTATTTATGAAGAAGGTACAGTGCTGAAAGTAGTTATGCAAACACCAACCAGTCTATTGGTCACTACAGACAACCAGTTTAACTTTACTGTTGCACTAAAAGATGAAAATACAATCTGGAGAGAATTGTAATTCTGCTGATTCAAAGTTTGGTCTGGGTTGTTGTATGTTTTACTTCTTCTCCTGAATACAGATCAACACCTGCCTGACAGTATTATTATTTTAATCCTAAAGCTGAAAACAGATAAAAAAACCTCCCATCACATCGGGAGGTTTTTTTATTGTCTTAAGAAAAATGTAGAATCTTGAGACCTACTACACAATCAATATGCCAGCTTTAGCAGGAAGCGGAAAAAGCCTGCAATGAGAGCCATTGTGACAAAGCCTGCAAGCCATAACACAATAAACCAACCTGCCCGATTCAGTTTCATCCTGTTTCCTCCACAAGCCTAATGATAGCCATCATCACCTACCCGTACCTTATCCCGGAACACCCAATAAGACAGACCGGTATAAAACAGGATAATTGGGATGAGGATCAATGCACCAATCAAGGAAAACAGCTGACTGCTTTGCGGTGCGGCGGCTTCCCAAAGGGTAACACTTGGCGGAATGATATAAGGCCAAAGGCTAATGAGAAAACCGGTGTAAGCCAGGATCACCAGCGCCAAGGTATAGATGAACGGTGCAAATTCCTGACGGCGTTTACAGGCACGCAGCGCCATAAATGTAAATAATACAACCAGTATCGGCACCGGACTAAAATAGAAAATCTGTGGTTGACTAAACCAGCGCTCGGCAATCTGTTGATGTGCCAATGGCGTATACAGACTAACTGCTCCAAAGACCAGTAATAACACAATGATAAGTTTTGGCATCAGCTGGAACATCTTGTCCTGTAACTCGTGGTCGGTTTTAAAGATCAGCCAGCCACAACCTAGGGTTGCATACAGGATTACTACACCTACTCCGGTAAACAGCGAAAATGGGGTCAACCAGTCCAGTCCACCACCACTATAAATGCCATTCGTAGTTTTAATGCCCTGGATATAAGCACCAAGAATTACGCCTTGCAAGAAAGAGGTCAGAAGCGAACCGCCAATAAAAGCGATGTCCCACCAGTGCCTGCCACGATGTGCCTTAAAGCGAAATTCAAAAGCAACTCCTCGGAAAATCAGTGAGATAACCATCAGGATAATCGGCATATATAGCGCGGACAGCACGGTTGAATAGACCAGTGGAAAGGCTGCAAACAGACCTGCTCCACCGAGTACCATCCAGGTTTCATTACCATCCCAAACCGGTGCCACGGTATTCATCATCACATCGCGTTCATGCTGATCCTTAAAGAAGGGAAAAAGAATGCCTATACCCAGGTCAAAGCCATCCAGTACCACATACATCAGTACACCGAGCGCGATGATCGCAATCCAGATCAATGACAGGTCAATCATTTGTTATTCTCCTGATCACGTTGAGCACGGTCATCCTCTTCATTTTGCTCAAAGGTACTCATTGGACGTTTAGAGGCACGGATGACTTCACCCTCAGTATGCGGACGGGCATGGATAAATTCTGGTCCCTTATGCATCATTTTCAGCATGTAATAAATCCCGACACCAAATACGACACAATAGACCACTACAAAGATAATCAGAGTAAGTCCTACCTGTTCAGCTGATACAGGTGAGAGTGCATCACGAGTGCGCATAACCCCATAGACCACCCATGGCTGACGGCCCACTTCCGTAGTAAACCAGCCTGCCAGTAAAGCAATAAATCCGGAAGGTCCCATGAAAAAGGCGAATCGGTGCAACCAGCGGGCTTCATAGAAACGACCCGTTTTACGCAAGATCAGACCCGCCAGCGCCATCAAAAGCATCAGCATGCCCAGACCGACCATGATGCGGAAGCTCCAGAACACTACCAGCGAGTTTGGGCGGTCTTCAGGCGCAAAATCTTTTAGACCCTGCACTTCACCGTCCATACTATGGGTCAGAATCAGGCTGCCCAAGTTTGGTATGCCGATAGCATATTTGGTTTCTTCGGCTTCCATATCTGGAATACCAAACAGATAAAGTGGCATGCCTTCACCACGGTTAGTTTCCCAGTGTCCTTCAATCGCAGCAATCTTGGCTGGCTGATATTCACGGGTATTTAAACCATGAAAATCTCCTACAATTACCTGTAGGGGTGCCAGCACCAGAATCATCCACATCGCCATGGAAAAAGACTTTTTGACCAGTGCATCACGGCGACCTTTAAGTAGATGCCAAGCAGCTGTAGCCGCTACCAGCAGTGCCGAAACCAGAAAGGCAGCAATCCCCATATGCAATAGACGATACGGAAAAGACGGGTTAAACACGATAGCAAACCAGTCCTGCGGCATGATGATGCCATTTTCAATAATAAAACCCTGCGGGGTCTGCATCCAGCTATTAGAGGACAGAATCCAGAACATGGAAATACAAGTGCCGAGGGCAACCATTACCGTAGCAAAAAAATGGGTTTTCGGACCGACCCGATCCCAGCCAAAGAGCATGATACCGAGGAAACCGGCTTCCAGGAAAAAAGCCGTTAAGACTTCATAAGCCAGTAGCGGTCCAGTGACACTTCCAGCCACCCTGGAAAATTCACTCCAGTTGGTGCCGAACTGATAACTCATGACCACACCAGAGACCACCCCCATACCGAAGGCCAATGCAAAGATTTTGATCCAGAATTTAAACAGATCCCGGTAAACCGGATCCTGGGTTTTCAGCCAGCGCCATTCCAGGACGGCCAGAAAGCTGGCCAAACCGATGGAAATCGCAGGGAAAATAATATGAAAGGAGACAGTAAAGGCAAATTGAATACGTGCCAGTTCCAGCGCAGTTAAACCTAAATCCATGTCATCACCTTATTGTAGAAGTTGTTGGTGAGAGAACTTCAGCTTAAACAGCTGAAATGGCTTCATTATTTTGTAGTTTAGGCCGTATACGATTTTCACAATGTTGCAAATCTGTAGGACTTTAATATCTGCATTCTGCCCTTTTTCCAAGCTGAGCGGCTTCGCTCCGCCATGGGTCAGCCATGCGAAATTTGTGATATTCATGTTATTTCACTCTTTAAAACGTTTTAGATAGCGGCAAGGTCATGCCTTACCGGACTTGGCGTATTAAAGCGTGACAGGAGGTGCCCTGCCTTGCGGTAGCAAATACAGCCGTTGCAGGGAAAAATAGACATGTCGGTAAGCGGATTTATAGAAACTCAGCTTTACCTGAATCCGGTCAATGACCTCATCAATACCAAAATTAAACGGCAGAACAATGTCACCATATACGGTACAGTACTGGCATTGATGGTTATGTTCATTATGGTCATGATGATGGCCAGATTCGGCCCCCAGATGGTCAATCAACGCATGATAGCTTGCGTGTACATGCTGATGCTGCTTCGGTGAGAGAAGATTATGTGTAATAGAGAGACAGACCGGGGCAATATGGTATTGCTCCGGTAATAGCGGCTGTAAATATACGGCAAACTGTAATAGCAGCGTTGCACATGCCAACAGTAATCCACTACGTTTCAGCAAAACATTCTCTCGAATTGACCGAAGTAAAGAAATATTGAGGCTTAGCTTAGATCAAAATCCAAGCATTATACTCAACTTTAATATTACAACCTTATAATATATATATTTATTATGAAAGCCTTATTTTCATTCTTAATTTTTATAGATTTTTGAATATAAGAAATTAATTTTCATGTTCCAGAGCTTATTCATCTCAGGAAAAGCACAACCGCATACTTTGAACAGGAATGCGCCGAGCCACAAAAATAATATCTAAATTGAGAATTTCATCTTGTTACAGTAGCAGGATCAGACAGAGAGCTACGCTTCAACTTAAAATATTTTCTGGCAGAAAAAAGTTTAGCTGAATGACCACCCTGTCCGGATCAGGCAGGCCTTTGTTGCAGTACGCTATAAATTTCACATTCTCGACAGCCCAAGTCCGGTCAACAGAAACTGTTCCGGATGAATTTTCTTTATTGCATAGCGCCATACTACCAGGCTAAAACAGAACTTCAGATTTCCTGAAATACCGGAATATCTAGCCACTGTGCATTTGGAAAATCCTTTTGCAAACATTGCTGCAGATACTGAATAGTATCCTGTGCAATGACTTCATCCTGGGCATCATCGGCATGGTTAAATGCCAGCGCATACAGCTCAATCTTACGCTGTTTGAGCAGTTCCAGACTGAGCAGAGTGTGATTGATACTGCCAAGACGACCTGAGGTTACCAGAATGACAGGAAGCTGCTGTGCGGCAATATAGTCTACGGTGAGCAGGTCTTCTGTCAGTGGCACCATCAGACCACCTGCTCCTTCCAGCAGAACACGGTCAAACTGTGCGGCCAGTTGCTGTGTGGCCTGTTCAATTTTTTGAAAGTCTACTGGACGCTGGTCCAAACGTGCTGCTAGATGGGGCGATGCCGGATAGCTATAAATTTCCGGCATAGTCAGCTTTTGCTGATCTTCTGGGAGCAAGCCGCAGCCCATGATCTTGCGATGCTGTTCGATATCTTCAGACAAATCAGTGTTGCCAGTCTGGATCAACTTCTGGGTAATAGTACGGATGCCCTGCGCATTCCAGATTTTGGCCAGAAAACCGGTAGCATAGGTCTTGCCAATACCAGTATCTATACCGCTGATAAAATAGATGTTTGCGTTCATGAGCGCTTCCGTGCAATGAGATAAATCGGGTGATAGGTCAAAGGATACTTCTGGCTATCTGGTAGCTGGAATTGTTGATATTGCTCATAAAAAAGCCGCAAAGAAGATTTGCTCCAGCGAAAACTATCTGCCGTCGCCTGTACGCCGGTGGCCTTGATATGTTTCAGTACCTCGCGAGGATGTTCAAATTCCAGAATCAGGCGCTGCTCCTCCTGCATCAGGACCTCATAACCACAAGATTCCAGCAGTTCAACCATTTGTGGAAGTGAGCGATATTTCAGCCCCTGTCCAGTCAATGCCTTAATTTCTGTTAAATTGTCCTGCGCATAGCTGGCAAAGCAGAACCAGCCGGACGGATTTAAAGCCTGATGAATTTTCACAAATAAAGTGTCCAGATGCTGCACCCATTGCAAGGCAGAACAGGACACCACCAGATCCAGCGATTGTGGCAGTGGCAAAGTTTCGATATTGCCAATTCCCCAGTAAATCCGGCCATCTTCCTCAAAATGCTGTTTAACTTCTGGATAAAGGTCATTTAAAAACAACTGGTCGAAACTGTAATGCTGCATTAACTGGCGGGTAAACAGGCCTGAACCACAGCCAATTTCCAGAATACGCTGTAAATTTACCGCAATATGCGCTTGCATATACTGGACCAGTTCCATTGCTACCCGACGCTGGGCAATAGCATGCTGTTCATAGCTGGACTGTGCCTGAGCAAAGCGCTGCGCGACCTGATCAGTTTTCATCGTGGCAACTCCTGCAGAGCATCCAGCAACTGTTGCAGCTGTACCGGACTGACCTGCTGATGTAAACAGATTCGCAATCTGGAAGTGTTTTTAGGTACAGTCGGTGGACGTACTGGCAGGACATAAAAACCCTTTTGCTGTACATATTCTGCTGCAGCGACGGTTTTGGCTGCATCGCCAATAATTACCGGTACAATTTGAGAGCTGGATGGACAAGCATAACCCAAGGCCTGAATACTTTGATGACAGCACCTGGCCAGACTGCCAAGCTGTTGGCGCTCTTCCCTCATTGCTTGCATTTTCTGGAAAATAAAATGCGTCCAGGCCATACAGATTGGGGGCTGCGCAGTACTAAAAATTAGCGGACGCATGCTGTTGATCAGATATTCACGAATGAGCGGATGACAGACCAGATAGCCACCGACTGAAGCCAGCGCCTTGCCAAAAGTCCCGACCAGCAGGTCAATCTGGTCTATGACCTGATACTCCTCAGCACAACCCAGCCCGTGTTCACCACGCACACCAATGGCATGGGCTTCATCCACATACAGCATAACCTTATCAAATTGCTGTTTGAGTGCTACCAATGCACCGAGATCCGTTTCATCACCATCCATACTAAAAATGGATTCAGTGACGACAATGATGCGCTGAATATTATCATCTGCCTGATACTTTACTAAAAGCTGTTGTAGATGTTCCAGATCATTATGCCGGTAGCGTACATAGCTGGCATTGGATAAACGGATACCATCAATGATGCTGGCATGTACCAGCTTGTCGGCAATAATAATGGTCTTGCTATCCGCCAATGCTGGCAGAATCCCGATATTCATATGATAGCCGCTATTAAACAACAGCACCGAACGACCAAAAACCTGCGCCATGCTGGTCTCCAGCTGTTCATAAGCCGGGAAATTTCCAGTCAGCAGGCGCGAAGAACTGGCACTCATCTGTCGTTCAGCAAGCGGTGTCAGATCAAAAAATTCTTCCCGTAGCTGCAGATTGGCCGCCAGACCGAGATAGTCATTGGATGCCAGATTCAGCATCTCAATCCCATTCAACTGAAGATAAGGCTGGCTGGAAATCCCCTGTTTAAACTGGCGATACTGGCCCTGCTGTTTCAAATCATCCAGTTGCTGCTGAAAATATTCCAGATGCTTCATGCTGTTGCTCCCATTGCCTGAATCATCTCGCACATATGCGTCAGTAGAATTTTAAGTTGTTCAGCAGAAATCACAAATGGTGGCATCACATAGACCAACCGACCAAAGGGACGAATCCATACACCACGGCGTACACATTCTGCCTGGAAGCTAGCCAGATCAACAGGTTGCTGTAGTTCCACGACTCCAATCGCGCCAAGTACGCGGATATCAGCAACCTGTGGCAAGACATTTAATGGCTGTAAATGGTCTTTTAATACTTGTTCAATCTGTTGCACTCTTGCCTGCCAGTCCTGTGACAATAAAAGCTGGGTGCTTTTGAGTGCCACTGCACAGGCCAGTGGATTCGCCATAAAGGTCGGGCCATGCATAAATACGCCTGCTTCACCACTGGAAATGGTTTCTGCGACATGCGCAGTCGTCAGTGTGGCTGACAAGGTCATATAACCGCCAGTCAGCGCCTTGCCCAGACACATGATATCCGGGCTAACACCCGCATGTTCACAGGCAAACAGTTTGCCGCTCCGACCAAAACCAGTCGCGATTTCATCCAGAATTAACAGAATATTGTAACGATCACACAGCTGACGTACCTGGCGCAGGTATTCTGGATGATACAGGCGCATACCACCTGCTCCCTGCACGATCGGCTCAATAATCATGGCTGCAATCTGTTCATGCTTTTCTGCTAATAATTGTTCCAGTGGCTGGATATCATCAACTTGCCATTCACCATCAAAACGGCTTTGTGGTGCCGGGACAAAATAACGGTTTGGCAGACTGGAACCAAAAATCTGGTGCATGCCCGTGACCGGATCACAGACCGACATGGCATTCCAGGTATCGCCATGATAACCGGAGCGAGTAGTCACAAAATTGCTTTTCTGCACCTGACCACGCGCATGCCAGTATTGCACCGCCATTTTCAATGCTACTTCCACAGCGACCGAACCAGAGTCGGCATAGAAAATCCGATCCAGTGGCTCTGGGGTAATTTCGATCAGCAGTTTGGCCAGATCAATCGCCGGCTGATGGGTCAGGCCACCAAACATGACATGTGACATGGATTGCAACTGGGTCTGCACCGCCTGATTCAGCTCTGGATGGTTATAACCATGGATCGTGCACCACCAGGACGACATCCCGTCGATCAGCTGTGTGCCATCTTCCAGTTCAATTACAGCACCATGTGCCGCCCTCACCTTGTAACAGGGCAAAGGATGAGTCATGGAAGTATATGGATGCCAGATATGCTGCTGATCAAAAGAATCGTGCACGGAAAATAACCTAAACAATAGCGCTGTCCTGATCTTAACGGTTTAATTCTGAAATGAACATCTAGCTGACCTTTAGCATTTTTCTGATTAACGAAGTTTTTGTAAAAATTGCAAGATTGGCTCAATGACCAAACTGGTATCGAACAGGATAGCATCGTGCGCAGCTGAAATTTTTACCAAGTTCAGATGATCTGCATTGAAATGTGCAATATTTTGTATAATTTTGCAGGGAACTAACATATCGTTCTCAGAATTTATAAATAGCATCTTGCCAGGATAGCTTTTTAAGATATCTACCAAATTTAATTGTTCTAAAAGATAGAGATAAGCCTGCTGATAGGATAAATCAATATTTACCAACTGCTCTTGTAAATGTTTTGCCCGTTCTCGTGGTGCTACTGAACCCAAAGTGACCAGTGCACAGAAGCGTTTTAGAGCCTGTTGAGGTTGTAACATCACCGCATGTTTAAATTGCTCATACTGCACTTTGGGCATAGCATGAGGCCAGTTTTCTTGCGCCACAAAGCAAGGGTTTGACATACAGGCAATTACGGGCTTGGCGACTTGTATCTGCTGATAGATTGCATTAGCCAATAACAATGCTAACTGCCCGCCAAGTGACCAGCCAATCAGTACATCTTTATCAGCTGCAGCCTGTACCTTTTCTGCCAGTACTGCTGCATTATTCGGGTCAAAGATATCCCAGACTTCGATCTGATGCTGTGGTGTTAACTGCTGTTCTAGCTGCTGTACAAATTCATTCAGTACCTGAGTCCCCAGTCCCCAGCCGCTGATGAGCAGAATTTTCATCAATCCTGTTCCCTATTTTTTATCATCTATTCAATAAAAAAGGGATCAATCTCTTCCGGAATGATCCCTGATATACAGCTGCAAAATTTAAGCAGGCTGCATGGCATCCATAGCAAGCTCGCGGCCGGTTTTCTTCGGTGCTTCCGCTTTTAGCCCCAGTTTGGCAAACAGGGCTTTGTCCTTGCCTTCACCACTATTCGGTGCAGTCAGTAATTTATCACCTGAGAACAGTGAGTTAGCACCTGCCATGAATGCCAGGGCCTGATCGGAATCAGATAGAGATTCACGGCCTGCAGACAAACGGATATAGCTTTTTGGCATGATGATACGAGCTACGGCAATCGTCCGGATCCAGTCAATCACATCCAGTTTTTCTACATCAGCGAGCGGTGTTCCTTCGATTGGCACCAGCATATTAATTGGCACCGATTCTGGGTGAATTGGCATGGTCGCCAGTTCAAACAATAATCCCACACGGTCCTGTTTACCTTCACCTAACCCGACAATCCCGCCACTACATACATTAATTCCAGCTGAACGGACATGGTCTAAAGTATTTAAGCGATCGTCAAAAGTTCGGGTGCTAATGACATTCGCGTAATATTCACGCGAAGTGTCGAGGTTATGATTGTAATAATCCAGTCCAGCATCTTTTAAACGTTCTGCCTGAGAGGCATTCAACATACCTAAGGTCATGCAGGTTTCCATACCCAGCTTTTTTACTTCCTGGATCAATTCCAGCACATAAGGCATATCGCGCTCATGCGGATTCCGCCATGCTGCGCCCATACAGAAACGGGTCGATCCTGATTCTTTCGCCTGTTTTGCTTCAGCAATCGCTTTTTGTACCTCTACTCTTTTTTCAATTTCCAGATCTGTATCGTAATGGGCAGACTGGGAGCAGTATTTACAGTCTTCCGGACAACGACCGGTTTTAATAGAGAGCAAGGTGCTGACCTGTACGGTATTGGCATCAAAATGCTCACGATGAATTTGCTGTGCCTGAAATAGCAGATCCATCAGTGGTTGATCATAAAGTGCCTGAATCTCGTCACGCGTCCAGTCATTGCGAATCATAGTCTCAACATCAATGTTAAAAAGGAATGCAGAAATAATACGCGGTTTTTTAAAAAATGGTTTAGCCTTTTCTATCAAAATTCGAGGGAATGACGCTAATTTATAAGCTGAGCTTTTCAATCAATTACAATTTTATGCTGCAAGATTTTATGATTTAAGCTGCTTTAATCCTTATTATTTATATATAAAACTTATAAATAAAATTCTCAATTTCTGTCTTGATAAAGATTAATAATGAATTTGCAACTTACTCACTACCAAGCTCCCAAAAGCCAGTAAAACCAAGCTTATGGCAGAAAATTTAGAGCCCTTGGCTCTAAAAATCCAAGGGCTTTTTTATAAAAGTATTGTTTAACTCAAGCTGACAATTCATTAAAGTTTAAATCTGAGTCGGTACAAATAAAAAGCGCGAGATTTTTAAAATTTAGCTCAATCTATGTCTATTCATAAAGTGACTCATTTCATCGGAAACATCAGATATACAAGCTGTATCAGTCCACATGACTTAACCACGAATCGCTGCCTGAATTATTGCTACATCAATTTTCTTCATTTTAAGCATGGCATCAAATGCCCTTTTTGCTACTGCTGGATCTGGACTGTAAGATGCTTCAAGTAAAGCCATGGGGATAATCTGCCAGGAAATTCCCCATTTATCCTTACACCAGCCGCATTCACTTTCTTGCCCACTATTGTTCACAATCGCATTCCAGTATCGGTCCGTTTCTTCCTGATCTTGTGTGGCCACTTGAAAGGAAAAAGCTTCATTATGCTTAAATTCTGGCCCACCATTTAAACCAATACATGGAATACCCAATACCGTAAAATTGACTGTAATGACATCTCCCTTTTTTCCTGACGGATAATCTCCAGGGGCAAGGACTATTGCCCCTACTGATGAGTCTGGAAAGGTTTGCGCATAAAACCGTGCAGCCTCTTCAGCATCGTGATCGTACCAAAGGCAGATGGTATTTTTTGCAATATTCATGATCTCACCTCTGCGTAGAGATTAAGAGATGACGCATTTGTTTAGCCCTGCTTTACGCTTTTGAGTGGCTAAACAAATTTATTTGTGCGTTCTATATTCGACCTAAGCTGGCAAAAGGCCAGTTTCTTTATTGTGTTTTTATTCTTCGAATTGTAATAACAGGCACTTCTTGATCTGTCGAGGTCCAAGTCGACCATATGCCTTGCTTTTTCATTTGCGCTGATTACAGACCGCTACTTTGAAAATACCTTAATGGTCGGAAACTCCATTTCTATGACAATGCGGTGGCCGAGGTAATTGGTGTTTTCCTACTGTATAAAGGCTGCCAGTATCTATCGTGAAAGTATAAAAGTGGAAAAACTGACAGATTAAATTCCTTTCAAGCAGTAAGACCTTTAACCATTTAAGGGGCCTTTTCTTTCTTTGTGGAAAATCAATTTAAAACCAAGTTCTGCATATTTCAATTTTTCAGGTTCTTTTCCTAAAAACCTGAGCTCAGCAAGCCTTGCAAAATAGCTCGTTTAAGACGACTTAGCCTTACAAAAAGCTACATTTACTGTGCATTAATTTCCTGGAATTATCCAAAAAATATTTTTTATGAATAACATTAATTTATGTTATAAATTACCCCATTATTTTACTTTATTATTTATTACGTAATTAAATTACGTATTGAATAATATCTTATATCCAGTATGATGAGGTAAATTCCTTCTTTTTCTTGTGTGCATCAGGAATCGATGCAGTTCAGCAAGTCAAAGAAGTCAGGCAAACGGATTTGTCTACTCAATATAAAATGGCAGTGATACATCCGTGAGCCCTGAACAAGACAGTAAAAGATGAGCAATAGGATTGCTTCTAAAAAATGAGGATGTTGTATGAATGAATTAGCCAATCCATTAGAACTGTGTGGATTCGAATTTATTGAATTTGTATCTGAAGATGGTCAGCTGGATCCAGTTTTCCAAGCCATCGGATTCACTAAAGTGGCGAAGCATAAATCGAAAAATGTCTATTTATGGCGCCAAGGCAATATTAATATCATTCTGAATTATCAGCCTGAATCATATGCAGCATTTTTCTATAAAGAGCACGGTCCTTCTGCTTGTGCAATGGGCTTCCGTACCAAGAATGCTGCGAAAGCTTTTCAAAAGGCGATTGAAATCGGTGCAGAACCAATTTACAGCAAAATTGGTCCAATGGAACTTAACATCCCTGCAATTAAAGGAATCGGTGGCTCTCCAATCTTCCTGGTCGATTGTGACATTTACCAAAATGATTTTATCTTCTTCGATAATGTTCCATCGCGTCCAGTCGGCACAGGCCTGAATGAAATCGATCATTTAACGCATAACGTTTATAAAGGTCGTATGCAGTACTGGGCAGATTTCTATGAAAAGATTTTCAACTTCCAGGAAATCCGCTACTTCGACATCAAAGGTGAATACACTGGCCTGACTTCTAAGGCACTAACAGCACCAGATGGTAAGATCCGTATTCCACTAAATGAAGATTCTGACAAAGGTAATGGCCAGATCGCTGAATTCCTGAATGAATTCAATGGTGAAGGTATTCAGCACATTGCCTTTATCTGTGATGACCTGCTTGAGACCTGGGACAAGCTGAAAGCTTTAGGCACCAAGTTCATGACGCCACCGCCAAGCACTTATTATGAAATGCTGGATGAGCGCTTGCCGAACCATGGTGAGCCTGCGGATGAGCTGCAAAAACGCGGCATTCTGCTCGATGGCAATACCAAAGATGGTAACAAACGCCTGCTGTTACAGATTTTCTCTGAAAATATGATTGGCCCGGTGTTCTTTGAATTTATCCAGCGCAAAGACGATGATGGTTTCGGTGAAGGTAACTTTAAGGCCTTATTTGAATCAATCGAACGTGATCAGATCAAACGTGGTGTTTTAGACATTTCTAAAGCCTGACCTTTTTAAAACCATACCGGTGTCTATGTAGTCTCATATGCATCGGTATGGTTGCCTCTGTTTCAACGTATACGCTCGTATAACACTTAAGATTCTGCATCGATGACGGCATAAAAATAATAAAGCACATCATAGTTCAGCACTTAATCTCACATGGATGATGAATAAAAATGCAGCATATTGAACAAGGAAACCTGAAAAAAGGTTTAAGTAACCGGCATATTCAGCTCATCGCACTCGGTGGTTCAATTGGTACCGGACTGTTTCTTGGAATTTCACAAACGATCAAGCTTGCTGGGCCTTCTGTTATTTTAGGTTATGCCATTGCAGGCTTGATTGCCTTCTTAATGATGCGCCAGCTGGGTGAAATGATTGTACATGAACCTGTGAGCGGTTCTTTTAGTCATTTCGCTTATAAATACTGGGGCAAATTTGCCGGATTTATGTCGGGCTGGAATTACTGGGTACTGAATATTCTGGTCTGTATGGCCGAATTAAGTGCCGTCGGTCTTTATATCCATTACTGGTGGCCAGAAATTCCGACCTGGGTCTCTGCCCTCGGCTTCTTTATTTTCATTAATGTAATCAACTTACTTCACGTAAAATTATTCGGAGAAATGGAATTCTGGCTAGCGATCATTAAAGTCGGTGCCATTATTGCCATGATTGCTTTCGGCAGTTATTTACTGGCCAGTGGCAGTGGTCATAGCCAATCCAGTCTGGAAAATTTGTGGCAATTAGGTGGCTTCTTCCCCAATGGGATTATGGGTCTGATTATGGCGATGGCCATGATCATGTTTGCTTTTGGCGGTATTGAACTGGTCGGCATTGCAGCGGCAGAAACAGATAACCCGAAAAAAACCTTGCCTAAAGCAGTGAACCAGATTGTTTACCGTGTTCTGTTATTTTATATCCTAAGCCTGGTGGTGATTTTATCGCTTTACCCTTGGAACATGATGGCACAAGGTGGTAGCCCATTTGTGATGATTTTTGATTCTCTCGGCAGTCAAACAGTTGCTGGTGTTTTGAATTTCGTGGTGTTAACCGCAGCGGTTTCGGTATATAACAGTACTAACTACTGTACCAGCCGTATGCTGTTAGGCTTAGCCCAACAAGGTAATGCACCGAAGTTCTTAAGCAAGATTAATCAGCGTGGCATCCCTGTGAATGCAGTGATGGTTTCAGCGTTTTTCACCTTGATGTGCGTTTTATTAAATTATCTGGTGCCGGAAAAAGCCTTTAGCATGTTGATGATGCTGGTGGTTGCTGCCATCGTGATTAACTGGCTTGTTATTTCCTATACTCATTTGAAATTCAAGACATCTATGAACCGCATGCAGACCAAAACCGATTTTCCAAGTGTGGCTTATCCATTCACCAACTATTTATGTATCGCATTTATGGGCGGTATTCTGCTAATTATGAGCAGCACCCCGGACATGCGTGTGGCTGTCATCATGATTCCGGTCTGGATTGGTATTCTCTCGGTTGCCTACTTCTTTAAGCGCAAACAGGAGTCTCAGACTGCTATTTTAGATAACAGCAAAATTAGCACCTTACCAGAAGCGTAATCGCATATTGATTAGATTAGGATAGATTCATGTTTCAACATATTGATACTTATGCCGGCGATCCGATTCTCTCTTTAATGGAAGAATTCAACAAAGATCAGCGTAGTAACAAAGTCAACTTAAGCATCGGCCTATATTACAACGAAGACAATATTGTGCCGCAACTAGACTCAGTGCAAAAAGCCTATACTTACCTGACCCCTGACTATCATAAAGTCCGTGTTTATTTGCCGATGGATGGTCTGAACAGCTTTAACCAGGCTGCACAGGAATTAATTTTTGGAACCTCCAGCCCTGCCCGCGAGCAAGGTCGTGTGGTCACGATTCAGACTTTGGGTGGCTCAGGTGCACTAAAAGTCGGCGCTGACTTTTTAAAGAAATATTTTCCAGAATCTGAAATATGGGTGAGCCAGCCGACTTGGGAAAACCATATTGCGATCTTTAACGGTGCGGGTATTCAAACCCATTTCTATCCTTATTATGATGCTGAAACCAATGCCGTTAATGTCCCGGCGATGCTGGATTGCTTAAAACAACTGCCCGCTCACAGTATTGTGTTAATGCACCCATGCTGTCATAACCCGACTGGTGCAGATTTACAGCCACATGAATGGGATCAGGTCATTGAAGTATTAAAATCTCAATCCTTAATTCCGTTCCTAGATATGGCGTATCAAGGTTTCGGTCAGGGTCTGGAACAAGATGCCTATGCCATTCGTGCACTTGATCAAGCCGGTATGAATTTCATCGTCAGCCATTCATTTTCCAAAATCTTCTCTTTATATGGAGAACGGATTGGTAGCTTAAGTTTTGTTTGCGATGATTCCACAAGCGCACAAAATGTTTTAGGCCAGTTAAAAGCCACAGTTCGCCGGATTTATTCAAGTCCAGCGGCCAATGGTGCGCTATTGGTCAGTCAGGTGTTAAATACTCCTGAACTGTTTCAGCAATGGCAGGTTGAAGTTGAAGAAATGCGCCAGCGTATTTTACGCATGCGTGGCTTACTCAAAGAAAAATTGTCTCAGGCATTGCCAGAACTTGATTTCAGCTACCTGACTCAACAGCAAGGTATGTTTAGCTATACTGGTTTAACTGCTGAGCAAGTGGATCTGTTAAAACAGCATTATGGTATTTATCTGGTTCGTAGTGGCCGGATGTGTACAGCAGGCCTGAACCTCAGCAATATTGATTATGTTGCCGAGTCGATGGCTGCTGTGATTAAAATGCAAAGTGAAGCTGAACCGTTGATTGCTTAGAAATAATTAAGTTGTTAGAAGCCTTCTAATTCTAATATTGGAAGGCTTTTTTATGGATCTTGCTTTATTCTTTTTTTAAATTAAAAGCGAGTGATCATCTTGGTTTTGTGTTGCAAAAATAAAATCATTTTTAATCCTATTTAGCGATCAAAATCTTGATAAAAAAGATCCAATCCCTGAATCAGATCTGGATCTGTGAAATAAGTTCAGGTTTAGAAAACTTATCTGCAATAAATGAAAGTTTTAGACAGTAACCTCTGGATTAAACAAGCCATCAATCTGTTTTTGGATTCCAAGCAGATAATCAATAGCTTCTTGCATCTGGTCTGCTGGCAACTGGTCTTCGGTACCAATACAAGTAATTACATGATCGAGCTGGCGACTAAAGCTAAACACTGGAATTGCCACGGCATGGATGCCTGCCATCATATCGCCAGTGACTGAGGCATAGCCCTGCTGTAGAATTTTCTCTTTAAGTTGCGAGAATTCTTTCCAGTTCGCAGGATATTGATCTGCTTTAGCGCTACTCGCCCACTCTTTTTCCAGCAAAGGCTTGATGATGTGTTCTGGCTGAAGGCAGGCATGTAAACGACCAGTTGCCGACTTTAGTAAAGGCATACGTGAGCCGACCCGGGTAATGATATTAAATACGTGGTTAGATTCAAGTGACTGAACCACGACGGCACCATCGGCAAACCATTTACTGACATGAATACTGCAATTTAAATGCTGCTGAATCTGCATAATATATTTTTGGGTTAATTCCAGCATATCGGTACGTTTTAAAGCATTGACGCCAAATGCGTGAGCACGCTCACCCAGACTATAACGTCCATCACTGAGCTGCTGGGCATAACCTTTACGTATCAGACTCACCACATAGCGATGCACTTTTGCAGGATGCATGGACAGGACTTCTGACAGCTCTTTTAACATCATCGGTGCATTATGTTCAGTCAATGCATCGAGCACAGTTAATCCTACTTCTAGAGACTGCACCCCTCCCTGTAATTTTTCTTCCTCAACGTTCATCGTTTCATCCTGCATATACGCATTAATTTTCATGGTTCTATCAAGCCATTGTACTACTGAAATCAAAAATCTTGCTCAGCCAAATCTGATTCCAGATTCAGATCATAGCGGCATTTTAACAAATTTACATTATTCATAATCAAATTATTTATTGCGTAATTTAAAAATATAAGTATGATTCTGTATAGAACTTAAATTTTCCACGGAAAGGATCCATATTTATGACGACGCGTTTAAAGTCATTTGTCGACATCGCTCCTGATTCAGATTTCCCTTTAGAAAACCTGCCTTATGGTATTTTCAGTGATAAGCAGAATGCTCAACCACGTGCCGGAGTTGCACTTGGAGAATGGGTGGTTGACCTGGCAGCATTGGAAGCAAAGGGTTATTTAAAGCTGGAACAAGGCCAGCAATTTTTTAACCAGCCAACCTTGAATGCTTTTATTGAGTCGGGTAAAGCCAACTGGTCTAAAGTACGAGCAGAGTTACAGACGCTGTTGTCAGCAGATCATGCCGAATTGCGTGATAATCAGGAACTCCGTGATCAGGTTTTCTTTAACCAGTCAGATGTCAAAATGCATCTGCCGGTGCATATCCCGAGCTATACCGATTTCTATTCATCGAAAGAGCATGCCACCAATGTCGGCTGTATGTTCCGTGATCCGAAAAATGCATTGTTAGCAAACTGGTCAGAACTTCCAGTCGGTTATAACGGCCGTGCCAGCTCCGTAATTGTGAGCGGTACAGAGATCGTGCGTCCATCTGGACAGATCAAATTACCGGATTCTGATCGTCCAGTCTTTTCAGCATGTCGCAAACTCGACTTCGAACTGGAAACCGGTTTTATTATTGGCAAGCCAAATCATCTAGGTAAGCCCATTGCGATTGAAAATGCCTGGGACCATATTTTTGGTATGGTGCTATTCAATGACTGGTCTGCACGTGACTTGCAGCAATGGGAATATGTACCGCTAGGTCCATTTAACGCCAAGACTTTTGCCTCTTCGATCTCGCCATGGGTCGTGACTTTGGAAGCACTTGAACCGTTTAAAACCAGTTCACCAGTTCAAGATCCCAAACCTCTGACTTATCTGCGTGAAGACAACAGCAGCAATAGCTATGACATCAATCTGTCTGTCGAGATCCAGACTGAAAATTCAGATCAAGCAGATGTGATCTGTAAGACCAACTTTAAATATATGTACTGGTCAATGGCACAGCAGCTGGCTCATCACACCATTGCAGGCTGTAATGTACAGGTTGGTGATCTGATGGGTTCAGGCACGATTTCCGGCTCTACGCCAGACTCTTATGGTTCATTACTGGAAATTACCTGGAATGCCACCAAGCCACTTACCTTGTCGAATGGTGAACAGCGCACTTTCATTCAGGACGGCGACACCGTAATCATGAAAGGCCATTGTGAAAAAGATGGCCTTCGTATCGGTTTCGGTGCTGTGAGCGGCAAAATTCTGCCAGCGCTTGATTTCGGTTTTAGTGAATAAGCTGGAGTGAAATCATGATCATGAAACTATATACCTATTTTCGCAGTTCAGCCGCTTACCGGGTTCGTATTGCGCTCCACCTGAAAGGAATCGAAGCAGAACATATTCCGGTTCATCTGGTAAACAACGGCGGCGAACAGCATAGTGAAACGTTTCGACAGGTCAATCCGGGTGAGCTGGTGCCTGCCTTAATTGAAGATGATTTCACGCTGACCCAGTCGCTCAGCATGATTGAATATCTGGAAGAAAAATTTCCGGAAACTCCCCTGTTGCCCAAGGATTTGCAACAGCGTGCGCTGATTCGGGCCTTTAGTCTGAATATTGCCTGCGACATTCATCCCTTAAATAACCTGCGTGTACTTCAATACCTTAGTAAAACCCTGAATGCCAGCGATGAACAGAAAACCGAATGGTACAGACACTGGGTCATCACCGGTTTAAAAGCGCTCGAAGCTCAATTAACGCTTTCAAATGGTCAATTCTGTTTTGGAGATCAGCCGAGTCTTGCAGATTGCTGTCTGATTCCACAAGTGTATAACGCCAAACGTTTCAACATCGATCTTTCTGATTTTCCGAAAATTGAATCGATTTATGAACATTGCAATTCACTAGATGCATTTCAAAAAGCTGCACCTGAAGCGCAGCCTGATGCAGCATAAGAATATATAAGGATATAAGTATGACCATTCAAATTGAAAAAATCCACCATGTCGCCTACCGCTGTAAAGATGCCAAAGAAACCGTAGAGTGGTACAAAAAAAATCTGAATATGGACTTTATTCTGGCTTTTGCCGAGGATCATGTGCCATCTACCAAGGCTTTCGACCCGTATATGCATCTATTTTTAGATGCAGGTAATGGCAATGTCCTGGCCTTCTTTGAACTACCCACCCAACCGGAAATGGGTCGTGATGAAAACACCCCGAAATGGGTGCAGCATATTGCCCTAAAAGTGAAAGATCGTCAGGCACTGGTTCAGGCAAAAGAACATCTGGAAGCCAATGGCGTAGATGTACTGGGCATTACCAATCACGGCATTTTCCATTCGATTTACTTTTTCGATCCAAATGGCCACCGTCTGGAACTGGCGTATGATGATGAAAAAGCACCGCAAAAAATCGCCATGATTACCGAAGAAATGAAGTATGACATGCTGGAACAATGGAGCAAAACCAAACGTGCACCGTCACATACGCACTTCCTGCATGCAGATGAATTAGACCAGAGCGCTCGCGAAGTCAAGATGGATGCTTAAATTTTTAAAGGAAGGGATTTCTGATGAATAAAGTCGTTGCGAATGCTCAGGAAGCTTTAGTAGATATCGTGGCAGATCATCAAACACTGGCGGTCGGTGGATTTGGTTTATGCGGCATTCCTGAAGCACTCATAGAAGCCTTAAAAAATACCGGTGTCACCGGCCTCACCTGTATTTCTAATAATGCAGGGGTGGATGACTTTGGTTTGGGTAAATTGTTGCGGACCAAGCAGATCAAAAAAATGATTTCTTCTTATGTCGGTGAAAATAAGGAATTTGAACGTCAATATTTAAATGGTGAGCTGGAGGTAGAGCTGACGCCCCAAGGAACACTGGCAGAAAAACTGCGTGCGGGTGGTGCTGGAATTCCCGCTTTCTACACCCAAACCGGTGTCGGCACATTGGTTGCTGAAGGCAAAGAAGTCCGTGAATTTGAGGGTAAAGAATTTATCCTGGAAAAGTCATTAACCGCAGATGTGGCACTGGTCAAAGCCTATAAAGCAGATAAGGCCGGCAACCTGGTCTTCCGTAAAACCGCACGTAATTTCAACCCCGAATGTGCCATGGCCGGGAAGATCACTGTGGCTGAAGTTGAACAGATCGTAGAGATTGGTGAACTTGATCCCGATGATATCCATCTGCCTGGAATCTATGTGAATCGAATTGTCGTTAATGCTTCACCAGAAAAACGCATTGAACAGATGACCTTAAAGGCGGGAGCATAATCATGGCTTGGACTCGAAATCAAATGGCTCAACGTGCAGCACAGGAACTTGAAGATGGGTTTTATGTCAATCTTGGTATCGGTTTGCCAACACTGGTGGCCAACTATATTCCGGACAATATCAACGTCTGGCTCCAGTCTGAAAATGGCCTGTTAGGCATTGATGAATTTCCAACTGTAGAAACCGTTGATGCAGACCTAATTAATGCAGGTAAACAGACGGTGACTGCCCGT
Organism: Acinetobacter sp. SM1B; assembly: GCF_003289665.1. Lineage (NCBI taxonomy): Bacteria > Pseudomonadati > Pseudomonadota > Gammaproteobacteria > Moraxellales > Moraxellaceae > Acinetobacter > Acinetobacter sp. SM1B. The sequence continues at coordinate 1,896,533 of NZ_QMBM01000001.1, forward strand.
AAAGGTGCTGCCTTCTTTTCCAGTGCTGATTCCTTTGCCATGATTCGCGGTGGGCATGTCAATATTGCGATTCTGGGAGCAATGGAAGTTTCCGAAAAGGGTGATCTGGCAAACTGGATGATTCCAGGCAAGAAAGTCAAAGGTATGGGCGGTGCCATGGATCTGGTAGCCGGTGTGCAGAAAGTTGTAGTCCTAATGGAACACACGGCTAAAGATGGTACCTCGAAAATCGTTCCTCAATGTACTTTGCCACTAACAGGTAAAGGTGTGGTCAACCGGATTATTACTGATCTCGGTGTTATGGATATTACTTCAAGAGGAATAGTCTTAATAGAACTGGCCCAAGATGTCACGCTGGAGCAGATTAAAGCTGCAACTGGAGTTGAGCTGATTACGGATAGACTTGAGGCTGCCTGATCTGCTTCTACTGAATAATCAAAGCAGAGGAAGCTGCTTTGATTATCTTCTGAAATATTGCTTTAGCATCGTAATTACACTAAAGATAAAGCATATTTTTCTATAATATTCATGTTCTTGCCGTATAATTTTAAAAATCCCAATAAAATCTCATGAATGTAATTCACTTTATTGGATCAAATAAAATTATCTTTATTTCTATTTAAATAAGTTTGCAGAAAAACTATTTTTTTCTGTTTATTGTTTTTTTATTAAGCTCCTCTGTACACGACAAAAATAGATAACTCATTGAAATAATGTCATAATA
>NZ_QMBM01000001.1:1897356-1936881 GCF_003289665.1 Acinetobacter sp. SM1B
AGAACCCTGATAGGATAAGGGTTCTGTGAAATTTGTCGTGTACAGAGATTAAGCTCAATAAAACTTATAAAATTTAAGATTCAGAACTACTCTCACACTAATTTATATTTAAAGTGATCACTAAAGATAATGATGATAATAAAATTTTAATTAGTAAAAAAAATACTTAATAAAAAAAGCCACTTATATAAGTGGCTTTTTTATAAGAAGAATTTTGGTGGAGGTGGCGGGAGTTGAACCCGCGTCCGCCAACATTACGCTCGAGAATACTACATGCTTAGATATCGTCTATTGATTTAGCTCTTTGTGACCCGACGAACAGGGTACAAATCGCGATCCTTTAAGATTTAGTACGAAACCCCAAGGCTTGATTTCATACGGACTTGTGTGCGTTCGCTTCAGTCGGGACCCCTAACCACAAGTATTCAGGGATGCGGACAAGCTGCCCTTAGGCAGCTAGAGCGTAAGTTTCGTCGTTTGCGACTATTAAAATGCAAATTTTATTTACGAGAGAAAATGCGCTCTCGGCATGCATCTATGAGTTTCATCATCAGCGTCGAAGCCAAGAACACCCCCAAAGTACAGAGCAATCATAGCATAACTGGTAAAAAATACGATGCATTTTCTACACAAATACACTTTTGAATACGCCTGATTACATAATTGCGCTAATATTTAAAAATTCAAGTCAGTATTTAAAAAAATTATGAGCTATTTATTGGCCCTTGATCAGGGAACGACGTCTAGTCGTGCAATTATTTTTAATGAACATGGACAGGTTCAAGCGACAGCTCAAAAAGAAACACATATTCAAACTCCTCGTTCGGGTTGGGTCGAGCAAGATGCCTTAGAAATTTGGACTACCCAAATTGGTGTCGTTCAGCAAGCGATCGCTTCTGCGGGAGTTCTAGCAAAAGACATTAAAGCGATTGGACTCACCAATCAGCGTGAAACGACTATTGTGTGGGATCGCCGTAATGGCAAGCCCCTTGCGCCGGCGATTATCTGGCAGGACCGCCGTGCGACAGAATGGTGTAATCAGCTGATTCAGCAAAGCCTGATGGATCAGGTACAACAAACAACCGGTCTACGCATTGACCCTTATTTCAGTGCCGGAAAGCTGGTCTGGTTATTAGAAAATACTGAGGGTTTACGCGCATTGGCAGAACAGGGACATGTCGCTTTTGGCACCATCGATAGCTGGCTGATCTGGAACCTGACCCAAGGCGCTGAACATGTCATTGAAGCCAGTAATGCTTCCCGTACCATGCTAATGAATCTGCAAACTCAAAGTTGGGATGAAGGCCTACTGGATCTGTTTAATATTCCAGCTGCAGTCCTGCCAAGAATCATCAGCTCCGATTGCCATATTGCAGATACGGCACCTGGTTTATTAGGTGCTACCATTCCTATTACCGGTATTTTGGGCGACCAACAATCTGCCCTGTTTGGCCAATCTTGTTTTGAACCCGGCATGGCAAAAAACACTTATGGAACCGGCTGTTTTATGCTGTTTAATACTGGTCATGATATTCAACCGAGTCAGAACAAGCTGCTTTCTACACTTGCCTGGCAAGCACAGGGTCACACGACCTACGCACTGGAAGGCAGTATCTTTATGGCGGGTGCGGTGGTGCAATGGTTACGGGATGGTCTGGGGATTATTCAAAAAAGTTCAGATGTAGAAAAACTGGCCTGTAAAGTTCCAGATACAGACGGCGTAGTTTTGGTACCTGCCTTTACTGGTCTCGGTGCACCGCACTGGGACAGTGAAGCACGTGCTTTACTTTGGGGGATGTCACGCGGTACCAATAAGTCCCATATTGCACGTGCTGCTTTAGAATCTATAGCCTTCCAAGTATCCGATATTCTAACTGCAATGCAATCTGATATTGCTCATCCTTTAAAAGAACTCCGTGTCGATGGTGGCGCAAGTTCAAATGATATGTTGATGCAGTTCCAGGCTGATCTGCTGAATGTTCCTGTGCTACGTCCCAAAATGCTGGAATCCACCGCTTGGGGTGCTGCGGCGATGGCGGGCTTAAAATCAGGCGTATTTTCCAGCCTGGATGAGATTGCCCAGTCCTGGCAACTGGATCAGGCCTTTGAACCAAAAATGCAAAATGATGAACGTGAAGCTCACTTGGCCAAATGGCAAAATGCCTTAAAACGGGCTAAATCAGATTTATAAGCCATAAAAAACCGCTGAATATTCAGCGGTTTTTTTAATTATCTCAGTTTCTAGTAAGCATAAGAGGCAATCGCAGTCGCAATCGGTTTAGCTTCATCATTAATCAGGGTCATGCGCATGGTACATCCCTTACGCCCCAGACGCAGGGTTTCTGCACGTGCAGTAAAGTATTTGCCACGCCCGGGTGCCAGATAGTCGACACGCATATCCACAGTCGCCAGACGTGAAACTTTTTTGCTGGTTTCTTCCATATCTTCAGAGCTGGCTTTTTTGTACAGCTCACCCATTGCGGTAATTCCGCCAATACTATCCAGAATGGTGGCAGCCACACCACCATGTAAAATCTGGAATGCTACATTGCCAATCAGATCCTTCTGCATTTCCACATATGCTTCAATCTGTCCATCCATAACGCGCATTTGCATACCGCAATATTGGTAGAATGGTGAAGCATTAAAAGCATCACACAACTGGTTGAATAGAACGTCCTTATTCGAGCCTAAATCAATATTTCCTGTCCAACTTTTCTCTGCTACCGTCATAGTTTGCTCGAATAACCTTGATTAAATAAAAAAATGTATCCATTTGCCCTAAATGCAAATTAAGGCACTACAATACCCATAGTTTAATATTGATCAATGAGATTTTTATGACCTATACGTTCAATCGTCCCGCGTTTCCTGCAACTCGCATGCGTCGTATTCGTAAAAATGGACACCTGCGCTCAATGGTTCGTGAAACGCACCTCACGGCTGATCATCTCATTTATCCAGTATTTGTTTTACCGGGCCAAAACCAGACTCAAGACGTGCCAAGTATGCCAAATATTCAGCGCCTTTCGGCAGATCTGCTGGTGAAAAAAGCTGAACGCCTGCTTGAGTTGGGTGTCAGCAAACTAGCGCTGTTCCCGGTAACGCCACAAGAAGACAAAAGTCGGACTGCTGAAGCGGCATGGCGTGAAGATGGTTTAGTGCAAACCACTGTTCGCCTGCTGAAAAAAGAGTTACCAGAAATGGTACTGATTACCGACGGTGCATTGGACCCTTATACCACGCATGGTCAGGATGGCATTATCGATGAAACTGGTTATGTCTTAAATGATGAAACGGTTGAATGTCTGATTAAACAGGGTCTAAGCCATGCCGAAGCCGGTGCGGATATCTTTGCACCAAGTGACATGATGGATGGCCGTATCGGCGCGATTCGTGAAGCTTTTGAAGCCAATGGTCATATCTATACGTCTATCATGGCCTACTCTGCCAAATATGCCTCCAGCTTCTACGGCCCCTTCCGTGATGCAGTAGGTTCTTCAAGCAACCTGAAAGGCGGCAATAAGTACAATTACCAGATGGATGTCGGCAACCGTGCCGAAGCCCTGCATGAAATCGCCTTGGATATTCAGGAAGGTGCCGACATGGTTATTGTAAAACCAGGCCTTCCTTATCTGGATATCGTACGTGAAGTCAAAGATACTTTTGGCATTCCAACCTTCGTGTATCAGGTTAGCGGTGAATATGCGATGCTGGCGGGTGCAATCCAGAATGGCTGGCTATCTGACAGCGTGATTCTGGAATCATTGATGAGCTGCCGCCGTGCTGGTGCAGATGGCATCTGGACTTACTTTGCGGAAGAAGCTGCAGTAAAACTGAAAGAAATGAAATAGTCTGGAATGCCTTTCTTGATTCAAGGAAGGCATTTTTTTGGTTTAAACAAGATTCGAAAATAAGGGTTAAAACCTGATGCATATTGCCATCATCGGTGCAGGGATTAATGGACTCATGACTGCACTGGAGTTGATTGAACAGGGCTGTTCAGTAACGATTCTGGATCAGCAGCAGGCAGGAAAAGCTGCCTCCTGGGCCGGTGGCGGTATCCTTTCCCCGATGTATCCGTGGCGTTATCCCCAGGCAGTCAATGCCTTGGCCAAATATGCTAAACCGCTATATCAGGACTGGAATAACAAATTAAAACCAGTTACTGGCATTGATTTTGAAATTCATGAAACCGGCATGCTGATCTTTGATGAAGAAGATTTCGACATTGGCTATCACTATGCTGAACGACATCATGAGCCGATGCAGCAAGCGCTTTATATCGAGCAGGAACAGATCGAGCAGATCAATCCGCAGGTTTCATCCGAATTTAAACATGCTTTGTACTTCCCCCACATCGCCAATGTACGTAACCCTCGCTTACTCCAATCCATTATTCATTATTTAAAACAGCATCCCCTCGTGAGCTGGCTAGAACATACGCCAGTTCGGAAAATAAAAATTGGTAGTGCACAAATTGATGCGGTGCAAACTGAACAGGGTGACTGGATTGCAGCAGATCAGTTTGTCTTCAGCACCGGCGCATGGTCAGCACAATGGTCGCTGCAGCTAAAAAGAGATATCCCAGTGCATCCTGTCCAGGGGCAGATGGTGTTGTTTAAAACGCCAGACCACTGGCTGCCGACCATGTGTATGAATCAGGTCATGTACCTGATTCCACGTCAGGATGGGCATATTGTCTGTGGTTCCAGCATGCGCGAAGTTGGTTTTAATACCACGCCTGCTGTCGAGATTCGTCAGAAAATTCTGGATGCCAGTTTTGAGATGGTTCCAGAACTGGCAGAATTCCCGATTGTCCAGGAATGGGCTGGCTTACGTCCCGGCTCACCGCAAGGCATTCCTTATATAGGTCAACTGCCAAATTTGAAAAATGGCTGGGCCAATTTCGGCCATTTCCGCAATGGCTTATGTATGGCGCCTGCCTCCGCTATTTTGCTCAGACAGCTGATGTTCGGACAGTCGACTTTAGTGGATTCACAAGCCTATGCACCAGATCAGTTACAGCTTTTAACTGCGCTTGCCCACTAGATCCGTGAGTGCTTCCTTGATGCTTGGAAACTCAAATTCAAAGCCAGCATCTTGCAGTGCTTTAGGCTGGACATACTGACCATTTAAAATCAGTTGTGACTGCTCACCCAACATCCACTGCATAATACTTCCAGGCAAAGCGAATAGCGGTTTACGCTTCAGTAGCTCTGCTGCTGTCTGGCTAAAACGCAGCTGGCTGGTTTTCTCAGGCGCAACCACATTAAAGATGTGAGCATTGCTTTTTTCATGCAGCAGAAAATCCATCACGTTAAGCAGATCCTGGATATGCACCCAGGCGAATGGCTGCCGACCACTCCCGATTCGACCCACCAGATTCATTTTGATTGGCATCAGCATTTGTGGCAAGATGCCACCTCTTCTACCCAGCACCACACCAAAACGCATAATCTTGGTATTCTGATCAGTATAGGATAAGGCCAGCTGCTCCCACTGCGCACAAAGCTGAGACATGAAAATCTGTTGGGGCGCAGCTTCTTCCGTATACACCTGTTGCCATTGTTCTTGAGGATCAATACCGTAATAACCCACGGCAGATGTAGACAAAATACATTTCGGGAAAATCTGATTCTTTTTTAAAAATTCATAGAGTTGACGGGTCGTTTCTAATCGGCTCTGTAAGAGAATATCTTTACGCTCGGCAGTCCAGCGCTCTGTACCGATATTTTCACCCGCCAGATTAATAACATAATCAATCTGACGGGTACGCAGTTCATCAAAATCATTGATCCAGTGAAAATCTGGATGCATTTCCAGGCGATGGTGTTCACGTGTCAGGCCAATGACATGACAATCTAGTCCAAGAAAGTGTTTGACCGCATATTGGCCAATAAAACCACTAGCTCCGGTAATGAGTACGACAGGCTTATGCATTGTTATTCAGTCGCTGTTTTTCTTAGGTCCCAAACATTGTACTGAACTGGCCAATCTTTGCAGTTATCAAAAAATACCATTCATCGTAATGACTTACAGCAAAAGATATCAAGCCTGAATATTAAGGGGTTTCAGGCTTTTTTTTTAGACTAAAGTTCTAGTCACTTATGTGCAAATAATTTACTGAGAGCTACCAAACATTTTGTTGACCATGCGCTGAGCCTGATTTCCATAGAACCAGTAAGTCAGCAGATACAATGGAATCGCAATCAACAGGAACATGATCACCACGACACTCATAAACTGCGGTTGTTGAAGATACAGTATGAAATCCTGCCAGGCATTCGGATTGGACCGGGTTGCGACCAGAATTCCCAACAGTAAAAATGCCAGGTTATACCCCCAGAAAATCAGACTGAATCCTAAAGTGATTTTTTTACGTTCGGCTTGTGTCGGTGCCCGACGGTTCTGACGAAGAAATTTAAATAATACCCAGATCATGGCCACCAGATATGGCACCATGGTCAGTACAGCCCCCATTCCCATCGGCATTAGGGCTGCAATCACTCCGCAAATACAGGTCATCACAAAACAGATTAAAAAAAACCAGAGAAAATAGCGTTTTAGCGGCGCCATAGCCATCACTCACACAAAAGGATGTAGTCAGTATAAAAAAAAATGAATTTTTTTTCATTGTATTGTCAACCGATCCTGTAAAGCTGACGTTATATAGGGTACAAGGTCACCAAATTTGTACCGGCATCCACAAATCTGTTTGATCTTTGCTAAAGCAATAAGACTCGTGTGCAGCAGAAAGTTTTGAATAGCAGCCAAAATTTTCTTAAACAGCATACTTTGACCGACGATTTCACCATCACTCGAATCGTCGGTCTTTATTTTTTGGGCTTCTAAATTTTTATTCCTTATTGCTCCAGTTTAAACATAGATAAAAAACAAGAAATTAAATTGCCTTATTAGGGTCAGATAAAAAGTAGTTGCCCAACCCGATACTGGTTTTCTCAGATCGAGCTCACTATACTGATATTTTTCATCCAGACCAAAACGATCATTCCTGCTTCGGAAGTAAGATTTTTGCTGGTTTCATCCATGCTTTTACCCACTTCGGGTGTTTAAACTTTTATAGGCTCAGGGGACATGGCAGTTCATTTTTTACACACATCAGATTGGCATTTAGGACAATTTTTCCATAATCATGATCGTGAATTTGAACATCGCCATTTTTTGAGCTGGTTGCTGGAACAAATTAAACAAAAACAGCCAAATGCCCTGCTAATTGCAGGCGATATCTTTGATGTCATCAATCCGTCCTCCAGCGCTCAGAAACAGCTTTATCAATTTTTAACCAGTGCCCATACACTGGCACCGCACATGCAAACCCTGATGATTGCCGGCAACCATGATTCCGGTTATCGCATCGAGCAGGTTGAGCCTTTTCTTGCCAAATTCAATGCACGTGCAATCGGTGTCATCAGCCGCAAGGAAAATAATCAGCTGGATCTGGATCGTCTGATGGTGCCGATTTATAGTCCTGAACAGAAAATTTTAGCCTGGTGCCTGGCCTTGCCTTATCTACGTAGTGCCGAAATTACCGGACTGAATGAACATACCAGCAGCAATCAGAGTGCAATTGCCTATCTGCATCGGCAACTCATTGCTGAAGCAAAAGCACGAAAACAGCCAGATCAGGCGCTGATTCTGATGTCACATGCGCATATGCAAGGCGGAGAAACTTCGGATTCTGAACGTCCGATTGTAGTGGGACATGAAGAAGCCTTATCGACGGCGCTTTTTGAAGATGGTATTGATTATGTCGCGTTGGGGCATTTGCATAAGCCGCAGAAAGTCGGTCAGGAACATATCCGCTATAGCGGCTCGCCTATTCCTTTGTCTTTTAGTGAATTGAATTATAAACATCAGGTTGTAGAGGTACGAATTGACCCGATGCAGTCAGATGAACAACGCTTTCAATATGAGCCTCTAATCATTCCACGTACTGTAGATCTGCTCCGGATTCGTGCCGACCTCAATGATCTGATTGACCAAGTCAAGGCCTTGCCGAATGGTGAAATTGAACAGCTGTTTGCACGCCATTTCCTGGAAATTGAATACACTACCACTGCGCCTCCCCCAGTAGATCTCAGACAGCAGATTGAACAGGCTTTGCCGCCAAACCGTTACCGACTGCTACGTATTTCCCGGATTTATCAGCAAGTAGCGGACTCAAGCATGCACATTTCTAAAATTGATCTGGCGCCTCCGACCCCGGAATCCCTGTTCGGCAACCTCTGGGAAAAGATGGGTTATGATCCGGATGACTCGGTAAAACGCGATTTCCTGCAACTGCTGCATGAAGCCCAGCAAGATATTGATGTGCAGCAGCCATAAGGAAATGCCATGAAAATTTTACGTTTGAGTTTAAACAATCTGGCTTCTCTGGCAGGCACTCATGATATTCGCTTTGATGATAGCCCATTAGCACATGCCGGCCTGATTGCGATTACTGGCAAAACCGGTGCAGGCAAATCTACCCTGCTGGATGCCATGTGTTTGGCATTGTATAACGAAATTCCACGTTTAAAGGGTGCAACTGGCAGTCTCAAAGATACGGGTGGACAGGATGTTTCCATCAAAGATTCTAAAAATATTCTGCGTCGTGGCACAACCACCGGCTTTAGTGAACTGGAATTTATTGCGCTGGATAGCAAGCGCTATCTTGCCCGTTGGGAAATCCGCCGTGCCCGCAATAAAATTGATGGCAATTTAAAAGTCGACCGTTATATCAAATGCCTTGATGATGACACCACGCTCACCCAAAAAATATCCGAAGTCACGCCACTTATTGAAAAACTGATTGGACTCAGCTTTGAGCAGTTTACCCGTGCTGTCCTGCTTGCCCAGTCTGAAGTGGGAGCCTTCTTAAAAGCCAAAGATCATGAACGTGCAGACCTGCTGGAATATTTGACCAATTCACAAATTTTCAGTGTAGTCAGTCAAAAAGCAGCACAAAAATTCAGTGAAGTAAAAAATAAGCGCAGTGATCTGGAAAAGCTGATTGGACATATTGAAACCCTATCCGAAGAAGATATTAACGCCTTAAAACAGCAACAGACGGCGCTGTCTTTACAATTACAGAATCTTCAGCAATCTGAAAAACTGCTAGAAAATGAGAAAAAATGGCATCTGGACCGACATAAGCTGTATGCCGAAGTCCATGCAAAAAAAGAAGTGTATGATGTCCAGTTGGATGCCATAAATAAATCTGCAGGACAGCAACAATTACTGGAACAGCTGGATGAATTCCAGTCTATCCGTGATCAATTTATTCAGCATTCCCGTTTAGAACCGAAAAAAATTCAGATTCAGCAACAACAGGCACAATTCACCCTTGAGTTTGAAACGCTAAAAAAACGCTTTACTGAAGAAGAAACCAAACTAGTAGCCTTGGAGCAACAGCAGCAGAAATTTCAGCAGCATTTAGACCAGATCAAGCCACATCTGGAAGCAGGTTTAAAGCTGGATCATGCTATCCATACGGTATCTGAACAGTATAAAAAACTGAATACGGAGCAAAATCAGTTTCAAACTACTCACCTACACCCCCTAGAACAGCAGTTAGCACAGCAGCAATTGGCCTTAAGTCATGCTCAGGCTAAACAGCAGCAGATTACTCAGCAGTTAACCCAGTCAGAATTTTTAAGTGTTTTTGATCAGGAGCCGCAAAGTACCCTGCAACGTATGAAGGACTATTTACAGCAGTATCAGCAACTATTGCAAAAAAATCCTGAAAGCCTAAATCAGCCTTTGTCTGCACTGGAAAAAACCGTTACCGAATTATCTGCCAAGCTCAACCACTGGATCCAGCAACATCAAAGTATTGAACAGTTAGACCAGCAACTTAAATCTGTTCAGCAGACCCTCCAACAGCATTATACCGAACAGCTTCAGCTTGATGGGCTAAAGCAACGCTTACGACAGACTCTGCAACAATCTCAAGAGTCAGAGCAGCTACAAACCTCTATACATACCCAGCAACAGCAGCTGAAATTACTGCAAAATGCTGAACAGACTTTGCAGCAACAGATTCAATCTGAACAACAGGCTTATGAACAGCTAGAGCGGATTTTAGCTCAGCAGCGTTTATTGCATACACAAAGCGTGCAGGAACTGCGTGCCCAATTAAAACCTGATGAACCCTGTATGGTATGCGGCGGTCATGAACATCCTTTTGCTCAAGGACAACATGAGCTACTGGACAAAAGCTTATGTCAGCTACAGGAACAGCAATTACAGCAAGCCAGACAACAGCTTGATCAGCTAAGTCAGACCCAGCAACAGAAACAGATTGAAATCTCAAAGCTGCAAACTGTGATTGAACAGCAACAGCAGCGTTTGCAAGCATTCCAGCAGCAAATTCAGCAGCAACAGATTGAATATACAACTCAGCTGGCGAATTTAGGGATTATTACTGAGAATGAAAATGACTTAAATCGTTTAACCCAACTTTTAAAAGACCATAGCAATAGTGTCGTAAAGCAGAATGAACAGTTGCAACGACAAGAACAGCAGTTACAGCAGCTATTACAGCAATGGCGTCAGCAGCAGCAGCACTTACATCAACTGCAATTGGTTCTGCAACAGCAGACTCAATTGACCCAGCTTATTCAACCCCTAATCAATGTATTGCCTGAGAACTATGCATCTCAGGATCCGATAAAATGGTTATCCACTCTACAACAACAGTTACAACAACGCATGCAGCATTTAAGTGTGCAAAAGCAACTGGAATCTGAGCTGCAAGCACAGCAACAAGCAGTTGATAAAACCCAATATCAGCTGCAAGTTGAACAGCAGAATTTTGCGCAACGCCACCAGTCTTTAGAGCAGCTTATCCAGCAAGGTAAGGACTTACGCCAGCAGCTAGCTGAATTGACCGGGCAACACGCAGGACAAGTATATCGGGTAGCTGCAGAGTGGCAGACGACTTTGGATCAGCAAACCAAAGCTTTGCAACAGCAACTAGACATCCAGCGACAACAAACCAGTCAGGCAGAAAAACAGCTGCATCAGGCCAATCTTAAGTTGCAGGATTTTATAACCCAACAAAAGCAGATTGATCGGCAACTTGAGCAATATCAGCAAAGTATTCAGGCTTGGCAGCAGAACCATCCACAGGTGACTACGACGCAAATTGAACAATGGCTGGGTATTGATCTCACCAGCCATCAACGTATCCGCCAGGATTTATCCAATCAAAAACAGGCACTGGAAAATGCGAAAACCGCATGGCAGTTACTCGAAGAACAATATCAGGCACATTTAAAACTGCAGCCTGAACATGAATTTGAAGAGATTGAACAAAAACTGGCTGCACTGATACAGGAAAAGACAGCACAACAAGAAATACTGAATGAAACCGATGCCAAACTGCGTATGAATGCCAACAACCAGAGTATGTATGCCAGATACCAGCATCAGATTGAACAGATTAAGGCTGAGGAATATCGTTGGGGTCGGATTTATGACCTGATTGGACATAAAGAAGGCACCAAATTCCAGAAAATTGCCCAGGAACATCATCTGGATATTCTGGTTGAATATGCCAACCAGCAGCTCCAGCCTTTGGCTCCACGCTATCAGCTGCACCGTATTCCGAACAGTCTGAGTCTGGCGATTATTGACCTGGATATGAACAGTGAGGTCCGCCCTGTACTTTCGCTGTCCGGTGGGGAAACTTTCCTGGTATCACTCGCCTTAGCCTTGGCCATTGCCAATATGGCGTCTGGCTCGATGAAGCTGGAATCGCTGTTCATTGATGAAGGTTTTGGGACACTCGATCCAGCGTCCTTACATATGGTGATGAATGCTCTCGATCATCTGCAAAGCCAGGGTCGTAAAGTGGTGCTGATCTCGCATATCCAGGAAATGCATGAACGGATTCCAGTCCAGATTCAGGTTAAACCCGTTGGCTCTGGTGCCAGTACCATTCAGATTATAGGCTAGCGCTCATGAATATGACTTCACGCAGATTTTCAGCTGAATTCAGTTTACAACTGGAAAGCTTGCGTGGAGTGAGTGCAATTGTGGTGCTATTTAGTCACTGCTTTCAGGCTTTTATCGCCCCTTTTGATTTAACACTGTATTCCTGGGTTCGGCTGCTTGGTCAGGCCGCGGTGATGATGTTCTTTGCTTTAAGTGGCTATCTGATCGGAACCTCTATACAGAATAATATCCAGCAAAACAGCCAGTTTAATCTGTCTCACTATATCCGGCAGCGCTGCCGTAGAATTTTACCGCCTTTCCTGTTTGCCCTTGCCCTGACCTTAACATTATATATTCTGGCGCCCTACTTTTTTAGCTCTCATACACATCAGTTTCAGAACAGTTTTGGCATGATGATTCGTACCACCTATAGTCTGGAGTGGGACAATTTTCTGGGTTCACTGTTCTTTTTAAATGGCTTTGTGACGCCCACGTTATCTGCCAATGCGCCACTATGGAGTTTAAGTTTTGAGGTCTGGTTTTATGTGCTGGCGGGCTTTTTGCCTTTTTTAAAACATTCTGTTATTGCCAAACTCAGTTTTGCTTTAGTGTTAATTACACTTACCGCACTTAATCCCCAATTTCTGATTTATTTGCTTGTATGGCTGACAGCCTTTGCCAGTTCATTTGGTCATATTCAACAGTCTGTCTTAAATCATTTGAAATCACTCAAACTGGGATGCCTAAGCCTGGCTTTTTTCATTGCCTGTAGAGACGCCTATCACTTTCATATGATCGATCAGGCTAAAATTTATCGTGGTAACTATTTTGTACCATTTAACACGTTGATAGGACTGGCTTTTGTCTGCTGGCTGATTCAACTACAACAAAAACTCAGTTATTATCAACCAGTCTGGGTAAAGTCCGCGAGTTTTTCTTATACCCTCTATGTGACTCATTTTCCTTTACTGCTGTTTATTTTGGGCTGCTTTCCACAAAGCCGTACTTATGGGCTAGGGGGTGCTGTTCTGGCCCTAGTTGCGACTATGCTGGTTTTAGTTCTACTGGCTAGCTTAATGGCAAAATTACTCGAACCACAACAAAGAAAAGCGTTATCCCGCTCAATGCAATAACACTTTTCTTAACAATTCTAAAAACCTGTCTAAAAATATGGATCCGTTAATCCTTTTTAGGACGTGTCCCAAACAAGGCGGTGCCGACCCGCACCATGGTTGAACCTGCCGCAATCGCTTCGGTCATATCCCCTGACATCCCCATGCTTAAAGTATCCCAATCCTCAGCTTTGGCATGTTGCATTTTAACCGCTTCGAATAAAGCCTTGGCATCGGCAAAAGCCGCTGTATTATTTGGCGCCGGAATCACCATCAAACCACGCAGACGCAGTTTTGGTAACTGGCTGATCTGCGCTACGAGATCCGCTACTTCTTCTGGCTGACAGCCATCTTTAGTATCCTGCCCGTCGATATTCACCTGAAGACAAATATTTAGGGGTACTTGATTATCTTCGCGCTGATTAGACAGACGTTCGGCAATGATCAGACGATCTACCCCATGTACCCAGTCAAACTTTTCTGCCAGATGCTTGGTCTTGTTCCGCTGAACATGCCCAATAAAATGCCATTCAATCTCCAGATCCTGCAACTTTTCAATCTTATCCAGCGCTTCCTGCAAATAGTTTTCACCAAAACTGCGCTGTCCGGCTGCATACATTTCCGCCAAGATTTCCGCTGGATGTGTCTTTGAAACAGCCAGCAGCTGCACGGTCTGTTCATCACGACCAGCCTGTTGACATGCAGTGTGAATTTGGGCCAATACCTGATCTCGTGCGAGTTGCAACATTTTCATTGACGGAGTTCTCATTTCGTTCATATTTTTTTCCCTTGCCCCCCCAACTAAGTGTTGGTTAAGCTGTGGGAAAGCCTTATTATTCTATCAAAATAAATAACATTTAAATGCCTTTGGGGACTTTATGGACATTACAGAATTATTAGCATTTTCTGCTAAAAATGGCGCGTCAGATTTACACTTGTCTGCGGGGATGCCACCACTGATTCGTGTTGATGGTGAAGTTCGTCGTATTAACCTGCCTGCCCTGGAACATAAAGAAGTGCACAAGCTGGTTTACGATATCATGAACGATAAACAGCGCCGTGACTATGAAGAAAATCTAGAAACTGACTTTTCCTTTGAAGTTCCTGGCGTTGCCCGTTTCCGTGTCAACGCATTTAATCAGAACCGTGGTGCCGGTGCCGTATTCCGTACCATTCCCTCTAAAGTTTTAACCATTGAAGATCTGGGCATGGGGCAGATTTTTAAAGATATTTGTGACTATCCGCGTGGTCTGGTACTGGTCACTGGTCCAACCGGTTCAGGTAAATCAACGACACTGGCAGCGATGCTGGACTATATCAATGATAACCGTTATGACCATATTCTGACCGTCGAAGATCCAATTGAATTTGTACACCAATCCAAAAAGTGTCTGATCAACCAGCGTGAAGTGCATCGTGACACGCATGGTTTCAATGAAGCATTACGTTCTGCATTACGTGAAGACCCGGATATTATCCTGGTGGGTGAGATGCGTGACCTTGAAACCATCCGTCTGGCACTCACTGCTGCTGAAACCGGTCACCTGGTGTTTGGCACCCTGCATACGACTTCTGCTGCTAAAACTATTGACCGTGTGATCGACGTATTCCCGGCCGAAGAAAAAGACATGGTTCGTGCCATGCTGTCTGAATCATTACAAGCAGTCGTTTCACAAACCTTGCTCAAGAAAAATGGTGGTGGTCGTGTCGCTGCACATGAAATCATGATCGGTATTCCGGCCATCCGTAACCTGATCCGTGAAAACAAAGTTGCTCAAATGTACTCTGCCATTCAGACCGGTGCCAACTATGGTATGACTACGCTGGATCAGAGCCTGAAAACACTGGTATCTAAAGGCGTGATCAGCCCACAAGTTGCGCGTACTGCTGCTAAACAGCCTGAATCTTTCCTATAAAAAATGTTTTGATTTTCTCGGGGACGAAGTATGGATTTTAACGGCTTGCTCGACTATATGGTGGCACAAAAGGCATCGGATCTGTTCATTACTGCAGATGTCGAACCTTCAATTAAAGTGAATGGCTCAATTGTGCCGATTGGATCAGTCAAATTACCTGGACCAGCAGTAGGCCAGATTCTGCATTCAATTATGACGGAAAAACAGCGCAAAGAATTTGCCGATACACGTGAGTGTAACTTTGCGATTACCAATCCCAGCAAATCAGCACGTTTCCGTGTCAGTGCATTTCAGCAGCGTGATCAGCCGGGTATGGTTCTGCGTCGTATTGAAACCGTCATTCCTACTATGGATGATTTAAAGTTACCGCCAATTCTGAAAGAACTGGCGATGACCAAGCGCGGGATTATCATCTTCGTGGGCGCAACAGGTACCGGTAAATCGACTTCCCTTGCCTCTTTGATTGGTTATCGTAATGAAAATTCCAAAGGTCATATCATCACCATCGAAGACCCGATCGAATTTGTGCACCAGCATAAGGGTTGTATCATCACCCAGCGTGAAGTCGGGATCGACACAGATTCATTTGAAATCGCCCTGAAAAATACCCTGCGTCAGGCACCAGACGTGATTCTGATCGGTGAGATCCGTTCCCGTGAAACCATGGACTATGCTATTGCCTTTGCGGAAACCGGTCACCTGGTATTTGCGACCTTGCACGCCAATAACGCCAACCAGGCCATTGACCGGATTATTCACTTCTTTGAGGCAGACCGTCATAACCAGCTGTTTATGGACTTGTCTTTAAACCTGAAAGCGATGGTGGCACAGCAACTAATCCCAACCATTGATGGTACAGGCCGGCGCGCCGCAATTGAGATCCTGATCAACTCACCTTTAGTTTCAGATCTGATCCGTAAAGGTGATGTGCATGAAATCAAAGACTTGATAAAGCGTTCACGTGAACTTGGAATGCAGACTTTTGACCAGGCACTGTATGACCTGTACAAGGCCAAACAGATCAGCTATAAGGATGCGTTGAAACATGCTGACTCTCCAAACGATCTGCGTCTGCAAATCAAGTTATCCGAAGAAGGTGGTGCACATCTCATGAATGCCGGCAGCAATATTACCTTTGATGGACAATCTTAAGATTAAGTCATCATCCTCATATAAAAAAAACAGGCTTCCTTTGAAGCCTGTTTTTTATACCTTGGAACATCCTGGCATTATTTTTTACGATAAGCGTCCTGACATTCAGGTTCATCACAGTAACCATACAGATTCAGTGAGTGGCCTGTTAATTCAAAGCCGAATTTTTTCGCAACTTCGTGCTGTTCATGTTCAATTACGTCATTGGTGAATTCAACAACTTTATTGCAGTTTTGACATACCAGGTGATCATGGTGATCATCCTGCATAATTTCAAATACAGAATGATTATTTTCAAAGTGATGACGCTGAATAATGCCTGCTGCTTCAAACTGTGTTAACACACGATATACAGTTGCAAGACCCACATCTTCCCCTTGATCGAGTAAAGTCTTGTAGATATCTTCCGCGCTTAAATGGTGCTGACGTGAGTTTTCTAATAGTTCTAATATTTTAATTCTAGGCAGGGTAACTTTCAGTCCAGCTTTGCGTAAATCTTGATTTGAAATAGGCATGTAAAAAGGTCTCTCAACAAAATTAAAGTTGGAATATGCAACAAAGTTTAGATGCAGTATGATCTATCCTTGGATCAAATGCATCATAATTAATTTGGGATAGTGTAGCAAAATGCAAAAAATCATGTTGACGTTATTCGTCACTTCATTGCTCGTCGGCTGTTCGACCTTAGGTGTGTACAAAGTTGATATTCCTCAAGGAACACCTTTAACTCAAGCACAAGCCTCTAAAATCCAGGTGGGAATGAGCCACCAACAAGTCCGCTTCCTACTTGGCAGCCCAACGGTGACAGATCCTTTAAATCCATTACGCTGGGACTACATCTACAATTATACCCCAGGAACCTATGCTAAAAAAGCCAACATTCCTGCTGCACGTGGTCAGCACTTAAAAATCTACTTCAATCCAAACGGTATTGTGGAACGCATTGAAGGTCTAGAAACAATTCCAGCGTCACAACCCGGTTTACCTGGTTCAAAAGAAGCGATTCTGACAGCGCCACCACTATAATCGCTTTTTCATAAAAAAACCCCTGTATTTCTAGGGGTTTTTCTAATTAACTGCATAGGTTTATCAAATTACTGGCATTTTGCCGATTTTATGACGCATTTGATCAACCTCAAGATTGCCACAGCTTGGACCGATTACCTTTATTATAACGTCCTACAGGATTTTGCGCTGCACGTTTACGGCGAATATCCTTAGGATTAATGATCAACGCACGGTAAATTTCTATACGATCCCCAGCATTCAAAAGCTGTGCATGATCCTGCAAGCGCACGCCAAATATTCCCAGATTCAAAGGTTCAGGCAATTCCACCTGATCGCGGATGCCGCTTGCAGCAATTGCATCCAGTGCAGTCATGCCCTGCTGAAACGGTACTGCAATATGAAACTGTTGCTCAGGGGCAGCATACGCCACCCAAATCAACGCTGACTGATTCATCAGAACCACTGCCCTAACACTGCAATAATGGCCACAACAATCGACACTGGTAATACCACCCGAACCGCAATACGCCAGATGTTATAGAACGCCTCTGAACTGAAATTCATTGATTTACGAAGATGACTGATCTTCATGATCCAACCAGCAAACAAGGCATAGATCAGGCTGATCACCAGCCCCCAAAGGATCAGCAGGTTATTAAATACTGGTGTGATATTTGGAATCAACCAGACCAGTGTTGCCACCGCCACAATTACCCATTGAATGATGACATTTATCTGACGCTGTTGCAGCTGTTCACGCGCCATCTGTAACATCAGTGCGGCAGCAGCTACAATTGCAGCGATCAAGGCAAATGCAGGTACTTCAGCTTTTACCGCGAAGAAACCAAAAGCAATTACTGCAAGCAGTTGTGCAATCCAGATCGGTAATACTGTTTTGGTCGCTACATCCTGCTGTTTGACAGCAGCCAAACTAGACTGCCAGTACAAGCCCATGCCTAGCCCGCTGGCCACCAGTGCTAGTACCGTTGCGTTACCCCATTCAGAGAATTGTACCGGAGTTAGTTGCCATTCAGGCAGTGCTGTACCCATGACATTGGCAAGGACCAAGGATGCAATCACGCCTATAGTAGTAATTCCCACCAGAATCAGACGTGGAATTAAAGACAACAGCAAAGCCGCAATCACCAATCCAGCCAGGATGGCCGGTTGCTGCACTTCAAGATTGGCAATCGATACTACGTTGGAGGCATGATTCAGCATTGCACCCGCAAGAAATGGAATAAACACCACAGCCAGCCAGCCGACAATACGCCAGCGCTGCGAACTGTCTGCCTCACGGGTCAGGCTCGACAATGCATGTAATGCGGTGGTCTTGGAACGTTTCGCTAAAGCAATTTCCAGATAACAGACTGGAAGCGCCAGGATCAGCATTGTCGCTAACCACAACATCCAGAAATCAAGCTGACGATCAATCTGAATACCTGTTATTGGTGCGAGGGTCGCAATAATAAGAAAAGATAAACAAAAAGCCATCAGAGGCGATAACCATTTTGACATAGCATTGTCCTGCATGATGCATTCCTATAAAAATCTAGCGCTATTTTGCCTTGCATAGCGGTGAAAATCAAAAACAAAAAGCAAACCACCCGAAGATGATTTGCTGCGCAAAATGATCATTAGACTTTAATTTTTGTTATAGGGGAAAATTGCTTTATGAGAAGAAACGAGCGAACCAGTTTTTGCCCTTTTTCTTTTCTTTTTCTTTGATCAGGCCGATCATGTTTTCTTTCACTGCACCCACATAATCCGCATCATCATGCTGAATATGGTTGATCAGCCATTTAGATAATACTTCATGCAATTCAGCTTCAATCGAATGTCCCATTTCAAAACGGTCACGATACGACTCAATTTTCTTAATGAACAGATCATGCACACGTTTATGCGGTACACGATATTTATAATCCGCCTCTTCTTGAAGTGATTCTTCAAAAGTGAAATGCGATTGTGTGTAATCGATAATATTTTCTAGAATTTGCTTAACACGCGCACGATTGGTATTGACATCAATTTCGTCGATTTCATTAATGTAATCGAGAATTCGTTTATGCTGATCGTCAATCACATCGATACCAGTATCGTATTCTGGAACCCATTTCATTTTCATTACGACCACCTATAAATATTGAGGATTTATCACATAACTTGAAGCATATAGGGTATTGATTTAAATAAAAATGAAGTGAATTAGTCGGCTTTAGTGGTGAAATTGTATTTTTATATTTAAGTATTTGTTATATATAATTAAAATTAATTTATTCTGAGCAAAAAGATCAGATATTAATTAACCAATAAGAGCTATAAGCTCTTATTAATCTTTGATTTTTACATGAATATTAAACAAAAAAGACAGTATTTTTCACTGTCTTTATTAGCTTCGAGATCAGTACTGATCTGCACGTGTCACCCGTTTGAGCGAAGGGTCCAGTTGCTCACGTTCCAGACGTTCTACGTGGGTCAGTTGAGAACGTACTTTTGCTCCATGCTGGAACAGAATCATTTCGCCGGGTTGGAAAGCCGTCCATTCCTCATTCTGTGTCAATGGTTCCGTGGTAATCACAGCGACACGGTCCTCGGGAGTGGTCACTTGGCTAAAATCGACTTCTACCTCAATATCAATGAGTTGTGCAGGCTTAAACGGATATTCACGCACCAGCCAATGTAGCTTGGTAATGGCATAGGTGAACAGCGCCTGACCATTGGACAAACAAAAATTAAAAGTACCATGCTCGGCGATGGATGGCGAAATCTCGGTCAGCAGATCAAAGATCTGATCCTGTTTTGGCTCATGATAACCAAAGCGCTTTACTAACTGATCAAGCAGATAACAGAAAGCACGTTCACTGTCGGTATTACCGACTGGCGTAAAACGGCCTGAGAGCTCTGGAAAAAAATTATGCAGGTCACCATTATGCGCAAAGATCCACTGACGTCCCCACAACTCGCGACTAAAAGGATGCGAATTTTCCAGATTGATTTTACCCTGAGTCGCCTTACGGATATGTGCGATCACATTACGTGATTTGATTGGGTAATTGCGGATCAGCTCGGCAATCGGTGATTCAACCGCAGACTGGTTGTCGACAAACAGGCGACAAGCTTTATCTTCAAAGAAAGCAATCCCAAAACCATCGGCATGATCTGAAGTAATTCCTGCGCGCTGTGAAAAGCCTCGAAATGAAAAGGTAATATCTGTTGGTGTCGCACAATTCATTCCAAGCAGCTGGCACATAATCTTCATTCAGGTATCGGAGTATTTATGCAGTTATTGTGCATGAGTCCCTGGAGCTTTTCAAATCTTGATCCATGCAATCTTATGCGCTAAAAATGCTAAATAATGCTTTTTTATGCTTTATTTAAAAAAAAGATAAATCTGGTTCAAGCTGTTTTTTCAAGACAATAGGGTTCTGCTCAAGAAAAATTATGATGATTTCAGAAGACAAGAGCTAAAAATAAAAGGCATAAAAAAGAGTCCCGATTGAGACTCTTTTTAATCATTAAATCATTTAAATTAATGATGGCCTGACTTTACACGGTTGGTAATCAATGTACCAACACCATGATCAGTAAAAATTTCTAGCAGGCTGGCATGCGGTACACGACCATCCACAATGTGTGCACTGATGACACCACCTTTCACGGCATCGAGTGCACAACCCACTTTCGGAATCATTCCGCCATAGATCACACCTGTTTCAATCAGGCGATCAACTTCCTGAGTGGTCAGGCCAGTCAGCAGATTTTTATTTTCGTCTAGCACACCGCTAATATTGGTCAGCAGAATCAGTTTTTCTGCACCTAAGGCTTCAGCCACTTTACCTGCAACCAGATCGGCATTGATATTGTAAGTATTGCCTTCCTCATCCACACCCAGCGGTGCAATCACAGGAATAAAATCGCTATTGGTAAACATTTCCAGTACATCAGTTTTGACACCAACTACTTCGCCTACCAGTCCTAAATCAATTTTTTGCACTGAACCATCTTCAGCAGTTTTTTCCATCAGCAGTTTTTGTGCACGAATCAGGTTACCGTCTTTACCGGTCAAACCAATGGCACGTCCACCATGTTTGTTAATCAGATTAACGATCGATTTGTTTACGCTTCCGCCAAGCACCATTTCAACGATTTCCATGGTTGCAGGATCAGTAACACGCATGCCATCAATACGTTCAGATTCACGGCCCAGCTGTTTCAGCATAGAATCGACTTGAGGACCGCCACCATGTACCACGATCGGATTCAGGCCTACAGTTTTCAGCAACACGATGTCACGAGCAAATGAACTCTCCAGCTCAGGATCAGTCATTGCGTTACCGCCATATTTCACCACAAGGGTTTTACCCGCAAAGCGTTGAATGTACGGCAAAGCTTCAGTCAGAATTTGTGCTTTGTCGATGCCTGTCTGTTGATTTGGCATTCGCCTCTCCTTATTGAGCATCTAAAATGTCTTGGGCGATCGCAGGATAGCGGTCACGTAACATCGAAACGAACAGGTGACGAATTTCATTCAGACGGCTCTGATTTTCCGCATCAAAACGCACTGTGAAGTATTCACCTGTATTGGATGCTCGAATGATGCCAAAACCATCATCAAAATCAAGACGTATACCGTCAATTTTACTAATTCGCGCGTTTAATTTACGTGATTGTGCTTCAACAAAGTTAAGCAATTCTAGTGGCTTAATCTGATGCGTCGAAATATACAGGTCTTCAGTGCCCGTACGTTTTGGATAACGTGCCAGTGCTTCTGCCAGTGTCTGCCCAGTTTGATCCAGGTATTCCATGACTCTGAGTGCCGCATAAACACCATCATCATAACCGCCGCCACGGCCATCATTGAAGACATAGTGTCCGGCATATTCACCACCAAAAATCGCCTGTCCTTGAGAATTCGCCAGATACTTCCGCAGGAAAGAACTTCCTGTGCGGATCATGACTGGCGTAGCGCCCAACGCTTGTACCGTATTACGAACCAGGGTAGAACATTTCACATCAAAGACAAATTCTTTATCAACCGTATCTTTCAGACAAATTTCCGCACATAGGCATAACAGCTGATCAGCCGTAATAACCTGCCCATCTGCATCGATGAGTACCAGTCGATCACCATCACCATCCAGGGCAATTCCGAGATCGGCTCTCGTCTCTAAAACTTTTGCTTTTAACAGCTGTAAATGAGCTTCCTGTGAGGGATCCGGCGCATGATCGGGAAAATGACCGTTCGCTTCAGTTCTTATTGTCGTCAGATCACAACCAAGCTTGTTCAATACCAGAGCCGCACAACGCCCCGCTGAACCATTCAGCCCATCCAGTACGACCCGATAACGGCGTTTCAGTTGAATATCATTGAAAATAGACTGCTGATATTTGAGGCAATATTCTGGAATAATCTCATGCTCAATCCAGTCTATCTGTTGCAGCTCATCTGAATAATATTTTTGAGCTTCCTGCCCTACCGCCTGAATCATTTCAGGACATGGAGGCTGATTGTTAATCAACCACTTGATGCCATTATCTTCTCGTGGATTATGGCTTGCAGTAATCATGATACCGTTGCCATCAAATTCACGTGACGTGTAGTACAGCATCGGACTGGAACAGCAGCCAATAATGTGCGCTTCAATCGCATACAGGCTTAAGGTGCGCTGGATAATATGGGCATAGGTCGGACTGGATAGCCTTGCATCATAACCAATCGCGACACGTGTCTGTCCCGCAGACTGATACTGCTGGGCCAGGCCATGTGCAATGGCATTTACCATGCTGACATTGAGTAAACTAACCTTACCGCGAATGTCATAAGCACGAAAGATTTGCATGGGGAATGGATGATGCATAAATCCCATAGATCGTAATTTCACTGCTAAATAGGAGAATATAAGTTCAGAAATCAGGTGTCATCACCATGATGTGAAACTTTAGTTTTTGTTCTAGGACCCTGTACTTTTAGCTGATTTCAGATAAATAATCAATTTAAAAAATATAACGAATGGATAAATGCTAGCTGAAAAACGGGATAAATCTTATTCTATCAACCATTTAAAAAGCCCACATTTTATTGAATGTAGGCTTTTTTGAATTAGTTCTTGCCAGTATGACCGAAGCCACCTGCACCACGCTCAGTGGCTTCGAATTCATTCACAATATCGAATTGTGCTTGCACCACTGGGACGAGGACATACTGCGCCAGACGCTCACCTGGTTCCAGGCTAAATGCAGTCTGGCTACGATTCCATACCGAAACCATGAGTTCACCTTGGTAATCTGAATCGATCAGACCTACCAGATTACCCAATACGATACCATGTTTATGACCCAGACCAGAACGTGGCAGGATCAGGCCCGCAAATGCAGGATCTTCAATATAAATAGCCAGACCAGTTTTCACGAGTACTGTTTGACCTGGTTCAATTACTGTAGTTTCGTTTACACATGCACGAAGGTCGAGTCCTGCAGAACCTGTAGTTGCATAATTTGGCATTGGCCATTCATTGCCAAGGCGTGCATCAAGGACTTTCACCTGTACTTTCATCATTTTATTCCTGTAGAAAAATATCAATAGATTAATTACTTAAATTTTAACGCTTAATCAGTGCACGTAAATTATCCAGATAATGCTGTGCCTGCTGTTTCGGATCAATATTGCCAGCCAGCTTTTTCTTACGGCCTAACCATTCCAGTTCATCTTCTGGCAATTCATCCAGGAAGCGGCTTGGCGTCATCTGCTTCATCTGACCACCAGCCTTACGCTGCTCAGCCAAGGTAATCGTCAAGCCCTGACGCGCACGGGTAATGCCCACATACATCAGACGGCGTTCTTCCTCGACCGTTTCTGCTGCGATCGAGTTTTTGTGTGGCAGAATCTCTTCTTCCAGACCAATCAGATAAACATAAGGGAATTCCAGACCTTTAGATGCATGTAGCGTCAACAGATTCACCTTATCGGTATCTTCTGCTTCCTGCTGCTGTTCCAGCATATCCAGCAGCACCATCTTACGGATCACGCTTTCGATATTCTTTTCATCCACATCTTCAGCACGGTTAATCAGGCTCTGAATACTGCTATACAGCACTTCAATATTGTCGAGCTTGGTTTTTTCCTGTGCCGGAGTTGCGGCTGATTCCTTGATGTAGTCGATATAGCCGGCTTCTACCATCATCTGGCGGATAATCGGTACTGGCTCATCATCATCCAGCAGATTGCGGGTAAAGTTATTGATGAAGTCAGCAAACTCAGCCAGCTGAGTGGTGGCTTTCTTTGGCATTGCCATGGTCAGACGCTGGTCAGCTGCCGCGGCCAAAAGCGACAGATTATTTTCTTGCGCAAACAGACCCAATTTTTCCAGTGTCACCGGACCGATGGCACGTTTCGGTGTATTGATAATTCGCAGGAAGGCACTATCATCTTCTGGATTAATGATCAGACGCAGGTAACTCATGACATCTTTGATTTCGGCGCGCGCAAAGAAAGACTGACCACCAGAGAGCTTGTAAGGAATCTGCATCTGACGCAGCTGGGTTTCCAGAATACGTGCCTGGAAATTCCCGCGGTACAAAATTGCGTAGTCTTTCCAGTTTTTACCATTCATCAGCTTGTGCGTGATGAGATCTTTGACTACGCGTTCGGCTTCATCATCATCATTACGGCAAGTGATGACACGGATCACTTCACCATGGCCTTTGTCTGACCAGAGTTTTTTATCGAAGATATGCGGGTTGTTGCCAATAACGGTATTCGCCGCTTTCAAAATACGGCTGGTCGAACGGTAGTTCTGTTCCAGCTTGATAACTTTCAGATTCGGGAAATCCTGCTGTAACAACGCCATGTTTTCCGGTTTAGCCCCACGCCAGGCATAGATTGACTGGTCATCATCACCTACTGCAGTAAACTGGCCCATTACGCCGACCAGTAACTTCACCAGAATATACTGGGCGGTGTTGGTATCCTGATATTCATCCACCAACAAATAACGCACACGGTTCTGCCATTTATCACGCACTTCAGCGTTTTCCTGTAACAAACGCGTTGGCATCACAATCAGGTCATCGAAGTCAACGGCGTTATAGGCACGCAAGTTACGTTCATACAATTGATACAAATGCGCAAACTGGACATCTTCTGGCGTCTCACACGTGGTATGGGCTTGCTCTGGTGGAATCAGATCGTTTTTCCAGTCGGAAATCATCTTCATCGCTTTTGCGATCAATTCCTTGCTTTCTGCACCAGACAAGTTATCGCGATGCATCAGGTCCATCAGAATACGTTTACAGTCATCCGCATCTAAAATAGAGAAATTGGCTTTTAATGGCGTGTGTTTTAATTCAAGACGCAATAAATTCAGACCAAAGGTGTGGAAAGTTGAAACCGACAAACCTTTGGCTTCTTCACGTGACAATAGTTTGGTCACACGCTCTTTCATTTCACGTGCTGCTTTATTGGTAAAAGTCATCGCTGTAATACGATGCGCAGGAATGCCGCAGTGTTTCACCAAGTAGGCAATCTTACGGGTAATCACCGAAGTTTTACCTGAACCAGCCCCTGCAAGTACTAACAAGGGTCCTTGAGTATATTTCATGGCTTCAAGTTGCTTGTCATTTAACTGACTTGCCAGTGACATAGTCTTTCCTCTATTTCATTCCGAGCTCGATTATAGTCATCTCCGCTACAGATGCATAATGCAAATTCATATTTTAACAGTCATAAAAAAAACCACCCGAAGGTGGTTTTTCAGTCTTCAATAAAAATTATTGAATTGCGTAGATGCTGATTTCTACACGACGGTTTTGCTCACGGCCTTCAGCAGTCGCGTTAGACGCGATTGGGTTTGCTGAACCTTGACC
Organism: Acinetobacter sp. SM1B; assembly: GCF_003289665.1. Lineage (NCBI taxonomy): Bacteria > Pseudomonadati > Pseudomonadota > Gammaproteobacteria > Moraxellales > Moraxellaceae > Acinetobacter > Acinetobacter sp. SM1B. The sequence continues at coordinate 1,923,353 of NZ_QMBM01000001.1, forward strand.
TTGTGCATTAATACGTGTTGTAGAAACACCTTGAGATGCCAAGTAGCTTGCTACAGATTGCGCACGCGCTTGAGACAGAGGAATGTTGATTGAATCATTACCTGTGCTGTCTGTATAACCTGTTACAAGAATACCGCTCTTGTTATCTTCAGTTAAGGTTTGTGCAACTTTGTTTAAAGTTGAATAAAAGTTCGGCTTGATGTTTGATTTATTGGTATCAAAGGTAATGTTACCCGGCATAACCAAACCTACAGAGCCATCTGGATTACGGTTAACTTCTACACCAGTACCCGCCATTTGTTGGCGAAGTTTCTTCTCTTTGTTGTCAAGGTAAACACCCGTTGAACCACCGACAACTGCGCCAATCGCTGCAGCACGGTTGTTTTGTGCACTTGTGTTTGCGTTACTTTTAGAGACCCCATAACCTGCAGCAGCACCAATTACTGTGCCTAACGCTGTTTTGTCATATTCCATACCACCAAGGTTGTTACCAGTCGATTGACAACCTGTTAATACCATTGCCCCTACAACTGCTGTCGATATTACTAATGCACGCATGGCATGCCTCCTTACTTGTGTTTTGTTGTACAGGCTGAATATTGAATGAAAAAATACACTTAGACCATTGATTTTTTGTTAATAAAAAAACTTTTACTTACAAATATACATGATCATGTACAAATCTGGGTATAACTTCATCACAATTTCTACACACTTTCACTTCTACACTTTTTTATTTTAAAAACAACATTTATAGTGGAGTAATCTACAAATACGTGACGCATTGGACGATTTATCTTCAGGATTGATTTATATGTCATCGCAAGCAAAAAAACAGCCTTTATTAAAAAAAATCACAAAAGGACTCACTGTGGGTACAGTCATTACTGGCAGTACATTTTTTCACGGCCCTCCTGTGTTGGCTTTAGGCTTAACCAAACTCTTCAAGCAGTCAAGTAAGGTCGATGAAACCAATATCAAGATTACCAACAGCTGGCTTGGCGTAAACAACTGGCTGATCGAGAATGTCCTTAAAAATACCCAATGGACCATTACCATTGATGAATCTCTGGATCTGAATATGCAGGGCCGCTACCTGATGAGCTGTAATCATCAGAGCTGGGTCGATACTACAGTCAATCAATACTTCGGCTTAACCCGTATGCCATTGACTCGGTTCTTTACCAAATGGGAACTGATCTTTATTCCATTCGTCGGACAGGCATTTAAGATTCTTGGTTTCCCGATGATGAAGCGTCACACCAAGGAACAGATTGCTAAAAATCCGGTACTCAAAGATCGCGATATGGATGAAGCACGTAAATCCTGCCAGCAATTGCTGAGTCAGCCATTTACCCTGCTCAACTATCTGGAAGGTACGCGTTTTACCCAAGAGAAACATGACCAGCAACAGTCTCCCTTTAAACATTTGCTCAAACCGAAGGCCGGCGGTCTGGCCCTGGCGCTGAATATTCTGGGTGACCGTATTGATGCCTTTGTGGACATGACTATCGTTTATCCGGACGGCATACCAGGTTATGGTAAATTCTGGCTAGGCGAAGTACCCCGTATTGCGGTAGATTTAAGAAAGATTGATATTCCGGACTGGGTACTGGGCGGTAATTATGAAGAAGATGCTGAATACCGCGAGCGTTTCCAGCAATGGGTTCATCAAATTTGGACTGAGAAAGATCAGTTGATTGAAAAAATGAAGCAGGATCTGGCTCAAGCAGCCTAATGCACTGATCTGAGAGACTATGAAACCAACTCCCCCGAAAACCAGCTCCAGCGCCTTTAAGTTTTTCCGTGAAGGCACCTGGGGCTGGAAGGTCGCCTTGGCCTATGACATCTTTATGATGGTGTTAATCGTCATCAACCTGTTCTGCCTGAGTGCCAATGCCATTTTAATGAGCGACTTCGGACAATGGTTATTCGATTTCATACGTCTGCCTGAAATCCTGCAATTTTATAAGGCTGAACTGCGTCCCTGGGTGATCATTACTGAAGGCTGGTTTACGACTTTCCTGATTGGGGAGTTATTGGTGCGCTGGCTAATTGCCATAGTCTTGCGTCATCATGCCCGCTGGTGGTTCTTTCCGTTTATTCACTGGTATGAAATTCTCGCGATCGTGCCGCAACTGCGTTTCCTGCGTCTGCTCCGCGCAGTAGCTATCGGCTACAACCTGCATAGCCATGGTTTCAAGGTGATTCCGTCTAGCTGGTATAAGCGTGGCAACTTCTATTACAACCTGGTTATGGAAGAATTGACCAGCCGTATTGTAGTGACCGTACTGGACGGAATTAAACGCGAGCTAACCACCAGTACCACGCACCGTCAACTAATTGATGACCTGGTCGAGCATCACCGTCAATTATTTGCCATTGCCTTGGCAGATATCCTGCAAGAAACCCTAGGCAAGGAATTACAGGCACAGCGTTATATGATTTCCAAAAACGTCGGCCAAGTGGTGAATAAAGCCATTGAAGATACGCCAGAGCTGACCCGGCTGTTACGCCTAATCCCAATTGTAGGCAGTCGCATGGAACAGCAGATTCAGAGTATCGGACAACGTCTGGGAGAAAATATTACCCAAGGATTGATCGATCCGTTTACGCATACTGATTACAGTAAAGATAATCCAACTTTTGCCATGATTTCTGAAAAGATCAGTCAGATCCAGATTGAACAAAATCCAAACATTGACAAACTGGTGGAGTCGGCTGTTTTTGAAACACTTGAAGCGATCCGCAAACAGGTCAAAATTAAACAGTGGCAGCAGATTCTGGAAGAAAATGAGCAAAATCAGCGTTCAACATACCTCTAATTCAGCATGAATAATGCTATGCTTTTTTATGGCATCTGATCGCATAAAAAAATAACCTGGATCGCTAGAGAATTAACGAAATTTGTTCTAGGATTTGCACTATTTACAACATTACTTCGACATAAAATTTACAAGTCAGAAGTATTAAGGAAGAACTATGGCTGATATACGGATTAAGGGCAGAATGGTCAATGCGATTCGCATTACCCTTGAAACAAATGATCATGATGCGATCCGCCAGCAATTAGCACCAAAATTACAAGCTGCTTTTCCACCGGGCACCCTGGTGGTGATTGAAAGTACTGTCGAGCAGGAACTTATCGCGCTTATCCAGCTGTTGATCAGCATGGATGTACAACCAATGGCGGTGACTGAAGGCCTGCTTGCAGATCAGGCACGTGCAATCCAGTTCCCGGTATTGCCACCTGACCGTCAGCTACAGGAAATCAAGGCAACCAAAGAACAGGTCATTGAAGTCAAACCGGAAGTTGTTAAGTCAGAGGCTGGAACAGAAGAAGTTAAGGCAGCACCTGTCATTGCTCATGTAACCTCTTACCATGATGAAATCCTGCGTACTGGCCAGTGCATTGTGCAGCATCATGGCGACATTATTATCAGTGCTGGCATTAACAGCGGTTCAGAAGTGATTGCTTCTGGCAATATTCATGTTTATGGCAGTGCCCGTGGTCGTGTGATTGCCGGTGCAGGCGGCAATACTGCAGCACGCATTTTCTGTCATGCACTGGAAGCAGAACTGATTTCCATTGCAGGTACCTATTGTGTTGCAGACGATATTCCACCGCATGTGGTGAAAAAGCCTGTGCATATTTACTTGAATGATCAACTAGAGCTTGTATTTGAAACTCTAGAATTTTAATGTATAAATAAACACCAAAACCCTATGTTAAATAGGGAATTTAAACCATAACAGGAGTGGATTCGGTGGCGAAAATTGTTGTCGTAACGTCAGGCAAAGGTGGTGTAGGTAAAACTACAACAAGTGCATCTTTTGCAACAGGTTTAGCCCTACGTGGCCACAAAACTGTTGTTATCGACTTTGACGTGGGTTTACGTAACCTTGACTTGATCATGGGTTGTGAACGCCGCGTTGTTTATGATTTTGTGAATGTTTTAAATAACGAAGCGCGATTACAACAAGCGCTTATTCGCGATAAGGATATTGAGAACTTATATATTTTGCCAGCGTCTCAAACACGTGATAAAGATGCCCTCACTGATGAAGGTGTTGCACGTGTAATGGATGAACTGTCGCAGGAATTTGATTACATTATTTGTGACTCACCTGCGGGGATCGAACGTGGTGCCATCATGGCCATGTACCATGCTGATGAAGCCATCATTGTCACTAACCCTGAAATTTCTTCAGTACGTGACTCTGACCGTATCATTGGTATGCTCGACAGCAAGACTAAAAAAGTAGAACAAAATGAAGGCCGCATCCGTAAACATCTGTGTATCACACGTTTCAATCCTGAACGCGCGGATAAACAGGAAATGTTGACCATTGATGACATTTCTAAAGATATTTTACGTGTGCCGACTCTGGGTGTAATTCCTGAGTGTCCAAGTGTCCTGCAAGCATCGAACGAAGGCAAGCCAGTTATCAACTTTACTGCTTCTGCTGCAGGTCAGGCTTATGATGACCTGGTTGCGCGCTTCCTGGGTGAAGAGCGTCCTTACCGTCATATTGAAGTGAAACCAAAGGGCTGGTTAGCTCGACTATTTGGAGCATAAGCATGGCTGGATTCTGGAGTAAGCTTTTTAGCAGTGAGGAAAAACCAACAAGCGCACAAACCGCGAAAGACCGTTTAAAGGTAATTGTTGCATCTGAACAGGGTCTGGGACGTCGTTTAAGCCAGGACAAGATTGACATGATGAAGAAAGAAATCATGCAAGTGGTCAATCGTTATGTTCGCGGTGTAGATGAACAGCATATTCAAATGCAGGTCCGTTCTGAAGCGAATATTGAAATGCTTGAAATGAATATCAATTTACCTGAAGAACGATAATTTGATTTTTGATTAGTCAATTAAATTGATTCAAGGCAAAATATGAGACTGAACAAAGCACTGCTTTGTTCAGTCGCAAGACGAGAAGCTTTGCTTCGATTGGACTGAAAGTAAATTACTGCTTTGTTGAAGCGCAAGACGAGAAGCGATGCTTCGAGTGGACTGGTTATACAAAGTTTACTTTACCCAATCACAAGATCCGAAGTTTAGCTTCAAGGTAGACAGAGAAAATGAAAAATACTTTGTCACTTGCGTACTCATATTTTGCCTTTTTCATGTCGAAAATTATATCAAGGAGCTTGTGATGGCATTGTCTCAACCGGCAACATTTAACGAAGAATGGTCAGATGAGCGTGTGTTTGCCTATCTCACTCAATTACCTCCTACAGGCGTAAACGCAGACTTTCATGTGCTTTATCATGCTTATAAACACATGCGTCCTTTTGACTATGAACGCCTGTTGACTCAATTCGTTGCAGATGGTCGTGATATCAATGCTACTAACCCTGAAGGTGAACGCATTCATGACGTGATCGCGAAATTCCCGCGTCACAGTGCTGAGTTCCTTGAAGTATTGGCCAAGTTCGCTTAAGACTTTGCTGATGCAATAAAAAAGCCTGCTTCATGCAGGCTTTTTTATCGGTGGAGATGCTGAATTAGATCAGAATCTCACGCTTACCATTCGCGCCCATCGCGCTCACTACACCATTTTCTTCCATCTGGTCGATGATTCGGGCAGCACGGTTATAACCGAGGCTAAACTTACGCTGTAGCGATGATGTAGATGCCTTACGAGTTTCCAGTACGAAAGACACACACTGGTCATACAGTGGATCACGGTCAGAAGCACCATCGCCACCATCTTCAAAGCCACGATTGGTTGGTTCTTCATCAAATGGAGTTAGAATTTCATCAACATAGTTCGGGGCACCACGCTCACGCCAGGCATCACAAATACGGTTAACTTCATCATCGGCAATAAAGGCACCATGCACACGCTCAGGCTCAATCTTACCTGGCCCCAGAAACAGCATGTCACCATGACCAAGCAGGTCTTCTGCACCTCCTGCATCCAGAATGGTACGCGAATCAATTTTCGAGTTTACACGCAGTGCTACACGTGTTGGGATGTTGGCTTTGATCAGACCGGTAATCACATCCACCGATGGGCGTTGAGTTGCCAGTAACAGGTGAATCCCCGCAGCACGAGATTTCTGTGCCAGTCGGGTAATCATTTCTTCCGCTTTTTTACCGACCTGCATGATCATATCTGCGAACTCGTCCGCGACAATCACAATCGATGGTAATGGTGTCAAACGTGGTGCACGTTCCCCTGCCACCGATTCACTGGCTTTCCAGGTTGGATCAAACAGATCTTCACCATTGGCAATGGCTTCTTCAACCTTACGGTTGTAGTCGCTTAGCTTACGAATTTTCAGGAAGGACATCAGCTTATAACGACGTTCCATTTCATTGACACACCAGTTCAGTGCACTGACTGCATCTTTCATGTCAGTGACTACAGGCGTCAACAGGTGTGGAATATCGTTATAGTTTGCGAGTTCCAGCTGTTTCGGGTCAATCAGGATCAGACGTAATTGATCAGGTGTGTACTTGAGTAGCATCGACAAAATCATCGAGTTTACTGCGACCGACTTACCAGAGCCGGTTGTACCGGCAACCAGCATATGCGGTGCCTTGCCAAGTTCAGTAATCACCGGATTACCAGAAATGTCTTTACCCATCGCCATCGACAGGATGGCACTTGCATCTTCAAATTTCGGTGTTTTAACCAGCTCGATCAGGCGTACCATTTCACGGGTACTGTTTGGTACTTCAATCCCGATATATGGCTTGCCTGGAATCACTTCAACCACACGCACCGATGCCATCGACATCGAACGTGCCAGATCACGCGAAATATTCGTCACTTTAGAGGCTTTTACCCCTGGTGCCAGATCCAGTTCAAAACGAGTGACCACTGGGCCAGGCTGCGCTTCAACCACTTTGGCCTTGACGTTAAATTCCTGTAGTTTAATTTCCAGTAATTCAGACAGACGTGATAATTGCTCTTCAGTGAAATTGACTTTCTTGTTCGGATCAACTTCATCCAGTAGTTCCAGACCTGGTAATGGCGAAAGATCTTTACGGCGTTCAGCCACCATCATGGCGCGTGACAATGGACGACCCATCGAGTCAGTCAGTGGAGCATCAAAATCGAATTCATCTTCCTCTTGAGGAGCACCCGCAGTTTCATGCCATGCTTCAATAAATTCTTCTTTGGATAATGCCGCTTTGACTGCATCAATGGTATTGTGCTGATTTGTATTTTGTTGAAGAGCTGTCTGAGCAGTCGAGTTGCTTTCAGGTGCAGAGACTTCTATGCCTTGATGCTGAATCGGTGCCTGTACAAAAGCGGAAGATTGCGCATAGCTGGAAGCACGGGCTGGCTTTTGCGGCTCAATATCCTCGACCAGCAAATCATCCAGATCATCAAAATCAGTTTCTAGCCCCGTGTTACGTATTGCGGACGTAGAAACCGGTGGGATACTGATGCCTGTTGCCACAGCTGCAGTCGCTGCCGCACCTTTGGGCAAGTCTTCGACAATTCTTAAGGTTGGCTGTTCAGTAGCTGCTTGCGCAGTAAATGGACTATGCACATCCGTCGCAGTTTTACCCGGCGGTACAGCTGCCAATAGCTCATCAAAGATTTCATCATCATCCCAATCCAGACCTTTTTTCGTCGTCACAGACGGTACAGGTGTTTCAGTTTTAAGATGTGCCTTGATTTCCTGAATTGAAGCAACTGTTGTAGGGGCTGCAGGGGGATGTTGCTGTTCTTCCGCTGCTTTTAATAAAGCATCAATATCCTGTTTATGGCGCTGATCCTCATCAGAATGCAAGGCACGCCAAACTTCGCCCGTGGTAATTACGCGATCTGGATCCTGAATCAGGCGATGCGCTTTTTCAAGCGTTTTTTCAAATTCTTCATCTTCCGGACTAAGTTCAGGTTCGATATGTTTTTTCTGTTGCGCCTTGAATTCACGGTCAGCAATGTCATCAAACAGGCGCTCGGCTACATGGTCACGAACTACGGGATCTATTTCTACAGGCTCATGCTCAGGTACAGGAACCACCGGCGTTGAGATGCTCTTTTTAGCGGGGCTGCTGGCGATATCTTTCTTGGCAACTGCCATAGAGCGATCAAACTCGCCCTCCCCTTCCGGGACATTACGATAAAACAGATCCTGTAAATATGCAGGCGTTGCTTTCAGGCTGCTCCAGGTCTTGTTCCATTTCACGCCAAAGGCCAAGGTAAACAGCATGACCCATAAACCCACCAGAAACACTGCCGCACCGTATATCGTCAATAGCTGTTCAAGACTCTGACCTAATTCATAACCGATAATGCCACCCGACGAATTATCCAGTGTATCAGCAGGAACTTCCCAGAACAGGAACAGTAAGGCAGAAGTGGTCAGTAACAGGAAGAATTGCGCTGCATAACGGAATGGCCGGTTTAGGAAGCTGTGTGGCCACCAAACCTGTACTGCTTCTACGAACAGATATAATGGAATGAGTAAGCTCGCCCAGCCCAGAAAACCAAACAGTAAGTCTGAAATCCATGCACCTGCAACCCCACTGGCATTTGAAACCGTCTGGGTGTCACTGGAAATGTGCATCCACCCCGGGTCAAATGGCGTATAGGTCACTGTTGCAAGAAACAGATAGATCCCAAATGAGACCAAAAATAATGTCATTACTAAGCGCTGTGCATAAGCACTCGACACCGTTGTCATATACTGTCCTGTAGCCAATTCTTCATGAATGTTCTTTTGCTATTATGATTCAAAAAAACGACGCAATAAAATGCCTATTATGCACCTGTTACACGAAAAAAGATGCAGTATTGTGCAACTGCACATAGGTCTTGTTCTTTATCACTTCTATATAGCTCAAATCGATTTGGATGATCAATAATATCGACTTTAATCTCACACCACTGTTATACAGTTTCACGTATAATTCAATAAATTTCTAAATACAAAAAGGATAGCCCGATGAGCGCACGTCACTCAAGACTGATTATTTTAGGTTCCGGCCCTGCTGGCTATAGCGCCGCTGTGTATGCAGCGCGTGCAAACTTAAAACCGACACTCATTGCAGGTCTGCAACTTGGTGGTCAGCTGACAACGACGACTGAAGTGGACAACTGGCCAGGTGATCCTGAAGGCCTGACTGGTCCAGTATTGATGGAACGTATGCAGGCGCATGCGGAACGTTTCGGTACTGAAATCGTATATGACCACATCAATGAAGTAGATCTGAACGTACGTCCTTTCGTATTAAAAGGCGACATGGAAGAGTTCACTTGTGACGCCTTGATCATTTGTACCGGTGCGACCGCGCAATACTTGGGTCTTGAATCTGAAGCTGCATTTATGGGTCAAGGTGTGAGTGCATGTGCGACCTGTGATGGTTTCTTCTATAAAAACCAGAAAGTTATGGTTGTCGGTGGTGGCAATACTGCGGTAGAAGAAGCACTTTACCTGTCAAATATCGCATCTCACGTGACTTTGGTACACCGTCGTGACAGCCTGCGTTCTGAAAAAATTCTTCAGGACCATCTTTTTGAAAAAGAGAAAGAAGGCAAAATCAGCATCATTTGGAATCATCAAGTGGATGAAGTTTTAGGTGATGCCAAAGCAGGCGTAACTTCTGTACGTTTGAAATCAACTCAAGATGATTCGACTCAAGAAGTTGAAGTTTCAGGCATGTTCGTTGCGATTGGCCATAAGCCAAACAGCAGCATGTTTGAAGGTCAATTACAGCTTCGTGATGGTTATATCCAGGTGCAAAGCGGTACTGCGGGCAATGCAACGCAAACTTCTATTCCTGGCGTATTTGCTGCGGGTGATATTGCGGATAGCGTATACCGTCAGGCAATTACCTCTGCAGGTTCGGGCTGTATGGCCGCACTGGATGCAGAAAAATATCTCGATGCGATGGGCAAGTTAGACTAAGCAGCGAAAATGAGAAAGCCGTCCATCTTGGGCGGTTTTTTTATGTATGATAAATACTGATGATTCTAAAACCAGGTTCAAGCATGCAACATCTTCCTCCTTCACAGTTCATTTTCCCCAATCCTGTAGAAGTGGATCTTGAAGGAGAAGGCCTGATTTGTATTGGCGCCGATCTCACTCCATCTACCCTGTTTGAAGCCTATTCACATGGCCTTTTTCCATGGTTTTCTGAAGGTGATCCAATCTGCTGGTGGAGCCCGGAACCACGTTGCATTATCCGACCACAGGATTATCATCCAAGTAAATCCCTGATTCGAAATATGAAAAAGTATGATTATAAAATTACTGTGAATCATGCTTTTGAACGGGTTATCCGTTCCTGCTCACTGCCTCGTGCTTATGCCGATGACACCTGGATTAGCGAAGATATTATTCAGGGTTACTGTGATATGTTTGACGCCGGTTATGGCTATAGCATTGAAGTCTGGGATGAAGATCAAGTGGTGGGCGGATTATATGGCGTCACCATTGGACAGGGCTGTTTTGGTGAATCCATGTTCAGCACCCAGACAGATGTCTCGAAAATGGCATTTTATACTTTAATGCTGATAGGTCAGGAAAATCAGCTTCCTTGGATTGACTGCCAGTTGGTCAATGACCACCTGTTAAGCCTCGGTGCCAGTACAATTTCTCGCCAAGCGTATCTTAATTCGTTACAGGATGTGATAAAACGCCCACCTATCAATTGGCAAAAGTATCAGGAGGGTGTATTTTCAAGTAAAACAATAGCGTTAAATGCGCGATTAAATGAATGAAAATAACAGAGGGAATTTGTCATGAACTCCTATCAACCAAAATCCCTACTGAACGATTTACAGTATTATATTACCCCGCCACATGATTGCAGCTATCTGCCCAACAAGTCTGCACGTATGGTTTTTCTCGATCCCTCACATCGCATAGATGTGGTGACACTTTCTGAATTATCCCGTACCGGTTTCCGCCGTAGTGGCGATTTTGTATATCGTCCTGAATGTCACCTGTGCCGTCAATGCCTCTCCTCTCGTGTACCCGTGCGTGAATTCAACATGAACAGTTCACAAAAAAAGGCATGGAAAAGAAATCAGGACTTAAGCCTGCGCATTACTGCACCGCAGCAGGCAAATGATAGCCATTATGCGCTGTATGAACGCTATATCAATGAACGCCACGCCGATGGTGATATGTATCCACCAAGCCGGGATCAGTTTGAAAAGTTTTTGTTGCAAAGCTGTACCGATAGCTTTTTCCTGGAACTCTGGAAAGATGACCGGCTGATCAGTGTATCGACCTGTGATCTGCTCGATGACGGAATTTCTGCGGTTTATACCTTCTTTGATCCGGATGAAAATCGACGTTCACTCGGTGTTTTTGCAATTCTAAAACAGATTGAACATGCTCAGAAATTAGAGCTGCCTTTTATTTATCTGGGTTACTGGGTCCCGCATTCCAGCAAGATGAATTACAAGTCTCAATACCTGCCGCTTGAATTGCTGATTGATGGCCAATGGCGTCGGTTAAACCACTCGCTCAATGCGGCGGAGATTGAACACCTGGGAAACTCCTTGATGACGACCCTACCCTCCGGATGGAATAATCCCATCATCAAGTAAGATGGTCGTCACTAAAAAGAAGCTTTAATCTGATTTATTTAAACAGGCTGGCAAAATCGTCTGTACATGCCTTCACCATAATAATGGCATGTTCACGACCACCGCCCGAGTTTGGATAGTAATTCTTGCGCAGGTCAATCTGGTGAAAACCAGCCTTTTCATAAAGACGAATTGCAGCTGTATTTGATTTACGTACTTCCAGGAAAATCTGTACCGGATTATTTTTCAGTAACTGGATAGATTTTTCTAGCAACTGAAAACCAAGACCTTTACCCTGCTGGCTTGGGTCAATTGCCATGAGTAATAAATTGGCTTCATCCAATACCGGTTGCAAAATACAAAAACCCACCACTTTACCTGCATATTCAATAATAGTGCTCTGATAAGCACTAACGGCTTCCTCGAACTGGGTTCTGGTCCAAGGATGAGATTGCACTTGTTGCTCAATCTGGGTGACCGCATCTATATCTGCTATTTGCATCAAACGAATCATGTTCGTTCATCTATCAATAAAAATCTCCTGCGCATTATAGAAACTTTATACTGAAAATCGAGTAAAAAAAAAGAGCGATTTCAATCGCCCTTTTTTAGTCTCGGATTAAAGACCAAGTTTGCCTTTCCAGTGTGTCAGCAAACTGTGTGTATCATGGTCATTTGGATGGAAACCCGGTTTGAAGTACATCGCCATTTCACGCCCCATACCAGTAATTACACCTTTGGACGGACTATAACCATATTCGTAAATGTCCTTGAGGGATTCCAGGTTTAACTGACGATCTTCCTTTAGCAAACGCATGACAAAATAGCTTTGCACAAAGAACAAAGTCACCATAGCAATTACCAGTGAACTGGTACGTAACAGATATGACTTTAAGCCTTTTCCAAACACGCCTTCAAACACGTCATAGGCCACAGCTTTATGCTCATTTTCTTCAATGGCATGCCACAACCACATGGTTTTCATGGTGTCATCTTTCATCAGTTCCTGAATATGACTATTGGTCAGCAACTGAGAGGCAATAGTCGCAGTAAAATGTTCAAGTGCGGTCGTTGCAGTCAAATCTACCATTTCCTGAGTAATTCCCACAGGCTTGGCTAATTTTGCCATGACTTTACGCGTTGTTTGAATGACTTTATCCGTATAACGATCCAAGGTATCAACATCATGACCGTATTTTTGCGCTGAGGCATTGAAGCCGACATGTTCCTGGGTATGCATCGCTTCTTGCCCAATGAAAGCAGAGATTTCTTTTTGCAGTACTTCATTGTCTTTAAGCTTGGGATGATTACGTACCGCACGCACACTGTCGATAAAGAATTTTTCACCTGCGGGAAACAAGGCAGACAATGCTGTCATAAAATGAGTCAGCCCGGCTGAACCATTCATCCAGTATTCTGGAACCTGTTCAAAATCAAAGTTCATGCGACGTACAGGAAAACTTGCACCGGCACGATGAGTAATTTTTACTTCAGCATTCATATAACGCCTCCTGACAGATCTTCTCGACCCGGCCCTATTTTTCTATTTTCTTATTGGTATCTTACTCAGTTATCTGCTTGACATCATTGCAGTTAAGGTCAGCTGAATATCACTTTAGGACAGCACTCTAATTTTGTTAGACAATTTATTTTTCACTTTAGATAAACAAAAAAAAGCGTCCCAAAGGGACGCTTTTTTTACACAATCAGTGATTATGCAGTAACACGAGACACTACACCAGCACCAACTGTACGACCACCTTCACGGATCGCGAAGCGAAGGCCTGCGTCCATTGCGATTGGGTGGATCAGCTCTACTGACATCTCAACGTTGTCACCAGGCATAACCATCTCAACGCCTTCTTTAAGCGCGATCGCACCAGTTACGTCAGTTGTACGGAAGTAGAACTGTGGACGGTAACCGTTAAGGAATGGAGTATGACGACCACCTTCTTCTTTAGAAAGTACGTATACTTCTGCGTCGAATTTAGTGTGTGGCTTGATTGTACCTGGTTTAGC
>NZ_QMBM01000001.1:1936981-2000794 GCF_003289665.1 Acinetobacter sp. SM1B
TGGTCAACGTGACCAATTGTGCCCACGTTAACGTGTGGCTTATTACGTTCGAACTTAGCCTTAGCCATGAGATCTTCCTTTTTGAACTGCTCATGCAGGATCACTGCATGAGCGCTTGGTTTTTAACTATGAATTAGTTTGGGCTTATAGTAATCGAAAGATTACTCGTCGTCACCTTTTTTACCGCCAGACTGGAACTTAGCGATGATGCCTTCAGCCACGTTACGTGGAGTTTCAGCATATTTAGCAAATTCCATAGAGTAAGTCGCACGACCTTGAGACATAGAACGCATATGAGTTGCATAACCGAACATCTCAGCAAGTGGAACTTCAGCTTTAATTGCTTTAGTACCACCAGGTAGATCGTCCATACCCTGAACCATACCACGACGACGGTTTAAGTCACCCATGATATCGCCCATGTAGTCTTCTGGAGTTTCTACTTCAACTTTCATGATAGGTTCAAGAAGAACAGGATCTGCTTTCATGAAACCGTCACGGAAGGCATAAGAACCAGCCATCTTGAACGATAATTCGTCAGAATCGACATCATGGTAAGAACCATCGAACAATGTCGCTTTGATGCCAACTACTGGATAACCAGCAAGGACACCATTCTTCATACGTTCTTGGATACCTTTGTCAACTGCACCGAAGAATTCTTTAGGTACTACACCACCTACAACTTCTTCAGCGAATTCGTATTCTTTACCAGCTTCAGGATCAAGCGGTTCTAAACGTACGTATACGTGACCGAATTTACCTTTACCACCAGTTTGACGTACGAACTTACCTTCTTGCTCAACAGTCTTTTTGATTGTTTCGCGGTAAGCAACCATTGGTTTACCAATGTTCGCTTCAACGTTGAATTCACGTTTCATACGGTCAACGATGATGTCAAGGTGAAGCTCACCCATACCAGCAATAATGGTTTGACCAGATTCTTCGTCAGTACGAACGCGGAATGATGGATCTTCCTTAGCCAAACGACCTAAAGCGATAGACATTTTTTCTTGGTCAGCTTTAGTTTTTGGTTCAACAGCCAATGCAATTACTGGCTCTGGGAATTCCATACGTTCTAGAGTGATGATGTTTTTCTCATCACATAGTGTATCACCAGTAGTTACGTCTTTAAGACCTACACACGCAGCGATGTCACCAGCACGGATTTCTTCAACGTCTTGACGATCGTTCGCGTGCATTTGCACGATACGGCCGATACGTTCACGTTTAGATTTAACCGGGTTATAAACAGAATCACCTTGTTTAAGAACACCAGAGTAAACACGTACGAAAGTTAAGTTACCTACGAATTTGTCGTTCATGATTTTGAACGCAAGTGCAGAGAACGGAGCTTCGTCAGATGCTTCACGAATCGCTTTAGTTTCAGCTTTGTCGTCAAGAACACCTTCAATCGCTTTAACTTCTGTAGGTGATGGCAAGAATTCAATTACTGCGTCCAACATACGTTGAACACCTTTGTTTTTGAACGCTGTACCACAAAGCATTGGTTGAATTTCACAAGCCAATGTTTGAACACGTAGACCAGCAACGATTTGTTCTTTAGTCAAATCGCCATTGTTCAGGTATTCGTCCATTAACTCTTCAGAAGCTTCAGCAGCAGCTTCAACCATGTTTGTACGCCATTCTTCAGCAGTTTCTTGAAGATCAGCAGGGATTTCGCCGTACTCGAACTTCATACCTTGTGAAGCTTCGTCCCAAATGATCGCTTTCATTTCGATCAGGTCGATAACGCCTTGGAAGTTTTCTTCAGCGCCAACAGGGATTACTACAGGTACAGGGTGTGCACCAAGACGTGTTTTCATTTGTTCAACAACACGGAAGAAGTTTGCACCAGTACGGTCCATCTTGTTCACGAATGCTAAACGAGGCACTTGGTATTTGTTAGCTTGACGCCATACAGTTTCAGACTGAGGTTGTACACCACCTACAGCACAGTAAACCATACATGCACCATCAAGAACACGCATAGAACGCTCAACTTCGATTGTGAAGTCAACGTGTCCCGGGGTATCAATTACGTTGATACGGTGTTCTGGGAACTGCTTAGACATACCTGACCAGAATGTAGTGGTAGCAGCAGAAGTAATGGTAATACCACGTTCTTGCTCTTGCTCCATCCAGTCCATTGTTGCTGCACCATCATGTACTTCACCAATTTTGTGAGATACACCTGTGTAGAACAAGATACGTTCAGTAGTTGTGGTTTTACCCGCATCGATGTGCGCAGAAATACCAATATTACGGTAACGAGAAATTGGGGTTTGACGAGCCATGATCTCTTGCATTCCTAAATTTTGTTGTTTAAAACAGGACGCTTTAAGTTGCTAGCAACTTAAAGCGCTTTGATGACAATTGGGTGAAACCCATATCATCACCGTCCTGATAAGGGCCTGTTTTATTTGCTTAGAAACGGTAGTGAGAGAATGCTTTGTTGGCTTCAGCCATACGGTGCACATCTTCACGTTTTTTAACCGCTGCGCCTTTACCTTCAGATGCATCAAGCAACTCACCAGCAAGACGTAAAGCCATAGTTTTTTCAGAACGCTTAGCAGCAGCATCTACTAACCAACGCATAGCCAAGGCAGTACGACGGGATGGGCGCACTTCCATAGGTACTTGGTATGTAGCACCACCAACACGGCGTGCTTTTACTTCGACCATAGGGCGAACTTTTTCAAGAGTAGTCTCGAAAAATTCAACCGGATCTACTTTAGATTTTTCTTGAACGCGGTCTAAAGCACCGTAAACGATACTTTCAGCAATAGATTTTTTACCATCTTGCATTACGTGGTTCATGAATTTAGCGATTGTTTGGCTACTGAATTTCGGATCCGGAAGGATTTCACGAGCAGCGACTACGCGACGTCTTGGCATTTTAAACTACCTATAAATATGACACTTCAGGTTTATCCAGCATTAGCACAAAGTGTCATGTGCATTCGCTGGCCTTACTACACGTCGCTTGAATTTCACAAAATTAAATGCAGAAATCAGACAAGCGAGACGATAAAGGATTGCAGTTCTAGCGAACTAAGAAGTTAATCTCGAAAGATCAATTATTTCTTAGGACGTTTAGTACCGTATTTAGAACGAGACTGGTTACGATCTTTAACACCAGCACAGTCTAAAGAACCACGAACGGTATGGTAACGTACACCTGGTAAGTCTTTAACACGACCACCACGGATAAGAACAACACTGTGCTCTTGCAGGTTATGACCTTCACCACCGATGTAGCTAGAAACTTCAAAGCCTGAAGTTAAGCGAACACGGCAAACTTTACGCATTGCTGAGTTAGGTTTTTTAGGTGTAGTTGTGTAAACACGTGTACAAACACCACGGCGCTGTGGACAAGCCTTCAACGCAGGAACTTTAGATTTTTCAATCAAAGTCGTACGACCCTTACGGATCAACTGATTTGTTGTTGCCATTTGGCAATTCTCCCGTTAATAAAAAGCCCCAAAAACTACTACTTTTTGAGGGCATGCAATTGTAAGTCAAGATACAAAATTGGTCAACATGATAGAAGCAGGCAAATCCACATCCGCTCTTGCTTACAATTGCTTAGTACTTTCATATCCTTACTATTTTTCTTGCAGATTAATCTGCATCTTTAGTAACATCTTCTGTTGATTTTTTAGCAGAAGATTTTGTCGCTTTTTTTGGCTTTTGCTGTGCAGCTTCCGTGTCTACTTCGCTCTGATCATTTTCAGTATCAGCGACAGCGACTTCGGCCTCGTCTGTGACATCGCCCTCAGCTTCTGCCTGTGCAAGCGTATCTTCGATATCTTCAGGTGCCGGCTCACTCAGTGCTGGTTGCTGTACATGCTTATCCGCAACCGGTTCTACCAACTTATCGGCTAATGAATCTAAGCCTTCACTGACCTCTTCATCTTTTACTTTCTCTGTGACTTGAGAATCTGTCTTTTTCAGCACTTTTACCTGAGTAATATGATCATTTCCTTCAATCGGAATCTCTTTATCTAAAATTAACTCATCCCCGGTATGACCATTTTTCTTGATATTTTCCAGTAGTTTTGGTGCAGCCTGTTGCAGCAATGCTTTAGATTTTTCATAAGCCTCTAAAACAGAGGCAGAGCTGTCACGATGCTGTAGCAGATATTGACGTGCATTCGAGAACACATCCTGTGCTTTCTGATTAACATCCTCGACAAAACGGCGACTGTATACTGCGCCTACCCCAGCACCCGCTAACGGTACCAATTTAGATAGTTGTTCAATCAGGGAAACTTTCGGTATATGATTTATCCATTCCCATTTCGATTGACCATCTTCCTGATGCAGGAATTTGCGTAGCAGCTCAGTATCATTACTTGAACCCAACATGGCTTGCAGCTGGGAAATGTCATGGGTTTTTAAAGTAGCACCTAGCGCTCTTAAGCCCAACAATACAGTTTGCTTTTCTGCAATCAGACTCAGATCAATCTGACGGAAGATATGCTGCACGATATCCTGATCTTCTTCTTTACTTAAGTCAAAGCCATAAGAACGGCCGACCTGATAAATAGTACGCAGCGCCAGCACCAAAGATGCAGGAATATCCACTGCTGTACCAATTACCCCAGTTGCCCCTGAGAATGCACCTTGAACTGCAGCAATCCATTTATTCTGTTCACCAAACGCTTGAGAAATACGCTTAGAACGATCAACATCCTGGGTGAGTTCTTCCAGATCACGCACTCCCGCTTCATCAAGAATGGCATCTACTGAACTGATGTCATTGGTAAACTGATTTAGATGATCAAAGAAATAATCGGACACTTTTTCGCTAAACTTGGGCGAAATAAAATGCGTAACATTATTCACTGTATTGAAATGACGGCCAAACAACTGGCGCGATACACTCGGTAGATGTTCACGTAACATCTCCTGTGGATTGTCGTATTTTTTTGATTCAAATGGACTCTTGGCTTGAGCTGCACCATTGAGCACCTTATCTACATTCAGCGCTTGTGTGACCTTCGAAACTGAATCAGGTGCAACATGGTTGAATAGATCCAAACCTGTTGTACTGAACTTTTTCGCCACTCCAAACGCACTGGAGATGAAGCCATTTGATTGTTTATTATTGGTATTTGTCATTCCTTACCTCAGCGTGCACGTGCTTGTATTTTGTATAAATACTAGGTGCTAGCAGCGTTTATCTCAACCTTATTCTGTTTCATTTAGTAATCCCTCTGTGTAGGAATCTCTATTCGAATGTACAGCGTACTGGGCATAACATTTGCCATAAGATTTCAAAAATCTTTCTGTTATGATGTTCCTCATTGTGAACAATGGGTCAGCACCATATTTAACGCTTGATGAAAACGCTAAATATCTCCCCTGACCATAAAGATGAACTATAAGGATCTGTAGATGAAACGTGTTGTCATCACTGGTATGGGTATTAACTCATGCATCGGAAATACATTGGAAGATGTAACTCACTCTTTACAAAACGGGATTTCAGGCACACGTTTAAATCCAGTCTATGCTGAACTGAACTTTAAAAGTCATGTCAGCGCGGCTGCTGAGCAGGATTTTGACAATATCGACCGTCGTCTCAAACGCTTTATGGGTGTTTGTGCCATGTATGCCTATAATTCGGCAATTGCAGCGGTTGAGCATGCTGGTCTGAAACCGGAAGATCTGGCGGGCAACCCACGCTATGGTATTGCAGGCGGCTCAGGCGGTAACTCAACAGCATCTGTAATAGAAATGGCGAAATTACTCGAAGAAAAAGGTGCACGTAAAATTGGCCCGTTCTTCGTACCCCGCAATATGTCAAATACCATTACAGCCAACGTTGGTGTAGCGCTTAAACTTCAAGGTATTGCTCACTCAATTACCAGCGCATGCGCAACTTCTGCTGATGCGATTGGTTATGCCTACAACCTGATTCAATTGGGTAAACAGGACTTGATGCTTGCCGGTGGCGGTGAAGAAGATCACTGGTCTCAAAGCTTGCTGTTTGATGCGATGGGTGCGCTGTGCTCGAAATACAATGACACACCTGAAACTGCATCCCGTCCATATTCAGCAGACCGTGACGGTTTCGTGATTGCCGGCGGCGGCGGTTTCGTGGTGCTTGAATCCCTTGAACACGCTCAAGCACGTGGTGCCAATATTCTTGCGGAAGTCGTAGCTTATGCAGCGAACTCTGATGGTGCCGATATGGTTGCGCCAAGTGGTGAAGGTGCAACGCGTTGTGTATTGATGGCTTTAGAAGAAGCAAAACAGCATGGTGTAGACAAGATTGACTATGTAAATACGCATGGTACCTCTACTCCAGCAGGCGACATTACAGAACTTAAGGCAATGGAACGTGCGTTTGGTGAAGGCCAAGTTCCTTCACTTAGCTCGACCAAGTCTATGACAGGTCACAGCCTAGGTGCTGCTGGTGTTCAAGAAGCAATTTATTCAGTTCTGATGATGCAAAATGATTTTATTGCGCCAAACATCAACGTGACTGAGCTGGATGAAGGTGCGAAACCGTTTGATATCGTGCTTGAAAAACGTGACGCAAAATTGAATACTGTGATGAGTAACAGTTTCGGTTTCGGCGGCGTAAATGCTTGTCTCATCTTCAAAAAATGGGAAGGCTAAGCTGCCCAATTTAGGGTGACTTGATGGATGCTCCTTCTGATGCTTTCCTTTGGGTAAAAGCATTACATATTATTGCAGTGGTTTGCTGGTTCGCGGCTTTGTTCTACTTGCCACGTTTATATGTTTATCATGCCATGAGCGAAGATACCGTGAGTCATCAACGCTTTGAAGTCATGGAGCGTAAGCTGTACCGTGGCATCATGTGGCCGGCAATGCTGGCCACCCTGATTACGGCACACTTTCTGGTGGATTGGGGTGATGCAACGCGTCATTACCATGAAGCCTTATGGTTCTACCTTAAAGTCGGCCTGGTTGGCTTATTGGTGATTTACCATCTGGTCTGTGGTTATTACCGCAAGAAGCTGATTGATAATGCCCATTACAAGTCACACAAGTTTTGGCGTTATTTTAATGAGATGCCAACCCTACTCTTATTTGCAGTGGTGATTCTGGTGGTGGTTAAACCTACCTTCTAGTTTAGCTACTCAATAAAAAATCCCCGATCAGTCGGGGATTTTTTATGTCTTAGATTCTAAATTTACATCTCTACCTGAAGCTTACGAACTCTTGGCAGATACAGCAGGCGATAGGTCACCGCCAGAATTAACAGCCATAACGGACTGATCATCAAGGCTTTCAAGGTATCTGGTTCCAGACTCAAAATCACCAAAGCAAAGAACAGGAATGCCAGCACGATATAAGACATCCATACACCGCCCGGCATTTTAAAAGTCGAAGCAGTATGTTTTTCCGGTTGCTGCTTACGGTAGCGGATATAGCACACCATAATGATGCTCCAGATACTGATAAACAGGATCACACACAGTGAGCTCGCCAAGGTAAAGGCTTCCATCGTATTCGGTACAAAATACTGGAATGCTGCACCCAGCAGAATAAAAGTACAGGAGAACATCAGACCTTTCGCCGGTACTGCACGGCTCGACAGTTGTGCCAAGGCTTGTGGTGCCTGACCACCTCGTGCCAGGCCAAACAGCATCCGACTGGTGGAGAACACCCCACTATTCATCGAAGACATCACGGAAGACAAGACCACAAAGTTCATGATAATGGCGGACGTTGGAATCCCCGCATATAAGAACAGGCTGACGAACGGACTCTGATCCGCGGGAATCTGGCTCCATGGCGTGACTGCCATAATCACCAGCAATGACAATACGTAGAACAGAATGATACGGGTTGGAATCGCATTGACGGCTTTAGGTAAATTCTTTTCCGGGTCTTTGGTTTCAGCCGCCATGGTACCCAGCAACTCTACTCCCACGAAAGCAAACATCGCGATCTGGAAACCGGCCAGAAAGCCAGTCACACCTTTCGGGAACAGCCCATCTGACCAGACATGACTAAAGCTGGCCGTCGCACCGCTTGGCGCCTGAAAACCACTAAAGACCATATAACCACCGACAAAAATCAGGCCAATAATTGCCAGAATCTTGATCAGGGCAAACCAGAACTCAATCTCACCAAAGAGTTTTACTGTCACCAGGTTAATACCCAGAATCAAGAGCACACAGGCAGCGCTGATCAGCGCCTGTCCCGTCGGGGTAAAGGCTGTACCTTCGGGTAACCAGAAATTCAGGTAGTTAATAATCGCAGCCAGATCGGCAATACCGACCAGCACCCAGCCCAACCAGTACGACCAGCCAATGTAATAGCCTGCACCCGGACCGATCAGATCATGTGCCATATCAATAAAAGACTTGTACTGCAGATTCGACAGCAGCATTTCACCAAGAGCACGCATTAAAAAGAAAAACATCCCGCCAATGATCATATAGATCAGCAGGATCGAAGGGCCAGCCAGGGCGATGGTCTTCCCCGACCCCATAAACAGGCCGGTACCGATACAGCCACCAATGGCAATCAGCTGTAAATGCCGATTAGATAACTTGCGTTGTAGCTCATGTTGCGACGGCGCTGCGTCATCTCTAGAGGGTGTAGTATTCATCTTCAGTTCCTTTTTCGCATTAGACCCTTGCCCGCCTGATCAGATTTCCTCCTGAAATCCTGATTCAGATGCAGTTTCATTTAATAAGTTAAATGATCGGGTCTGATGTTGTTACAAAATTAAGTTGGGAGATTTCAAACATCAAAACAACTTAGGGCTGTGCTGCAATCACTGCAATTTCAATCAGCCAGTCTGGATTGACCAGATCCGCCTGAATGGTGGCACGTGTCGGAGTGTTATGACCTTGCAGCCATTCCACCCAGAGTTGGTTTACGCTGCTAAAGTCAGCTAAATGCTTGATAAATAATTGCGCCGAAAGCAACCGGCTTTTATCAGTATTTGCCAGCGCAAGCAGTTCATCAATCTTGGCAAAGACCTCCAAGGTCTGTCCGTGTATATCCAGATCGGTACGTGTTGGCACCTGCCCTGACAAATACACGGTCTTGTTGTGAATAGTGGCAGCACTCATCACCTGATTGCTGCGGATACGTTGAATATCGCTATGTTCCATCATAAATTTTCCTCTCCATTTTTTCCGTTAATGGGTCAATATTGAATTTCAGGTTTCAACCTGAATCGGCACACGGGCGGTAATGCCACACATCAACTCATAGCCCACTGTTCCTGATCCTGCTGCAACTTCATCAATGGGCAGCACTGTGCCGTGGGTCGACCGCCCCCAGAGCACCACTTCACTACCAATGTTCGTTTGAGAAAGTTCAGTCAGATCAACTGTCAGCATATCCATACTGACCCGCCCAATGGTTTGGGTTCTAACACCATCCACCAGCACTGGTGTACCGGTCTGGCTAATGCGCTGATAACCATCCGCGTAACCACAAGCCACAACACCAATTCGCATCGCCTGCTCCGCAACAAAGTTGGACCCATAACCGACACTTTGCCCAGCCTGAATATCTTGAATGGCAATGATTTCACTGCGTAAGCTCATACTTGGTTGGAGATTCCAGTCTTGAATACTATGGCTTGGATAATCTGGTGAACTGCCATAGAGCATGATGCCGCTACGTACAATATCGGAATGCAAGCTTTGATGATGGCGTAGAATGGCTGCACTATTACTGAGTGAGGTTTCAGCCTCAAGCCCCTGAATGGTCTGGCTAAAAATCAGGTTTTGATATTCAATACCATCCAACCCAAAACGCTCGCCATCCGCATCAGAGAAATGGGTCATATGGGTTATGGAACGGACATTATTTAGCTGGTGCAGCTCCTGCCAGATTTCTGCATATTCATGCGGCTGAAAACCTAAACGGTTCATGCCGCTATTCATTTTCAAGAACACATCAAACTGTGCATCCGGGACTATTTCTGCAAACTGTTTCAGCCATTGCACTTGATGCCGGGAATGAATGGCAAAGCTCATGTCATGCTTCGCACATGCAAATAAATCCGCTAGCGCAAAAATACCTTCGAGCAACAGCAGCGGTTTTTTGCATCCCAGTGCACGTAGCCGCTTGCCTTCTTCAATATCCAGAAAAGCAAAACCGTCTGCAGACTGAAATGCCGCATAAACCCGTTCAATGCCATGACCATAGGCATTGGCTTTGAGCACAGCATACACTTCAGCATTCGGAGCAGAAGCTTTAGCAATATTCAGGTTATGCTGCAATGCATCTAAATGCACTACAGCTTGAATTGGACGTGGCATAGATTCTTCCTTGAAACAGTAATTTAAGCCGCGTGTGAATAGCGTCCGAGTGACAACCCTTCCGTGCTAATCTCGGTTTTATGATTCAGCACCATGTCACTGATCAACTTGCCCGAACCACAGGCCATGGTCCAACCCAGGGTGCCATGTCCGGTATTCAGAAACAGGTTTTTAAAACGCGTTGCGCCAATAATTGGGGTACTGTCTGGGGTCATTGGGCGTAAACCGGTCCAGAAACTCGCTTCTGCCAGATTCCCACCCGGGAACAATTCCTGAGTGACCATTTCCAATGTGGCACGGCGATTGTCTTTTAAATTATGGTTAAAGCCACTTAGCTCAGCCATACCGCCGACACGAATGCGCTGGTCAAAGCGAGTGATGGCAATCTTATAGGTCTCATCCAGCACCGTAGATTGCGGCGCAAAATCGGCATCAACGATTGGAATCGTGAGTGAATAGCCTTTTACTGGATAAACTGGTAAATCCAGATGCAACGGTTTCAAGAAATCACGTGAATAACTACCAAATGCCAGCACGTATTTGTCCGCAGTGAATACCTGACCATTGACGACAACACCTTTAATTTCATTGCCCTCAGTTAGCAGATGTTCCACATTCTGGTTAAACTTGAACTGTACTCCCAATTCTTTGGCAACATTGGCTAAGGCGTTGGTAAATAGATAGCAATCACCGGTTTCATCATTGGGTAAATGTAAGCCACCGACCAGTTTATCTTGAGCATGTGCCAAGGCAGGTTCAACTTTTGCCAAATCAGCTCCCAGTAACAATTCATGCGGCACACCACACTCTTGCAATACAGCGATATCACGTTGCACCATATCCAACTGGGCTTCATTACGAAATACCTGTAAAGTACCTTTGGAACGATGCTCATAGCTGATCCCGGTTTCTTTACGCAATTCACGTAAACAGTCACGGCTATATTCAGCCACACGGGTCATACGTTCTTTATTAATGGCATAGCTGGCTGGATTACAGTTTTTCAGCATTTGCGCCATCCAGTTCAACTGCCACATGCTGCCATCTAAATTAATCGCCAAGGGTGCGTGATGCTGAAACATCCATTTCACTGCTTTGAATGGAATGCCAGGTGCTGCCCACGGTGTCGAGTAACCTGGAGAGATTTGGCCTGCATTACCAAAACTGGTTTCTTCAGCAGGGCCAGTCTGACGGTCAAGTACAGTAACTTCTGCACCCTGCTGTGCCAGATAATAGGCACTTGCCACACCAATTACACCACTACCTAAGACCAAAACACGCATTGCCTTACCCTCAAAATCCTTCTAGTTGATTTAACTAGTATATTTTTGGATCAATAGTTAATTTCACTGTTTTAAAGTAATATATTCAGTGAATCCACTAGATTTCTCGCGTGATTTTAAAAAATTAAGGGAATAATGAATGCGCAAATTAGACCGTATTGATCGTATGATTCTGGATATTCTGCAACGTGATGGACGTATTGCGATTAGTGAACTGGCAGCTCGGGTGAACCTATCCACCACCCCGTGCTCTGAGCGTGTGAAGCGACTGGAACGCGATGGCATTATCATGGGCTATTACGCCCGACTCAATCCAGAAAAGCTGGAACGCAATTTACTGGTCTTTCTTGAAATCAAACTTTCAGCCAAATCCGGTGATGTATTTGAGCAGGTCGCACGAGACCTGAGTGAAATTCCTGAAGTACTGGAATGCCATTTGATTTCTGGAGATTTTGATTATCTGGTCAAAGCGCGCCTGAAAGAGATGAGTGCTTATCGCCGCCTGTTGGGCGATCTATTAAAGAAACTACCTTCTTCCGCCTCTTCACACAGTTATGTGGTGATGGAGGAAGTAAAAGAGACGCTATATCTGGATGTCGGTATTTAATACTCTAGTTATCGACAATAACAACAAAGCTCCCAAAAGGAGCTTTGCCATTAATCTGAAAAATCTGAAAGTTCAAAAATATTAATCAGGAATACGTAGTACCTGACCCGGGAAAATATCATCAGCATCTTTTAATAATGGACGGTTGGCTTCAAAAATCTTGTTGTATTGATTGGCATCACCATAAAATTCTTTAGAAATTTTTGACAAACTGTCGCCTGATTTTACCGTGTAAAATTTACTTTCTGGTTCAGGGCTGCTCACCGTAAGCTGGTCATCCACTTTGGCCACATGATCAATATTTCCTACCGCGAGAATAATTTTTTCACGATCGGCCTGATTTTGTACCTGCCCACGCACAGTTGCCAGATCAGAAGTAGAGTTATAGCTAATTGACAAACCTTTAATTGGCAACCCTAAACTTTTAACATGACCCAATAACTTGTTGGCAATTTCTTGTGCCGATGGCTCTGCCGGAGCTGCTTTAGGCGCAGCCGCAGGTGATTGTTGTGCAGCAGGTGTCTGTTGCGGTTCTGCCGCTGCGGTATTTTTCTTACCAATACCTTTTACAAAATCAAAAATACCCATGGAAGACTCCCTTATTGTTGTCTGATTTTTTATCTCCCTATTGTTTATAGCGGAATTCACCTAAGCAGAAGTTAATCATTGGTAAGCTTCCTGTTAATGAATGTAAGTTACCACTAAGAAAAACACAGGCACAAAAAAAACCACCTTGCGGTGGTCTTTAGGCTTAGCAGCGCTAAGAATCAACGATTAACCAAGTTTTTTAGAAACGTAGTCGATCGCAGATTGAACAGTTGTGATTTCGTTAGAATCTTCATCAGGAATTGTGATGTCGAAGTCATTTTCGAAAGACATTACCAGTTCAACTAGGTCTAGAGAGTCAGCACCCAAGTCATCCATGAAAGATGCTTCGTTTTTAATCTCTTCGATTTTGATACCAAGTTGTTCTGCAACCGCTTGCTTAACGCGTTGTTCGATATCGCTCACAGGAATTCTCCTCATTGCTTGTGGCGTTTTTAATGCCGTTAGTTTAATTGAATCTAAAAAATTTGGAAAGTTTATACTTAAGCCCCTTAGCTCATGTATAAACCACCATTCACGTGAATTACAGTACCTGTAATGTAACTTGCCTTGTCAGAAGCTAAGAAACTTACGGCATTTGCGATATCTTGTGGATCACCGAGACGGTTCAATGCCACTTGATCACTCATTTTCTTGCGAATTTCTTCACTTAACTGTTCAGTCATCTCAGTGGCAATAAAGCCTGGTGCCACAGAGTTTACCGTAATTTGACGGCTACCCATTTCTTTTGCAAGACTGCGGCTAAACGCTTCGATACCTGCTTTGGCAGCAGAATAGTTCGCCTGACCCGGGTTAGCAAAATGCGCCACTACAGAGCTGATGTTAATGATACGACCGAAACGTGCCTTGGTCATGCCTTTCAGGACACGCTTGGAAAGTCGATAAACGGCTTTCAGATGAATGTTCAGGATATCGTCCCAGTCATCTTCTGACATACGCAGCAACAGGTTATCTTTGGTAATACCAGCATTGTTCACTAACGCAAGAACTGGACCATAGTTCTGTTCAATTTCAGTCACCAGTGCATCAATGGCTGCGCCATCACGCACATCAAGGACTTTACCTGCGCCATTTTCAGCAAACTGTTCAGATAATTTCTCAGCGCCAGCTTCAGAAGTGGCAGTTCCTACCACAAAGTAGCCATCCTGAATGAGTTGTTGTGCAATTGCAGCACCAATGCCGCGGCTTGCACCTGTCACCAAGGCAACTTTACGTTCCTGTGTCATGCAATTTTCCCTTCTGCCACCAATACGGTGTTTAATGCATCTTCCAGACGGGATTGAGTATCCAGTGGAAGTGCTTTTTCGATATTTGGTAAACGTTTTGCCATATTGGCAAGTACATTCCCCGGACCGCATTCCACGATATATGCAATACCTTCATCTTGAAGGAACTGCAAGGTTTTGGTCCATTGTACAGATTCATATAATTGCGCAGTCAGTGCCTGACGTAATGCGTTCACATCTGTTGCGATTTCCGCGCCCACATTTTGTATTACAGGAATACGTGGTAGCTCAATGGCAGTTTGTTCCAAAGCCGTAGCAAACTGTTCAGCGGCAGGTTTCATCAGTGAACAGTGGGATGGAACAGATACGGGCAATGCAATCGCTTTAGCGCCAATTTCTTTTGCCAGTTCAATTACCGCATCAACACGATCTTTGTTCCCTGCAATAACGATTTGACCTTTGGCATTGTAATTTGCCGCTTCAACCGAACCTTCACCGGCTGCTGTTGCCTGTGCACAAAGTTCAACAACCTGAGCATCTTCCAAACCCAGAATTGCCGCCATTGCACCCACACCTTGTGGGACTGCATCTTGCATCAGCTTACCGCGCAGGTTGACCAGTTTCACTGCATCACCCAGGCTTAACGCACCCGCCGCAACCAGTGCACTGTATTCACCTAAAGAATGGCCAGCCAGATACTTTGGTGCAACACCACCCAGTTCCAGCCATGCACGCCATAATGCAATCGATGCAGTCAGAAGGACCGGTTGAGTGAATTCAGTCTGGTTCAGACCTTCGCCACTTTGTGCAATCTGCCACAGATCGAAGCCTACTGCTTCAGATGCCTCGGCAAATGTGTCACCTACACTACTAAACTGCTCAGCCAGTTCAGCGAGCATGCCCGCCTTCTGCGATCCCTGACCCGGGAATACAAATGCAGTTTTGGTTGCCTGAGCTGCTTGCTCGAGTTGTTTAGCAGACATAATAAAATCCTTTCGATTAAGAGGCGCTAATCTTCACAGAATTGATGAAAATTAACAGCTAAATACCACCTAACTCATTGTGGAGCGCAATTTAGCACGTAATTTTGGCTGGGGTAATTGCCAAATACAACAAAAAGCCCGACTTTATTAAAGCGCCTAAAAGTGACAGACAAAAAAAAGGGAGCTTAACGCTCCCATTTTTTCTATCAAGCTTGACGCTTAATACATCATTAATTATTCAGCAGATGCTTTAGCGAATAATTGACGACCACGGTAGATACCATCTTTAGATACGTGGTGACGACGATGAGTTTCACCAGTAGCTTGGTCTACAGTTAATGCATTCTCAGTTAAAGCGTCATGTGAACGGCGCATGTCACGGCGAGAGCGACTTTTACGGTTTTGCTGAACGGCCATGATGGCTCCTTACAAATATCGAAAAAATGGATCAGAACAAATTCGATTGTCTTATACGTATAAGTATAACACAAAAATTAGTTAAGTTTACCCTTCAAAGCTGCCAAAACTTCAAACGGATTGTCCCGTTTTTCTTCAACAACTTCTTCTTGAGCGGGTTGGTGCTTATGCTCACAAACATCATGCTTAGGAGACAACGGCATCAACAATAACAATTCATCTTCTATGAGTGCCAGTAAATCAGCGGTGGCAGGTGCATCATATGAACCTTTCGTCGTTGCTTCACTTTCACCTAAGACGATGAAATCAGCATCCTCATCCAAGCGCTCTATCAGTGATTCGTCATCTACAAGGGCAAGATGAAAATCTGAAACGAGTTCAATCTCAACGGTTTCCAGACAACGCTGGCATTCCATTGGAACTTTCGTTTCAACATGGCCATCTAGCCACACAATGCGATGATAAGCATCCATTGATAGCTTACAGTCTATGTTAATCAATTGATCATCAATTGATCCAACAGCTTCACGAGCAATACGAACAAAGCGGGATAAAGGCAGTTGACCTGACCATTTAAAGCCCTGTTCAGCCCATTTAAACGGCTCAATCTGTGCCGGAAAGGTATTTGCTGACATAATTAAGGCGGCAATTCTACAAATTCATCAGAACTCTGTCAAAGATTAAGATACAATTTTGTACTTATTTTTAGACAGACCAATTGGGTAATTTCAGTCATGCATCTGTTGCAGCCGCAAACAGAAGTGAATGTTTCATCACTCGTTAGCACACTTTCAACTCTGGATTCTGACAGCTCACTACAGCAAGTGCAACGCTTACCGTGGGCGAATGTATCGCCAGAAGCAGAACAGGTTGATTGGCTCATCTTACACTTTAATCACTGGTTTTCCCACCTAAATGTCACATTAGTCCGTGGTGATTTTGAACCAGAATATTTCCCGGCTACTGAAGATACTCCTGCCCGCATTCAATTTGCGCATGGTTTCTTCAATAGTGCCCTGCATGAGATCAGCCACTGGACCATTGCCGGTGACAAGCGTCGTCTATTGCCAGATCTGGGCTACTGGTATGCGCCGGATGGCCGCACCCAGGAACAGCAAGCTTTATTTGAACAGGTCGAAATCAAGCCCCAGGCGATTGAATGGATGTTTGCCAAAGCCTTTGGGCGTAAATTTCGCGTGTCTTTAGACAACCTGACCGGTGAAGGCGGCAATGGCAGCAGCTTTAAAGATAATGTCTATGCACAGGTACAGCGTTATTTTAGTGGTGAAGCCAAACTACCGCGTGATGCAAAACGTTTTATTGATTGTATCTGTGCCTGCACACGGAATGGCAAAAGTTTACAATCCGACGAATTTATTCGTGAAATGCTTGATTAAATTATACAAATTTATCGTTATTGAGATTGCATGTCCGTCGCAGGCAATCTCATAATAAAGTCAGCACAGGATCGGAGACAGAGTTTATGTTGCATTTACGCTTACACCCAGACAATCCCCAACCACGTTTGATCAGTCAGGCCGTGGAACGTATCCGTGCCGGCGATGTAATTGTTTATCCAACTGATGCCGCTTATGCAATTGGCTGCCAGATCGGAAATAAAAATGCCATGGAGCGCATTGCCCAGATTCGTGGTCTAGGCCCTAAGCACCAATATGCCATTCTCTGCTGTGACTTGTCGGACATTGCGACCTATGCCAAAGTGGACAATGCCGTATATCGTTTGCTGAAAAATAATACGCCTGCTGTCACTACTTTTATTCTGCCAGCCACCAGTGAAGTACCTAAACGTTTAATGCATCCGAAGAAAAAAACCATCGGTTTACGTATCCCCAGCAATCCCGTGTGTCAGATGCTGCTTCAAGAACTGGGTGAACCCCTGTTAACCTCAACCCTGATCCTGCCAGATCAGACTGATCCAATGGATGATCCATACGAGATTGAAATGCAGCTCGGCAAACGCATCGATGTATTTATTGATAGTGGCCTAGGTACATTAAGCACAACTTCTATCGTGGATTTATCGGGTGATCAGCCTGAAGTGATTCGCCGTGGTGTCGGTGATGTAAGTGCTTTTGAATAATTAAAACGTTTTAATTCAGTTTTAGGAGGAAATAAAGTGAATCTGTTTTATCTCCTTCTAAACTTGAATGAGTTTCCTGCCACTCATCTGATCTACGTCGAACGGCCTTGGACATTAGAATCTAAGGCAATTTCTATCGAAAAGAATTCTAAGCCTGTCTTAAGTCTGAATATCGACAATATTGAGTACCAGTATTTTCTTGAAGTTGCGATGACAAGAAAACTGCTGAACATTTATTCAACAAATAATCTCTGTCTAGCAGACACCTGCCAGCGAATAATTGAATATGCGTTAAAGCAGCAGGACCACAACATATTTATAACTGACGCAAAGTCATAAAATTCGGGCAATCTGCTAGTATCTGTTTATGCTCAAATACAGCCTTGCCAAATTTATTTTGAATGGTATAGCTGGATGAAACCTGATCTTCTTCAAGAACCGTTATATAGGCTTTTACCAAATCTGGCTCTTGACCTTGTAACTGGTCAACCTGCATACAACCAAGTTGTCGTACATGGCTTTGGATTTCTGTCGGTAATTGATTATCCGCGAAAGTGGTGAGTTTCATGTAGGTAATGATATTCGGATATTGATTGAGTATATCTCCAGAGATGGGCAGACCACTATTTTCCAGTCGCTGTTGAGTCTGTGCATCCATGTGTACCTGTTTTAGATTATCTCGTGCCTGCTGTTGAAACTTATGCTCCCAATACTTTTCAGTTCCGAAAAATAGTCCGGCAATCACTAAAAGGCCAACAACAACAAATTTTATATTCATATTTTTATCCGTAGGATTTTAACTTAAAGGTTGCGCAGCCTCTTCCGAAACCGATGCAGCAAGTGCAACCATGTCTACTGGGGTATTCTTTTAAGGTGGTGGGATATATTCTTCCCCAGCTTTTAATGCTCTCACTTGTAAAAAACTTGGACAATCCAACAGCTTTTGCTGATGTTGCATCATGTCCGTACCAAATTTATTTTTGACATTCATATGAAAAACTATTTGATCTTCTTCAATCACATTTAAGACGGCAGTTCGAGACTTGTAATCAAAGTTTTGAAACGCCTCTACAGAATTACAGGCTATGTTTTTGACATTCTGTTCACTCTTTACAGAAAGTTTTTTATTTTCATTTTCAAGCCAGCGTGTATAAAAGCGAATATTCGGATACTGATCCAGAATTGTAAGCTCTACCTTTTCTCTTTGAAGTATGGGTTGATACTTCGCTTCTAAATCGGCAAATCTACCTGATTGAAGCTGCTGACGTGTTTGGTCTTCAAGTTGCATCATTTCATATTTGGGATAACCCCAAAATACCCCAAGCCAATCACGGCAATAAGTACCAGCATAATAGGCATATTGATCACCCGTCCTGTTTTTAGTTGTTTTATTCATCAGTATATTTTTCTGAGATATTAGAATACTTTTTGAACGATAGATATATGTTTTTAAGGTTTATTTTTAAAACTTTTACTTTTTAATTACTGCTAAAGAATGATTTTTCCTGATCTAATTTTTAATATTTGTCAATGCTCATGATCGATCTTAAGGGTTGCAAACTCAACTGGAGCTTAACCTTATTTCTCTGAACCCTTAATTCAGAAAGGCATCCCTGTATTTGAGATGATCAAAAACCGAAGAATAGCCGTAAAAGCTACTGTTTTTTTGTATCTAACTCCATATCCAATTTATTTAGAGGTATTTTTCGAGTACACTAAGATCAACTTTTACATGCTTTTTCTTTCGATGTGAGATCGAAGAATCAGCCTTCATGCCTTTGAAAATTCGCGTGGCCAACAACTGTATATGAATCAAAGCATCCATAATATGATGGAACCTACTCCACACATCCGTGTACTGGATGAATGGCAGGAGACGATTCCTGAGGATCTTTACATTCCTCCTTCAGCGTTTGAAATCCTGTTAGAGCATTTCGAAGGCCCGCTCGACTTTTTAATTTACCTGATCCAAAAAAATGGCTTTGACTTGCTGCAAGTCGACATTGCGCCGATTGCTGCCCAATACTTGTCCTATATGGATGCGATGAAGTCACTCAATATTGAGCTGACCGCAGACTATATGGTAATGGCGGCATTATTAGCGGACCTCAAATCCCGCTTACTTCTTCCAAAACCCAAAAGTATTTCTGCGACGGAACAAGATCCGAAACAGGAATTGATCGATCGTCTGGAAAATTATTTACGCATTAAACAGGCCGCAGAACGTCTGAACAAAATGAGTGTGCTTGAACGTGATACGTTTGAGACCAATGTCAGTCTGGGCGAGTTCATTCAACCGAATGAAGGTCATAACGTCAATCTGCTGCGTGATGCCCTGCTGTGTATCTTTAACCGTCCTGAGCCGGTGATTCATCAGGTGCAACAGGAACCGGTGCTACTTGAAGAACGCATTGCCTACATTGAAAGCTGCCTGGAAACTGGTGAAGTGCTTTCTTTTGCAGATTTACTCAAACCAAACCAGGGCCGGATGGGCATGGTCGTCACCTTCATGGCGGTTCTGGAACTGACACGTCAACAAAAAATTCAGATTATTGCTACAGGCGTTGAAGCCCCGCTCGCAATTCAGGGAGCACCTTTATGACCATTGACCATAGCTCAATCCTTACAGCGGAAGATAGTCTGCATGATGTTCTAATGCAGCTGGAAGCGATTATCTTTGCGAGTGATTCAGCGGTGTCTCTGGCACGTCTAAAAGAAGCTTTTCAGGATCGATATACCAAGCAGGAATTACGTCAGTACCTACAGCAACTGTCTATGCTGATGCATGGCCGCTCAATTGAACTGATTGAAACTGCTCAAGGTTTCCGTTTTCAAGTACGTGCGAAGTATCGTAATATTATTGCTCAGACATGGCCCGAGCGACCAGCGCGCTTGTCTCCTTCATTACTTGAAACTTTGGCCGTAATTGCCTATCACCAGCCGGTGACCCGGGCAGATATAGAACAAATTCGTGGTGTCACAAATAACAGTCAGATTTTGCGTTCGCTGTTTGACTGGAACTGGATTAAAGAATCTGGTTTTCGTGAACTCCCTGGAAGACCTGCGTTGTTAGTGACAACGCCACAATTTTTAAATGCGTTTGGCTTAACCAGTTTAGGCCAATTGCCTCCCCTGCAGGATGCCAAGGAAGCTTTTATGGCCCTCGATGCAAATGCACCGAAGTCATAAATAGGTGAACTGTTGATAATTATTTCTAAGGTTATGCTGTCATGAGTGAAAAATTGCAAAAGGTGCTTGCACGTGTTGGTTTGGGTTCTCGCCGTTATATGGAAGAAGTCATTGCCGCTGGTCGTGTAAGTGTGAATGGGCAAGTTGCCCAAGTGGGTGAGCGTATCGAACCAGGTGATGAGCTTCGCATCGATGGTCGTAAGGTACAATTCCAGATTGAGGACGAAATCCGTCGTCGCGTACTGATTTACTATAAGCCTGAAGGCGAAATCTGTTCACGTAACGATCCTGAACAACGTCCGACTGTATTTGATAACCTGCCTGCGATCCAAGGTGATCGTTGGGTGATGGTTGGTCGTCTGGATATTAACTCCACTGGCCTGTTACTTTTCACAAATGACGGTGAACTGGCGAATCGTCTGATGCACCCTTCCAATGAAATCGAACGTGAATATGCAGTTCGTGTCATGGGTGAGGTAACGCCTGAGCTGAAAAATAACATGCTCAAAGGCGTCGTACTGGATGATGGCCCGGCAAAATTCGAATCATTCTCTGAACTGGGCGGTGACGGTATCAACCGCTGGTATCAGGTGGTGGTGAAAGAAGGACGTAACCGTGAAGTACGTCGTATCTTTGAATCCCAAGGTCTGAAAGTCAGCCGTCTGTTACGTACCCGTTATGGCACAGTAATTCTGCCACGCGAACTGCGTACTGGTCGCTGGATTGAACTGGACAAGCAGGATATCGATAACCTGGCAAAAGCTGTTGAGCTTAAACCACGTCAAGGTACTGGTTTGTACGGCATGGCAAAACGCCGTTCTGAGCGTATGCAGGAAAAACCTATGGCAGCACGTCGTGGTGGTTTCCTGCGTCAGCAGCGCCGTGACAGTGATGAACCGGCAGCGAATACTGGCCGTGAACGTCGTGAAGGTGGTTTTGGCCGTCGTGACAATAATCAAGCCGGCTCACAGTTTGGTCGTCGTGAAAACCAGAATGGTACTCAGTTTGTACGCCGTGACAATCGTCCCGAATCAGGTTTTGGCCGACGTGAAGAACGTGATGAAAACACACCACGTCGTCCTTATGGCGTAAACAAAGGCTTTAACAAGTTCTAAGCCTTTGTTAAGATAAAAACCAGGCAGTTGCCTGGTTTTTTTAGCTCTAAAAATAACAATATGAAAAGATCCTTCTACTGTCAAAGCTCATTGCATCCCTTTCTATTCTTGACTTATATTTTAATAGGTTATCTACTTTTTCAATTCAGCTATTATCTGCGAATCACTGATCAGGACTGGAACTTTAAGCTTGCAATACTAAGTCAGTGGTTCTCGGCTATTTTTTATCAACCTGCTCAATATACTGATCACTACATCAGTATTATCACCTTGACCATAATGATGGCTTATTTGGCACTTTATGGAATCAGCAAGTTCAAGAAACTGGAGATAGACGCAGATCAAATTTATTGGTCTTTGGGTCATATGAAAATCGGTCAAATCTTTCCACTGAATGCCTACACTGAAATTCAGTGCATTTTAATTCCACCGCATAACCCCGACATTCATCTATTTAAACTTAAAACTGGTCAGGAAGAATTTGATATTAACATGAGTGAGTTTTCAGCTGAGGATCAACGAACCATCCAAATGTTATTAAAATCCTTGAAAATTCGATGTTAAAAAAATCCCGCTCAACTGGCGGGATTTTTCAAATCTTACATCTGGGACTGAATATAATTTTGCAGACCAATCAGCTCAATTAAACGTAGTTGCTTTTCAAGCCAGTAAGTATGATCTTCTTCTGTATCTGACATTTGCTGACGTAACATGTCACGCGTCACATAGTCACCCTTCTCTTCACACAGTTTCACGCCTGTTGCCAGTTTTTGACGAACTTCATATTCCAGTTTCAGGTCTGCTTTCAGACAGCTCACCACATCTTCACCGATTTCTACATCATCACGGGTCATGTTCGGTGTACCTTCCAGGAACAGAACACGGCGAATAATTGCGTCCGCATGCTGTGCTTCTTCCTGCATTTCATGATCAATGCGTTCAAAGATTTTAGTCAGGCCCCAATCTTCGTACATACGAGAGTGGATCAGGTATTGGTCGCGAGCAGCCAGTTCGCCACCGATCAACATATTCAAATAATCTACGACTTCTGGATTACCACGCATTTTTATAACTCCCTACCTTTATGGACTTATTATGGAGAAAATCTTCTGGATTTGCAAAATAAAATTTACGTAAATATATGATTTTTAAATAATTAAAATGAGAAGTACTTTCATTTACAGTTTTAGTTGAATAAATTCCCATTTATAAAACAATATCTTGCACTCAGTACTCAGCTTAGATGAACAAGATCAAAGTACTTTTATAATGTATTGTTTTTTGTAACTAGATTCAAAATCATTGTGGCCTATATTCATTGAACTGCATGCGTATCAAATCAGAAACGCTGAGTGTATCGGCATCAAGTTATCATATAAGCAAAATTGAGCTTGTTCATTGGTATAAACAAGCCAAATCTTCGTCATGCACCGACAAGCTCACTCATCCTCAGATGAAAATAAGCTTAAGCTGAAGTCCAACGTGCATTTCTCCATGCTTGTTGTTGCTTTGAATCTAAAAAAGTCCAAGCGACAAAACGACTTTCTTTTTGCCCCTGCGTCATTTTAATGATTTTCACATCCCCTGCTCCGCTCTTACGCAACGCATTTAAAAGCACAGGCAATGTGGTTTTCTTAGAAACGAGTGTGCTAAACCAAAGACATTGCTCAGCAAACTGTATGCTCTCTTGTACCATTTGGCAGACAAAGCGTTCTTCACCACCGTCACACCAGAGTTCATTTTTTTGACCACCAAAGTTTAACACCACCTTTGTCCGATCAACCGGCTTGCCGAGTTTTCTTAATTTTTGCGTTGCTGTGGCATCTGCTTTATCTTGCGAGGCATGAAATGGCGGGTTACACATCGTCAAATCAAAACGGTCTGTAGGTTTAATCAGACCTTTGAAAATATTGTTTGAGTTCTTCTGCAATCGAATCTGAATCCCTTTACGTAGATTTGGATTCGCCTCGACAATAAATTGAGCACTTTTAACGGATGCAGAATGAATGTCTGAGCCGACAAATTTCCAACCATAGCTACGATGACCAATGATTGGATAAATACAGTTCGCACCAACCCCAATATCTAAGACTTGAACTGCAGGTCCTGTTGGAATCTGACCTTGATGATTGGCACTCAACAAGTCAGCCAGATAGTGGATATAGTCGGCTCTACCCGGAATAGGCGGACAAAGAAAATCTTGAGGAATATCCCAATATTGAATGCCATAAAAATGTTTCAGCAATGCTTTATTGAGAATTTTCACAGCGTGTGGATCAGAAAAATCGACTGAAAGATCATTATATTTATTTAGGCTAACAAAAGGTGCAAGTTCCGGACAAGTCTTCATTAACTGAGGGAAATCGTAACGACTGCGATGCAGATTTCGTATATGTAATTCCGATTTTTGTTGCGGAAAAGTTTTCTTTGCTTGCGCCATGTGTATGCCAATCATCAACGGGAGAACAGAATCATCTGATGAGACAGGCTCAATACCTGTCAATAGATCGATATTGTACGTGAATTCAGTTCATCATGACGAGCCCGACCCAATCAAGCCATTAAAAAAGACATCCTCGGATGTCTTTTTTAATTCCTGCTTAAGATCGATTAAGCAGGAAGTTGACCATGCTCTTTCATTAAGGTAATAAACTGTTCTTCATTTAATACTGGCACGCCAAGCTTTTCTGCCTTATCCAGCTTCGAACCAGCTTTCTCACCTGC
Source organism: Acinetobacter sp. SM1B (assembly GCF_003289665.1). NCBI lineage: Bacteria > Pseudomonadati > Pseudomonadota > Gammaproteobacteria > Moraxellales > Moraxellaceae > Acinetobacter > Acinetobacter sp. SM1B. The sequence continues at coordinate 1,961,504 of NZ_QMBM01000001.1, forward strand.
AACCACACATTTGGTTTTACTCGATACACTGCCACTCACACGTGCGCCTAAGGCTTGCAGCAATTGAGTTGCTTCATCACGCCCCATGGAACTTAAAGTTCCAGTTACCACCCAGCTTTCGCCATTCAAAGGCTGACGTGTTGGCGCAATTGGTGCATCCCAGTGAATACCCGCTGCCAATAGACGATCCAGTACTTCCAGATTATGCGGTGCCTGGAAGAAATCCAGAATCCATTCAGCCGTAATATCACCGACATCTGGGGTTTTCTTTAACGCATCAAGATCAGCACGACGTAAAGCATCCAGCGTCTGGAAAGTATTGGCCAGCATACGTGCTGTGGTCTCACCGACACCACGAATACCTAATGCATAAATGAAAGCAGCCAATGTCGTTTTCTTACTGTTCTCGATAGAATCAATCAAGTTCTGAACAGATTTCTCGCCCATTTTTTCAATCTGTAGCAGCTGATCACGATGTTCATGCAGGTGATAGATATCGGCCACATCTTTCAGCAGGTTCAGGTGTAATAGAGATTCTACCCAACGATCGCCCAAGCCTTCGATATCCATCGCCTTACGTGACACAAAGTGACGGATGGTTTCAATACGCTGTGCTGCACAATACAACTCACCTGAACAGCGTGCAAGTGCTTCACCTTCTGGCATCACTACAGGGGAACCACACACCGGACAGTTTTCTGGCAGATGTACTTCAACTGCGTCAACCGGACGGAATTCTGGCCAGACTTTTTCAACTTTAGGAATGACATCCCCACTACGGTAAACGCTGACCGTATCCCCGATCCGGACATCCAGACGGTGAATTTCCCCAATGTTATGCAAGGTCACATTGGAAACCGTTACGCCACCAACTGCGACAGGATTCAAGCGTGCGACAGGGGTCAAAGTCCCGGTACGCCCCACCTGCCAGTCAATATTTTCAACTGTCGTCAGTGCTGCAACCGCAGGAAATTTATAAGCCGTTGCCCAGCGTGGTTCACGACTTAAAAAACCCAATTGCTTTTGCTGTTTCAGGTCATTGACCTTGATCACCATGCCATCAATCTCAACACTGAGGTTTGGACGTTCCTCATTGATCTGCTCATAGACTTGCTGTACTTCTTCAATGCTATCGCAGATAAAATGACGCTCACCCACGGCGAAACCGAAGTGCTGTAGCCATTCCAGACTGGCTGACATCGTGGTCTGTCCATGATGCGGCACACACTGCGCAATACCATAGGCATAGAATGCGAGTGGACGTGAAGCAGCAATATTTGGGTCCAGCTGACGTAAACTACCTGCGGCGGCATTGCGTGGATTGGCAAAAGTCTTTTCACCTTTGGCCAAGTTCGCCGCATTCAGCTTTTCAAAACCGGATTTCGGCATCAAGACTTCACCGCGTACTTCCAGCAGGTCAGGCACCTTGCAGTGACCTTCACATAATAATTTTGGCAGGTTGCGGATAGTTTTTACATTCTGGGTAATGTCTTCCCCAGTTTCACCATCACCACGGGTTACACCACGTACCAATACACCATGTTCATACCACAGGGAAATCGCCAGACCGTCAAATTTCAGCTCGACATCATATTCAATTTTCTGGTTCGGCAAGCGTTCTTCAATACGGCGGGCAAAGGCAAATAAATCTTCTTTATTAAATACATTGCCTAAAGACAGCATCGGTACGGCATGCGTTACAGTCGCGAATTTTGCTAAAGGCTGACCACCGACACGGTTAGTCGGTGTATCCGGCTGCACCAATGCTGGATATTGTTCTTCAAGGGCTTTGAGCTGATGAAAAAGCTGATCATATTCACTGTCCTCAATCATCGGCTGATCCATCACATAATAGGCATGATTATGTTTGGCAATCAGTTGAATCAGCTGGCGCATTTGCGCAACGACAGTGGTTTCCTGGGTCATAGTTTCACCATAAAAAAGGGCGGAAAACCCGCCCTGTATATTCTTCAGTTTTGGCTATTATAAAAATCGAAATGTCCGGTTTCAATACAGAAACTTAGACTTCTGCTGGCTGTCCCGCACGGTAATCGATGGCCTGATGACGCCAGAACTCACGCAGCTGCGGTGTAAACTCCTGCTGGTTCTGATCATAGACAATACCGTCTACTTCACGGGCAATCAGACGTGAAATGCTGTCCATGGTGTCAAAAGCATTTTGTACATCGCTGTGCGGCAGTGCCAGGAAGAATGCCAGACCTTTCACTTCTTCAGTTGACAAAGTTTCCAGATCAAAACCTTCCATACCCGTATCCGTGATCTGCAATACCGAGAATAGCAGCTTAGAACCATCTTCGCTGTAGCGATGGAAACAAGCCAGCTCACCATAGCGCAGGCCGTATTTCAGCAGAACTTTTAGCGTTTTTTCACCAGACAATACACGGCCTTGTGGAATGACACTCAGCGAAATAATCATTTCTGCATTCGCCAATGCACACTCATCATCCACGACTTTCTGTTCATGCAGATGCGCATCAAGAATACTGCTTTCATCTTCAAAGTCTGAAATTTCAGCTTTTTCAATATTACTGTTCAGGCTAAATTCAACAGGTTTGACTTCCTCTGTAGCAGCATTTTCGGCCTTAGCTTCCTCAGCAGATGATTCTTTTACTTCAGCTTTTGTAACTTCTACTTCAGCCTCTTGAACGATTGGCGTATCCAGCGGGCTTGCAGATTCTGCTACAGGTTTGGCTGTTTCCGTCAATGTCGGCTCTACTTTTGCTGTTTCTTTTGGTTCTGTTGCAGGTGCTGTGCTTTCAACAGTTTCCGCATTCAGGCTCGGTTCAACACGTTGCGCCTCTGCCTCCTGTGCTGACAGCTGGGCACGTACATGACGCGGAATAACCGGTGTCTGACTGTCCGGATCAATATGTAATTCCGAATCCAATGATGGTGCTGCATCAGCAGGTTTTTTCATGATCATTCGAATGCCCAAGAGCATAATCACGACTGCTACAACAATCCCGAGAATAGTAGTGATTTCCATTTTATGCCTCCGCAGCTAAGCCGTATTCTTTTGCCTGTTCCAAATTCACTGTAACCAGTTTTGATGTGCCCGGTTCAGGCATGGTCACACCCAAGAGGTCTGTTGCCATCATCATTGCAAGCTTATTATGTGTGATGTAAATAAATTGCACTTGTTCTGAAAGCTCTTTGACTAAATTACAAAAACGCCCCACGTTCGCATCGTCCAATGGTGCATCGACTTCATCGAGCACACAGAATGGCGCCGGATTGAGACGGAAAATCGCAAACACCAGAGCCAATGCTGTTAATGCTTTTTCGCCACCAGACAATAAAGCCAATGAACTGTTACGCTTACCCGGTGGTCGTGCCATCAGTTTTACACCTGATTGCCATCCGTCTTCAAGACTTAAGCTCGCTTCACCGCCATTAAATACTTTCGGGAACAGGTTTTGCAATTCGGCATTGACCTGATCAAAAGTATGCATAAACAGCTTGCGCGTTTCCTGATCGATGCTCTTCATGGCTGCCTGCAACTGCTCGACGGTATTTTCCAGATCCTGAATCTGATGGCTCAGCTCATTATAGCGTTTTGAGACCTCTTCATATTCTTCAGATGCTGCAAGATTCACCGCTCCGAGCTTGTCGAACTGCGATTGGGCTTTTTCCAGCTTGGCCTGATGTACTTTGACTTCGATATTCAGACCATTAATGACTTCACTATTCAATTCTTTTAGCTGCTCAGAATAGTGTTGCAGATCAGATTTAGCTGCTTGCCAAGCCAGGCGTTTCTGTTCCAGTGCATTCCGCAGCTTTTCATCCTGCTGCTGGAACTGATGACGCTTTTCAGTGAGCTGCTGTTGTTTATTTTGTACCTGATTCAGTTCGACCTGCCATTCCGACCAGGTTTTTTGCAGTTTCCCTGTCAATTCCACCTGCTCGTTAAACTGGCTTTCCAGATGCGGCAGTTCTAACTGTACCGGATCAATAAATTTCTTGGCCTGTTCAATCTGTTGGAGAATTTGTTGATACTGCTCTTTCAGGAATACTCGGTCTTTTTGTAGCAATTCGACTTGCTGTTTGGACTGAACCGATTGACGACGGGTAATTTCCAGTTCCTGCTGAGCATTGTGGGTTTGCTGCTGGCAATCTTCCAGTTGCGTAGTCAGTTCATCCAGCTGGAATTGCAAGGTCTTATAATTCGGTAAAGCCTGTTCCAGTTTTAGATTTAATGCATGCAGATCAATTTCCAGATCATCTTTTTGCATTGCATCTTCTTCAAGCTGTTCATCCAGCTGCTGGAGCTGGTTCTGCAACTGCTGTTTCTGCACAGCAAAAGCCTGAGCAGTGCTTTGTACTTTGGCAATATTTAAATCCAGCTGTTGCAGCTGCTTCTGTGCCTGTTGCTGCTGGCTGGTGACCTGCTGTAGCTGAATTTGCAGCGCTGTGAGCTGTTCTTTTGCTTCAGCCAGATGCTGTTCAGCTTGGCAGGATTGCTCTTCCAGCTTAGCTAGTTGTAGTTCAATTTCATCCAGACGAATCCGGTGGCTCAGTGCGCCTTGACCTGCCTGACTGGCTTCATCAAACTCTAGTCCAATCACCCAGTCTGGACCGACATGATAAGCATCTAAACTAAGGATGGATTGACCCGACTGCAATTGGTCTTGTAGTTGTAGCGCTTGCTGTAGGGTTTCCACTACGGCGACCTGCTGCCATAAAGAATACTGTGGTTTTTCAATCCAGTCCGCCAGAGATTGGACATTTGCTAGCTGGATTTTAGCAGGCGATTGCTGTGCTTTCAGTTGACGTGCTGTATTTTCCAGAAAATGATCTGAATCCGAAAGTACCTGAGCAGACAGCCATTTTGCCAGGAATTTTTCGATCAGGCTGGCATGGGCTTTGCCCTGCTCATTCAGTTTTAGCACATGCATCAGTTGCACGGTATCCGCTTTAGCTGCCGGATTAGCTTTCGTCAGAAGTTGGGAAAGGTTTTTCTTTTCTGCATTCAATACTTGCAATTCAGATTTCAACTGCATCTGTTGTTGCTGTTGTTCGCTATGTGCCTGTTTAACCTGTTCCATCTGCTGGCTCAGCTCAGCATAATGGCTTTCTAGGCGAATCAGCTGTTGTTCAGTATCAGCTTTCTCCCGCTGATACTGTTCCAGCTCATCTTGCTGTGCTTGATTCTGAATCTGGGCGGACTGTTGCTGCAAGGTTTCTTTCTGCTGCTCGATACGAACGATATTTTTAGCTAGTTGCTCGCTTTGTGCCAGCATCTGCATCTTGCGCTGCTGTTGCTGTTCGACTTGAGTTTTAATCTGAGCAAATTGGGTCGCGACTGAAGCCTGTTGAGATTTCAGTTCCTGCAAACCTTGTTGCTGATCCTGACTTAAACCTTCCTGTTGTTGTAACTGTGTAGTTTGATCTTCTAGTTGCTCTTGTAGGGTATCCAGTTGTAATTCAATCAACTGTAAACGTTCTTTGGTTTGAGCTTTCTGTTGTTCTAGTTGCACCAGACTGGTTGAGTTTTGCTCCAGCAGAGACTGTTTCTGCTTCAGGTTTATTTCCAGTTCAGCCAGCTTTTTCTCAGCCTGTTGCCATTCATTTTGTAATGGGGTGGACTGCTGGATCAAACGCTGGAACAGCTCACTGGTTGTCCCCAGATCGTGCTCAACCGTGGTCAGTTCAGAACGTACTAACTTGAAGCTGTCACCTAGCGTGTTCATCTCAACGGTATATTCTTCCTGCAAGCGCTGGCTTTGCTCGCACTGGAATGACAGGATTTCAACTTTCAGGGTACGGATCTGCCCTTCGAGTTCTTTATATTGAATTGCAGTTTCGGACTGGCGTTTTAAGGTTTTGAGTTGGGACTTGAGTTCGGAAGCAATATCTTCTAAGCGAGACAGATTCTGGGTGGTATGTTCCAGATGCTGCATGGTTTCGCGACGGCGGGCCTGATAGCGCGATACGCCCGCTGCTTCTTCGATATAAACCCGCATTTCTTCAGGCTTGGCATCGACCAGACGGTTAATCATGCCCTGTTCAATAATGGCGTAGGAACGTGGTCCCAGACCGGTACCCAGGAAAATATCAGTGATGTCACGACGGCGGCATTTGGTACCATTCAGGAAATATTCAGACTTGCCATCCCGGTTGACCTGACGGCGTACGGCCAGCTCGTTATAGGCATTATACGCACCGCCAAGTTTTCCGTAGGTATTTTCAAAGCGTAGCTCTACACTCGCCACACCCACTGGCTTACGCTTCGCAGTTCCGGTAAAAATGACGTCCTGCATGCTGCCGCCACGTAACTGGCGCGCACTCGATTCCCCCATCACCCAGCGAATTGCATCAATGACGTTGGACTTGCCACAACCATTGGGCCCCACAACGGCAGTCCGGTTATCTTTAAAGTGTAAAGTTGTACTATCGGCAAAAGATTTGAAGCCTGAAAGTTTTAAACTGCTTAAACGCATAATGTCCTGATTTAACGGCGCGAGCGTCTCGCCCACGCAAGTTCAATTTGTTTCATCCGTGTTAGTGATTCCAACACAAGGTTGCGCAAGTGTCGACAAAAATCTTCCATAAATAAAGTGGCCTGATGTGATTTTCGGCTCAGAATTGCATCAGTTACCAGCTTAAACAGATCAAAAGATTCCTGTAGCTCGCGCTTGGAAATATTCAGGGTTAAAAAGTAACTGCGCCGCAGTGAAGGCAGTAGCTCATGGTAGTAACGCATCAGATAGGGATTGCCAACCATGTCCTGCTGCTGCGCCAAGCCCTGAAAGATCAAATCATAAAACTTTTCGGTGTGACCTTGACGGGTTTCCGCTTCTAATTGTTCTAATAATAGCTGAACACGCTCTGCCTCATGCGGGCGCCAGGTTTCAGCCATACGGTGTACGATCTGACCTAGCAGAAGACAGCACATTTCAAACAGGGCACGAACTTGCAGTGCAGACATTTCCGAGACAATGGCACCGCGGCGCGGGTAGATTTCGATGAGCTGGGTGCGTTCCAGCAATAATAATGCTTCGCGTACAGAACCACGACTGACATCAAGTTCTGATGCAATTCTCAGTTCCTGGATCCGCTCACCTTCCACAAGCTCACCACGAATAATCTGTTCACTGATATGCCTGGCGATCTGCTCAGACAAGCTGTTTGCTTTTTCCTCGTGCATGGCCATCCTGTCTTTATTTTTATTGATGCAGTTCTTGTCATGCTGAATGACTTTTCATTTATTTAACCTATTTTATTAAAGGAATGCTTTGACATTGTCAGACAATATTCTGTCTATGCAGCCAACCAGCCTCTATATAAACCAGTTTAGCGGTTGTTTATTCTGTTTTTATTCTCTTTATCAGCATAAACATATTGATCAAATAGAAAAAGAGAGTACTTAAACTCTCTTTTCTGAAATCTGCATTAAAGAAATTACCTTACAGAAAGGCACTGACACCCTGATAAATAAAATAGCTACCGACAACGCTTAATAAGGCCGCAAAACATTTCTTCAACATGACCGGTGACAATAGATGTGCCACTTTTGCCCCCACTTTGGCAGTAAAAAAACTCATGATACTGATGCCGATAAAAGCATATATATGAATATAGCCAATGGTATTCGGTACCGTAACATCCGACTGCTTACCAAACCACATAAATCCGAGTGCGCCAGCAATCGCTATGGGGAGTCCACATGCAGCTGAAGTCGCTACGGCTTTTTGCATCACTACGCCACAACGGTTTAAAAATGGCACTGTCAGACTGCCGCCGCCAATTCCAAAGATTGCAGAGGCAATACCAATTCCAGCCCCAGTCGCCATTTGTTTTGGCGTAGAAGGTAGTGTGCTTGCTGGATCAATCTTGACATTGGCACGGCTAAACATTCGTAAAGCTACCCATACTGCAAAGAAACCGATCAGAAGCTGCAGGCCTTGACCCGGTAAATAGTCTGCAATGCCTGCACCGAGGAAAGACCCAATCACCAAACCAGGTGCCAGATTGCGGAAAACGGGCCAAAGTACTGCACCTTTGAGATGATGTGCCATGACCGAACTGATTGAGGTCACAATAATCGTCGCCAAAGAGGTTCCCACTGCCATGTGCATGATGACACTTGGATCGTACTGGAGCTGGGTAAATACAATGTACAGAATTGGCACAATAATCAGGCCACCACCGACTCCAAACAGGCCTGCGGTGAAACCAGCAATTGCACCAATCAACAAATATATGATTAACTCCATAACGACATTTACCACGTTTAAATTCAGATGGATGTAGAAACTCGCGAACTGCAGCAACTGCTTAAAGATGCAGGACAACTGCCTGAAGTCCTGTTGCTGAAACCCGTCACCACTTCGACCAATGATGATGTTCGGGATCTCGCTCACAAAGGCATTCGACAGGTATTGGTCAGCAGTCGTGCCCAAACTCAGGGCCGGGGCCAGCGTCAACGCCAATGGATTTCTCCGGAAGGTAATATCTATTTAAGCACATTGCTGAATACAGAGATACCGATTGATGGTCGTCTCGCGCTTGAAGTTGCACTCAATATTCTGCAAATGCCTGGCTTGCAAAAGCTTGATCTGCAAGTGAAATGGCCAAATGATTTATATAGTCAGAATGCCAAATGGGGCGGCATTCTGGTAGAGCCGATCTCTACCCATCAGGCAGTGGTCGGTGTGGGAATTAACCTGGCGCCGATTGAAGCAGAACAATTGGATCAGCCGATCACTTCCCTTTCTGAACTGGGCCTGGCTACAGTGATACGCAACCAGCTGATTGCTGAACTCTATCAGGCCATTCAACAGGCGGGTCAATGGTTTAATCATGGCAGCCACAATCTGGCGGCCCGCTTTAATCATTATGCCGCTTTTATTCAGCAACAGGTGGAATTTACTGACCTACAAGGACAATATGCCGGTATCTTTGCCGGTATTCAGGAAGATGGCGCGGTGCAGATTGAGACTGAATCTGGTATTCAGACCTTTTATCAGGGGCAATTACGTTTAAAGACTGGTAGCTAAGGCAAGATCAATGAAAAAATTATGGCTGGATATTGGCAATACACGTCTTAAATACTGGATCACGGAACAAGACCGTATCATTGAACATGCGGCTGAAATGCATCTACAGTCTCCGGCGGATTTACTGCTGGGTCTGATTCAGCATTTTATGGGATCTGGCCTGCATCAGGTGGGAATCTCTTCTGTACTAGATAAGCAAAATAATGAACGTATCCTGAAAATTCTAAAACGCCTGGATATTCCAGTGATCTTTGCCAAAGTTCATGCTGAATATGCAGGCCTGATCTGTGGCTATGATGATCCGGCTCAACTCGGAATTGACCGTTGGTTACAGGTGTTGGCAGTTGCAACATCGAATACACAAAACTATTGCGTCATTAGCTGTGGTACCGCTCTCACCATTGACTTGGCTCAAGGGCAAAAACATCTGGGGGGTTTTATCCTGCCAAACTTACATCTACAGCGAGATGCCCTGATTCAGAATACTAAAGGCATTAAAATTCCAGATGCTGCGTTTGAAGAGCTGAGCCCGGGACGCAATACCATTGATGCAGTACATCACGGTATTCTGCTCGGGCTACTCAGCACCATTGAAAAGGTGTTGAGTGACTTTCCTGCCCAGCTGATTCTCACGGGTGGAGATGCCCCTCTGTTTGCACAGCATTTACAATCCTTTCACCCCGTGATTGAATCCGACCTGTTACTTAAAGGCCTGCAGCATTTTGCAGCTCATTTAGACCATATAGCCGCTGGATGACTTCCAGTAGCTGTGGGAAATCCGCATAACCATCAGTTTTTTCAAAATGTCCTGCCTGCAAGACTTCAAAAATCTGGGTATTGAGAAGTCGATGGGCCAGACTTAAAGACATGGCAGTGGGTACATGTGGATCATTGTTAGAAATGTACATAATCCCGTATTTATAGCTTTTGGAAAGTGTTTTGAAATCCAGTTTTACACTGCGCACCAGATCATTCAGTTCTGACCACATCACCAGCGGCTGATCAAAACCTGCCACCATCACTACCCCACGAATAGCTTTACGGTGAGTCAGATAGTGCTGTTCTACGAATTTCAGCACACTCAGGCAGCTCAACCCGTGTGCTACCAGAATGGTATCGGCATCCATTTGCGGGATCTGCACTGCCAGACTTTGTTGCCAATCTTGCATTTTCGGTTCTAATGGATTGGCTAACATGATGCGCTTAGCATCAATACCAAGTTTCTTGACCTGTCGACTTAACCACGGATACCAATGGTCATTAGAGGTCGACTGATAGTCATGAATGATATAAACGTTTCCTGATTTATTTGTCATAGCTGTATACTTATACTAATTGTTAAAATAATGATGCTACCGGCTCATTGTTTTAACATGTTTTACAAAGCTTTCAAGCAAATTTCCAGACCACTAGCACCCATTTTGTAAAGTTTAGTCTTTCAGCCTCGAAACGCTTATTGGCGTATAAGATTTGGTTCAATACTTTGCCAGACTTCAGGCAGTTCAGTGCAGCCTTGCGAGTCAATAAAATGACCAAAATGCTGCGCCTTAATCACTTGTGCATCCAGACTTTCTGCCTGCTCCAGACTAAATTTTGGTGCTACCCGATCATCACCTTCAGAGTAGATGACCACTCGTTCCTGAATCTGCTGCTTCAATAAATCAAAGTCAATTTGGGCAGCATCAATAAATGGATTCACTTCTTCCAGACGTCCGAGTCGCCCATTAAAACCAGCAATGAGTACGAGTTGCTTGATTTTCTGCTGTTTCAATTTATGAGATAAATAATGCAAAGCCGCAATAGTGCCTAAGCTGTGAGCGATAAAGATACTGTTCTCATCGACGCTTTCTATCTGCTCCTGCATCTGCTTTTGCCAGGTTTCCAGCCGAGGTGTGGTAGAGGGATCAAGTCGTAAAACTTTTAGACTCACATGTTCTTCCTTGGCTTTCTGCTGAATCCAGGGATACCAGTTTTCATCTGGACCAGCCGTATAGCCGTGTACCACAATCACTTGCGTCATTTTATTACTCCTGTGTTTGCATTTTTTAAAGAGTCTGCCTCAGCTAACGACAGGATTGGGTAAGTAAATGTATGCTTTGATTAAACTGTATATCTTAAAAAGCAAAAAAGGCGCATGAAGCGCCTTTTTTTAAACAAAGAACTTATTTCTTGTCGTTGCCGCCGAACAGTGGACCCATGCCACCACCGCCGCCAAACTGTTTCTGCAAGCCGCCGAGTGACTTCATCATTTTTGCCATACCTGATGGATTGGCAAATTTCTTCATCATTTTCGCCATCTGGGCATGCTGCTTGATCAGTTTATTCACTTCAGCAACATCCATACCACAGCCTGCTGCAATACGCTTCTTACGGCTTGGGTTCATCAAGTCAGGGTTACGACGCTCTTTAACAGTCATAGACTGGATAATCGCTTCCATTTTCTTGATTTGTTTTTCAGGGTTGGCTTGAGCAATTGCATCCTGAAGGCCAGCACTGCTCATCCCTGGAAGTTTATCCAGGAAGCCCATCATGCCACCCATCTTGTTCATTTGCTCAAACTGCATCAGCATATCTTCAAAGTTGAAGCTGCCGCCTTTCTGCAGTTTTTTCGCCATTTTCTCGGCTTTTTCTTTGTCGATTTTGCGTTCAACTTCTTCGACCAGAGAAAGCACGTCACCCATGCCAAGAATACGCTGTGCCACACGTTCCGGATGGAATGGCTCAAGCGCATCCAGCTTTTCACCCATCCCCAGGAACTTGATTGGCTTGCCAGTAATAGCACGAACAGAAAGTGCTGCACCACCCCGAGCATCACCATCAGTCTTGGTCAGGATTACACCGGTCAAAGGTAGAGCATCGTTGAAGGCTTTTGCAGTATTTGCCGCATCCTGACCAGTCATGGCATCGACCACGAACAGGGTTTCAGTTGGGCTAATCGCAGCGTGCAACTCTTTGATCTCGTCCATCATGTCATCATCGACATGCAGACGGCCTGCGGTATCGACAATCAGGACATCAGCAAACTGGATTTTTGCCTGTTCGATGGCACGGTTAGCAATATCAATTGGACGTTCATTGGCATTCGATTCAAAGAAAATCGCACCTACTTCACCCGCAACCGTTTGTAGCTGCTTGATTGCTGCTGGACGGTATACGTCGGCAGACACCATCGCGACTTTTTTCTTTTGACGTTCTTGTAAGAAACGTGCAAGTTTTGCAGCAGTCGTGGTTTTACCCGCACCCTGCAAACCAGCAAGTAGCACAACCACAGGTGGTTTTGCTGCCAGGTCGAGGCTTTCGTTCGCCGCGCCCATCATCTTGGTTAGTTCGTCATAGACAATCTTGACGAAGGCCTGGCCTGGAGATAACTGAGTCATCACTTCCTGGCCCAATGCTTCTTCCTTAACTTTCGCGATAAATTCACGAGTTACAGGTAACGCAACGTCGGCTTCAAGAAGTGCCATACGTACTTCACGTAACGTATCTTTAATATTGTCTTCGGTTAGCTGCCCTGAGCCAGTAACATTTCTTAAACTCTGCGTGAGTCGTTCTGTTAAGGTATCAAACATTGCAAAATCCGCTTAAAATAGCCGTGAGCAAAAAATTGTTTCTTAAAATAGAAAATTTATGCATAGAATGCTATAGGATACTGTAGTTCGCATCGAATTTATATAAATGAATATTCATCACCCTTAAAAAGGTTAGACATGGTTAGCCTCCCTCTGGTTTATACAATTTTGGCATTAGTCGCCTATACCGCATCTTTCTGGTATTTGTTTGTTCATTTAATGTCGAAACGTATTCCAAATCAGTGGTTTGTCGGTATCACAGCCGCTCTTGGTCTGGTGTTACATGGCATGGTTCTTTATGGTGACATGCACACCCCGATGGGGATAAATTACGATGTCTTTGTTCTGGTTTCGTTTACTTCAGGACTAATGCTTTTACTGAGTCTGGCTTATAGTACCTATCGCCCTATTCTGCCATTGAATCTGATTGGTATTCCGGTTGCAGCGACTGGCCTGATTTTAGGCTTTGCTTTTACCCCACAAGCCAAAATCATTGTGCAGAACTCGCTTGGTCTTGATATTCATATCATCCTGTCATTATCTGCCTATGCGGTACTGCTGATGGCCACCATTCAGGCGGTGATTCTGCGTTTTCAGGACCGTGAACTCAAGAAAAAACAGAAACGCCGGGTCTGGGTCAATCTGTTACCATCGTATCAGGATATGGAATCATTGCTGTTTGATATGCTGATGACCGGTTTTGTCCTACTGACTATTGCCTTAGGTTTCGGCTTCTTTACCATTGATGATTTCTTCGCCCAACACCTCGCACATAAAACAGTATTTAGTATTATTTCCTGGCTGGTCTATGGCGCTTTACTGATTGGTCACTGGAAATTTGGCTGGCGTGGACAAAAGGCTGTTCGTTTTACTTTAATCGGTTTTGGTTTGCTGGCTTTAGGTTTTATCGGTTCCAAGTTTGTGCTGGAAATGTTGTTGAATAAGTAAGTTTAAGATTTTTTTAAAATTAATATTTTCATAAGCCCAACTACTGGGCTTTTTATTTGCCAAAACTTAATCTGGATTTACTCTGCCTACCCGTACCGACAGGGGCCAGCGGATGACTCTGGGCAATTCCGGATCTTCCCATTCGGATAACATGGTATCTGCCAGTATATTGAGTGGATTATGTCCTAAAGCTTTGGTGGCTGCTTTAACAGCTGACCATGTACTCATATAACCAATCAGCTGGTAAAAGTTCCATTCAACTTGCAGCACAGGGGGCGAAATTGAAATTTCTTCAAATGGGAATATCAGATTCTGATAACCTTCATCTACATGAGGACGTTCTGGCGGCCAGTATGAAGCAAGTGTCACTTCATAAAAATGCCTGAAATAATGATTCAAATGCTCCTCATCAACATTAAAAACACCATAAGTAATCAAAGCCAGAATGGCATTTGGTTTCGCAATACGTTGTACTTCTGCATAAAACTTGTCCAGGTCCAGCCAATGTGCAGTTTGCGCTACCGAAATCAGATCAACACTCTGGTCAGCCAGAGGAATATCTTCTGCTCTAGCTTGAAGATATTGTATTTTTGAATGAGGCTTGGCTTGGGCAAGCTGTTCAGCACTGCCATCAATCGCAATCACCTGATCGAAGTAATTTGCCAAGACCTCTGAAAACTGCCCTGAGCCACAACCAACGTCTAGAGCCAGTTGTATATCAGGTGACAGCTCTGACAATATCTTGCCCAACATGTCTGGATAATGTGGACGAAACAAGGCGTAGTCCTGTGACTGCTGGGAGAAATAATCCTTGAAATGAGGCTGTTCCATACTGCCATCCTGAAAATTTATTGTTCTTTTCAATATAGCCATCAATATTTAAAACTCTATTATTTTATTGTGCTGAAGACAGCTGATCTGTTGATATGTACTAAATCCATTCTCACGCTCCCTCCCTTTATAAGCATGAAATTTAAACTGCCTGGACATTCAGGCGAAAAAGCCGTATAACACCGTTTTTCAAATTCACAGGTGTTGACCGTTGAAACTTGTTCTTGCACCCATGGAAGGCTTAACGGACCCGATTATGCGCGATGTACTGACATCCGTCGGAAGCTTTGACTGGTGTGTGACCGAGTTTATTCGTGTCACAGATTCGCTGTTGCCGGACCATGTTTACCATAATTATTGCCCTGAACTCCTAAATGAAGGTAAAACTGCAGCCGGTACACCGGTACATGTACAGTTCTTGGGGAATAATCCGGAAATGCTGGCAGCCAATGCAGTCAAAGTTGCTGCTATGGGTGCACCCGCAATTGATATGAATTTTGGCTGTCCGGCTAAAACCGTCAACCGTCATCGTGGTGGTTCAGTACTGCTGGATGAACCTGAAGTCGTGTATGAGCTGGTGAAAGCTGTGCGTGATGCGGTTCCTGCACATATTCCGGTATCCGCAAAAATGCGGCTTGGCTATATGGACCGTAACTTTATGCTGGAAAATGCCCATGCCATTGAAGATGCTGGTGCTGCCTGGGTAACAGTGCATGCGCGGACTAAAGCGGATGGCTATACCCCACCTGCATTCTGGGACCAGCTACAACCGATCCGTGAAGCCTTAAAAATTAATGTCATTGCCAATGGTGAAATCTGGACAAATGCCGATGCCAAGCAATGTCAGCTAGAATCTGGTTGTGAAGATCTGATGATTGGACGCGGTGCAGTAACGACGCCTGATCTGACTCAATGTATCCGTAAAAATAGTGATGATCCACTCATTAGCTGGAACGAACTGCTTGGTCTGCAAATTCGTTTTCTGAATGGTTCCTATAAAAAAGAAATGAATATGGTCGGTCGTTATAAGCAGTGGCTCGGCATGATGTCCAAGCATTATCCTGAAGCGAAGTCGCTGTGGGATGAAGTAAAACGGGTAAAACCGCTGGAAGAAATTACCGAAAAGCTCAGATATGCTCAGCATTCCGCTAAAAATCCCTGAACTTTTCAGGGATTTTTTATTTAACTTGCTTACGCTGCTTTAAGCCCTCTATATGTTGACGATTGGTCTGTCTGGATTTCTCCAGCATAGCCTTCTCCAGATGCAGCTGAATCCGATTGAGTTTGGTTTCAGAAATTACCGGCTCCTGAAAGCTTTTCACGTAATCCGTCCAGCTGGCATTACGAAAAACATTTGCTGGCATCGCGGTCTTAAACTCAGCTTCTGGCATAAACACCACCAGTGAATGGATATGTTCTGGACTTAAAACGTCTGTCAGAACCTGTTCCAGCACTTTGACGTGTTTATAGTTCTGATGCAGCGGATTCTGGAATTTATAACTCTGTTTATAAATTTTTTGAGTCCACATTTTTTGACGTTCACCCCCAAAAATCCAGCCTTTATAATTCTTGGTTTCAATCACAAATAGCCCAAATGGGCTTAACAGTAGATGATCAATCTGGGTAGTAGTCCCTTGCCCATCCTCAAAGGTCAGGTCATTCATCAAAATATAATGCGGCTGTTTAAGATAGCGTTTAGCATGCACAATAACGGCAAACTCACCGAATTTCCCTTTGAGATATGGTTTAAATAGCTTGAATAAAGCTGCTAAGGAAAATAAAAGAAACAGCCACCAGAAACTTTCAATCACTGGGGCGAAAAATGGATTCATTTTGTTGGGTCAGATTTTTATTAGGATAGAATATATCTTACTTATTTTGTTCAATATTTAACAGGATTTCCTTGCGGTCCAGTCCACCTGCAAAACCCACCAAAGCGCCATTGGCACCAATCACACGATGGCATGGAGCAATAATCGAAATCGGATTACGACCGTTGGCAGCCCCCACGGCACGAACCGCTTTCGGATTACCAATTTCCAGGGCAATATCACGATAGGTTCGAGTTTCTCCATAAGGAATATTCAGCAAGGCCTGCCAGACACTTTTCTGAAATGGTGTACCGGCAAAGTCCAAAGGCACATCGAAACAGCTACGTTGACCAGCAAAATATTGTTCCAACTGCACTTTAGTCACAACCAGAATAGGATGCCCAGGATCTTCCATTAAAGTTGCCAGCTTGACCCGGTTCGGCTTTTCACAGTCCCAAAGCACCGCAACCAGTGCTTTAGTACTCGCCACCAATTGCAATTGCCCCACAGGTGAATCCATATAGATATAGCTTAAGTTCATGTCCTCACCCTGTTGCATTGCCACAGAAAGATTATATTTTAACGTAATGCTCAATAGAAGGTTGATATAAATAAATACTGAAACATTTACATTAGGGTACACCCTATAAACTTTAAGAAGATGAGAGTTTCATCAAGACCAGACCGGAAATAATCAAGACAGCTGCCAGCATGCGCATGGCAGTCGCAGGTTCTCCCAAAATAAAAATCCCAATCAGGAAAGAACCAACCGCACCAATTCCGGTCCAGATGGTATAGGCGGTGCCTAAAGGTAGCGTACGCATAGCGTAAGCCAGCAGTGCAAAACTTAGAAACATGAAAAAGATAGTAATAATGCTGGGGGTCAGTTTGCTGAAGCCTTCCGATAGCTTCATTGAGTAGGCCCACACTACCTCAAAAAGACCTGCCAGTATGAGTAAAAACCAGGCCATATGCCCTCCTTCATGAATTAAGAAATCAGGCCGTCCTGACGATTTTTCCTGAGTAAAAGCAATATTTTACATCAAGGGAGGTCGTTCCTCCTAAAACTGTGAGATTGTATAAAATTACTTGCAAAAATATAGGGCAGATTACAAAAATTGACCGTATGAGATGTAACTTAACTCAGCTTAACTCAAGCACCCAAGACAGCCCTTAAAAAACTCGCTACTTTAGACATACAGTTGAGAACAAAACAGAGTTCTCATTTGCTTTAAAAATGACAACAAGGTGCTCAGCACTGCTCCAAAACAAGAAGCTTATCCACATCAAATAATTAAGTTATGCACATGAATTAAATTTAAAATTGTTCGGAGAAGTAACACAATGAAACACGAATTTAAAATAAGTTGATCACTTTTTATAAAGCTTGATTTGTAAGCATAGGTGAATAAAACACCAGAATTTGTAAGTCTTTCAAAATAGAAAAAGAACCCAAATTGAGTTCTTTTTATACATATTTTGTATAATGCTTAAACAACCAAGCTACAATTGATTACAATTTATGCTGGATATCCATAGGGTTACCCACATAGATATCCATATACTTATCCATAAAGTTATCCACAGATTGCTGTGAATAACATAAAATTCCGATCAGACAGTGACTTGTCCTACTTTCGCCAGTTCTGCACGCATTTCATCAATCACAGCTTTATAATCCGGTTTACCGAAGATCGCTGAACCTGCTACAAACATATCCGCACCTGCTTGTGCAATTTCGCGGATATTGGCTGGTCCTACACCACCATCTACTTCTAGACGGATATCACGACCAGAAGCATCAATGATCTTGCGTGCCTGACGTAATTTATCCAAAGTCATCGGAATAAATTTCTGACCACCAAAGCCCGGGTTTACACTCATCAACAGGATCTGATCCACTTTATCCAGTACATAATCAAGGTAATGCAAAGGTGTTGCCGGATTAAATACCAGACCCGCCTGAGCACCGCCAGATTTAATCAGCTGCAAAGAACGGTCAACGTGATCAGAAGCTTCCGGATGAAAAGTAATAATGTCCGCACCGGCTTCAAGGAAATCACCAATCATGCGATCGACCGGTTTGACCATAAGATGCACATCAATCGGTGCCTTAATGCCATATTTTTTCAATGCCTTACACACACCTGCCCCAAAAGTCAGGTTTGGCACATAGTGGTTGTCCATGACATCAAAATGAACAACATCAGCACCTGCTGCCAGTACATTTTCAACTTCTTCACCTAAGCGGGCAAAGTCAGCAGACAAAATAGAAGGTGCAATTAAATACGGCTTGGACATGGAAGAACCTGGCTGAATATGAGATGAATACCGCATTATAACAAATTGTATTTGCGCCTGCGTCTGTTCGCCTGAATAATCGCATCCGCTTAACAAATTGTTATAGGACAAGACTTGCCGGTTATGGATGCTCCCGCCTATGATGAATACCTCTCAACAAGATCATTCAAACCATGCAAGAAAGTTATGCTGATATTCCGACCTTACAAGCTCAACGTATTGCCTTACGGTTAATGAAACATTGGCAACACAAATTTGAAGTGGCCTCGACTGAACAGAATATTCAAATTCACATGCCGAATGCGATGGTGGAAATGATACCTACGGATCAGCATTTACGGGTACAGATTCGGGCACAGCAGGAAGATGTCGACCTGCCGCGACTACAGCAGGTGGTCATTGAGCATCTCGAACGGATGGGTCAGGAGCCTTTACAGGCAGAATGGCAAATTCAGCAACTCTAAGCCTCAGGGCTGTCGTAGTGTATGTTCTGCCTCAAATGCTTTTACCGCCTTAATCCGCTCTTGTGTTGCAGGATGGCTACTAAAGAAATCCCATACTGAGCTTTCGGCCTCCTTATCTTCCCCACTGTCTTTAGCCAAGCGTTCTAGGAAGTTGGCAAAATGAATGGTAGGGATATGCTGAGCCTGCATCGCATTTAAAGCATAGTCATCTGCTTCAGCCTCAAAATTACGCGAATAGCTGGCGCCGACCATGGCCACCGGTAAATTGGTAAGCAGGTCTGAACCATCACCGGTAATCATGATTAAAATTACGCTAAACCCTAAACTGGAAAGTGCCTGTTGCAGGCTATGCCGCTGTACCAGATGGCCCTGTTCATGTGCCAACACCCCCATAATTTCCCGATCATCCTGAGCCAGTGCGACCAGTTCATCAGTCAGGATAATGGTATTGTTTGGAATCGCCAGTGCATTGGCACCGATTGCTCCACCTTGACGGAACACCACTTTCGCCGGCTGATCTCCTGCAACCAGTTGTTGATATTGAGCTACTATCGTCTGCTGACGTGCCTTAGGCAGTTTAGTGTCTTCAGTCATCTTCAGGACATAGCTTTCTGCTTCATCGCCCATACGCGTCAAAGTGTTGGCAGGCAGATGATGAGCCACATGATAGGAAGCTGCTGGAATGCCCCATTTAATTGTCGCAAAACCCAGTGCCAGTACAAATGCCACACTAAACAGAATTAAAGCCGGGGTGCGTTCCAGTTTCCAGATCGAGTGCTGTAATCCCTTACGCTGTAAATTAAACCATTCTGGCAGCTCAGAAGAAAACTCCAGGCGGGCATCATCTTGGAGTTCAATCACTGGCTGAATTTTTCCAAGTGCTCCAATCAGCTGCATGTCTGCATACAGATAACGCCGCTGCTGTGCATAAGCTTCGCCATAACGAATCAGTACCGACTGATCATCAATCCGGGACACCTGCGCCGGTTGCGGTTTTGAGATAATGCCATCATAGAAAATGACGTCAGTGACCTGAGTAGACATACTTTTCTCCTGTTATAACGACACATCAATATCGAAGATGTCACTGATCTCTTCTGCCAGCGCACTGTGATCCTGCTGTGCTCTGTTCATCATCATGTCCGGATCATTACGTAAATTCAGGGTTAATGATTCCACCTGATAGCGATATAGACGAATCGCTGCCCATGGTGTAAGCAAACCTAAACTCAGAATACGTGCGATCCAGTTAGTCACCAGAATCCAGGTATAGTGCCATTGGGTACACT
Organism: Acinetobacter sp. SM1B; assembly: GCF_003289665.1. Taxonomy (NCBI): domain Bacteria; kingdom Pseudomonadati; phylum Pseudomonadota; class Gammaproteobacteria; order Moraxellales; family Moraxellaceae; genus Acinetobacter; species Acinetobacter sp. SM1B. The sequence goes on from NZ_QMBM01000001.1 coordinate 1,981,737, forward strand.
CGGTCTTGAACTGGCTACGACTGATAGATGTATTGTTCCAGGTGGTAATAAAAATCCGGGCCTGCATCAGGGGGAAAATGATGAAAAAACCAAATAGATAAATCGCCACAATCCAGCCAATTAGCGAGCTTAAAACTCCAGGATTGCCAAGATTGGTAAAACTGGAACCTATGCCAAAGATTATCACCGCAACCAGAAAACCCATGAAAATAAACAGTGGGACATACATAGCCTTCATGTAATCGCCCCATGTGGCATTTAGCCTGAATTTTAACTGGCCTGCATAGAGATGATCAAAGCAATAACGTTTATATAGCCAGACCAATACCGGGAAAAAGATCCCTAGGGTCAGGATATAAATCAGGATGGCTTTGATAAAGGTCCAGTAAGCTTCCTTATTGGTGCCGCCAAAATAAAACCGGGCATTGCCAAATTTACTGTTGCGGGCATTAAACCGTAGTGTCGCCCGAATCAGCCAGGGCACTGCCAGATAAAGAATCAGCAACCCGACCAGTGTCGCTGTAGTAGACAGGTTTGAAGCAATCGAAATCGCAAAATATAGTCCCAGCGCAATCAGACGCCCCATCAAAATTTTGACTGGTACCCCGGTAAAGTCGAAACGGCGTTGTACAAATTCAGTATTACCATAAAAATAACGCAGACGGCGTACCTTGGCCCAAGGTGAATACAATCCTAAAGTGACTATTGTCAGCAGGATATTCACAATCCAGATACCGAAATATTCACTGGCAGTCCCATGAAAACGAAAATGCTGTAATCCGCCTACCCGTACAGGTCTTACTTCCGGCGTGGCTGGAATATCAGGTGGGAATGGTGGAATGACTGGAGGAATTGTAGATGCGTCTATATCACTGGTATTTTGCATAAACTGCCTTGTTTTTATTATATAAATCTTTGCAAGCATAGCGCATGATCAGACATGGAGGCCATGTATATTTGCATCCATGTCATGAGTCATTTGCTTTGGGTTATAGCTAAAAATCAGTTTTCGAGCTGTACCGCATGGAACTGTAGATGGTCATCAACAAAGCTTTGGATAAAGTAATAACCGTGATCATAGCCCTGATGTTCACGCAAGGTGAGCTTTTGTCCCACGGCATCACAAGCTTGCTGGAATAAGGCAGGATTCAGCTGGCTATAGAACTGATCATTAAAGCCTTGGTCAATCAGGATATCCGGATAAAGTGCGCCTTTGGCTTTGACCAGTTCAGTCGCATCATGTTTGGCCCATTCTGCACGATCTTCACCTAAATAATTGCTAAAGGCCTTTTCACCCCAAGGGCATTGGCTTGGTGCACAGATCGGAGCGAAGGCAGAAACAGAGACAAATTTTTCTGGATATTTAAATGCCAAGGTTAAGGCACCATGACCGCCCATCGAATGTCCAAAAATACCGATTTTGCCCGGCTGAATTTCAAATTCTTCATTTACCAAGGGATAAAGCTCATTCATGATGAAGCTTTCCATCTGGAAGTGTTCAGCCCAAGGAAACTGCGTTGCATTGATATAGAAACCGGCACCCTGTCCGATGTCCCAGTTATCCCCTTCAGCTACCCCTTCACCACGTGGCGAGGTATCTGGCGTAATCAGGATTAAGCCAAGCTGTGCTGCCAGACGCTGCGCATGCGCTTTAATCGCAAAGGTTTCTTCAGTACAGGTCAGACCTGCCAAATAGAATAACGCTGGGCAGCTTTGTCCTGCCAAGGCTTGCGGCGGCAGAAATATACCAAAGCGCGCTGAATTTTTTAGCACTTTAGAATCAAAGCGATAGATTCGCTGTTCACCTTCAAAACTTCTATTATTCTGTAGCAGTTCCATCATGATTCCTTTTTGTATTTTCTAAAGTCATTGATCAGTTTAGGGCGCCAAAGCGACTGACTGGGAAGCTGAAGCTATTGTCGCTGGCGGGAAAAGACGTTGTTCAAGCTGAGGTAACATCAATTCCATATTCTTACCGATAACCCACTGTGGTTCAGACGGTTCAAAGCCTTGTGCACTTTCCCACTTCGCTACCGTCTGGCTGGCTTGTGTAAAAGCTTCCTTTAAGCTGTCCTGCTCACGCATCGCTTCATCAAAGAAGGCACGGCCAAAGTAGGTATAGTCGGCTTCATTCGAGCAGCCAAAGGACTGGCGATCTGCTGCTGAAGCGGTGATGATCAAGGTATTTTCATTTTGCAGTGCAGAAACAAAACTGCCGGAGTAACAGGCAGAAATCACAATAACTCGCCAGCGGATACCGGATGCATCCAGCGTGTCACGCAGCCACTTTGGATCGACCTGTGCCAGATCTAGCGGTGCATTTTCCATTTCAAATACGTTTGGCAAACCATGCGAGGTCATGTACAGGAAGAGCACATCACTTTCGCGATTCATCTGCTGGCCAATACGGCGTAAAGCCAGTTCCATACTGGTTTTGGAAGCAATTGGCATCTCGGTGCGAGCTGCTGGATGATTTACCAAGGCAATCGAACGCCCAAAGGTTCCAAAGCGGGTATCAAACTGTTCCTTGATCCGTTCAATCTCTGAATAGAATACATCTTGATAGCTTGCACCTGCCACACCCACAAAATACCAGTGTGACTGCGCAAACTCGCCATATTCAATAGAATCCAGCGCTTTGTTTAGTAAATTAGGTTGTGCATAGAAGGCATCTTCAGCAAAACTTGGCGGGACTTCTTCTACTTTCCAGATCGGCTGATCTTTGACAGATATTTGCCAAACGACCAAGGTAAACAGGGTTGCCAGCATAATGAGTGCCCGTTCCCACCACGGCCATTTCAGCTCACGTGAGAATACCCAGACCACAGCCAGACTTTGCCAGACAAACAGCATCACAAATAAGGTCGGGATATAGTCATACAGAATATATGGCAGATAGTCGAGATCGCCCAGATACTGAATCAGACACTGAAATAGCATGATGTGCGTATCCAGTACCAGCCAGAGCAAGGCCGGCACCAGCATCAAACGCGGATTATTGATCCGCTGTGACAGAAAAATCCCGACAATCAGGGCAATAAAAGGCCAGAGTGCGTAGCTAACCAGACCTTGGGAGTTAAATTCCCCAATCCGGCCTGAACTGAGCCAGCTGAACAGGCTGTTGGCACAACCACCCAGAATGCCCCAGAACACCAGTTGAAGAATGGAGGGACGTACCATTTGCAGGGAACGCCTCGACCCCAGAAACAACCATATTCCGGCAATTTGATTGCTCTTAAAATCGTGCCAAAAATTAATGGATGGTTTGAAGTCGATCATAGGATTTCGGGGAGATCAAGTGGCTCGCTAATTCGCAGAATAAGTTTATGCTTGATAGGACTTTTATCAATGCTATTTTTAACTATATAACAAATCCTTGGCGAATTTTGAAGCAATTATCTTATTCAGCTACAAGATCATGCTGAAAATACGCATCAAAGCGACAAGCATCCCCTTGCCATTGATGATCGGGTGCTTTATCAGCCAGAAAAACGGCAAGACGTGGACGTTTCACCACCACCCGTTTAGCAATTTTCTGTGCCAGTTCTAGCAGGTTATCGCCAAGGTCCATTTCACCATCTTCAGGCAAGAGCATATGCAATAGCTGCATCTGTTTTTTCACCTGTGCCTGTTTCTTGGGTGCCTGCTGATTCTGGTCACGCTGCGGGAACATCGGATCCAGATAAACGACATCCACCACGGCGTTTTCTGCTGCCTGCTGGATTAAATAGTCAGCAGAATCAGAGAAGACCAGATGAATACGCGATACAACCGGATTCAGGAAAGCATCATTCTGCGCACGCGTATGGGTATCTTCCAGCAAGGTAAACAGAATCGGATGACGTTCGACCAGAGTGACATGCGCACCAAGATGTGCCATCAACAGGCTGTCATGACCAAGACCGGCAGTCGCATCAATTAGGGTCGGCTTTTCACCCAAGTTGCAAGCACGTGCAATCATTTCCGACTTCAGTGAAGCACGTTTTAAACGCCCCACTTCCGCTTTCCAGTCCGGTTGCATTTTCATGCCATTGGCAGATAGCCATAAACCGTCCGCATCAACACACAGTGCCAGTTCGGGATTCAGGCGAAAGAAACGCGCATTGAGTTTTTCTACGGTCTCAATCTGAACCTGTACACCACGAGAAGAAAGCACAGCCTCAAAGTGCTGTGCTTTCTCGATATATGCAGTTTCAGTGTATAAGCGAATCTCGCTTACCATAATGTCCAGCCTGTGTATGCAAACAATAAAATGAGCAGTCCCGATACAATACGGTACCAGGCAAAAATCATGAAATCACGCTTCGCGACATAAGCGACTAACGCACGGATCAATAACAATGCTGAAATAAAGGACACTAAAAGACCAACAGTAAGTACCACCCAGTCCTGAGTCCCACTAAACACGTCATAGCTCTGGTATAAGTCTAACAGGCCTGCACCGACAATTACCGGGATACCCAGAAAGAAGGAAAACTCAGTCGCTGCCTTACGTGATACTCCCAGGAACATCGCCCCGATAATGGTAGCACCAGAACGTGAAGTACCTGGAATCAGCGATAAAACCTGAATCAGACCAATCCAGATAGCATCTTTAATGGTCAGGTCTTCAACTTCTTGGGCACGGACTTGAGGTGGATTCTTTTCAATCCAGATAATGATCAGACCACCGACAATCAAGCCAATCGCAATTGCAATATTGTTGAATAACAATTCTTTTACAGTCTGACCAAAAGTCAGCCCGATAAGTATAATTGGAATCGAAGCCAGAATCAGACCAATACCGAGACGGCGTCCTTGTGGCTCACCACTGACAATCCCGGTGGCGGCTCCCCACAGACGTGTCCAGTATTCATAAATCACTGCTGCGATTGCCCCCATCTGGATGGCAATCACGAAAACATCACTCTTTTCTTTGGTCCAGAAATTCATTAATTCTGAAGCCAGAATCAAGTGCCCTGTACTAGAAATCGGTAAGAACTCAGTAATACCCTCAACAATACCCATGATTGCCGCTTTCAGCAGCAGTAATAGATCCATGCTTAATCCTGATTAATTATGCTTTGCCTTGTTCTGGAATTTTTTTCCATGCGTTATCGCGTAAATAGACCGGCAGTGCCAATTCAGCACTAACCCAGTTTTCTGATGCTGCTGCCACACGCGCTATCGTGGCAATATCCTGTGCAGTCGCAGTAACATTCTTGTATTCAGTCTCTTCTGATTGAACCAGATGAGCGCCTGAGCCGACTACAACAAATTTTACTGTGGCACTACCCTGTTCATAACCAAGCAACTGTTCTTCATCTACTGGCTGCATGATGCCTTGAGCATCCAGCTGATAGCTGGCGATATAAACTTCATTCATACGCGCATCGAGTACCGCGGTCACTTCGGTCAGACCATGCAAACGGTATGCCGCTTGTGCCAAGGCCTGTAAGGTCGAAACGGGTACCACTGGCAGGTCATTCGACCAGGCCAAAGCTTGTGTTACCGCGGCATTAATACGCACACCGCTAAATGAACCCGGTCCACGACTAAATGCAATCGCCGTCAAATCAGAAACCGCCAGGCTTAAATCTTTTAGAGCCTGCTCGATCATTGGGAGAATTGTTTGCGTTTGTGCCTTTGCGCGCGCATCAAGTTGGAAAAATAATTCTTGAGTGTCATCAATCACAGAAACGGAACACTGCTCATTGGCAGTTTCCAATGCCAGCACTTTCATGCACAACCTTAATTCAGAGAATATAAAAAACGCGGATATGATACTCCACTCATATCCGCTACGCGAGATTTTCCCGAAACAGATACAAAAAAACCTGGCCATCGCCAGGTTAATAAATACAGGTAGATGAGTTGCTTAAAGCTCAACTTGTTCCAGTGGCTGGAACTTCTGAAAATGGTTGGCATAATGCAGTGCGCTCATTTTCAGCTTTTGTACAGTATCTTCATCTAGGGTTTTTATCACCTTGCCCGGCGATCCCATCACCACAGAATTGTCCGGAATCACTTTTCCTTCCGGAATCAGCGCATTCGCGCCAATGATACAGTTTTTACCAATCACGGCATTATTGAGAATTATAGCCTGAATCCCGATCAGGCTATTATCACCAATGGTACAGCCATGCAGCATGGCTTGGTGACCAATCGTCACATAATCACCAATATGCATTTCAATCCCCGCATCAGTATGCAGCACGGCATTTTCCTGCACATTGGTATAGTCTCCAAGATGGATTTTGCTGTTATCACCACGCACCACGGCGCCAAACCAGATACTGACCTGTTTGCCCAATTCAACCTGACCAATCACGGTCGCTGTGGGTGCGACCCAACCATCCCATGGTTGTTGCAGCGCTTTTGGAGAATGTCCCTGAAATTTGTACAACATGCCTGAATATCCTCTTCAGTCCTGAAAGAATTTTGATCGTTTAAAAGCTGGTGAATTAAGTAAGAATGGCCAGTCTTTTTTATAGTCGAGGCCATACTGGAATAAAGAAATCAGCATACGCGCAGTCAGCCCCCAGACCACTTCATTTTCCACGCGCATACTCGGGAAATATAAGGACTGCTGGGCAAAGCGTACTTCATAAGGTGTGGGTTTGGCTTCAAGTAAATGCCGTAGTGAGGCAAAGAAAATCCGGTCAATTTCAGTGGGTTGTGGAATCAGCTGAACTTTTGGTGGAATCAGTCCAACAATCGGTTTTACCAACATGCCATTTCGTGCCTTTTGCATGGGCAGATCACCAATGAGCTGCACATCGAAAGGGTTCAGTGCGGTTTCCTCATAGGCTTCGCGTAGCGCTACGACGATATTGCTGGTGTCCTGCGGATCACGCTTACCGCCCGGAAAAGAAACCTCACCGGCATGATTAGACAGATAAGCCGAACGGCGGGTGAGTAAGACCTTGGGATCCGACTCATCCGTAATCGCAATTAACACGGCAGCATGCGCTGGCTGAATCCGCCTGGAAAAGCGCAAACGTTGCTGTAATCTGTGTGTTAAATTGCGTTCATCCATCCACGCTTTCCTCATTCTCATTATGATTTCATCATAGCTGATTTTTGATTCCTGAGGATAGAATTGATGCCAAATTTCAATTTTTCAGTTATCCTGAGTCTACTTTTTGTCATTGATGATGAATATGAACTTCTGTACGGCCTGTGGACATAAGACAACTGAAAAAATACCTTTAGGTGATCAAAAACTTCGTCATGTCTGCAGCTCCTGTGGTTTTATTCATTATATTAATCCAAAGATTATTTGCGGATCCCTAGTGGTCTGGGAAGACAAAGTACTGCTATGCCGACGTGCGATTGAACCTCGTTATGGCCTGTGGACTTTACCTGCCGGCTATATGGAACTGTTTGAAACCATGGAACAAGGCGCAGCACGTGAAACCCGTGAAGAAGCCGAAGCTGAAGTGGAAATCGAACAGCTGTACTGTATGTACAATATTCCACGTATCGGTCAGATTTATGTGCTGTTTAAAACTCAACTGGTGGAAGGCAAATTTGGTGCTGGTGAAGAAACCATTGAATCACGCCTGTTTGACGAAGTGGATATTCCTTGGGCAGAACTAGCATTCCCGAGTGTAGAAAGGACCTTACGTCATTATTTTGAAGACCGTAAAAATAATGTTTTCCCGATGCATCTCGAAACCCTAGGTTCACGTCTGGATCACACTGGTTAAAACAACAAACTACTGAATGCTACATATAAAAAAATGAGCGCCAATAAACGCTCATTTTAGTTTTTTGGAAAATAATTCTGTTTGTTTTACCTACGAAACTGATGCAGTAACTTCCAAGGGTGTTTTCAGGACCTTATTCTGTAAATACTTCAGACCTTCATTCATCTTTTCCTGCACCAACGGCGTCAGCGTATCCACCGTATGACCTTCTGTAGAAATCCCGGGTAATGCCATTAAATGTGCCGTGACATTTGGCATCTCTAACACTTTACGTACATGCTCAGCGAAACCGACCTGACCAATAAAAGGCGCAACTGTATCCAGTTCCCCCTGCTGATTGACATAACAAATCAGGCAAATCTGTACCGGGCGCTTTGCTTCAATTGCTGCACCCAGAATCCGGCCATGGACCTTCTTGATTGCACGTCCATCTGAAGTGGTGGCTTCAGGGAAAAACAGCACTGGAATGTCCTGTTTTAAAAATCCGGTAATCTGCTCACGGATCCGGAGTGAATCTCCCGACCCTCGCTTGATAAATAAAGTTCCCCCGCCCTTCGCCAGTTTGCCAAGCAGCGGCCACTGTTCAATCTCGGCTTTAGCCAGGAAAAACACCCGTGCACTAGAACCGAGTACTGCAATATCCAGCCAGGACACATGATTACTCACCCAAAGTGCGGGTTCTCGTGGAATGGTGCCATGTACCTGCACTTCAATATTAAATACCTTGCATAGCTGACGACAGAAATACTGCACATATCGCGTGTTATGTGGATTATTCGGATTCTTGTATAAACCGTGTCGGTAAACTAGATAGAACCCTTCACTCACCGCTGCGACAGAGGCAACCATTTTTCTGCTATAGAGCAAAAATTTTGCTAAACCACGAATTTCAGATGTTTCATTATTTATAGTCGAGTGCATACAAGGATCACTATTTCCAGGTCGATTCAGGTCATCATCTTCACGTATCTTTACCATTCTATACTGTTCATTCTGAACATGCATTGATTATAAAAACCGTTCAGACGGATTAAATTTTGCAATTTTTATTCAATTAAACGATGAATTATTATATTTCCATTGAATGAGTAAATTATGGAGTTTTATCATGCAGCAAGATCCAAAGGTTACGCTTGAAACCCTTCAACTCACACAAGCACTGAAATACATTTTTGTGGCAACCGCATTTTATGCGGCTGTTTTAGTCGGCCTGGCGCAATTTTTTGTTGCTGCACTCTAACCCAAAACTCACAGAGCAATGCTACCTGTCCCTGTCTTTTTCCACTAAAATGAATTCTATTAAAAAAATTTTTAAGTAGAGTGTGGACTGAGTGGAATATTTTGAACAGCATCGTGCCAAAGATCGTGTCATTCTGGTCAGTGTGACCGTGCAGATGCTGGAGGATCTGGATGCAGAAGAATTTCACCTGTTGGCCAGTTCAGCAGGGGCAGAAATTCTTGAGCATATGCATGCTCAGCGTTTAAGACCCGATCCTAAATATTTTATCGGCTCCGGCAAGGCTGAGGAAATTGCAGAAAAAGTTGAAGCTCTTGAAGCTGATCTGGTGATTTTTGATCATACCCTGACCCCTGCGCAGGCACGTAACCTTGAACGCGTTGTTAAATGCCGGGTGGTCGACCGTACTGAACTCATTCTGGATATTTTCGCGCTGCGCGCCCGTACTTATGAAGGTAAATTACAGGTCGAACTGGCCCAGTTACAGCATCTTTCTTCTCGCCTGATTCGTAGTCGTGGTAATCTGGATAGCCAGAAAGGGGGTATTGGTTTACGTGGTCCTGGTGAAACTTTACTGGAAACTGACCGACGTTTGCTGCGCGTACGGATGGGGCAACTGAAAGCTCGACTGGATAAAGTCCGTCAAACCCGGATGCAAGGTCGTGTAGCCCGTCAGAAAGCTGCTGTACCTACCATTTCTCTGGTTGGTTATACCAACGCCGGTAAATCTACCCTGTTTAATATTCTTGCAGATAGCGATGTTTATGCAGCTGACCAGCTGTTTGCCACTCTGGATCCGACCTTGCGCCGTCTGGACTGGGAAGGCATTGGCACTGTAGTACTGGCAGATACGGTAGGATTCGTACGTAACCTGTCTCACTCACTGGTAGAATCTTTTAAAGCGACTTTGGAAGAAACCTTAGAAGCCACCCTGTTGCTGCACGTGATTGATTCCAGCAGTCCGGAAATTCTGGAACAGATTGATGCAGTAGAAAGTGTGCTCAAGGAAATTGGGGCTAATGTTCCAGTACTTCGTGTCTATAATAAAATTGACCAAAGCGGTGAAGAAGCCAAGATTATCTATCACAAACCCAATCAGCCAGAACGGGTGTATGTGTCTGCTCACACTGGAGAAGGGATTGACCTGCTACGTAAGGCGGTACATGAAGCGTTGATGGGAGAACTGCAAAAGTTTGAACTTAAGTTACAGCCTGCACATGGCAAACTGCGTAATCAACTTTATGATCTGAATGTGATTCAGTCCGAGCATTATGACGAGCAAGGTCAGCTGCATTTGCAGGTCAGTATTGCTCCACAGAAACTGGCACAGATCATTCGCCAGGCACATCTCTCCCTAGAAGATATTTTGGGTGAGCAAGCAGTTCAGTTTCAACGGCCACTTGAAGAATTTGAAATACCGCGTAAGATCGACTAAAACTCGATAAATCAAATTAAATAGACTCTAAAATGAACTGGATTAAGCATATAGATTGGCCAGCATGGATCGGCACGCTGCTTCTGATTATTGTCTTTCGGGAAGCAGCAGTATGGATCATGACCCAGTTAGAGCACCCTGAGTTAGGCAATCTGGTCGGTTTGATCAGCCTGCTCATCGTCCTGTTTAGCTGGCGTCGCTGGAGCAAAATTCCTGCCCGACTGGTGGATACCAATAACAAGATTATGAAAGAAAGTGCCTTTGCATTTTTACCTGTCAGCGCCGGCTCATTGATGATGCTGGTGCATATGGGACATAAAATTCCAGCCTTTCTGCTGATTCTGTTTGTTAGTACGCTCATTCCATTATGGGTCTATGCAAAAATGGCCAAGCGCTGGCTTTAGGAGATCATTATGTTATCTGTACTCTATGGTTTCCTGATCACGCTGGCGGCCTATCTTGCGGCAAAACCATGTAACCGTGTGATTCCTAAAATTCCGGTCATTGTCTTTGGCATGTTCTTTGTGCTGGCTATTCTGTTTGTACTGGGTGTTCCTTATGAACATTATACGGAAGACACCAATCCCCTGTTTAACCGTCTTTTAGGTTATGTTACGGTGGCCTTGGCAATTCCTCTGGCAGCGATGCGCTATGATGACCTGCCATTAAAAGGTGTGATTGGAATTCTGATCTTCGCCAGTATCAGTGCAGTTGCCCTGCCCATGGGACTCGCTTATCTGTTACATATGGCAGCCGGTGACATCATGGCCTTTGCCACTCGTGCAGTTACTACCCCAATTGCGATTAATATCGCGACTTTACTGGATGCACCAATTAGCCTGGTGATTCTGATTGTAATTCTGTCTGGTGTCATTGGGGCTGCGTTTTCCCCTCTCATTCTGCGTCATATCAATGACGAACGTGCTTCTGGTCTTGCACTGGGCCTTGCCGCTCATGCGATTGGCACAGCACAAGCCTGGCAGCGTGGTAGTGTTGCAGGTCGATACGCAGCATTTGGTATGGCAGTGAATGCTGTCTTTACGGCCCTCTGGCTACCGACTTTTATTCTATATCTTCAGAATCTTTAATCTGACCACATCGTCATTTTTAGATGACTATATCTATTTTATTATAGTCATCTTATTCTTATATCGATTTAGATAAAAATATGAACTATTAAATTCTAATGACAAATTAGTCACTTCATAAATTCATTTAAGTTTCATACCAGTAATTAAATTGACCTAAATGACAGATTTTAACTTAGTAATTTTATATATTTATAATCTTTTCAATCGTTTTAATATTACTAATTCCCCTATTTTCGACTTGGCTACACGCTGTCTCTTTGGTCAGTTATTTTAAATATTTTTCTCTCACTTTCCTATACATCATTCAATATGGGTTAAAAATCACGTTTCCACCCACAAGAATATTGTTATAATCTTTAAGACTTAAGTATGAATCTCTGCCTATATTCAACTTGCATTTTTTTATATAAGGTTGTATGAATAATAAACATACAGATTTTTTTAATCTTTGTGTATTAAAACTTCATATACAGCAAGAGTGAAGCAAATCAAATGGATATTTGATTTTGAAATACAAGGAAATTGAATGAAAACAATGAGTGTTTTCAGGACATCTGGTGTTGCTTTAAACCCAATTTCTTGTGGAGAGAATTGGATAAATATTTGGCAGCAGATGCATGACAAGACAGATCCGGCCATGATCCTGATTAAATCGGCGAAATATAATAGAGGTGGCTTATCTAGAAATTTAGGCAACTCATTATCCCACCCACTTTTTGGTAATAAGCCAAGAAAACAAGGTGCTGATCATTTGCCCTCCACTCAGTACTCATTTGAAATACTGGAGCCAGAAGCCTTCAACAAATTGAAATTCACTGCATTACATCATGCTGGAAACGCTACGCTGCAATCAGCATCCGATATACATATTCATGACCTGATTAATCAGGTCGCTGTCGATGGAAATTCCTTAAATTTATATGACCATACTCAAGTTTCGGTCATGGGACTTAAACACAACTGAATTCTTAGTGCAGACTGATCAAAAAATAACTAGTGACTGTCTGTAACAAACCACATGGGGATGATTAATATGAAAAAATCTAAAATCGCAATGATGCTAATGGGTGCATGTATGACTGTGTCAGCTTTTGCACAGGATTTGACCGGCACTTGGCAACAAATTGATGATAAAACTGGCTCCCCTAAAGCCATTATTGAAATTCGTCAAGAAAATAACGGTACCTACGTGGGTAAAATCGTGAAAGTAACGCCTCGCCCTGGTTATACCCCACAAAAAAGCTGTAACAACTGCCCGGCACCGTATACCAATCAACCGATTCTAGGCATGGATGTACTTACCGGCTTAAAACAAGTAGGTAAAGCCAATAACTATGATAAGGGTCGGATCATCGATCCACTGACCGGCAAAGTTTATGATGCCAAAGCTCGCCTGAATGCGACTGGCAAGCGTCTCACCTTACGTGGCTATATCGGTGTATCGACATTAGGCCGTAGTCAGACCTGGATTCGTCAGGATTAATTTACATTATTTCTGCTATAAAAAAGCCACGTTGAAACGTGGCTTTTTAGTTCTGGATATCTTAAAGCACGGGATTATGAACCGCGAACATCTGCTGGTCTTCTAATCGATAAGCCAGCAACTGATTGCCCCAAACACAGCCACCATCGACATTTTGAACATGTTCGGAAATCGTCTTACCCTGTAATCCTGCCCAATGCCCGAAGATAATTTGATGCGTCTTGGCAGCTTTCGACTCAAACTCAAACCAGGGTCTGAAGCCTTCTGGCATTGGATCATTCAGAGAGTCTTTAAAACTGTATTCTAAACGTCCTTCTATATCGGTTAAACGCATCCGCGTCAGGTAATTCACGATACAACGTATACGCTCATGACCCTCTAACTCATCTGACCAGAGTGCTGGCTCTTTGCCAAACATGTCGCTCAGGAACGCATCCATGACTTCAAAATCATCATGACCTATGACTGCTTCTACTTCTTTAGCTAACTCAGCAGTCTTGGCAACATCCCAAAGTTTAGGAATACCGGCATGCGTGAGCACTGTCTGTTCATTCGGGAACAGACACATAGGCTGTTTCCGCAGCCAGTCAATCAGATCATCACTGTCGATGGCATCAATCACATCACGGACATTGTCCTTGTCTTTAATCGGCTTAATGCCGCGTGCATAAGCCAATAAAGTCAAATCATGGTTGCCCAGCACTGTTGCAGCGACACCATTATCGACCAACTTTTTAATGAAGCGCAACGCGCCCAGCGAGTTTTCACCCCGAGCGACCAGGTCACCCGCAAACCAGATAAAATCCTGATCCGGATCAAAGCGGATTTCTTTCAGTAATGCCTTCAAGGCCTCAAAACAGCCTTGCACATCACCAATCACATAATTGTATCGAACAGTGCGAGTCATTCTTTTTAAGCTACCATTTGATCAGATAAAGCCACAAATTGAGCAAGTGTCAGAGTCTCTGGACGTGCCATTGGGTCTACACCTGCCTTTTCAAAACCATCTTCAACCAACATGCCTTTCAGACTATTACGCAAAGTTTTACGGCGCTGGGTAAATACGTGGGATACCAGACGTGCCAAAGCTTTTTCATTTTTCGCCACGATCGGTTTAACGTCATAGGGTTCTAAACGGAATACCGCAGAAGTCACTTTTGGCGGCGGATTAAACGAACCTGGTGGCACTTCAAACAAGAATGTCGGTTTGCAGTAATACTGAATCATCACCGACAAACGGCCATATTCTTTGGTGTTCGGTGAAGCGGTAATACGATCGACTACTTCTTTTTGCAGCATGAAGTGCATGTCTTTAACTTTGTCACCGAATTCCAAGAGATGGAACAATAATGGTGTCGAAATGTTATATGGCAGATTACCAACTACACGTAATGGACGACCTTCTTTAAATAAATTGGTGAAGTCGTACTTCAATGCATCTGTTTCAACAATCGTTAAACGCTCAGGATGCGGAACACGACCCGGCAAACCTGCAGCCAAGTCACGATCAAGCTCCAGAACGGTTAAAGCATCACATTCACCAATCAAAGGTGAAGTTAAAGCGGCCAGACCTGGACCAATTTCAACAATATTTTCGCCTGCACGCGGATTGACTGAACGGACAATTTTGGCAATGACACGTTGGTCATGTAAGAAGTTTTGACCAAAACGCTTACGCGTGTGATGCCCTTCATCTTTCGGGTTTAAGGCATTAATCTGATACATAGACATTTCCAACGTGTAATAAAGACGAGATCATTGACGCGCTAAATCCAGCGCCAAATCCACAGCCACATGCAAGCTTGAGCTTTTCGCAAGGCCTGTACCTGCGAGGGAGAGTGCTGTGCCGTGATCGACAGAAGTTCGGATAAACGGTAAGCCCAAAGTAATATTGATGGCTTCACCAAAGCCCTGAGATTTTAACACAGGTAAACCCTGATCGTGATACATCGCCAGTACCGCATCGGTATCTTTCAAGTTTTCAGGAGTAAATAAAGTATCTGCAGGTAGGCTCAGGCTCATATTGATACCTTGCGCACGATAAGTTTCCAGCACAGGATTGATCACTTCAATCTCTTCCATCCCCAAATAACCGCCCTCGCCTGCATGCGGATTTAAACCACAGACCAGAATCTTTGGCTGTTTGATTTTAAATTTGGATTGTAAATCATGAATCAGGATATCAATCACCTGATGCAGACGCTCAGGCGTAATTGCATCCGCGACTGCCCGTAACGGAAGATGCGTTGTTGCTAAAGCGACACGTAAGGTTTTAGTTGCCAGCATCATCACGACACGAGGCACACCAGCAAATTCCTGATAATATTCAGTATGCCCACTGAAATGGATTCCGGCATCATTAATGACTGACTTTTGCACTGGTGCTGTTGCCACACCAACACTTTTCCCGGTCATGGCATAGTCAGCTGAACGACGTAATTGTTCCAATACATAAGCAGCGTTATGGCTATTGAGCTCACCCAATATCACTTGTTGTTTCAAAGGTACATGCTCGACATAGAGCTGACCTTCTTCAGAAGAAGACTCTTGTCCCTTATATTCAATCAGCTCTATTGCCAGATTTAAATGCTGGGCACGCTGACCCAACATTTCTAGATCCGCAAGTACCACAATCGGACGCTCATCAACCCGATTTGCCAGACTCAAGCAGATATCAGGACCAATTCCGGCAGGTTCACCGCTGGTGACATATAAAGGCAGCATCTTCTTCTCTATTCACTAAGGCCTTCAATAGTATAGCCTGTTTCAAACAGGCTTGCGTGCAGCGATCTGTACAGTGTTTTGGACTGTTGTGATTCTCAGAGAAATCTGCGTTACAAATCTTGCCAGTTATTTTTATGCATTCTGCTTAATTTTTCTTCCCTTATGCTCGTAGATTATATAAAATACAGCGCTTGAAATTTTTAATTTTCATTTGTGATTCTTCACGTATTCGTTTAGAATCTCGTCTCCTTTTGTTTGGACAGATTCCACCGTCCAAACCAACTATAATAGGTAGTGGTTTAATGAAAACTCTCAGTGCTAAGCCAGCTGAAGTTCAACACGACTGGTACGTTGTTGATGCTTCTGGCAAAACTCTAGGCCGTCTTGCGACGGAAATCGCTCGTCGTTTACGCGGTAAGCACAAAACTTCTTATACTCCTCACGTTGACACTGGCGATTACATCGTTGTTATTAATGCTGAGCAAGTTCAAGTGACTGGTAAAAAATCACTTGATAAGAAATACTATCGCCATACTGGTTTCCCTGGTGGTATCCGTGAAACTAACTTCGAGAAATTAGTTGCACACAAACCAGAAGAGATCTTCCAACGCGCTGTTAAAGGCATGTTGCCAAAAGGTCCTCTTGGTTATGCAATGATCAAGAAAATGAAAGTGTACGCTGGTACTGAGCATCCTCACACAGCTCAACAGCCACAAGTTTTGGACATCTAAGGGATACAGCACATGGCTACAAACTATGGTACAGGTCGCCGTAAGACCGCAACTGCACGTGTTTTCCTATCTGCTGGTACTGGTAAACTCGTAATTAACAACCGTTCTTTAGAACAATACTTCGGTCGTGAGACTGCTCGTATGGTTGTTAACCAACCGTTAGAACTTCTTGAAGCAACTAACAAATACGACCTTTACATCACTGTTGCTGGTGGTGGTATCGGTGGTCAAGCAGGCGCTATCCGTCACGGTATTACTCGTGCATTGATCGCTGCTGACGAAACTCTTAAACCTGCTCTTCGTCAAGCTGGTTTCGTTACTCGTGATGCTCGTGAAGTTGAACGTAAGAAACTTGGTTTACGTAAAGCTCGTAAACGTCCTCAATTCTCTAAACGTTAATTCGTTTACCGAATCGGACAAAAAACCCTGGTTTATTCCAGGGTTTTTTTATGGCTTTAAATTTACCACTGAATAGAATTATATATTATTGTTCATGAACATCTTTACCCCATACCCCTTCATGACACCAGAAGGACTTGGTCAGATAATAGTTGGCTATACCTATAATCACAAACACTATGATTAAACCTAAATTCATGATCATCTTGTTCTGCTCCTTTCATTTTTTCTTATAATCTACCCTGTCAAAAGCCAATTGGTCTTTTATGCTTCGTGCTTTTTAGGTTGATTTTTAGTATCCTATTCTACTCACTAAAATTTGCTCAGGATTTATGTCAGTCGAAAGCGCGCCACTTCAAGGAATCACCTTATATAGCCATGCCGATGACTTTCGTTCCCATTGGATTCGCTACGTTCTTACCGAAAAACAAATTAAATATCATTTAATCTTGGTCGATAGTGACGATGAGGACTTGGCCAGTCTAAATCCTTATAATCAGCTACCGATGCTGATTGAAAATGATCTGAAATTATTTATTAGCCAGATTATTTCTGAATATATTGATGATCGCTATCGTCAGAACAAGCTCTATGCCGATGCACCGATGCCGCGAGCCGAGCAACGCCAATATCTATGGCGCTTCGAACATGACTGGCTTAAACTGGCCGATATCATGCTCAAACACCCGGATTCTTTAGATCCCGCTGCGAAAGCTCAGGCGCAAAAACAGCTTCGCGATATTCTGGTATCCCTGATGCCACTATTTCAGCACTTTCCCTATTTCATGTCAGAGCAGTTCAGTATCTTGGACTGCATGCTTGCGCCGATGTTTATCCGTTTGCACAGTATGGGTGTAGAATTACCTAAACAGCAATGCCGCCCATTCTATCTGTATTGCCAGCGAATCTTTAGCCGTCCTGCTTTTATCAAATCAATGACGTTGCAGGAAAAGAACCGCTACGCTGCCCAGTTATCAAATTAATCGAGTACTCATTATGTCTGAACAGGAATTCAACCTCACGCCTACACGTCCTTATATGTCTCGTGCGATTTATGAATGGATCTGTGATAACAATATGACACCATACCTGTTGGTTGATGCTACGCGTCCAAATACCATGGTTCCAGAACAGTTTATTAAAGATGGCCAGATCATTCTAAATATCGTACCGCACGCCGTACATGCGCTACATATGAGCAATGACGCGATTACATTCTCAGCACGTTTCGGTGGTGTATCACGTGATATTTATGTACCAATGGCTGCGGTACTGGGTATCTATGCACGTGAAAATGGTCAGGGACTATTCTTTGATCCAAATGAATATGAGCATACACAAACTGAAGAAGATGCTTTAAAATCAAACATTGAAGAAGAACCTGAAACACCAAAGAAAAAACCAAGCCTCAGGTTATTAGATTAAATAAGAACGGAGTAAGTGAATGGCTTTTGATTTAGTACAATATTTTGTTGAACAGATAGAAACTCAAAAGCCTGAGCTTCTAAGTCAGTATCCAAAGCAGGAACGTCGTGCATACATTGCCGAAATCAGTGCGCTGACTTTAGGTAAGCTGGTTAGTGAATGGAAGCTTAATCCGAATAAGATCTATAATGAAATTAATCATCCTGATGAACTATATATTCAGGAAATTGCCCGTCATCTGAGTACACTTAAATCCAATCAGTCTACTCTTTCTCGTGAAGTACAAGAAGCTAATATTTATGAGATTTTCAAACTTCAGCTCATAGAGCTTAAACAGCTACATGATACCGGCAATCATAATCTGAACAGTATTCAGGAACTGTTATATGGTCAGATCGAGCATCTTTCTGGTCAAGCAGATGATTGGGTTTGGACAACAAATAATCTGTTAGAACTGAAAGGCTCTAAACCAATGCCACAAGAAGAGCTATCATTGGAGGCAACGATGAAGGAGTTTAATCAGATGGTCAGCCAAAACAATCAGTCCCTAGAACATGACGTTGAAGATGTGGTTGTAGTCAATGCGCCAACTTGGGCAAAAATTGCAGAGCCTGTAGTGGCGATTGTGATCCTATGGGTACTTCTAGATCAGGTTATGAAAGTGTTTGCTTAAATTATCCATCTAATAAAAAACCAGCTTTGAGCTGGTTTTTTATTTCTATGTAAACATACAGCATATAACTAAAAAATAATATTTATATGTAAATCTTTCATCCTTTATGAAATATACACCGTAGATATCAATACCCTTCATATAAGGCATTTGAGTCCATCTAGCTACA
>NZ_QMBM01000001.1:2000913-2001247 GCF_003289665.1 Acinetobacter sp. SM1B
TAATATTTAGATGCTTTCTTAAATCTTGGCCATAAAAAAAACACCCCCTGTCATTTGACAGAGGGTGTTTAGAATAATGAGCTGGCGATGACTTACTCTCACATGGGAAACCCCACACTACCATCAGCGCTAAGAGGTTTCACTTCTGAGTTCGGGAAGGGATCAGGTGGTTCACTCTTGCTATGGTCGCCAGCACAACTGTTTATGACTTTGCGTTTGGTCTTATTTAGATGCCAATGCTTGGTCAAATGAGTTATTAACAGATAATATCTGAGTTGCAGTAGTTTGTTCTTTAGCGTTCACTAAATCAAGTTTTTGTTTGATCATTAGATCA
>NZ_QMBM01000001.1:2001347-2010694 GCF_003289665.1 Acinetobacter sp. SM1B
TTATATCGCTAAAAAAGCCTTTACAGATAGGTTTGTGCAACAAAGCCGTTGTGAATCACTCTTTGTCCATGATGTATTTTTATTTTACGACAGCACGAACAATTAATCCTTGAGTGATTTGCTCGCCCCCCTAAATTAGCTGCGTGTCATTTTTTGTTCAACTGTTGTTGGTCGCATTTCGTTATTCACCGATAAACGGTATATACAAGTTCTACCTCATTTTTCTTGATAATTGAGATAGAATCATCTCAGTCTCTTGAATGCTTTAAACTGAATGCATAGCCTAACTTTTCAACATCTCCTGTCTGCTTCAAATAGTTCCCCGCATGCCATTTTGGAAGCATTGCGCTCCCTGGATCATGCTGTATATTTATATGACAACGGTACGCCATTTATTGCCTGCTGTGCTGAACGTTATACAGTTATACAGGATGATATTATACAAACTTATCAGGCTGTTTCTTTTAATCAGTATGAAGTCGTTGCGCCAGATTTAACTATTAATTTCACGTCTAAATCAACCTCGGACTCTACAAGATTTAATGGCGGCTTTGTCGGATTCATTTCTTATGACTACGCAGCTCAACAGCAAGTTCATTATAGACAGCGCCAGCAGCCAGCATTTTTTATTGGGCAATTCTCTACTTATTTAGAACTTTGTCGTGAAGGATGGATTTTTAAGAGTAGTGATCCTCAAGCAGAACATATTTTTCAGCAGATTCAGGCTTTACTTGATCAATTGCAGGATAAGTCTGAATTTAATTTAGTTTCTCCATGTACAGCGCGTTGGAATAAATCAGCTTATCAGGAGGCTTTCAGTCAGGTTCAGGAATATATCAAAGCTGGTGACTGTTATCAGATCAATCTGACTCAAGAATTTTCAGCACAAGCTAAAGGCTCGGTGTTAGCTACAGCAGAACAATTTTGGCAACTAACCAATGCACCTTATGCTGGTTATTTACGCGTAGGAGAGTTTGAGCTGTTAAGTTGTTCACCCGAACTGTTTATTGATTTTCAATCTGAGCGACGGATTATTACCAAACCGATCAAAGGCACGATGCCGCGTTATACAGATCCAATATTGGATGAGCAATCCAAACAGACTTTAAAAAATTCTGAAAAAGATCAAGCTGAAAATGTGATGATCGTAGATTTATTACGTAATGATTTGAGTGTTTATGCGGAAACTGGCTCAGTTAAAACACCAAAGCTGTTCAATATTGAAAGCTTTAATCAAGTTCATCATATGGTCAGTGAAGTACAAGCTACCCTGAAAAAAGATGTAAATCCATTTGATGTTTTAATGTCTGCCCTTCCTGGCGGATCTATTACCGGTGCACCTAAAATTCGTGCCATGCAAATTATTGAAGAACTTGAAGGTGCGCCACGAGGTGCGTATTGTGGCTCAATGGGGTATTTTAATTTTGATGGCACTGGTTCCTGGAATATTCTGATCCGCTCAATACAGAAATACCAAAATGAGGTGTCACTATGGGCTGGTGGCGGGATTACCATTTCATCAGACTGCGATGCCGAATACCAAGAATGTTTTGATAAAGTCGAAGCGATGTTGAATCTACTCAATACTTGGTACACACCTAAATAAATAAAAAAGCGACTCAATTGAGTCGCTTTTTTATGAATCTCTCCCCTTGAGAAACAATGCTTCTCACCTTTTATAGGGGGAGGAGTTCCTTCCTTTTATAAAAGGATGAGGAGCACTGCTCCGCAAGGGATAGATTCACTTAAATCAAAATCTCATTTTTCAATGTATCAATCAAACGTTGACTCTGCTCATCTGTACCAATAGTAATACGTAAGAACTGATTGATACGTGGCTTATTAAAATAGCGCACGATAATACCATGTTTACGTAATTCAGCTGCTAACTCACCTGCATCTTTGCTTGGCAATGATGCAAAAATGAAATTGGCAGCCGATGGTAAAACTTTAAATCCAAGTTCTTTTAACTGTGCTGTCAATTTCTCACGGCTCGCTATCACTTTGGCATTTTGCGCTTCAAAGTAAGCTTGGTCTTCAAAGGAAGCTACTGCTGCTGCAATGGCAAAACGATCCATTGGATAAGAGTTGAAACTATTTTTTACCGCTTCAAGTGCAGCAATCAAGTGTGGCTGTGCAATTGCAAATCCAACCCGTAGACCTGCTAATGAGCGGGACTTAGACGTGGTTTGGCATACCACCAAATTGTCGTATTTCTCAACCAACACCACCGCAGATTCAGCACCAAAATCCACATAGGCTTCATCAATCACCACAACCGAATTTGGATTAGCTTGAAGCACTTCTTCAATTGCACATAAACCTAGTGCAATACTGGTTGGTGCATTTGGATTGGTAATAATGATGCCGCCATTTGGCTGTTTATAGTCATCGACTACAATTTCAAAATCATCATTGAGCGGCAATACTTTGGTTTCGACACCAAAGAACTGACTGTATACAGGATAGAAACTATAGGTAATATCTGGATAAAGCAATGGCAATTCTTGAACGAAGAATGCTTTGAAAATATGCGCTAAGACTTCGTCTGAGCCATTTCCCATAAACACATTTTCTACTAGCACACTTTGCTGTTTCGCAATCGCTTGTTTCAGTTCAGATGCATCAGGGTCAGGATACAAACGTAAGACATCTGCACCATTGGCTAAAACATTCTGCACCGCTTCCACCACTTTTGGTGACGGTGGATATGGGTTTTCATTGGTATTTAATTTTAAAAGATTTTGGATTTTAGGCTGTTCACCTGGTGTGTACGGCTCAAGCTCACGTACTTCAGGACTCCAAAAACGCATTTGTTCTGTGGTGATCTTTGACATCTTTGTTCTCTTATTAGCCCTCTCCTAACCTCTCCCGAAGGGAGAGGGATCTCCAAACTCTTACATATTGCTTTACTAGATAATTAATTCAATCATGTAATCTCCCTCTCCTGAGCAAGTTTTAAAGCACTGCTTTAAAACTTGCTCAGGAGAGGGTTAGGGAGAGGTTTTATATTTTTAATTACTGATAACGATAACGTGCAGAACGTGCATGTGCATCAAGATTTTCTTCTTGCGCCAAAATGTCTGCAGTTTTCGCTAAAGTTTTCACGCCTTGTTCAGAGCACATAATCAAGCTTGAACGCTTTTGGAAATCATATACACCAAGTGGTGATGAAAAACGTGCTGTACCTGAGGTTGGCAATACGTGGTTTGGACCTGCACAGTAGTCACCAATCGCTTCAGGCGTATAACGACCCATGAAAATGGCACCTGCATGACGAATATCTTCAGCCATTTTTTCTGCTTCGTCTAAACAAAGCATTAAGTGTTCAGGCGCGACTTGGTTAATCAGTTCAGCACCTTCAGCACGATCTTTCACTAATACCAGTGCACCACGGTTCTCGATAGACGTACGTGCGATCTCAGCTTTTGGTAAAGCTTCTAAGTGTTTTTCAATCCATTCACCAACTGCATTCAACAACGCTTCATCAGGTGTAATGAATACTGCTTGCGCAACCGTATCATGCTCAGCTTGTGACAATAAATCCATTGCCAGCCACTCAGCATTATTTTCACCTTCCGCATACACTAGAATTTCAGAAGGTCCGGCAATCATATCGATACCGACTTGACCAAATACCGCACGTTTTGCCGCAGCAACGAAACGGTTACCCGGGCCTGTGATTTTATCTACAGATGGAATGCTTTCTGTACCATAGGCTAATGCTGCAACCGCTTGCGCACCACCAATGGTAAATACACGGGTCACGCCTGCCAAATATGCTGCTGCAAGTACCAATGGATTCAATTCACCATTTGGTGCAGGAACCACCATGATAATTTCAGGTACACCTGCAACATGGGCAGGTACTGCATTCATCAATACTGAAGATGGATACGATGCCAAACCGCCCGGTACATAAATACCCACACGATCCAGCGGTGTGACTTTTTGACCTAAGGTATTACCTAAAGCATCGACATAGGTCCAGCCATCTTGCTTTTGTGCTTGGTGGAATTCACGTACACGGTTGGCAGCGAGTTCTAAAGCTTCACGCACTTCAACTGTTAAACCATCAAAGGCAGCTTTCAATTGTTCTTGAGTCAGTTCCAGATCTGAAAATTGATGCGCTGGATGTCGATCGAACTGCTGAGTAAGTTTAAGAACATGAGCATCACCATGCTGACGCACATCAGCAATGATTTGATCTACGGTTTTTAAAAGTTCAGGATCACTCACTGTTTCAAAAGCTAACAAGTCAGCAAATACCTGCTTGAAGTTTTGATCTTGAGTCGATAAACGTCGCATCAATTTACCCACAAGGTTGATATGGAAAAGATTAGTTTACCTGTTTTAACAGGCTTTGTGGTTATCTATCTACTTTCTTGAGCATGAGTTTTATTGGAAATAGCATTCGGTAAAATTGATGATTTCTCTAAATTCTCTATCAAACCCTAGATATAAAAAAACCGTCCTTGCAGACGGTATTTTAGAACGATAAAAATTAAGCTTTTTTCGATTGTTCACGTGCTTCAACAGCTTGTTCAAGCTGTGCCAAAATTGGATTCAATAATGCTTGTTTACGCTTAAAGCTGGCTTTATTGACAATCAAACGTGAAGATACTTTACAAATTTCTTCCAGTGGCTCAAGACCATTGGCACGAAGTGTATTGCCTGTATCGACCACATCAACAATATAATCGCCTAGACCTACAAGTGGTGCAAGTTCCATAGAACCATAAAGCTTGATCACATCAACCTGCTCACCTAGGCTTGCATAATATTGACGGGTTAAATTCACATACTTAGTCGCAATTTTAAGACGGCCTTTCGGACGTTCCATACCAACCTTGCCTGCTGTCATCAGTTTACAGTTGGCAATTTTTAGATCTAATGGCTCATAGACATTTTGCGCGCCATGCTCCATCAACACATCTTTACCTGCCACACCGATGTCTGCTGCGCCATTTTCAACATAGGTTGGCACATCAGAAGCACGTAAAATCAGAATACGAACGTGTTTATGGGTTGTCGGGAAAATTAGCTTTCGAGACTTATCCGGATCTTCCAGCAGGTTAATACCTGCCGTTTCAAGTAACGGTAGAGTTTCTTTTAAAATACGGCCCTTACTTAATGCTAAAGTTAAACCATGATCAAAATTGCCCATTACGTCAAAGTTTGGATCATCGTTTCTCATATCGCTCATTAACTTACTCGCTTAATTTGGGCGCCTAAACCTTGTAACTTCGCTTCGACATCTTCATAACCGCGGTCAATATGATAGATACGGTCAATCACTGTTTCCCCTTCAGCGGCAAGCGCTGCCAGTACCAAAGAGAATGAAGCACGTAAATCTGTCGCCATCACTGGTGCTGCAGAAAGTTTTTCCACACCCGTCACCACAGCATCATTACCTTCCACCTGAATATTCGCCCCCATACGAGCCAATTCAGGAACATGCATGAAACGGTTTTCAAAAATCGTTTCGGAAATTGTCGCAAAACCGCGGCCAATTGCATTCACTGCCATTAGCTGAGCCTGCATATCTGTTGGAAATTCTGGATGCGGCAAAGTACGGAAGCTGACAGCTTTCGGGCGTTTACCCATCATATCCAGTTCGATCCAGTCGTCACCACGTGTAACTTCTGCACCCATTTCTTCAAATTTTTCCAATACTGATTCAAGCAGGTTTGGATCTGTATTCGTTGTTTTTACTTTACCGCCTGTGATCGCAGCAGCTGCCAGATATGAACCGGTTTCAATCCGATCAGCAACCACAGCATATTCACAACCATGCAGACTTTCTACGCCAGTCACAACTAACGTATCTGTGTCTAAACCTTCAATTTTGGCACCCATTTTAATCAGCATTTGCGCAAGATCGGTAATTTCAGGTTCACGTGCTGCATTACGGATTGTCGTTACGCCATCTGCCAGCACAGCCGCCATCAGAATATTTTCGGTACCACCCACGGTCACCATGTCAAAGATAACTTCGCCACCTTTCAGACGACCATCAACTTTGGCATGGACATAACCAGCTTCAACCTGGATTTCAGCACCAAGCGCTTCCAAAGCTTTTAAATGCTGATCAACAGGACGAGAACCAATCGCACAACCGCCAGGTAAAGACACCTGTGCACTACTGTAGCGCGCCAGTAATGGACCAAGCACCAAAATGGATGCACGCATAGTTTTTACCAACTCATATGGTGCAAACTGGTTATCCAGGGTTGAAGTATCCGCAACAACAGTATCACCTTCATATTTCATGGTGATCCCGAGACCGGCAATAAGTTTAACCAGTGTGTTTACATCTTTCAGATTAGGCACATTGGTCAAGGTAATGGGAGTATCTGCAAGAATCATTGCAGCCAGTAGTGGAAGTGCTGCGTTTTTCGCACCGGAAATACGCACTTCACCTTCGAGCTTATTGCCGCCCTGAATTAAAAATTTATCCATTAATCTATTAAGCTCCAAATAAGCTTGCTTTGCGCCATTCTTCTTTGGTCATTGCGCGAATTGTTACGGCATGGACTTCACCACTGGCGATATAAGAATTGAGAGGAGCATAAACAGCTTGTTGTCGAGCAACTGGTCGCTTACCATCGAATTGATCATCCACAATACGGAGATCATATTTGCCGCCCTGACCACTCACAGCAATGTCAGCCTCTGGGAACGCGGCTTTTAAGATTTCAGCGAGCTGTTCATTATTCATCACAAGACCTCTTATAGGACTAAGGGTGTAAAACGGATCATTTTACTATAAATAAAAAAAATAATTCATTAGTCACATACATTATATATATAAAAAAAGAGGCTTTTAAAAACCTCTTTTTCCATTCTGCCCGATTATAAAGCCAATGGCTGATAATTCAGGTTCATTTTTCGATATCGATCAATTTGTTTTTTTAATTTTTCTGTCAAAAGCTTGATCGAGGTATACATATCATCGGCATTGGCATGCGCAAAAAATTCGATTCCCGGTAATCTGATAATCGCTTCCGCAATATGATTACTGCTTCCTTTTTTAGAGCGTTTATCAATCTGATGATCTTTTGAAAGTTTAACCTGCATACTGTTCACTTGATCCAGATGTTTAGTCATCTGCTGGAACTTTGTTTTTATAGTATCTTCAATTGCTGGCGTAATAGATAAATGATGTCCACGAATTGTTATTTGCATAGTTCTATCCCTCAACTTCGTTAGGATTAGACGAGTCACAGTCCAATGATTCGATGACAATAACCAATGCAAGGTTACAGTTCAGAAATTGGATCAAATCATTTTACGGTTCCTCAAAAGAAAAAGAGATTCATCATAGTGTCATGATGAATCTCTAGAATAGTCAGATTTTAAAACTTAGATCAAGACCTTTCGTTCAGAAGATGAAGGAATATGTAACGATTCACGATATTTAGCGACTGTACGTCTTGCTACATCAATACCTTCCTCTTTTAACATATTGGCAATTGCATTATCCGACAACGGCTTACGTATATTTTCCTCAGAAATCAATTTTTTAATCTTGGCACGAATCGCAGTTGAAGATGCTTCCCCACCCGAAGTCGTACCGACATGACTGGAAAAGAAATATTTCAATTCAAAAAGGCCACGCGGTGTCAGCATGTATTTATTGGTTGTTACTCGGGAAACTGTTGATTCATGGAGTTCCACTTCTTCAGCAATATCACGTAATACTAGAGGTTTCATCCCTTCAGCACCAATTTCTAAAAAAGCTTTTTGGTGTTGGACAATACAAGTGGCTACTTTTAACAAAGTCTTATGACGTTCATCGATACTTTTAATGAAATTTTTTGCTTCCAGCATCTGGTTTCTTAAATATTGATTGTCATCACTTTGATCAGCACGACGGATCATATTGGCATAAAAAGAATTTACACGTAGTTTTGGCATCACGTCAGGATTCAACATTACCTGCCAGCAGTCATTCTTTTTCAACACGACAACATCGGGCACCTGATAATCAGATTCGCGATCTTCAAATTCCAGACCAGGATGGGGTTTTAATGTTTTAAGTAAATCTACTGCACAGCGCAACTGATCTGGATTCAAACCAGTTTGCTTAATCAGCCGAGGTAATTCATTGGTAATGAGTAGTTCATAATGCTGTAGCAGCTTAATGGCATCATTACGACAAGGCGTGGAAGCGGGCAAATTATCCAGCTGAACCATCAGGCATTCAGCCAAATTGCGCGAACCGACACCAATAGGCTCTAATCGTTGAATATGTTTGAGTACTACAAGGACTTCATCATCTTCAATTTCCTCCTCATAGCCCATGCTTTGTAACAAGTGTTGAACTGAGGTGGTAATTTCCGAAATTTCGACTTCAAGAAAGCCCTTATCGTCCAAGGAGTCGATAATGCAATGTGCAATCAACTTATCAATTTTAGAAAAATGTAGCAGATTTACCTGTTCAATCAGATGTTGCTGCAGGCTTAAATGTCCCTGCCGATTATCCTCACGTTCTTCGTATTCAGCTGCACCTAAACTAGTGGGCTGATGGGTATATACATCATCCCAATCAGTATCCACAGGCAAATCATCAGGCAAATGATCTGCATTCAATTCATTGGTTAAGTCTTTTTGGTCATGCTCAACTTCAGAAGTAGATAAACTTTCTAAATTTGATTGTTCTTCAACTTTTTCCAGCAGAGGATTACTATCTAGCTGTAACTGAATTTCCTGTTCAAGTTCCAGACTTGACAGTTGCAATAATCGAATTGCTTGCTGTAATTGTGGAGTTAATGACAGCGAGTTCGCAACTTTTAAGCCCACTGATAATTTCATTGTTACCCCTCATTATTCAAACCGCGCTTTATAAGCAATTTTTATGCCGCTTTATTTTTTTATAACATAGATTTGTTAAATTACATACAATTCCTTGTATTTTTTATGCACTATTTAAGCTATTCATTTTAAATATTAATATTAATTAGTATCTTATTTTTATCAAATGATCTTATTTGCTTTTAAAAATTCGAAATAAATTAAAAAATTCCATAAAAAAACACCCCCTGTCATTTGACAGGGGGTGTTTAGAATAATGAGCTGGCGATGACTTACTCTCACATGGGAAACCCCACACTACCATCAGCGCTAAGAGGTTTCACTTCTGAGTTCGGGAAGGGATCAGGTGGTTCACTCTTGCTATGGTCGCCAGCACAACTGGTATGACTTTGCATTTGGTCTTATTCGCTTTGCATTGCTGCTTTGCTTGCCGTTGCTTGGTCAAATGAGTTATTAACAGATATATCTGAGTTGCAGTATTTTGTTCTTTAGCGTTCACTAAATCAAGTTTTTGTTTGATCATTAGATCA
>NZ_QMBM01000001.1:2010794-2017448 GCF_003289665.1 Acinetobacter sp. SM1B
TTTTCTATCATGATTCTAGACTAACATATCTGTTCTGCTAGTCTAGAGCCCTAAAAATATAGATTTAGGTCATAAAACTGCTCAATTTGAGTCAAGCAAAAGGAAATTCAACCTATGCACGCAAGAATCATCAATACCTTATTATGCGGACTGGCGCTGAGTAGCGTCAGCCATGCCGATATCATTGGTCTGAAAGCAGATGCCAGCTACTGGAATTTTAACGGATATAGCCAGTCTGACAATGCCAGTAAACATGATCTGGACCGTCAAGGTACGGCACAGCTGTCTGTAGCTTTGGAACATCCGGTACCGTTATTGCCAAATGCAAAAATCAAATATGTAAATCTCGACAGCAACAGCGAGCAAAGCACTGTACTTAATGCTTCAGATATCGAGCTGAACAATATTGACTATATTCTCTATTACGAATTGCTGGATACAGTTGTACATGCGGATGTTGGTGTCGGCTTAAGCAATCTGGATGGTACGGTGAAAAACCTGAATGCCGGTGCTCTAACCCAGTACGATCTAGATGAATACAGTCCTCTGCTCTACGCAACAGCAGGTGTCAAACTGCCATTCACCGGGATGAGCGCCAAAGCTGAAGCTGTTTACAGCCATGGCAGCGACACTAAAAAGACCGATGTACAAGCTGAACTTCAATACGACTTTATTGATAATCTTGCTGTAGACCTCGGTGCCAAACTGGGTTATCGCATCATGAAAATTGATGCCGAGCAAAATAATGTGCCAGATCTTCAACTAGAATTTAAAGGTCCTTATATCGGTCTGGACATGCACTTTTAATGAAAAGAATGACTTACAGAATACTACTTAGATCTTGTAAGCCCAGGCGTACAACATAAGCTGTTATCTGCGTCTTTTAAGCTATATTAAGCTGCAGTATCTTAAACCCATAGAGAGCAGGATGCTCCGAAACATAAAAACAAAAATAAGCAGATGCACCAGGACGTGAGGTACGACAGGAGTTATACCTAAATCACGAAATACGGAAAAAGCCCCGATAGGATATCGGGGCTTTTTCCATCTATTGTTTTTTTCTGTTGTTCTCTCAGGTCTTTCTTCTATAAACGCTTACAGTCCTCGGCTAAAAAAGCAACATTTCTAAAAATGCCTTATTGCTAAGCTAAAGACCCCTGCAGATATTGAGATTTACAATCATGGTCAAGAAAGTTCTGATTATCACCTCGAACGAAGGCATTGAACACGATGAATTAGTCCAGCCCCTGGATTTCTTGCAGTCACATGGTTTTGTGGTGATTCATGCTGCAGAAAAAAATGAAGATGTCCACACCATGGAAGCTGACAGCAAGCCAAGTGCACAATACACACCTGATACAACCATGCATGAAGTCAGTGTAGAAGATTATGATCTGCTGGTGATTCCTGGTGGAACAGTGAATGCGGATAAATTACGCATTAATGAAGATGCCCAACGCATCATCCAGTACTTTGCTGATAACCAGAAACCGATTGCGGCAGTCTGTCATGGTCCATGGGCACTGATTGATGCGGGTCGCGTCAAAGATAAAAACCTGACTTCTTATAAGAGTATCAAGCTGGATCTAGAGAATGCCGGTGCAAAATGGGTCGATGAAGAAGTACACCGTTGCAATACCAATGGCTGGGTACTGATTACTTCACGTAATCCGGATGATTTACCGGCTTTTAATACTGCAATTGTGGAAGAACTCGAAGCGGACATGGATATTATTCCGTAATCCTAAACTGTTCTCAAAAAGAAACCCCAGCTTGTGGGGTTTCTTTTTTATTCTTTCTTATTTAGGAATACTGCCTTTCAGGCTTTTTAAATATTCCACGACATCTTTATTGCCTGCCATTTCAGCCAGCTCTAAAGCAGTATAGGTACTGCGATGATCGACATCTGCGCCTTTACTCACCAGTAACTTCACCACTTCAAGATGATCATTTTCAGCAGCAGCTTGTAATGCGCTATAGCCTTCTTCATCGGCGGAGTTAACGTTTAGACCTTCTTGTAAGCCCTGCTCAACCTGTTCAACATCACCTAGGGATGCCCAGTACACCAGTTCAGGAAGATGCAGTTCTTCATCATCTTCAGGGATTGGGGAGAATGAATTAATAGTCATAATTGTGTTACCTAAAATTTTTTTAATTATGAAATGGTTGATTTTATCCAGTCAACATCAGAAAGTTCATCATATATAAATCTTTGGTTAATTGCTTTTGAATTTTTTTAATAGTTCTTTACTTCCTGATAATACTGACAAAGCCATATCAATCATTAATTTTTTCCCTGATTGTATGTTATCGATATCTATATCTTCCAAATTAGCATCAGTGAAATCTGGATTGATTGCCATTTCAAAGTTAATGATCCACCAGTTTTCAATTTTATGAACTAATTGGTAAGCACATAGAAAGTTTTTCATCAGGTCTTTTATTTCACCATTAAAAACGATATCACTCATTTCATGTGCTAAATAATTTCTATAATTTTTTAAAGCCTCTATATTTTCTTTATCTACTTCATTAATGACTTCATGTTCTATTAACCAAGAAATTGACGCGTATAGATGATTTTTACGTCTTGATAAAACTTTTAATCTATATTCTTCTTCTCCTTCTAAATCCCTAGCTCCAATTAAGGTCATAATATAAAAATCTATGAGTCGATTGATAATCGAATCTTTCAACATTTCATAGATAGTTATATACATCGAAATATTAATTAGTCGATCTTTAAATACTTCAGGGTTTAAAAAGCTTTCCTATTGTTCTCGATAATCCATTTTTTATAACTCTTAAACTCATGATTTTTTTAATCTAAATTGCTTTAGATTATCAGTAAATAAAAAAAGCCCCCATTTCGGAGGCTTCTTATTTCAAACTTGGTTTTAAGCTTTTGCAGCAACTGTCTCTGCTGAACCAATCTTGTTAGCTTCATTTTCATGCATGATCAGCGCAACTGCAATTGCTGTAATCAGTACCGGTAAACCGACTGCCATAAAGTTGAAGTGTGCAGGCAGGTTCATACCCAGTAAGCCACCAATCAGGATTGGGCCTACAATCGCACCCATACGACCAATCGCAGAAGACCAGCCAATACCTGTAGAACGTACTGCCAGTGGGTAATACTGCGCTACATAGCTGTATAGCAACATTTGTGAACCGATTGACGCTGCACCAGCCAGGAACACCAGGATATAAAGTAAGAACTGGTTAGACGCAAAGCCCATTGAGCTCATCACAATCGCACCCATAATACCCAGGAACATCAGTACCGGTTTCAGGTGGAAACGGTCAGCCAGAATACCACCGCCAACAATACCAACTACTGCACCCACGTTCATGACCATCATGAACATCAGGCTGTTATCCATTGAGTAGCCCGCCGCCATCATCAATTTTGGCAACCAGCTGCTAAGTGCATACATCGTCAGCAAGCAAGTGAAGAATGCTACCCAGAACAATAATGTATTGACTGCACGACCGCGGCGGAACAGGCTAACCACGTTCGCAGCTTCAGGTACATTTTCCTGAGGTAAAGTGAATACTGTATTTTCAGTTACTTTTAAATCTGGTGCCATACGACGCACAATCTCTTGTGCTTCCGCTTGGCGGTTTTGTTTCACCATAAATGAGATAGATTCAGGTAAAAATTTCCAAATAATTGGTAATAAAAACAGTGGAATTCCCGCGATAAAGAACATGATCTGCCAACCAAAATCTGGAGTAAACCATGAGCCAAGTAAAGCAGCCATGACACCACCTACGGCATAACCACTGAACATTGTGGTTACTAAGGTACTACGCATCTTTTGTGGCGCATATTCAGAAGTCAGTGCTACCAGGTTTGGCATTACACCACCAATGCCTAAACCAGCAAGGAAACGTAAAATACCAAATTCAGTCGGGTTAGACGCAAAGCCACCCGCGAAAGTTAAACCACTAAACAGCACGATACAGATCATGATAACTTTTTTACGGCCAATCTTGTCTGCCAGCGAACCAAAAATCATGGCACCAAACATCATGCCTGCAAGTGCTGTACTGGCCAGCATACCTGCTTGTACTGCGCTTAAGCCCCAATCTTGCATTAAGAGTGGCAGCGTCACACCATTAATTGCTAAATCATAGCCATCAAATAAGATAATGAGTAAACACCAAGCAACTACATTGAAGTGAAAAGGCGTAAATTTCGCATTATCGACTACAGAATTAACGTCTATTTTTTCCGTTGTCATCGTTCTCATCTCCCATGAGTACTTGTCCATAAATCCTGCTGACTATTACGACAAAACAGTCAGTTCGAGCGAATATACTGAAGTGGATTTCGCGTTACAATAAGACCATAGTTAAGGTAAATTAAAGCTTTAGAGATATACATTTATGTGATTATTCACGTTGTTATTAATATTTAAATGCTTGTTTTATATATTTAAAATCTATTTTTAAGTGGGTCTTTTAGTAATTTTTCTAAGCAAGAAATATATTTTGATTTCTATTAAAAATTATGAATTTAAACGTTGAAACCCCTTATTTGAAGGGGTTTCAACGTTTTTAAAGATTAAAAATGAATATAAGAACCAGTGGGTCATTAAGCCTTGACAGTTTTAAGCTTCGGCTCTGCCATTGGATCTGCATTTACAACGCGGTCTTTACGCACAATCAGTGATACGGCAATGGCTACAATCACCACTGGTAGGCCAACAGCCATGAAGTTCAGCTGATGTGGTAATTCCATACCCAGCAGCATCCCGATCAGGATTGGACCGACAATTGCCCCACTACGCCCTACCGCTGAAGCCCAACCAATACCGGTTGAACGAACAGTTAATGGATAGTATTGCGCCACATAGCTATAAAGCAGAATCTGACCACCAATCGCTGAAGCACCTGCCACGGCAACCAGGAAGTAAATCACAGGTTGAGGAGATTTAAAGCCTAATAGCGATAATGCCACTGCACCTGACAAACATAGAGTGATAATCACAGGTTTTAAGTGGAATTTGTCTGCTAGGATACCGCCGCCTACGGTACCAATGACTGCACCAATATTCATTGCCAGCAGGAACATTAAACTGTTACCTAACGAATAGCCTGCTGCCATCATCAGTTTCGGTAACCAGCTGCCTAAGGCATACAGTGTCAGTAAACACATAAAGAAGGCTAACCAGAATAACAGTGTGCTTGCGGTACTCCCCTGCTTAAACAGGCTGCTCACAAAAGCAGGTTCAGCAATTTTAATCTCGCTTAAAGCCAATTGAGTCTGGTCATTTAAACTGAGCTGATCATCTAAACGCTGCATCATTTGACGAGCATTATCATGCTTCTGCGCTTTCACCAAGAATGTCAGAGATTCTGGCAGGAATTTCCAGATTAGAGGCAATAACAGTAAAGGCACACCTGCGATAAAGAACATGATTTGCCAACCAAAATTAGGAGTAAACCATGCACCTAATAAAGCAGCCATTACACCACCCACCGCATAACCACTGAACATGGTAGTGACCAAAGTTGCACGTAAGCGTGGCATATTCAAAAGTTAAAGCCACCAGGTTCGGCATTACACCGCCAATGCCTAAACCAACAAGGAAACGTAAAATACCGAATTCTGTCGGGTTAGACGCAAAGCCACCTGCAAAGGTAAAACCGCTAAACAGCACCACACAGATCATGATGACTTTCTTACGGCCAATCTTGTCTGCCAGCGTACCAAACATCATCGCGCCAAACATCATGCCTGCAAGTGCTGTAATCGCCAGCATACCCGCCTGTACTGCACTTAAAGACCACTCCTGCATTAAGAGCAGTAAAGCCACGCCATTATTGCCAGGTCATAACCATCAAATAAAATAATCAGCAAACACCAGAACACGACATTAAAGTGAAATGGAGTAAATTTGGCCTTATCAATGACCTCATTCACATTGACTGTATTCATTGTGACGTCTCACCTCCTGTGAGTTTTCAATTTCATTGTTTTAAACCGCGACACATGACATTTAACTATTTAATCTTATTTTTATTGATTTATCCCGCCATGCTTTCGCAACAGCCCTAGTTGAGCACGCTGAGCTTTGCTCAAATACTATACAAAGGTCGCAAAATGGCATAGAAAGTTAGACCGTGTGGTTCAGTTTTTAATTAATTTAATAGCAGACTAGGAAAGACAATTACATGAATATTCAAGTTTTAGAAGATAGAAGATCCATATTTAATATGGCTTGAAGATGAATTTGGGGACATATCCGCTCCATAGACTGGTTTAGTATACGCCTCTCAATTTTATTTTTATGTGATATTTCAGTCGAAATGACATATAAATAACATTTATTTGATTAAATTCTTCCCATAAAAAAACACCCCCTTCTATTGAAGGGGGTGTTTAGAATAATGAGCTGGCGATGACTTACTCTCACATGGGAAACCCCACACTACCATCAGCGCTAAGAGGTTTCACTTCTGAGTTCGGGAAGGGATCAGGTGGTTCACTCTTGCTATGGTCGCCAGCACAACTGTTTATGACTTTGCGTTTGGTCTTATTCGCTTTGCATTGCTGCTTTGCTTGCCGTTGCTTGGTCAAATGAGTTTAACAGATAATATCTGAGTCGAATTGTATGTTCTAGCGTTAGCTGAATCAAGTATTTC
>NZ_QMBM01000001.1:2017548-2018414 GCF_003289665.1 Acinetobacter sp. SM1B
CATTTCACCGCTACACCTGGAATTCTACCATCCTCTCCCATACTCTAGCTAACCAGTATCGAATGCAATTCCCAAGTTAAGCTCGGGGATTTCACATTTGACTTAATTAGCCACCTACGCGCGCTTTACGCCCAGTAAATCCGATTAACGCTTGCACCCTCTGTATTACCGCGGCTGCTGGCACAGAGTTAGCCGGTGCTTATTCTGCGAGTAACGTCCACTTATCCCAGGTATTAACCAGGTAAGCCTCCTCCTCGCTTAAAGTGCTTTACAACCAAAAGGCCTTCTTCACACACGCGGCATGGCTGGATCAGGCTTCCGCCCATTGTCCAATATTCCCCACTGCTGCCTCCCGTAGGAGTCTGGGCCGTGTCTCAGTCCCAGTGTGGCGGATCATCCTCTCAGACCCGCTACAGATCGTCGCCTTGGTAGGCCTTTACCCCACCAACTAGCTAATCCGACTTAGGCTCATCTATTAGCGCAAGGTCCGAAGATCCCCTGCTTTCCCCCGTAGGGCGTATGCGGTATTAGCGTTCCTTTCGGAACGTTGTCCCCCACTAATAGGCAGATTCCTAAGCATTACTCACCCGTCCGCCGCTAGGAATCAGGTGCAAGCACCCTATCCCCGCTCGACTTGCATGTGTTAAGCCTGCCGCCAGCGTTCAATCTGAGCCATGATCAAACTCTTCAGTTAAAATCATTTCGAGTTTTATAAGTAAAACTCTTAAACTTGGCTCATCAATTTCCTGACTTAAATTTCGCTCAAATAAACTTCGAGTAATTCAAACCAATCAATCAATGAAAATAATTTCGATTAATCAACCAGTAAAAATCCACACAAGTTGTTCTTCATAATCTCTTAATGA
>NZ_QMBM01000001.1:2018424-2050751 GCF_003289665.1 Acinetobacter sp. SM1B
TGAAAATTATTTTTAAACTTTCTTTCTAAAACCCAACTTAACCATCTCATGCTAAGTTACTGTTTTATCAGAAGTTTTAATCTTCATCACCGCCGATGGATGTGCATTCTACAGCATTTCAGAGGGCTTGCAATACCTTTTTCAAATAAATCTTACCGCATGTCTAATTTTTAACCTTTTATGAAGTTTTTATTCATTTATTATACAATTTTGCTTAAATTACGCCTATTCCTAGTAATACAGTTTATTATTCCAGGTTAAACAACGCCACTATACTCAGAACAAGGCTTTGGGGTTTCCTTATGCATCGCTCTATTTATTTATCTTTATGCTTATTTTCTTTGGCCTCTAGCCCATTAATTTTTGCTGAAGACACTACTCAGTCTGAACAGACTGAAATAGAAACTGAATCTTCTACTACTGCTACGGTTCCACTCAGAGAAAAAATATCTTCTAAAGTGAGTCACCTGCAAACCCAGCTAAAAGTCGACGCTAGTGCTGCACAGGCTGAAGAAGTTAAAGATCCTTTCCAGGGCTGGAATAGAAAGGTGTATCAATTTAATGATGCAATCGATCAGGCAGTTGTTCGCCCCATTGCGGTTCAGTATCAGGAAAAGGTTCCTCAAGATGTGCGTGGCAGCTATACCCAGTTCCGTAGCAATTTAGGTGAACCATGGAATGCGGTAAACCAGTTGATTCAGGGCCGTCCTGCTCGTGCAGCAAAATCTTTGGGTCGTTTTACCATTAATACCTTAACTACTTTAGGTCTGGCAGACCCAGCCCGTCGTCTGGGACTGGATCATCAAGATGAAAAGTTCGGGATCACGCTAGGTTATTATGGTGTACCTTCCGGCCCTTATGTGATGTTACCGTTCCTGGGCCCAAGTTCTGTGCGTGATACTTTCGGTATGGCAGTCGATAGCCAGACCCGTCCACAGAAATATATTCTTGAAGATGATGAAGGCTTGTATTGGGGTGATCAATTCTGGCGTGCAATTGATAATCGTGCAGAATTACTTGATATTGAAGGTGTGTTAACAGGTGATCGTTATGCACAAATTCGCGATATTTATTTGCAACGTACCAGTTATGCAATTGCTGAAAAAAAAGGCTTAGAGTCGGAAAGTCTATTCACTGATATAGATGATGAATTTGAAGATGAGTTTGATGAAGATCAGAGCGATTCGACAGAACCAACCTTTTAAGTAAATAATTTCAGCAAGATTATCGGTGAAAAAGATTCGCCGGTAATCAATAGCTTGTTATAGTACATCTAATAAACAAATTTGGGATTAGTTCATTTCCTTATGTATTTTATTCAGCCGACTCGTGATGTTCCTTATCTTGATCAAGTCCTTGACACGCTTCCAGACGTGCAGATGATTGGTCTTGAAGATCATGAGTTGTATGATCAGACTATTCTTGCAATTTCCGATGTGCATGATTATCTGAAATACCAATGGAATTTTCCTACCATTGTCTTGGCTTTGGAAAATGAAGGAGCTGAACTATCTCAAGCCTGGGAACAAGGCGCTCTTGCCGGGTGGATCTGGAACAAACTTCCAGCTCAGCCTCTCCTCGCTTTACAAAAAATTGATGCGCAATATAAAAGAAACCAGGATAGTCGCGACTTACCTTCCGCAGCAGAGTTACAACAAAGATTGCTTCCCAACCCGATTGAGCTTTTCAACTATCAGGTAGAAACATATTTTCAGCCTTCCGCTTATCTTTCTGGTGATTGGTACGATTACTGGAAAATTAGCGATAAAGAAGTGATGTTCTATCTGGCTGATGTGTCTGGACATGGTGTCACCAGTAGTTTACTTACCTCATGGATGGCAGCTTTTCATGGCCGTTCCAAATCGCCACGTGAACTGATCAAAAAGCTGAATGGCATGCTGGTTCAGGAAAATATTGAAAAGCATATCACCATGATTGCCGGGGTTTTAAACCTTGAAACTCATGTGGTGCGCTGGTCCAGTGCCGGGCATTATCCACCGCCTATTATTTTTGAACCCAATCAGGCACCCAAAATTTTATCGACCAGTAGTTTTCCACTCGGGCTGACCGAAGAACTGGAAGTAGATGAACAGGAATTCGTCCTGAAACGTCATGCCCGATTCATTTTATGTTCGGATGGTGCCCTGGAACCCTTTGATGGCGGTTTGAATGAACAGTTTGCACAGCTGGTCTATCACTTGCAAAATCAATCTTTTCAAGCGCCGGAGCATGTGGCAGACGATATTGCCTTCCTTAGCTTCATACGTATGAATTAGTAATATAATTATTGCTTTAATAGATACTTAAATTAACTCAGACCTTCAGCTACTTGAGTATCAAACTACCCTATGGGATAATTTAATATCCTTCTCTGCAAATGGCATTTATATGTCAACAGGTCATGTTGAATATGCAAGTTTGAATGGAACGCATATTTTTAAGCTTATTGGCGAAGTGCGTGCACAATCTTGTATAAGTCTAGACAAGTTACTGAACAAAATTGAACAGCAAGATAATGTCGTTGGTGCGATCGTTGATTTAACTGAAACCAGTTTTATTGACAGTACTGTACTCGGTGTTCTTGCGAAACTGGGTTTGAAGCTGAAACAAGTGCATCATATCCAGGCTGTCATGCTCTCTACCAATTCAGATATTACAACCCTGGCCAATAGTATGGGTCTGGGACAGGTATTTGTGATCCTGAACTATTGTGGAGATTCGCATGTCTGCACCCGTGCCCTGATCGAAGAGCATGTAACGCATCGTAATATGCTCACTACGGTCCTGGATGCGCATAAGACATTGATGAAACTCAATGAAAGCAACAAAAATATGTTCGAACCTTTGGTTAAACAGCTGCAAAAAGAACAGGATAATCTCGATAAGGTGTCCGAACCCAATATTTAATCTTAATTTTCCAGGAAGGAAACGATGACTTTACTCTCTGTTGTACAAATGAATTCTCAGAATGAAATTGAAGACAATTTCAGAACGATAGAATCCTTGATTCAGCAGAGTAAAGCCGCTGGTGCTGAACTGATCGTCTTTCCTGAAAATTTTGTCTGCTTTGCTGCCGGAAAACAACGCGAAACTGCGGCGCAGTTTGAAGACATTCAGCAACGCCTCGAAAAACTGGCACATCAATATCAGATCTGGATTATTGCTGGCACCCTGCCTTGTCCGTATCGCCCGGATGGTTTAGTCATTGAAGATGGTCGTGTCCGTACGGTAAGCCTGTGCATTAGCCCGGAACGTACTGAAGCACGTTATGACAAGATTCATTTATTCGATGTGCAAGTGGGTGATGCTGTCGGTGGCTATCAGGAGTCCAAATTCTTTGAACCAGGTACAGATGTCGTGGTTGCGAAAACCCCATTTGGCAATATTGGCTTGATGGTGTGTTATGACCTGCGTTTCCCTGAATTGGCACTGACTTTACGTCAACAAGGCGCCAATATTCTGACTGCCCCTTCTGCTTTTACCTATACCACGGGTCAAATGCATTGGCAGTTACTTCTACAAGCACGTGCCATGGATACTCAGTGTGCTGTGCTTGGCGCTGCACAACAGGGCTGGCATGGAGAAAAACGTCAGACTTGGGGACATACTGCAGCCACCAATAGCCGCGGTCAGGTACTGAATATGGTACATGCGGAAGGTGCTCAGCTGATCACGGTAGATTTTGATTTAAATGAACAGCATAAAGTCCGTGAGTCCATGCCATTGATGCAACATCGAAAATTGATCCAGTTTTAAAGTTTGCGATTTTCCTGCATAAAATAACAAAATCCCTGCTTATTCCTGTTTAAAAATCATCGAGCATAGAAACTCCATGAAAAAATAACAGGGATTCATATCATGTCATTAGAAAAAACTGTCTATACCGCCCATGCCAAAGCAACAGGTGGCCGCGATGGTCGGGTTACTACGGATGATCAACTGCTGGATATACAACTCGCAGTACCAAAGGAAATGGGTGGTCCAGGCGGTGGTACCAATCCTGAACAGCTCTTTGCCGCTGGCTATTCAGCCTGTTTTTTAGGGGCTATGAAATTTGTGGCTAATCGAGACAAACTGAATATGAGTAAAGAGGCTTATATTGAAGGTGAGGTAGGGATTGGTCCGATCCCAACTGGCTTTGGTATTGAAGTTACCCTAAATGTTCATCTGGAAGGTATGGATCAGGACGAAGCTCAAAAGCTGGTGGATGCCGCGCACATTGTCTGCCCGTATTCTAATGCTACTCGTAATAATATTGATGTCACGTTAAATGTGATTACTTAAGGTTCAGTAGACGCTATCCTGAAAAATCTGTTTTTCAGGATAGTCTTGATCCAGTATAAAAATTCAATTCTTAGCCGGCTAATCTTCTACTTTTTATACACCAGTTTGTATTTTCCTATTTCAAAAAGATAACAATTAGACAGATAGTTATATATAATGATTCTTATTTGCATCTATTGTTGGTTTTATTTTAATGTTAAAACCTCTTCTCCTCAGCACACTGTTTTTAAGTATCTCTATCTCGTCTTTTGCAGATGTGCAAGTTTCTGAAAAAATTCGCCCTCAAGTCAAATCCCTGGTGAATCCAGATATTGATCGACTCGCTATTCCTCCTACACCGCATAACATGAGCCTGCCTGAATTTAGTCAAGGTGTAATTGGCTGGGGCACAGGTCCCCAAGATGCAGAAACACGTTTGAATCATATCAATAAAGCTGATGTTGAAAAGATGAAACAGGCGGGTTTAAATATAGAAATAGCGAAAACCTGGCAAAATTTTTATAAAAATGAGACTCAACGCAATGCCGGCAATCCAACCGCTCCATTGCGCGCCCAACTCATGAAGAAAATTATCGACTTGTGGTAATCTATAAAAAAGCAGCCCAACTGGCTACTTTTTAACAGTTCTATCATTAAGCTAATTCTGCTGCTTCATTGGTGACCCGCAGTACTTCCTCTACCGTCGTCTTACCTGCCAGCACTTTACGTAAGCCATCATCACGAATAGAACCAGATTGTTGACGTGCGTAACTTTCTAACTCGTATTCTGGTGCATTACCATGAATCAGACGGCGCATATGATCATCCACCGGGACAATTTCATAGATCGCAGTTCGACCAGTGAAGCCTGTATGTGAGCAGCGTTCACAACCTTTTGGCTGTGGTAATTCTAATTGTGTCCCATTATGGACATGGGCAAATAGACCTTGTTCAAATTCATCCGCTACATGCCAGGTCGCACAATGTGAACAGAGAGTACGTACCAGACGCTGGGCAACCACCCCGATCAATGAACTGGATAATAAGAAAGGTTCAATCCCCATGTCTTTAAGACGGGTTACTGCACCAATTGCAGTATTGGTATGCAGGGTTGATAAAACCAGATGACCTGTTAAAGAAGCCTGTACTGCTATTTCTGCTGTCTCCAGGTCACGAATCTCACCCACCATGACGACATCGGGATCCTGACGCAGCATCGCTTTTAAAGCACGGGCAAAGGTCATATCCACTTTGGTATTTACCTGCGTCTGCCCAATACCTTCCAATTGATACTCGACCGGATCTTCCGCGGTCAGGATATTCTTGGAACCATCATTCAGATCGGAAAGTGCTGCATACAGTGTCGTCGTTTTACCCGAACCAGTTGGGCCAGTGACTAGAATAATCCCATGTGGACGATGTACCAAAGTTTTGAGGCGATCGTAATCATTATTCATTAGACCCAAATGGGTCATGTTCAGGCGACCGGCCTGTTTGTCCAATAGACGCATTACCACGCGCTCACCATACGAAGATGGCAAGGTAGAAACACGGACATCGACTTCACGCCCAGCTAGGCGCAACGAAATACGACCGTCTTGGGGAATACGCTTTTCCGCAATATCCAGCTTGG
This sequence comes from Acinetobacter sp. SM1B, assembly GCF_003289665.1. Taxonomy (NCBI): domain Bacteria; kingdom Pseudomonadati; phylum Pseudomonadota; class Gammaproteobacteria; order Moraxellales; family Moraxellaceae; genus Acinetobacter; species Acinetobacter sp. SM1B. The sequence continues at coordinate 2,024,321 of NZ_QMBM01000001.1, forward strand.
CCATGACTTTAATCCGCGAGACTAACAGCGGTGCCAGTTCACGGCGTGGCTGTACAATTTCGCGTAACTGACCATCAACCCGCAAGCGGACTGAAAGTTTCTTCTCAAAGGATTCAATATGAATATCGGAAGCACCCACACGGATTGCTTCTGAAAGTAAGGCATTGATCAGGCGGACAATCGGCGCATCATCTTCCTGATCCATTAAATCTTCAGCTTCAGGGACAGAATCGGCCAGACTAAGCAAATCTGGATGGTCTTCCAGACCAGCTGCGACTTGTTGTGATTCGCCACTGTCTCCAGCGAAACTGCTACTGAGTAATTGGCTAAATTCGTGATCATTGCAGAGCTGATACTGGGCAGGATGGCCTAAAAAACGGCGTGCTTCCTGCAATGCAAGCATCGAGGTATTATCACGACGGACGATAAAGACCTGATCCCCTTCATAACGCAACAACACCCCATGGCGTTTGGCAAAACTATAAGGGATTTGTAATTGTTTCAGTACTTGCATCGTAGAATTATAATAATAGTGAAAAAATTTAAATTGAGTGTACTCTAAGCACATGACAGCGTGAAGTATGTTTAGAAAGATTTAGTACGAAAGGACAGCCGCATTGCCACACGATCAAGTTGATTTTTCCTCTGCTCAGCCCTCTATTCATTGGTGGGGGGAACAGAATTTTGAAATAAATGAGTCCAAAGCCTGGCAATTTGGTTCGCTGCTGTTCCGTCTGACACGTGGCTTGCAGGAATGGCGTCTGGAGTATTACCGCCCTGTGGTACAGTTTGACTATGAGCAGAAATGGCACCAGATCGAAGATCCCCATTTTGCCTTTCCCCAGCCAGTGAAAATTGAACGCTATATGTTCAAGTCCACCAAAAGTAAACTGCGACTCATGCCTCGTCTGGCAGATCGTTCTGTAGTGATCAAACCCGTCGATCCCATTTATATTCCTGCCGGGCAACGCGGAACCTTATATATCAGTACGCCACTGTGGATTGCCGGCTTTGTCGATGGACAGCGAGATCCAATTTTTGATGTCCCGGTAATTCTACCCAAAGATACCTGGTTTGGCCCGAATCATCGTTCTGGGGAAATTTGTTATGCCACAGCAGTCGATGGTCGTACTGAGCTAAAACAGCTGACGCCGCGTGCATTTCGTGCTGTAACCCCAATTGAATTCCACAATACCAGTAATCAGCAACTGCGCTTTGACCGTATGAATGTACCCGTGCCCGCCCTACCACTGTTTTTCAGTGCCAGTACGGGACGTCTTTGGACCTCGCAAATTAAAGTCCTGCATGAAGGTCTGGATCGTCCACCTCGAATTCGGATTGAAAACCGTACCCCACCCCATGCCGGTGAAGTGGACTATCTGCATCCGCCACGTGACCCTGCAGGCAACCTGTTCAATATGTTTGATTCATTCTTTTAAGGACGGCTAATGGCAAACTCAAGTATTTCTGCTGAAGTCACCAATAGCCTGAAAGGCGTATTTACCAGTATCAATACTGATCGGCTGACAGAAATTGCTGTCGCAATCGTCCTGTGTTTTATTGGCTTTTTAATTGCACGTTTTTTCTCGAATGCCTTTATCCGGACGATTGGTCTACGCTTTAATGCCCATCAGCAAATGGTCTGGCGTCGTGGGATTTTCTACTTCATTTTCCTGCTGTTTGTCATGGCCAGCTTAAAGGAAGCTGGCTTTAAGCTCAGTGTCTTCTTAGGTGCAGCAGGTATTTTGACAGTTGCACTGGGTTTCGCATCTCAGACCTCAGCCTCCAACCTGATCAGCGGTATGTTCCTGATTGGTGAAGGTTCTTTTGAAGTTGGTGATACCATTCAGATTACCCTGATTCGTGGGCATACCATTGAAGGTGAAGTCATTTCGATTGACCTGCTCTCAGTCAAATTATTAACCCAGGATAATATCTATGTCCGGTTGCCGAATGAGCAACTGATCCGTGCCCCGGTACACAACCTGTCCAAATTTCCGATCCGGCGAATTCCGATCACATTGGCGATTAATTTCCATGAAGACATTATCAAGGTTCGTGAAGTGCTGCTAGATGTAGCAAACAAATATCCTATGGTGCTTGCTGATCCAAAACCAGCTGTGACAGTAACTGCTTTCCGGGAATCATCCATTGAATTACTGTTTGCAGTCTGGTGCCAAGGTGAAAACTTTTTAAAAGTTCGTGATGAAATGCAGGAACGCATTCGTAATGGTTTCCTGGAAAATCATATTGAGATTCCTGTACCAAAAATGGGCTTTGTAGATCATCCGCTTGCGCGTCCGCTAGAAAATGAAGATGTTGATCAATATGCCAATGAGAAGGAATTGAAGAGGGAGCCGGATTTAAAATAACTTTTTTCTAAATTCCTGCTAACCTCGCTTTACAAAGAGAGGAATTGTCATAAAAAGCCGCTCTTTTCCTTGCACATTGCTTAAAGCTTGTTCAGGGTTTGGGGGAGATTAAGTTAACGCTCAAATGTAGTTAATTTAGATTCAAACCCTCTTCTCCCCATCCGGCATTGGTGCAACATAAGCAATCAACAACATCACCCCTCCTGCCAGCAAGAAGGATAATACTCGAGTTAAGGTCCCGATATGAGACAGATCAAACAGCACCAGTTTTAAGGTTACAATCACCAGAATACTACCACCCAGAATCCACATCGGTTTCAGGGCTTTCAATGCCGCAATCCACATCGTTGCAAAAGCCAATAGCACCCATAAAATGGTCAAGCTCAACTGGACTGTGGCATTACTCCACACTTCCAAACTGTTCAACGGCGTTCCTAAATACATATGCAAGGCACGCAATACAATATAGCTGGATAGCCAAAGTAAACTCAGTACCATGAGTACTGCCATCATTCCTTTATCTCGCCCTGCCCTAATCTGTTGCAGCAACATCCAGATAAAGCTGATCAACATGGCAATACTCACCAGATCAAAAGGATTTAGCATAGGAAGCAAATAGAACTTAAAGGCCTGCTGACTGAGCAGCTGTGAACACAACAACCAGGCTGCCATCAGAATCAAGGTACTGTTGCTTTGCCACAGCATCGGCCAAGCAGAATCCGCAGATTGTTTATAAGACCAGAAACACAGACCTAATGGCAAAATCACCATACTGATATAGGGCATACTTGGAATCAGACATAGGCTTGCCAGAGTCAGACTCACTAGAGCCCCTAAACTCACCCATTCTTTTGAAAGCAACAAGCCTGAGGCTGGTCGCAGCCATTGCCAGGTTAACAATAAGGTTGATAATCCAAAGATACTCCGGGCAAATGGACTCTCCCAAATCAGTATACCATTTTCACTTTGATCAATTGCCAGAACCACACCAGCAAAAACCAATGGCGTTAAGCCACACCATTTTAGCACCAGCCAGCTCCAGTCCTGATTTTTTCTGAAGATAATTTCATTAATAACAGCAAAAATCAGTGCAACTGTAGCCAGACTATAAATATGGGCATCTGGTGAACTGAACTCGTCTTCCAATAAGGCAAACAGCATCAGGCTGGCTGAGAAACTGAGTAAGCTTAAGAAACCAGTACTCAGCCCATCTAGTTGCTGGATATAACGCTCTTTGAACTGGCTAATCAAGACTACAGCCAGATAACAGCCACTTAGTATCCAGAAAATGTGTCGCGGTGTTGGATTCAACTCAACCAGATAATACAGACTGCTCAGCCCAGCCATGATCAGTAAGCCCATACTCAAATATTGCCCAACTTTGAGATTCTTTTCCAAAGCCCAGAAATAAATTAATACGCCTTCTACGGCCCAGCCCACTACGCTCCATTCACTTTCCAGCAAAATTGGTGGAATCAGGGCAATAAAAATCAGCATCAGACTGAGATAGCTATTGGCAATGATATTCAGGGTATGACTACGCCGCGATCCTAACCAGCAAACTGCGAATACTGCGGCGTAAATCAGGCTCAGTCCTGCCTGCCATGTACGTTCATTAAAATGAATCAGATACAGGAAAATATAGGCTGTAATTGGCGCGGCAAAAATCAGGGCAATGTCCAGAATCGGCTTGAGCTGGAACCTGCTCAGGTCATCTTTAGCGAGTAACTGACTAAAACGAAATCCCAGCCAAATAAACACGGCACTATGTGCCAGAATCAAGCCAGTCATGCTATAGCGCTCAGAAGTGTAGCCATGAATCAGCGCATAGATTCCCCCAACAATCGCAGTGACCAGAAAGGCAATCTGATTCAGCGTCTTCCAGGGTTTTAAGCTGGTCAGCGTTGCCACTCCGATATTAATGACCAGATAATAAGCAATCAGCTCTACAGCGGTGGCATCCCGTACAGGCAAAGTAAATGGTGCAATATAGGCAATTAGCAGCGCCATCACTGTCAATTCAAAACTATTCTGCTTAAAACTGAGATATAGCGTCATGGCCATAATCAGCACAAATAGCACTGATGCCATCAACAGACCAGGAATGACCAGATTGTAATAGGCAAAGAATAAGGTCAGAAACAGTGCACTTAATCCCAGACCCTCAAGTGCCAGCGCAAAACTGCGGTTTTTCTCGATCAGCCAATAGCCCAGCCCGGTAACAGCCATACTTGCCAAAGCAATCAGGCCCAATTTCATCGCCAGACTGATTTGCCAATGCTCCGTTGCAAAACGTAGTAACAGGACAATTCCGACAACCAAAATCCCGATTGCAGCTTTAAGCACCGGATTGCCTTGAAAAATCCAGCGCTGGATCTGATCGATTAAACCCGGTGAAGCATGATCACCTTGAGCCGGCTGCTGAAAGGCTTGCAGTGGAACTGGCTGAGAATTTAGAGTGTCCTGACTTGGCACCGAGTGAATACGATGCTGCAACTGTTGCAATGACAGCTCTATTCGTTGCAACCATCGGAACAGGAAGAAAATCCAGGCCGTGACGCCCAGCCCCATCAACCATTTCAGGTCGATGACACCTCCCACAATGGCAATCAGGGAAGAAATATATAATGGAACTTTGGAATAACCAGAAATAGACAACTGATGTTCAGCAGTGATCTCTTCAAGTGGCTGCTGCACTGCATTGACATACTGCATTACACTCATCAGAAAACCGAGCCCACATAAATAGCTGACAATCTCGTAATCCAGATACCAGGCACTCAAGCCTACAATCACCAGGCTGATCAGCCACATCATGCGTAATTCATTTTGCCCTGTTGTCATTCTTATATTTTCCAGTCCCATACCACTCCATCATACAACATGCCGCTGCCGGTTATTTCATCTTCGGTCATTATTCGCTAAGCTGTTGCCACAGACTTGCTCAGCGGGCACGCTAAAAATCACGTACAATAATGCTATTATTTGAATAAGGAATTGAATACATGCCACCATTTGTCTTGGTCGATGGCTCTTACTTTTTATTTCGTGCCTTTCACGCGCTGCCACCGTTAACCACGTCAACCGGTTTACATACCAATGCAATTCGTGGTGCAATTTCTGCCATTCAAAAACTGATGCGCCGTGTCCAGCCTACACATATGGCGGTGATTTTCGATACCCCTGAACCCACTTTTCGTCATGAACTGTCACCCATCTACAAGGGTGACCGCCCAAGCATGCCGAGCGAGCTTGCCGAGCAAATTCCCTACCTGCACGCATTAATCAAAGCCTTAGGAATTCCACTACATGCCCTGCCAGGCGCAGAAGCCGATGATATTATCGGCACACTGGCAAAACGTGCTGAAGCCATGGGTCATCAAGTACTGATCTCTACGGGCGATAAAGATATGGCCCAGCTGGTGACCGAAAAAGTAACCCTGGAAGACAGCTTTAAAGAAAAGCCACTCGATGTAAATGGTGTATTTGAAAAGTTTGGGGTCTGGCCAAATCAGATCATCGATTACCTGACCCTCATGGGCGATGCCTCAGACGGTATTATGGGTGTACCTGGCGTCGGTGCCAAAACCGCAGCCAAATTACTGAATGAATATGGCTCAATTGGTGGCATTCTGGAAAATGTCGACAAGATCAAAGGCAAAGTCGGACAAAATATCAAAGACAATGTGGAAGGCATTACGCTGGATCATCAGCTGGCCAGTATTGTGATCGATTTGGATTTGAGCTTTGGTTATGATGATTTAAAACTTGCTGAGCCAAATGTTGCCAAACTACGCGAACTCTATACCGAGCTTGAATTCCGTAACCAACTGCAATCTCTGGATCATCCAAACAATCCGAACAATAGCAATTACAAGCAAGTAGTTCAGTCGATTACAACCAAACCTGTAGCGCTAATAGAAGAAGATCATGCGTCATTGACCAGCAGCGATGATCAACTGGGACAGGCGACTTATCACACCGTGCTGAATCAGGCAGATTGGGATGCTTTATTTAATCGTTTAAATACTGCCAAACGTTTTGCTTTTGATACTGAAACCACCAGTCTGGATTATCGTATTGCTCAAATCGTGGGCTTCTCGGTGGCTTTTGATGCAGAGGATGCCTATTACGTACCGCTGGCACATGACTATGAGAATGCGCCTGAACAGTTAAATCGTGAAACCATCCTTGCGCAAATCAAACCCATTCTGGAAGACGACAATATTCAGAAAATTGGCCATCACCTGAAATATGATGCACATGTCCTAGAAAATCATGGAATCCAGCTGGCAGGCTGGTACTTCGATACCATGCTGGCGTCTTATGTGCTGAACTCAGTGGCAACCCGTCACGGTATGGATGACGTAGCACGGCTTTATTTAAGCCACCTGACCACGACCTTTGAGCAGATTGCCGGTAAAGGTGCGAAACAGAAAACCTTTAACCAGATTGAGATCGAAACTGCAGCACACTATGCCGCAGAAGACGCCCATGTCACTTATCGTCTGTATGAAGTGCTGTATGAAAAACTGAAAGTGCATCCAGAGCTGCTCAACATTCTGCTCAATATTGAAATGCCGGTCGCACGTGTATTGACCAGCATGGAAGAAAATGGCATTCAGCTAGATCTGGCTTTCCTGGATCAGTTGGGCTGTGACTTTGCTGAAACCATGAAAAATCTGGAACAGCAGATTGAAGAAATGGCGGGCGAATCCTTTAATGTCAGTTCACCGAAACAGGTTGGTGAAATCCTGTTTGATAAGCTGGGTCTAAAAGGTGGCAAGAAAACCACAACAGGTCAGTACAGCACCAGCGAAAGCATTCTGGAAAAGCTTGAGCATCCAATTGCCGAGTTGATCCTGAACTACCGTGGTCTGTCCAAGCTGAAAAGTACTTATACTGATGGGCTCTGTAAACAGGCCAATAATGATACTCATCGTGTACATACCAGCTATCATCAGGCACTGACTGCAACCGGTCGTTTATCCTCAACCGACCCAAACCTGCAGAATATTCCAATTCGTGAAGAAATTGGCCGTCAGATCCGTAAAGCCTTTGTCGCGCCAGAGGGTCGTATATTACTTGCAGCCGATTATTCCCAAATTGAATTACGTCTGATGGCACATTTGTCTCAGGATGATGCACTGGTGGATGCTTTTATTCACGGTCAGGACGTCCATCGTCGTACCGCGGCAGAAGTCCTCGGTATTGCCCTGGAAGATGTGACCAATGATCAACGTCGCCAAGCCAAAGCAGTAAACTTCGGTCTGCTTTATGGGATGTCCGAGTTTGGCTTGACTCGTCAGCTGGGTTTTACCCGCCAGGAATCACAGGAATACATCAAGCAGTATTTCCACCGCTATCCGGGTATTTATGAATATATGCAGCGTACCCGTCAGGTTGCGCTGGAACAGGGCTTCGTGGAAACCATTCTTGGCCGCCGTTTGTATACCCCAGATATTGATGCTCGCAATATGATGATACGTAAAGCTGCTGAACGTGCTGCAATCAATGCCCCACTGCAAGGTTCAGCTGCCGATATCATCAAGATGGCGATGATAGAAGTCGACAAGATGTTGCCAAAAGACCAGGCCAAAATGCTGCTGCAAGTCCACGATGAATTGGTATTTGAAGTTGATGAAGCGATTGCTGACGAACTGGCATCTAAGCTGGCTGAAGTAATGCAGTCTGTAGTGCAGATCTCTGTACCTTTACTGGTAGAAGTAGGCAAAGGCAAGAATTGGGATGAGGCGCACTAACGTGCTTTGAACCCCTCTTTCAGAGGAGTTTCAGGAGATTTATATTAGCCCTCCCCCCAGCCCTCTCCCCAAGGGAGAGGGAATTACACCTAATTTTAATTACTATGAATAATCTTATTAATTCCTTCTTCTTTTTTTAAGATAAAGAATACTATTACTTCTCAGAGATGAATTTGTAGGAAGTTGCTTCTCCTCTCAGGAGAGAGTATGGAAAGGTAAAACCTCTTTTGAAATTCATAACAAATAAAAAAAGGACGCTTAGGCGTCCTTTTTTATATTCTTAAATCTTAGAAACCAGTCAACAACACCATGGCCACTTCACGCATGATCAGATCAACCACCATCAGTGCCAGAATCGCCAGAATTGGAGACAGGTCGATCATCCCGATATTCGGCATGATACGACGGAATGGTGCCAATAATGGCTCTGCCAGTTCCTGAACCACTTCAATATAAGGTGAACGGGATTGAGTAAACATCACCACCCAACTCAAGATAATGGTCGCGAAAATCAGATAACGACAGAAACGGATCAGGTCCTGAATCATGGTCACAAAAGTCAGTATTAACAGATGAATTGGACCATTTGGCATACCACCAGAAAGATACATCATGCCAAAAATTTTCAGCAAATACAGCACCACCAATAATGCCAGCGCGGCAGTATTTACCCGACCCTTCGCCAGAGTTGGCAGAATACGACTAAACACATCTACAATCTTGGTGGCCTTTACAGTTGAAAGTACCACCGGATTGTAAGGACTCACCGAAGCCAACTGCATTAAAAAGCGGAAGAATACGAGCAAAATTGCGACGTTAATGATAATGCCAAAAATTAGCGCAGAATTTGCACCCATACCTGAAGGTTCCTAAATATTAAATTTGAAAATTTACTTACTGCTGTCGCTAAGCTCTTGAGCGAGCTCCTGACTGCGTTTTGCAGCAGCAGCCAGAGCTGCCTGAATGTTTTGAGAAATCTGGGCCTGATCAAAGACTTCTAGTGCAGCCTGAGTCGTGCCATTCGGTGAAGTCACATTTTTACGTAATTCAGCTGGTGTATTTGCACTGGTAATTGCCATTTGCGCTGCACCTAATGCAGTTTGCAAGGTCAATGCAGTCGCCACTTTCTCATCTAGCCCCAGGTTCACACCTGCACGGATCATGCTTTCCATCATATAGAAGAAATAAGCCGGACCTGAGCCAGAAACCGCCGTTACAGCATCAATTTGCGCTTCAGAGTTTACCCAAATTGTCAGGCCAGTTGAAGCTAAAACCTGACTCGCCAGCTCACGGTCTGCTGTACTCATGTCTGCATTGGCGAATAAACCATGCGCGCCAGTCTGTACTAATGCTGGTGTATTTGGCATCACACGAACAATACGATCGGTACCAAGTAAGCTAGACAAAGTCGCAATTTCAGCACCTGCTACAATGGAAATAACCAATTTACCGTCCAACAAACCTTGCAGCGGTTTAAGCACATCCGCTAGCACCTGTGGCTTCACCGCAAATACCACAATATCGGCATGTTTGATTGCAGCAATATTATCATCAGTAACATTCACTTCTTTTTCAGCAAGCAGTAGACGCACTTTTTCGACTGGATCAGAAACTGTAATACGGGTTGCCGGCAAACCACGTGCAATCAAGCCACCAATTAAGGCTTGAGCCATGTTACCACCACCAATGAAACTGATATTACAATTTAAAGCTGCACTCATTTTTAATGCTCGTCTTTGTGTTCTGAAATTGAAGAGACTAAAACTGGCTGCCACCCCTCCACCTCACAATAGGCAGATTCAGCCAACCAAAATCCTTTGGGCGTAAACACGCCTAGCATAACATCATCTATGCTTAATATTTGAATTGTATGCCGCATCCATGGAAATATTTGCGCATCCTGAATGGCTTTTTTCAGTGGCCAAGAACCGACACGTCCACATAAATGAATCTTTTCGCCACCTTGGCGCTGTGTCATTTTCAAGTGCTGATTCAATAAATCCAATGATAAACCGATTGCCGCAGCCTGAATCTGAAACTGTCCTGAAGGCAAATCAATACGATCCTGAAGTCTGAAAATCATCTGCTGTTCGCCAGAAAATGGCTGTTGACCTGCCAGATAAATTTCTTTACTGAGCTTATAGACCAGCTGCTGATAACGCACATAATAAAAACCTTGCCAATGCAATGCCGCCTGGGCATCTGCACGGGCATGAATGACTTCACATTGCAAGCGCTGTACCATATCCAGTGCAGGCCGATACTGTCCTTCCCCTTTCATCCAGTTAGATAGCAGCTGGCGCTGGCGTGCTAAAGACAGTTCAGAAAATTTAGATAAGTCTAAAATATTATCTTGAATACAAACATCTGTATCCTGTCGCAATACATCCTGCAAGATTTCCTGGGCATCCTGCATCAAATCCGTGGTCCGGGCTAAAGCTGCCTGCATTTTTGGAAAGCGCTCACTTAATAGCGGCCACAAAATCTGACGTGCCCAGGCACGATCATAATCATTATTCTGATTGCTCGGATCTTCAATATTCTGAATATTCAGGTCAGCGGCCCATTGGCAAATCTGCTCACGAGAAATATCCAAAAGTGGACGCCAGATGGTTAAATCTTCTCGTATATCTACCCGCTTCATGGCAGACAGACCATCGACTCCGGCCCCAGATAGTAAACGCAGCATCAGTGTTTCTGCCTGGTCCTGCTGATGATGTGCAAGAACTAGAATTTCATTGGGCTGTAGATGCTTCAGATAGGCCTGATAACGTGCTTCCCGGGCCTGATTTTCCAGATTACCTTGTGCCACAATAACTGGCTGGACAATACAGGGGATACTCAGCTTTTGGCATTCATGCTGAACAAATCTGCCCCATTCAGCGCTACCACTTTGCAGCTGATGATCGACATAAATCGCACGGATTTTTTCCGGGCACAAAAAAAACATCAGATGCAGTAACAGCATGGAATCCACGCCGCCACTGCATCCGATGAGAAATTTTGTCTCTGCAGGAAAGTCCTGCAGCTGTTTTAAGAAACCAGACCTAAATTGTCGCTGCCAAACTTCATTAAACGCTGGTAACGTGCTTCGCATCGTGCCTCGGCTTCCATCGGTTGCAGTTCATTCAGCGCTTCTTTCAGTACTGCTTTCAGGTCTTGCATTACCTGATCAGGATTTAAATGAGCGCCTTCACCTTCATCTACTACATATTCCACAATACCCATATGCTGCAATTTTTCTGCAGTCAGTGCCAATGCTTCACTGGCTTGTTCAGCTTTGTCCGCAGTTTTCCACAGGATCGATGCACAGCCTTCTGGTGAAATCACAGAATAGATACTATGAGATAGCATCACCACACGGTCTGCCACCCCAATACCCAGTGCACCACCAGAACCACCTTCACCCAGTACAGTCGCAATTACCGGTACTTTCAGGTTAGACAACTGTGCCAGACTTGTAGCAATCGCTTCAGCCTGACCACGCTCTTCTGCACCTACGCCTGGATAAGCGCCCATCGTGTCAATAAAGGTAAATACAGGCAGATTAAAACGCTCTGCCATATCGAGCAGGCGTTGTGCCTTACGGTAACCTTCAGGATTCGCCATCCCGAAGTTATGCTGTAATTTTTCACGGGTACTACGGCCACGGTGCTGGCCAACAATCATCACAGGCTGACCGTCAAAACGCGCCAGACCACCAATCATTGCACCATCATCACCATAGAGACGGTCACCATGTAAAGCATCAAATTCAGTGAATATTTCACCCACGTAGTCCAGGAATTGTGGACGTTCAGGATGACGTGCAATTTGCACGGTCTTCCATGCTTTTGATGGAGTCGCTTTATTTTTCATAGGTTAACCGTTTTCATCCCTATAAAGGTGTTAATCAACAAATTGTTCAGACTGAATTGCGAGATCAATTTCCCAATTCCTAAACTGCACCTGTTCATCATGCAGTTCAGCCACCAGTAAAGGCCATTGTCGGGCATCACCGGCTACGCTGAGTTGCCATTGTTGCGCATTCTTCACCTTCAGTTCAATGGCAGGAAGCATCTCATCGCTACGACTGTGATTGACCAAAACCGCCAGACGAAGCAGTAAACACAGGTACAAAAGTCGAGAACCACCGACTTTGTTGACATCTATCCTGGCATCAGCGCGCAATTTACGACGGTGATGTGCGACCAAATGTGACAGATGATTCTGGTCGACTTGCGAGAAACCGGCAATGTCCGAGTGCTGTAACAAATAAGCCCCATGACGATGATAACCACTATGACTGATCGCCAGACCAATTTCATGCAGATAAGCTGCACGACGTAACAGATCACTGTCTTCGCTATTTAAAGCTAAAGGTTGTTTCACATCATCAAACAGTTTTTGCGCGGTTTTTACCACACGTTCTGCCTGTTTGGTATCGGCATTATAACGCCCCATCAAGGCATGCACAGAACGGTCACGGATATCCTCGTGCTGGAAACGCCCGAGTAGGTCATACATCACGCCTTCACGTAATGCCCCGTCAGAATAGGTCAGGTAATCAATATTCAGAACATCAAAGACGGCATACAGAATGGCAATTCCTGCTGGCAACACCGCACGGCGGTCTTCTTTAAGGCCTTCAAACTCTATGTCCGTGACATGTTTATATTTGAGCAATTTATCTTTGATTTTTTCCAGGCCTTCACGCGTCAACTCCTCGCGCTCGTTACTCCAGCCCATATTGACACAGATCTGGCGGCAGGCTTTGATGGTGCCACTCGAACCGACCACAGCATCCCAGCCTGCTGCTTTATAGGTATTGGCAATACCGGAAATTTCTTTACGTGCCGCCGTAACGGCTTTATCAAAGGCCTTTTGATTAATATCGCCATCTTCAAAATAAGCTTTGGTAAAGGCAACACAACCCATCTGCACGGATTCGGTATGAATCGGTTCAAATTCCTCACCAATAATCAGTTCAGTTGAACCGCCACCAATATCTACTACTAGACGACGGCCACTATTGGCCATGGTATGTGATACACCTAAATAGATCAGACGGGCTTCTTCTCGACCTGCAATAATTTCGATGGGTTTTGGTAAAATTTCTGCTGCCTTTTGAATAAATTCATGGCCATTTTTTGCCTGACGCAAGGCATTAGTCGCCACGATACGTAAACGGTTGGGCTGAACCGAACCCAAACGCCCCACAAAACGCGCCAGACAGGCTAGACCACGTTGCTGCGCAGCTTCAGTCAAATTCTTATTTTCGTCCAGGCCTGCTGCAAGCTGAACTTTTTCTGACATTGATGCCACTTTCTTGACTTCGCCGTGGTCCACTCGAGCAATGGCCAAATGAAAGCTGTTTGATCCCATATCGATGGCGGCAAGTAATTCTTCATCAATCAAAAAGTCAGACATTCCAGAAATAAACCTTTAACGAATTGTGCTTAGAGTAATTCACAACCATGCAATTTAAAAGCCATTTGTATCGACAATTTAATCCCTTTTAGTTTTTTATTTCTATGTGACAATTGTGTTACACGATTATCTCTATCGTGATCATCCATTAGACAAATTGACAATATAGGTTGAAAATTTGCATATTCCCCTACATTGTTAAAGAAGGCTATGTAATACTAAGAATTATAGCCATCTTTAAAAAATTATTTTCTGGAGCACTCCATGTCTGGCAACATCGTAAATACTACTGACGCAAACTTCGAAGCAGACGTTCTTCAATCAGACGTTCCTGTATTGGTTGACTTCTGGGCTGGCTGGTGTGCGCCATGTAAAGCAATTGCTCCTGTACTGGAAGTACTTGCTGACGAATACCAAGGTAAAGTAAAAATCGTAAAAGTTGATGTGACTTCTTGCGAAGCCACTGCAGTGAACTATAGCATTCGTAATATCCCAGCTTTATTGATGTTCAAAAATGGTGAAGTGGTTGCGACTCAAGTTGGTGCAGCACCTAAATCTAAATTAACCGCGTTCATTGAAGAAAACATTTAATCAACGCTGTTTTAAAGATAAAAATACGTGATCAGATATCGCGTATTTTTTTCGCCCAGAATAAATTGACAAACGCCTGTTTCTCTCTTATATTGCTCATTCAAGAGATCAGGAATACTAAATCCTGTCAATTTCTTACAAGACACAATACATAAGATGCCGCTCGGCAATAGAAATTGTTTTTTCACATTTCTCTTTGAAACAATCAAACAAACCTCTGAATTGTTCTTGTGCAAATTCAATTGCTGTCGTTTGAATGCTTGTATGCGGCCGAATGTTACTCCCTTTCTAACCTGTACCTCAGAACTTTGATTCTATCCGACCACCTATGAATTTAACCGAACTCAAGAAAAAACCGATTGGCGAACTCATCAAGATTGCCGAGTTTATGGGCCTAGAAGGCATGGCCCGTAACCGCAAGCAAGACATTATTTTTGCCATCTTAAAGCGCCATGCGATGAATGGTGAAGAGATTTTTGGTGATGGCGTTTTGGAAATTCTGTCAGATGGTTTTGGCTTCTTACGCTCTGCGGCAGGCTCTTATCTGGCAGGTCCCGATGACATCTATGTCAGCCCTTCCCAGATCCGTCGTTTTAACCTTCGTACAGGCGATACTATTACTGGTACCATTCGCCCACCGAAAGAAGGTGAACGTTATTTTGCACTTCTAAAAGTGAACCAGATTAACTACGACACACCTGAGAACTCTCGCAACAAGATTCTGTTTGAAAACTTAACCCCATTATTCCCAACTGAGCAATTGGTCATGGAATTGGGTAATGGTACCACTGAAGATTTGACAGCTCGTGTAGTCGATCTGGTTGCCCCAATCGGTAAAGGTCAGCGTTCTATTATCGTTGCACCCCCGAAAGCCGGTAAAACCATGTTGCTGCAAAACATTGCACAGTCAATTGTTCGTAACAACCCTGAATGTTTCCTGATTGTACTGCTGATTGACGAACGTCCTGAAGAAGTAACGGAAATGGAACGTACGGTTCGTGGTGAAGTTATCGCTTCAACCTTTGATGAATCTCCGGCGCGTCACGTACAAGTGGCTGAAATGGTAATTGAAAAAGCCAAACGTCTGGTTGAACATAAAAAAGACGTAGTGATTCTGCTTGACTCAATTACCCGTCTGGCACGTGCGTACAACACTGTAATTCCTTCATCTGGTAAGGTATTGACAGGGGGTGTGGATGCACATGCACTTGAACGTCCAAAACGTTTCTTCGGTGCGGCTCGTAATATCGAAGAAGGCGGTTCACTGACCATTATTTCTACTGCATTGATTGAAACCGGCAGTAAAATGGATGAAGTGATCTACGAAGAATTCAAAGGTACAGGTAACCAGGAAATCACGCTTGATCGTCGCATTGCTGAGAAACGTGTATTCCCTGCAATGAACATCAAGAAATCCGGTACCCGTCGTGAAGAACGTCTGATGTCAGAAGATAATCTGCGTAAAGTCTGGATTCTGCGTAAGCTTTTGCATACCCAGGACGAACTGGCGGCAATGGAATTCCTGCTTGATCGCATGAAAGAAACCAAGACCAATGATGACTTCTTCGATCAGATGAAGCGCAAGGCATCTAACTAAGTCCTCAAAAATTATAGAAAGGTCATCTAAAACGATGACCTTTTTTATTTGGGTTGACATTGATTACACAAAGAAACAAAGTCCATGATGATTTGTAAACTTATTTGCAAGTTTATGATTAATAAAATAATGGTAAGAAAAATTGTATAAGTTTTAGAGGTTTAAATCGCCTTTACCCCATATAAGTCTTTCCTTTAATTGTTATTTTCTGTTAAAAAAACCATGAATTTCATGCGTTTTTTGCACTTTTTTGAATTTGCCCTGTAGCAATTAAAAATGCGCAGTGATAGCATATTTGCAGACCAGTTAGACTGCTCCTGCGTTGTTAGTACCTAACAAAATTAGGAATAATAAAAGCACATAACAGGCTAACGTCGGTTTTTTTTAATCTCAATTTTTAGAGAGTGATGCCATGTTATTCAAAAAAATCGCTATTGCTGCTGCAGTTGCTACTACTTTAGCTTTCGTTGGTTGTGCTAAAAAAACTGAAGATGCTGCTGCTGACGCTAACCAAGCTGCATCTGAAGCTGTAGAAGCTGCATCTGAAGCTGAAGCTGCTGCTGACGCTGCTGCTGTAGAAGCTACTTCTGAAGTTGCTGCTTCTGACGCTGCTGCTGTTGCTGAAGCTGACGCTGCTGCTGCAGTTGCTACTGACGCTGCTGCTGACGCTACTGCTGCTTCTGAAGCTGCTGCTCAATAATCTAACGATTATTCAGTACGAAAAAGAGAGCCATTGGCTCTCTTTTTTTATGCCTATAAAAATCGAAATTTCTACCGGCAATCTCTATCAAGAAAAAAAGCAGATCAATTGACCTGCTCAGTTCCCACACGCTGACGGAACTTCTGCCCCGCACGGAAGGTTACGACCCGGCGTGCAGAAATCGGAATTTCTTCACCAGTCTTCGGATTACGGCCTGGACGTTGACGCTTGTCACGCAACTCAAAATTACCGAAACCTGATAGTTTGACTTGCTCACCCGAGATTAGCGCCTGGCTAATCTCATCAAAGAACAATTCGACCATTTGTTTTGCTTCACGACGGTTTAAACTCGTGAGCTCACTTAAATGATCAGCCATCTCTGCTTTAGTTAGTGCTGTCATGAAGCCCTCAATGTCGCTTGATAAGTGTTTTCTAACACTTGCAGGATATTATCCATGCCTGATTTAATTTCAGCATCTTCCAGGGTGCGGGTTGGATGCTGCCAGAGAAGAGCAAATGCTAGAGAACGCTTGCCTTCTTCTACCCCTTGTCCAGTGTACACATCGAACAACCAGGTTGACTCCAGGAGCTCACCACCAGTCTTTTCGATAAGTCTCTGAATTTCGCTAACATTAATCTTATCACTAATTAAAAGCGCAATATCACGTCGAACCGACGGAAAACGTGATAATTCTGTAAAATTAGATACATAAGTTTGCAAAACGGCTTTTTGATCGAGTTCAGCGACCCAAGTGATTGCTAAATCCAGCTCATCTTCAAGTGATGGATGTAAACGACCTAAATAACCAATCGACTGACCATTAACCATAATTTCAGTAGATTGACCAGGATGCAACCATGCACGCTCTGAACGAACATATTCAACATTCAGACGAGCTGCTGCCAGAATTTCTTCCACATCACCTTTAAAGTCAAAGAAATCCATTGGCTGTGGCTTACCATGCCATGATTCATTGATACGTGAACCAGTCGCAATCAGGGCGAAAGTTGGAATCTGTTTCAGGTCATGAATCGATGCAGCATCCTGATAATCAAAACGCAGACCCAGCTCAAAGAAACGTACGCGGTTTTGCTGACGATTGACGTTATATTGCACACATGGAATCAAACTTGATAACAGGGTTGAACGCATTACCGCTAAATCACTTGAAATCGGGTTTGCCAATGCTAATGGATTTACTGCAGGGTTGAGCTGTTTTTCCAGTTTCAAGTCAGCAAAGCTAAAACTGATCGCTTCTTGATAACCCAAAGTCACCGCAGTCTGACGAAGCTGAGCCACTTCGAACTGATCCTGGTATTTTGCAAGTTTGACATCAATCACAGGCAAACTGATTTGAATATTGTCATAACCATGAATACGTGCAACTTCTTCGATCAAGTCCTGGTAGATTGCCATATCATAACGGTGTGACGGTGGTACCACAGACCATTGACCTTCTGCTTTCACAGTCACTTCACAGCCCAAACGCGTTAACGCATCGGTAATGAAGTCTGATTCAACTTTATAACCCAGAAGTTGATCTAGTTGTGCCTGTTCAAGTTCAATTGCTTCACGTCTAGGCAATACTGCTGGATTTTCTGCAACTGTAATTGGACCAAACTCACCGCCTGCAAGTTCAGCAATCAGCTGAGACGCACGGTGCATTGCCATCACTGGCAATTCAAAGTCCACACCACGCTCATAACGCTGAGAAGCATCCGTATGTAAACCGAAGCTACGCGCACGACCTGCAATGTGTAAAGGTGCAAAGAATGCAGACTCCAGGAAGATCTCAGTGGTTGCATCCGTTACAGATGAAGACAGACCACCCATGATGCCTGCAATCGCCAATGCTTTTTCATCATCTGCAATCACCATCACTTTTTCATTCAGTTCAACTTCCTGTTCATTTAACAGCACCAGCTTTTCACCGGCTTTTGCTTGACGAACGTGAACTGCACCTTGAACCTTGCCACCATCAAATGCGTGTAACGGTTGACCCAGCTCGATCAATACATAGTTGGTAATGTCGACCAAAATGCTGTGCTGACGGATACCCGAACGAGCAAGCGCACGTTCCATCCATTCAGGGGTTGGCGCTTTGGTGTTGACGTTTTTGATCAAACGACCTAAGTAACGTGGACAGCCTTCAGTCGACACCACCACTTTCTTTTCATCAGCAATGGTTGCAGCCACTTCTTGAATTTCTGGCGCAGTCACTGGCAATTGGTTAATCACACCAATTTCACGTGCAATACCACGAATGCTGAAACAGTCACCACGGTTTGGTGTGATGCTGATGTCAATCACGTTGTCATCTAAGTCTAAATATTCACGAATATTCACGCCTACAGGTGCATCGTTTGGTAATTCTAAAAGACCATCAATTTTGTCTTCTAGATCAATTTCCGATGCGCCGCAGAGCATGCCTTGGGACTCAATACCACGAAGTTTGCCCTTCTTGATTTTGAAATCGCCCGGCAAAACCGCGCCAATCGTTGCCACTGGTGCTTTCATGCCTGCACGTACGTTTGGCGCACCACACACGATTTGGAGTGGTTCACCTGAACCGATATTCACGGTAGTTACACGTAAACGGTCTGCATTCGGGTGCTGTTCAACAGTCAGAACTTCACCTACAACAACACCTGTAAATGGTTTTGCTGCTGGAGATAAGTCATCAACTTCTAGACCAAGCATGGTCAGTTGATCAGAAAGTTTCTCGCTGTCGATGGCTGGGTTAACCCATGTGCGTAGCCAATTTTCGCTAATTTTCATTGATATAAAACCTGTAATTCAAATCTCTAGAATCCCCCTCTAACTCCCCCTTTAAGAAAGGCGGAGAACCCCAACTGATTTCGTGGAGTCCCTCTCCTTTTTTAAAGGAGAGGTTAGGAGAGGATTTAATAAAAAGTTTTAAGCAAACTGGCGTAAGAAACGCACATCGTTTTGGTAGAACATACGCAAGTCATTAATGCCATAACGCAACATTGCAAAACGCTCTACCCCTAGACCAAATGCAAAGCCTTTGTATTTGTCAGGATCAATACCAGCAGAACGCAATACATTCGGATGCACCATACCGCAACCCAGAACTTCCAACCATTTGCCACGCTCATCCATAATATCCACTTCTGCACTTGGCTCTGTAAATGGGAAATAAGATGGACGGAAACGTACTTTCAGATCTTTTTCAAAGAATTCATTCAGCAAGTTGACCAGCAAACCTTTCAGTTCAGCGAAGCTGGTGTTTTCAGCAACGTATAAACCTTCAATCTGATGGAACATTGGTGAGTGGGTTTGATCCGAGTCACAACGGTATACACGACCTGGACACACAATACGGATTGGTGGTTGTTGCGTTTCCATAGTACGGATCTGCACACCAGAGGTATGCGTACGCAGCAAATGGTTTACATCAAAATAGAACGTGTCGTGCATGGCACGTGCAGGGTGATGGCCTGGAATATTTAAGGCTTCAAAGTTGTGATAGTCATCTTCAACTTCCGGGCCAGTTGCCACTGTAAAACCTGCTTTGGTAAAGAACTGGCAGATACGTTCCTGCACTTGGGTCACTGGGTGGATACTGCCCACCTGCTGGCCACGACCGGGTAATGTAATATCAATAGTTTCGCTGGCAAGCTTTTGCTCCAGCGCAGCTTTATGCAGTTCTGCCTGACGTGCTGTCAGTGCAGCTGTAATCGCTTCACGCACAGCATGGATTTTTGCACCGAATTCTTTACGTTGTTCCGGATCCATTTTACCCAGCGACTTAGATTGTTCCGCGAGCTGGCTTTTTTTCCCCGTAAATTGCACTCGTACTTGATCAAGTGCAGCAAGGTCTTGAGCTGCTGCAATCGCAGCGAGCGCTTCAGTGGTCAGGGCTTCCAGTGACATAGTAACTCTCAAAGCAACAGGTTAGAAATATTTTTAAAAAACCCCGTATTCTAACAGTTTTTAGGCACGTTGATGAAGATGGCATGTAATGAAAATTAGATTGGCAGATGCAAAAATAAAAAGTATAAAATAAACATGATATCAATTAGATCAAATCATTATGGCAATCGATCAAATTTGGAAACAGCAACTTACTTTAGTAACTTATGGAAATGAGTACCTGTCTCAGGACTTAAGTTTCAATCGCTGGCTTCAGCATTCCATCTTTAATCAGCATCAATTTGCCTTTCGTGATCTGATTTCACAGCATCTTTTAGCGCAGCATTTTCAGGTATGGCTGGAAGGTTTGAAAAAACAGGGCGTACAACGTCTAAGTCTGCACCGCTCTACCCTGCTTGAAGATGAACAGAATCCCAATGTAAATGTAGAACTGCTGCCATTTGAATATTTCATTGTCAGCCATGAAGCCCAGAAAAAAAATGCCTGGATTATTGGTAAGGAATTACCCGAATGGTATACGGCAGATAATGACTATGAAGCGCCTGCTATGCAGCGATCCTCTCTACGTCATGAAACTTTCTGGCAATATGAACTCAACAGCAAACTGGCCAAACGTGTACTTGCAGACCTGGAACAACCAAACTGGGATGATATTCAGGCCTTTATGGATCATGAATTATTTGATACCAGATTTACGCAAGGTCTTGTTCAACCTGCTCAGCTTGGACAACCTTATTATGGTGTGTCTTCTACTGCAGATACCAGCACTACTTATCGACTGGCGTTATTACCAACCGATTATGCAGCTGACTTTGCCCATGACATGCTGTACCGTCTGGATGCGCTGGAAGAACTGATTGAAGCTAAAATCCAGCATCCTTATCATGAAAATGGTGAAGTGCTAACACCAGATCAACAGCTTGATCTACGTCATTTTTCGCAAAAAATTGATGATCTGAAAGCAAAGTTTATTGTTAAAATCGCGAATCACTACAAGACTGCAAAACTGAGTCCGAAAATCAGCGCTGATCCATTTGCAGGAATGACTACCGACGAGCATGTGACCAAACCCTCTAAAGCACACAAACCTCATGATGCTGCCAAATCCAATTCAGGCAATGTGATTACCCTGATTATTATTACGGTAATTATCTGTTTGATTGGTTATTATTTTGGACTTTAATGCTGTGCCAGAAAAGCGTCAATTTCTCGGGGCGATCTTAATCTGATCCAGTGGATATGCTGATATTCAGGCGCATGCATCAACTTTAAATAATGCTGACGATTTTTCTGGTGGGTTTTAATCATCCACCAGATGATGGAATCACGACTCAACATCTGGCTGAAACTTTCTGTATTATTCGAGTTTGGCCAAAGCGGTTGTTTGCTAATTGCCCGCTGTATGGCTCTTTTTATGGAACGATATAGATTGAGATGGAACGGTAAATCAATCCAGATCACACTGTCGATCTCAGCCCATTTGACGGGAATACTGCGAGTATAATTACCATCAATCACATAGCCATCTTTGGCCTGATCGATGGCTGCTTGAATTTTATCAAAGAACTCTCGATCCACAGTTTCCTGCCAGTTATCCAGCCAGAATAAATTATCCAGCTCGATATAACTGAAGCCTAATTTTGCCGCTAAAGCACGAGCAAAAGTAGATTTTCCCGAGGCAGAGGTACCGACCACATTTATTCTACGAAAATCTCGTACTTCATCTTTCTCATTCATTAGCACTAAGTCATTTGTCATATTTTAAATAGCTTATACTTTTTCATCAGACAAAAAAAAGACCGCTAAAAGCGATCTTTTTTCTAAGTCATAAAGACTTATGCAGCCAATGCATCTTTAGCTTTAGAAGCTAGAGCTGCAAACGCAACTGCGTCATGCATAGCAATGTCAGCAAGTACGCGACGGTCGATAATCACTTGAGCTTTTTTCAAGCCAGCGATCATACGGCTGTACGACAAACCATTTTGACGAGCACCAGCGTTGATACGCGCAATCCATAGAGCACGGAATTGACGTTTCTTCTGACGACGGTCACGGTAAGCATATTGACCAGCTTTGATTACCGCCTGGAACGCTACGCGGTAAACGCGTGAACGAGCACCATAGTAACCTTTAGCGCGAGCAAGAATTTTTTTGTGACGGCGATGAGCCTGTACACCACGTTTTACACGAGCCATTTATAATCTCCTTAGATGTACGGGCACATACGACGAACTGAAGCAACGTCACTTACGTGAACCATTACACAGCCGCGCAATTGACGAATACGCTTAGCAGATTTTTTGGTCAAAATGTGGCGTTTGAACGCTTGTTTACGCTTAAAACCGTTAGCAGTCGCTTTGAAGCGTTTAGCTGCACCACGGCGAGTTTTCATCTTAGGCATAACAACCTCTTTTGAACACCTGTTCGGCACGTCTGCACCATTGCAAAGACGCCCTGCAGGTAAGGGAGCCGATATTCTAAAGCATCTTTGTTTAAAACAAAAGCAGTATTAAAAGTAAAAAGATAGATGACAGGCACTTAATCCTTTTTCCCATAAATATTGCGCGATGAAATATCAAGCTGACTAATCCAAGCTTTTTATAATCCACGAATCTTTCTCACAAAAAACTTCTGACTCCTGCAGCAATACATGTATAGCTTGGCTTCATTATGATTTTTTAATTATCACCTTCAATATTTATAAGGCAGAAAAATAAATTATTTTGAATGAGATACTTGCCAGTATTGCCAATTCAGGAAATACTGCGCTTCAAAATTGAACATCCTCTTTGCTTGATTCAAGACCGAAACTTATGAAACGTATTCTGTGTATGACCCTGTTGTTGAGCTTCCCTTTTGCAGCAAGCTATAGCGCATCAACAAAAAAAGCACCGCAATTGCCCACACAGACCATTGATGTGCAGCCAACACATTTGACGACACGCATTGAGTGGAGCAAGTTTCCCAAACCAAAATATAGCAATGAAGATTTAAAAGGTCAGGACCGTTCTGCGGTGGTACGTATCTATGCCAACGAGCAGGGGCATATCAAACAGGCTGTCATTCAGGACAGTACCGGTTACCAGCAGCTGGATCAGCTACTACTTAATGCCGTGAAATCTGCTGAAGTTAGACCACATATTGATAATAAAACAGCACTACCGATCATTGGCTATCAGGTGTTTAACCTGAAACTGATTGACCAGGATCAGGAATTTTGCGAATACAGTTTCAACTCTAAAAATTGGCAAGCACAACAGGAGCAGCAAAAAACTAAATTCCAGTATCTAAACCAACCTGAGCTAAACGTTGATACAGATTTACTGAATGAAAACGACCGAACAGTAGAGTTTCAGATCAAAGCCAATCGCAAAGGCGAGATTAAAAAGGTCAAGATCAGAAAAGGCTCAGGCATTTATCAACTCGATCAGCAAGTAGCAAATGCATTGAAAGATACCCAGATCATTACTAAACGCCGCGCAAGTACCCTATGGTTGTATAAACCATCCAGCTTTAAGGATGAAATTCAGTTTAAACTGAATGAATGCAAATAAACCAAAAGAGGCTTCAAACCTCTTTTTTAAATCATGCTATAAGCCATGTAAATAAACAGATAACGTCCGATTTTCGCAATACTCACGATCAGTAAGAATCGAGCAAAGTTTTCCTTAAGCAATCCTGCAATTAAGGTAATTGGATCACCAATCATGGGCACCCAACTCAGCAACAAGGACCAATAACCGTATTTCTGGTAGCTCCTTTGTGCTTTTTGCATCTGCTGTTCAGACACTGGAAACCACTTCCGGTCTTTATACTGCTCAATTCTTAGACCTAAATACCAATTCACGCAAGAGCCGAGAATATTCCCAATACTGGCAACGGCGATCAAAGTAAATGCTGAATAGCTACTATTGACCAGTAATCCTAACAATACCGCTTCTGACTGCAAAGGCAATAAAGTTGCCGCGCCAAAGGCAGACAGAAACAGAATCAGTAATACCATCTAAGTGATCCGACTATTTAGCGTGTCAGTCTTAACTGTCTTTTAGCTTTCAGATATTCCATATTTGACCAGAAAAGAGCGAGTATGATTGCAAAGATACGAGACCATTTATATTTGGTTGCCAAGGGCAAAATTGCCTCAGCCAATATATTCTGATCCTTGGTATTCAGCTCATTAATAACCAGCTGAATATGCACAATCTCAGCCACAAACAAAGCTAAACAGGCAGCCAGACCAAAGATAATGCTCCAGTAAATTCGAGAATTAGTTTCCACAATTCGAGTGAAGTTCAGGAAAAATGCTTTCATGCTGATATCCAATAAAAAACCACCTGAATCGGTGGTTTTAATAACTTTTGTACATCTTAACATAACAATCGCAGATTAACTGACCTGAATCGCTAATGCTTTTTGCACCGCAGGACGTGCCTGCATACGCTCAATATAACGGCTTACTTCCGGATAATCCGCTAAATCAATACCTTGCCATTCATAACGAAGTAACCAGGGGAAAATCGCCATATCGGCAATTGAATATTCGCCAGCGACATAGTCCTGACCGACCAGCTGTTTGTCCAGTACACCGTACAAGCGCTTGGTCTCATTCACATAGCGCTCTGTTGCATAAGGAATCCGCTCTGGAGCAAAACGGCTAAAGTGATGGTTCTGTCCCAGCATCGGGCCTAGCCCACCCATTTGCCACATCAACCATTGTTCCACCTGAATCCGCTTAATCTCATCGGTCGGATAAAACAGTCCGGTTTTACGTCCCAAATACTGCAAGATGGCACCCGATTCAAAGATCGAAATCGACCGATGATCTGGTCCATCCTGATCGACAATAGCTGGAATTTTATTGTTCGGTGAGATTGCCAGAAAGTCTGGCTGAAACTGGTCATTTTCCAGAATATTGACTGGAAGGATCTGATAAGATAGCCCCATTTCTTCTAATGCGATTGTAATCTTATGACCGTTGGGTGTACCCCAGTAATATAAATCAATCATTCGTGCCTATACTCCATACACCTTTATTATGGTGTTCCAACAAAATAATGGATCTGGTCAAAAACAACAAGCAATGCTTAATAAAATAATTTTTAATTTAATTTCAATAAATTAATTAATTTTTAAAAAAATTTCACTTAAATTTCTTGAAAATTTTCGGTCTGAACACATATTTATTTCTGCATAAGGATGGTCTATCCATCTTTTGCCCTGTCGATGATCATCATGACAGCGGTGTTTTCTTATTTTTAAAACTTTGCTGACC
The DNA here is from genome assembly GCF_003289665.1 of Acinetobacter sp. SM1B. Classification (NCBI taxonomy): domain Bacteria; kingdom Pseudomonadati; phylum Pseudomonadota; class Gammaproteobacteria; order Moraxellales; family Moraxellaceae; genus Acinetobacter; species Acinetobacter sp. SM1B. The sequence continues at coordinate 2,049,922 of NZ_QMBM01000001.1, forward strand.
TCAGGAGGTTCTAATAATGAGTAATATCAATCTTCATCCATTATTCCGCCGCAGCATTGGCTTTGATCGCCTCAATGATTTCATTGATTATGCCATGCAAAGCGATGCGCCAAATTATCCACCATACAATATCGAAAAACATGGTGAAAACCGTTACCGAATTGTCGTAGCCACCGCCGGTTTTAACCAGGAAGAATTGAGTATTTCTCTTGAAAATCGCTTGCTGACAATTTCTGGAAAACCTGAAGCTGTTCAGATTGAAGGTACTGAGTATCTACATAAAGGTATAGCCCGTCGTGCCTTCAAACTATCACTGCGTTTAGACGAACACATTGAAGTACAGCAGGCAGATTATGCTAACGGTCTACTCGTGATTGACCTGCAGCGTGTAATTCCGGAAGAAAAATTGCCAAGACAAATTCCGATTGGCAAAAAGTTATTGCTGGAAAATCCGGAAGAAGTCACTGAAAAAACCGTCAATGCGGAATAAGCATATATAAAATGTTCTAAAAAGGCCCTTCGGGGCCTTTTTTGTTTTTAAGCCAATCTGGATTGTGAAGTTAATAACAGAATTTTTAACTGCTGAACGCTATGAATCAGGTAATGTGGCTGATGGGCCACCAATACAGATTCACTATTAAAACCCCAAGTTACCGCAGCGACAGCAATTCTATTCCGATGAGCTGATTCTATATCAATGATCTGGTCACCAATATAGATGACCTGTTCTGGATGCAATTTGGATTGCTGCACAATTTTTCTAATCTGTTTGGCTTTGCTTTGACATCCTCACCCACCTAAAGGAGGGTGATTCCTACTGCTAGACGCTC
>NZ_QMBM01000001.1:2050851-2059750 GCF_003289665.1 Acinetobacter sp. SM1B
AATCATCTGCTACCACAGAGAGTCTATAAATAACAGTGCGTAAGTCCTAAAGTATTAAAAAAAGGCGCTTAAAGCGCCTTTTTTGTGACCAGCTAAACTTAGCCTTGTTGGCGAGCTTGCTGAGCTTTTAATAGGTCTTCATAGCTAACCTTAGTGTCAGTCACTTTAGCAGCAGCTAGGATGTGATCAACAACTTGGTCTTCGAGAACAACTGCTTCGATTTGAGCACGTTGTTGCTTGTCGTTTTTAAAGTATTCAATCACTTCAGCAGGATCTTCATAAGAAGAAGCCATGTCTTCGATGTAAGCTTCTACACGTGCTTGATCAACTTCGATTTTGGCGTCAGCAAGTACTTTACTTACCAATACGCCAAGTTTCACTGATTTTTCAGCTTGTTCTTTGAACAATTCATCTGGAAGCATGCTTGAATCAAATGCTTTCGCGCCTTGGGCACCAAACTGTTGAGTGAACTGCTGGATCATTTGTTGACGTTGACGGTCAACTTCTTGAGCAAGCATTGAAGCTGGAATTTCAACTTCGTTTGCAGCTACAAGTGCATCAAAAGTTGCGCCTTTCACCTGGTTGCGAAGACCGTTTTTCACTTCACGTTCCATGTTTTTACGAACGTCAGCTTTCAGTTTTTCAACGCCTTCTTCTTCAGTTAAACCGAAAATTTTCAGGAATTCAGCATCAATCTCTGGAAGTTTTTGTTTTTCAACAAGTTTCACAGTGATTTTGAATTGAGCTTGTTTACCAGCAAGGTTTTCAGCTTGGTAGTCTTCTGGGAAAGTTACATCGATAACTTTCTCTTCGCCTTTCTTCATGCCGATGATGCCATCTTCGAAGCCAGGGATCATACGACCAGAACCTAAAACAAGTTTAAAGTCTTCTGCAGAACCGCCTTCAAATTTTTCGCCATCAACTGAACCTTCGAAATCGAAAGTTACTTGCATGTCTTTTTTCGCCATTCCTTTAGTTTCAGCCCAAGCAGCACGTTGTTTTTGAAGATTTTCGATCATCTTTTCAACGTCTTTGTCGTTTACTTCAGCTTCGTTGCGCTCAACTTCAAGGCCTTCAAAATTCACTTCAACTTCTGGGTAAACTTCAACAGTTGCTTCATAAACTAAAGCATCATCTTTCATTTCAGTTTTTTCGATGTTTGGCATACCAACAGCGTTGATTTTCTCTTGTTGGATTGCTTCAAAAACTGTATCGCGAATGATGTCGTTAACAACTTCTTGGTAAATACCAGCGCCGTATTCACGACGAATAACGTTCAAAGGCACTTTACCAGGACGGAAGCCGTTGATCTTCGCAGTTTTAGCAGTGCGTTTTAAACGAGCTTCAAATTGCTCATTAATTCGGCTCGTCGGTACAGAAACATTTAAACGACGGGCAACGCCCGAAACCGCTTCAGAAGTTACTTGCATGGCTTCCTCTATATATTTGGTAATAACAGGTTTATAAAAATGTGCCACATTATATGACAACATTTGCAGATATACAAAACACAATACTTTAATCGTCTTTATTGATGCTGTAATAATCAAATTTATTCAGTCAAATTCATTTTTCTTTGATTAAATATCCCTTCCCTCAAATAAGAATAGATATATTGATTACTCAAACTGGACAGATCATCCCATTCTTCTGCATTTATGGATTTTTATAGGACTTTTAGTAAACTTTTCTTTATCTTTTCTTCAAAATTCTTGAACTCTAATAATCTCAATAAAAGTAAAGATAATAATCTATTAATCAGATTTATTTTAAATACATTAACTTAGAAACATTTTGATACACTATAACATTGATCAAACCAATTAATAAAATTATTTAAATCGCTATTTACTATCTACAAGTAATTCTTAATTTAAATAAGAATTATTATTATTCGCATACATAAATTTTATGCTTTTTTCGGGTTCCCACATGTCGTTTATCAAATCACGTAAAAAACTCGTTTCATCGGCGATTGCCTCTTCCCTCTCGATTGTAACTGTAAATGCTGTGGCTGATGAAAATGTGGTCAAGCTCGAAACTATTCATCAAGAAGTTAAAGCTGGACAGACACCAAGTTTAAAAGTAGATAATTCCGCAAATAAGAAATTTGTTGCACCCTTACTGGATACACCTAAATCTGTATCAGTAATTTCTAAACAACTGATTGAGGATACTCAAGTTACTACTCTTGCTGACGCTTTACGTACTGTACCAGGTATTACCCTTGGTGCCGGTGAAGGTGGCAACCCGAATGGTGATCGTCCATTTATCCGTGGTTATAACTCTGAAAGCTCAATGTATGTAGATGGAGTTCGTAGTGCAACTTCGCAAAACCGTGAAATGTTTGCCGTTGAGCAGGTTGAAGTCACCAAAGGTTCGGCTTCTGCTATGGGCGGTGCAGGGACCACTGGTGGTAGCATTAACATGATTTCTAAAGTTGCCAAAGCAGGGGATTCTTTAGAAGGTTCTGTTGCTGGAGGCACGGACAGCTACGCACGTATTACCTTAGATGGTAATAAAGATTTTGGTAACGGTGTTGCAGCGCGTGTGGCTATCATGGGGCATCAAAACGAAAAAGCAGGTCAAAAAGACGGTGCTGAATATAAACGTGCCGGTATTGCGCCAAGTATTAGTTTTGGTCTAGATACCCCTACTCGTGGGACTTTAAGCTATTACTACTTAAAATCTGATGATACACCAGATTCTGGTGTGCCTTACTGGAATTCAGCAACTCAAACTGCTGTAGGCAAACCACTCAATGCTAAACAAGATATTTATTATGGTTGGCTGGATCGTGACTTCCAGAAACAGGAAAACCAGATTGGTACTTTAAAGTTAGAGCACGATTTAACAGATGATCTAACCATTAGTAACACGGTTGTTTATGGTCGATCTAAAAATGATTATGTCTGGACTCAGCCAGATGATTCCAAATTAAATATTGCCAATGGACAAGTGGTTCGTCGTGCAAATACCCGTATTACTGACACAGATACATTTAGCGATCAGCTTTCATTAACCGGTAAATTTAATACGGGTACACTAAAGCATAGTTTTAATGTAGGCACTGAATATTCTAAGCAAGAATCTGACAAAGGAAATTATTTACTTACAGATTTAGGGCAGGCGGCAAGCTCTACTCTTCCGGCTAACCTTAGTGGAAGCAAAGCATGTAATACATTTACCAATGCTACCTCAAATTATTGGTGTACGAGTGCTGATAACCCGAACTCAAATGATCCCTGGTTAGGTTCAACTTCTGCAAATCGTGCAATTTCTACTACAACCACTAAAAATACATCGGTGTATTTCTTAGATAACATTGAGATTAACCCTCAATGGCTGTTAGATCTTGGTGTGCGTTGGGATAAATTTGATACTGAGCAGGTCTACAACAAAGAGTCAGGCTCTGGCAGTAGTTTAATTCCAGCTGGAACAAAATTTGGTACTAATGATGATTTCTTTAATTACCAGGCAGGTCTAACATTTAAGCCAACTGAGAATGGCAGTATTTATGCAAGCTATGCAACTTCTGCCAACCCAGTGGGTGTAGACGCTGCTGATGGTTCAGAAGGACTTTCTGTACCTGGACGTAATACCACTGAAGCACAAGCTCAGGCCATGAACAACCTTAAACCTGAGGAAGTTCGCACCATGGAACTTGGCACAAAGTGGGATTTATTTAATGATAAATTAAATCTAACGGCTGCTATTTTCCGTACTGAAAAAACCAATACTCGCGCTACTGATACCGACGGTTTTACCCGTAATATTGGTGAAACACGTGTGGACGGTTTTGAACTTGGAGCGAACGGCAATATCACTGACAAATGGGCTGTATCTGCTGGTTATACTTATCTAGACAGTGAAATTGTCGATGATGGTGCAGGTACCAATGATGGTAACCAGGTTCAGAATGTTGCGAAAAATTCTGCAACTCTTTGGACGACTTATGATCTAACCCCTGCTTTCACAGTTGGTGCGGGTGCAGTTGCCATGGATAAAGTTTACGGTAATGCCGACAACACCAGATACGTTCCAGGTTATGTTCGCTACGATGCAATGGCGCGTTATAACGTGAATCAAAATGTTGACCTGCAGTTGAATGTAAACAATCTGACTGATGAACGTTATTTCACTAAAGCTTATGCATCTCACTATGCAACTGAAGCAGAAGGCCGTAACGCAGTTCTTTCTCTGAACTTTAAATACTAAGTTTTAGCTTCTTCCCTCATCAAAAAATAGCCTCATTCGTGAGGCTATTTTTATTTTCTGAAAGATATAAAACTTTAAATCTAGATTTAGTTCTATTTACGCACCTTTTGATAAAAAGCTTTAAATAGAAAATAATTACATTTTTTTAATCTTAGGTAAAAAACTGAAAAATAAGTTTATTTTGAAATTTTTCTTAATAGAAATCCCAGATTAAAGTTTGAATATTAAACAGTAATTTCATCCATAAATTCATAAGAATGACTTAATTGAATATTGTTAATGATAATTATTATCACTACAATTCGCAAAATTGTTAAGGACCATAACAATAACTCCATAGTTGCTGCTATTTGATGAACTCGAGCATATCAAGGTGGTAAGGGAAATATTATTCAATTCAGGAATTCTGTCACATGGCGCATATCAAAAGCCGAAAACATCATTACAAGACTTCATTGGTCGCACTTGCTGCAACTTTGCCACTGATCACTCATGCGGATAACACCACCAAGGAAGGAGTTATTCAGCTTCCAGAAATTACGGTTAAAAACAAAACTGTAAGTGAATATAAAGTAGATCAATTAAGCTCTGTTAAATCTAGCCAAGCTTTGGTAGATACGCCACAAACTGTTTCGATTATCAACAAAAATTTATTAAAAGAACAAGGTGCGACTACCTTGGTTGAAGCTCTGCGTAATACACCAGGAATTACCCTGCAACTGGGTGAAAATGGCAATACCAGTGCTGGCGATGCCTTCCAGATGCGCGGCTTTTCAACTCAAAGCTCTACCTATCTGGATGGCATTCGTGACCTCGGCGCTGTGAGTCGTGATGTATTTAACCTGGAACAGGTAGAAGTCGTAAAAGGCCCTGCGGGTGCCGAAGGTGGACGTGGTACAGCATCCGGTTATGTGAATCTGGTCAGCAAGCTGCCTCATCTGGAAAACAGCCGTGAAGTGTCTGCAACCTATAACACGGCAGAACATACACGCCTTGCTACCGACATTAATCAGGTCATTAATGACAGCATCGCCATTCGCCTGAATGCGATGGGACAAGATGGCGGTGTGGAAGGACGCGATTATATCGAAAATAAAGGTTGGGCTATTGCTCCTTCCATTGCCTTTGGCCTGGATAGTGATACTCGTTTATATCTTTACTCACAACATATTCGTCAGCGTAATATCCCGGATGGCGGTATTCCGACTATTGGCATGAAAGGTTTCTGGAATGCAGACCCGCTGATTGCCAATGCAGCTAAAGTAGATCGTGAAAATTATTATGGTCACGCAGATGACCATGAAGATATTGATGCTGACATGTTTACAGCCAAAATCGAAAGTGACTGGGCTGAAAATCTGAAATTTACCAATATTACCCGTCTGGGCAATACCCATATGCAGCGTACTTTGACGGGGATTAATAGTCTTTCAAGAAATGACTCTACCAATCCTCAAGACTGGACTGTAAGCCGTTCACGCCAGGGTGTCGATCAGGAAAATAAAATTCTGGCTAATCAGAGCACGGTGAACTGGAATGTCAAAACCGGTTCAGTGGAGCATGATGTGGTCGCTGGCGTAGAACTCTTAAAAGAGCAGCAACATTCCAGAACACTGGCCACACAAATGCCAGGGCAGCCTACTAACAGTACGCCACCCGCGAATCTATACCATCCTGACCGTCACCAGAATCTGCCTGATCCTGTGTATACGGGTGCTTATTCGGATGGTGAAACCCAGACGGCGGCGGCTTATCTCTTTGATACGCTCAAGTTTGGTGAACGTTTTCAACTCAATGGTGGCGTCCGTGTCGATTATTACGATACCAATTACGATGCACTGGGTTATTCAACCGACAGTACGACACTAGCAGTGACTGAAACAAAAACAGATTTAAAAGCCCATGACACTTTATTCAGCTGGAAGCTCGGTGGTTTATATAAGCCAACTGCCTACAGCAGTGTCTATACATCTTATGCCAAATCCCTGACACCGCCGGGTAGCAGTAACTTTAGCCTTTCAACCACAGGAATTAACAGCTCGGCTGCAGATCCTCAAGAAACTCATCATTATGAAATTGGCACCAAATGGGATCTGCTGGATGGCGATCTGGCTTTAAATGCTGCCGCATACCACACCGAAAATGAAAACCAGTTTACCCAAGATCCGATTACCCGCGAGTCTGTTCAGGAAGGTAAGACTACAGTTAAAGGAATCGAATTGGGTGCTGTCGGTAAAATTACCGATGCCTGGAATATTTCAGCAGGTGTAGCCCATATGAAAACCGAGCAAAAAGCCCAGTTCAGTGTCAATTCCAACACGGGTGTAGTGACCCAGACCAATAGTGTACGCTGGTCACCTGAATGGACCGCTTCTTTATGGACAACCTATAACATTGCCGGTTTAAAACTAGGCTTGGGGGCACGTTATGTGGATGAGCAAAAACGTGTGATTACCGACAGTACTGCAGCAGCGAATATGCCAAGCATTCCAAGCTATGTGGTGTTTGATGCCATGGCCGGTTATACCTTTAATGACCAGACTTCTTTAAACCTGAATGTTTATAATCTGGCAGATAAAGAGTACATCAGCACGCTGAATAATGGAGGTGGTCGTGTGATCTTGGGTCAACCACGTTCAGCAGCTTTAACCCTGAACTATAAATTTTAATTCAGCTTTTATCTCTATCTATCAATATCGTGTATTCTCTTGAATGCACGATATTTTCAATTGCAGGAATGCTTTTAAAATGATGTTACATATCCCGGCAGTATTAAGCAAAGTACAAGTTGCCGAACTGAGACAACAACTAGATCGTTCAGAACACTGGATGAATGGGCAACTCAGCGCCGGGAGTCAGGCACAGAAAATCAAAAAGAACCTGCAGCTGGATTCTTCTTCTGTCCTGTATCAGCAGATTAGCCCTATCATTTTACAAGCGCTTAAAAGTCATCATTTAATTACTTCTGCTGCCCTACCGAAACATATCCTGCCGCCCCTGTTTAACTGCTATCAGGATTCTGGCACCTATGGCAATCATGTCGATAATGCCATTCATTACTCTCCTCTACTCGGACAGGCCATTCGTACCGATGTGTCACTAACTTTATTCTTATCTGAAATCGATGAATATGAAGGTGGTGAGCTGGTCGTTGAAGACCAGTATGGCTGCCATGAAGTCAAGCTGGATGCGGGTGATGTGATTGTTTACCCATCGACCAGCCTGCATCGGGTTGAACCAGTAACTCAAGGCAAACGTATTGCTGCCGTAACCTGGATTCAAAGTATGATCCGTGAAGATGCTAAACGCAGTATGTTGTTTGATCTGGACATGACCATTATCAAACTACGCCAGCAGATTGGCGATACTGAAGAAGTCCTACAACTGACCCATCATTATCACAACCTGATTCGTCAATGGGGTGATTTATAATGTCACGTGAACCAATGGCGCCATTAACCCAGATCCCGGCCTACCTACAAACCATCGCCGATTATGAGGTCGAAGCAGAAAAACATCTCTCCAGTATGGTCTGGAACTATCTGCAAGGTGGCTCCATGGATGAAGTCAGTGTCCGGGACAATTTACAGCAATTTCAGGATATTCAGCTTCTGCCGCGTATGCTGAAAGATCTGACCCAAGGCAGTACTGAACTTGAAATGTTCGGACAAAAATTTCCGCATCCAATTTTTCTGGCACCGATTGGACATCAGCAGCAGTTTCATCCTGAAGCCGAAGCCGCTTCTGCACTTGCGGCAGAAGTGATGGGCAGCAATATGATTCTCAGTACTTTTACGAATACTGACATGCGCGCATTGAAACAGGACAATCCACGCAAATGGTTTCAGCTTTACTGGCAAGGGAATCGGGAAAAATCTCTAGCTTTGGTCAAAATGGCTGAAGCGCATAATTATACGGCGCTGGTGATTACGGTAGATTCACCGCATACTGGCATCCGCGATCGTGAACGTCGTGCGTTTTTTCATTTACCGGAAGGCATGCAACATCCGCATACGCCTACTCATATTCCCCTTCCAGAATTAAAGGAAGGTGATCATCCTGTCTTTAACGGACTAATGAAAATTGCTCCAACTTGGGAAGATATTGCCTGGATGGTACAGCAGACTCACTTACCTGTGATTCTGAAAGGCATTGTGCATCCTCAGGATGCCCAGCTGGCGATTCAACATGGCGTAAAAGGCCTGATCATTTCCAATCATGGCGGTCGTGTGCTGGATACCTGCATTTCTCCTCTCATTGCCTTGCAACTGATTAAAAAGGTGGTGCCAGCAGATTTTCCTCTGCTCTATGATGGTGGCATCCGTCGTGGATCGGATGTATTCAAGGCTATTGCCTTAGGTGCTTCTGCTGTCCTGATTGGCCGTCCTTATATTTATGGTCTGGCGACTGCCGGAGCTTTGGGCGTAGCGCATGTGATCAAAATCCTTAAAGAAGAATTTGAAATCACCATGGCGCTAATGGGAACAGCCACAGTAGCTGAAATTCAGCCGGGCTGTGTGTTGAATAGAATTGAATGATGATATTTATTTGAAAATAAAGATGAAGTTTCAAGAAGTCGGAAGTGCTATGTTCTACTTCTTGAACTATTATTTAAGACCATCTTAAATATTTAGGACTTACGCATTGACAGATTCAAAAAAGTATTAAAATACTTTATAAA
>NZ_QMBM01000001.1:2059850-2072217 GCF_003289665.1 Acinetobacter sp. SM1B
AATCATCTGCTACCACAGAGAGTCTATAAATAACAGTGCGTAAGTCCTAATATTTTATATCTCGATAATTATTATCAATTAAAACTAAACTAGACCCATATTTTATCAATTTATAGCAAAAACATAGAGTTAACCCTCCACCCTCTAACCCTTTCATCTATTTTTAAAATTGATTAAATTTTAGTCATCGCCAATATCAATTTAGAAAGGATAGCAACGATAACAATAATAATTATTATTTGCGAATCCAAACTTAAAAATAAAAAAGAACTATGATGAGCCAGATAAAATTTCGTAAAAAAATCGTTTCTTCAGCAATCATTTCTTCCCTTTCTCTTGCATCCGCACATGCAATTGCCCAAGAAAACGTGGTGCAGCTTGAAACCATCCGTCAGGAAGTGCAAATGGAATCTGTGCCAGGTTTAAAAATCGATCAGTCGGCAAATAGCAAATTTGTTGCCCCTCTCCTGGATACCCCGAAATCTGTGGTTGTGATCCCTCAGCAACTGATTGAAGATACGCAGGTTACGACCTTGGCAGATGCTTTGCGTACTGTGCCGGGGATTACCCTAGGCGCGGGAGAAGGTGGTAATCCAAATGGGGATCGACCTTTTATTCGGGGTTATAACTCGGAAAGTTCGATGTATGTGGATGGTGTACGGAATTCGACTTCACAAAACCGGGAAATGTTTGCCGTTGAGCAGGTCGAAGTTACCAAAGGTTCTGCCTCTGCCATGGGCGGCGCTGGTACTACTGGCGGCAGTATTAACCTGATTTCAAAAGTGGCGAAACAGGGAGATGCGCTGGAAGGCTCCATTGCAGGTGGCACAGATATGTATGCACGTATCACTTTAGACGCTAACGAGGACTTTGATAATGGTATGGCAGCTCGTATAGCTGTCATGGGCCATCAGAATGAAAAAGCGGGACAGCATGACGGTGCGGAATATAAACGTGCGGGTATTGCACCTAGCTTCAGTTTTGGTCTGGACAATGCAACGCGTGGTACTTTGAGTTATTACTATCTAAAAACTGATGATATTCCAGACTCAGGCATTCCCTATAACAATCCGTTTGGGGCGCCTACTGGAAATAACCCTGATAACCGGCCATTAAATGGCAATGGTAAACCGATCAACGTTAAACAAGGGCAGTATTATGGCTGGAAAGATCGTGATTTCCAGAAACAGGAAAACCAGATTGGCACCCTCAAGCTGGAACATGATCTAAATGACAATTTAACCTTTAGCAATACTGCGGTATTTAACCGTTCTAAAAATGACTACCTATGGACCAATCCTGACGATTCACGCGGAAACTTCATTTTAAATGGTAATGTCTGGGCTCGGGCCAATTCACGTATCGCAGATACCGATACCTTTACTGATTTGCTGGCTTTAACCGGTAAATTCAACACCGGTATCATCCAGCATAGCTTTAATCTGGGTGCAGAATATTCGGATCAGGATACTGAGCGTACCCAATATATTATTAACGGTCTGAATGCGACTGGCAGTTCCTATGCAGCCTGTGGTACTCCTGCCAATATTGTCTTAGGTTGGTGTACTTCTGTTGATAACCCTGACCGGAGTCCCTGGACGGGAACGATTAGTACGGATGGTGCAGACAGTTATCATATTGAGACCAAATCCAAATCGATCTACTTCCTGGACAGCATCGAACTGCATCCGCAATGGATTGTGGATCTGGGTGTGCGCTGGGATGACTATAAGACCCAGCAAATCTTGACCTATGGACGATTCAATAATGCGGTGACAGGCGCTAACAATACGCCAATTACAGCCGTTCCAGGTGATCAGCTCACCCTTGAAAATGAAGATGACTTTATTAACTATCAGGCCAGTCTGGTCTTTAAGCCAAGAGAAAATGGCAGTATTTATATCAGCTATGCCACTTCCTCAAATCCGGTTGGCATCGATGGCGGTGATGGTTCCGAAAGTATTACTGTAGCTATTGAAAATTTAAAACCGGAAAAAGTCCGTACCATGGAACTGGGGACTAAATGGGACATTCTGGAAGACAAACTCAATTTGACCGCCGCCATTTTCCGTACTGAAAAAACCAATACCCGTTCAACCGATGCTGATGGTACTACCCGTAATATTGGAGAGACTTGTGTTAATGGAATTGAGCTAGGTATCAATGGAAATGTCACTGACAAGTGGGCAATTTCTGCAGGCTACACTTATCTGGACAGTGAAATTGTTGACGATGGTACTGCTACTAATGATGGTAATCAGGTGCAGAACGTAGCAGAAAACAGTGCAACCTTGTGGACAACCTATCAGGTCATGCCTCAGCTGACACTGGGTGCCGGTGCGGTGGCAATGGACAAGGTGTATGGCAATGCTACCAATATCAAATTCGTGCCAGGTTATGTCCGTTACGATGCCATGGCGCGTTATCAGGTCAATTCAAATGTAGATCTACAGCTAAATGTGAATAACCTGTCCGACACACGTTATTTTACCAAAGCCTATTCTTCCCACTATGCCACTGAAGCAGAAGGCATCAGTGGTGTTTTAGGCCTGCATTTTAAATACTGATCTGAGCAATCTTCATGATATTAAAGGCTAGTCTAAATCCATCAAACTAGCCTTTATTTTTCGATATGAAAGATTTCATGTACGCATTGCTTAAGAACTTCTAACAAAGCTATTATATAAAGAAATATTTTAGCTTTATCGCTTAATTACAGGAAAATCCAACAAGATTAAAATAGATTAGAGAAATATTTTTCCAATTAACAACTTTATAAGAAAATCTTTTTTAAGATACGACTAAAATCCATAGAAAAAGCAAAAACTTTTCACCTTTTCTGGACTAAAATTAATCTTATAGGTTCACCATGCAGGTGTCTGGTCGATCCTGATGATCAAGACTTTAAAAAATACAGGATTGATCTTATTTATCCACACCTGCCTGTAAACGAATATATAGACAAAATCTATACTGTAGACTGAGCAACTGCTGCACCAAGCGAGTCTGCCAGGCTACCTAAGGAGCTCTCTCATGATGTTGGCTGATCCAAGTAAAAAATACCGTCGCATGTATCAACGTGTGGACTTACCAGACCGTCAATGGCCGAACAATGAAATCACTAAAGCGCCAATCTGGATGAGTACTGACCTGCGTGATGGTAACCAGGCGATCTTTGAGCCAATGAACATTGAGCAGAAGTTCAAAATGTTCCAGATGTTGGTAAAAATCGGTTTCAAACATATTGAAATCGGCTTCCCGTCTGCCTCTCAAATTGATTTCGACTTCACTCGTAAATTGATTGAAGAAGGTCATATTCCGGATGACGTCTACATCGAAGTATTGGTTCAGGCACGTGATCATTTGATTGCACGTACTTTTGAATCTTTACAAGGTGCGAAACGCGCAATCGTGCATATCTACAACTCTAACTCTCCAACCTTCCGTCAAAAAGTGTTGAACGTAGACGTTGAAGGTGCAAAACAGTTAGCGATCAATGCAGCGCAAAAAGTAAAAGAATACGCAGCAAAACAGCCTGAAACTGAATTTGTCTTCCAGTACAGTCCTGAATGTTTCTCTGCAACCGAATTAGAAGTCGCGAAAGATGTCTGCGACGCTGTGACTGAAATCTGGGAAGCATCTCCAGAAAACAAAGTGATCTTGAACTTGCCAGCCACTGTCGAAGTCTCTACACCAAACGTATATGCCGATCAGGTGGAATGGATGCACCGTAACATCGAGCGTCGTGACGGCGTGATCATTTCAGTTCACTGCCATAATGACCGTGGCTGTGGGATCGCAGCGTCTGAATTAGCAATTATGGCCGGTGCTGACCGTGTCGAAGGTTGTGTATTCGGTAATGGTGAACGTACCGGTAACGTGGACGTAGCGGCAATTGCCTTGAACATGTATACCCAGGGTGTTGCACCAGAATTAGATTTCTCCAACATCAACGAAATCATTGCGACTGTTGAAGAATGTACCGGTTTGCCTGTACACCCACGTCATCCATATGCGGGTGACTTGGTCTTCACTGCCTTCTCTGGTTCACACCAGGATGCAATCAAAAAAGGTTTCGAATTCCAGAAAAACCAAGAAATCTGGGATATGCCGTACTTGCCAATCGACCCAAAAGACTTGGGCCGTGACTACGACGCCGTGATTCGCGTGAACTCACAGTCTGGTAAAGGTGGTATCGCTTACTTGTTAGAATCGAACTACAACGTGACCTTGCCACGTCGTTTACAGATCGAATTCTCGCAAATCGTGCAGCAAAAAACCGATGAAGACGGTACTGAGATTTCAGCACAAGCGATCTGGACATTGTTTAAAGACACCTATGTTGATGCCAAAGATGCACATTACGCTGCCAAGAACTATAAATTGTCAGATGAAAATGGCAACCAGGTGATTGAGCTAGATGTTGAAGTCAATGGTGAAACTCAGCGCTTACGTGGTGAAGGTAACGGTCCAATCTCTGCGATTTTGGATGCATTACAATTGCCAATTGACGTGTTGAACTATGAAGAACGTAGCATCAGTTCTGGTGCACATGCCAAAGCCTTGGCATTGGTTGAACTTCAAGTGAAAGGTACCGGTAAATCCGCCTTTGGTGCTGGTGTCCACGACAACATTGTGACCTCTTCAATTGAAGCGATTATCGCATGTACCAACCGCCTGATTGACCAGGGTGTGTTAAGCACTGAACAGGTGATTGCTGCTGCCGTCTAGACACGGTATTAGAATTAGCGATAATTCATAGCACTAAAAAGACTTTAGAAGGATACCTGCAAATGGTATCCTTTTATTTATTCATACTAAAGATTTAAGGCGAATCATTCCCGTGTCTTTTCCAGCTGACTCAGTGGGCCTTGTTGTCCCACAAAAGTTCCAATTCGAACAGCCGTTAGAGCTTGAATGCGGTCGCATCCTCCCCCGTTTTGAACTGATGGTTGAAACTTATGGCGAACTCAATGCCGATAAGTCCAATGCCATTCTGATTTGCCATGCGCTTTCCGGTCATCATCATGCTGCTGGCTATCATCATGAAGATGATAAAAAACCAGGCTGGTGGGATGCCTGTATTGGTCCAAACAAGGCAATTGATACCAATAAATTTTTTGTGGTTGCCCTGAATAATATTGGTGGCTGTAGTGGTTCAACAGGTCCAACTTCTCCGAACCCTGAAAATGACAACCGCCCTTACGGTCCTGATTTTCCTCTAGTGACTGTACGTGACTGGGTAAAAACCCAAGCCATGCTGTCTGACCGTCTCGGTATTGATGTGTGGTATTCCGTCATCGGTGGTTCATTAGGCGGTATGCAGGCATTACAATGGTCGGTGGATTATCCAGATCGTCTGCAAAAATGTGTGATTATTGCCAGCGCACCTAAATTATCTGCACAGAACATTGCCTTTAATGAAGTCGCACGTCAGTCAATTCTGTCAGATCCGGATTTCCATAATGGCCGTTATCTGGAACATGATAGCTATCCAAAACGTGGTCTGATTCTGGCACGTATGGTCGGTCATATCACCTACCTGTCTGAAGAAGCCATGAAGCAGAAATTTGGTCGTGATTTAAAATCCGGTAAATTTATGTATGGTTTCGATGTGGAGTTCCAGGTCGAAAGCTATTTGCGCTATCAAGGTGAACAATTTAGCCGGAACTTTGATGCCAATACTTACCTGATTATGACCAAGGCACTGGATTACTTTGATCCTTCACGTGAATATCAACAGTCATTGGTAAAGGCAATGGCCCAAACCAAATGTAAATTCCTGGTGGTCTCTTTCACAACTGACTGGCGGTTCTCACCTTCACGTTCTGTTGAAATCGTAGACGCCTTAATTACCAATAATAAGCCTGTCAGCTATCTGGATATTGATGCTGAGCAAGGCCATGACTCCTTCCTGTTCCCGATTCCACTGTATGTGAAGTCATTGCGTGCCTTCCTGGGTGGTGAAGAACTGTTAAAATCAACCCCGAAGGAGGCTGTGTAATGCGTATTGATCAACAACTGGCAGAACGTTGGATTAAACCGGGTTCACGCGTCCTTGACCTGGGCTGTGGTGACGGTGAATTACTGGCTCATATGAGCAAAAAGCACAATATTCGTGCATACGGATTAGAAATTGATCAGGAAAAGATTGCAATTGCAGTCAGTCGTGGGTTAAATATCATCCAGCAAGACTTAAATCTGGGATTAAGTCGTTTTGCAGACCAGTCTTTTGACTATGTTGTCATGGCACAGGCTTTGCAAGCTGTAGATGCACCAGACGTTTTATTGCGTGATATGGTGCGAGTGGGTAAACAGGCGATTATTACTTTCCCGAACTTTGCGCACTGGAAGACTCGTTCTTTCCTGGCACTAAAAGGGAAAATGCCTGTTTCGGAAGCTTTACCCTATATGTGGTATAACACACCGAACATCCACTTATGTACTTTCCGTGACTTTGAAGCACTTTGCGCGGAAAATAACATCAAAATTATTAACCGACTCGCTGTGAATGGGAATCAACAAGGCAGCATGCTCAGCAAGCACCTCCCTAATCTGTTTGGTGAAGTCGCAATTTATCGAGTGAGCGCTCTATGAAAAAATTATTACTAAGTACGACGCTACTGGCTGGACTTTTTAGCTTTCAGGCCCAAGCAGACTATGTTGCTCCAACGCCTTCTGTCGCAAGTCAGGCCGCACAATATTCTATCATGGACATTAATAGCCTGATTAAGGCAGCGAAGGCAGGACAGCCAGGTGCACAATTCTATTTAGCAACCAAATACCAGTATGGTAAAGACATTCAGAAAGATGAACGTCAGGCTTTTGCCTGGTATAAAGCAGCAGCCGATCAAGGTCTGGCAGTTGCTCAATTGAATGTAGGCCGTATGCTGGCAGATGGTATTGGCACCAAGAAAGATGAAACGCTGGCTCGCCAGTACTTTGAAAAAGCAGCCAGCCGTGGTGATAATCGTGCCAGCTTTAACCTGGCGATGATGGAAGAGAAAAAGAAAAACTATATGGGTGCTTACCAGTGGTATGAACTCTCTACCCGTGACGGCATGCTGGACAATAAAGTGATTACTTTATCTGAAGGCAAGAAAACTGCATTGGCAGCCAACTTGACCCAGGAACAGATCCGTCAGGCACGTGATCGTGCTGACAGATGGATTCAGGCACAATAAGCTGAATGGTATAAATAGCACCTTCGGGTGCTTTTTTATTGCCGCAAATTCTTCATCCATTGCTAAAATAGTGCCCATTCTTTATCTAATAATGAGTTTTAACATGGCTGCAACTGACTGGTTATCCCAAGGCACACTGGTACTGGCAAGTAATAATAAAGGCAAGATTGCAGAATTTGAAAAGATGTTTGCAGAACTCAAACTTCCAGTTGAAGTTATTCCTCAAGGTAAGCTGCATATTGAAGACGCAATTGAAGATGGTTTGAGCTTTGTTGAAAATGCCATTATCAAGGCGCGTCATGCCTCACGTATTTCTGACAAACCTGCGATTGCTGATGATTCAGGGATTTGTGTACCAGTTCTGGGCGGTGCACCTGGGATTTACTCTGCACGTTATGCGGGTGAACATGGTGATGATGCAGCGAACAATGAAAAATTACTGGCTGACCTGAAACCACTGCGTAACGACGGTGAACCGATTGAAGGCATGTTTGTGTGTGTACTGGCCTTAGTTCAACATGCCGAAGACCCATTACCACAAATCTTCCAGGGCATCTGGAAAGGTGAGATCTTGGAAGCAGCCCGTGGTGAAAATGGCTTTGGCTATGATCCGCTGTTCTGGTTACCTGAACTGGGTATTGCGAGTGCGGAAATGAGCAAGGAAGAAAAAAATAGAATTAGTCACCGTGGTCAGGCAATGCAGCTATTTAAAGCGAGTCTGGAAAAGTAAGTTTCATCTCTCATGGCTCCCTCTCCCGTTGGGAGAGGGCTGGGGTAAGGGATTTAAAATGCATCTTATTCTCTCTCGGGGAAAAGGACTTTTCTGATATTTTTATAAACCCGGCACCAACGCATGCACCACCACTCCATATACGCCGATCAAGATCGCACTGGCAATCGTTCCTGAAGCAATATATTTCGCTGAATAACCTGTGCCTTGATAATGGGTTTCCAGTGCCACAATATTGGCTGCTGGTGGAAGCAGGAAGTACATCATTAAAACAGCATAAGTTAGTATTTGATGCTGAATTGGCAATAAGAAATAAGCACCTGCTGCCAGTCCTAAAGACAGAATAAAGCGACCACTAATCAATATTAAACTACGGGTCAAATCACTCAGCTGAATCCGGACATGACGGAGCCACATGCCTAGAATACACATGCCAGCAAAGGTCACCAGAAACTTGTTCACGGCATAGCCCCACTGAATCACTGGATGCGATTCATAAGCACTAAAATCCCAAAACGATAAAACTGCTGCAACCGTTAGTGCAATCACCGGTGGAGACTTCAGCATATTTTTAATAATGAATTGCGGTGTCTGCTTTTCAACACTCACTGCTACAACTGCACTGACATTTCCAAATAAAGAACCGCCGATATATAAGGCAACAATGGTATTTAAAGCATCAGGACCAAATAACGCCAAGGCAAAAGGAAATCCCAGCCAGACACCATTCAAATAACTAAAACATAGTGCACGTAATTTATCTTTGGAGAAAAAATAGAACAGGCCGAACAGAAACAGCGAGCTAAAGATACTAAAGCCAATCAGCCACAAGCTACCCTGCTTATAGAACACCATGTTGTAAATTATAATTAACGGGATCAGCAGACGAGCCAGTAAAGCGGCCATAAATGGACGAACCGGCTTTAAATAATGGATGCCCCAGAATCCAATCAGAAATGAGATAAGTGGTAGGAGCAGTGCCATAAAGAAGATAAAGTCAGGAGGAGTAGACAGGCTTTATCCTAGCATATCTCTATATACTCAGAAGAATGTTGTTTAAACTGATATCTTTATAAACATCATCGCCAATATTGTTATTTAGCTAATAATCGGAATAACTTGTTCAACGATCTGTCCTGCTGTTTCACCCTGCTGGGATTTTTCCAGCCACTGCCATTCATCGGTTTTCATTCGCAGGAAATTAGAACAGCGCGTGCCATACACTGGACTTTGAATAAAGGTTGAAGACAACAACTGTTCCAGTTCATGTGAAATCCCGGTCTTCGGCAACAACTCCGGAATGATCTTGCGTTCATCTTCCAGAATATCCCAGACGGCATAATAAAGATCCGACTCAGGTATATCTGGATGCTGCATCATGGGCAGGAATTCCTGGGTAAAACGCTTACGTAAGTGACGGGTTTTTTCCCAATGCTCAGTCAGCAAGCCATTGGATACCACATATACACCGTGCGCCAACACTTGCGGTGCTTCACCACGGTTGCTCATATAGACCGCCTGCTCTCGATCGCCGACAAACAGGTTAAAGCCAGCATAATCACATTGACGTTTTTCTAGTTCTTGAGCAAACCGGATAGGTGTCAATTCAGATTCCAGAAAATGCTGAATGATATGTCCACGTGAAGTTGGGTAGTTATTCTTGTCATTACCATCCCTGAAATTGGTAATCACTGCCCATCGTCCTGAAGTAGTTATACCCATCCAGGTACCACCAGACTGCAGATCCTGACCTGCAATAATTGGGCTATTTTGCCAGGCATGCAGGGCGGCTGTCGGACGCTGATAAAACTCATCCCGGTTTGAAATCAGACAAAGTGGCGTGTCATCCAGTACACGCCAGGCCAAGGCAACGATACACATAATTGATGCTCTAGATCTTTACACATTGAATGTACAACATTTTTCCCAAGTTTAGGCTAAAATCAGCACAAAACAGAAAGACAAAGGAAGATGCATGCTCAACTATCCCAATATTGATCCTGTAGCGATTTCGCTCGGGCCATTGCAGGTCCACTGGTATGGACTGATGTACCTGATGGCATTTTTATTTGCCTGGGGACTGGCGACGTATCGCGCTAAACAACGCGGCTGGACATCAGATATGGTCTCGGATTTAATCTTCTTCGGGGCGCTTGGGGTGATTATCGGTGGCCGTGTTGGTTATGTATTTTTCTACGGTTTTTCCCAGTTTCTGGCAGACCCATTGTGGCTGTTCCAGATCTGGACAGGTGGCATGAGCTTCCATGGCGGTTTCCTCGGTGTAATCCTGGCGATGCTACTCTGGTGTAAAAAATACAACATGACCTGGTTCCAGACTCTGGACTTTATCGCGCCGTGTGTACCGACCGGTCTGATGTTTGGCCGTATTGGTAATTTCATCGGCGGGGAACTGTATGGTCGTCAGGTGACTGACCCAAACTTTGCTTTTGGCATGATTTTCCCAACCGATCCACTCCAACTGGTTCGTCATCCATCACAACTGTATCAGGCACTTTGTGAAGGTCTGATTCTGTTTATTGTACTGTGGTGGTTCAGCTCTAAACCTCGCCCACGTATGGCAGTTTCTGCGCTGTTCCTGATTGGTTACGGTCTGGCACGTTTCATCGTCGAATTTTTCCGTGAACCGGACAATGGTCAATTATTTATTGGCTGGATGAGTAAGGGGCAATTCCTCAGCCTGCCAATGATTCTGATTGGCCTATGGATGATGTGGTATGCCTACCAGAAAAAAATTTATGACTGGGGTCCACAGAAAAACGTATAAGACATCCTGAACATATTGCGAGGCATCTGCCTCGCTTTTTTATATCTGAAATATGCTAAAGTGCAGATCAACTCTTTTGAATCTTCACGGTTGCCATGCTTGAATACTGGTTTAATCCGCAAATTTCTGTCATTAAAAAATTACTGATTTTTATCGTGATTGCCGTACTGACAGCAGTACTGTACTGGATAGAACCTTTACCGCTGGATGCGATTCTGATGTTCGCCGGTACTGGAATTATTTTCCTGATCTGCCGTTATTGCAAAATTCATTTTGCTGCAAAGAATCCGACAGGCTTGTTCTATCGCATACTGACCTGGATTCCAATTGCCCTATTATTGGCATTAGTCTTTATGAATATGAAGGATGGCGAGATCCTGGTTTCAGGTGGGCAGGGCATTGGCTTTATGGCGATTGCCATCTGCCTGTTTTCACCACTGTCTTTAATGCATAAAAACACGGACACTCCACCGCCTCATGCTTAATTACTGGTATTCCGAACGCTGCACACGCCAGATCAGGCTGATCATCTGTATCGCCACCTGTGCAGTGATTTATTACGCTTCTACCTTTGCAGAACTGAATACAATATTTGTCGGCATCAGTCTGGCAATTGGGATGCTGAGTCATGGCTTACGTACAGTCGCCTTGAAACTGCCTGAGCAGAATCCCTATCGGGAAGGTTTTACACGACTGTTTTTCTGCATTCCGCTGATTGCCCTGATCACCCTGTTTGGTTATCTGCCTGAACAGCACAAGATAGCTTTAGGCATTCAATGCATTGGCTTCAGCGCGGTTGGACTGTTTATCCTGTCTATTTACGGGAATCGTGCGAAACGCTTCGAAGATTGAACCATTTCGCGAATGCTACGTTTAACTTCTGGCTTAAAGGTGAGAATCCAGGCGGTAATAAGTGTATTTCACGTCAGAATTACGATAAACCGCATAACCTGACTGTCTGAAATCCGATACCCATGCAGAACCTGAGTATGCTGCAATATGCCCGTACTTATGCTTGGAAGTCCGGTCAATGATATAGATATCACCCTTTTTCGGACGGTCAAATGACAGGTTGATTTTACGGTAGCCCAATTTCTGTAAGGTGCCGCCCCAGTCAGCTGCAGCTACAGGATGATTCACAATTTTTGCACCTGAAGATTGCAAACCGATACGAATACTGCGCGCACATTTCTGTGTACTGGTACTACGGGTAATGCCTTGCAGATAACTGGTGAATTTTTCAATATTAAAACGCTGGCCATTCATCGCACTAAAAGTCTTGCGTGATTCAGAACTTGTATTACGAGCTGATTCAGAGCTGTTACGCTGAGGCTGACGTTTAGAATTTTGTCCCGACTGGGAACGAATTATGACGTTCGCTTGAACAGGAGCATGAACTTCACTCATATTCACTTGATGATCATAAATCATATTAAACCAAGTACTCCTCGCCCTTAAGCAGGCGTTCATATCTTTTGAAAGGCCCAAATACTAGCCCCATTAATGTTATTTTTCACGTTCAAAATGTAAATAAATTTATCAATATTTAACTGATTAAATGTAAACCACTATTTCGCATAGAATTATTTAAATCTAATAAGTAACAAAAATTTTTATTATTATAGGACTTACGCATTGACAGATTCAAAAAAGTATTAAAATACTTTA
>NZ_QMBM01000001.1:2072317-2178900 GCF_003289665.1 Acinetobacter sp. SM1B
AATCATCTGCTACCACAGAGAGTCTATAAATAACAGTGCGTAAGTCCTATATTAATTTTTATTGAACAATAAATTAATTAATCGACATATTTTTAAGCAATAAATTATAAAAATATGACTAGATTCTGACCTACTTAACATTTCTTGTATATGCTCTACCCATTCCCATCCCATCCCATTGAAAACAAACACAACATTTCCCTACATGATTACATCTTTTCTTTAGCAGCTTCATGTTTAGACTGATTGAGCGCAAAAAATGAACTGAAATAAAACGGAGAAAATAATGAATCATGATATCCCTACCGTTTCAAATTTTGATCTCACCAAATATTTAGGCACCTGGTATGAAATTGCCCGTCTCCCAATGAAACATCAACCTGAAGACAGCACTGATATTTCAGCTGTTTATAGCCTGAATGAAAGTGGTAGCGTACGTGTTCAGAACCGTTGTCTGGATGGTGATGACAAGCTGGATGAATCCATTGGTGAAGCAACGATTGTAGATGCTGCCAATGCCAAACTTGAGGTCAGTTTCCTGCCAGAAGGTTTACGCTGGGTGCCATTTACCAAGGGAGATTACTGGGTATTAAAGCTGGATGCTAGTTATCAAACGGCTTTGGTCGGTGAGCCAAGCATGAAGTATCTGTGGCTGTTGCATCGCACCCCAACCATTGATGAAGCGACTAAGCAGGAATATTTGGCTTATGCACAATCGCTCGGTTATGACTTGTCTGATCTGATTGACACAGTACATACTGGCAAGCCAACAGCTTAAAGCAGGCAATAAAAAAGGCATCCATTATGGATGCTTTTTTATTGCATTATCTCTCTCCTCCAGTCACCTTCCCGGCGATGTGGAACTGCGAAAAAAAATGTTATGATGAGCGCAATTTTAAATTGCTCAGTTCAAAAAAAAGCAATTTTTCAACGGATTTTAAGAGAGACTTATGCGCCAATACCTTGACCTTTTACAACATATCCTCGACAACGGCGGCGATAAAGGCGACCGTACCGGCACTGGTACACGTTCGGTATTTGGTCATCAGATGCGCTTTGATCTTTCCAAGGGTTTCCCTTTACTGACCACCAAAAAAGTCCACTTCCGCTCTATTGTGATTGAGCTATTGTGGTTCCTCAAAGGCGATACCAACGTTCAATATTTGAAAGATAATAAAGTTAGTATTTGGGATGAATGGTCAACTGCGGAACAGACTGCACGTTTTGGCCGCCCAGAAGGTGAGCTTGGTCCTGTATACGGTCATCAGTGGCGTAACTTTGGTGCCACAAAAAATGAAGATGGCAGCTATAAAAATGATGGTTTTGATCAAATCAAATGGTTGGTGAATGAGATCAAAACTAATCCAAACTCACGTCGCCTGATTGTGTCTGGCTGGAACCCGAACGAAGCAGGTCAAGTGGCACTGCCACCTTGTCATACCCTGTTCCAATTCTTTGTACATAATGGCAAATTATCTTGCCAGCTGTATCAGCGTAGCGCTGACGTGTTTTTAGGTGTCCCTTTCAATATTGCCAGCTACGCCCTGCTCACCCATATGATCGCACAAGTCTGTGATCTTGAGGTCGGTGATTTTGTCTGGACGGGTGGTGATACACACCTGTATGCCAACCACTTTGAACAAGCCAAACTTCAGCTGAGTCGTGAGCCTTTAGGTCTATGTCAGTTAAAACTGAATCCTGAAATTAAAGATCTGTTCGATTTCAAATTTGAAGATATTGAAATTGTCGGCTATGAATCCTATCCGGGAATTAAAGCGCCTGTCGCGGTTTAATTTTTCCCAAACCCAAGAAAATCGAAATCCCACTTTGCTTAAAGTGGGATTTTGCATTTTAATAGGAACAATTTTTACTTGTTTTTGAGTGTGGGTATGGCATTTCAGGATTTAGAAGTCGTTCATGTCGTTGCAATGGATCAGCAGCGCTGTATTGGTAAGGACAATGACCTGCCTTGGCATATCTCAGCAGATCTAAAACATTTTAAGGAAATCACCCAGGGCGGTGTAATTGTGATGGGACGTAAGACCCTTGAATCCATGGGACGTGCCTTGCCTAAACGTGTCAACTGGGTCATTACCCGTGATACAGACTGGTCTTTTGAAGGTACTAAAGTCGCACACACGATTGAAGATGCCTTGAGCCAAGCTGTTGCAGATGTAAAAGCATCAGAAAAACCGGAGTCTATTTATATTATTGGGGGTGGTGAAATCTTCAAACAGACAATGAGTATTGCTGACCGTCTGGAACTGACCCATGTCGAACTGGATGTACAAGGTCATGCCTTCTACCCAGAAATTCCTGCTGAATTCAAAAAAGTTTTTTCCGAACAACATATCGACGACAAAACCGGGATTGCTTTTGAGTTTGCAACTTATAGAAAATGAAGAATAATTTTTAATTAAAGATTCAATTATGCATACACAGGGAAATCCTGCACCTCACTGGCTATTCTGGTTACTGAATGCAGTATTTACCCTGTTTGTCATCGCATCAAGTCTATGGCTGTGCCTTGCGATTTGGGTACAGCAACCCTTAGGCATGATTGGCAGTTCTGTGCTGATTGGTCTTTGGATTGTTTTAGCCTGTGCAGTTCTCGGCATTTATTTTAGCCGTCATCTGATTTCACGTGGTGTAGATACCCTTCTTTATATTCTGGCTTTTCTGTTTAGCCTGTTCTGGTATTTCAGCCTGGACGCTCGTCAGGACCGGGAGTGGAATCCTGAAGTTGCCCGTATTCTCAGTTATGAACAACAAGGCGATCAAGTCACCTTACATAATGTGCGTAATTTTGTCTGGCTGCCAAATGGGAAATATATTGAGCGCTGGGAAAGTCGCAGCATCAATTTAAATCAGATCACCGGGGTCAATGTCATCACCTCTTACTGGATGGGACCGCATATTGCCCATACCTTGGTGAGTTTTGACTTTGCTGACCAGAAGCCACTGACCTTTTCGATTGAAATCCGTAAGGAAAAAAATGAAGATTTCTCTGCTATCGGCGGCTTCTTCCGCAAGTTTGAGCTGAGTCTGGTGGCGGCCGATGAACGGGATATTATCTATACCCGTAGCAATATTCGCGGTGAGCAGGTATATTTTTTTCCGATTAATATGCCACAGGCACAAGCCAAGGCGCTTTTCAAAGAATATCTCAACAAGGTGGATGATCTGGCTCAACAGCCGAAGTGGTATAACACTCTAACCAGTAATTGCACTACCCTGGTGTTTGATATGGTTCAGGCTGTTTCCCAGAAACCATTACCAACAGATTATCGCCTGCTGGCGTCGGGTTATTTGCCGAATTATATGTATGACCTGCAAGCGCTAAATCAGGGTTGGGACCTAAGCACCTGGTATGCTCGAGCGCATGTAAACCCACGTGTCAAAGAATTTGCTCAGGTCAGTAGTGAACAATTTTCCGTTCTACTGCGGCAAGGATTACCTGCGCCAAAAGCAGAATAGAACCTATCTTCCCGGGAACCCGAAGATACAAATTGTATTGGTATCATTCTATTTTTTCTGTTTATATACAGTAATGTATCAAAGAAAAAGAGTAAGCCCAATGTTAAAAAAAGTGACCACAATTGCAATGTTCGTTTCAGCGCTGGCAATAACAGGCTGTCAAACCACACCAGACCAGACCTCTTCCCAAGCGGTTGAAAATCTACAGCAACTTCAGAACCGCACCTGGATTGTCACTCACATTGGCAGTACAGAAATCACCACTGCACCTACCACACGTAATATCCCAAGCCTGCAATTTGATGCTGCCACTCAGCGTGTTAGCGGTGCCGATGGCTGTAACCGCATTATGGGCAGCTATACTGCCGGCAAAGACACTTTGAATCTTAGCCAGATGGCGGGTACAAAAATGGCTTGTCTGAACAATGACAATCTGGATCAGGAATTTAATGAAGCCCTGGCTAAAGTAACCCATTATCAGGTTTTTGGTAAAACCCTGAAGCTGCTCGATAGCTATGGCAACCCAGTCATCCAGCTGGCAAGTCCGGTACAACCGCGCTAAAGCTTAAATAAAAAGCCTGTTTTTACAGGCTTTTTTCTATTTGATATTTACAGCGTAGAATAGAGACAGAAACTCGGAATTAAGGACAAGATTATGCAACAGGCGCTATTTGGTGGTGGATGCTTTTGGTGTACCGAAGCGGTATTCCTGCAAATTCGTGGTGTCAGCAAAGTTGTTAGTGGCTATGCCGGCGGACATACCACTCATCCAACCTATGAAGAGATTTGTAATGGTGATACCAACCATGCAGAAGTGATTCTGATTGATTTCGATGAAACCCAGATCAGCTTTAAGCAATTGCTGGATGTATTCTTTGCCACTCATGATCCAACAACGCTCAATCGCCAAGGCAATGATGTCGGTACACAGTATCGTTCTGTCATCTACTATCTGAACGAAGAACAGCAACGGCAGTCACAAGAAACTATTGATGCACTGAAGGCTGAAGGTTTAAATGTAGTCACTGAACTCAGTCCTGCTCCGACCTTCTATCCAGCTGAAGATTATCATCAGAACTTTTTTGCCAAAAACCCAAGTCAGGGTTATTGCAACTTTGCCATTCCCCCAAAGCTCAACAAGCTACGTGCCAAATTTGTAGAACTGTTGAAGTAAAGCAATATTGTCATAAAAAAAGCGACCATCTCAGGTCGCTCTTTTTGATCTTGGAAAAATCAGTTATCGGTTGCAAAAGCAATATCGGTGAGTCCGGCTCCACTCGCGCGTGACATCACTTGAGCAACGGTGTCGTAACGTGATTCTTTATCCGCCTTCAATACAATCGTTGGCTGACGCTCTGCCTGCCCAGCTTCATTGAAACGGGTTTCCAGCTGTTCCAGGCTAAGCACATCACCATTCCATGCCACATCACCCTGAGAGTTAATGCTGATGGTAATGTTCTCTGGCGGAAGATCAATAATTTCCGCAGTCGTTTGTGGCAAGGTTAATGGAATTGATGGGTTCGCAACGGTCGCTGTCACCAGGAAGATGATCATCAATACCAACATAATGTCGATCAGGGGAATGAGGTTCATCTCATTCATGCCTGTATCGTTGTCTTCACCCAGTTGAAAAGCCATTAAACTTGACCTCCCACTAAACTGTCTTGTGCAACTTTAGTTTCAGCTTTCTTGGCAGATCCCTGTTGCAGCATCGTATCAATCAATAAGCTATGAGCATGGTCTTGTAGTTCATGCGATAAACCACGGTTAAAACGTACCGCGATGTTATAAGCCAATACAGCTGGAATCGCCACTGCCAGACCCAGACCTGTCATGATCAGTGCTTCACCTACGGGTGTTGCCACCTGAGCCAGACCTGCCTGACCGCTCTTACCCACTGCTACCAGTGCATGGAAGATACCCCATACTGTACCGAATAAACCAATGAAAGGTGAAATCGATGCGATGGTACCCAGAACTGACACACCTTTTTCCGCATTGGCTTTTTCAGCTGCAATCTGGCGTAGCAATGCTTGTTCAGCTACGGCTTTGCGTTGTTCAAAGCCCAAAGGCGCCATTTTTGATTTCAGTTTATCTAGGGCATCAGATAACTGTGCATAAGCCACTTGCTTGAGTTGGCGCGTACCGAGTAAACGCAGTACAAAGATCGTCCATGTCGCAATCGACATTGCCAGTAACACAAAATAAAGTGTTTTACTGACTGCATCAGCATGTTGCCAATAAACTGAAAAGTTCATATTCGAACTCCTAATGGGTTAGCCGTTATCTGGTAATCTGGAAGTCAAAGGGCTGCTCAACACGTGTTGGATAAGCAACGCCATTTTCAACATATTTGGTTAATTGTGCACGACGTACAGCAGACTCGACCTTACGGTTAATCGAAGGACTGCAGCTTGAATTACGTGCTGTCGCAGCCACTACCTTGCCTTGTTCATTCGCTGAGATATCGACCACCATGGAACAGGAACTTCTCAACTCACCTGCTGACATCGATACTTTTGGCGTACGCAACCAGGTCACACCACCACCCAAAGAAACACTCTTAGGAGAAGGAGGTGCAGGTGGTGCCGGTGGCGCAACAGGCGCAGGCGGTGCCACAGGTGCTGGTGGAGGTGTCGGAGCGACTTTGGTTTCTTTCACAACCGTTGGTACAACCGGACTTGGCGTTGGTTTTGCTTCAACTGGTGGTGCCACAACCTTAGGCGTTTCAGCCTTCTTCACTTCCTGGATTTTTTCAACCTTTTTCGGAGGTGGTGGCAACGGTTTTTCAACAATCTTGACCTCTTTCGGCTTCGGCGGCTCTTTCTTCGGCTCAGGCTTTGGCTTCGGAGGTAATGGTCTTGGCGCTTCCTGCAGTTTTACAAAGCGAACCTTCATCGGCTCCTTGTCTACAGGCTTGAGTTCAGGTGCTTCCATCTGGCTGACAGCCCACAATAGGCCAACATGTCCCACCAGTACAGCTGCCATAACAGCTGCGACTTTCTTTTTCATCTGGTTGGGTGGAGTAGGCATCATAGGAGAAGCAACTTGGCTCATTAAATCTTTTACCTTGAAGAGATGATATGAAACAAATAATCAAGCTCATCGGTTAGCACAATTAAAGTACGCCAATAATAAATGAGAAGGGTTTTCATTTGCAATAACAATCCCCAACTTTCTTCATTTTTTTCGACAAATGAGAGAAACAACTCAAATAAAAAAAGGCATACTTAAAGTATGCCTTTTTGAATGATGATGCAAGACTTATTGGAATACCACTGTCTTGTTACCATCCACAATAATACGGTCTTCCAGATGCCATCTTACGGCACGCGCCAGTACATTACGCTCTACGTCCTGCCCCAGTTCACGCAGCTGCTCTACAGTAAAGTCATGGTTTACACGCTCTACGTCCTGCTCAATGATTGGACCTTGGTCCAGATCAGCCGTTACATAGTGGGCAGTCGCACCAATCAGTTTCACACCTTTTTCATAAGCCTGCTTGTACGGATTTGCACCGACAAACGCTGGCAGGAATGAATGGTGAATGTTGATCACTTTCATTTCCCATTTTTGTACAAATTCTTCATCCAGAATCTGCATATAGCGCGCCAGTACTAACAAATCATTGCCTTGCATCAGCTCATCAATTTTTGCATAAGCTTCACGTTTATTGTCTTTAGTCACTGGTACTACTTCAAATGGAATACCAAAATTTTCAACCGATTCACGCAGCGTTTCATGATTCGATACCACTTTGGTGATTTCACATGGCAGACCGCCACGTGCATGACGCCATAACAGCTCAAGTAAAGCGTGATCAACTTTAGACACCAGAATGCCGACTTTTTTCACATCACTTACCAGCGCCAGACGCCAATGCATGTTATAGCGTTCCGCAACATTGACAGCAAAAGTCTGTAACAGGCTTTCTTTACGACTTTGCAGGTTATCGAGTTCAAACTCAACACGCATGAAGTAACGTCCGCCCTGAGCTTCTGTCGCGTATTGATCAAGCGCAGTAATATTGGCGCCCTGATGATACAAGAAGCTTGAAACAGCCTGCACGATGCCCGGCTTGTCTTCACAAGTAATCAATAAACGTGCGGTGTTAGCAGTCGTCATATTCATGTTGGTAAACGTCACTAATCAGATAAATTAAAAAATAAGCCGAGTATTCTAGCGCGTTTCTTAATTATTCTGAATAGTTTGTTCAGTTTCCCGATCTTTAGCGGATGACAGACTGGCAAAAAGCTCGGAAGAACCAAAAGAGTTCAACAGGCTTTCATAGGTATGACGGCTCTCACCACGCAGATAGGCACCTTCCAGGAATACCATTTGACGCAATGCCTGCCATACCCATTTTTCTTCCAGATGGTTCGAGTCGGTAATATGACCAGACATATACAGGAAGTTGGTCCAGTTGGTCAGCACGATCCACAAGTTGATAATTAAGGCTTCAATTTCCGAATCAGTCATTTCCATTAAGCCAGCATTGACAAAGGCTTTATAGATTTTTTGTCCCTGCTGCATGACTTCACCCGCAAAGCGCGGATACAGCTTGCGGAAGTCTTCATTATTTTCCACCAGGTGATAAACATCACGATGCAGGAAACGATAAGCCCATAACTGGCTGCTGAGCACCTGGAAATAATGAATCTTGTCATTAGCATCCAGCGGACGGTCATCCGGCAATGCCAGCATTTCCAGGGTTTCCTTCTGGTACTGCTCCATCAGTTCCTTGATGATTTCATTCTTGTTACGGAAATGATAGTACAGGTTACCCGGGCTCATACCGAGTTCAGCAGCAATATGATTCGTCGTAACAGAACGCTCACCACGCTCATTAAATAACTGCAAACTGAGCTGCAAAATACGTTCTTTCGTTTTCAACGTTTTGGTTTGGGACATCCTAAAATAACCATTCAGTTCATATACCCGCACGCACCAGCAGCGCATTGACGGTCGAGTACACAAAGTAACTTGACTAATTAGAGTATTTACTCTAAAAATAAATAATCGATTTTCTTAAAAGTGGTAGTGCTGCATGAACAGTCACACAAAAACGACATTAATGACACCACATTTTTTTGACAGCCAGTGCCTTAATGACATTCTGGCACAACAAAAACATGCCTACTTACGTTACCCGCTGCCGACTGCAAAGGAACGTATCGATCGTTTAGCTCGACTTAAGCGTATCTTAGTTAAGTATCAAGATCAATTTGCCGATGCAATTAATCAGGATTATGGCAACCGTTCGATTGGGGAAACCAAAATCGGGGAACTGTTGACCTGCCTGGAACACATCAAATATTACAGCAAGAATCTGACTGGCTGGATGAAACCATCCAAGCGTCACGTCAGTATTATTCACCAGCCAGCCAAAGCCTGGGTGCAGTACCAGCCATTGGGCGTGGTCGGCATTATTGCGCCTTGGAACTATCCTTTACTCCTCTCGATAGGACCACTGGTCTGTGCACTGGCTGCAGGCAACCATGCCATGATAAAAATTTCGAGTGCCTCTGCTCATTTTGGAGCGGTACTTGAAACAGCCTTGGCGGAAGCCTTTCCAAAAGAACTGGTCGCAGTCATTACTGGTGGCGGTGCAGTATCTGATGCCTTTTGCCGCTTGGCTTTCGATAAAATGATTTTCACCGGCTCAACCGCGGTGGGTAAAACCGTAATGGCAGCAGCTGCAGAAAATCTGGTGCCGGTGATTCTGGAACTCGGTGGTAAATCACCTGTTCTGGTTCATCCATCTATTGATATTGAAGATGTGGCAGAGCGTATTGCGGTAGGTAAACTCTGGAATGCCGGTCAAACCTGTGTGGCCCCTGACTATATGTTCCTGCCACGCGGTAAAACCGCTGAATTTATCGACCATTTCCGCAGCTATGTGGAAACCATGTATCCAGATATCACCCATAACCAGGACTACACTTCGATTGTGAATGACAAGCAATACAACCGTCTGCAAGGCTATTTAGAGGATGCACGTGCACATGGCGCCCAGGTTATTGAAATCAACCCGCGTAATGAAACACCGGCAGATCTGCGTAAAATAGCACCGACCATTCTGACCAATGTGACGCCAGATATGGATATCATGAAAAATGAAATCTTCGGTCCGCTGCTGCCAATCATGGAATATGATCAAATTGACGATGTAATCGACTTTATTAATAGCCGTCCGCGTCCACTTGCATTATACTATTTCGACTTTGATCAGGCGCGTGCCGATTATGTCGCACAGCGTACCCATTCAGGGCACTTCGGCCAGAACACGGTACTCACTCATGTTGCACAGGATGACCTGCCATTTGGCGGCGTTGGCGCTTCGGGGATGGGTAAATACCATGGGCCAGAAGGCTTCTTCAGTTTGTCGCATGAACGGTCTGTAATGTCCAATCCTAAGCTGTATAGCTTGAAATACATTCTCCCGCCGTTTAATAAGCCGATTCATAAACTGATTTCGAAGACTCTTCTTCGATAAATGATCAAGGCATGAGCTGTTGCACCAACTCATGCCCGGTTTTAGACAAAATCGCTTGTCTTTTAAGCGCATTTTTGGTATAAAACGCCCCTTGAATGAATTCAATCCGTTTATTTTTGACTGGCCATACAGATTTGCTGTTGGCTAAATCAATGGAGTTACACCATGTCTAAGGTTTGCCAAGTTACCGGCAAGCGTCCAGTCGTTGGTAACAACGTCTCACACGCCAACAACAAAACTAAGCGCCGGTTCGAGCCGAACCTGCACCAACACCGCTTCTGGTTAGAAAGCGAAAAACGTTTCGTACGTCTTCGTCTTACTACTAAAGGTATGCGTATTATCGATAAATTGGGCATTGAAAAGGTTGTTGCTGACCTTCGTGCTCAAGGTCAAAAGATCTAAGTAAGGAGTCAGGACAATGCGTGATAAGATTCGCTTAGTTTCTTCAGCTGGTACAGGTTATTTCTATACCACTACTAAGAACAAACGTACTATGCCGGAAAAAATGGAAATCAAAAAATTTGATCCAAAAATCCGTCAACACGTGATCTTCAAAGAAGCTAAAATTAAATAATTTTAGTTTTTTGAAAAAAAGCGACCTTTTAGGGTCGTTTTTTTTTGCATTTTTTTTATTCAGCTTGATAAACTTTCTTTTTGTTTTGGCACTTTTTGTGCTTATTTCCCATAAAAAACTGAAATTTTAAAATTCATCTTAAAGGAGTGTTTAGTGCCACATGACGTAGATCTCATCATATTACTGGCTGTAGGCTTTGGACTGGCGCTGGCATTCGGCTATATCGCTGCGCGCTTGCGTCTACCTCCCTTGATCGGATATCTGATTGCCGGGATCCTGATTAGCCCCAATACCCCTGGGGTAGTCGGTGACATCCAGCTCGCCAACCAGCTTGCCGAATTAGGCGTCATGTTCCTGATGTTTGGTGTCGGGATGCACTTTTCCTTAAATGACCTGATGCAGGTAAGGCGCATTGCCCTGCCTGGTGCGATCCTGCAAATTGCAGTGGCTACCCTGCTTGGCGTTGGTGTATCCATGCTCTGGGGCTGGAGTTTTGGTTCTGCGCTTGTTTTTGGTTTAAGTCTCTCCTGTGCCAGTACTGTCGTGCTCCTAAAAGCACTGGGAGACCGTGGTCTGCTTGAATCCATTAACGGTAAGATTGCTGTAGGCTGGCTGTTGGTTGAAGATCTGGTCATGGTATTGGCACTGGTGTTACTTCCTGCAACCGCAGTTTTACTCGGTGGTCAGGCACTGGAAGGTAGCAGTGATGGGAATATCTGGCTCACCTTGGGCATTACCCTACTCAAGGTCGCAGGCTTTATTGCCTTTATGCTGATTGTTGGTAAACGTCTAATACCAATGATCATGCAGGTTGTCGCGCGTCTAGGCTCACGTGAACTGTTTACGCTAACTGTTGTGGCCGCTGCTGTATCGATTGCCTTTGGTGCCTACAAAGTCTTTGGTGTCTCCATGGCACTAGGTGCATTCTTTGCGGGTATGGTCGTGAAAGAATCTGACTTCAGCCATCGTGCAGAAGAAGAAACCCTTCCGCTACGTGAAATTTTCTCGATTCTATTCTTCGTTTCTGTCGGTATGCTGTTTGATCCGCGGATTATGATTGAGCAACCCCTGCATGTGCTGGCGGTTGTTGCCATTATTATGATTGGTAAGACCATTGCTGCGATGGCATTGGTACTGTTCTTCCGTTATCCAATCAACACAGCGCTGACAGTGGGTGCGTCACTGGCGCAAATCGGTGAATTCTCGTTCATTCTTGCTGCACTTGGGGTATCGCTAAATCTGCTGTCACTGGAAGGGCAAAACCTGATTCTGGCGGGTGCCTTGATTTCAATTACCCTGAACTCTTTTATTTTCGCTGCCATCGAACCAGTACAGAAATGGATTCGCGAACGTTCCAACCTGGCGCGTTTACTGGAGCGCAGTGGCGATCCACTGGCCATGCTGCCTGATGAAGTATCCCAGGACTACCTGCGCGATCAGGTAGTGATTGTCGGCCATGGTGAAGTGGGACGTCGCATCACGACTTCCTTGATGGAACAAAATATTAAAGTTGTGATTGCTGAAGAAAACCGGGAGATTGTTGAAAAATTGCGTGCCAAAGGCATTGCAGCGGTATCGGGTGTGGCGACTGAACCAGGCGTCTTGATTCAGGCGCATATTCAGCATGCACGTCTATTGGTCATTTCCCCTATGGATATTTTGGATATTCATAAAATCGTGGATATTGCCAAAACTTTAAATCCTGAAATTCAGGTACTGGTCTGTGCCGAAAGTAAGGAAGAAGCTGAAGTCATCCGCCGCGATAATGTGGGTGCGGTCTACTATGCTAAAGAAGAAATGGCGAAGAACATGAGTCGTCATATCCTGCATCAGATTCAGATGGCTCATCAACATGGTTCGGCACATTAAATTTTAATTTTTTAAATTGGGCAGATCATGAGTATCTGCCTTTTTTATGACAAAAAAATTGATCGACTTTATAATAAACTCCTAATTTAAATAACTTATAGACTTTTATATTTGATTTTAAAGTCTTTTAAACAGGATTCTTGTGGGGGAATAGTATGCGTTATAAAGGTAAATTAACCACATGGAAAGATGACCAAGGCTTTGGATTCGCGACTACCCATGAAACTTCAGAACGTGTTTTTGTTCATATTAAAAATTTTAGTTATAAGACCAGACGCCCTGTAGATGGTGATGAACTGATTTATAATGTTGTACAAGGGACTAAGAAAAACTTACAAGCAACCAATATTCAGTTTTTACATGATTATGAACGTCAACGATTAAGAGACCAACGCCATCAACAACAAGAAGGTGGCAAAAGCTTATTGTCTAAAATTGCAGCTTACCCATTTATTCTTACCTTATTAGTTCTATTTTTGACAGGACAAATCTCGGTTTGGGTCTTAGTTTATTATGCAGTGATTAACCTCATCACGTTCTTCGCTTATTGGCAAGATAAACAATCAGCCCAAAACAATAAACGTCGTACACCAGAGCAAACTCTGCATAATCTGAGTTTATTTGGTGGTTGGATAGGTGCTTTAGTTGCTCAGCTCAGTTTAAGACATAAATCACAAAAACAAGAGTTCCGAAAAAAGTTTTGGTTAACCACAGTGATCCATATTATTTTTTTTGGTATATATTTAATAATGAAATAAATCCAATAAAAAAGCGCACGTTAAAGTGCGCTTTTTTATTCAGAATGGGAGAGCAATCAACTTAAATATTTTGGTTTTTCATCCACAATTTCAGCCTGCATTTCATTTGCCTGCTTTTCGAGCAGGCCAAATAAAGCCGCCTGAATCATATGCTGAGCAACCACCGGGGTCTGATCACCGAGAAGTGCTTTTACTTCATCATTAAACTGAATAATGACCAATGGCTGTTTTTCTGAGCCTGCATTGCGTAATGCTAACTCACCACTTTCCAGTTGAACGAGTTCTAAAATCGCTTCTTGACTACCAAATAGTTCTTTCAATTGTTCTATAGACATATGTCCTCCATGTTCAACATGGTGGCAAAGCGCAGAATCACTTTGCATCGCTGTTTATTGGATATATGGTTAATAATTTCAATTTCAAGGGTCATTGGTCGGATTAAAATTCCACCATCTCATTGCGAAAACCATCAATCAATTGTGTCAGGTCTCGATGCCATTCACGCAGGATTGCTGTATCTGGTAACCAGGCTTGAGGTGTTTGAGTGACTTTAATAATCAGTTTGGAAGATGTTTCATCTTCAGGCTCCGGTACACTCGGCTCGGGTGTGTACTGACACAAACGATAAGTACGCTTCAGCTCAGCGATAAAGCCGTCTTTAGATAGTTGCTGCATTACGGTGACTTCTGGAGAGATCTGCCCTTTCGCAGCCATCTGCTCTTCAATCGATTTCAAGGTCGGACTCAGATCATTTAAACGGTAGTAACGCACCAGTTCCTGCAAAAAAGCCAGGACTGCACCATGCAAATGGAAAACTGCTGATTCACGATGTGCCTGAGCCTGCTGGACATGATCGGTTTGCTCTGCCTGCTGACAGGCAAGACGGGCGAAATAAAGTTTCTGATTGGTACGGTCCGCATGATAGCGAGCAACACGAGTCATGGATTTTTCCTAAGTGTTAAAACAAATTTTGGCTTTTATAACTTAAGACCAGATCATTATTTTTACAATGGAATTTATTTTATTTATTGATTTTTTCAGGAAATATGAACAACCGGGCTGAATTACTAATGCAATTTATTTTAATTTTTGAAGAGTCATTAAATCTCTTTCATAAATCAAAAAATGATCATGCTATTCATACTTAAATAGATATTGAAAGTCCCTTATCCCTCTGGAATGAGATGCACTGCTTCGCTTTATAATGATTAAAAAATGATTTATGACAGAACTCTATTTTATTGAATAGACAATAAAATTTGGATTGAGTTATTCAATCAGAAGCTCTAACTATTTGGTCATTCAGAAAAGTTATTTCCATAAAAAAGGAGCATTATCTGCTCCTTTTTCTATTTACGCCTGTGGCTTTTCTTCAGCCTGTTTCACACGAATGCCTGTACCATGTAAGCGCAAGGTATTCAGACCTTTGATCGCTTTAACTGCTTCACGGCCATGCGGCATTTCTACAAAGGCAAAGCCTTTAGACTTACCAGTTTCAGCATCCAGCACCAGCGTACAAGTATCTACTGTGCCATATTGCTTGAACAATTCCAGTAACTCAGTCTCTGTCACAGTACGTTCCAAGTTACGAACTAAAATTTTCATTTGATAACCTTAAGAAGATAGGCAAAAAACATCAAAAAGCACTCGCCTACTCTACTTTTTGCATACAACAATATCTGTCTAGTTTAATCGAGATCAATACCAAAATCTAAATTAATCGACTGGCGTTCGATTAAGGCACTTTTTACGGTTTGCTGACGGGTCTTGTAATGGGTTTCCGTAGTACACAGATGGCGAGTTAGGTCATTCATAAAATAACTCTCTACTTTACGGCCCTGCTCATCCACGGTTTCGCGTGCCCAGTGATTCAGATTCTGTTTTGTCAAAATCAACTCATTCTGCGCACGGGTCAACGCTACATACAACACCCGACGTTCTTCTTCAACATCATCAAAATCACCTTGCGCACGCGCATGAGGGTACTGTCCTGGTGTCACATTCGCCACATAACAGACCTTCTGCTCTGTACCCTTGGCAGAATGGATGGTGATTAAAGTCACCACATCAGGATCTGACTGGCGTTCAATTTCAGAAATCGATACCGGATCGAGCACATATTCTTCCAGAAACTCGCTCAGCTGGGCATGTTTGGAAGCCAGCTGCTTGACCAGTTCAAAATCACCCTGACGGCGATTCCAGTCTTTTTTATAGTTTTCAGCAAGCTGGTATTCGATGGCTTGAATGGCCAGACTGACACAGGCTTCAACTTCTGTTTTTAACACAGCCATCTGCTTCATGATCAGAATGGATTCCAGCGGAATCTTGCCAAATTTTTCCAGCTTGTCTGCAATGATATCCATCTCAGGCTCTGCCAAGAGTTGCTGTGACAGTTTACTCGCACCGACATCACCTACGCCATTCCACAGCGTCAGGAAACGCATCC
This sequence comes from Acinetobacter sp. SM1B, assembly GCF_003289665.1. Lineage (NCBI taxonomy): Bacteria > Pseudomonadati > Pseudomonadota > Gammaproteobacteria > Moraxellales > Moraxellaceae > Acinetobacter > Acinetobacter sp. SM1B. The sequence continues at coordinate 2,087,938 of NZ_QMBM01000001.1, forward strand.
AGGCAATATCATCCAGCGGATTGGCAACCACACGCAATAAACTCAACAAGTCTTTAACATGTGCGGTTTCTAACAGCTTCATCCCACCGATAAAGCGATACGGTACATTGGCAGCAATACAGGCCGCTTCAATATGGCGTGCCGCAAAACTGGAACGCACCAGCACCATATGATCAGACCATTTACTGCCTTGTAAGTAATGACGCTCTTTGATATCGATGGCGATCCATTTAGCTTCATCAAACTCGTTGGGGAAGATATGCATTTTTGGCTTAATGCCTTCACCCCGATGTGCATCCAGCCGCTTGTCATATTTAATTTCGGATTGATCCAGCAGCCAGTTGGACAGGTCTAGAATTTCCTGAGTCGAGCGGTAATTTTTTTCCAGTTTAAAAATCTGTGCATTAGGCACACGCTCTTTGAAATGGTGAATATTTTCAAAGTCCGCACCACGGAAGCCATAAATTGACTGTGCATCATCTCCAACACAGAACAGACTGATATGATCTTTGAGTGGTTCTAGCAAGGCCCATTGCAATGGATTGGTGTCCTGCATCTCATCGACCAGCATATGACGGCAGATTGAAGCAACATAATCCACCAGTCCTTCTGATTGTGCCAATGCACTCGCGACCACCGCCAGAATATCGTCATAGTCCAGGAAACTACGTGCCTTTTTACGTGTTTCGTATTCTTTCATGATGTCAGCAATCTGGTCTTTCAGCGCCAGATATTCCGGCATCTGTTTTTCCAGCGCCAGACTCAGCTTCTGACGGGTATTGCGTGCAAAGGAATACAGGTCACACAACTCTTGTGGCTTGGGTAGGTAATTCGGGTTTTTCTTGTCATCGCGTCCGCGAATCAGACGGAACATCATCAACTGATCATCACGATCAATAATCGAAAACTGCTCCAGTCCAAATGCTTTGGGAATACGGCGCAGCAGATACATACAGAAGGTATGAAAAGTCGATGCCCGCAGACCTTTGGCCTCCTCCCCCAAAGCCAATTCCACACGTGCGACAATTTCACTGGCTGCACGACGGGTAAAAGTCAAAATCTGAATCTGATTCGCAGGTACGCCCTGATCGATCAGATAAGCTGCACGTGCGACGATGGTTTTAGTTTTGCCACAGCCCGCCCCAGCCAAGACCAAACTGTGCTTTGCTTCAGTCGTCGCAGCTTGTTTTTGTTGGGGGTTCAGTTCATCTATTAGGCTGGCTAAACTCATGGTCACTCATCATTCTGTGGATGCGTGTAGTTTAACAGATCGCTCTTATAATTATGGCTTTTCATCCGCGCTGAAACAGCACCCAATTTTATCTCTTGATTTGCTATAGGGTCGATGGCATGGATGCCGTCTGCTGGATTAGGGTATAGGGATATCCCCTCAATCCAGCAAAGGATTTTTGTTACCTTGCAAAGCAGTGCTTTTTCTCACCCATGAAAAGTAAGATCTGCTTACGCGTTATTATCTACCATTATGTAAAGTTTGTGCAGCAATGACTATCTTGTAAGAGAACACTAAGTCCTCGGTTCCCAAATATTTTTAATAGTTTTGGACACTGCTTTTTCCAGATTCACTTCCCCATTTTTTAATGCTTCTTCCAAGCTACAATCTGGTGGATTAATTCCCACAATCTGACTAAAGCCGGCATCAAATAAAGACTCAATTCCTTCACCCACCAGACCAGCAAAAGCTAACACCGGTTTATTGAACTGCTGTGCGACCTGAGCAACGCCAAACGGTGTTTTGCCTAAGGCCGTTTGGCTGTCAATCTTGCCTTCACCAGTCAGTACATAATCCGCTTGAGCAATTTTTTCGGCTAATCGGCTTTGCTCAATAATCAATTCCACACCGGATTGCAACTTGGCATCCGCAAATGCCATAAGGCCAAAACCCAAACCACCCGCTGCACCCGAGCCTGCTACATTCTTTATAAAAATACCTAAACTTGCTTCGACCAGATTAGCATAATGGTTGAGATTAAGATCCAGTTGCTGCACCATTTCCGGAGTTGCTCCCTTCTGCGGTCCAAAGATTGCCGAGGCGCCATTCGGTCCACACAGTGGATTATTGACATCAGAAGCGATTAGAATTTCGGTGTTTTTCAAACGAGCATCTAACTGGGAAATATCTATTTGATTAATCTGATCTAGATTACCGCCGCAGACCTGAATCGCTTCACCTGTACTATTGAAAAACTGGACACCCAATGCCTGTGACATCCCGGCACCGCCGTCATTGGTGACACTACCACCAAGTCCAACAATGATTTTTTCAATACCGCGATCTAATGCCTGTTTGATCATCTCTCCTGTGCCATAGGTTGAGGTCAGCATGGGGTTACGTTGGGAGCTTTCCAGCAGATGAATGCCATTGGCTTTGGCCATTTCAAGGACGGCAGTTCGACCATAATCGACTATGGCAAAATAAGTAGACACTTGTTGAGTCATTAAAGGCCCAGTCACCATACAGGTAATACCTTGACCATCCAAGGAGCGCAGCAAGGCCTCTACTGTTCCCTCACCACCATCTGCCATAGGCACAGCGATACAGCATGCATCAGGAAAGACCTGTAGAACACCGCGTTGCATAGCTTGGCACGCTTGCTCGGCTGACATACTTTCCTTAAAGGAATCGGGTGCCAGGACAAAAGTATGCATATTCTTCTCAATTATTAATATTTTATGGTTAGAAGTTTCAGTCTATCTATAAGCTCATAAGCCAGTATCAAATTTATTTACAAGCACGACTAAAGTTGTGGGGTAAATTCAGCATTATCCAATCAGTGTTTCCAACCTAATTCAATCGCAGTGATCTCATTAATTAGAGTCTGGCTTAAAGATTCTGGCATTTTACTTGACGTTTGAGAGGTTGGAATATGCCCTGCCATCAGTTCTGCTTTGGCTTGCGGAAACAAAGGTTGCTGATCTGGAAATGCATATCCCACAGGATACATCGGCTGACCGGTCGCCAGATCATATTTATCGCTGGCTCCAAAGGCATGTAATAGCTCATGTACAAGGACAATCTTGTTTTGTTCAGTCTGTTTCCTGGAAGCGAACAGGTTCACTGATCCAATCCGGCCTTTTTGTAAAGCTGTTGAATGCTTTAACACTTTATGCTGTGCCGGATCATAGTAGTTTAAATATAAGATCACATTGGCCGAAGGATCTGAACTTTGCTGCTGTTGCCAGGCATAGAAACGGAATTTCAGGCTCCAGAAAATGGTATCTATAACTGAGGCCTGCTCAGGAACTTTAGGTGGTAATTCTTTCAGTTCACGTCCAAGATTAAAATAGAAGTAGGTTGGTTGACCGCGATACTGCTGCGCAGCCTTTTCCAGATATTCTTGTGCTCCATTTAAATCCTGAGCCGAGAGCTGCTGAATATATTGTTGGGTAGCTGCTGAACCATCAGCATTAATTGGATGCAACAAGACAAAAATAGGCTTGGACCAGTCCTGGTTTTGGTCACGATAGGCATTGACTGCGACCACAAATAAAATCAGTAGCAGAATCAGGATTCGGATTTTTTTCCACATGCTTTAAGCACTCTGTTTTTTTATTTTTCTAAGAAACATCTGGCTCATTTCAATCTTAGTTTCAAAAAGATTTAAAGTCTTGATTAATCCAGAAAGTTTGGCACGACCATAATTACGAGAGTCAAAATCAGGTTTTACCGCACTTATGTATTGCCCAACCATACTTAAATTGGCCCAACCATTTTCATCTGCATTATCTTTTACAGCTTTATAAATTAAATTAAGCGTGGCTCGGTCCATCCCTTCAGGTAATTGAATTTCCTTTTGGGCAGATATGGTTTTTTGTCCACTTGTCTTGCTAATATCCGAAACTTTTTTATCAATTAAATCTGTTTCTTCACTATCCTCATTATTTTTAATTTCACTATCTACAAGTAAGTTTTCAATATAAATAAACTTGTCACAAGCTTTTTTGAATGCTTCAGGAGTAGCTTTTTTGCCAAAACCATAGACGGTGAGACCATTTTCACGAATACGTGAAGCTAAGGGCGTGAAATCGCTATCACTGGATACGATACAGAACCCATCTAATGCACCTGCATAAAGTAAATCCATAGCATCAATAATCAGGATCATGTCTGTTGCATCTTTACCTTTGGTATAGGCAAATTGCTGTACAGGTGTAATTGCATGTGGAAGCAAAACATCGCGCCAATTTTTTAAGGTTTCACTGCTCCAATCTCCATAAACACGTTTAACACTGGCAATACCGTATTTAGCAACTTCTTCTAATACTGATGCGATTGCATTAATCGATGAATTATCCGCATCAATGAGCACTGCGAATTTTTTTGTTTGAATATCCACACCTTCCCCAAATTTTATTATTAATCAAATTTCTAAAATTTATTCTGCCATAAAAAATGCCGACTGATGTCGGCATTTTTTATTTTTAGCTTTTAGGCTTCAACCCATTTTCCATCTTGGTAAACCAGAGACCATTTGGTTTGCTTACCTTCAGGTGTTTCTGAACCAATATATTGCGACTGGTTCTTACGGCTGAATTTCACCAGAGTTGGATTACCTTCAGGATCTACATCTGGCGCCTGCAAGATAAACTGATACTTTGGATCCAGCTGCTCGGCAACGGTACGTAGTTCCGCCACCTTCGGTGCGCGAGTTTCACGGACTTTCGGGAACTTGCTCGCGGCCAGGAACAGACCGGCTGCGCCATCACGCAGAACAAAGAAATCATCATGCTTGGTTGAACGCAGGTGTTCCATCTTGATCGGATCAACGCGCGGAGGTGCAGGCTGACCATTCTTCAAGACTTTACGGGTATTCTCACAGCTGGTACAGGCAAAATAAGGACCAAAACGGCCAGTCTTCAGCTGCATTTCGCCATCACATTTGTCACATGGAATGGTTGGGCCATCATAGCCCTTGATCTTGAACTCACCTTCTTCCAGTTCAAAACCGGCACAGTCCGGGTTGTTACCGCAGATATGCAGTTTACGACCGCCATCAATGACGTAGCTGTCCATGGCAGTCGAGCAGATCGGACAACGTTTTTTCGACATCAGGTCAGCAGTTTCAGCGGCATCATCGTCAGACAGTGCAGCCAAAGACTCAACCGGGGTCAGGTTCAGTGTGCCTTTACAACGTTCTTTCGGTGGCAGGTTATAACCTGAACAACCCAGGAATACACCCGTTGTTCCGGTACGGATCTGCATCGGACGGTCACATTCTTTACAATGTACAGCTTCAACTTCTACAGGCTGATTGCGGCGCATGCCGTTTTCACCCTGAGCATTGGTTAGACGTTTCTTGAAGTCGCCATAGAAGCTGTCTAACAGATCCTTCCAGTTACGCTCACCATCTGCCACTTTATCCAGCTGACCTTCAAGGTCTGCAGTAAAGTCGTAGTTCATCAGGTTATTGAAGCTTTCATCCAGACGATCGGTGACGATCTCACCCATCTTCTCGGCAAAGAGACGACGGTTTTCCAGTTTTACATAACCACGATCCTGAATGGTCGAGATAATCGCGGCATAGGTCGAAGGACGGCCGATACCACGTTTTTCAAGCTCTTTTACCAAGGATGCTTCAGTGAAGCGTGCAGGTGGTTTAGTGAAATGTTGAGAAGGATCAAGTTTCTCTAGCTTCAGGACTTCACCCACTTTGACAGCTGGCAATAAAATATCGTCATCTGCCTTGTTGGCACCACGAACTTTGGTGAAACCATCAAATACCAGCGTACGGCCTTTAGCTTTCAGCTCCACACCATTGGCATCGACTAAAATCGTAGAAGATAAATATTCAGCAGGTGTCATCTGACAGGCAACAAACTGACGCCAGATCAGGTCATACAAACGCTGTGCATCTCGTTCCACACCAACCAGGCTATCACCTTTCAGGCCAACGGTTGAAGGACGAATTGCTTCGTGGGCTTCCTGCGCACCGGCTTTATTGCCATAACGGTTTGGCTTGGCTGGTAAGTATTTTTCACCAAATTCAGATTCGATATGACCACGTACCATATTGACTGCATCATCGCTCAAGAACGTGGAGTCAGTACGCATATAGGTAATAAAGCCCGCTTCATACAGACGCTGGGCCAGCATCATGGTTTTCTTCACCGAGAAGCCTAAACGTGTGCTGGCTGCCTGCTGTAGCGTTGAAGTGATATACGGCGCGCTTGGATTGACCTTGGTCGGTTTATCTTCACGGCTCATCACCTTGTATTCAGCATCTTTGATCAGGTTCAACAAAGCATCAGTTTCAGCTTTATTGTGCAGCTTTAAGGTCTTACCGTTTTGCTTCACTGCTTCCAGGCGAATGTCATCTTTTTTCGCTTTGGTATCAGCAAATACTTGCCAGTATTCTTCAGGAATAAAGGCACGGATTTCACGTTCACGCTCAACCACCAGTTTTACTGCAACGGATTGCACACGACCTGCCGATAAACCACGGGCAATTTTTTCCCACAGCAATGGCGAGATCATAAAGCCTACAACACGGTCCAAGAAACGGCGTGCCTGTTGAGCATTGACTTTGTTGGTATCCAGACGGGTTGGATGCTTGAATGCTTCCTGAATGGCATTTTTGGTAATTTCGTTGAAGACCACACGCTGGTAACGTGAATCATCACCGCCGATCACTTCTTTTAAATGCCAGGCAATCGCTTCCCCTTCACGGTCCAAATCCGTTGCCAGATAGACTTCATCGACTTGCGAGGCCAGTTTTTTCAGTTCGGCAACCACATGTTCTTTGCCCGGCAGGACTTCGTATTTGGCTTTCCAGTCGTGTTCCGGGTCTACGCCCATACGGTTAATCAACGCCTGCTGTGATTTTTCCGCTTTTTCTGCTTCAGTCAGCTTGGTTCGCGTTGCTGGCTTTTTCTCTGTACTTTTGGCAGAGCCGCCTGTCGGCAAATCACGCACGTGACCGACAGATGATTTCACAATGTAGTTCGAACCGAGGTATTTGTTGATTGTTTTCGCTTTTGCAGGCGACTCCACAATCACTAAGGCACGCTTATTTCCAGCGTCGGAAGACTTCGCTGTGCTGCTTTTTGATGTGGACCGAGGAGCGTTCGCCATAATTAACCGTTAATCCTGTATATTCTAAAAAATTAAAGTTCAGCCAAGGAATGTAATAGTGCCTTGATGTCATCGAGCTGGGCCGCTTTTAGATCAGCTTCTTCATCCCAATACAGTCCAACACAGTTTGCCTGCATATCAATAGCATAAATGCCTTTTAATGCAATGGGAAAATCTTTAAATTTGTCATCGCCTTGTACCAGCTCAAGCTTTTGATCGACCACACGGGCACGCATCAGTGGCAAACGTGCGTCTGGTATCAGCACACTATAATAAGCCACCATACTGGCACGCTTTTCAGTGGCCATCGGCACTTTGGTCCAGTCAGGAGCCACAACCAGACGTGGGTGTAATCCCATCTTGCGGGCTTTCTCACGCATCATACCCAAAGCTCTTTCCCGTGGGCTGACACGCAGACCAAAAATAGATCCCAGTACAAATACAATGATGACGACAGCAACCCAGATTCCTGTATTTTCCATAGCTCAACCTTTATGTTCTATTATTAGAGTTGCATAAGCTCAATATAAAACGCAAGTTTGCGCGACAAAATTAATTCAGGAACATCTCATGGCTATAGAGAACTTCATGACCATTCCAGTAAATATAGCCTTTCTCCAGCAGTTCCTTCAGCAATAAACGCACATCGGATTTTGGAAATAACTGTTCCAGTAAATCTCGCAATTCATAAATATCTTTAGGCTTGTCACCTTGTAGTTCACGCAGCTTGCGTGCCACTTCCATTTGTACCGGATCAATGCGGTCAAAGTTTTTGAACAATCCCTGTTGTACAGACTGAATGGCAGATTGTTCTTCAATGACTTTTTCTGGCTCTTCCGGGGTCAATTCAGCAATGGCCTGACCTAGATCCCGTGGTGTACTTGGTGCAGCAGACAGATCCAGTTGTGACCATTGCTTTAATACCTTTTTACGGAAGGCAATCTGATCTTCATAGCGTTTTACAATCTTGAGGTTAATCAGCATTCCGACTACATGCTGCGCTTTACCTGGCAGTACTTGCAAAATATTTGCCACAGAATTTTTCAGGCTTTCCAATGTGGTTGGCTTGCCTGGCATTTTCGCCAGTGCATCACAATATTTTTTCACCAGTTGTAAAGTGGGTTTCTGCTGAATGGTGTCGAGACTTGGGATCTTGAATTTAGGAGAGATTTTTTTATCCTGTTCCGGTTCTGCCTGTACCTGAATCAGGCTACAGCTAATGTCAGATGCAATCAGCATTTGCATCAGCATTTCACTGCTGTCCATGGCTGAAATCAGTTCCACATGCGTGTCCGGTTCCAGCAGTGCCATCAGCTGTCCGACAATGACCGCATATTCATATTCACGGTGTTCAGCTTCAGGAATGTCCAGAATGACCACTTGCCCACTGGCGATCCAGCCTGCCAGTTCGGTCAGGTCTTCCAGTTCAAATTCAAACTTTCCGGCACAGCTAAACAGGTACAAGATTGGATAATGCTTGGTGATTTCACGTAATAGAGTGGCGGTCGGGAAATTATTTTCAAGATCGAGTAAAACAACTTTCTGTGACATGGAACACCAATCTGAACAAAACCTGGAAGCGCTATTAGAGGGGCAAGCGTGAAAAAGGTCAAATTATTTTAAGCATGGCTAGTTTTACTGACTAGGATTACTCTGCTGAAACAAAGCATAGACCCATTAAAGCGAAAACCCTCACAATGGAGGGTTTTCTACATGACCAATTACATAATTAATAATGCGGTGGTCGATCAATAATCGGGTCGAATTCTGCAATGCCCTCAGACAAATCTGCCGACTCAACACGTTGATATAACAGCGTCATTTGCTTCTGAAGATTGATGATTTCCAGATTCTGCCTGGTCACCTGCTGATTCAACTGTTCAACTAAATCGTCCAAAAATGCAATTCGGACTTGCAAATCTTCAATGGGTGCGGAAAATGACGCCTGTTCATTTAGATTTTGTTGTTTAGTCATTTTAAGTCCTCATCATAGGATTTCAGGAAACCATTATGGCATATATTACCCTAAGGGACGTCCAACTCGCGTTTGGCGGACCTGCACTGCTCGACGGCGCTAACTTTAATTTAGAACGCGGTGAACGAGTGTGTTTGATTGGCCGTAATGGTGAAGGTAAGTCTACCTTACTTAAACTGATTGAAGGAAGCCTGTTACCTGACAGTGGTGAAGTTTCCTTACAAAATGGCATCACAATTTCCATGTTGGCCCAAGACGTGCCGATGGATTCGGGCAAAGTCGCGGATATCGTGGCAGATGGCGCAGGTGAAGCATCAGAATTTCTACGTGCTTATCATGAAGCCAGCGAAGCCTGCGTACTGGGTGATATGGAAGCTTGTGACCGCATGGGTTCATTGCAGCACAAGATGGATCAGCTGGATGGCTGGGCTTTAGAAACCAAGGTGAACTCTATCCTGAGTAAAATGGGCCTGGATCCGGATGCAGACCTTGCCGATTTATCCGGTGGCCGTAAGCGTCGTGTGCTGCTGGCTCGTGCCCTGCTCACTCAACCAGACGTTCTGTTACTTGATGAACCAACCAACCATCTGGACGTTGAGAGCATTGAATGGTTAGAGAAATTCCTGCTCGATCAAAATAATTTAACCCTCCTGTTTATTTCGCATGACCGTTCATTTGTAGACAGCATTGCAACCCGTATTGTTGAACTGGATCGTGGTACATTGCGTAGCTACGAAGGTAACTATTCACGTTACCTCGAGCTTAAAGCACAGCAGATGGAAGCCGAAGAAAAGCAGAATGCGCTGTTTGACAAGCGTCTTGCTGAAGAAGAAGTATGGATTCGCCAAGGGATTAAAGCGCGTCGTACCCGTAACGAAGGTCGTGTCCGCGCGCTTAAAGCATTACGCGAAGAATCAAAAGCACGCCGCTCACAACAAGGTAAAGTGAGCATGGCAACTCAGGATGCGAGCCGTTCTGGTAAAGTCGTATTTGAGATTAAACACCTCAGCGTGAAATTTGGTGACAATGCACCAATCATTAATGACTTCTCGGCACTGGTAATGCGTGGCGATCGTATTGGTTTAGTCGGTGATAACGGTGTTGGTAAAACCACACTGATTAAAGCGATTTTAGGCCAGCTTGAGCATGGCGGTACGGTGAAAACTGGTACACAGCTTGAAGTGGCTTATTTTGACCAGTTACGTAACGTACTGGATCTGGAAAAATCGGTAAAAGATAACGTCGCTGAAGGTTCTGACCATGTCGATATCAATGGCAGTCGTCGTCATATCTATAGCTATTTACAAGATTTCCTGTTCTCACCTGAACGTGCCCGTACACCAGTAAAAGCACTGTCTGGTGGTGAACGTAACCGTATTTTGCTGGCAAAACTGTTGCTTAAACCATCAAACCTGATTGTGATGGACGAACCAACCAATGATCTGGATATGGTGACCCTTGAACTATTAGAAGAAATGTTAAGTGGCTATAAAGGCACATTACTGCTGATCTCGCATGACCGTGCCTTTATGGACAACGTCGTGACCTCAACCTGGGTATTTGATGGTAAAGGCAATATTGATGAATACATCGGTGGTTATCAGGATTATTTAGAGCAACGTCCGAACCAGACAGCGGTCGATCAAAAATCTGCCGTTAAAAAAGCTGCAGCCAAAGCTGAAGCCGCAGCGGCTGCTCCTGCACCGAAAAAGGTGAAACTCAGCTACAAAGATCAACGTGAACTTGAACAATTGCCTGCAGAAATCGAAGCACTGGAAAGTGAACAGGCTGAACTTTCTGACAAACTGGCAGATGGCTCATGGTTTGTGAAAGATGCAGCAGCAGCCACCAAGGCATCTGAACGTTTAGGTGAAATTGACGAGATTTTGCTGGAAAAAATGGAACGTTGGGATGAACTGGAAAATATGACCAAAGCTTAAGTTTTCTATTTCTCCCATGCCAAGCATCTGTATTCATACAGATGCTTTTTTTATTTTCACTTTTTTGTTTCAAAAAGCTCTTCTGCTACACTGCAGATATCTTGAGGTTTAAATAGCAGATTATGAGTAAAAAGCCAGATTACCAACCCGGTGAATTTCAGTGGGCCTTCCTGTCTCCCCAGTATTGGGGCATATGGATTGGCATTGTATTCCTGATGATTCTGGCGATTTTACCTTGGGCGATTCAGTACCGTCTGGCTTCTTTACTGGGTAGCTTAAGTTATAAATATCTCAAATCTCGCCGTGAAACTACAGTGCGCAATCTGGAAGTGTGTTTTCCAGAATGGTCTGCACAAGAAGTGCAGGAAAATTCCCGTCAGGTCTTTATTGACCAGATGCTCGGTGTGTTTGAAACCTTAAATGCCTGGTACACGCCAAAGTGGTTTAAAGGCCGTGTAACTATTGAAGGTCTGGAATATATCCAGCAAGCACAAGCTGAAGGAAAAGGTGCATTATTACTGGGTACACACTCTACCCTGCTGGATGCTGGCGGCTACCTGTGTGCCCAATATTTTGAACCGGATGTCGTCTATCGTCCGCAGAATAACCCCTTGCTGGATATGCTGATTTATCGCTGCCGTGCCACAATTTATGCTAACCAGATTGACCATGATGATATGCGTGGTCTGGTGCGTAATCTGAAAAATGGACATGCGATCTGGTACAGCCCGGATCAGGATTTCGGTTTAAAACAAGGCGTAATGTCACCATTTTTTGGCGTTCCTGCTGCAACCGTGACCGCACATCGTCGTTTATTAAAAATGACCAAAGCCGCTGCGATCCCATTGTATTTCTACCGTCACGGCGATATCAAAAATCCCAAATATCATGTCCTGATTGAGCCACCCGTTGAAAACCTGCCAAGCGCAGATGAACTGGATGATGCCACTCGCGTGAACCAGATTATTGAACGCCAGTTACGGATCGCCCCAACGCAATATATGTGGTTCCATCGCCGTTTTAAGACCCGCCCACAGGGTTATGATTCGATTTATTGAGTTCTCGAACTCTTTCATCATGGATTAATGATTTATTTCCTGATAAATCCACATGGCTTCAGTATGACCAACATAGCTAAAGCCTGATAAAAGCCGGTAGCATGCTGGTCAGCAACTAAAATTTTTTGATGAAATCCTGAATAACGCTGTAGAATGGCCTGCATAATTCGGCGACCAATGCCCTACCCTTGTAGTTCTGGATGAACCAGTAAATGGGAAAATACATCACCAGTTAGCCATCAAAAATGGCATTACCGAGTCCAACCAGTCAACCATTTATATGGGCAGTCACAAGACTATGAGAATGGTTCAAGGCTTCTAAAAGCAGTTGCGTCTTTTAGCTGCTGACCATCGATTGGCATGATAGACTTCAAATATTTCAAATTCCTGGGCTGAGTCACTGTCAGAAATAATAAACTGCATACACGTTTTTCAGACATTATTTCACCTCAATAAATTGTTTTAATAATCAATTAAATAAAAAAGAAAATTAAAGCTCTAAAATAGTTTAACCCGGGCTCTACATCCTGTAAAAACCCGGGTTAATGAGGTTGTGCTTTCAACATTTTAATTCTTGGTTTTTTGTGATTTCCATTTCATCATCATATCCATGATGTCTTCATTCAGCTTCGTCTTCCTTATGAGAAATTCCCTTCTCGACTCCCTGTGCTGATATAAGCAGAATATTGGAATCATCGAGGAATAAATATCGTTTAAGACCCCAATCTGTGTAAGCCATTTCGTACACTTTTCCGATAAATCCATCACACTTTTGAACCATTTTTGTAAGTTTGAGCAATTTCATCCGTGACTATTTTTTCTTCTTTCTCAGCTTTTTCAATACCTTCTTGTATAGCTTCCTGAGCCTGTTGCTCATCTTCTTCAGTCTGTTCCAGTTCTTCTTGTACATGATCAAAGACTCGCCCGGTTTGTAGTACCACAAACACCGGAAAATGATCCGAGCCCACATGTGGCAAACGCTCCATATGGACTAAAGCAAAGTCGGTACTGTGAAAGACATGGTCAAGTGACCAGCGGAACATCGGATAATCGGCATGAAAGGTATTAACATAACGGCGCCCGACACGCGGGTCGAGCAAGCCACTAATACGCTGAAACAAACGTGTAGTACGTGACCAGGCGACATCATTTAAATCACCCATCACAATACAGCTTTCATCGAGATCCTTGATTTGATCTCCAACAATCAGCAATTCAGCATCACGCAGTTTCGAGTCCTTGGCTTCAGTCGGACTTGGCGGTTTTGGATGTAGGCAATATAACTGAACCGGATGGCCAGAACGTAAAGTGACTGTGGTATGAATTGAAGGAATTTCATTACTCAAAATAAATTTCACTTCGGTATCGCTGAGTTTTAATTTACTGTAGAGATGCATCCCATACAGGTTATCTAAAGGCACAGGTACACGGTAGGGATAGTCCGCTTCAATCACTGAGAGTTGTTTCTGCCATTCTGAATTGGTCTCCAGCGTCAGTACCAGATCTGGAGCTAAATGTTGAATTTGTTCGAGTAATAGATGATATTTTTCATTGGTCATTAACACGTTAGAAACCAGTAAAGAAATTTGTTTGCTTGGATCCAGTTGCTGCCGTTTGACCTTCTTCACCTGTTTCTTCCAGATAAAGGTATAAGGCAAGACCATCTTCAACTGGTAGGCTTGTGCCGCGAGCAGCCCTACAAAAATAATTTGGTCTATCAAGGTCCAGGAATGCTCCCAGAATATATAAAGTCCTAGTGCAATGAAGCCAATGATCAGAATTTGTAGTCGCGGGAAATCGGCGCCACGGATCCACCATTCATCACGAGGAATCAGGGACCAGAAACTGAGCCAGATGACCAGCACTGACAATATCTGAATAAACAAAATCATAAAGTGACTCTTTTTACTATGTTGTTATTTTTTCTAGAAGAAAATCTGCGTTATCAATTTTGTATGTAACATAAACAAGATATTTCGCTCAATATTATTGATGTTTCTATTGTGTAGCTATTGCAGTTGAGTCCCTTTTTGGTACACTCGAACCCCCTTTAATTTTTTAACGCACCGAGGCAAAGTGACATGAAAGTAGGTCTGGTCGGTTGGCGCGGGATGGTTGGTTCCGTCCTAATGCAACGTATGGTTGAAGAGAATGATTTTGCTCATTTTGAGCCATTCTATTTCTCTACCAGTAATGCAGGTGGTGAAGCACCGGCATTTGGTGGTAAAACTGCCCCAGCACTTATGGATGCGACAGATATTGATCGTCTGAAGCAAATGGATGTCATTATTACCTGCCAAGGTGGCGATTATACCACTGCGGTTTTCCCTAAGCTGAAAGCTGCAGGCTGGAATGGTTACTGGATTGACGCTGCGTCTACGCTGCGTATGGATGATGAAGCAATCATCGTACTTGACCCGGTTAACCTGAACGTAATCAAAGATGGCCTAGTGAAAGGTACTAAAACTTTCGTTGGCGGTAACTGTACGGTTTCCCTGATGCTGATGGGCCTAGGTTCTCTATTCCAGAACAACCTGGTGGAATGGGCAACTTCGATGACCTATCAGGCGGCATCTGGTGCAGGTGCACAAAACATGCGTGAGCTGATCACAGGCATGGGTTACCTGTATAACAATACTAAAGACCTACTCGATGATCCACGCTCTCCAATTTTGGACATCGATTCTAAAATTGCTGAATTACAACGTGGTGAAGGCTTCCCGTCTGCAAACTTTGGTGTACCGCTAGCTGGTTCTCTGATTCCATATATCGACAAGCAGCTGGAAAGCGGCCAGTCGAAAGAAGAATGGAAAGGTCAGGTTGAAACCAACAAGATCCTGGGCAACCAGCAGATCGTTCCAATCGATGGTCACTGTGTACGTATCGGTGCCATGCGCTGTCACTCTCAGGCAATTACCTTGAAGCTAAAACGTGACGTACCTTTGAATGAAATCGAAGATATGATCCGTCAGTCTAGCCAATGGGCCAAAGTGGTACCAAATACACGTGAAGCATCAATGACTGATCTGACGCCTGTCGCAGTAACCGGTACATTGACTGTTCCAGTCGGCCGTCTGCGTAAAATGAACATGGGTAAAGAATATCTGGGTGCATTCACTGTAGGCGACCAGTTACTTTGGGGTGCTGCTGAGCCTTTACGCCGTATGCTACGCATTCTGATCGATTATAAAAATGCTTAATTAAGCACGTTATAATCAATCTAAAAGCCGATCTTTATTGATCGGCTTTTTTGTGTCACTATCAAGAAAATAGTTGAACAAACATAGACATCCTAATCATCGAGTCATACTGCCTATAATATGACCGATGCTGAGCCTAGAATGAAGATGACTGTATATAAAAAATTCAAAATTGCTACTTTAACCATGATGATGGCACAGCCTGTTTTTGCAATCACGGTTGAGCCAGTTCAGGTTCAATCGGCACCCGGGGAATTACTCTATGCGGAAATGAATTTCCGTCAGTCAGATATCAATATACCGATTGAAGTGAGTTTAGCTACGTCAGAAGATTTAATGACGCTGGGCACTACACATCAACCTCCCGGGCATCTTAATTTTTTTACCCGTCGTAGCAGCAATGGCACAGGTGTGATTACTATTACCTCTTCACGCCCAATCACTCAAAATGATCTGAATTTTGTAGTTAAGGTTAAAGAAGGCAATGCAGCACGCTTACAACATATCAAGACCACACTCAAACCCAAGACAGATCTGCTAAAAGCTTCAATCAGCGCGAATGAACGAACATTAACCCCAGTCGTGGTGGTGAATGAAAATGAAATTGGTTTAAATTTACCTGTCAGTACGCAATACAAGACTTCAACAGCGAATACCAAAGCTATGGAAAAACCATTGGCTGTACAGCGTCTTACTCCACCACCATTATCACCAAACTCTATCCCTCAGACAACATCGATAACAACTCCTGCTGTTCAGGCTCCAGCCAAAGTTGATGAAGCTATTAAAGCTGTGAATATGCGTCCAGTCACAAGTACTTTGACGACACCACCACCAATCCCTGAACCTGCAATGCCAGCTAGTCAACAAAAGCCTCTAGCTTCAAATAGTCTGCAAAAAAATCCAGTCACTACCACAGCTCAAGCAAAAACTCAGGTAGCGGAAGGTGCTTCAGCAGCACCTGTTGCACAGCAGAATCAAGATATACCAGCTCAAATAGTACAAAATCAAAAGCCAGTGGCAACCTATCCTGCTGCTGCACCACAATCCAATTCCAGCGACCCATTAGTTAAAAAATATGCTGAAGATCAAGTAGCAAAACAGAAGCAAGTCCCTCCTAAAAAAACGCCTCAAGCAGCTCCGGCTCCAGTGCAACACTCTCCTCAAACGAGCCCGACATCTACTGCAAAAGCAAGTTATGTGGTTCAATCCAATGAATCTCTCTGGAAAATTGCTGCACGTATTGCTCAGGAACAAAACCGCGGTGTCGGTGAAGTCATGCAGCAAATTAAAAAAAATAATGAACAGGCCTTTATTGGCGGAGATGCGAATCGCCTGAAGCGTGGTGCGGCACTGAATTTGAATATTGCGCCCGCACAAAAACAGCCAATTACCATAAAGACAGCTGAGCTTGCACAAGTTCAGAATAAGGCTAAAGGCAGTACCAAATATCGTTTAAATCAAGCTGAAATGAGCCTGGTTGCTGAGAACCAACAAGAAACTAAGCAACTTTCTGCAAATCAAAACACATTAGACCGTCAAACTTCGAAAGAGTTGTCATTAAAAGTTATGACAGTTCGAGAAAAAACCGTTAAATTACAGAGAAACGTAACTGAATTAGAATTGGCGCTTAATCAGAAGGATCAGAGAATTCAATTATTAAATGCCCGTCTTGCCCGACTGCAACAGCAGTTGAAAGCACAACAGGCAGATAAAAAAGCCAATTAACTAATCATTACATACATTGATTTACAGGGATGAGTGGATATATGGAGCCCTCTATCTCTAAGGGGTACTTATCATGCTGATTTATGTGATTCCATTAATTTTATTGATCATCGTTCTGATCGTAGTCAAAAAACGTCAGGATGCTCAAGGGTCAGATAAACCAAAGGCAACTACAGCGAAAGCGAGAAAAACCACCAGTTCAGCACGGGCTACCCCAGCAAAAACCCGGGTGGTTGAAGAAGTTGCAACGAACCCTCAGGAAGCTATTGCTCTTTCAGCAGATCTGCGCAAGAAAATTGAGCGCCTGATCAATGAAGGAAATTTCTTTGCCGCTGAAGCGCAAATCAATCAGGCACTCAAAAAAGACAACCGCCAGCATGAACTGTATCTGTTGCTCCTTGATATCCATATTCAGCAGAAAGATGAATTTGCCATTTCTCAGTTAATCACACATGTCCGTTCACTCGGTTTGGATGACATTCTTGCGCAGGCAGAAACTAAAAAGGCAGAGTTTGAAAATTCAGCTACTTCAACCAAGGATACAAGTGATTTTCCTTCTGCACAGTTAAGCGCTGGCTCATCAGTAACTGAGACAGCATCTATAGACAACACTGCTGCCTTTGAAGAGCTATCCCCAACCCACAGCCCAGTAGTTAATGACCTCGCTTTTGATGAACTGCAACAAGAAAATAAGCCTCAAAAAGCTGTATTTGAGCCGGCGCTATCACAGAATGATATCCAGCCGCTGGAATTTAATTTTGAGCCCACTCTAACTAAACCGGCAAGTGATGCAGCCCAGGATCTCCCAGGAGCTACAGGTTTAGAGTTTAACTTCTCTGACGCTCCTGCATCTGAGCCTACACCGAAGACAACATCAGATACTGCCACATCTGCACTAAACTTTAGCTTTGACTTAGATAGCTCAATAAAAGCTAAAACTGAAATTGCACCTGCTGCCGAGCCTGAAACTGCCGCACCGGTTATGGACTTTAAGCTTGACTTAGGCAACTCAGAAAAACCAGAAGTGACACCAGTACCTACTGCAGAATCAGTTCAACCTCTTGATTTTTCTTTCTCGGCAGATACAACGTCAACCACAGAAACTCAGCCAGAAATCGCAGTACCAGAATTTGATTTATCAGGTTTAGCTACACATGAACCTATAAGTCCAGCAGTCCCTGCTGTCTCAGAATTGGACTTTAAACTAGATGCCGTTCCTGAAAAACCAGCCAGCGCGGCAATCAGTTTTGATATTCCATCTACGCCTGTTACTTCAACCGCTCATCAAAATGATCCACTGATTCAATCATTCCCTGAATTAACGGAAACTGATGAAGTAGTATTAAATCTGGAATTGGCAGAGCAGTATATTCAATTGGGTGCCTATGATGCCGCACGTGAAATCCTGACAGAAAAGGAAGCGGACTACAGTCCACAACAACGTACCCATGTTGATCAATTACTGAATCGAATCGCTTCTTAAGTAAATTCGTTCTACACTAAAGCAGTCACTATGGCTGCTTTTTTTATGATGAAAAATATTGCATTGATTTATATGGGAGGTACGTTTGGATGCGTTGGTGATCCACTCGCTCCTATGCCTGCCGAATCTTTTTTTATAAAACTAAAAGAATTATTGCATGAAGACACGCATTTGGTAGAGTGCTTCTGCGCCCCTGTAATTAAGGACAGCAGTGCATGTACTGCTCCTGACTGGCTAGCCTTGATTCAGTTTATTCAGCAACTGCAGGCTCAGGATTATCAGCGCTTTGTTATCATTCATGGTACAGATACCATGAGCTATGCCTGTGCCGTGCTGGCGCATCTTTTAGGGCAATCTGCCTATGTGGTTTTAACTGGTAGCCAGTACCCATTATTAAATGCAGCTGGCAAGCAGCCACGCGAATTCAGTGATGCTTTGGACAACCTATGCTTTGCTCTAGATTCTGTACAGCAGGTCGAGATGGGCGTTTATCTGGCATTTAACCAGGAACTGGTTCATGGCAGAACAGCGTTAAAGCAACATACTACTGAACTCAAGGCCTTTGCTGGCATAGATGCAGAAGTAAAAATTCCACCACAACTATATACACATAGCATTACTGCACAAGATTTGATTAAGGCACAGCAATTTAATTGCCTGAGTATCATGATGCAGCCAATTGGGCTAGATCAGCAGCTTCATAACCTTAAGCAATTATTGGCTTCACCTCCAGACTTCCTGATTCTGCAGGGCTTTGGCACAGGAAATCTCGCAGTTAATCCTGATCTCATTCAACTTTTTGATGATTTCTATAATGCTGGCTGTGCTGTAGTTTTGACTACACAGGTACCTTTCGGGAGCACAGACCAACGCTATGCTATTGCTGAATGGGTACAGGACTGCCGGATTTTACTCAATGATGCCTATGGCCATGCCGATCTATATGCAAAAGCCCTGAAAATGTATTTACAATACGACAGCGTGGAACAATGGCATCACCATTGGTCTGATTAGTTGAATCTTGAGGTGAATATGCAGCGTTTTGCAGTCGGTATTGAATTTAGTGGAGCACACTACAGAGGTTGGCAAACCCAACAGCCCGGCGTAGCAAGCGTGCAGGAAACGATTGAAAAGGTTCTGTCTAAAGTCGCCAATGAAACTATTATCCTGCATGGTGCAGGTCGAACTGATGCCGGCGTGCATGCCACCAATATGGTTGCTCACTTCGATACCTCTGCTGATCGCTCCGAATATGGCTGGTTACGCGGCTGTAATAGTCAGCTGCCTAAAGATATTGCAATTCAGTGGATTCAGGAAATGGACATGGATTTCCATGCCCGTTTTAAAGCCCAAGCCCGTCGTTATCGTTATGTAGTCTACAATCACCCTGTGCGTTCTGCGCTATTGCATAAACAGGTCACCCATATCCATTACGATTTAGATGTCGACAAGATGATTGAAGCTGCGACAAAGTTTGAAGGCACACATAATTTCGAAAGTTTCCGTGCCTCTGCCTGTCAATCCAATCAACCTGTACGCCATGTGCATCACTGTCGCCTAATTCGTCATGGTCACTATCTGGTCCTGGATATTCAGGCTGATGGCTTCCTGCATCATATGGTGCGCAATATCATGGGCTGTTTGCTGGAAATTGGTCAGGGCATGTATGACATCGATCAGATTGATGTCATCTTTGCTGCGGAAGACCGCAAAGCGGCAGGTGTGACTGCACCACCAGATGGACTCTACTTTATTCAGGCGCATTATCCTGAACAATTTAATTTACCAAAAGTGCCTTTAGGACCACATTGGTTAAACATGCCAGAATAATTGAATCCTTTTCATTAATTTACCTCCCCTACCCCCTTCTGGAAGGAGGGGAAATTCCTACCTTTTTAAAGGAAGGTTAGAAGGGATTCAACGCTGCTTGCGCTTTCTATATTCAACTGGCGTTTCATTGGTCCAGCGTTTAAAAGCACGATAGAAGGTACTTGGTTCAGAAAAACCGGTGAGATAAACAATCCGCTCTACACTTTCACTGGTGCCTGCCAGTAAGCGTTTAGCCAGACGGCAACGATAATCCGAAAGGATCTGCTGGAAACTGGTATTGGCTTCACTCAACTGGGTACGCAAACGGCGGGGAGTAATATTCAGCTGGGCAGCGACTGTTTCTAGCGTGGTTTCCCCACTTTCCAAGGTTGAGCCAATGGCACGGCGCACTTCACCCACCAGATCATAACGTGCCAGCTCTTGCAGCTTTTCAATTGCTAACTGCTCATGCAGCTGGAGTAATTCTGGTTCTGCCTGCCAAAGCGGATATTCAAGAATACTCGGATCAAAATAAAGACGTGTTTCTTTCTGTCCCAGACTTACTGGGCATTCATAGACACGGAAGTATTCATCATCAGTTGCACCTTTAGAAAAATTGAAGTCGATATAAATCGGTTCAAAGCGCCCTTCGGTAATAAACTTAAAGAAACGCAGCACACCAGACATGGCACATTCAGTGAAATGACGATTGACGAGGTTTTCGGCAAAAAGCTGCTCACCATTGGTCAAATAACAGCGGTCATCTTCCACGACCAGTTGCGCATGGAAGGCATCACTGATGAGGCGCTGGTAAGCCAAGGCACGTTTTAGCCCTTCACCAAAGTTTTCTGATGAAATAAACAAATGCTCAATGACCTGACCACGGTAAAGTGGCAGGTGTTCACCCAAATGTAAGCCGATATCAGGATCCTTGCTGACCTCTTCTGCCGCGACCCAGAATGCATACTGTGCACTCAACGGGGTACGGTCATTGGCTTCAACCTGGTTTAAGGCAACTCCTGCTTTAGTAAGCAATTCTTCGGTTGGCAAACCCGCACGACGTATCGCCTGGTAGCCTAATCGCAGTACAACCGATGCATCTGTTAGCTGACCCACTCAAAAACCTTCCTTGTATGTGCTTCATTTATACCTAAAAAGATATTTTTTAGATTAACTGTGATTGACCAAAGTGACAACATCAACAAGCAGTTTTTTAGTTAAAATATTTGTACTGATGCTTCGCTTATTTTGCTTTCAGATGATCAGTCTAAAGCCTGCTATGCCTTGTGTTATACGAAAAAATTGACTATAATTTGCGCCTTTCTAATTTATTCTTTTAGGTAGGCTATGGCCAATAAAGAGGAACTCATCGAGTTCGAAGGCGTTGTCACCGAGACGCTTCCTAATACTATGTTCCGTGTACGTTTAGAAAACGGTCACGAAGTGATTGCTCATATCTCTGGTAAAATGCGTAAACACTACATCCGTATTTTAACTGGCGACAGTGTAAAAGTGGAGATGACTCCTTACGACTTAACTAAGGGTCGCATCACTTATCGTGCACGCTAAGATTTAGCGTCAGTAAAAAAAGCCACTGATCAGGGTGGCTTTTTTTGTGACTTTAATTATTCATTATTTACCAATAAATAAAAAAATTGACATAGCCTGAGAATTACAAGACTATTCAATTTAATTAAAACAATATTTATAAAAACAATGAATATGAAATATTTGACTCTGCTTTCCAGCTTGTCTTTTGTTGCATGTGCTACAGGCAGCAATCAGCATCTGCATCATTCTCTACAGCCCTATATCGGTCAAACTGCCGCACAGGTTCGCAGCCAACTTGATCTTCGTGCAATGGGATTTAAAACCTCCCAGCACCCCATTCAGACAGCAGACTTTCTCAGTTATACTATTTTCCGAGATGTGAATATTCCGATGGGTACACCTAATATTAGTCAAAGTATCTCCCCTGGTGCACCAATTCCAATGCCTTCGAATGGAGGTTATAACATTAAGATGAAATGCCAAATCTGGTTTGACTTGAAAGATGAAATTGTTCAGGACATTCGTTATACCGGTAAAGCTTGCTAAATTATGTCCAGTGAAGTTTAAAACCTGTATGGGATTTAATGAGAGGTCCAATTTATCAGGATACTTCTCTCTACCGTGTGTCAAATTACAACAATAAGCTCGTTTTCTACTCGCTACAATAACCGCAATGGCTTTTGTAGGAGTCAGAATATGTTATCTGCATTTCGCCAAATAAAACTCGTATTACCAGGTATGCTTCTGCTGTTGTCTGCATGTACGCATACGCCTACCCTGTCTCAAGCCGAACGTGACGCTTATTTACAGCAGTATATTGGACAGTCTAGCCAAACCATTTATGCCAATCTGGATTTAAGCAAACTCGGCTACCAACAGGTAAATGAACCCGTACTTTCAGCCGGGCAACTGGTCTATATCGTGCAGCGTCCCGTTGCACTTCCACTCTCTGTTGCTCAGCATCCGGTTGCCGGTACTGGAACAGTACCCATTCCGGTGACACATAGCCCATCGCGCGGCTATGACGTGAACCTGCAATGTAAAATTGTTTTTGAACTCAAGGACAATCTTGCGCAAGCAGTAAAATATACTGGCCGAACCTGCTAATTCAGCAGACACAAAAAAACGCAGCCTGAGCTGCGTTTTTTTATTGATCAGTTCTGGAGTGAAACTCAGTTCAATGCAGCAACTACTGCCTGGCCCATTTCTACCGTACCGACTTTGCTCATGCCTTCGGACATAATATCCGCAGTACGTAAACCTTGGTCCAATACATGACCTACTGCATCTTCAATTGCTTTTGCAGCCGCTTCTTCACGGAAGGTGTAACGCAACATCATTGCAACAGACAGAATGGTTGCCAATGGATTTGCCAGGTTTTGACCTGCGATGTCTGGTGCAGAACCATGACATGGCTCGTACATGCCTTTGCCATTCTCGTCTAGAGAAGCAGATGGCAACATACCAATTGAACCCGTTAACATTGCCGCTTCGTCAGACAGAATGTCACCGAACAGGTTAGAAGTGACAATTACGTCAAACTGTTTAGGCGCACGTACCAACTGCATTGCAGCATTGTCGACATACATATGCGACAGGTTGATGTCTGGATATTGCTCTTCTTTCAATGCAGTAACGGTTTGTTTCCAAAGCTCAGTCACTTCAAGCACGTTTGCTTTATCGACTGAACATACTTTACCGCCACGCAGACCGGCAAGTTCAAATGCAACTTTGGCAATACGCTTGATTTCAGACTCTGAATACACATCAGTGTTAAAACCTTGTTTTTCACCATTTTCCAATTCACGGATACCACGTGGTTGACCGAAGTAGATACCACCTGTCAATTCACGTACGATCAGGATATCTAGACCAGCTACAATTTCAGGTTTCAGGCTAGACGCATCAGCAAGTTGCGGATAGAGAATCGCCGGACGCAGGTTCGCGAACAGGTTCAGTTCACTACGCAATTTTAACAGACCACGTTCAGGACGAATTGAGCGTTCAATCGTATCCCATTTAGGACCACCCACAGCGCCAAGCAGAATTGCATCAGCTTTTTTTGCCTGCTCAGACGTCACATCTGGATAAGGTGCACCATGTGCATCAATCGCAGCACCACCCAACAGGCCATGTTCCCAGCTTAGATCTAAATTAAATTTTTCATTTACGCGAGTCAGCACTTGCTCTGCTGCTTTCACAATTTCAGGACCGATGCCGTCACCAGCTAAAATCAAAATTTGTTTAGACATGAGATATTCCATTTATAAAGTCAGCATTTCGCTGACTGGGTTAAATTTTCTGTTCTACAAACTCAGCAATGCCAGTTTCAACATTGTATGGCTTGCAGAAGCGTCGAATTATTTTGGTGTTTTGCAACAGATCTACACACAGTGGATCAGGTGCAGAGGCCTGCAATAAGCTGGTGTTTCGAGTCGAGCGCTGACGATACATCTTAAAGGTGTACTTATGCTTGGCCTGGAAGTTCTGGAATACATGTAGAACTTCGGCCTTATCCGGACTAATCGGATAAAAGCGTACCACCAGTTCATGCTGCCCCGCGGGTACCGACAGGTAAACCGGATTAGGCTCTTTCAGGCTTTTTGCTTGTAAACGCACAAGCTTGAGCTTGAGCGCTTCACTCTCCACATGTCGTTTTTCAGCATTGATGATCTTGATATCATCCATACGTTCAAAATTACAATCGTGGGTACCTGAACAATAAATCAGGGCATCTGAACTATTTACAGCCGAATCTGTCAATTTCTTCAACTGTATCGTATCGATGGTCTGACATGCTGTCATTAACATCGAAACCGTACCCAATGCAAATAACTGTTTCCAATAGCTGGCCATGCTGAATGTCTAACCCAAACGAAATTTCCATGATTTCACGATATTAGCAAGGGTTAGACTTTCCCGCTATGACAATTTAACTAGATTTAGCCACTAATTTCTGCAAATACCCAAGGGCGCGATTGTTTGGTTTTTTCTTCATAAGCACGAATCGCATCGGCATCCTGCAAAGTTAAACCGATGTCATCCAAACCGTTTAAAAGACAATGCTTGCGGAATGGATCAACTTCAAACTTGAAACTTTCACCTGACGGGGTACGCACTTCTTGCGCTGCAAGATCAATTGTTAATTGATAACCTTCAGTCGCAGCACATTCTTTAAATAACTGGTCAACAATTTCTTCAGACAGGATTACTGGCAACATGCCGTTTTTAAAGCTGTTATTGAAGAAAATATCCGCATAGCTCGGAGCAATGACGGTACGGAAACCGTATTCATTCAATGCCCATGGCGCATGCTCGCGGCTTGAACCACAACCGAAGTTTGCACGTGAAATTAAAATTGATGCACCTTGGTAACGTGGTTTGTTTAACTCAAAATCAGGGTTTAAGGGACGTTTTGAATTATCCTGACCTAAATAACCTTCATCCAGGTAACGCAATTCATCAAATAAATTTTCACCAAAACCGGTACGTTTGATCGATTTTAAAAACTGTTTTGGAATAATTAAGTCGGTATCTACATTAGCACGGTCTAATGGTGCAACGATACCTTGTTCAACGGTATAAGCTTTCATGTCTTTGCTCCTATTAGCCGATTAGAATGAACGTACATCAACAAAGTGACCGGCAATTGCTGCTGCTGCTGCCATTGCTGGGCTCACCAAGTGGGTACGACCGCCATTGCCCTGACGACCTTCGAAGTTACGGTTCGAGGTAGATGCACAGTGCTCGCCCGGCTGTAACTTATCAGCGTTCATGGCTAAGCACATTGAACAACCCGGCTCACGCCATTCAAAGCCTGCTTCAATCAGGATTTTATCTAAACCTTCAGCTTCAGCTTGTGCTTTGACCAAACCAGAACCTGGAACGACCATCGCCTGTTTAATGCTCGATGCAACCTTTTTACCTTTCGCCACTTCAGCCGCAGCACGAATATCTTCAATACGTGAATTGGTACAAGAGCCGATAAATACACGGTCTAACCGGATATCAGACAAGGCCTGACCAGCAGTTAAACCCATGTATTGATAAGCACGTGTCCAGTCATTGCGTTGTACATCATCTTTGGCTTGTTCTAAAGTAGGCACTGCTTGAGAGACTGGAATCACCATTTCAGGAGAAGTCCCCCAAGATACTTGTGGTTCAATCTCTTCACCTTGTAATACCACAACGGTATCAAAGTGCGCACCTTCATCAGAATGCAAGGTATTCCAGTAAGCAACCGCTTGATCCCACTGCTCACCTTTCGGTGCATATGGACGGTTCTTCACATATTCAATGGTTTTATCATCGACTGCGACCATACCAACACGGGCACCGCCTTCGATCGCCATATTACATACAGTCATACGGCCTTCGATCGACATGTCGCGGAAGACCTGACCGCCAAATTCGATGGCATGGCCTGTACCGCCCGCAGTCCCGATTTTGCCAATAATGGCTAAAACCACGTCTTTTGGAGTTACGCCTTGACCCAATTTGCCGTCAACGCGCACCAACATGTTTTTCATTTTCTTTTGAACCAGGCATTGAGTTGCCAATACATGTTCAACTTCAGAAGTTCCGATACCATGTGCCAAACAGCCGAAAGCACCATGTGTTGCAGTATGTGAGTCACCGCATACAACCGTCATGCCTGGCAAGGTCAAACCCTGTTCTGGACCCACAACATGCGCAATACCTTGGCGAACATCATTAATGTCAAACTGCACCACATTAAAAGTTTTACAGTTGTCATCTAAGGTTTGTACCTGGATACGTGAAGTTTCATCTTCGATCCCAGAAATACCTTCTGAACGTTCTTTGGTAGAAGTCGGTACGTTATGGTCTGGCGTTGCCACGTTCGCGCTTAAACGCCATGGTTTACGACCCGCCAGTTGTAAGCCTTCGAATGCCTGCGGAGAAGTTACTTCATGCAATAAATGACGGTCGATATAAAGTAAAGCTGAACCATCGTCACGCTGTTTTACTAAATGGTCATCCCATAACTTATCGTATAATGTTTTTGCTGTTTGGGTCTCGCCTGCCATGTCGATGTACTCCACTGGACTG
The DNA here is from genome assembly GCF_003289665.1 of Acinetobacter sp. SM1B. NCBI lineage: Bacteria > Pseudomonadati > Pseudomonadota > Gammaproteobacteria > Moraxellales > Moraxellaceae > Acinetobacter > Acinetobacter sp. SM1B. The sequence goes on from NZ_QMBM01000001.1 coordinate 2,114,842, forward strand.
GGTAAATTCTATCTCTAATTTTGATTATATCGCTGCGGTCACATAAATCTAATTTATCATTTTTATTAGTTAATAAACTTTTTGGAATATCTAAAATTGGATTTTAAACAGACCGATATTGATTTTTATTTAATCTAATTTTCCGATCATTTTATGCAAAATATACGTTTTTACAAATTAAATGAGAATTATTATTATTTATTCATACAGAAACATTGAATTTATTTTTTTGAGGAATATCGACATGGCACACGTTCAAAAATTTGTTGTAGATAATCAGCGTATGTTCAAGAAAACCTTGAGCTATTACATCATGCACATCACGGTAGCCATGTTAGTCGGTTATTTTGTGACTGGTAGTTTAGCCATGGCAATTGCATTAAGTTTATTAGAACCGACTGTTCAGGCTGTTGCTTTCTTCTTCCACGAAAAAGCCTGGGAGGCTAAATCTGAACAGAACAATAATGAGGAAATCACAGCCTAAATTCTTTTCTGTCCTTATTCCTCGTTTTGCCACCGCTTACCCTCGGTGGCTTTTTTTATTGATGCATATCCGATTTTTATAAAATATTTTTCTGGGTTCAAGCCGCCATTTCCACCGATCTATTGTATTAGCAATCAATGAATGTCGGATTTTACAGCAATAGATACAACTTTTCCTTTGATTTATTCTTAAAATATTACAACAATAGAGATACGCATAAAAAATCTTTATAGGTGATTAAGATGAATCTCGCAGCCTTTGAAGCCTTTGTAAAAGTCATGGAAACCGGATCAATTTCTCTGGCGGCAGATCAGCTTTTTATTACTCAACCCGCCGTGACCAAACGGATTCATAGTCTGGAAGAGTATTTTGGAGTCAAGCTATTTGAATCAGCTGGTCGTGGTGTACAAGCAACCCATGCCGCACATTCGCTGTTACCGAAAGTGAAAAACTGGCTGAATGAACTGGGCGATATTCATCATACTCTCAGTCATGAACAAGGCCAGATTCAGGGCAAACTGAAAATTGGTACCAGTCATCATATTGGTCTGCATCACCTTCCAGCACATTTGCGTCAGTATGTACTGCAATATCCGGATGTGACCCTGGATGTGCACTTTGTTGATTCTGAACAGGCGCATGAACAGGTGATTGCCGGTGACTTGGAACTGGCTTTCCTGACTTTACCTCCACATGGCGATGAACGGCTGAACTATGTGACTATCTGGAACGATCCATTGGTGTTTGTAGTTGCTCCATTTCATCCATTGGCCCAGCAGAAGAATCTGTCACTGGAAGATCTGGTGCATTACCCGAGCCTATTACCGTCTGCACAAACCTATACCACGCAAATTACCATGGCAGAGTTTGAGAAACGTGGCGTCAAACCAAAAATCACCATGAGTAATAATCCACTCGAATCGATCCGCATGCTGGTTTCCATTGGTCTGGGCTGGTCAGTACTACCACAAACTCTTGTAAATCATGACTTGCAACAGCTGGATATTCCTCTGGAAATGAATCGTCAGCTTGGCATGGTCTGGCATCCGGGACGTACCCAGTCCAAAGCTGCACAGGCCCTGGTTGAGTTAATGCAACAACCTAAACTCTAAGTCACTTCATTTTAAAATAAGAGGCTGCGATGGATTCAATTCGCAGCATTTTGTTACCTAAATGAGCAACAACTGCATCCTGCTTTGCATTAAGTTTAAGATATTCCCTGCGCGGACTTACCAGTGGAATATCTTAAAATTCTTAATGGAGTCTGATGGATGCAGCCCGATTCAACCTTATTTAAATCTAACCAGCCAAATAGTAAGTCACCTACATATTTAGCAGACGACAGCCCTTGGCAACAGGGCAAAATTCGCCTGCTTCCAACACCTAATTTAAACTTTGAAGACATTTCCACAGCGCGCCATGTGATTCGTGAATATTTCCTGAATACCTTTGACACCTACGAATTCCTGTTTGACTGTCTGCGCAATGAAGAAGCATTTTATGTCAAACCGATTAGCCTGCGTCATCCGCTGATTTTCTATTTCGGTCATACCGCTACTTTTTTTGTCAATAAACTGCTGTTCAGCAAACTGATTCCTCAACAGCTGAACCCATATATGGAAAGTATCTTTGCCATCGGTGTAGATGAGATGAGCTGGGACGATCTGGATGAACAGAATTATGACTGGCCTGAAGTCAGTGAAGTAAAAGCGTATCGGCACCGGGTACGAGCCCTGGTACTGAAGATCATAGAAAATGCACCTCTAGAACTCCCCCTCAACTGGCAGAATCCATGGTGGTCGATCCTGATGGGCATTGAACATGAACGAATCCATCTGGAAACTTCGTCAGTATTGATTCGACAACACCAACTGCAATATGTGCAGAATCATCCACTATGGCATGCCCGAATCCTGACTGGCCCTGCACCAGAAAACCAGCTTCTTCCTGTTCCTGCGGGAACGGTTCGACTGAATAAAAATTTCACTGATCCATATTATGGCTGGGACAATGAATACGGTCTGCATGAAGCTGAAATCAACGAGTTTCAGGCATCACAATTTCTGGTGTCCAATCAGGAATTTTTCAACTTTGTCGAAGCTGATGGTTATCAGCAGTCAGAATACTGGAGTGAAGAAGGTAAAGCCTGGCTGGAATTTATTGAAGCGCAACATCCAAGCTTCTGGATCAAAAAAGAGGATGGCTGGCATTTGCGTATCATGCTGGAAGAAATTCCAATGCCGTGGGATTGGCCAGTCGAGGTAAATTACCACGAAGCTAAAGCCTTTTGTAACTGGAAATCACTACAAACCGGTGAATCAATCCGTTTGCCGAACGAAGATGAATGGTATCGGCTGTATGACCATGTCGGCCTGGATCCTAAACGACCGCTGCCTTTAGAAGCCAATATTGCCTTGCAACATGCACCTAATCCTTGTCCGGTACATCAGTTCCAGCAAGGCGAGTTTTATGATGTACAAGGCAATGTCTGGCAATGGACTGAAACTGCAATCTATCCCTTTGAAGGTTTTCAGGTCCATCCAATTTATGATGACTTTAGTACCCCAACCTTCGATGATCGGCATAATCTGATTAAAGGCGGTTCCTGGATTTCAGGGGGTAATGAAGCTTTGCATAGTTCCCGCTATGCCTTTAGACGACACTTTTTCCAGCATGCGGGTTTTCGCTATGTGGCTGGATCAGATGAACCAGTTTCACCTTATCATTCACATTATCAGACGGATGAACTGATTTCGCAGTATCTGGAATTTCAGTATGGTCAGGAGTATTTTGGCGTTCCGAATTTTGCCAGGTCTCTCATTATCCTCGCCGAGCCTTATTTTGTAAAAACTGCCAGAAAAAAAGCACTTGATCTTGGCTGTGCCACAGGACGCGCCAGCTTTGAACTGGCGCAGCATTTTGAACAGGTAACAGGTCTAGATTTCTCGGCACGTTTTATTCAGCAAGGTATAGCCTTAGCGCAAGGTGCAACTTTAGGTTATACCATTCCGGTTGAAGGTGAACTGGTCGAATATAAATCCTGTTCACTGCAAGAGACTGGACTTGATCAGGTTGCTCACAAGGTCGAGTTTTATCAGGCGGATGCCTGCAATCTAAAACTGCAATTTAAGGAATACGATTTCATTCTGGCAGCCAATCTGATTGACCGGCTGCACCACCCTAAAGCCTTTTTGCACGAGATTCATCAGCGACTGAATATTGGCGGTATTCTGATGCTGGCTTCACCTTATACCTGGCTGGACGAACATACCGCGCGTAGTGAATGGCTGGGCGGTTTTCAGCGGGCTGGAGAAAATTGTACGACCTTAGATGGAATACAGAAATTATTGAGTCCACATTTTGAAATGCTGGCTGAACCTATAGATATTCCTTTTGTGATCCGTGAAACAGCGCGTAAATATCAGCATACCCTGTCACAGGTCACTTTATGGAAACGCATACGTTAAAACGCCAAAATCAAATAAAAAAGCCAGTCATCGGACTGGCTTTTGATTTTAAGATACATTCAGATTTCGATGGTCGCATCCTCATGCAGGGATTCATTCAGTTGGTCTACCACGATGGCCCATTCACCATCAGACGCAATCTTTTCAGCGAGAAACTGGCGCTGTGCCTCAGACCAGTAGGGTGCATCCAGCAGATTAAAATCCTTATGCAGCTGATGATCGTTAATGAAGGTTGCAATTCCTTCCTCACTGGCATCCAGGCCCAACTGTTCAAATAGGTGCGTCATGCGTGGTCTTACTTTATTCATTTCAACTACCTCTGAGTTTCCCTTATTCTCATTATGCAAATTAAGCTTAGCATGAGCTGCAGTGAGCTAGTGTGACAATAGTTTATTTTTCACCTTGAATCTGTGCACATAAAAAAGCACAACCTGAGTTGTGCTTCACAGATTTGCTCGCTTCAGATAATTAAATCGACCAGTCCTGAATTTTCCAGCCCTGCTCTTTCGCCAGTGCTTCTAAACGATCATCCGGATTGACTGCAATGGCATGATCAGCATGTTCCAGCAAGAAACGGTCATTGATTGAATCCGAATAGGCCCAGGACTCGGTCACATCACGGCCTTCCAGCCACTGTTCCAGGCGAATCAGTTTGCCTTTCTGGTAACAGGCAGTATTGATCACTTTACCGGTATATTTACCATCAACAATTTCAGCATTCGTCGCGATAATTTCATTAATGCCAAATTCACGGAAAATTGGCGCAGTAATAAAGTCAGAAGTTGCGGTAATACCGACCAATTCATGTCCTGCTTCACGGTGACGTTCAATTGCCTTAAAACCTTCTGGACGCATTTGCGGACGAATGACTTTTTGCATGAAGAGCTGATGTAGTTCAGTCAGATAATCATTGTCATGTTTGGTTAAAAATTCAAAGACAAATTCATTATAGGCATAGGGGTCCAGCTGACCTTTTTTATAATCTTCATAGAACTTGTCATTCATGGCACGGTGATGAACAGGGTCAACCAGGCCCTCGTTGACCAAGAACTCTCCCCAAGAATGATCCGAATCTGTATTTAACAAGGTGTGATCGAGATCAAATAGCGCCAATTTCATGAAAATACTCGTAAAAACTGAAATTTAAGAAAAAAATTGTAAATCTATCTCCGCTAGTCGATAGAAATTCGTTAAGATCATAGCAATTTTAACATTTTTAAACTTTGCTTTTTTCGTGCTGGATACAGAAATAAAAATCCCCGAGGGCAAGGCATAAATTACACAATATTAGGTGCCAAATGATCGACTCTGAAGGTTTCCGACCGAATGTCGGGATCATTTTGGCAAACGATGCTGGACAAGTTTTATGGGCGAAGCGCATTGGACACAATGCATGGCAATTTCCACAAGGAGGTATCCAATATGGAGAAACCCCTGAGCAGGCACTCTACCGTGAGCTGAGAGAAGAAGTCGGCTTACTGCCCGAACATGTCCAAATTATAGCGCAAACCAAAGGCTGGCTGCGTTATCGTTTGCCGCACCGGTACATTCGTACGGATTCAGATCCGGTGTGTATCGGACAGAAACAAAAGTGGTTTTTACTCAAATTGACGGCGTCAGTACAGAACATTCAACTTGATCTGTCTGACCCGCCCGAATTTGATCAATGGCAGTGGGTCAGTTACTGGTACCCGCTCGGTCAGGTCGTGAATTTTAAACGTGACGTATACCGCAAGGCCATGGTAGAACTGTGTCAGCAACTTCCCAAGGAAAAACCTTAAAAACTGCACAAATATGCAGATTTTTTAGGCAGTTATTGTTATAAATAAAGAAGATACCGGACCCTAAATTACGAAGGAGCAGCGCGAATGTCGAATATGCAACTGGAGACCCTGAGACGTATTGTTCAAGAGATCAATGCGTCAGCCAGTTTGCATGAATCGCTCGACATTATGGTTAATCAGGTAGCCCAGGCGATGCAGGTCGACGTCTGCTCCATTTATCTGCTGGATGAGCGCAACCAGCGCTATCTACTGATGGCATCTAAGGGCCTAAAACCTGAAGCGGTGGGCCATGTGTCGCTGCAAACTGGTGAAGGTCTGGTGGGGCTGGTCGGACAGCGCGAGGAAATCGTCAACCTCGACAATGCTCCGAAACATGAACGCTTCCTTTATCTACCTGAAACGGGGGAAGAAATTTATAACTCTTTCCTTGGCGTTCCGGTCATGTACCGCCGTAAGGTCATGGGCGTTCTTGTTGTTCAGAATAAAGAACCTCAGGATTTCTCAGAAGCTGCTGAATCCTTCTTAGTGACGCTCTGTGCTCAGCTCTCCGGTGTAATTGCCCATGCCCATGCAGTCGGCAATATTGACGTGTTCCGCAAACCTAGCAATCTGCCTGCTTATAAAACCTTCCAGGGCGTATCAGGTTCAGGTGGTATTGCTCTAGGTCGTGCCGTGATTCTTTATCCGCCTGCGGATCTGGGTGCTGTTCCGGATCGTGAAGCGGATGACATCAGCGAAGAGCTTGCCCTGCTCGACAACGCGCTAAATTCCGTACGTGAGGAAATCCAGTCTCTCGATGACAAGATGCAGGATGCTCTCATGGCTGAGGAACGTGCACTGTTCAGTGTGTTCCTGCGTATGCTGGACGAAAATGCCCTGCCAGCTGAAATCAAGGAACTGATCCGTGAAGGTCACTGGGCGCAAGGAGCGGTACGAATTGTCATTGAAAACCATGTGGCGCAGTTTGCCCAGATGGAAGATGACTATTTACGTGAACGTGTTGCTGACCTGAAAGATTTAGGCCGCCGGATTCTGGCTAAATTACAGGAAGCTGATGAAAGCCATCGTGAACTGACCGATGAAAGCATCCTGATTGGCGAGGAAATCTCGACCGCAGCGCTGGTAGAATTACCCGTTGATAAAATTGCAGCGATTGTCACCACTGAAGGTGCAATGAATTCACATATGGTGATTGTCGCGCGTGCACTCGGTATTCCGACCGTAGTGGGTGTGACCGAATTACCTATCAATACCCTTGATGATGTCGAAATGATTGTTGATGCGCATCAGGGTCGGGTATTTATCAATCCGCCACGTCGTCTGCGTACCCGTTATAAAGAAATTCAGAAAGAAGAAGAACAGCTCGCCAAAGATCTGCGTCAGTATGAAACCAAGGATGCGATTACCCCAGATGGTGTGGCTGTACGCTTGTTCGTGAATACAGGCTTGATGATTGATGTGGTGCGTGGTGTACAGCGCGGTGCCAAAGGTGTCGGTTTATACCGTTCTGAAATTCCGTTTATGCTGCGCGACCGCTTCCCGGGTGAAGAAGAACAGCGTGCCATTTACCGCCAGCAACTTACTCATTTCGCCAATAAACCGGTGGTAATGCGTACCCTCGATATTGGGGCAGATAAAGACCTGCCATATTTCTCGATTGAAGAAGAAAATTCGGCATTGGGCTGGCGCGGGATTCGTTTTACCCTCGATCATCCAGAAATTTTCTCTTCGCAAATTCGTGCGATGTTAAAAGCCAGTATTGGACTGAATAATCTACATATCCTGCTACCAATGATCACCAGTGTCAGCGAAGTAGAAGAAGCACTATATTTGCTGGAACGTGACTGGGTTGCAGTCCAGGAAGAAGAACAGGTCAAGATCACCAAGCCTAAAATTGGTATCATGCTAGAAGTGCCGAGTGTCCTGTATCAGATTGATGAATTTTCTGAATTTGTCGACTTCTTCTCGGTCGGCTCTAATGACTTGACCCAATATTTACTGGCAGTGGATCGTAATAACCCGCGTGTCGCCAACGTTTATTCGCATTTGCACCCTGCCGTTTTACGTGCCCTGACCCGTTTGGTACAGGATTGTCATCGTAATGAAAAACCGATCAGTATATGCGGGGAAATGGCAGGTGATCCGATTTCGGCTGTGCTGCTGATGGCCATGGGCTTTAATACCCTGTCAATGAGTTCAAGTAATATTCTGCGGGTGCGTAAGACGATTTGTCATGTCCCCATGCCGGATGCTCAGGACTTATTGGAACATGTGCTAAAACTGGATAATCCGCTGGTCGTAAAAAGCTGGATGGAACATTATTTCCGCACGCATGGTCTGGGAGATATGGTGAAAGGCGCGACCCGAATCGTGGGAGCTTAGGCTGAACAAAACTGCCATAAACAAAAAGGGAGATAGTCATTTGAGTATCTCCCTTTTTTGTGCTTGCTATAGCCACGTTTTGCATCTTTTTTGCGGTCTGTAAACACTTGGCTTTTGTTGACCTCATGCATGTGTTTGGCCACAAAGTTATGTATTACTGCTTCTGGCAGCTGCTTTTTCTTTGCCATCTTTTCACCTGTTTTTTGACATAGCATCTGAATTGACACTGTGCATATATTGCGCTCTATTCAGCATATTTCAAGTGGTTTTCAATATTTTTAGGATTTGAGAATAACTTTTAACAAGAAGCTATTCTCTCCTCCTTTTTAATATTTTATGAAGATGAGTCTTGAGCTAAAGCCCGTTCCAAAATCCTCTCTACATCTACTTGTTTGGCACTCATCATACCTACTACTCGTCCATGAAACTTGCTGTATCGGGTCTGAATAAATGCATTAAAAATAAATTCAGGTGCATGACGTTGCAGTAATACGGCTTGGGCTAAAATAGTCAAGCGGCTGACCAGACTACGCCCCATAAATTGCAGTTCATCTGCAGGCTGCTGGAACAGCTGCATCAGCGCCTGTAATTCCTGCTGTAACAGCGGCTGCTGTTGCACCCCTTCAGCCAGCGACTGCAACAGGACCTGCATGGATGCCGGATCACGCTGTATCGCACGTAGCACATCCAGGCACATGACATTGCCCGAACCTTCCCAAATACTATTCACCGGAGCTTCTTTAAAAATACGCGCCATGATGCCGTTGTCGACATAGCCATTGCCGCCAAAAACTTCCATCATTTCGCCGCTCAGCTCGACAGTACGCTTACACACCCAGAACTTGGCAGCCGGGGTCATAATCCGCTTCCAGGCCAGTGACAAGGCATCATCATTTTCATAACAAGAAGCCAGATAGAAACTCAGCTGTATTGCCGCTTCTGTTTCCAGTGCCAGATCAACCAGCACTGCCTGCATTAAGGGCTGTGCTGCCAGATGCTTGCCAAAAGCCTTACGCTGTCGGGTATAGGCCAGACATTGCACCAGCGCCTGACGTAACATCGCAGTACTGCCAACCGAGCAGGTCAGACGGGTGTAGTTCGCCATTTCAATAATAGTTGGGATACCCCGTCCTGCTTCACCGATCATGATGCCCCAAGCTTCCTGAAACTCAACTTCCGAGCTGGAATTGCTACGATTCCCAACTTTGTCTTTGAGTCGCTGTACATGAATATTATTCTTGGTTCCATCTTCACGCCAACGTGGAACAAAGAAACAGGCCAGACCATCCTGTTCAGTTTTCGCCACGACCAGATGGACATCACACATCGGTGCTGAAAAAAACCATTTATGCCCGGTCAGCAGATAAGCCTGCCCTCGACCTGATTCACCGATAGGCACGGCAAAGGTTTCATTCGCCCGAACGTCGGAACCACCCTGCTTTTCGGTCATCCCCATACCCAGCCAGATTGATTTTTTTTGGGCAATCGGCAGATCACGTGCATCGTATTCAGTAGATAATAATTTATCGCCGATTTTGGCCCAAAGTTCCGGTTCACGCTGAATTAAGGGAATACTGCCAAGGGTCATCGAAGTTGGGCACAGACTGCCACATTCTACCTGTCCACTCAGGTAAAACCGTGCTGCCCAGTCGACCCATTTAGATTTTGATTCAGCCTGATTAAAAGGATGTGCATGACTATCAAACTGACGATTAATGCGCATCCATTGATGCCATGCAGGATGAAATTCAATGTAATCACGACGGCGACCACGGGCATCAAAAGCATGCAGAATAGGCGTATGCCGGTTTGCCAAATCGGCATATTGATAATATTCTGATGAACCCACCACCTGCCCCATTTCATTTAAAATTGTCTGATCCTGACTACCATAGCTTTGCAAAATTTCCTGCAAAGTGGCGTCAGTTGCAAACAGGTTATAGTCCTGTTTTTCATCAAACTGATTGCTGATCTGATGGGTTGTCCATGTGTTCATCTTCTCTTCCTTAATCTTTATTTTTGTTGTGTGGTTTTCAGTCCAGTATAGAGAAAAAGTGGCGAATACCTATTAAGTTTTCAGTAAGACCATCTATTTTTCATGACTGGTCGTTCTATGAGCTGATTGACCAATAAAAATTCAGGTAATAAAAAACCGGCCCTACGACCGGTTTCCTATTTCAAGATCGAAAAATTATCGTTTCACATCAAAACGGTCTGCATTCATGACTTTGACCCATGCCTTGACAAAGTCACGCACGAATTTTTCTTTATTGTCATCCTGAGCATACACTTCTGCATAAGCACGAAGAATCGAATTCGAACCAAAGACCAGGTCTACACGTGTTGCAGTCCATTTCTTCACACCTGTCGCACGTTCAACAATGTCATACTGGTTACGGCCAGTTGCTTTCCATTGATAGTTCATATCCGTCAGGTTCACAAAGAAGTCATTGCTTAAGACACCAACATTGTTGGTGAGGACACCTTCTGGCGCACCACCATAGTTGGTTCCGAGTACACGCATCCCCCCAACCAGCGCAGTCATCTCAGGTGCAGTCAGCCCTAACAGTTGTGCACGATCGACTAGCAGCTCTTCAGCCTGAACCACATATTCATCTTTTAGCCAGTTACGGAAACCATCGTATTTCGGTAACAGGTCTTCAAATGAATAGGCATCCGTCTGTTCCTGAGATGCATCGCCACGGCCCGGTGTAAATGGCACCTTGATATTTACACCTGCTGCTTTGGCTGCCTGTTCAATTGCTGCGCTACCGCCCAATACAATCAGATCGGCAATGCTGACTTTCTTCTCAAGACCCGCCTGAATCTCTTCAAGTTTGTTCAATACTTTATTCAGGCGTTCCGGTTCATTCCCTTCCCATTGACGTTGTGGCTCTAGACGGATACGCGCTCCATTGGCACCACCACGATAGTCCGAACCACGGTAAGTACGTGCACTATCCCAAGCCGTATTGATCAGTTCGGTTGGGGTTAAACCACTAATCAGTAATTTTGCTTTGAGTTCCTCAATTTCAGCCTCAGACAAGGTGTAGTCCACTTTTGGAATTGGGTCCTGCCAGATCAGATCTTCAGCTGGTACGTCTGGGCCAAGATAACGGGATTTTGGCCCCATATCACGGTGGGTCAGTTTAAACCATGCGCGTGCAAATACTTCAGAGAAATAAGCCGGATCTCGGTAGAAACGCTCGGAAATTTTACGGTATTCCGGATCAATTTTCAGTGCCATGTCAGCGTCGGTCATCATCGGATTACGGCGTACACTGGTATCATGTGCATCAAATGGTTTGTCTTCTTCCTTGATGTTAATCGGTTCCCACTGTTTCCCGCCTGCCGGGCTAACAGTTTTTTCCCATTCATAGTTGAGCAGCAGATAGAAGAATTCATTGTCCCATTTGGTTGGGTTGGTGGTCCAGGCACCTTCCAGACCACTGACCATGGTATTCGCCGCGTTACCAGTCCCTTCCGGGTTATGCCAGCCCAAGCCCTGAAATTCGATATCTGCGCTTTCAACATCTGGTCCAAGCAAATCTGCTTTACCATTACCGTGTGACTTACCTACGGTATGACCACCTGCGGTCAAGGCAACTGTTTCTTCGTCATTCATGCCCATACGGTCGAAAGTGACTCGCATATCCTGTGCCGTACGTAAAGGATCCTGTACACCATCCACTCCTTCAGGATTGACATAGATCAGACCCATTTGCACCGCAGCAAGAGGATTTTCTAGCGTTGAACGATCTTGGTTATTTTCATAACGGCTTTCGGTCGGTGCCAGCCATTGGCGTTCATCACCCCAGTACACATCTTTTTCAGGATGCCAGATATCTTCACGACCACCAGCAAAACCGAAAGTTTTCAAACCTGCAACTTCATACGCCACTGTCCCTGCAAGGATAATCAGGTCACCCCAAGAGAGCTTGTTACCGTATTTCTTCTTGATCGGCCATAACAGACGACGGCCTTTATCGGTATTGACATTATCTGGCCAGCTGTTCAACGGTGCAAAACGCTGGTTACCCGTATTGGCACCACCACGTCCATCCTGCTTACGGTAAGAACCTGCCAGGTGCCAGGCAGTACGAACAAACATACCAATATAGCTGCCATAATCTGCTGGCCACCATGCCTGGCTGGTCGTGATCAGTTCACGCAGGTCTTGTTTTACTGCTTCAAGGTCAAGGGAATTAAATGCTGCTTTATAATCAAAGTCGGGATCAAAAGGATTGGTTTTTCTATCGTGTTGAGAAAGAATGTCGAGGTTAAGCGCATTTGGCCACCAGTCCGTATTGTGTGAGCTGGCATTGCTTGCCGCTGTACCTTCGTGTTTTTGATGAAATGGGCAGCCGGATGCTTGCAAATCTTGTGTCATTTTGTAGCTCCAAAACTTTATAAAGTCTGTTTGATCTGAACTGTTTAAACATCTTATTTACTTCAACATACCCCTTTTATGTGACAAGCTAAAACAATTTTTATGAATACAAACCATCGTTTTCTTCTATCTAAAAGCTTGTAAATTCATTCATTATTTATTTTTTGCAATTTTCTAGGGGAAATTGCAGAGAACTGGTGAGTTGATGAAAATTAAACCATCTTCAAGATTGCTTTTGTTATTCGACTAAAGTTATAGAACATAGATGTAAGAAAGGCGCTCCAGCGACAACATGAGTCTATCAATCATTACAAAGATTGATTTGAATCCTGAGATTTTTTAGTTCAAGACGCACTTTTGCGTCTGCCTACTGTTGTCTTTAGGGATGTTATTGGCAAAAGCAAACGCCGCTGCGCCTATTTAAAACAGTGATCTGAATATGCAGTTTAAAAGGCTGCTATTTGAAGATATTTTCTATCCATATCAATTAAAAAAATAGCTTTTTTATACACGTCCCTGGGTACGTTCCAGCCAGACGGCCTGAGTTTGTGGTTTCACAAACAGGGTAATAATTTCCGGATGGATCTGTTTGATCTGCGCTTCAATCCGGTTGACGCAAGCTTCAATTTCATCAGAAGTCAGATCGTCTTTGAATTCAAGACTTAAGGAGGCAATTACCTGATGTGCACCCATTTGCTCGGTTAATACACCATTGGCGCTATAGACCGCAGCATCCTGCTGGGCAATGTTAAGTACATTTTCACGCAGTCTAGGATCTGCTGTTTCACCCAGCAATAAGCCTTTGGTTTCACGTGCCAGTAACCAGGCCGATACCGCCAACACGACACCAATCAGAATAGAGGCAGCACCATCCAGTTCAGGAATATTCAGTTGATGAGCCAGGAAAATCCCGATCAGGGCAATAAAAAGACCTACTAGCGCAGCAGTATCTTCAAATAATACGGTAAAGGTGGTCGGATCTTTACTACGTCTAAAGGCTTCGAAATAGCCCATCTTGCCTTTCATTTTACGGAAGGTTCTTAAAGCTACTGTCCAGGAGAATCCTTCACACAGAATCGCAATACCCAGCACAATATAGTTGATCATCGGATCCTGCATTTCTTCAGGATGAATGATGTGCAGGATGCCTTGATAGATGGATACAATCGCACCCAGTGCAAAGACAATCAATGCCACAATAAAGGCCCAGAAATACAGTTCACGGCCATAGCCAAAAGGATGGTGGGCATCTGGGCGCTGCTCTGCCTTTTTCATGCCGTAAAGAAGCAGAATTTCATTTAGAGTATCGACCACCGAGTGAATCGCTTCACTGAGCATCGCAGAACTATTGGTAATATAGGCTGCGACGAATTTAACCAGTGCAATAGCGAGGTTGCCAAATAACGCTGCATAGACCACAATTTTATTAGATTCAGATGACATTCAAAGTTGTCCTAGTTTTTCCTCAAACAGATGGATCTATTTGATTTTTCATTTTATCTCTTTGCATCTTAATAAACTGCTGACATAAATTGTTTATTGTTTTGTTGTTCTCATTTTTTCCAAGAATCTTCATCCTTACAATGGTTACCACCTGTACCGATCAGCATACTTTTTGCCTGGAATTATGAGCATAATCAGTATGTATTCGCCTCATTTGCTGAATGACGTATAGGTCTGGAGGATCTGTCATTAGATTATTGATTATGAGGATGTGTAGCAGGTGCAACTGTTCCATGTGGAACATTAGCAGCAAATTTTGGGTTTGATGGGTATACTTAACAAAGCTAGCAATACTGTTTATTGTGTCTGATGCGACTATCTTTGACTTAAAGCCTGGATTTGAGCTCATCTGCCGTTCTGAAAGGGATAGAAAAGACATCCCTACCCGGTTCTGCATCAAAAAACCAGAAAGGAAGCTTTGGCTTCCTTTCTAAATATTTTTTTAATTTGAATAATACAGTTTAGGATTTAGAAAAATACTGCTCGCGCCATTCCTTCCAGAAATACATCACAATTCCAAACATCACGATCACAATGCCAACAAAGGCGTTTGAGCTAATGTGTTCATTATTTAAAGTTGCCCCAAGCACCAGTGCAATCACAGGTGTCATCACATTGCTTAAAGACACTGTCGACGCTGCCAAACGACGAATAAGCCAGAAGTAGCACAGCATTGCCACAATGGACGACAAAATCATAGTAAAGACAAACCCAATGATGGCATTGGTACTTGGTATTTGAGTCGGAAAATGTTGCCAAATAAAAGGAACCAGTGCCAATGAACCGACAGCAGAAATCATCAATGAGCCTGTGGCTTGTGACATCGGCTTCAGCGGTGCATTAATCTGTTTGACCCAAAAAATGGAGCTGATATAAGAGATCATACTAATCACCATCAGCACTACGCCCCAAGGATTCACATTGCTTTCAGCAGAGTCGGCAAATACAAACGTTAAGCCACTCACTGCAACCGCCATACCGAGCCATTGCAACCACACCAATTTATGAGTCTTTAAAATCACATGACCGATTAAACCCGCAATCAGCGGTGACAAGCCAAAAATCAATGCCATCAAACCTGAAGTTAAGTAATTGGCTGCAAGATAAATAAACAGCTGTGCGCCAATCAAGTTTAAGCTACCTGCCAAATAACTTTTCATGGACACTGCGTCAAATGGCAGCGGATCACGCATGATTTTAAGTAGGGCTAAGGCAATTAAGGATGCCCCAAAATAACGGATGATCAGCACCCACATGGGATGCACTTCCGCCACACTCCAGACAATCGCCAGTGGCGTCGCTGCCCAGATCAGCACCAGCAAGGCATAAATACTTGCCGTCACCAGCATGGGAGATGAATTTGAATTCATAAAAGACTCAATTAAATTTTAATCAGAAAGAATTGAAGTAACTTCTCGTTCAAATCCACAATCGACAATACTGATGGTGGCAGGGATGCCGCCGCTAAAGTGGGATATAGGGATATATCCTCAGTTTAGCAAAAGATTTTTGTTACTTTTCATCTTTGAAAAGTAAGCCAAACCTACACAAAGCCATTTCAAATCACAATGGAATGTAAGGTCATGACAGCACAATCTGACAGACATAAAAAAGCAGACCCAGGTTGCCCGAGGTCTGCCCTTTTGTAAACTCAGATTACTTCACAAGTTTACGAAGATCCTGGCTGAGATCTAAATATTTATCTGCTTCAAACGCTGCATTCTTGCTGATCAGTTTTTTCAGGTGACGCATTTCTTTTGCCGCATTTACAGTGATACCGCCAACAATAACGCCATCAGTCACACCAAACATCACGAATGATGATTCAGCGCGAAGCTCTGGATTGATTTCACCACGAACTTGCCATTCAGCAGCCGCCATGTCACCCACGAACTGGTAGTTGATGTCCAACTGATCTGTCCAGAACCATGCCGGGTTAGGTGTCGGATGCTCAACGCCCATCACATGGCGCGCAAAGATCCCTGCTTGCAGGTTGGCATTTTCCCAAGTTTCGACACGACGGTGGTTACCACAGTTACGTAATTGAGTTGCCGCGTCACCTGCTGCATAGATGTCTGCATTTGAAGTCTGGCAATTTTCATTTACTTTAATCGCGAAATCGACATCCAGGCCAGCTTCAACTGCCAACTGTGCATTTGGCACGATACCAATACCATAAACTACAGCATCAGCGCGAAGTTCTTCACCACCCTCAAGGGTAATCACAACTTCTTCACCATCCAGTTTGCAATCTGCAATTTTGGTTTCCAGACGAACATCGATACCTGCCAGACGTTGTTGTTCAAGCAGGAATTCGCTCAGGATACGAGGTGAACAGCGACCCATGACCATAGGGCCCATTTCAATTACAGTTACCTGACATTCTTTGAAACGTGCAGAAGAAGCCAGTTCCAGACCGATAACACCACCACCAATCAAGACAATACGACGGCCTGATTGCAATACTGGGACAAGTGCTTGTGAATCTTCTAGGTTACGTAGCGTATAAACGTGTTTACCCAGCGCATCAAAGTTTGGCAGACGACGAGCTGCGCCGCCAGTGGCAAGCAACAGTTTGTCATAAGCAACAACGTCACCATTTTGAAGTTCAACCGTTTTCGCTTCAGCGTTGATTTTTTTCACGCCATTGCCACGAATGGTTTCTACACCAAGTTCAGCCAGTTTTTCTTCTGACAAAATTTCAATCTTGGTTTCTTCAGGTTTTAGAATCACGTCTTTAGACAGTGGTGGACGCTCATAAGGAAGATGCGTTTCATCACCGATCAGAATGATTTTACCTTCGTATTTGTTGCCACGAAGTTCTAAAATCGCGCTTGCACCTGCCTGGCCAGCACCTACAATTACGATGGTTTCGATGTTGCTCATGTCTTTAACCTTTTAACTCTGCAGATACGATGCCGAAGCCCGCAATCCATTCACTGATTTCTTCATAACAGTGCGTTGTCATTTCGTACTCGCCCATTTCGCTTAAAGCAGCAAATGCAGCCATCCACGAACGAACTTCCTGACCACCACGGCCACCATCACGGCGGATTTCAGCTTCAGTCATGGCTTCCAGTGCAGCGAAGTCAGCATTCTTGAATTTTTCAAGCAATGCGATATCCCATTCAGCATTCAGAGGAACTGCAACAGAGGTATCGCCCGCTGCCAATTTCTGGCCCACTGCAATAATTTTTGACTGACGCGCGTTACGTGCTTCAGGTGTCGGGTTACGACCAGCAATCAGGAACTCTTCCACTTCTGGAGGTACAGAACCCATTTGCGGAGTTGGTGGATCATGTGACAGACCACCTGTCCCCAAAACAAGTACACGCTTATTTTCAAGGTTCAGAGATTTGATGAACTGACCTACAGCACGGCCTAAAGCGATGGTACGCTTCGTGGTTGGCATTGGTGCTGCAGCGCCATTAATGAAAACTGGGATCGTTGGATAACGATCAAGTTTGCCGTCGCACAGGAAGTGCAATGGCTGAGTCACGCCATGGTCGGCTTGCATACGGTAAGAATACGCAACGTCCACACCCTCATCGAGTACACGACGGACCAAGCCCAGTGCTTTGTCTTCAGGTACATCAATGTGTGCGTTGTCTTTACCATAGTCCCAGTCCCCTGCAGCCGTCGCGCGGATCCCCACGCAGAAGCTTGGCATCAGGTCATAGAAGAAACCATTGAAATGGTCAGGACCAAAGGTAATGATCAGGGTTGGGTCGTAAGCTTTTACTTCAGCAGACAGTTTTTCAAACGCTTCACGAACGGCCTGTTCTTTGCGTTTTTCCTGCGGTGAAGCAAATTCCATTAAAGGACTGTGCGATGCACAAATAAGTTTAACGGCCATGAGAGACTCCTTAAAAGGAAGGCAGCCAAGAACAGGCTGCCGAAAAGTCCATTTCAGACTAGATTTTTATTCGTCAAAGAAACCGGCACGTGGCTGACGTAAGCCGCGAATACCCAGACCGCATTCTGCATTGATCAGAACACCAGTCAAAGGACGGTTATTTTGACGAGATGCCAAGAGCACATATGAACCAGTCATATCTTCCGGCTCAGGTAAGAAATTCAGTGGCATACCACGTGCGATTTTCTCAGGATCACGTGCATCGAGCAGGCCAAGATTTTCCTGACCCAAAGATGCAGCGCCTTTGATGTTCACATTCATACCTGATGGCGCAACGGCGTTTACGCGGACTTTAGGTGCAAGTTCGTAAGCCAGTTCTTTCATAATGCCCACACCCGCATGTTTCGATGCTGTGTAAACTGGACCGCCACCTGCAGAATAAAGTGCAGAATTTGACAGTGTAAAAATGATTGAACCTTCAGATTTCACGAGCTCATCCAGTGCAGCTTTGGCACCCAAGATCAGAGATTTGGTATTAATGCCCATAATCTCATCAAAGGCTTTTTCCAGCTGCTCACCTGAAGTATTGATGATATCGGCATAGTGATCCCAGATACCGGCATTACCCACGAAACAGTCGAGTTTACCGTAACGCTCTACAGTCGCTTTAACAGCACGGACGTTGTCTTCATAGCTAGCCACATCACCTGCGATTGCCAGCACGCGGTCACCAAAATGTGCGTTCAGTGCATCGACTTTAGACTGTGAACGCTGAAGAACGGCCACTTGTGCGCCCTCTTCCAGGAAACGTTCTACCAGTGCCCAACCGAGACCTGAACCACCACCAGTGATCAGTGCAACTTCGCCTTGTAGCCAACCCATGATTACTCTCCTGCCATCTCTACATATAACGCACCATCTTCAAGTACAACTGGGAATGTTTGAATTGGGTCAATTGCTGGTAAGCAAAGTGCCTGACCTGTTTTCAAACAGAAACGAGCTGCATGAAGTGGACATTCCACTGTACCGTCGTCTTCAAGGTAGCCTTCAGACATAGAAGCATTACCGTGTGAACAGCGGTCGTTCATTGCGAAGAATTCGCCACCGTTGTTGAATACTGCAAGCGCTTCGATACCGTTTACGCCGCAATCCACTTTTAACGCTTCGCCTTCGTCTAATTCGTCAACTTGGCAAACAAAAATCTTATTCATTAGAAGAACACACTCAGGTTATGTGAGTTATAGGTAACTTGGTCAAGAGTTATCTTACGATTGAAGATCTGGAAGCCCAGGCCGCCTTCAACTTTGCGGATCTTGTCATGACGTTTACCACAGTAAATCGTAACGTCTTTCTCTTTCTGGGTACGGTACAGAAGGTATGTCACGTACACATCGTATTCGCCTTCAACTTCAGTCGGCTCAACAATCACGTTGCTCACCATGTGAGTGGTACGTGATGGAGGCTCTTCAGCCCAAGCCATACCAGTTTCAAGACGTGCAACACGACGCTCTAAAAGATCTTTCGTATCGTTGAATACCCAGGTAGTAGGTGGTTCAACTGAACGACGACGGTCACGCGTTTGAGCGTTTGGTGTAGTACGTAGCGTGTAAGAGATATCTTCAGCTAGCGTGTCTAACCACTCGCGGAATTTCCAGTCATCAAGAAGCTTGGCTTCTTGATACAGAAACTGACTAATTTGGTGATGAAGTTCTAAACTTATTTGACTCATTTCATAAGCTCCTTCTCGTATTCGTCAGCCGCAGCTTCAACGTCTTCCCATTTTTTATGAATCAATAAATCTGCCCAACGGCGGTACATACCACGTGCTGCAGTTTCAGAGAAAATATAGTTAGTGATACCCGGGATACCATCTTCACGTACTTTCTCGTTACCTTTACCCATTTCCATAATGAGTTTGTTTTGACGCGCTTTATAACCACGTAAAACTTTTTGGATCTCGATCCAGTTTTCAGAGTCATCTTGCTCTAGGAAACCGGCTGGACCAAAGGCACGCGTTGCAGAACGTTCAAATGCTTCTTTTACTTCTTGAGATGCTTCAGCATCCGCGATACAGAATGCCCATACTTCAGTTTTGTTTGGACCACGTGGGTGCCATACGCGAAGTGTTGCAGTACCGTTCAACCAAGACAAAGTTGGGAACATGGTGTTGTGACCTGCAAGACGCAATGCACGAGTCTCGCCTAGACGTTCTTTCACTTCTTCGTAAGTTTCACGGAAGTAGTTGGCAACTTCACCGTCAACCCATACGTTTGCGTCTGGTTTCTCTGTGAAGAAGAAGCCTGAACCGTGACCACGTGAACCGTACTGGATCGCATCTTTGGCAGTTTCCCAAACTGGACGAGCAGTTTGCGCAGCACCTAATTTCTTAGATGATTCGTCATCTGGTTTTGCGCCCAATACTTGGATCGCAGAAGCGTGAGAGAACAATGCATGGTATTGGTCAGATGCAAACTGTTCCGCTGCAAATTTCCAGTTACACTCGATTTCCCACTTGTGGACACCACCGATGATTTCTGTACCATCTGGACGACGGTCAACAACGCCATCTAAGTACCAAGCGATATCGCCCATGTATTCTTCGAGATCAGGCGTGGTTTCATCCCAACAAGCGAATACCAAGCCCTTGTAAGACTTCACACGATTCACTTCAACCAGACCCCATTGCTCTTTACATGCACCATGCGGGTAAGCACGATCTTCCAGCGGGATATCTTTTAAAGAACCGTCAATACCGTATGACCAGCCGTGGTACGGGCAAGTAAATGCACGGGTATTACCACAGTCAGCGAAGCTTACACGCATAGAGCGGTGACGACACTGGTTTAAAAATGCTTTGATTGAGCCATCTTTTTGACGTGCCACAATGATTGGATCTTCACCCATGTAGGTGTTGAAGAAGTCACCGGCCTTAGGAATCTGGCTTTCATGGCAAAGGAACAACCATGTACGATCGAAGACACGTTCAAGTTCTAATTCGTAAATGTCAGGATCTGTATAGATAGATGGCGTGATACGTCCATTTTGTGCATCGACTAAAGCGTCGATTTCGCGCACATCAATTTTTCCACTCATGAAAAGCTCTCCTGTGACCAGATATGGCACAAAGTAATAGACTCAACTTTTCAACGATGATGGATTTTTGAGTGAATTTGCGGAAATATTTTTTTTGTTTTGATTAATAGATTTCACCAATTAATCACTTGGCGATATTCTCCATTAAAACACTTTTTTTACGACACATTCATTTACTTTGTGAATGGTAAAATAAGCTTCACCATATAGTTGCTTATGCACTATACTGCCTGAAAATTATAGTAATACATTTTTTGGATTACTCGGCGGGCTAGTTTTATGGAATTACGACATCTTCGTTACTTTATTACCGTTGCTGAAGAACTGAACTTTAGTAAGGCGGCACTCAAACTTTATACGGCACAGCCTTCTTTGAGTCAGCAAATCAAAGACCTGGAAGAAGATGTCGGCGTAAAGCTACTCAACCGTACTAAGCGTAAAGTCGAACTCACCGAGGAAGGTGCCGTATTCCTTGAACAGGCACGCCTGACGCTGGCTCAAGCAGATAAAGCGATTGCCATGGCACGCCAGGTATCACAAGCCAAACAGCAGATGCTGCGCATTGGTTTCGTTCCTGTAGCGGAGATGAAAATCTTCCCTTATGTGCTGCCAAATCTGCGTGTTCAAAATCCAGACCTGAAAATTGAACTGCTCAGCCTGAATAACACTGAACAGATGAAACTGCTCAAAAAAGGTGAGCTAGATCTGACCTTTACCCGTCATAACTTCAACAGTGACGAGATTGAAAGCCAGTTTGTTATTCGTGAACCGTTGATCTTTATTCTTCCGAAAGATCATCCACTTGCGAAATATGACCGTATTCCGGTGAAAGCTCTCAATGGCATTGATTTTATTATTCCTTCAGCAGAACAGTCATTGACGCTGCACAATGCTATCCTGGACTTCGCTAAAGCCAATGGTATTGAATTTAATATTGTGCAGAAAACAAACAATATTCTTTTTAACATCAACTCAATCGGGATTGGTTTAGGTTGTACTATTCTGCCAGGCTATATCGCGCCACTGACCATGAACAATACGGTGATTCGCCCCTTAGACGTTGAGCTGCCTTATCTGGATCTATATGTCAGCTACCGTAAAGATGGCAATTCGGTTGCAGTGAAGAAATTCCTTGAATTACTGACACGTGTATTCTATCTCGATATTAATCGCGATCAGTAAAAATAAGCCTTTAGCTTAATCCCGACGCGCTTACTGACAAGCTCAGAGGCGCGTTTTTTATTCCCTCAATTCAAATGTGTATTTTTTAATCAAACAGAAACATCTGTATTTAACGTTTTAATCTATATTTCAGCCAGCTGCTGTATTAAAAAAATCTATCAAAATTTCCAAATTGATTATTTACTACTCAAACCATCCCCTGCTTTTACAACTTAAGTCTAATGCGATTTTAAGGGTAAGAAAAAAGGATTTAGACGCCAAAGATATTGTGCAAATTATGTTTAAATCTAAATCAGTGGTTAATGAGAATCACCCTCATTGAATGCATTTAATTTTATCTTTTTAAGTATAAAAAAAGGATGGCTTCAGCCATCCTTTTTCACCGAGCTACGACTTATTTTACGCCGTGAACAGCCAGGTAGTTTTTAATGACAGTATTGAACTCATCTGCTTTTTCAACTTGAGACCAGTGGCCACATTGGCTGAAAATATGTGCATCAGCATTTGGCACGATGTTCAGGATGTCCCAAGTACGAGAAACTGGAATCACCACGTCTTGAGTACCGTGAATCAAAAGTACAGGAACAGTGATGTCTTTCATCTTTTCGAAGTCTAACGGGAATTCGAAACGGTCACGGTCACGTGCCCCTACAACATCCATCAAACGGTTTGATGCATAGTCATTTGCAGCAGAAGCAAAACGTACTTTCACCAATTCATCAGTAATCAGGTCTTTGTTCACAACGAACATAGAAAGTGTCTTTTTGATACCTTCTTCGGTCAATACTGGATTTGCATGTGCTTTCAGTGCAGCAGTCTGTTTTGCACCGCCGGTACCCATAGATACAATACCTAAAACACGCTCTGGATAATCCAGTGCCAATTGGAATGCCAACCAGCCACCTAAAGAGTTACCTACCAACCAGGTTTTTTCAATGCCAAGAGCATCTAGAGTACGGATCGCGTGATCAACCCAGGCACGGATACCATAAGCAGTGTTAGGTGCAACAACAGTTTGACCATAACCAATCGTGTCAATTGCGATACAACGTGCTTGCTCACCAATTGCAGGCAGGTTCAACCACCAGTTTGCAGCAGCAGATACGCCAGTACCAGAACCATGAAGGAATAGAATTGGTGTACCTTCACCAATTTCGTGGTAGTGAGTCAACTCACCTTCTGCAGTTTCAATCCATTTGTCTTCTAAGCCAAAGAATGGATCTGTTTTATAATCAGGGATTTGAACAGTGCTCATGTTGATTCCTCGTACAGTCTTTAGCTTGCGTGTCCATCTATTCAGAGGTCGACGGCAAGTTGACTCTTTAAAAAATGAATTTTTACAGCTTTATATTAACCGCTTAGCACAGCTCAACTGATACAAAATTACGATTGCATACTATAAAAAATATATAATTTAAGATATTGTTTTGTATAACTATTTTTAAAATAATTCCTTATAAATATTCGGGTTTTAAATTTCAAAATGACATAAAAAAGAGCGGTATTGGTATACCGCTCTTTTAAATTCTCAATTTTAGAATTTATAGGTATAAGTTGTTGCAATACGATGTTCCTGCAAATCAAAGCCACCTGCAATATTGTCATAGTTGGTATCGATGAACATGTATTGGAGACCTAAGCCTTTTAATTTACCTTCAGGAACAACATAATTAACAATTACATTGTTTTCATCTTCCCTACCACGCTCATTGCCAGCACCATTATCTACGTCCCATCCTTCAAAATGACGTAAAGTTGCAGTTAAACCTTTCGCACCCAGCTCTGAGAAGTCATAGGTATAACCGAGACTCCATGATTTTTCGTCTTTACGAATAAAACTTGCTACAGACCAGTTGTCTAAATATGGTTGTGGAACCCATCCGCCCAGAGTCGGGAACATAGTGGCTCTCGTACCATGATCACCAAACATTTGTTGATAGCCCAAATGAACTGTATGAGCACCCTGATTTACTTTTAGGCCTGCAGAAACCGCCTGGCTATCGATATTGCCATAAAGTTTGTCACCAGATTCACTGTTATCAAAGTAGCGAACGTGTCCATCGAGCTTAGTCTTTTCACCGACAGTTGTTTTATAGTCTGTAGCTACATAATGCTGTTTATAGATATTGGTCACATCGGCATACCAATAGCTACCAGTAAATTTAGGTGTGAATTGATGGTCGATTCCTACGATATACATACCGTCATCAGTGGATAGACCTGCAGCTTCAGCTTTAGCAAAATCATTTTGCGGGAACAGCGTTAAATTTTGATATTGATTATCATAACGCGCATTAATACCATCAATATAAGCCAAGGTCAGTTTAGTGTCTTTGATATCTTTAGATTCTAACCATGCGCCACTATAGGTCGTTAGCAATTGACGAGATGGATCAAAGAACACCACTGGTGACATGGGTTGTAAGTCACCTACTTTCAATTCAGTTTGACCAACTTTTGCTTTTAAGGTTATGCCCAACTTGGCATTATCACGTTCAGTCTTCTGATCTTTGTTGCTATATGGCATGTGAATATCATTCACATTATCAGGAGATTTCAAACCTACGGCATATTGTGCTAATACATCGGCACCTACCTGAACCCCACCACCGATATCGTGATAACCAGACTTAGCATCTAGTGTTACCGCTTGCGTCCAGTTACCATAGTTTTTTTGAGATTCATTATCATAATTACGTTCTAAATAAAAATTCTTAAATTTTAATTGAACGTTACTGTCGTCAATAAAATCAGCTTGAGCAGCTGTTGTCCCTAAAGTCGCTGTTGCAGCAATCATTGCTATCATTAAATTATGACGACGCATTTTCTTTGTCCTTAACCAACATAAGAAGTAATGGCTGCATCATGCTGAACAACGTATTTATTTAAAATCCGACCACAGTATTAACTTTTTGATCCCAATTATTTTTCTGAATTTATTTGAATATATTTATCATTTCTTTAATATTTTTAAAATCTTAGATATTTTTTATTATTTTACTAAACAATGAAAATAACTCTTTGTTCTATATTTCAAATTCAATATTAAAAAATATATAAACTCTTTAAAATCTATTTTTTAATCGTTTTTACGTTTAAGGCTTTTTATAATATTTAAAAACTATAAGTTATATTTATAAAAAATATGATAGCTATTTAATTCAATGGATTTATTTTGCAGTTCAAATATTTATGTATGACAGCATACATAAGTTATTTCTAAATTTATTTTTAATTGTGTTGCTTAAATATTTTTAAATTTAAAAATAAAAAAAGCGCCCTTTCGGACGCTTTTTTAAAACTTGCGTTTTAACAATTAAGCTTGAAGCTCACGTGCTTTCGCCATTGTTAATGCCAAGTCTTCGATCATGTCTTCTTGACCACCAACCGTACCACGGCGACCAAGTTCCATCAGGATTTCACGCGCAGAAACGCCATATTTCGCTTCAGCACGTTTCGCGAACAATAAGAATGAAGAGTAAACACCCGCATAACCTAAAGTTGCCGCATCACGGTCTGCACGAATTGGGTTGTGCATCATTGGAATCACCAGGTCTTCAGCAACGTCTTGTACTTTGAACAAGTCAACGCCAGTGTCCATACCCATACGGTTAGCCACAGCGATGAACAATTCAAGTGGCGTATTACCCGCACCAGCACCAAGACCCGCAGATGCCAAGTCAACACGTACCGCACCTGCTTGAACAGCAGCAACCGTATTCGATACACCCATACCTAAGTTGTGGTGACCGTGGAAACCTAGCTCGATACTTGGGTCCAAGTGTTGACGTAAGTGACCTACGCGGTCGATCACATCTTGAGGAAGCATGTAACCCGCAGAGTCAGTCACATAGATACAGTTTGCACCGTAAGACACCATCTTGTTTGCTTCTTCAAGCAATTTTTCAGGTGAAGCCATGTGAGCTAACATCAAGAAGCCCACTGTATCCATTTCTAATTTACGTGCAGCGGTAATGTGCTGTTCCGAACAATCCGCTTCAGTACAATGCGTCGCCACACGAATGGTAGAAACACCAATTTCATGTGCCATTTTTAAATGGTCAACCGTACCGATACCAGGTAGAAGTAATGCAGAAACTTTTGCATTTTTCATACGTGGCACAACAGCAGACAGGTATTCTTCATCCGTTGCAGCAGCGAAACCGTAGTTTACTGATGAACCACCAAGACCGTCACCGTGAGTCACTTCAATTAAAGGTACGCCGGCATCATCAAGTGCTGTTGAAATCGCAATCATTTGCTCAACGGTGGTTTGATGGCGCTGCGGGTGCATACCATCACGCAAAGTCATATCATGAACAATAATCTTAGACATGTGGTTGCTCCTTAAGCTTCTTCTTTGTTGAATACGTGTTCAGCGAACATTTCTGCAGTACGTGCAGCTGCTGCTGTCATGATGTCTAAGTTACCTGCATATTTCGGCAAGAAGTCACCAAGACCTTCTACTTCTAAGAAGATTGAAACACGGTTACCGTCAAAAATAGGACCGTTTACTAATTTGTAACCTGGTACATATTTTTGAACCTCTTTAATCATTGCGTGTACTGATTCAGTGATCGCCGCTTGATCTGGTTCACCTTCTACTAGACAGTGAACAGTGTCACGCATCATCAATGGTGGCTCAGCAGGGTTAATGATGATGATCGCTTTACCTTGTTTCGCACCGCCAACTTTCTCAATTGCGCCTGCAGTTGTACGTGTAAACTCATCAATGTTTTTACGCGTACCAGGACCAACTGACTTTGTTGATACAGTTGCAATGATTTCACCGTATTCAACAGGTTGAACGCGAGATACTGCAGCAACCATTGGAATTGTTGCCTGACCACCACACGTTACCATGTTAACGTTTGGCACTTCGCCAGCTGCAAGCAATGCTTCAAGGTTCACTGGTGGTACGCAGAATGGACCAATCGCTGCAGGCGTTAAGTCAATCATGAGCACGCCAAGTTCATTTAACTTGCGGCTGTTTTCAGCATGAACGTAGGCAGACGTTGCATCGAATGCAATTTTGATGTCATCTTCAAGAACGTGAGGAAGAAGACCATCTACACCTTCAGCAGTAGTTTTTAAACCCATTTTCGCTGCACGCGCAAGACCTTCAGAAGTTGGGTCAATACCCACCATCCATACTGGTTCTAACCATTCGCTGCGTTGTAACTTGTAAAGCAAATCCGTACCAATATTACCTGGACCGATCATTGCACATTTAATCTTTTTCATGAATGTACTCTCAATATTCGATTATTCAGCAGCAAAAGCAGCTGTTACTGAACCAAAGCCTTCAATCTCAACGACAAATTCGTCGCCTGCATTTGCGACAACCATTGGACCAAGCGCACCCGTTAAAATGATGTCACCTGCAAGCAATGGGCGGCCACGACGTACCATTTCGTCAGCCAACCAAACTGCGGCATTCAACGGGTTTGCAAGACATGCTTTACCTATGCCTTGAGACACCACTTCACCTGCGCGAGTCATGGTCATTTTGCAATTTACAAGGTCAAGGTTGTCGAGTATCACAGGACGTGAACCCAATACAAAAGCCGCTGAAGATGCGTTATCTGCAACGGTGTCGATTAAACTGATTTTCCAGTTTTCGATACGGCTATCAACCACTTCGACTGCAGGAAGTGCATAGTCAGTTGCACTGATAATGTCTGCGTAAGTATGTTTTTCTTTGGTTAAATCTTCTTTGATCACCAATGCGATTTCTGCTTCAACTTTAGGTTGAATCAAAAGGCCTGCAGGAATCGCTTCACCATCGCCATACGCCATATCCGCAAACAACATACCGAAGTCTGGTTGATCTACGCCAAGCTGTGCTTGTACGACTTTAGACGTTAAGCCAATTTTACGACCAACTAAACGACGACCTTCAGACAAAGCACGAACAGTATTCACTTCTTGAACTGCATATGCGATATCTACATCTGCACTTTCGCCACCCAATTGTGGACGGATAGGTGCAATCGCGGTTTGCGAGAGTTCAGCAGCACGTAATGCCTGTGCAACCGATTCAACAACAGCAGAATTCGACATCGATGTTTCCTTAAACTGCAAAAATGAGGTTTATACTGGAATCCAGAACCGAGCCAGACCAAGAGCAAAAAACGTTCTGCAATTTGGAAAGTGGCGGATTCTGAAAAGAGCATAAAAATAAACAGTCTAAGAATCGGAAAATTAATGAATGAATGCCAATAGTTATTTTATTTTTCGCTATAGCTAATAGCTATAAATATTTCTTATGTTAATTCATATAAAACAATAATTTGATTATTTTTAATAGAAAAATCCCGAGTAAAATTCTCAACAATTTTGGTCGTTCAAATTGATCAAGTTTGCAGCTTTAGACTAAAAGATTAGACTAAATGCGCGAATTTAATTCAATGACAGACATTTAAACTGTATAAATTGTCTGTCATTTGATAAAACCCAGCATACTGAATTAAATCGCTTCCTTCCATTGGACTTTAGCCAATAAAAACTCATGTAAGCTGCTGACATCATTTACAATCGATAGCGGATTAAACTTCGCTAAAGTCTCTGACGTATGCACACCATAACTTACGCCTACACTTGGCATGACAATATTCAGCGCCATTTCCAGGTCATAAGAGGTATCTCCCACCATAATCGCTTCATGGGCATGTATACCAGTTTCTGCCAGGATTTCAGCCAACATTAAAGGATCTGGTTTAGAACGCGTTTCACTGGCAGCACGAGTC
The DNA here is from genome assembly GCF_003289665.1 of Acinetobacter sp. SM1B. Lineage (NCBI taxonomy): Bacteria > Pseudomonadati > Pseudomonadota > Gammaproteobacteria > Moraxellales > Moraxellaceae > Acinetobacter > Acinetobacter sp. SM1B. The sequence goes on from NZ_QMBM01000001.1 coordinate 2,143,732, forward strand.
GCATGAAAGAGTTCCAGACTATTGGTCTGCTTTAATACACGGTCCAACCCTTTACGGCTTTTACCTGTAGCGACAGCCAGTTTAATCCCTTGATCTTTTAATGCGTATAGCATCTCAGATACACCTTCAAACCAGGCATCCTCAACAGAGTTCGCTACATAATGTTCTGAATAAGCCTGCAAAATATCCGCATGCAATTCTGGCACAGCTGGGAATAATCGTTGTGCGACTTCCGGCAGACCTAAACCGATAATGCTTTTGGCATTAGCATCGGTCAGCGGTTGATTAAATTGCTGCGCGGCAAACTGCAGGCTAGCCACAATTTGACCAACTGAATCAAACAAAGTGCCATCCCAATCAAAAATGACCAGTTTTACAGGTGAGTTCATAAAGATTTCCTAGATTTGATTCAGCTTTTAGAGTCCTCTCCTATCAGGAGAAGAGCAGCACTGCTGCACAAGGGAGAGACGTATTAAATTAATTCATCACCACAATTGACTTCAATAAGCAGCTACTTTTCGCATAGGTATTATCTACTTTTCAAGGATGAAAAGTAGCAAAAATCCTTTGTTACTCTGATGGCACTTCCCTATGCCACAGAGTAACGGCGACATCCATGTCGCCTGTCATCTATTTAGATGAGAAACCTAGCCTCTAAATCGTCATAAATAAAGAGACATAAGAAGTTTAACTTACTCATCATCTTCCGCAGGTGTGACTACCTTATCCGCCTTTTGCGCGCGAAGCTGTGCAACCAGACTCTGCATATCTTCAGGTAAAGGTGCCTCAATGGTCGGATAACCCGGAATCTCCAGACGCATGGCATGCAAACATAAACGGCGTGGTTTTGGCCCACGATACTCCGTCTCATGACCATACTTTTCATCACCCACCAGCGGATGACCAATGCTTAAACCATGTACACGAATCTGATGGGTACGACCTGACAATGGCGATGCATAGACCAGTGTGGCATGCATAAAGCGTTCTGCTACATTCCACTGGGTTTTCGAATCCTTACCTTCTTTAGAAACACGGACACGACGTTCACCATTAGACAGCTCATAACGGTGTAAAGGTGCATCAATAAGTTGCTTATCCAGACTTACTTGCCCTTTCACGACTGCCGCATAAGTTTTTTTAATTTTATGTTCACGTAATAAATCTTGCAGGGTTTTAAGCACACTACGTTTTTTCGAGATCATCACCAGACCGGATGTATCACGGTCAATACGATGAATCAGCTCCAAGTATTTTTTATCCGTTGCAGCACGCAGACCTTCGATCAGGCCATAGGCCACACCGCTACCGCCATGTACCGCAATCCCGGAAGGTTTATTGACAACCATCAAGCCTTCATCTTCATAGATTACACGTGCCAACAGACCTTGAGCGACCTTGTCAGAAACCGGTGCAGCAGATTCATCTTTTTGTTCATAACGTATCGGTGCCACACGGATTTGGTCACCAATGGCCAGTTTAGTTTCTGCCTTAATTCGTTTTTTATTAACGCGAACTTGGCCTTCACGAATCAAACGATAGATGCGGCTTTTTGGTACACCTTTCAGACGGCTAAACAGGAAATTATCGATTCGCTGTCCATCTTGGTGCTCATCCACCTCAAACCACGTGACGTTTTGCCATTGTTGCGTAGAATTCATACAGTTACTATGACCTAAAAATTGATTGAAATTGATTAATAAATGACCACTTAGGCTATGCTTTACACAAGAAACATAAGCTTAGCCCATAGGCAGATGATTCAAGGTTTGATATAGTCAGCGCACGGAAACCATCGTTTGTGAGTAAAAGTTGGTGCATGACAGATTTATTTCTGTACATGATCATTCAATTAAACCCTCACATAATACGGGAAGGTCCCAAAAGAATTATGCCGACGCCGAAGGCTTATTATATCGGCAAAAAAGCAAACTGTTGCGTTTAATTGTACCTCAGGTACATAAATCAGTTTGTCTGAAAAAATATGTCGCCAACCTAGTTGGCTTTTAAACGTAAACTGATACACATCAGATTAGTCGCACCCTGAAGACGACTTCAGGCTACAGCGTTTGATGCATTGGATCTGCACAGTTTGTAAAGGTACGACGATAATTCCGTATCAAGACACTCTATCTACAAAGAAGGGATGATCTTCGAGCAATGTGACAGTGAAAGTTACTCACATCCAATGCACCGCTCGTCCGCCAGTGAAGCGTTCAGGTGACTTTAATCGTTTAAAGATTGAAGCCGTATTGCCATCATCAATACGTGAATCAAAACCAAAGCTGATCTATATCAAAATAGACGCTGGGAATAAAAGACTCAAACCACAATGAAATTCATTGCAGATTTGAGCCATTGATCCGTGATGTGTGATGTTCGCTACGTGTATAGCGATTTTTTGCTGTGTATCACTATAAGGTGTTACACCCATGAAACGTATGTTGATTAATGCAACACATGCCGAAGAGATTCGCGTTGCACTTGTCACTGGTCAGCGTCTTTACGATTTCGATTTAGAGAATCGTACCCGTGAACAAAAGAAATCTAATATCTATAAAGGTCACGTGACTCGCGTAGAACCTTCTTTAGAAGCTGTATTTGTTGAATACGGTGCGGGTCGTCAAGGTTTCTTGTCGATGCGTGAAATTGCCAATACTTACTACAAAGCAGATCCTCGCCAAACTTCGAATATCCGCGAACTGATCACTGAAGGCACCGAGCTTCTGGTTCAGGTAGAAAAAGAAGAACGTGGCAATAAAGGTGCTGCCCTTTCTACTTTCATTTCTCTTGCTGGTCGTTATCTGGTATTGATGCCAAACAATCCGAAAGGTGGGGGGATCAGCCGTCAGATTTCGGGTTCAGTCCGTGAAGAACTGAAAGAGATGCTGGCGTCTTTAAATGTACCTCGCGGCATGAGCGTGATTGTGCGTACTGCCGGGATCGGTCGTTCACAAGAAGAATTGCAACTCGACTTACAGCACTTGTTAGACCTTTGGGCTCAAATTCAAAGCACTGCAAGCTCTGGTCCATCACCAATGCTGGTTCATCAGGAAGCAGGCGTAGTAACTCGTGCGATCCGTGATTATTTACGTGACGACGTTGCTGAAATTCTGATTGACTCTGAACAAGCCTATAATGAAGCCTATAACTTCGTAAAAGCGGTCATGCCACGTCAGTTAGACAAGCTGAAAACCTATACTTTAAATGAGCCATTATTTGCGCACTTCGGTATCGAAAGCCAGATCCAAACGGCTTATGAGCGCGAAGTAAAACTTCCTTCAGGTGGTTCAATCGTGATTGACCAGACTGAAGCATTGGTGTCAATCGACATCAACTCGGCAAAATCGACTCGTGGTCAGGATGTTGAAGATACCGCGTTAAATACCAACCTTGAAGCTGCTGAAGAAATTGCACGCCAGTTACGTTTACGTGATATTGGTGGCTTAGTCGTGATCGACTTTATCGATATGACCAAAGACCGCAACCAGCGCATGGTTGAAGCAAAACTGCGTGAAGCAACCCAAAGTGACCGCGCACGTATTCAGTTTGGTCAATTGTCACGTTTTGGCCTGATGGAAATGAGCCGTCAACGCTTACGTCCTTCACTTGAAGAAGCCACGGGCTATGTCTGCCCACGCTGTCATGGCACAGGTATGGTGCGTGACCTGCGTTCTTTATCACTTTCAATCATGCGTAAAGTGGAAGAAATTGCTCTGCGTGAACGTCATGGTGAAGTTCAGGTTGAAGTACCTGTTGAAATTGCAGCATTCTTATTGAATGAAAAGCGTCACAGCCTGGTTTACCTGGAACAGACTTCAAGTACACGTGTGACTGTATTGCCGCACCCGCACCTGGAAACACCGCATTACGAGATTTCTTATAATCCTGAAGGTTTTGCACCGACGAGCTATGAACGCACTGAAGCAACACGTTCAAGCGAAAAAGAACTGGGTTATGAGTCTTCTGAGTGGCATTTAGAAGAAGAACAAAATGCGCCTGCTGCCGCACCAGCGCCTGCTCAGCAACAAAACAACGGCAGAAACAATAAACGCCGTAATAATCAACATCAAAACCAGCAAAATCAGAACCAGACTGCACAGCAAGCGCCGGTTGCCCAACAGGCACCTGCCCAAGTTGCTGCACCTGCTGCCAGCCCATGTGCATGGTTAGAAAACCTGTTTGTACAAAAACAGGCTGCAACTGTGGATCAATCTCGCACTGCCAATAATGCAGCTGCTGCGATTGAACAGCTGGTAAATAATGGCGCAGTCAGCCGTGGTCAATTCGGCCAGGTTGCATCACCTGTTGCACAGCAGACTCCGCAGCATGTCCCACAACCAGCTGCTACACCAACCAGCAATGCTTACCTTGCACCATCAACTGTGGCACACAAGCCAGAGCGTGATCAGGCTGAAAAAGCTGAACGTGAAGAAAAATCACAACGCAGCCATAAAAAACAGCGCAACAACAAGCACAAAGAGCAACGCGAGCCGCAACAACATGACAATGCACCGCAACAAGTGCATGAAGAAGTGGTTCAGTTGTCTCGCCAGGAACAGCGTCAAGAACAACGTGAGCAAAAGCGCAAGAACCCGCGCCATCAGCAAGAGCACAACCAGGATGCTCAAGCTGAACAGCAACATGCTGTACCACGTCGTGACCGTCGCAACCAGCAACGTCCAGAACGCCCAAATCGTCACCGCGATCAAAGCGTACTGAATGAGCAACCGGCTGCTCCTCAAGCACCTGTTCAAGTTGAAGCTCCAGCAGCTAATGAACGTCAAGTACGCGTAGAGCTGATTGATGCACCGCGTCAGGACGTTACACCAACGGCTATGATGGTGAATGTCGATCAAGGCCAAAGTGAAATCGTAGCGCTGAACGGTACAGCACCTGTAGTGGCTACTCCGACTGAAGAAACTGCACCTGAAAAGGCACCAGCCATAGCAACGATGGCAGCAAAACTGGAAGAGAAAACTGAAGCGGTTGATCTGACTGAAGCCCCTGCTCCAGCAGCAGCGCTTGAACAAGTAACGCCGAAAGCTGAAAAGTCTCGTGCCAGCAATGACCCACGTCAACGTCGTCGTGACCGTCGTGCGGCACAAGGTCAGCAGGCTCAGGCCGCTCAGCTTCGTCCTTCACAAGTACCGACACTTGGTCAGTACACCGTAGGCAGCCTGATCCGTCAGGTGTACGGTGAAGACTGTTCAGTACTGATTGAGCAGTTCGGCCTGATGGCGACCTTCAACCGTGCACTGGACAAGTTCACGCAGCAATACAATGAAACTGTTGTTGTAGCAGTGACTGCCGAGAAAAAACCGGTGACGCGTGATGTGGAAGTGAATAAGGCTCAGCCTGAACCAGAACCCGCTCCAGTACTGGATCTGACTCCACCAAAACCTGTGTCAGAAAAGCGTGTAGCTAACGATCCTCGCGAGCGTCGTCGTCTGGCAAAACTTGCTGCGGAACAGGCACTTGTACAAGCAAAACAGGCAGCTCAACCGGAAGAAAAACCGACTGAACCCGCTGCTGAAGCTCAGGCGGTGGCAGCACAACAAGCTGAAACGATTGAAGTTCTAAGAACTGATGAGCCTGTTAAACCTTTAGTTGCTGATCAACCCGAGACTGCAGTAACAGCAGCTCAAACTGAGCCAGAAGCTACAGAACAGCCTGAAAATGCACCTGTTACAGCTAAAGCACCAGTTGCTGCCGCTGAAGAAGAAGCATCAGCCGCTGAAAATGCTGCTGAAGCAACTGAAGCAAAAGCAGAAACAGTGGAAACAGAAGCGGAAAAAGCAGAGAAATCTCCTGCCCGTCCACGTCGCCCACGTGGCCGTCCACCGAAGAAAGCCAATACTGCAACTGAGTCATAATTCGCCCAATTGCAGTAACTTAAAAAAACCTAGTCATTTCGGTGACTAGGTTTTTTTTGCTAGATTTTGTCAAATTAGGTTGATTACTCTTTAAATCAACCATTAAAACTACAACGGACAGTTATTGCATATTCAGTGCACGTATCGGATACGTAAAAAAAATAGGATTCCCATGAGCCAAACCACACAACATGATCTGATTGGTATTGCTGATGTCGCAGCCAAAATCCCCGCTTTCCTGAAAAAAGTGCCGAACTTGGTCAATGGACTTAGGCAGGCTTATTTACGTACCCCGAATACTGCTGCAGGTTTGGGTCTCGCTTTTGAAAAAGCGGTACAGCGCAACCCGGAAGGTATTGCACTGCGTTTTGAAGACCAGAGCTTTAGCTATACAGAACTGAATGGCTGGGCTAACCAGATTGCACATTACTACCTGTCGCTAGGTGCGAAAAAAGGTGATGTCGTTGCCCTGATGGTCGAGAACCGTCCGGAAATGCTCGCCAGCGTGATTGGTCTGGCCAAGCTTGGCGTGACCATCGCCCTGCTGAATACCTCACAGGTCGGTAAGGTGCTGGCACATAGCATTAATCTGGTCAAACCGATTGCAGTAATTGTGGGTGATGAATGTCACGCCGCGATTGCCGAGATCCGTGATGAACTAAATATCGCGGCGGACCGTTTCCACTGGTTTGCCGATCAGCCTACACAGCAAAATCCTGGTCAGGCACCTGAAGGTTTTATCAATCTTGCTGAAGTCATTGATACTTTCCCGAAATTCAATCCATCAACAACACATATTGTGCAAGGTAAAGATGGTCTGTTCTACATCTATACTTCCGGCACTACTGGTCTACCGAAAGCCGTAATCTTTACCAATAGCCGCTGGACCCTTGCTTATGGCACCTATGGTCATGTGCTTAACTTGGGTACAGAGGATGTGATGTACTGCACCCTGCCACTGTATCATGCGACCGGTATGGTGGTATGCTGGTGTGGTGTGATTGCCGGTGCAGGGACGTTTGCAATTCGCCGTAAATTCTCGACCTCTTCATTCTGGAAAGATGTACAAAAATTTGATGCGTCTGCAATCGGGTATGTCGGGGAACTTTGCCGTTACCTGATGGATGCACCTTCTTCAGAGTTGGAAAAAGGTCACCGCGTCAAGAAAATGATCGGTAACGGTATGCGTCCAAATATCTGGGATAAGTTCAAAAACCGTTTCGGTATTGAAGAAGTACTTGAACTATATGCATCCAGTGAAGGCAATGTCGGTTTCAGCAATGTGTTCAATTTTGACAATACTGTCGGCTTCTCCCCAACTCCCTACGCGATTGTTGAATTCGATAAAGACAAAAACGAGCCGGTACGTGATGCCAAAGGTCACTGTAAACGCGTCAAAAAAAGCACAACAGGTCTGTTGATTGGTAAAATTACCCGTCGTTCGCCATTTGATGGCTATACCGATCCGGAAAAGAATAAGTCTGTCATTATGAAAGATGTGTTCTGCAAAGGTGATGCCTATTTCAATACCGGCGACCTGGTCCGCGACATCGGTTTCCGTCATGCGCAGTTTGTCGACCGTTTGGGGGATACTTTCCGCTGGAAAGGTGAAAATGTATCGACGACCGAAGTGGAAAACATGCTGACCGAGTATGACAAGATTGTAGAGGCAGTGGTATATGGGGTAGAAATTCCAAACACCAATGGTCGTGCTGGTATGGCAGCCATTACACTGAAACCGGAAGCTGAACTGAACGATACTGATCTGAAAGAGATGTTGAGCTGTTTTAAGAAATGTCTGCCTGCTTATTCGGTTCCGGTATTTCTGCGTATACAGCAACAGGTCGAAACCACGGGTACTTTTAAATACCAGAAAAATAAATTGAAAGAGCAAGCATTTGATCCAAGCAAGACTAATGAGCGGTTACTGGTGTGCTTGCCGGGAGCGGATGCTTATTGCGATGTAACGGAAGAAGTTTTTACCAACATCCAGGCCTATCAATATCGCTTCTAAGTGCTGAAGTTGCCTATTTTTTGTGTATATAAATTCAATTTGTTGTATTTATAATCAAACATGGGCAACTTTGTTATTTTTTACTTGCGCTGATTTCATATCTTGCTACAATACGCTCCATCAAATGATATGGGTCGTTAGCTCAGTTGGTAGAGCAGCGGACTTTTAATCCGTTGGTCCCGCGTTCGAGTCGCGGACGACCCACCATCTTATCCTTCGGGATAGCGCAATTACCAAATCTTGCGTCGTAAAAATGATCTTCATCATTTCTACTCCTCAGGGTCGTTAGCTCAGTTGGTAGAGCAGCGGACTTTTAATCCGTTGGTCCCGCGTTCGAGTCGCGGACGACCCACCATTCTTCTTCTATTCTGCGAAGATCATAACACCTGTATATTCCAATCAAGATCATCAACCGATCACGGCTTTGATTTGTATTTTCTGAATTCTTGCTCTCTTCATTTTAAAATATGCTGGGATTATTTTAGATATATTTGTGCGTTATTCGTCTAGTTGCTAGAACAAGAGCTTTTTAAACTATGAGGCGTGGTTTCAAGTCCTATACCACCACCAAGCTACAGTTTTCTTTCAATCGTCTTATAATTTTTTATCTGTATCTGGGCTATTTCAACGCATCAGGATTTTTGTGAGTTTTCTTAGTCTACCCTCGCCTTATTGTGGCGAAGGGGATTGATTATCAATATCTTTTACCAGTTCATAAGATATACGTGGCAGCACATAATGTCGATCCATCAGCTCTTGACGATTTTCTTGCTGGGTTTTTGCAATATTCATCACCAGCTTGGTATTGTCTTTGACAGTATAATACAAAACCAGGCCCTCTTTACGGTAGACCACCAGCTCCTTACGAGTGGGATTCAATTCCCAACGGTCTTTACGATAGGTTGAATAAGGTGTCGCCATCTTGTTTTGGAAGGTAAATAGCTGACCATGTTGCAAGATACTGCGATATACCAGACCATTCGGGGCAAGGGTGAGAATAAACATTGCCTTGCCATTTTTGCAGGGAGAAAAACCATCATCATTACAACTGACTTCCGTGTAATAGCGTCCAACGAAGTCAACCGCATAATCTGGAATAGGCTGCCCATTAAAGCCATCTTCCTCTCTGAAAGTGGCATGACCAGCAATATCAGTCAGTTTCTTGGCTTGAGTACTTTCATCTAGCGCTTGATTAGCGAGAGAAACAGCCACCTCCTCTTTATGGTGCAACTCAAGTTCAGTATCACTGATCGGTTTACCCGAATGACGCTCACACCCCACCAGCCCGAGTGTACCCAGCAATATCACACCGAGCTGATACTCCAGTCTCTTGAAAACTTTAAACACCTTAAATTTCATTTAATTCAACCAGATTATGAACAGCCAAGCATTTTTATAAAATCAAAGGCAGGAGATTATTATTAAATTCAGGAACCTTCGTCTTCATGTTAAAGATTCCGAGAAAAATACTTAATCCCAGTTTACATAAATTTACGAATAAATTGTATTTAGACACTTTAAAAATAATGACTTAGCTCCATATTTTAAGAGGAACGTCGTTGTTCTTTTATCTTAATTATTAAGGAGACCTGAATGGCCAATGTTGGTTTATATCGCTCTAACCGCTCGAACATGATTGCAGGTGTGATGGGTGGTATTGCTGAACGTTTTGGTTGGAATGCAAATTTACTGCGTCTGATTTTCGTGGTGATCTCTATAATGAGTGCCGCTTTCCCAGGTATCCTGGTTTATCTTGTACTTTGGCTGATCATGCCAAAAAAACAAGCTATGGTTGAACATACGCCGCATCAGTCTACGGGCTATCAACGACCAATTCGTGATGTAAATAAAGATCCGCTGTAAGTTTCCTTTTTATAGAGTAAATAGTAATTCCCTTTTGCGCTGTGGCATTTCCCCTAATGACCACAGCTTTTTTTTGCCTGCTTCAGGCGATTTAATAAATTGTTAAATTATTTCTCTAGCCTTTGTCAACCGGCTGATTTCTCTATAACTTAGTTAAAAACTCCTTGAAATGGATTCAGGATGACACAGGCTGAATGGATTGTACTGTGCTTATGTGCTGTAGCAGCATTGTTGCATGGGTTGAGTGGTTTTGGCTTCCCGATGATGAGTACTGCGGTACTATCCAGCCAATATCCATTGAGTCTGGCAGTGACACTGGTCATTTTCCCCTGCCTACTCCTGAATCTGTTGATGCTGAATGCTGATCCGCGGCACAGTCTGCTGCAGAGCATTCGCTATTATCTCAAACATTATTGGCCACTGATTTTAAGCAGCTTGATTGGCAGTTTGTTCGGAGTCAAACTGCTGCTATGGCTGAATGAAGGCTATCTCAAACTGCTGCTAGGAACAGTAATTATATTTTATGTACTAGATCAGCTTCGCTCCAAACCTTTTCAGAGCAACCCGCATATTCTGAGTATGGTGTGTTTTGGTTTATTGGCTGGTGTGATTGGTGGAGCGACCAATGCCATGGCTCCTTTCCTGATGATGTATCTGCTCAGCAGCCAGCTCAGCAAGACCGATATCGTCATTATCAGTAACCTGAATTTTATTGTCAGTAAACTGATCCAGTTACTTTTATTGTTCCCAATCCTGATCCAGATTAATCCACAACAACAATCCATTTTGATCGGTATTACCATTTTTGCTTTGATTGGCGTCTGGATTGGCGGAAAAATCCGTCATCGCCTGTCACAGCGGCATTTTAAATTTTTAGTCTTAGGTTTGCTGATGGTTTTAGGCATACAGGCTCTATGGCAGAGTACTGCATTATTACAACATTCAAATCATCTTTTTTTAAATTAGTATAATTTGTAATCAAACCTCTTTATGATTAGAAAGATTCTTCATAAAAATTAGCTGTATAAAAACAAGGAGTGTGCGTATGACAAGTCAAAACCTTGCCACCCCCACCAACGTTATGCCCAAAGGCGTAATGAAAGGATGGATCCTGATTATCATCGCGGCCATTGTAGCCTTTATCCTGTATCAGGTTTTACCTTATGACCAGAATGCTAGCAAAGGTCTGGCTCTGCTGGCTTTTATTGGTATTTTATGGCTGACAGAAGCAATTCATATCACTATTACTGCCCTGCTGATTCCCATACTGGCAGTACTGTTAGCCATGCCGATGGCCGACGGCGATGCGCTGGTACCCATTACCACACAAGCTGCTTTAACCACCTTTGCCGATCCGGTTATTTTCCTGTTTTTTGGTGGTTTTGCACTGGCAACGGCGCTGCATATCCAAAAGCTGGACAAGAAAATTGCCATGTGGATTATTTCCTTATCCGGTGGACATTTAGGTATTTCAGTATTGGCCATTTTTGCCGTGACTGCCGCCCTGTCCATGTGGATTTCCAATACCGCTACCGCAGCCATGATGTTACCGCTGGCGCTGGGTTTACTTTCGCATCTGGATGTCGAGAAAGAACGTAAAACCTTCGTATTTATTCTGCTCGGGATTGCCTACTCCGCCAGTATTGGTGGTCTAGGTACAATCGTAGGTTCGCCACCGAATGCCATTGCTGCCAAAGCGCTGGGTTATGACTTTGCAGACTGGATGAAAATTGGTTTGCCAATGATGTTCATTATCTTGCCTGCGATGCTGATCAGTCTTTATCTGGTGCTGCGTCCCAAGCTGAATCACAAAGTACAGTTTGTCACTGAAGATATTCCCTGGACCCGCAGCCGTATTGCAGCAATGTTACTATTTATCTGTACTGCCCTGGCTTGGATTTTCAGTAAAAAGCTGACCGAGAACTTTGGAATCAGCCAGCCAGATACTTGGATTGCGATTCTGGCCGCATGTATGGTGGCAATTTTAGGTACCGCAACCTGGAAGCAGATTGCAGAGAATACTGACTGGGGCGTGCTCTATCTGTTTGGCGGCGGCCTGACCTTGAGTGCCATTTTAAAAGATTCAGGCAGCTCTCTGGTCTTGGGGCAAACTCTGGCAAATACTTTTGGTGATACTTCACCTTTAGTGATTATCTTTGTGGTAGCAACCTTCATTATTTTCCTGACCGAATTTACCAGTAATACCGCATCCGCTGCACTACTGGTGCCGGTCTTTGCCGCCATTGCCGATCAGATGGGAATGCCTAAAGAAATTCTGGTGATTGTGATTGGAATCGGTGCATCCTGTGCTTTCATGCTGCCTGTAGCAACACCGCCGAATGCGATTGTCTTTGGTACCGGTTATATTCAGCAGTCGGAAATGATGAAAGTTGGCTTTGTCCTCAACATCATGTGTATTTTCCTGGTATCGCTATTTATTTACTGGTTCTTTCTCTAAAGATGAATGGATTAAAAAAGCACGCTACGGCGTGCTTTTTCATTTTCGAAGATAGATCTACATCCGTCCAGATCAGGCACTCAGCTTGAAATGATTTAACTCCTGATATAAAGCAGCAATCATGTCAGCACGGCTAATGATACCGACCAGCTGACCTTCGTCCAGTACCGGAATATAATTAAAGGAACGCTCAACGAAATACGGCACCAGGTCCTGAATCGGCTGGCCTGGCTGTACAGTCACCACCTTCCGGCTCATAATATGTCCGACTTCAGATTCCCAGCCACTGCGAATGTCGGTAGCACGCTCAAACCATTCCACCAGCTGATACATCGCCAAAGTTCCAACCAGTTTCTTTTCCGCATTCACTACCGGCAGACTCATCAGGTTCATCTGTCGGAATTTCGCCAAGGCATGCCGGATATCATCACTTTCCTGCAAGCTGGCAACGTCTTTACTCATGATGTCCTGACACAGGAATGGGCTGTCAGCACGTTCACTGGCCTTGCTCTGTGCTTCCAGAATAATTTTTTGCAGATCATATTCACTGATATCCAGTAACTGGGTCTGTTGATCAAGTACAGCCTGAATATCCTGTGGCTGAATCGTCACTTTCTGGGTCGGGGTTGGATCTTTAGAACGAGTATTAATCTGCAGCTGTTGCGGATAAGCCTTACCCAATATCCGGTTAAATACAATCGCTACCACCATCAACAGTACCGAGTTCAGCAAGACCGGATAGAACACAAAAGCATAGCCCAGCTCATGAATGGCATTGCCGCCCAGTACTGCTGTAATCGCCACCGCCCCACTCGGTGGATGCAGAGAATCGGTGCTTAACATCAATATAATCGCAATTGCTACGGCCAGACTGAATGCTAGGGTCGGGCTGGGAAACAGCAAACTACAGCTCACCCCTACGATCGCGGCAATAGTATTTCCAACCACCATATTCCACGGCTGGGCCAGCGGACTGGCAGGTACGGCAAACAGTAATACTGACGAAGCACCCATCGGCGCGATATACCACGCCTGAAAATCACCCAGTGCCCACAGGCTGATTAAAGACGACAGTGCCAGACCGATCAATGCACCTAAACCACACAGGATACGGTCTTTGACAGGGAGAATTTTAAAATTTGGCTTGAGGCTTTGCAGCCATTCTGAGGAACTATGCAACACGGTTGGCCTGAATTATTGTTTTGGGGAGTGCAGGCATTATAAAACCCTTGGCTTTAAAGATGTATTTATTTTATATCTTTTACTCATTGGTTTTTCTGCTTATGCTGAGGGTGCTCTATCTAAAAAATTATAATCAGGACCGCGCCTAAGCGGCGTATTTTCTTCTCTCAAACAAGAATAAAAACGATGCATTTTCTAATCCAGTCTTTACAACAAACCAAAACCGGAATTGCAGTACAACTGTTGCTGGCACCTGTACTCGGTTTAGCCTCACTCTATGGCCCTTTGATGTTCGTGCTGCTGATCTTGCACTTGTTATTCCTGGCTATGACTTCGAGCTCACTTCTACTCTCGATGGTGACTTTCATGCTGATCATGTACATTTTCGGGCTGCTGTTCTATCTCTGCCTGATCTATATTCCTTTATGTATCAGTCTATTCGTATTACACCATCTACAGCAGTTTCATATCTTCAGTATTGTGCTGGTAGGTATTCTGGCAACGCTGATTCTGGCTTATTTCCTAAGTTCCAATGATCTGCTCAGTACTCTATTCATGATTTCCTGCTTTAGCCTGCCCTCTATCGGATTTTTTATCTTTCTCAGTCTGCGTGCGCATGAACAGGCAGTTGCGTCAGGCGAATAAAAAGTGGCGCAGGCAATTCATGGATAACCTTTGCCACGCCTTCGCAAAATCCTTATAATCAAGCACAATTTTTCTCTAATTTTAAGTGGATGACCATGAGTCGCGCCATATCGCATATTGATACCTTCCAAGGCTTAATTCTTGCCTTACAAAACTACTGGGCGGAGCAAGGCTGCGTCGTTTTGCAACCTTACGACATGGAAATGGGTGCAGGGACATTCCACACTGCAACATTCCTTCGCGCGCTAGGTCCTGAAACCTGGAACGCGGCTTATGTTCAGCCATCACGCCGTCCGAAAGATGGCCGTTATGGTGAAAATCCGAACCGTTTGCAACACTATTACCAGTTCCAGGTGGTATTAAAGCCAAACCCGGACAATATCCAGCAGCTTTATCTGGATTCTTTAAAAGCCATCGGTATTGATCCTTTAGTTCACGACATCCGTTTTGTGGAAGATAACTGGGAATCTCCAACACTTGGCGCTTGGGGCTTAGGTTGGGAAGTTTGGCTGAACGGTATGGAAGTGACTCAGTTCACGTACTTCCAGCAAGTCGGTGGTGTTGAATGCTACCCGGTAACTGGCGAAATCACTTACGGTCTGGAACGTCTGGCAATGTACTTGCAAGGCGTTGATTCAGTTTACGATCTAGTTTGGACCAAAGGTCAGTTCGGTACAGTGACCTATGGCGATGTGTTCCATCAAAATGAAGTAGAACAATCGACTTATAACTTTGAATATGCACCAGTCGATAAAATGTTTGAACTGTTCGACTTCTATGAAGCTGAAGCAACGCGTTTAATCGAAGCGAAACTGCCACTTCCTGCCTATGAGCAAGTGGTAAAAGCATCGCATAGCTTTAACCTGCTTGATGCACGTGGCGCAATTTCTGTGACTGAACGTCAGCGTTATATCCTGCGTGTTCGTACTCTGGCACGTTCAATCGCGACCAGCTATGTGGCTGCACGTGCGAAACTTGGTTTCCCAATGGCAGAACCTCACCTACGTGACGAAGTCCTGGCTCAGCTTAAAGCTCAAGTAGAAGCAGAAGCGGCTCAAGCAGAAAAACCAGCGGAGAACAAATAATGTCTAAACATACAGTTTTATTTGAACTTGGCTGTGAAGAACTTCCACCAAAAAGCCTGAAAAAATTACGTGATGCTTTAAAAGCTGAAACTGAAAAGGGCTTAAAAGATGCAGGTCTGGCTTTCGACGCAATCGAAGCTTATGCAGCGCCACGTCGTCTAGCACTTAAAATCGTAAATGTCGATGCTGCTCAAGTCGATACGCAAAAACGTTTTGACGGCCCTGCTGTTCAAGCTGCTTATGATGCTGAAGGCAAACCGACGAAAGCGCTTGAAGGCTTTATGCGCGGTCAAGGCATTACGGTTGATCAAGTTTCTACTTTCCAAGCCGGTAAAGTTGAGAAAGTGTGTTACTTAAAAGACGTGAAAGGTCAAAGCCTTGATGTGCTTTTACCGCAAATTTTACAAAATGCGTTAGATAATCTTCCAATTGCAAAACGTATGCGTTCTGCGGCAAGCCGTACTGAATTCGTTCGTCCTGTAAAATGGGTGGTGTTGTTAAAAGACAACGATGTGGTTGATGCAACCATTCAAGATCACAAAGCAGGTAATGTGACTTATGGTCACCGTTTCCATGCACCTGAAGCAATCACCCTTGCACATGCTGATGAATATCTTACGAAGTTAAAAGCAGCGCATGTTGTGGCTTCTTTTGAAGAGCGTCAAGCAATCATTGATGGTCAAGTGAAAGCACTTGCTGATGAAGTCAATGCCATTGCGATTGTACCTGCGGATTTACGTGACGAAGTGACTGCACTGGTTGAATGGCCTGTTGCGCTTCGTGCAAGCTTCGAAGAACGCTTCCTAGCTGTTCCTCAAGAAGCATTGATCACTACGATGCAGGACAACCAAAAGTACTTCTGCTTAGTGAATAGCGATAATAAACTTCAACCGTACTTCATTACTGTGTCAAACATTGAGTCGAAAGACCCGACACAAATTATTGAAGGTAACGAGAAAGTGGTTCGTCCACGTTTGTCGGATGCTGAATTCTTCTTCTTACAAGACCAAAAACAACCACTTGCTTCTCGTAAAGAGAAATTGGCGAACATGGTCTTCCAGGCAGAATTAGGTACGCTTTGGAACAAGTCTGAACGTATTGCGAAATTGGCTGTTGCTTTAGCGCCTATTACAGGTGCAAACCCTGCTGATGCTGAAAAAGCTGCGCTTCTTGCAAAATGTGACTTAACCTCTGAGCTTGTGGGTGAATTCCCAGAACTTCAAGGCATTGCAGGTACTTACTACGCACGTCTTGAAGGCGAAAATGATGAAGTGGCTGAGTCTTTAGGTGAGCAATATTTACCTAAATTCGCTGGTGACGTTTTACCTAAGACCAAAACAGGTACAACCATTGCCCTTGCAGACCGTTTAGATACGCTCACTGGTATTTTCGGTATTGGTCAGGCGCCTACAGGTTCTAAAGACCCGTTTGCGCTGCGTCGTTCTGCGATTGGTATTCTGCGTCTTGTGACTGAAAACGAGCTTGATGTTTCAATTGAAGATTTGATCAAACTAGCACTTGCTGCCTATGGCGATGTATTAAAAGATCACGATAAGACTTTGGCAGATGCGGTTGCATTCCTTGAAGGTCGTTACCGTGCGAAATACGAAGACCAAGGCGTTGCTGTTGATGTGATTCAAGCAGTTCAAGCGTTGTCTCCAAAATCACCGCTTGATTTTGACAAGCGTGTAAATGCAGTCAATCACTTCCGTGCATTACCTGAAGCTGCTGCTTTGGCTTCCGCCAACAAGCGTGTTGCAAACATTCTTGCAAAAGAAGCTGCACCTGAAGGTCAAGTTGTTGAAGCAAACCTGGTTGAAGATGCTGAAAAAGCATTGTTCGCTGAACTTGCGAGAATCACGCCTGTGGTTGAGCCGTTATTTGCTGCCAAAGACTACACTGCTGCGCTGTCTGCATTGGCTGCCCTGCGTGCACCAGTAGATGCGTTCTTTGATGGTGTCATGGTGATGGCGGATGATGCTGAACTGAAAGCAAACCGTTTACGTCTGCTTACTCAGCTTCGTGACCTGTTCACTAAAGTTGCGGATATTTCGGTATTACAGCATTAAGTTATAACTTCTTGTAAGTTAAATAAAACCCCGCTATAAATTAGTGGGGTTTTTTTAATATATTTAGAATGCAAAATATCGATGAAATTAGAGAAAGAATTTATTCCTTACTTGGAAAACACCTTATTCGTTTTCAAACAATAGAGATGAGGCTAAAAAGCCTCGTGAAGATGAATAGAACTATTATTTCTAAACCCAATGATCTACCACTGATTATAGAACCATCTGTACAAAATCAAACATTAGGTGGTTTAACTACAAAAGCTTTAAATTCATTGTTTCTCGTGAATCCCTCAGAGGAAGATACGATCATTCCTGAACCTGAAGATGCTCTTCGTCTAGATATGAAAGTATCTTTTAATTTATGTGAACACAGTCATCATAAACTAAATAGCCAACTACAAGAATTTGTTAAAGATCGAAATTTCATAACACATCACTTTCAAGAAAAATATAATTTATCCAATCTCGATGAATCCAAAGCAGCTGTTGATTTTTTATTAACTTTGGAGAAAAAGCATAAGCCTTTTTTAGATCAATTTGATCAATATTTTTTGACGGCTCAAAAAAGCTTAGAGACTCAAATTAATTTTTTAAAATCCAATCTGTTTAAGACACGTTTCCTCTTCCCTGCAGATGAAATTTATAAAGAAATTGAAAGTTTAATCATTAATAATAAAAAAAATGATGGTTGGATTTCACTGACAACCGTAGGCATATCAATTAATAAAAAATTTCCTGATGCTAATCAAAAAATCAAAATGGAATACGGATTTAAAAATCTTAATGATTTAATTCTTAATACAGGGCTATTCTTACTTAAAATCGAACCTACACTTAAAGGTGAAAGAATACTAATTCAGGTAAACAATGGTGAAGCGATATTTGAATTAATTGAAAACTAGTTTTTATAGCCATTTTTCATTCAAATCCCTATACTCAACCTAACAACACTCAACAAGAAAGAATCATATGAAATTTAAAGCTCTTATTTTGACTGGTCTTGCGGGTATTGCCCTTTCAGCGTGTACATCTCAACCGACTGTTCCACAACTTCAACTCGGCGTATTACAGGAAGTACAGAATCTTGAGGTTTATCCTGAAACGACGAACAACAGCGCAAAACTGACCAAATTCATGGACAAATGCGTGATCGAATTTAGAGGTCAGCTTGAAAGCAGCCGCGTAATTGAACAATGGTCATTTAAAGGTTTGACTCTGATTGATGCTGGCTCAGCAACTTTCCAGCGCGATAACACCAGCACTGCACAGAAATTTGACTTGCACAGCGAAACTGCTCAAAAGAACTTCCTGGCACTACGTAACCACTTTGCCAAAGAAGCAATCGAACAGTGTAACTAAGCACCCCGCCCTGTATTTACATCAAATATGGGGCAGCTTCTCTTTCAAATAATTTTCCTATCAAATTTATTCTCTACTTATTCTTGAGATCAGCCAGCTTTATTTCCTTTTTTTCTCAGATCATTTAAGTGAATCGCACAGAATATTCATTGTTTTTACATTGCCGTCCATTACACTGAAAACAGAATCAAGACCGTTATCCCAATCTGCGAGGTCGATCCCTTATGACCCTGAAAAAAACGACGATGAAAAAAACCAAGATCCTCAGCACCGCATTATTAATGTGTGCGCCTATTTTTATCCAGACTGTTCAAGCCAGTGAAACGCAGCAAGATGCAAAACCGATTGTTCCTTATGGTGATAATCCCAATCTGCTGCATGTATTTGCTTATAAAACCCAACAAGGTGTAATCAATACCGCTGAAAAAGTGGGTGCAGCTGCAGAAAAAGGCATTGCCAAGATCAAGCCGGGTGTGGATCGTGCCTGGGACAATACCAAATCCACCGCAGCCACCACCATTGAAAAAGTAGACCAAGGCGCAACGCAAGTGGCTCAGCAAACCGGTCAGAAAATCCAGCAGACCAAAGATGTCTGGCGCAGTAATCAGCAACAGCAAGTCCCGATTGAGCAGCAGCCTTTAAGCCAATCTTCAACAGCAACGCAAAATGTCACACCGCAGTCACCATCCAGTTCAGGTGGTGCAACCAGTTATGCAGTGGATGATCTCTAAAAAATAGAACATTTAAAAAAGCCCGTTAAGGGCTTTTTTAATCTGAAGAGAATATAATATCTGGATTAACTAAATCAGATCAGTTCACCTGGCGAATCGGCTGGCCCGCCTGAAAGGCTTTAACATTTTCCACCATCTGATCCACGATGCGCTGGCGGGCATCGACACTGCCCCAAGCATTATGCGGTGTAATGATCAAATTCGGAATGCCTGGATCGAGCAGAATATTACCCTCTTTCGGCGGTTCTATCGTCAGTACATCGGTGGCAGCACCTGCAATTTTGCCTTTACGTAATGCCTGTGCTAGAGCCGCTTCATCAATAATACCGCCACGCGCACAGTTAATCAGGAAAGCACTTGATTTCATAGCTTCCAGCTCGGCATGGCTGATCAGGTTACGGGTATCTTCAGTCAGTGGGCAATGCAAACTCAGGAAATCAACCTGTGGCAATAACTCCGCGAATGGTACACGTGAGGCATCCCCCGGACGGTTGGGTAATGATCCGATCATCACCTTCATACCAAACGCTTCTGCCAATTTAGCGACAGCCTTACCCAGTTCGCCATAACCCACAATGCCGAGAGTCTTACCAGACAGTTCTACAATCGGTGCATCCAGCAAACAGAATTGTGTCGCCTTTTGCCATTCGCCTTGTTGTAATTTTTGCTGATAAGGCAGGAAAGACGTCGCCAGATTGAGCATTAACATGAGGGTATGTTGGGCGACAGCGGAAGTGCCATAGGCTTGGCAGTTACACACGACAATATTGCGTGCTTTAGCTGCGGCCAGGTCAACATTATTGGTACCAGTCGCAGAGATTAAAATCAGTTTCAGTTGAGGGCATTGCTGAATGGTTTCGGCATTTACCATGACTTTATTGGTGATGATGACGTCGACATCTTGCACGCGTGGCAAAAGTTCAGCCACAGAAGTAGCAGGATATAAGGTTAACTCGTCAAATACGCCATGCAGTACCTGAAAGTCGAGATCCTGTTGATCTAGAGAAGCATAATCCAAATATACGGCTTTCATGGCCTGACCCTCAATCCTGTTAGACAATTTATCCTGTCATTTAAAACAAGTCATACAGGGTTTTCAACCGTTTTTTAGACTTTATCCTGCCTTGTTTAATCGAGTGGTTTATCCAGATGGTTACGCACAGAATGACGAATTTTATAAACAATATAAACGGTCAGAATCATCAAAAATACGATAGTTGCACTCAGGAAAATAATGGTCGGGTGTACGCTGTCTTTGGCGAATGCGAGATTGGGCAGGCCCAAAGTTAGCATTAAAAATATGGTGGCGAACTGTGTAGATTGCATAAGATATACCCCCTTCTCACGAAAACGATCGCGTGCGGTGATGAAAAATCCATACCGCATAACTATATCTTATGCCAGCAAAACAATAAGTCAAGCCATTGTTTTTAAGTGATATTTCAAGTTAATTCGCTTCACTGCGTGTCACAAAGTGCGTATTTTTGTCACTGTCATCAACAAATGCCGCTGCACCGTATTCATCAGTTTTGAGACTTAATTCCTTATAACTGAACATATAGAAATCTGTATAACGTTTCATCAGAATTGGGTGCATTCCGACCGAAAGCGGTTCCTGTTCCTTGACCAGCTTCATCATATGACGGTCATTCATGACGACGAGATAACGTTCGTCATTCAAGCTGATGGTCAACAGGCCATTGCCGCGCGCATAAATTGGAATCAGGAATTTATGGTTCAGCGCAATCGCCTGATCGGCATAGCTTTCAATCTTGTTACTGATGACATTGAACACCAGACCATGCCCATAAATATCCAACAGGATCTGACGGTTTTCCTGCGGCAGGTTGACCTGAATGCCGAGTTTCATCAGATCATGCTGATCCAACTGTTTATTGCTGAGTAACTCACGCAAAATAGTCTGCTTCTGATTGGCATCAAAAAACTGTGAATCCAGTTGCAGATCATTATTTTTCAGGATACGGCCCAAGGCCATCCGATGCCGTGGCAACAGGTTTTCAATCACCTTACGGTAATAAAACTTGCTGTTCTTTTTGACCCGGCGCATCTTCTGATAAAAATAGCTGGCATCAAATTCATGTAGCAGGAAATCATTCACCAGTTCGGAGCTTGCCAACACGGCAATGGCATCATGATTGGTAAAGGCCAGATGCAATACGTGATGTGGCGGCAGGACTTCTCTGAGCTTATGATAATGCGCACGGTCCTGTGCATAGTGCGGATCATAAATAATAATGTATTCACGATCCTCACTGACATCTGCCTTAGTAATGCGCATCTCGCCATTCAGTTCCGGCTGATAGAACATATTATAGCGGGCGTCTTTCACATCTTCCGGATCAATCGAGTATTGCGGCACCATGGCTACGGCACGCTGTACATCCAGAGCATTGGAATATTTAATCGCCGCATAACCGCCCATTGAACCGCCATAGGCAATACGCTGCTCAAATGGTGCAATCAGTTCAGCAATTGCGTCCAGCATGGCTTGCATAGACGCTTGTGGAAACCAGGATTTATCCTTGGGCATAATCCCGAGCACATTGAATTCAAACTTTTGCAGCGACTTCTCTGCATTGATGGTGGTTCCCTTGGCACGGGTAATCAGATCCCCAAAGGAGAAGATCAGTTCTGAAGATGAACCCGGCATAAAGATTGCGCGAATGTGCTCATCTTCAAAGACGATTTGTTTTTCCATAACTTTCCCATGCCTATAAAACGAACGCTTCCATTACAAATTCAATGGCGCAAAACGATGCAAAAATGAATATGCTATTTTATAGCGAAGACCAAGATTAAAAAGCGCAAAATATGACACAATCATTACATCCTGCTGCACAACAAGGTTTTAGTAGCGCTGCTGAGCGCTATCAGCAGGTGCGCCCAAGTTATCCTGAAGCATTAGTGCCCTGGTTGCAACAGCAGCTTGGCTTACCCCATCATGCCCAATTACTTGATTTGGGGAGCGGTACCGGTAAATTCCTGCCCCAGCTGAAATTACTCAGTTCGCATATTCTGGCGGTTGATCCTGTCGCAGAGATGTTAACGCAACTCAAGCAGGTTCATCCAGATATTCCGACCTTGCAGGCGATGAGTGACGCCCTGCCGCTAGAAAATGCCTTGATGGATGCTGTATTTTGCGCACAGTCTTTTCACTGGTTCGCCAATTTCGACAGCCTTAAGGAAATTCATCGGATTCTGAAAGATCAGGGCTATCTGGTCCTGATCTGGAACCAGCGTGATGTTAATGTCGACTGGGTCAAAGCTCTGGCAGAATTTATTCTCCCCATGGAAGGCGATACGCCACGCTACCATAGTGGTCAGTGGCGCGATGTATTTCAGGATCAGCAGCTGTTTAGCCCGGTAGCAGAAACGACTTTGCAACAGCTTCATTCTGGAACTGTGGAACAGGTGGTGTCCAAACGTTTGCTCTCGACCAGCTTTATCGCCGCCCAGTCTGATGATGCACAGCAGCAACTCAAATCTCAGTTTGAACAGATCGTAAGAGAACATACTGGCAAGCAGCCTGATGAACAGATTGACTTCCCCTATATCACCCATGTCTATGTCTTTCAAAAAATTCCAACGCCTTGATAAAACTTTAACAGGACAAAACAATGCCAAATATTCAGAACTTCAGCCGCATCACCTTGCTTGCCTCTAGCCTGTTGCTGGTGGCGTGTAATCAGAAAGATGCGCCGAAACAGGAAGCGCCCCAGCAAAATGAAGCAGCTGAAGAAGTGATGAAGGAACTGAAAACACAAGCGGTGAAAGATTTTCCGCAAACAGCGGATGATCAACATGATATTGCCGTACTGGATGACTTTGAGCAGCGCCTGCAATCCTTAAATGAGGATATTGAAGCTGAAACTGAGCGTATGCGTAAGGAAGGTAATCTGACTGAAGAATTTATGCAGCAACGCCAGCGCGACCATATCCAGTCTGCACTGACTTTATTAAAAAGTCTGGAACTAAAAACTGAACAGGGTCGTTATATTCAGGGGCTAATTTATCAATACTGGGAACAACAGCAAAAACTGCTGGGCACAACCTCTTCAGATAAAGCGATCCAGCATGATGCCAAGGAAAATGTAAAAGGTTTGGGACAATATCTGCATGCTCAGGAACAGCTGGAACACTGGCGTAACCAGTATGCAGAAACTCAGGCTAAAGCCCAGTAAGACTGATCTGCTTTTTGTTAAGGACGTTCATGATATTGCGCTAAGGTATCGTGAATGTCCTCCCACTCAGCTTTAGAACCGACATAGAAATGGCAAGTCGGTTTCTGCTCAATCGGTGTATCCAGACTGCCAATACGCAGACGATAAACATCCGGTAGATCTGCTTTCACGCTATAAATCGGAGAACCACATTCGCTACAGAAATTTCGACTCACGCCGGTCGTGGTAGTGAATGACTTTAGCAGTTGCTGTCCTTGCAGCAGACGAAAATCTGCTTTGGCAATCGGACTATTGGTGGCAAAGGCAGTTCCGGTAGCTTTGCGGCAACGGCGGCAGTGACATTGAATAATATCACCCAGCGATCCACGAACTTCATACTGGATTCCACCGCAGAGACAGCTACCGGCATAATGATCTTGAGTCGACATATCAGCAAACCTCCTTGTGAATGATTTTCGCCCAATATAGCCTAAAAAATTACTGACTGTGAATGTCTAAAATATCTTCGCTTTAAGCAGAATCAGACAGATAAGCCGCGACACCTTTACCCGCTGCACGACCGGTTGCCATACAGGCAGTCAACAGATAACCACCGGTGGGCGCATCCCAGTCCAGCATTTCTCCACACAGGAATACATAGGGATTGGATTTAAGTTGCAAATGTTCCGTCAGCACATCACGTTTTACCCCACCTGCGCAGCTAATTGCCTCTTCAATTGGACGGAATCCCTGAAGAGGAACCATCAACTGTTTAATTTGCTGTGCCAGATGTTCAGCATCCTGCCAGATATTTTTAGGCACCAGCTCTCGCACCAGTGCAGCTTTAGCGCCTTCCAGTCCTGCCTTGCGCCAGACATTGCTTAAAGACTGCTTCTTGCTGGGTTGCAGTTTATGCGCCAGTTGCGCTGCGTTTTGATCGGGAAACAGGTCAAGATACAGTTGCATGGGCTGACCACGTTTAACCTGTTCACGCAAACCACGCCCCTGTTTATAGATCAAGCCACTTTCAAGACCATAATAACTAATGACGATATCACCCATAGTCTTGTCACTGTCTTCCACCCAGGCTGCAACCCGTTTCAGTGGCTGACCAAAGATAGGCTGCATAAACCTGGACCATGGATACTCCACTCCGGCATTACTGGCCTGAAAAGGCTCAATTTCTTCTGTCTGTAGCCATGCTTGCCATTGACCATCACTGCCAAGCTTTGACCAGGATACCGCGCCACAGGCGAGGATAATCGCATCAAAGAGTTCTGTTCGTGGCTCATCAGTTTTCAGATCCAATAGTTCCAATTGATTCTGTTTTAACTGCGTTACCTGATGGCGGTAATGAAACTGTACCCCCTGCTCGACCAGACGTTTTAACCAGGCACGTAACAGTGGAGCGGCCTTCATTTCGGTTGGAAACACCCGTCCAGAAGAACCAATATAAGGTTCAATACCCAAATCTTGCATCCACTCTTGGATCCAGGCAGCATCCCAGCGTTTTACCCACGGCGCTAGCCATTCAGCCTGATCATACCGCTGGATAAACTGTTCCACCGGTTCAGCATGCGAGATATTCAGGCCGGTCTTGCCTGCCATCAGAAATTTGCGTGCAGCTGAAGGCTTCTGCTCATAGACATGTACGTCATAATGCTGCTGGCTCAGCACTTCTGCTGCCATCAGCCCTGCCGGGCCAGCACCAACAATCGCAATGCGTTTACTCATGGCTTATTCCACAGGCGCAACATTTTGCCCCTGCAGAGGCTGGAAATCATCAAAGCGGGTGGTATAACCCTCAGGTTTCGTAATAATTAGCTGCTGACAAAGTTCACCACGTTCCAGATATTTGATCTCAAAATGAGTACGGGCCGAATCGGATGCAATGATCTGCTTGTCATAAGGCAGGTTCCATAGCTCTTTCATCTGCTGTTCAGCTTCATCAATATATTCCGGAATATTACTTGCCAACGTAATCGAACCACCTGTTTTCAGCCGTGATAGCAAAAATTCAAAGAACGGCATATTGGCCCAACGCTGTGCCGGGTTATGTGGTTCCGGATTTGGATACAGGACAAAGAACTGCTCTACCTGACCAGGATACAGTGCATGTACCACCCATGGCAGGGCATCAGCATGTACGGTTTTTAAATTTGGCTGGCCTTCCAATTCATGCTGCTTTTGCATGGCCAGAAATTTTTCACGGGTCCGTTCAATTGCAATCAGTTTGTGCTCTGGATGTGTCCGGGTAAATAACAAGGCATGCTTGCCCTTGCCTGCACCAATTTCGACACAAATCGGTTCAGGGCTGATGCTTTGAAAATCACGAGGGGCATGCATACGCTGCGCTTGAAATTGACGAATTGGCATAATCAGATCAAACTAATGAAAACCGCATAAGTCTAACAAGTGCGGCTATGTTTGCCTAATTGAATCCAATTTTTTGTGGAGTATTGTCCATGCCAACGACCCTGAAATGCCCACGTTGTGGTGCACTGACTACGTGGGAAGACAATGCGTTTCGTCCCTTTTGTTCCGAACGCTGCAAGATGATTGATTTGGGTGCCTGGGCCAATGAAGACTATAAGCTGCCGACTCAAGATGCTCCGCAAGCTGATGGAGGCCGTGAAGAAGACCAGTTTTAAATGAGACTGACCAGAGGAAAGGAATTCGGATTGAATTCCTTTTTCATTTTTTGCTAGACTAGCCTAAAAAGACTATATTATTGATTAATAAAATAAAATTTAAATAACTATTCCAATAAAATAACAAAAAAAGAGGACATGCCGATGTTTATCCTCCTGCTTAAAATTTTTATGCTGTTTTTGATCCTGCTATGCTGCACCAGTATTGGCCTTGGGCTCTGGAAACAGGACTATATCTTTATCTTGATTGGTATCCTGCTGGTTCTGGTCATCGTGATATTAAGACTGCAAATCCGGCAACTGCAACATGATCCTTTCGCTTGAAGTAAAAACCAAAATATTTGCACAGTCTGTTAAAAATCCTAGCTCAAAGAAGAATTACTTATAAGTTTTATTAAACTAAGGTCAGTATTTATCTTGAATTTATTTTCGGTCAAATGTTAAACTGTGAAAACATTCTATATAGTTGATAATAAAGTAATTTTCACTTTAAACAAGTAGGAAAACATAAAAATTTATAAAGAATGTCAATGACTTATCTTTTTGGGGATTTATAAATGTTAGTAATTATACTCAAGACTGTCATGTTCTTGTTTGTTCTACTATGCTGTCTCAGTATTGGCACGGGTATCATGCGCCATGATTATTTTTTTATTAGCATTGGTATACTCATTGCACTGGCTTTTTGGATTATTAAACTTCAGGTACATAAACTACAAAATGACCCTTTCGCTTAATATGTAATCTGTATAACCCATTAACCCACTCAAATAAAAAAGGAATCTAGAATCGATTCCTTTTTCATTTTTTAGATAACTACTACGTTTACATTAAGCCCTTAACCTGCTTTACCTGCGACAAAAGGATTATGCTGCTTTTCAAAACCAATCGTGCTCATTGGACCATGCCCTGAGATAAACTGAGTTTCCTCAGGCAGGCTAAAGCATTCACGTTGAATTGAATCAAGTAATTGCTGATGATTGCCACGTGGGAAGTCAGTACGACCAATCGAGCCCTTAAACAGCACATCCCCCGTCCACAGCAAACCATGATTGCGGTTATAAAACATGACATGACCTGGAGTATGACCCGGTGCAAAACGAACTTCAAACTCTTCGTCCCCCAGTTTCAGTATTTCACCGCCCTCCAGCCATTCAGTCACTTCTACCTTTTCCGGAATCGGGAAGCCATAACGAGCAGATACTTCCTGAATCATCTCCAGCCAGAACGCATCATCCTTATGTGGACCAATCACCGGCACATTCCAGGCTTTTTTCAAAGCACCTACCGCTCCAACATGGTCTAAATGACCATGGGTCAGCCATAATGCTTTGACCGTCAGACCAAGCGCTTCGACTTCTGCTCTCAGTTTTTCTGGCTCACCTCCGGCATCAATCAAAACTGCTTCTTTGCTGTCTGTATCCCATAAAATGGAACAGTTTTGCTGAAAGGCAGTTACAGGAACAATTTTGACTTGGAGCATAGGCTTTAAAACCTCAAAAAATTAGTGAGCGAGAGTATGAGTCAATGCATCAAGATTAGCCTGTAGCAATGAATTGAGCAATTGCAAATGATCTTCGCGGCTATTCAATGCCGGAATATAGCTATAGCGTTCACCACCATTAGCTTTGAAGGTATCCGCATTTTCCATTGCCAGTTCTTCCAGGGTTTCCAGACAATCCGCCGAGAAAGCCGGACTCATGACCTGAATCGATTTCACACCCTGCTTGCCCCACTCTTCAATCAAGGCATCGGTATAAGGCTTAACCCATTCCTGC
The DNA here is from genome assembly GCF_003289665.1 of Acinetobacter sp. SM1B. Classification (NCBI taxonomy): domain Bacteria; kingdom Pseudomonadati; phylum Pseudomonadota; class Gammaproteobacteria; order Moraxellales; family Moraxellaceae; genus Acinetobacter; species Acinetobacter sp. SM1B. The sequence goes on from NZ_QMBM01000001.1 coordinate 2,171,627, forward strand.
TTGCCAAAACGTGACTGGAAGCTAATCGCATACTGATCTTCAGATAACCCTAAAGCTTTAGCTACCAGTTTCCCGGTGATACGGCAACGGTCAGCATAGGGATCGCCTTTATCGGCATAAGGCTGTGGAATACCATGAAACGACATTAACAGCTTTTCTGGCTTGCCATGAATCGCCTGATAGTCACGCACACTCTGTGCCAATGCCTGAATAAACAGCGGATGCTGATAATAATCACGAATCAGTGATAAACCCGGAAGATTACGCTGAGTCAGTACCCATCTCGCGACTGCATCGTACAGCGGCGCAGTGGAAGTGGCTGAATACTGCGGGAATAAGGGCAACAGGATCACGTGATCCTGAGGTTGTGCGCTGATCTGGCTAAGAACAGTCTGAATGTTCGGATTGCCATAGGTCATGGCGGGCACCACATTCAGCTCGAATTGCGGATAACGCTGAGTCAATTCTGCTCTGACTGCTTCAACCTGTTGCAGCAGGATTTCACGCATGGGTGAATCTTTAGCCCATACTTGTGCATAAGCCTGCGCAACCCGTTTAGGGCGGAAAGGTAAAATAAACAGGCGCAAAATGATCTGCCAGACCGGTTTGGGGATTTCAATGACACGCTGATCGGACAGGAACTGCTGCAAAAAAGTTCGTACTGCGGGAACGGTAGGAGCATCAGGGGTACCGAGATTTGCCAGTATAATGGTGACTTTCGGTTTAGCAAACATTCAGATCATCCGTCTTGAGGGGTCAACCCCTGTACTTTAACAGTTTTCAATAAATTTATAATATGGATTAATATACTGACTTATATTGAAAAACCCGATCTTTATCCAGTAAATTACTTTCTATCAATTTCTGGGCTTTAGCCGTGATCTGCCATAGTAAACGCTGACGGTCATCACGGCCAGTCGGTACAATCCAGTCATTTTGTCGCATCTGCATTTTCAGGCTATGCAAGGCACGAATGTTCATCTGTGCACGTGCCACGGCATGAGCACGTGGCATTTCTATACGTGCATCTTCCAGACCGGTTTCATTTAAATATTCATTCAGACGCTTAGAGAAGAATTCTTCTGGCGTTGGATTGACAAAAGTAGATCCAAGAATTGCCAGAAGCTCAGCCCAAGTCAGTTTTTTCTGAATTTTGAGCTCTTTAAAGTTACCATCCTGATAGGCATGCATGCGATATTCAAAAGAAAAAATTTCATGCATGGACACTTTAGGCAAGCTCAGGAATGGATCAGGCTCACGCTTGCCTGCTTCTGCTTCCATTTGGGCAATACGTGCCTTGAGCTGATCAATTTCATCATGCAGGGCTTGGGCATTTTGGGGACGTACCCAGCCAGTCACCGGATAGCGTTCTAGCATCTGGGGCATGTTCAGGCGAACTGCCATTTCCAGATCACGCAGGCTACGATAGGTAAAGACCTGATCGACTTCATTTTGTAGCAGTTTTCGGAAGTCATTGAATTTTTCACGCAATTCCGCTTTGGCATCATGCAGGGACGGCTCACGAGAGGCAGGGTCATCATGCATAAATACAATAATCGGTTTCTGCTTGGTTACTGCATAGATATATTCAAGGTGCATATAGCCAACGCCAGAAACGGACTGTTCACCATACTGGCTTCCCAGCAGGATTACCACATAGTCACAGTCATCAATTTGACGGCGAGCAAAGGCAGTACTGAGTGGATTACGCTGTTCCAGCCCCCAGGAGAAGAATCCCATACCCACCAGCGTTTGCGACAAGATGATACGCTCTGGCTGCATTTCCGAACCAGATGTGGATATAAAGACCTGATAACGTTTATCCAGCATTCCAAACCCTCTCCAACTACCGCGAATATGCAAAGTTCACCTCGATTTCCATGAGCTGTTGCATATGCGTGCCCCACTTAAAAATATCAAATTTTAAAATAATGTAATTCACTGACTTAAAACTCAGCTTATATATTACTTACAGACCATTGAATATCATCCGGCATCAGGTGCTGTATAATCGGTTGAACTTGTTCAGCATTTTTACCACTGACAAAAATTTCGATTCTTACACTTTCTTTACGCTCGCCTTCAAATAATAACTCATTTTTGATCAAAATACGGGCGGTTTGTCTTGCAACTGCCAATCCAGAGTCAATCAATGTCATTTTATGACCAAAAATATACTGAATTGACGATTTTAGGAAGGGGTAATGTGTACATCCAAGTACTAAATAGTCTGCACCCTGATCTACAACTGGTTGTAAAATCTTGGTTAATGTCGCTAGACACGCGGGACTCATCTGCTCGCCAGCCTCGACAAAAGGCACCAGATCCAGACAGGTAACTGGAATCACATTTACCCCTGCGGGCTCGGCAAAACGGGTCATGACTTCTTTGATCAGCTGACCGCGAAAAGTTGCTGGTGTGGCAAGCACGGCCACAGTTTTGGAATGGGTCGCCAAAACTGCCGGCTTCAAAGCCGGTACCAGACCGATAATTGGAAAACGCTCGCCATAATGCGTACGCAAATAATCCAGACTAAAAGCTGAAGCGGTATTACATGCCACAACAGCAGCCTTACAGCCCTTGCGATATAACCATTCAATTGCCTGCGCGGTGAGCTCACGAATGTCCTGATCCTCACGCGGACCATAAGGCACATTGGCAGTATCGGCATAATAGACGAAACGTTCATTCGGTAAATGGCGCGCGATTTCCAGTGTAACAGAGAGGCCTCCAATTCCTGAATCAAAAATCCCAATGGGTGCATCTGCAGTAACGTCAATAATGGGATCGAGTGTGGACGGAATCGGATAAATGGCGCTCATACAGGGGCTGTTTGCTCAAATGGACAGACATGGCACAAAGCTTAAACCTCAGGTGCCTAAATGCAAGTCTAAATCACCACTTTTCAAGTTTAATACCGTGTCGCCTTCAGAATTTTCGACGAGCTCACCCATTTCTACCAGATGTAAAAAGGCAGCTCGCTGAATCAATGCATTAATGCCAAAACGCACATGCACATAAGGGCGCTGTTCATCACCAAAAGTACGCATGAAAATTGGATGATCTTTATCTACGATGATTACATCCTGCGTCGTTGTCGTCAGCTGAATATAGCTTTTTCCATCAATTTCTACCTGATCAGCCTGCCCTACAAATAAGGGCTCATCTTCGACTTCAATTTCGATCTGCTCAACTGGGGTTTTGAGATAGAATTTGCCATCTTCCTTCCAGAGCACTGTTGAGAACAGGTCAATCATGGCTTGGCGTTTAATCAATTGACCTTCGTGCCACCATTCTCCATTGGCTAAAACCTTCAAATCCATTGTGCCACAATGCTTTGGCTCCCACTGATCTAAAGGGGGTATTGACCTTTTGTGACTGCCCTGTGCATCTTTTATGTATTGTGCAATATTTGTTAAATTTTTATCATCACTCATGGCTGTTTTTTTCGTCGGATGATTCGTTTCTGCTGACTTATCCATAGTAGAAGACCTTAATGACGGAAAAATAATATGTTTCAGCCAATTGGCTTAAACTGGGTTTAAAACTATACTAGCCCACAAGATGAAAGACACTAATCTTTTTGTGTCCAGGAATTATAAATACTCATGGCAGCACCCGATCATCCGATTATGGTTGCCACCGAATGTAATATGAGGAGTCCCACATGGAGCACATCGAACGTGAATCGATGGAGTTTGACGTAGTCATCGTAGGCGCAGGCCCTGCGGGTCTTTCTGCTGCGATCAAAATCCGTCAGCTTGCAATTGAAAACAACCTGAATGATCTGTCCGTTTGTGTCGTGGAAAAAGGCTCCGAAGTCGGTGCTCATATTCTTTCTGGTGCTGTACTTGAACCACGTGCCATGAACGAGCTGTTCCCGGACTGGAAAGAACAAGGTGCACCTTTAAACGTCCCAGTGACTGAAGACAAAACCTTCTTCCTGCTCTCTGATGAAAAATCACAAGAAGCTCCGCACTGGATGGTGCCTAAAACTATGCATAACGATGGCAACTATGTCATCTCACTGGGAAACGTGGTGCGCTGGTTAGGCCAGAAAGCAGAAGAACTGGAAGTCTCGATCTTCCCAGGCTTTGCTGCCTCTGAAATCCTTTACCATGAAGATGGTTCAGTCAAAGGCATCCAGACGGGTGACATGGGCATTGGTAAAGATGGCGAACCCACCCATAACTTTACTCCAGGTTACGAGCTGCACGCGAAATACACCATTTTTGCTGAAGGCTGCCGCGGTCATTTAGGTAAACGCCTGATCCAGAAATTCAATCTGGACAAGGATGCAGATCCACAGCATTACGGTATCGGCATTAAAGAACTGTGGGAAATCGATCCTGCCAAGCACAAGCCAGGTCTGGTTATGCATGGTGCAGGCTGGCCACTCAATGAAACCGGTTCTTCAGGTGGCTGGTGGTTATACCATGCGGAAAATAACCAGGTGACACTGGGCATGATCGTGGATCTTTCTTATGAAAATCCACATATGTATCCATTTATGGAAATGCAGCGCTGGAAAACCCATCCTCTGATCAAACAGTATCTGGAAGGCGGTAAGCGTATTTCTTATGGTGCACGTGCTGTGACCAAAGGTGGCTTTAACTCACTACCAAAATTCACTTTCCCAGGTGGTTCTTTAATCGGTGATGATGCCGGCTTCCTGAACTTTGCCAAGATCAAAGGCTCACATACTGCGATGAAGTCAGGCATGCTCTGCGGTGAAGCAGTCTTTGAAGCAATCAAGGCCGGTGTAGAGAAAGGCGGTGACCTGGCAGTTGCACGTGTAACTGAAGGCGAAGATTTCTTCGTAAAAGAGTTGACTGCTTATACAGACAAGTTCAACAACAGCTGGTTGAAAGAAGAACTGTATAGCGCGCGTAACTTTGGCCCTGCAATGCATAAGTTTGGGCAATGGATGGGTGGTGCATTCAACTTTATCGACCAGAACGTGTTTAAAGTGCCATTCACCCTGCATGACCTGGTGCCAGACTTTAAGACATTGAAAACTGTTGATGCGGTGAACTTCAAGCCGAACTATCCAAAACCGGATGGCAAGCTGACTTTTGACCGTCTGTCTTCAGTGTTTGTATCGAACACCGTGCATGAAGAAAATCAGCCTGCGCATTTGAAACTAACTGATGCTTCAATTCCAGTGAATGTGAACCTGCCAAAATGGGATGAGCCAGCTCAGCGCTACTGCCCGGCGGGTGTATATGAAATCATGGAAAATGATGATGGTTCAAAACGCTTCCAGATCAATGCAGCCAACTGTGTGCACTGCAAGACCTGTGACATCAAAGATCCTTCTCAGAACATTACCTGGGTAACACCGGAAGGTGCGGGTGGTCCTAATTACCCTAACATGTAATGTTAGGTTAGGGTAATTCTTGCGAAGCAGTGCTTCTCATATCCAAATATGTAATTTGATATGAATTAAAATAAACCCGCTCAAAAGCGGGTTTATTTTTATAGGATACTTTTAAATACCTAAATATTTTTAGATTTAAACAAGTTACGATTGTTTTATTTTAGCCAATTAAATCTTTATTTGTTGCTTCTAAATACCAAATTGTTTCGCCCCAATCACTTTCTAATTTAGGGAAAATATCTCCCTCTGTAAAATACCGTGAATTAGACTGATTTGCGGGACTACACCAATAGCCTGTTTTCGGACATTTTTGGCCTGCTAAAGCTTTTAAATTTTCTATAACAATAGATTCTACTGTACCGCCTTGATCTGAAATTCTTTCTATTAAAGTCCAAGAGGTTTCAAAATATAATTTTTCTCTAGTTTCCTTATTTCTACATGCATATCTAGGTGCAAAACCATTATCATCTTCTTTACTACTTGCCAGGAATATCAATTTATTATCATATTCATTGCATACATAAACCCCTGTTTTATTTATTTTTTCTTTAGATCTAACTATATTTCTTGAATCTAAACGATAAATAGGATAAGAACCTGGCAACTTTATATTTATTCCATTAAATATTTCTGCCTTTGGAAACTCATTATTAAGAAACCCTTTATCCCAATATGTTGGATATGTTTTTTCAATAATTAAAGCGTATTTTTTCGAAATTAAGTAATAATCCCAACATTGTTTAACTTTGTTATGAGGTAAATTATCCATCCAATAGAAAGAAAATTCACTAAGACCTTTATCATTTGATCGAATTTCTGCCGCACAATCAAGATATGTAAAATCGCCTGATTTAATTTTTATATAAGCAATATCAATACGATCCATCGTATTTCTTAGATTTGGCAATACTGTTTCTCCCCAATTAATATCTGCCTGCTCTGAAAAAGGTAAGGTTCTCAAGTCATAAGGCAAATTATGAATATAAAGCTCAAATAATCCCTCTAATCCTGTTAAAAAATTATGATAATTATTTCTCATTATTTCAAAAAAATCTAAAGAACTAAATTTTTCCAATAAATAGACTTCTTTAGGATGGACGCTATTATTCATATTAAAAACCTAGAATTTATATATTATTTTGATTTATTTTCCGAACGAGGAGCCAGAGTATAATCTCCTAATCGTGTTTCTAAAGCTGGCACACCTACAATTGAAAAATCACCAATTATTGTATCTGTACCATACCCCCATCCAGTTAATTTACGTTTACTTAAGCCGGAAGAGATCAAATCTTTAGGATCCAAGACTATTTGTATTCCCCCACCTTTTAAATAAAACTCACCTCGCTGTTGAGAGGCTGCTGGACCTTCCCAACCATACAGTTTCTGACCTTTTGGAACAGTATACTCAAGATATTCCCCATTACTATTCCAGCTTGCCCAAACTGCAAACTTATCTCTCCATTCCTCACGGCTTTTCAATTTATCAAACTCAGATTTTCTCATCCAACAGATACTATTATCCAAACTTCCGGGCGCTGGATTCGACTTTCAATTTTTAACATGTTATACATTAGACCTCTTTCATAAATCATTTTTTGCTCAGTTCCAAGTTGTAGATTCCAGCGATTAAATTGAATCTCAAACCAAGCCTTTTACCTCTATATCGATAACGCTCAGCAAGGATTTTGAAGGTTTTCAGGCTGCCAAATACATGCTCAATTCCGATTCTTCTTTTATTGATTTCCTGATTATAGATTTTCAGTTTGGGATCCAATTTACAGCGTCTTTTGGCTTTTAAGGGCAACAGGCTATTGGGATACAAAGTATAAATCCCTTGATAACCTTTATCTGCAAGGATAAAAGCCCCAAAAGGAATCTGGTTTAAATTGCG
>NZ_QMBM01000001.1:2179000-2209694 GCF_003289665.1 Acinetobacter sp. SM1B
GTAACCAAGTATTTTTAAAACTGTATTTACACAGAATTATTTACACCCTCTTTAAAGCTTTTGAAGCCTATCGTACATAGTGATGCGATAGGCTTACGAAGATATCAACTTCCTTCAGCAACTTTCTTGATCTTAAGCGATTCAGCTAAGACCTTGTTTGCCTCAGTGATTAACTTAATTTGTTCTAACGAATTATCAGAATTTAAACTTGCTTTTGAATCGTTATACAGCTCTTGCCCAAAGAAGCGATCAGCCAAATTTTTTCGAAGTTCTAAACGGTCTTCATCTTTAAATTCACGTGCATAAAGAGGAAAAGCTGCAAGTTCGGTTCCTAACATTCGAGCTTTATACGCTACTTTACGATGCTTTGACGATTCTTTAGCTAAATACCAAGCAGGTGCTGTTAAACTGAAAAGCATTACTGTTTTAATTAAGCTTTCCCAACCCAATGGAATATAGATATAAGTACTATCTCTTAAATGGTTCCAATTTTGAATAGACAAATTTAAAAAACTTAAAAGTAGTGTTCCTCCAATAAGCCCTAAAATTATAAGTGCCCAATTTCTATATCGGTTTGCTATTAAAATCTCTTCTTCATAAATTTCATCATATGATTTTTTAATTAAACTATTATTTTTATTATCAATATCTTGGTTCAATAAGTGCTTTTTTAATCTTAGCTCTTCAACTAATTGGCTGGCTTCATGTTGTAATTTCAAAATATTTTCATTATTAAAAGATATTTTTAACTGTTCCTTATGTATATCAAATAGTTGCTTATTTAATTTTCTATAGGTTCTTTCTAAATTATCTTTATCTATGTTCAAAGGGAAATCTAATTTATTCTCTTCTATAAACTTATATTGATTATCGTATACTTCCAGAATTTTTCTTGCGATTTTTTCTGCCGCAAAGATCTCATCTACGTTAAAATGAATATTTGCATACTCTAATCTAGTTAACAATGATTCTAATAAATCCTTGTGTAACTCTAACTGCTTAGCAAATTGTTCATACTTATACTGAATAAAAAGCTGTACTAAATCTAAGTAATCAAAAGTATTGGGTGGAGCAGAATCAAATAGTTTTTGTAGTTCATAATTTATATCACTAAGCACAGTTTTTATATTAATATTATTTTTCATCATTATCCCAAAAAGAAAAAAGCGCATCCTTAAGATACGCTTTTAACCAAATTTTGTTTAAAGATCAAACAATATTATGGACACGGCTCTTGCTGGAATTTTTTCTTATCACTTCCCCGCAAGCATTGATAAGCTTTCTGGGTATTGACCAGCTCCCACTGACGACCATCCAGCTTAAAGTGATAAATGGTTTGAATGGCTTTTACCGAATCATCTTTCAGCCCGGTTTCTGTCACTTTCACCTGACCTGCAGTCGGTGACTCTACATTATTAAAGAATTGACGTAGTTCCACTGTTGCAATGTTCTCACGTAATTCAGGGCGCAATTTTAAAACCTGCTCTAGTGGGGTATCTGGTGACTGTAATTTAAAAATTGTATCCTGCGTCGTTGCACAACCACCTGTTACAGCCACACCCAAAGTCAAAGTTGCCAATAAAATTATTCGTAGCATGGTCTTGTTTCCATTGTTGTCTTTATTATCAAAAACTATGATGCCGGGCTTTCTTTTTGCCGACTATTGAGACAATGTAAGTGCGATTACACAACAATAAAAAAAGCGCACCTTTCGATGCGCTTTTGTAAATTTGACCAGATTAAAGATCGAATAATTTACCCGGGTTCATGATGCCTTTCGGATCGAACACTTTTTTCAGGGCTTTCATATATTCGATTTCTTCAGCTGAACGTGAATATTCAAGATATGGCTTTTTGGTCATACCTACACCATGTTCCGCAGAAATTGAACCGTCATATTTTTTCACGGTATCAAACACATACTTGTTTACGACTTGGCATTTGGCAAAGAATTCATCTTTAGACAAATCCGCAGGTTTTAAGATGTTTAGGTGTAAATTACCGTCACCGATATGACCGAACCAGCAGATCTCAAAGTCAGGATAGTTCTCAGAAACAATCGCATCAATTTCCTTAATAAATGCAGGAACGTGCGTGATCAGAACTGAAATGTCATTTTTGTATGGAATAAATGGCGCGATAGATTCAGAAATATCTTCGCGTAAACGCCACAAGCTTTCCACCTGATCCAGGCTCTGGCTCATCACACCGTCCAGCACCCAACCCTGTTCCATACAGTGTTCAAAGATTTCCATCGCCTTGTCCATAATCGGCTCAAATGGCGCTTCAAACTCAAGCAATACATAGAATGGGCATTCAGTTTCAAATGGGCGCTGTACATGTCCATTGGCCAGGACTTTTTGCATTGCCAGTTCACCAAAGAACTCGAACGCTGTTAAATCAATTTTTGCCTGGAAAGCGTGGAGCACTGGCATCACTGCTTCAAAGTCAGGCACACCCAGTACCATCACTTGCAGATCTTGTGGTTGACGCTCAAGCTTGATTTCCGCTTCAGTCACCAGACCCAGCGTACCTTCACCACCGATGAATAAGTGTTGTAGCGCATAACCGGTCGCGTTCTTGATCATGCCTTTGTTCAAGCGCAGGATATCCCCTTTACCTGTCACGACAGTCAAGCCAAGTACCCAGTTACGGGTCATGCCATATTTGATCACTTTAATGCCGCCAGCATTGGTGCCGATGTTCCCGCCGATCTGGCTTGAACCAGACGAGGCAAAATCAACCGGGTAATACATGCCCTGCTCTTCAGCATAGTTTTGCAACTGTTCAGTCACGACACCTGCCTGCACGCGTACCATACGGTCTGCCGGGAAGAATTCCAGAATCTGGTTCATCTTGTCCATGCTGACTACGATCTCGCCATTGGCAGCTACTGCACCTGCAGAAAGACCAGTACGACCACCTGATGGTGTCACTGCAACGTTAAATTGGTTCGCCAATTTTACGATGTCTTGAATCTGCTCAGTGGTTGATGGGAAAACGATGACTGACGGGTTTGGATCAAAGTGCTTAGTATGATCGCGACCCCAATTCTGGAGGCTGTCCGTATCGGTTTTAATACGGTTTTCACCTACAATTGCAGTCAATTGGGTCAATAACTCAGGGGTTAAAGCGACTGGAGCATTCATCGTTTGCAGACCTAGCATGAAGTAAACAAGAGAGAGGTCGTCTGTTTATTTGCATATTTTTCAGGCATCAAGGCCTGTATGAAATTCAGACGATACATGACCATTAAAGCATCAAAATGGGCTGCTTTAAAAGCATGGCGCAATATTATAAGCTATTTTTAGGCGATTCCCTGAAAAAATGACAATTTAGCTAATATACCTTTGAAAATGATAGTTTAATTCAACCAGAATCATCATTTCTATCAATATCACTTGCAAAAATACCTGATATTCACGTCACGAAGGAAATGTAAATCAGGTACTTTCCTATGCTATTATACCGCGACTAAATTTGGCCTTTGTAGCGGAGCCGTAATGAGCCAACATCTATCTCTACCTAAAGATAAAATCCGTTTTCTATTGCTAGAAGGCGTTCACCAGAACGCAATCGACACATTGAATGCAGCTGGATATACCAACATCGACTATCGCAAAACGGCGCTTGAGGGTGAAGCACTGAAAGAAGCGATCAAAGATGCGCACTTTATTGGTATCCGTTCCCGTACTCAGCTCACTGAAGAAGTGTTTGAAGCTGCGAACAAACTGATCGCGGTAGGTTGTTTCTGTATCGGTACCAACCAAGTGAATCTGGATGCAGCAATGCGTCGTGGTATTCCGGTATTCAACGCACCCTATTCAAATACTCGTTCGGTTGCTGAACTTGTACTTGCTGAAGCAATTCTTCTTCTTCGCCGTGTACCTGAAAAATCGACAGATACACATGCAGGCGGCTGGAACAAATCTGCTGTAGGTTCATTCGAAACACGTGGTAAGACTTTAGGTATCGTAGGTTACGGTTCAATCGGCTCACAACTTTCTGTGCTTGCTGAAAGCATGGGTATGAAAGTCATCTACTTCGATACAGTGACTAAATTACCTTTAGGTAATGCACGTCAGGTCGGTTCATTAGGTGAACTTTTGGCAAATGCTGACGTGGTATCTCTACACGTGCCAGATGTTCCGTCTACACGTAACTTCATGACCAAAGACCAGTTCGCGCAAATGAAAGAAGGTTCTATCTTCATTAACGCGGCACGTGGTACCTGTGTTGTGATCGAAGACCTGGCGGATGCACTGAAAGCAGGTCACCTTGCAGGTGCCGCGGTTGACGTATTCCCGAAAGAGCCGAAAGCGAATGGTGAAGAATTCGTTTCTCCACTGCGTAACATTCCAAACGTGATTCTGACTCCACACGTGGGCGGTTCTACTATGGAAGCTCAGGCGAATATTGGTCTGGAAGTTGCTGAAAAATTCGTAGCTTATTCTGACAAAGGTATGACACTTTCTGCGGTGAACTTCCCAGAAATTGCGCTTCCATTGACTGAAGGCAAACACCGTCTGCTTCACATCCACAAAAACATCCCGGGTGTTCTGTCTAAGATTAACAATCTGTTTGCTGAACACGGCATCAACATCTCTGGTCAGTCTTTAATGACCAAAGGTGATGTGGGTTACCTGGTGATGGATGTAGATGCGACTGCATCTCAAGAAGCACTTGATACGCTACACAACCTTGAAGGTACAATCCGCGTTCGCGTATTGTTCTAATTCAGGTTTTTAAAAAGCCACAGTCTTCGGGCTGTGGTTTTTTTATTGCTTAAAGGTTTTTATTTTTAAGCCTTACTCAGCTGATGCTGCTCTTCCGCTCTTCGAGAAATCGAAATAAATTTAGTCATGCCAAATCTTAAAATTGCACCGATGGTGCAAGCGCCGCTGATTCTGCTGATCGCGATGATCAGCATGCAGAGCAGCGGCTCCTTTGCCAAATATCTGTTTGGCCAGTTCCCGATTCTGACGGTTTCCGCAATGCGCCTGCTTTTAGGTGTAGCCGTGTTGGCGTTGATTTTTAAGATCTGGCAAATCAATTTCCGTCAGGTGAAATGGTCAGCGATTATCAGTTATGGCTTAGCTCTGGCTGGTATGAATATGCTGTTCTATCTGGCGATTGATCGCCTGCCACTTGGTATTGCAGTTTCTTTTGAATTTATTGGGCCACTCAGTGTGGCGCTTTTTCATGCCCGGCAGAAGTTTGATTTTATCTGGGTCGGGCTGGCAATTCTGGGACTGGTGCTGCTGTTTCCCTTTGATCAGGCCGCACAGCCGCTTGATCCGATTGGTATTCTATTTGCCTTGAGTGCAGGTGCCTGTTGGGCACTATATATCGTCGCGGGACAGAAGCCTTCCGGGGTTTCCGGCAACCATACCGTGTGCTTAGGCATGTTTGTCGGTATGCTGGTACTGATGCCAATTGCACTCTTTGCAGGAATGCCAGCTCATACTTTCGAACCGATCAGCCTGATGTACTTTTTAGCTCTGGCAATATTGGCCAGTGCGCTGCCCTTTACTCTGGAAATGATTGCACTTAGAAATTTAACGGCTTTGAGTTTTGGAACCTTGATGAGTCTGGAACCTGCAATTGCAGCATTTTCCGGTTTTATCTTTTTGGGTGAAACTTTATTATGGACCCAATGGCTGGCATTAGGCACAATCATTAGCGCTTCAATTGGCTGTACGGTGACCATGCAAAAGCGCAAAAATAAAAGTATTTAAATCATTGATCATTTTCTACTGTAGGAATTTTTAAATTCAAAGTTTTGCGCAGTGATTTTTACACTTTGAATTTAAAATTTTCTGGTCATTTATGGAGCTTAAAAATTTAAATTCATTTGCTTTAAATTTAAGGCAACGGTTCACAAAATATTATCTCCGCCTACTCATCAAAAATTAACCAGTTTGCTATAATTTGCCTTTCTCCCTGACCTGAATTCTGTGCCTGCCTGGCATATCAAACTCCCATGCCAAACGCCCAACTCCTTGCTGTGTTGTACATGGTTTTATCCATGACTTCATACCAGATCAGTGCATCCTTCGCGAAGCAATTATTTACTGTACTGGACCCGCTGACAGTAACCATTTTGCGTCTATGTTTTGCCGCCATTATTGTCTGCGTGATGTTCCGTTCCTGGAAAATTATCTCGCGACTGCCCTATCTCAAATGGAAAGATTTACTCTGCTACAGTGCAGCACTGGGCCTGATGAATATCCTGTTTTATATGTCACTGGGCAGACTGCCTCAAGGGATTGCAGTTGGCCTGGAATTTGTAGGACCGCTAGGGCTGGCACTGTTATCGATTAAAAATCGCAGTGATTATATCTGGGTAATTCTGGCAATTTTAGGAATCGCATTGATGGTGCCATGGGGACAAGCTGCCAATCATCAGTTTGACCTGCTAGGTGCTGCCTTTGCATTAGGTGCTGGTCTATGCTGGGCCTTCTATATTTTCTTTGGTCAGCGTGTGGTACAGCAGAATATAGGTATGCATGCCCTGACCATTGCCATCAGTATTTCTGCGCTGTGTTTACTCCCATTCGGGCTATATCACAATGCGGCAGCAGTTCTCGATACCCAGCATTGGGGCAAAGCCATTACCATTGCAATTCTGGCAACAGCGATTCCCTATGCGCTGGATCTGAAAGCACTTAAACAGCTGAACAAGATGAGCTATGGCACACTGTCCAGCCTTTCTCCTGCGCTGGCAGCCTTAACCGGTTTTATCCTGCTTGGTGAACGTATCGGCGTATTACAATGGGTTGCTTTGGCCTGTATTATGCTGGCTTCTGTCGGGGTCACATTGCGTGCTGCACGTCAGGCTAGAAAAGAAAAACTCAGTTAGAAATATAAAAGGATAATATTATGGGAATTGTCGCTGAATTTAAAAAATTTGATGCAGAACTTAAGAATTCTAACTGGTCTGTATCTGCTATAAACTCGAAAAATGAACTTATAGTAAGCTTATGGGGCCATGCACCCCTACTAACAAAACATCCCATCGAAAGAAAACAGATTTATAAAGATCGCATAGATCGATGGTCTGGACATGGACGTAATGAATTTAAAGTAAATTTAGATTTAGCATATTCCTCTAAATTACCTATTCGCCCCATTATTGTAATGCTTAATAATTTTTCTGATTTTAAATACATATTAAGTGGGCATGATGCTAGCCAGTATCCAAAAAGATTTAATGCGAAGACCAATTGGATTGGTAAGTTAATTCATTGGGACAATACTAATTTTGAAATCGAATTCCAATTAGAAGATAAATAAAAAAAGATGGCTGTTCAGCCATCTTTTTTATATTCTAAGTTTTGAATTTAAAACTTAACTTTGTACCAGCATGTCTTTTTTCATGTCTTTATAACGCTGATATTCATTCTTGTACTGTACAGCTAAAGCGGTCTTTTGTTCTTCTCCAAGAATTTTACCTGCCTGCTGAAAGAAGCCATGTTCTTCTTCTTTTAAGTGATGATGAACCTTTTCTGAAAGTCTTTTGGCAATCGCAATCCAGCCCGGATTACTAAATTCGGTTGCAGTCAGCTCTTCAATCATCTCGTCCATTTCATGATGTTCTGCCAAGGCATGACGGGTAATATTCAATCCCGAATCAGTCATCATCAATGGAATATAGAAATAGCGGTCTTCCGCAGCCTCATGGGCAAATAATTCATTTTTCAGTTGCTTGAACAACTCACGGCGTTCTGCCGTATCCCCGGAAGTTTGTAATAGTTTTTCAGCAAGATCACGCTGAATTTCATGACTTTCCCTGAGTGCTTCAAAAATGGTGGTCATGTAATTTTTCTCCTGTTTTTGTCATGCCTTTTTGCATCATAAAGAGGGAATGGCTTGGATTCAGGAGGTTTTATAAGTAGAAATTGTATAAAAAACTTTAATATCGAGAATGGTTTACATCTATTTTTTAAATCAAAAACATCTGATAGGCCATCCGGCAGATTAGTAAACTGACCAGTATGAGAAACAGAATCCGGATAAAACCACTGCCATATTTAAAGGCCAGTTTCACCCCAACAATCGAGCCTGCAATATTCGCCACTGCCATCATGGCACCGACCATAAACAGCACATGACCTGTTGGAATAAAGAAACTCAGTGCAGCCAGATTCGTAGTGAAATTGGCAATTTTCGAAAGTGCTGACGCATGTAAAAAATCCACGCTCAGATAACGGATAAAGAAAAATATAAAGAAACTGCCCGTGCCCGGACCAAAAATTCCGTCATAAAACCCGATCATCAAGCTACCAATGGCAGCGAACATCAGCATTTTCCGTGTCAATTTTTGCTCGACATGTACCCGGCCGAACTGTTTTTTCATGAAAGTATAGACCGCGATCACGATCAGCATGACCAGCACAAAAGGCTTGAGAATATCGACCGGAATTAGCGTGACACTGGCCGCGCCAGCAAAAGAACTGATATAGCTACATAAGGCAACCACGCCGAGCAAAGCCCACGGCAATTTTACCTGTCGCAAATAGGAAAGTGCCGCAGAGGCAGTGCCAAAAATGGAAGCCAGCTTATTGGTGCCGAACACGGTCGCTGGCTGCAGATACGGTAGGCTGCTCATAATCGCTGGAATCTGGATCAGACCACCACCACCAACGGCGGCATCAATTGCCCCTGCCATAAAGGCAAAGCCAATCAGACTGATGATGATCTCGATGTCCATCTCAACTTTCTCTTAATATTTACTAGAGATTTAACACACGCTTCGGCACCAGACGCTTACGATCGGTAATTTCTGCCAGGCCCAGACATTTCTCACCCTCAAATACCAGCACTTGTGGCTCTGCCGGATGGTCAATATTACTTTCCATACCATGGCTAAAATATTCAGCACGGCCTTCTGGGGCTTGAACCTGCGGAAAATGCTGCACTGGCGCATAAGCCGGTAGCAATAAAGCTTCACGCTCTTCTTCGCTCAGGCTTTCCAGATATTCAATGGTATAACTTGGAATGATGTCAAAATGACCCGTTTGCGTACGATGCAAATAAGTCAGATGACCATAAGTACCCAATGCCTTGGCAATATCTTCACCCAGTACACGGATATACGTGCCTTTAGAACAGGTCACGTCCAGCGTGATGCTATTTTCAGTAAAAGATAAAAGTTCGATGGCATAAATGGTAATTGGACGCGCTTCACGCTCAATTTCAATACCTTTACGCGCCAGCTCATACAGCGGACGACCTTCTTTTTTAAGCGCTGAATACATCGGTGGTACTTGCTGGATTTCCCCAACAAATTGGGCAATCGTATCCTTGATTAGCTGTTCATTCAGTTCAGGAACAGCTTGTTCAAGCAGGATTTCCCCCTCGACATCACCGGTAGTCGTGCTATGACCTAGAAAAATAGTCGTTTGATAACGCTTGGTTGAATCCAGCAGATAATGCGAAAACTTGGTCGCTTCTCCCAGACAGACTGGCAATAAACCAGATGCCAGTGGATCCAACGCACCTGTGTGTCCGGCTTTTTGCGCACGATACAGCCAGCGTACTTTTTGCAGTGCAGCATTTGAGCTGATGCCTAGAGGCTTATTTAACAGGAACACACCGCTGATATGACGACGCTGAATTTTAGGAGATGAAGATTTCATGGCAAAAAATCAGACAATTTTTAAGTTGGCGCAATGGTAAAACCCTGGTCAATGTTTTACAACTTTTCTATGCTATTCAATCTGTATTTATGGCATATTGAGCCGATTCATTTCTTGATAATAATTGAAGAAAAACAAAATAAAGGTGCATAGGACATGCAGAAATATAAAATATGGATCATTGTTGCTTTAGTGATCCTGTGTCTGGTCACGCTGTTACTGTGGCTTTCCCCTCAGGATGAAAAGCAGACTGCGAATGAACCAGGTAGTGCTCAGCCAGCCCTACTAGATACGGAAGCAAACGCCCTGAATATCAGTGCTCAGAACAATACTTTTTTTGCCAGCGCCAGCCAGCAGGATACCGAAATCAACTGTCAGATGCAGCTGGATAGCAGTAATCGCCTGATCGTGAATGAACAGACCCGCAACTGTTTTGAATATTTCATTACCCAGTACGGTGAAAAAACCATTGAACAGATTCAGCAGGACTTTAAGACCTATATTTCTCAGAACCACAAAGAGCCTGCCCTGTCCCAGATTTTGGATCTATGGGATCGCTATATGCAGTATCGTCAAAGTCTTGGTGAAATAACCCCACCAGCTGGTCTGGATCAGGAAGATCCTGCCTATTACCGCAGTATCTATACCAGCATCCAGAATCTGCGTAAACGATTTTTCTCTAATTATGAAATTGAAGGACTGTTTGGCACTGAAGATACTTATCATGAATATACACTGGATCGTATGGCAGTTCTGGCAGATAAGAACTTAAGTGAAGCTGAAAAAGCACAGAAACTGAAAGAACTATTTCAGCAGCTTCCAGAAGATTGGCAGGAAAATCTGGAGCAGCTCAATAAGCTGGAAGATCTACGCAAACTGACCGCAGATATTAAAGCGCGTGGTGGCTCGACTGAAGAAATCCGCCAGATGCGTTTAAATTTGGTTGGTCCTGAAGCCACGCAGCGTTTAGAACAACTCGATGGGCAGCGCAGTCAGTGGAAATCACGAGTCGAAGAATATTTAAATGCACGTGATCAAATCATGCAAAGTGGGATGAATGATCAAGCCAAGCAACAAACTGTTAAGCAATTACGCGGGCAGCATTTTCAAAATCCCCAAGAGCAATTGCGTTTAGAAACCTTTGAACAGGTACATGATCAGGGCGGAAAACTCCCCTTTGCCGATTAACATATTGCAAAGAACAATTGGGGTATTCAATGTGCCCCCTTTTTTATGTATGAAAAGCTGTTTTGAATCCACTTACCACAAAACTATAATATACAAATGTCTATAAATATTAAATAGATATCAAGATGCATGTAGATTTACAAATCTCTGGTGCAATACGCAATAACTGTCCCCAAATGATATGTTTTTTCTAAATTACGCATGAAAAAATAACTAAACGTACAAAAATTAGTCGAGGATGACTCACAATAACATGCCGTAAGCAACGGCAATTTACATATCTGAGCTTTCAGGAGGGAAGCGTCACTTCACTTGTAATAAAAATAAAGAACACAGGATTGTTTTATGACCATCATCTCTAATACACGGACAATTTCATTAGCTATCATTGGCTGCTTACTTGGCCAATCGGTGTGACTCAAGCGGCTCCAAGCGTTTTGCCTATTCAGGAACAGGCCAAATCTGACTATACCAAAACCAAATATCCATTGCTCATGGTGCATGGTTGGCTGGGCTGGTCACGCATTGGCAATTTGGATAACGATGGCATGGTCGCACGTTATAGCACTCACATTACTAGACGATCTATGTATGCTTGAAATTCAAGTGCATAAAGACCTTTTAAACTGACTGATATTTCAACAACCATTCATCATTCGGAACTTGCAATATTGCAAATCTCCTGAATAATGACAATTGACAATAAAAATCGTCATGCTAGGAAAGCACAATAAAATAGAGGATATTATATGAAATATGGATTATTCATTGCAGGCTTAATTGCGGCCAGTACGATTAGTACCTCGCACGCATCCAATGCAGAACAGGTCAAATCTAACTTCGTCATCTCCAGTTATGCCAAAACCAAATATCCCCTCGTGTTCGCACATGGGATGGGAGGCTGGATTCGTGCAGGTACAGATGAACTTGGTGTGGATTATTGGTATCAAATATTACCCGATTTAGCACGTAACGGCGCCAATGCATGGGCAACCCGTGTTTCCCCATTCAACAGCTCTGAGGTTCGCGGTGAGCAACTGCTACAACAAGTCGATGAGATTTTAGCGATTACGGGGGCAAACAAAGTCAATTTACTGGGGCACAGTCATGGTGGACACAGCATTGCCTATGTTTCCAATATCGCGCCAGCTAAAGTCGCTTCTGCCACCGCCATTTCAAGCCCACTCAAAGGCTCACCTGTTGCTGATCTAATTCTCTCAGCTCAAGGCACACCCCTTGAACAACCCTTGGTCAGTCTGATAAATTTCGGTTCTCAGGCCATTGTCTGGGCACAGCAACAGGACCCAAACTCCCTACCGCATGATGCACTGGCAGCGGGCATCAGCTTGAGTCAGGCAGGTTCTAAAACCTTTGCCCAAAAATATACACTCGGTATGCCTGAATCGGCTTGTGGTGAAGGGGCTGCAATCGACAATGGCATTTACTTCTATTCGTTCTCTGGTAATTCAACCTTAACCAATATTCTCGATCCAGACTCGGTATTGGCTGCTACAGGATTACTGATGCAAGCGCCGAATGACAATGATGGCTTGGTCTCACGTTGTAGTGCCAAATATGGCAAGACCATTCGTGACAATTACAACTGGAATCATTTAGATGTGATCAATCAGTTCTTCGCCTTACGTTCAGTCTTTTCTCCTGATCCTGTCGATATCTATCGTCAACATGCCAACCGCTTAAAACTACAAGGACTATAAAGTCATCAGCAAAAAAATGCGCCAAACGGCGCATTTTTTTCACTCAAATAAAACTGATTAAGCTTCAGTTTTACGAGCTGGTAACTTTTCACGAATACGTGCAGCTTTACCAGACAATTCACGTAGGTAGTAAAGTTTAGCACGACGAACGTCACCACGACGTTTCACTTCGATTTTAGCAAC
Organism: Acinetobacter sp. SM1B; assembly: GCF_003289665.1. NCBI lineage: Bacteria > Pseudomonadati > Pseudomonadota > Gammaproteobacteria > Moraxellales > Moraxellaceae > Acinetobacter > Acinetobacter sp. SM1B. Next base: position 2,191,731 of record NZ_QMBM01000001.1, read on the forward strand.
GATTGGAGAGTGAGTTTGGAATACACGCTCAACGCCAACACCGCTAGAAATTTTACGTACTGTGAACGCAGAGTTCAGACCACGGTTTTTCTTAGCGATTACAACACCTTCAAACGCCTGTAGACGTTCACGGTCGCCTTCTTTTACTTTTACTTGGACAACTACTGTGTCACCTGGTGCAAAAGCTGGGATGTCTTGTTTAAGCTGAGCATTTTCAACAGCTTGAACTAAAGGATGCTTACCACTCATGGGGTATCTCCAATATGTGTGGGTCAGAAGAGGTCTGAGATCCACTGGGGCTAGAGGCTAAAGCGCATAGACCCGATTGACTTTCCCTTTATGCTTGACCGCTTCAAGACATAAAGAGCCTATTTAAGTACTTAATTTACATTAAGCAGTTTAGTTTGCTCGAAGCATAGCTTCTCGCCTTGCGCTCGGGTAAAGCAATGCTTTACTTACCCTCGCTCATCTTTTAGCCATTTCTTTTGCTGCTTGGTCAGTTCCGCCTGTTCAACCAGTTCAGGTCGACGCTCAAGTGTACGCTGATAACGCTGCAAAAAACGCCATTTTTCAATATTGGCATGATGTCCCGATTTTAAAATATCTGGCACATCCATACCTTCAAAATGGTCTGGCTTGGTATATTGTGGGCAATCTAATAGACCATCCACAAATGAGTCTTGCACATGGGATTGTTCATCCGACATTGCACCCGGAAGTCTCCGGATAATACTGTCCAATAAAACCATCGCAGGGAGTTCACCACCCGACAACACGTAATCTCCAATCGACCATTCCTGATCAACATATTTCTGGATCAAACGCTCATCGACACCTTCATAACGTCCGCACAATACAATCAGTCCGTCATATTTAACGAAATCTTGTACAGCGGGTTCATTTAAGGTTTTCCCCTGTGGTGACATATACACCACGGGTACGTTGACCGCACCTGCTTCATGCGCAAGCGCTTTGGCACGTTGAATCGACTTTGCCAAAGGCTCCGCCATCATCACCATACCGGGGCCACCCCCAAATGGACGTTCATCCACTCGTTTGTAATTCCCCTCAGCATAATCGCGAGGATTGATACAATGAATTTGCATCAAATCACGTTGTGCTGCGCGCCCGCTAATACCATAGGCTGTAATCGCTTCAAACATTTCAGGAAAAAGCGTAATGACTGCAAAAAACACCGCAGACTCCTCTATTTTCCTGCTCTGTGAATCCTGAAAGGATTAATAATCTACGCTCCAATTCACGTAGATGCGACCCGCTTCGAGATCAACGCGTTGTACCACATCTTTATGCCATGGAATCATACGCTCTTCACCATCGACACTATCGGCAGTTGCACGAACCACCATCACGTCATTGGCACCTGTTTCAAACAGTTCATGGATTTGACCGAGGTTCACTTCTTGTTCGTCATCGTCCAGACCTAACACTGTTAGACCTTTTAAATCAGACCAATAATACTCGTCCACGCCTGGTTGAGGCAGTTGCGCTTTTGAAATCCAGATATTTGCGCCAACCAAGTTGTCTGCTGCGGTACGATCACTCACACCTTTTAAGCTGACCACCAGGCCTTTGCCATGTGGTTTCCAACGCTTTACATCGACCATTTGCCATCCTGCTTTGGTTTCAATGTACCAAGGCAGGTAGTCAAACATGTTGCTCATAGGTTCTGTATTGGAATAGACCCAGAGCCACCCATTTAATCCATAAGCTGAACGTAGCTGTCCAATCTGAATACGATCTTCGGGCACATTCTGTGTTGGTGTCATGGGCTACCTACGACTTAATTAATTAAATTATGCAGCAGCTGCAGCTTTCTTTGCTTGAGCAGCTAAAGAAGCAACACGTTCAGACGGTTGAGCACCTTGAGCAACCCAGTGTGCAAAACGGTCAGCATCCAAACGAAGTTTTTCTGCTTTACCTTGCGCTGTTGGGTTGAAGAAACCAATACGTTCGATGAAACGACCGTCACGCGCATTGCGGCTGTCAGTTACAACGATTTGATAGAATGGACGCTTTTTAGCACCACCACGAGTAAGACGAATAACTACCATGATACAACCTTATAGTTTTTACGGATTATCCCTGTACCGACCATCGATACATTTCAAACCCCTTTCATAGAGGGCAGTATTTTACGTGAATTTCGCCCTGAATGAAAGATCAAATTTTAGGTTATCAACAGTTAGAATTTATTTATCGGACCAAGCGGAACAAGTATCTGTTAGCACAGGAGAATCTTTTCCTTTAAACCAGCATTGGCGCCCTGTCTGATCTAAACTTAAGGCACCATTCCCTTTTTGTGCAGCTGTTGAAATAGGCAAAGCTGACAAGGTATATGCTTGATTAGATGCATCAATTGCCAAATTAATATTGTATAAAGCTTGATGGCTTGGAAATGTACTACTTCCTCCAATACTCGCCAATGTTGCATTTCGATAACTATGATTCATCGCCTTATAACTTTGCAAACGCTGTGCGAGTTGCATCAGCTCCGTTTGAACCTCTACACGATTGGCACGGACTTTATAACTGGTATAGGATGGCATCGCAATTGCAGCCAAAATAGCAATAACAGCCACCACAATCATGAGTTCAATCAGTGTAAATCCGCGCTCTTGATTACCAGTTTTCATTATTTGTAGTCCCACAAGTATATGTTGATACCATATCAGGAGTCCGAGTTTGACAACGTACACCTTCACTAGTCAACAATAAATCGTAATTACGTGGTTGTTTTAAGGTTGTACCTGTTTTAGCACGTTCCACCCGTATCACCCAGTTTAAACCACGTACAGAACTTGAATCTGCGGTTTCATTACCATCTGCGTCTCTTTGTATAGATAAAGGCTTCTTGGTGGCTAAATCCAATAAAGTAAGGGTAAATTTAGTATCTGAACCATCTACAGGAATTGCTAAAGTGCCTGTGGATGGTGCATAGCCTGTATATAAGTAGGTTGCATCAAAACCTTTATAGCTGAAGTTTTTAGCTTTGAATTTTTCTAGCTCTGTCGCTATTCGCAATGCTTCCTGCTTTGCTAAAGCAAGATCTTTACGCTCAATATATGCGGCATAACTCGGAATCGCGATGGCTGCAATGATTGCGATCACAACGACCACAATCATTAGCTCAATTAGGGTAAAGCCTTTCTTGAATTGCATACTCCCCCCCTTAACGCGACTCATACCAGCGCATTTGCTTGAGTTTTACCTGTGTATTAAACAGCTGGCATTGAGGTAAGTTTTTATTGGCAGGTAAGGTACAATCCAGTGCAGATGGCTCATCACGATTCACTACTAAACTCACTGTATTTTCCTTATTTCCATAACCCTGGCCCAAACCTGTACCCAAAATACCTGCACCAAGTTTTACCCGACCTGGTTTGTTTCCAGTGCCTGAGTAGAAACTACACTTCCCTGTAGGTAAACAATATTGATACAGATAAGAGTCACCCGCTACACCTGCACCACAATTTCCGCCAATACCAGTACCATCTCGGTCATACACATTGACATAGAGCATGCCATCTAGAGCATACAGGTCATTCATACCTTTATAACGGCCTGCTTTTGCACTATCAAAATAAGCTTTCCAACCACCATTGAATATATTATTTTGCCCACGGCGTGCTACACCACTATCAAAGTTAAGTTGGGTTAAGCTTTCATCTTCGGTATTTAGTGTGATGCCTGTTTTATACAAGTCCTGACGTGCTACATCATTGTCATACACTACAAATACGGCATCATTAGCACTGTCTGTAGAGTTTAAACCTGCTAATGGCGAACTACGGTTACCCGAACTAAAGGCAACTGCTGCAAAGTAACTCCCATCATCTTGATGAATAGAAACACTCGGCATTTCATAGAAACGAGGACTCAGACCAGAACCCTGATGCTCAGTAAACAAACGAACCGCACGAGTTGCAAAGTTTGCTGTATCTGTTGCTCGATTATTAAAGTCAACACGGAATGCTTGCCCACCTAAATCACCAAAATAAATATGATCTGTTAAACCATCTCCATCACGGTCAATCGCATTAATTTGCGAAACAACACTGTATTTTAGCTCATTGTTCTGAGTAAATCGGCTGGCACCTGTTTTTTCACTATCACTCGCCCACCAGAGTAAATCGCCATTGTGTGCATCAAACATATACACACCATTACCTTTGGTCGAGCTTGGGTTTGCATTATGAGTTTCATATATAGGGTCGTAACCACCACCTACAAACATTACAAGCTTGCGCGTATCGCCCCAATTCACATAAGCGAGAGTCGGTTTTGACCAACTTTGCCCCATTTGTTTGAGTGCAGCAGAAGCATTATCTGCATCTGGATTGATATGGAATTTCAATTCAGGCTTTTCAATGTCAGTTAAGTCCAGTGCATAGTAACTCTTTCCACCCATCCGCAAACCGCCATACACCCACTGCATACCAATCAGATTCTGCGCATTTTCTTCATCGCTCGCTTTACGCCCAGAATCTTTCACTGTTAATGTTCCATCACTTTTTGAAACATATTGGGTGTGTGCAACCCAAGGACCGTCTACACCATAAAATAAGTCGTTCTTACCCGAACCTTCATATTTGCCACTACCTATAAATGCATTTTTTTGTTTTTCCATCATTTCATGCGGTACAAAAGCAAATACTTCCTTGCCTTCGTCATCTACCACATGCAACGCACCTTGCGTAGAACCAAACATCAGGTAATCTTTACGACCCGTTGTAGTTAACTTACCATCTACAACCGTAATTTTTCCTTCTTGGGTCAGCATGACTGGCGTGGAGTGCATCACACTTCCAAGCTCTCGGTACTCTTCTTTACTGGTTAAATCAGCTAAACTCGCAATGCTCTCTGTAATACCTACATCATAACCTAGGAAATTTAACCAATAGTTTTTATGGTCATCATACTTAAATTTGGCAATTTCATTATTCTCTGCAAATAAACTCAATAAACTCACTTGTGCCAAACGATCACCTGAAACAGCAGTTTTATCCTGTTTAATCACTCGATTGGTGAATACTTTACGTTTTGAATTTTGCTCGCCATTTGCGGCAACTAAAGTGCCCAGTGGTAATTGACCTTTAACACCATTGGTCCATAAACCTACGGCATCTTTATTGAGCGCACCTGTACTTAAAATTAAACGTTGTAAGTTTTTATCCACCAATTCGCCTTCTATTACATTATATTTATTTAAATTCCCAGCCCAAAGTTGAGTTTTTTCGCTTGGCTTTGGCTTAAATTCTGCATAATAACCATAGGGTTGTAATTGAATTGGGTTTAAACTATCTATAGGAATGGTCGGACTACCCGTTGTAACAGGTTCAATATTTGGATCAACATCATCTAGAAATTTCACCACACTATTTACCACATCATTAATGGATTGGGCTGAATAAAAACCACCATTACCATATCCACCAACGCTGCTTGGGATTTGACTACGATCCGCTGCTATAATATCAGATTGCGGTTTTGCCCCCCAATTACAGGTATTGATTAGATCTTGTCTATTACTTTTTTCTTGGTTACCAATTCCTGACTCATTTGGATTAGGAAGTTTAGAGCAATCGTAGTAGGTTGAGGGTTTATTTCTAGTATTCGTTAAGGTTTTGACATAAGTGGGATCATTTGGAAATAAACTACCAAAACCCACTACCGCAGTTTTAATATATTTATCATTACGTAATAACTTAGCAAATTTACCTATTTCTGGCCACCCTTGAGTTGGATCATTACCGCTCGGGGAACTTCCAGTTAAACCTGTACCAGATAAGTTTTTATCCAATACCTTTTCCATCATTGTTTGAGTCGCTGTATAGGAGCTATTAGCAAATCCATCCGTTAAAAAATAAATCCCCTGTCCATTACATTGACTTGAGGTATCAATTCCAGTCAATGGAGAAACATATCCGTTATTAGCATTACGAATTTTTGGGGTTGTATTGGCATCGGAATAAGCATAGCCACTATTGGTCATACCAGAAGTATTCGCTCCCAATAAGTATGCTGCAGATTCAGCATAAGCCATAGCTGATGGTGTGCCATTATAAACATCCAAACTTACAATTTTTTCTAATAACTTTTCGCGGTTTGCTGCCGTCAATTCAACAGCTGGATAAAGAATTCGAGCGCTTTTACCGTCATGTGAAAACTGATCGCTATTATCCACTGGTGATGAAAATTGACCAATCCCAATTCGAGTGGTGTTGAGTATTTGATCCCCAGTTAATAATTTGATCATTGCCATTTTCAAACGGGATATTCGATCATAACAAATGTAGGGAAAGTTTCCGCCTGTAGTCTCACATTCTTTTTTAATTCTAGCTTTGTAGGTTTCATTTAAACCATTAAATGTAGGTTGGTTCACTGAGCAATAGGTTGGATAAAATGATTTAGTTGTCCCCTCACCCACTTTGTAATCTATTTTTTTGTCCGTTTTTGTATTATCACTATATGTATAACCATTCCATATATCCCGATCATAGCTCCATTTACATATATTATAGTCTTCCACCAAACTACTAGAGCCATTACGTACATCTACTGTATCTGCACCATGTACAATCCGCCCCAACAAATTACGAGCCCAATAGCCATCACCATGCCCCATACTTCCTGATGTATCAAACATCATAAACAAAGTAACTTTACCCGCAGCCGCGTCTTTATAAATTTCAATATCACTCGCAACCGAAGTTTGAATACTGCCACACACTGCCCATGTCATCATCATTGACACAGTGGCAGAAAGAACTTTTTTATTAAACTGTTTCATTTGTTAATCCTCACTGATCCTGTTCAACTACGACACAAGCTTTGGCTGACCACCTACCACATAGTCTGCGCGCTGGGTGTTATAGGGAATATTTAAATTTTCAAAACAGCGTGATACATTTGCCGCACGCTCTCTAAAGCAACCTTCTATTTCTGCTGTACTTGCACTAGAAAAACTTGGCAAAACTGAAATCACGGTGACGCTAATACTGTTCGACACCACAGGTAAGCTGCTTGAGCCAATACTGGTGTTTTGAGCTACGTGTGCAAATGGCACCACATTGTCTATATTTTTCTTTAAATAGACTTGCGCCAATACCGCTGAACGCCCTGTCGCAAACTGATTGGCTTTACAATAACCTGTTACCCCAATTTTGGTTTTTGAACCTGTACGGGAAATTGCACTGGCTTGACTCATAGAAAAAAATGTACTTTGCGATGCACGGTAGCAAAACACCAACTCATCTTCAGCATTAGCAGCGGAGTTAAAATAGCTATACATACCATCTTGGGCTAATTGACGCTCAATCTGATTTGGATTTTCCAAATTAAATAATGCCGCATTACTATTTTCTAAAAGCAAAGCCTGCACTTGGCTGTTGGTGGCCAGTCTTAATCCTAAAATCCCAGAACGAACGGCTAATGTACCTACCAAGGTAATTAAAATCAGAATGACCAAAACCACAATGAGCGTTGCACCTTTTTGGTGTTTCATTACGATGCTCCCAATGTATTACGCAAACCAACCACTTGAGTGACCAGTTGGCGTATGTATTTTTTATTCAAATTCGCATCACCATCGAACACCACTGCAGTTGCGGTGCCTGGGAGGGTAATAGTTTTATTATTTAAACCAGCATCAGCCCCAATATTGGTCGCAGATCGCGCAACCACAGAAACTTGCAATGAAATCACTTGTAGATAATTTTTTTCCTCGGTAATAGATGACATCAAATCGGTATACTCATCCATTGTGAGATAACGCAATTGATTATTTTGTGGATTTTTCACCCCCAAAAGCACCTTAAACGCATCAATATTTTGCATGAGTAACTGTGCGTTATTATTTAAGCCCGTAATACTGCTATCACCTTCTTTATAATGCCCTGCATCACAGTACAGTCCGTAACGATCCAAACCATCACTGCCCTGCTGTGAGGTTGGTAATTTTGCCACATAGTAACGCTGCACCATGGTTGGGCGGATTGCTTGGGTATCCTCATTGGCTTTGGCGGTTGTAAATCCAATTCTATTGCCTTCGCAATCATACATATCTGTATTGCTTAATAATCTTTCATTGATTTTCTTGGTAGCATCATTTGGGTCAACATCTGATGCTTCTTCAATTTGATACTGTGGCACAAACTGAATCACAATTTGATCACTTTTACCTGTGGTTGCATCTTCTTGTAAATTCTGCTGACTTAAAGCAACATCATCAATCAAATTCGCATGTAAGCTTGATGGATAGTTTTCTTGGGCAAAAATTACGCCAGAACCCACCATCTTATTATTAACTTTTTGGTTAGACGGTGTGTTTAGATTGGCGTGTCGTAAGTCATGAGTCAGCATTGCCAAACCAAAATTTGAGTTTTGCTGCACATCACCCATACCCAACTGAAATCCTAAAGATCGTTGTGCGCTGAGAAAAATAGCAGTTGCTGCACTGACCACCAACAAACCAATTGCCAAGCTAATCATCAGCTCAAGTAAAGTAAAACCTTTCTGAAGCTTAGTCATAGTTATAAGCCTCCATAATTATGCATTGTGCGTTTGGGTTATACGCTGTCCCATTGGTACAGTGATTACCTCCACTTCCATTTGTTGCAGTGGTTGTATCCCAAGCCACATATACACATTTTCTTTTCAGGGTCGAACCTTGGCAGTCGTTCACAGCAATAGACATGCCTAAATTTTCTGCACGCAACTGAACTTGTTTAAAGTCATAGGCTGCCATTTGATCACTGGTACAAAAATTTGCAGCACAATCTATCACGGTTGCATTTGCCTTATATTCATTTAATCCATCACGATTCATACGGATACGTTCAGATAAATCTCGTGCAATATTCATAGCTTGAATGTTTTGACCTGCGTCTGCACTGGCAGCAACCGCCCGAATTTGCAAAGCAGTAAAGCCTAGCACTGCAATTCCAAGCAGCACCAATGCCACCAAAACCTCGACCAAGCCAACACCACGTTGATTTCTTATCATTGTTTTACCCTCATCCTATTAATTTGGGCATGTGCTATTTGAGCGTTCATATCGAATCGAACCATTTTTATAAAACTCGATGACTGCTTTTTTTGAACTATCTTTTTGATGCTGCAAAATAAAACACTCACGATCATTCGCTGAAACTAAAAAGCCAAACATATTGTAGGTCAGGCTATTGACTGGTTTGGTTGCCCAACTGGTATGTTGCTCTGGCAACCACTTGAACTTGCCGTCTGTTACCGAGGCGTCTAGTGCCAACTTCTGTTCTTTCTTAGTAAATACAGCTTCGGAACGTGCCATTGTTGCCAATTCAACAATAGCTCTTGCATCGCTTTGCAATTGATTGCTCCGAACCATTTGGATAAAAGACGGAGCCGCCATCATCGCGATAATCGCCATCACCGCAATCGTCACCATCAATTCTATTAAGGTGAACCCGTTTTCTTTTTCTCGCATACTCCCCCCAAGACACAGACATTGCCCTATTAAAAATAATAACCAACAACTTTACAAAACCCTCACACTTCAGGACAAAAGGCATAAAAAAGCAGATAACCGTCATTGAATGGTTATCTGCCTATTTTTAATCAGTTTTTTAAAGTTTAATATGCTTCGCAGCTTAAGCCTGTGTTACAGGAATACGTAACTCTTTGGGCAAACTAAAGGTAATATTTTCTTCACGGCCTGCAAGCTCTTCAGGGGCAGTTGCACCCCAGTCTTGCAAACGCTGAATCACTTGTTTAATTAAAATTTCTGGTGCAGATGCGCCCGCAGTTACACCAATCTTTGTATTCTGTTGAAACCATGCTTGCTCCAACTCGTCTGCATTATCCACCAAATAGGCGCGTTTCCCCATACGTTCAGCCAACTCACGTAAACGGTTAGAGTTAGATGAATTTGGCGAACCCACCACCAACACCACATCACATTGATTGGCCAAGTCACGCACTGCATCCTGACGGTTTTGAGTAGCATAACAAATATCGTCTTTACGTGGTCCTTGAATATTCGGATATTTTTGGCGCAAGGCATCAATCACTTTGGCAGTATCATCAATCGACAAGGTGGTTTGTGTCACAAAAGCCACTTTATCTGGATGCTGAACCGCAAGTGCAGCCACATCATCTTCATCTTCCACCAAATAAATGTCACCGCCATTTTTCTTGTCGTACTGACCCATGGTTCCTTCAACTTCGGGGTGTCCTTCGTGACCAATTAAAATCGCCTCTGTGCCCTCACGCGCATACTTAGTCACCTCAATATGTACTTTGGTAACCAATGGACAAGTGGCATCAAACACTTTTAAGCCGCGACGCTCTGCTTCTTGTTGTACTGCCTTAGATACACCGTGCGCACTAAAAATCACAATGTTGTCATCTGGCACTTCGTCCAGCTCATCGACAAAAATGGCGCCTCGCTGACGCAAATCATCCACCACAAATTTATTGTGTACCACTTCGTGACGTACATATATAGGTGGGTTAAAACACTCAAGGGCACGATTTACAATCGCAATTGCTCGGTCTACACCTGCACAAAAACCACGTGGATTCGCCAATACAATTTCCATAGAACCCTCTATGTTGAAGTTAAATAGGTGGGATGTTTAAAAATTTATGCCAACAAAAGCCATCTTGGCTATTTTGTTTAAGGGGCGTCTACTCTAAAATAGAGAAGATATTTTATCATATCAGGAAAAATATCATGTCGGGTCTATTGTTTGTCGTTTCTGCCGCTTCAGGAACAGGCAAAACATCCCTCGTTAAAGCCCTGCTTGAGCGTGTGAATAATTTACACGTTTCAGTTTCTCACACAACACGCGGTCAACGTCCCGGCGAACTCGATGGTGTGCATTATCACTTCACACAAAAACAAGATTTTATCGACTTGGTAAAACAAGGCGGTTTTATTGAGTATGCTGAAGTGTTTGGCAATTATTACGGCACCGCGCAAGCAACGGTTAAAGAGCAGTTAGCCAAAGGTCACGATGTGTTACTTGAAATTGACTGGCAAGGTGCTCAACAAGTACGCAATCTTTTTCCTGAATCGAAGCAAATTTTTATTCTTCCACCAAGTCAGTTTGATTTACGCGAGCGTTTGTCTAACCGTGGCACCGATACAGTCGATGTGATTGAACATCGTCTAGGCTGCGCAGTTGAAGACATGCAACAATATGTCAATTTTGACTATGTGATTATTAATGATGACTTTAATAAGGCTCTGCACGATTTAGAATCGGTGATTACGGCTAATCGTTTGGTGATGGCGCAGCAGGCACATCGTCATCAAGCCTTGATTGAAAAGTTAATTAGCCCGCCAAGCGCGTGATTAAAACTTGAGTCTATAAGCAAAGCACCTTATACTGCACAGTCTGTTTAAATTTATTATTCGAACGAGAATCCTTATGGCACGCGTTACCGTTGAAGATTGTTTAGACCATGTAGACAACCGCTTTGAGCTTGTACTAGTGGCAAGCAAGCGCGCGCGTCAATTGGCACGTCAAGGCATAGAACCTACCGTTGAGTGGGACAACGACAAACCTACCGTTGTTGCTTTACGTGAAATTGCAGAAGGTCACGTTTCTAAAGACATTTTGAAACAACGTGACCAAGACTATCAAACTTCGAGTCTTGACCTTGCACTTTCTGCAAATAATTTGAATTTAGATGGTTTTTCTTTCCAATAAGAACCACTTTCTGAAAAAGCCTAGTATTTTACTAGGCTTTTTTGTTGTCTGAACTTTAATCTTGCGCTAAAAACCGTTATAACATAAGGATTAAGACCCTAATTTAGTGCCAAATTTATCACTATTTTGGCATGAAAAAAATTGACAAGTCATGCAATATGCTTTTCATTATAAGGTCTAACTGTAGATTCGTTATCACTTGTATTTTAAAGGGTGTTATATGCCAGGCACGATGGTCAGCCAAGCCAAACAACAGCTTCAAGCCATGATCGAACCTTACCTTAGCGTAAGTGAAGTCGAACAGGTGCTTACGGCTTGCGATTATGCTGAACATGCGCATGATGGCGTTACCCGTAAAAGTGGTGAACCGTATGTGTTACACCCGATTGCGGTGAGCTGTATTTTGGCACACATGCGTTTGGATGCCGACACGCTCATTGCTGCGCTATTGCACGATGTCATAGAAGATACCGACTACAGCAAAGATGACATCACAGAAAAATTCGGACGTACCGTTGCCGAACTGGTCGATGGTGTAACTAAGCTTAGCCATTCGAGCGACAAGGAATACAACAAAGCCGCTTCGTTCCGTAAAATTCTGCAAGCAACCTTACAGGATCCACGTGTCATTATTGTGAAACTGGCAGACCGTTATCACAACATGACCACATTAGATGCGCTGCGACCAGACAAACGTGCCCGTATCGCTCAAGAAACTTTTGATGTGTTTGTACCTATGGCACGTATCGTGGGTATGAATGAAATGGCGGATAATCTTGAACATCTGTGTTATCAAAACCTAGATTTAGATATGTATAACGATGTGCAAGCCGCCCTTTTGCAAACCAAGCCAAAACGCTGCGAATACCAGTCTAAATGGGAACAAAACCTTGCCGACCTGCTACAAGACAATCAAATTGCAGGTCGTATTAAAAAGAAAAATAACAATATTGAATTACTGCGCCACTTTGTTAAAAACGATATTGATCTACAAGAACTGACCCACAGCCACGCCTTTGAAATTATTTTACAAAGCATTGCTGACTGTGACCGTTTGGCTGATATTTTACGTGACAGCTTTCAGGTCTTGCATTATGAAGATCATATCCGTCGCCCACTGCCAGGCGGCAACCAATCGCTCATGATGCGTCTAAAAGGTGAACAAACCACCTTATCACTTACCATTCAAACTGAATTGATGCGTAAAGCCGCACGTTTTGGTGTGGTCTTGGGTGAAAACGCACCGCAAGCCTGCCGTTCTGCCATTCAAGCCTCTATGCAAAGCTTGAACGTGTTGATTGATGGTGAATGCGCTAAAACTACATTTAGCGATTTACTGGATTATCTACACCAAGAGAAAATTCATGTTTATACCCCGCACGGACATTTACATGAATTGCCGCAAGGCGCCACCGCGGTTGATTTTGCCTATGCAGCCAGTTTATTCTTAGGTAACCACGCCGTCGGTACAAAAATTAATGGTGAAAGCAAACCACTTTCCACACCACTCATCAGCGGGCAAGTGGTCGAAATCATCACCGATGTTTTAGCCACACCCAACCCAGATTGGTTGAGCTTCATTAATACCCAAAAAGCCCGTCGTGCTTTACAAAATATTCTGCGTGATCAGGATATTGAAGAACAGCGTTTGGTGGGTCAGCAAGCGCTTAACCGAGCACTGAAATTATTTAATCACTCGATTCAAGACTTAACCGAAGCCGATTGGTTAAATGTGTTGCAATGGCGCCACATTGACTCTAAAGACCGTTTATTTGAGCAAATTGCAGTCGGTGATTTATTGCCACAGTTGGTTGCGAATCACATATATGCACTCGATCACGACAGCAGCGAACATTCTGACCGTCTGATTCAGGGCACAGAAGGTATTGACGTGAAATATGCGCACTGTTGCAACCCTGTACTGGGCGATCCGATTCAGGGTAACTTGTCACGCCGTGGCTTGATTGTGCATCGTGCGCGTTGCAACAACTTACTGCATGAGCAACATCAACATCCTGAAAATATCATGCCGCTACAATGGACTTCGGAAGATGTAGATGACGTGAGTTTTACAGCTTATCTCAGCATTGATATGGATATGAATGACGAACAAATTTCCGATTTGATCTATCAATGTCGTAAGGCCAAAACCGGAGTAGAAATGGTACGTAGCCACGATGGCAAAACCTATGTGAATATTGTGGTGAATAACCGTAAGCAAATTGCCAAAATTATTCGTGATTTACGTATGCGCTTCGGTTTCCCACGAATTAGCCGTTTAGCGCGCCCCATCAGCATCGCAGAAGAAGCCAAAGCTTGTTAATTTAATGTGGCTACATAGTTGGACTGTGCCGCACCTTCACCGATTTTGCATTATAGACTCATCAGGCTATTGAAATGCAGTCGGATGGTCTATGATGTTCGTACATTATTTTAGGAGAAATCAATGTCTCGCCAAGTCATCCATACTGAAAATGCACCTGCAGCAATTGGTACTTACTCTCAAGCCATTTTAGTGGGCAATACTGTTTATTTATCTGGTCAAATTGGTTTAGACCCATACAGCATGGAATTGGTAGAAGGCATTGAAGCGCAAATTCGCCGCGTGTTTGATAACTTAAAAGCCGTTTGTGAAGCTGCGGGCGGTTCTTTGGCCGATATTGCCAAGCTGAATATTTTCCTGACGGATTTATCACACTTTCAATTAGTCAATCAGATTATGGGCGAATACTTTGCACAACCATACCCTGCGCGTGCAGCCTTAGGTGTGGCTAGCTTGCCTAAAGGTGCTTTAGTTGAAATGGATGGTGTGGTGATTATCAATTCATAAGTGATTATGATTCAAGCACTTAAAAACCATTAAACGATGCCACCTGTTAAGTGGCATTTTTTAATTCAAAAACTCAATTACAATAAATGACCTTTCAAATGATTTTTATTGACAAACGATAATAATTATCAATAATAACTCTTATCTTATTTCAATTATTGTGGTTGCATTCATGTACGTTTGCTTATGCCGTGGTATTACAGATCAAGACATTAAAGAAGCCGTTGCCAATGGTGCAGAGAGCTATCGTGAAATTCGCGATATGTTTGACTTGGGCACGTGTTGTGGTCGCTGTGCACCTGAAACTCGCGCTATCATTAGCGATGAAATTGCACAAATTGCGTCTCGTCTTGCCGTTGCTGCCTAAAGCTGACGTTTTATTGCTCTCCCCCATTTAATATTATAATTTATACTCAGTGTTTCCTCTCCCGCTTTCGACTACAGCGGGTTTTTCTTGACTTACATTTCTTCACACCACCTAGTTAATTGTTTTTGATTGCGATTTTCATTCGCCGTTCGATAAATCACTCGCCATTTTGCCCAGTCTTGTTTAAGATAGAAATATAGATTGCCTTAAGCTGTTTAAGGCAGAAATTGTTGATGGAGTGCTGCAATGAAAGGCAATCGTGATGTGATTAATCAACTCAACCAAGTTTTGTATCATCACCTGACTGCAATTAACCAATATTTTTTGCATTCACGTATGTTTAATGATTGGGGCATTGAACAACTCGGCTCGGCTGAATATAAAGAGTCGATTCGTCAAATGAAACATGCTGACAAAATTATTGAACGTATTTTATTTTTAGAAGGGCTGCCAAATTTACAACATTTAGGCAAATTATATATCGGTCAGCATACGGCTGAAGTGTTGAAATGTGATGTGCGTAAAGTCCAAGAAAATATTGAAGCGATTCAAAAAGCCGTCGTTTTGGCAGAACAACAACTGGACTATGTAACTCGTGATTTGGTTCAGGAAATTCTAGAGAAAGAAGAAGAGTACCTCGACTGGGCAACGACACAGCTTGATTTGGTTGAAACTGTAGGCATTGAAAACTATATTCAAAGCCAACTCTAAGATTCATCTCGCTTCAATCGCACAAAAGACTGGTTTTTCCAGTCTTTTGTTTTTAGGGTTTGGTAGAGGTTTTTAGTTCATCTTAGGTCATGATTGAATCATGCTTTTAAAGTAAGAGATAAAGATTCATCCGCTGGGATTCTTTGAACTTATGATATTTGCTGGAACGTCAATTTTAAACCCAATGCATTTGCCACTTTACTCACCGTCACAAAACTAGGATTTCCCTGTTTTCCAAAAGACTTATATAGCCCTTCGCGGCTTAAACCCGTTTCTTGTGCAAGTTTAGTCATGCCATACGATTTAGCAATATCACCCAAAATATGCGCAATATATACAGGATCATCCCCCGCCTCTTCTAAAGCCGCTTCAAGATAAGCCTGTCTATCTTCATCAGTTTTAAGATGATCCTGTATGTCCCATTTTTTTAACTCAACAATCATGCTTCACCTCGTATTTCTTTTGCCAGTTTCAGTGCTGTACGAATATCATTTTGCTGTGTAGATTTATCTCCACCTGCGAGCAAGAGCAAAATTTCACTCCCATGCTGCATGAAATAAATACGGTAGCCAGGACCAAAGAAAAATCTCAATTCAGATACATAATCACCAACAGGTGAAGTATCACCCAAATTTCCCAGTTCTACCCGACGCAAACGAGCATTAATACGTGCCTTCGCTTGCGTGTCTTTTAATGAGTCAAACCATGCAGCATAAGATTGAGTGGTTATAATTTTATACATTTAATTGTAATCTATAGTTTACAGTTTAAGAAGTTTATTTTTGTTGTCTAGCTCAATAGAGCTTAGCTAATTGCAAAAATGCGCAACGCTTCACATAAAAATACGCTATTGATACTTCTGCTTCACTTGAGCCGCGATATCTTTTAGGCTGAGTGTACTTTCGCCACTATTCTCGCCTGCTTCAATCGCTCGCTTCAAAGCTACAGTTTGATTTTCTTGCTGTTCCAATAATCTTAATGCAGATCGCATCACTTCGCTGGTTGAACCATAACATCCAGATTCAATCAGTTTGCTCATAAAGTCATCGAGTTGTGGGTCAATTGTTACACTCGTAGTTCTCGCCATTAGCATGCCTTATTGTATAAATAGATCATACAGTTCTAACATAAATGCCTTTATCTGAGCAAAATTTCAACGCTACTTCAATTTCACACATGAAATCAATTTCATAATGAATACCCCTCTCTTTTTTAAAGAGAGCTTGGGAGAGATTTTCAACATTGGTATCTTCAACCTTAGCGATGCCTTAGTCAATTGACGATATTTAACGCGCTTGTTAATATAATTTTTGTATAGTCGTCAGGCTGAGTTCTTCTTATAAGTCTGCATGAGCTTGGTAATATCTATATTTCAAGAAAATAAATAAAAACAATGTAAAACAAATATTTATACAAAAAAATCAACCATTTACCACAGCAAGATGATTCAAAATCAGGCTGAGTTGAAATTGTCTTTTATCTAACACAACAACATTCCATCAATGGAATATAAAGAGTATAATAAATCATGTGGGATGTCGAATATACCGATGAGTTTGAACAATGGTGGGAAACTCTGACAGAGCAAGAGCAAATATCAATTGCTGCTTCAGTAGAACTTCTTGAAACTTTTGGTCCAAATCTAAAATTCCCACATAGCAGTGGAATTCATGGTACGCAAAAGTACGATCACCTGAGAGAATTAAGAACGCAACATCAAGGTCGCCCACTTCGTACCTTGTACGCTTTTGACCCAAGACGTACCGCAATTTTACTGATTGCTGGTGATAAAACTGGCGATGACCGTTGGTATGAGATCAATATCCCTATTGCAGAGCGTCTATATGATGATCATCTTAATCAATTGAAAAAAGAGGGTTTAATCTAATGGCAAAAAAATTTACTGCTCTACGTGCAAAAATGTCTGCCGACTCCCAACAACAAGCACACCAACTTGCTCAACAGCACATGAGTGAAATGCCTTTGCAAGAGTTACGTCAAGCACGCGGGCTATCACAAAAAGTCATGGCCGATTTACTTAACGTTCAACAACCTGCAATTGCAAAATTAGAAAAGCGTACCGATATGTATGTTTCTACTTTACGCAGCCATATTGAAGCAATGGGAGGTCAATTAGAAGTGATTGCACGCTTTCCCGATGGCACAGTAAAAATCACGAATTTTTCAGAAATTTAGTTTATGCTCTGAACTCTCATCTACAAGAAGGACTTCTCCTTGAGGCATGAGTTTTTGAATCCGCCTCCTTGCACCATACATGGCTCACCTTTTTCAAATCCCCCTCAATCCCCCTCAATCCCCCTCAATCCCCCTCAATCCCCCTC
>NZ_QMBM01000001.1:2209704-2268277 GCF_003289665.1 Acinetobacter sp. SM1B
TTGATAAAGGGGGAAGCTTGAAAAGCATGTTTGCACAATAAATAAATTTTATGATGAATGTTCCTCCCTTTTTTAAAGGGAGGTTAGGAGGGATTTTCACCATATTTGGCTTATATTTTTTGAATCCCCCTCCTTGCGCCATATATGGCTCACCTTTTTCAAAGGGGGAAGCCACACAAGCATATTTTTTTAAATAGAATACTTAAATCAGCGTGACGCGGCCTCATCCAATAAAGTCGCATAATCTACATTGACCTGCCACAAAGTGCTTAACAACCATAATTGCTTTTTGGCTTCTGCCTCATAACCGTTAAAGGCTAATATGCGTGCATATTTCAATAAATCGTAGCGGGTTGGATAATTCAACACAATTTCATGGATATCCTGCAATTGATCAGGCGTTTGTAGGCTATACGGATTTAAACGAATCCACGCAATACGGCGGTTAAATTCTTCCAGTACAAAAATACGATCTTGATGGGTGATTTTTTCAGGTGTGTGTTCGTAGCGTACCGACTGATTCAATTTAGGCACCATCATCTCATAATCACGATAAATCAGCACTAGTAACAATGCACCCACCACAAAAGTGCTGCGTAAATATAGTGGAGATAAAGTAAGACCTTTCACTACGCGCTGTGACTGAATCATACCGATAATAAAACCTACAGGCAGCAAGAAGTAGGCATAGTTTTGTGGAAATTCCAGCATAGCATGCACGCTAAATGCACCGAGCATTAAAATCCCCACAACCGATTCCACCGACTGGTTATATTTATGCAGTTGGTAGCCCCAATAGCCCAGATACGCCAAAAATGGCACGCCGAGTATCACACCATTCCAAAGTAAAAAGTCCAAAATAAAATTGTGTGCGCTGCGAATCCACACAGGGCCTTGGACAAATTCGCTAATCGTGACATACGCCACACTGGTTTGATGCCAACCATAGCCCCACCAAGGTTGATGTGCAATCGCAGCGAGCATTTGCTGCCAAATGGCCAAGCGTGACATATCACCTGTGGCGCGCTGTACCACGTCACGAGATTGCACCGAAAGGTCTGCACTTTGTGAGAGCATTTGACTAAAAGCAGGTGCGATAAAAATCAGCCCGATAAATGCGGCAAACCACAGCAAGCTATAGCGACATTTAATCCGCATCACGCCACGGTATTGTTGATAGCTCAAATAGGTCAAGAGACACAGCGACGCCAACCATGAAGTCCGCGATTGACTCAGTACCACACCGACCAAAATCATGGCAGCAGCAATCACAATCCACACGGTTTTAAGTTTTTGTTTTTCGTATAAATATAGGCAAGCCATAAGCGACATCACCAAAAAGGTCGCCATATTATTCGGTTGGGCGAAATTGGCATAAGGACGTTGTCCAATTTTTATATCTACCATCATTGGCAGGTATTGATCGAGTGTGAGCCACTGGCAAATCGCCATGAATGCGGTAATACTTCCCACGCCAAGTAGCACATAACTAAAGCCTGTAAAGATGCGTTCACGTTCGCTGTTGTTTTGCGTAAGGTTATAGCCCAAAATGATTGCCAACCAAAAACTGAAGATATACACGCTACTGAGCAAAGCTTTGTCAAAGAAGTAGACTAAGCCAAAGCCCCACTGAATGAGTGGAACACTGCTCAGTGCCAGTAAGGGCAGGCTAATTTTGGGTATTTGTAATTTTTCTTTAAATAGACAGGCTGCAAGGGCAAACAGGGCAAAAAATGCGTAGAGTTCGCCTGTATAGGTGACCCATGGACGGTAGTGAATGGGCAATAGCCATGCAAGGGAGATAAGGATGGCAGCCAAAAGTAGCAGTGCAGATTTCATAGGAAAAAAATAGACTAAAAACTGGCTCTATCTTATATTTTTTTAAGCAAGATGATAGTGCTTTGTATAGCAAATTTGATTGAAATTCTACCCGTTTTGAAGTGGGATAATTGCATGGGGAATACTGAAATTCCCCATTTTAAATTTAAGCGATTATTTCCAAGGTCGTAGGTCGACAATTTTAACCACTTCGCCTTTTTCTTTATTAATGAGAACCGTCATATCAATAACATTTGTTTTCAGTGGTAGAAATGCATCTGCTTGTGGATATTTAGACAAAATTAGAGAGGTATTCGCATTATATTTTTCTAAATCCTGTAGAGCGAATGCTTGAGTTGACAAAGCTTGTCGGGCGTTATTCATAGAATCATACAGTTCCGGTTTTTTTACAGCTAAATTCATCCCCATAAAATCATAAAACCGTAACTCCTTACCTTTTTGTGTTTCGATATCAGGTCTTTTTATACTCACAAACTGCGGCTTGCTAACAATGCGGCTTTGATAAGCGATAGCGGCTTTTTTCTCACTCTCCAGATCAACCTCATTCGCTCTAACTAGATAAAAAGCATCTTGATCAAAAGCAATCCACAATGGACGACTTTGATATATATTAAAAACCCCATAAATCAAAGCAATACATTGTATGAAGACAATAATACTTAGATCGAATTTTAATGTTTTTTTGCCTTTCTTATACACAAGGAACGTCAATAAAGGACCGACAATGATATCAATCCCTACCATCATCAAAAAGATGGGAGTAATTTTTGTAGCAATCTCTAAAGGTGCGATAAACCAGACTTTATAAATAACAAAGGCACAGACCAACCCAGCCAAAGCACTTAAACTTAAATGTATCACAAATGCTTTAAATTTATCCCTCAACATACTCCCCTCAATCTTTCCCATCATTTATGATAAACCTGCACCTTTCTTACATTGTTGAACTGTCGCTTTTGCTGCATTCGATGTATTTGCTGAATATATCAATCCGCCATTTATATCTACACTTACAGTCACTTGGCAAACTGAATTATCAAAAGTTAAAGTTGCAGGTGCATTGGTAACTACTGGACTTGGTTGGGAAGATAATCCAGTAGTTGAAGATACTGTACTATTAATAATCGAACACACTCCCGCATCCAGCACACACATTTGTAAATTAACAGTTTGTCCCGAAACAACTTTCATTGCAGCCGCCCCATAAGATACCGATACATATTCCCGATAAGCAGGAATAGCCACCGCAGCCAATACTCCAATGATCGCGACAACAATCATTAACTCAATTAAAGTAAATCCTTTTTGCATGACCATTGCCCCAAACTATATAAAAAAGAATACAATCAAAAAGCATGCCAAAAAAATAAATTATAAAAATCAAAATCTTAAATTTAATAAAATAATTAATTTAAAAAAATTTGTCACTATTTTATTTTTTTTGTTATTACATAAGATAACAAGATCAGGTTAAATAACTTTTAAAACATCACAAACATTTTTTTTAAAAAAAATTGTTTAATCAAGTCATTTTTTAAATAATATAAAAAACGCATCAACTTTGATGCGTTCTTTTAACAGTGAAAAATTAGCAAATTTAATTAGCCTACTTTCGCACCTTTTTTACATTGAGCTTCAGTAGATGGGCCAGTATTACTCGTAGCAGTCGTAGTATATGTTACTGCTCCATTTGCTGTTACTGCTGCTGCTACAGTACAACCTACATTCCCTGAAGTGATCGTAACTTCGGTATTCTCAGCAACATTCGCAGATTTAAATATCTCAGTTTTTGACGTTGTAAAGCTAGGCGTCGCAGAAGTCGGAATTTCAGCTGCGACTGCAGCCGCATTACCAGCAGCAGCAGTGCCATTTAATGACTCACAGCCAATAGCTGTTTGTACACAAGCTTGTACTTTGGGAATAAAATTATTAAGTCCACCAACTGCAGATGCGCCATAAGAAGTTGCTACATATTCACGATAAGCAGGAATTGCAACTGCCGCCAAAATACCAATGATCGCGACAACGATCATTAATTCGATTAGTGTAAAACCCTTTTGTACTGTATTCATAAACATTCTCCACAAATGTTTGTTAATTTAATTATAAGCTTTGTAAGCTATTTTATACTTAGCACTAAACGTGCCAACTTTTATTATAAACATTTTACACAGAAAAACAGCATCTTATACATAAAAAATTTAGAACTTTTAATTTAGATGTATATTTTTGTAAAAAAGTGACAATTATTGTCAGTTGAAATTAAAATTTTAACAAATTTTGTCAATTTTATAGCAGTGTGTCACATTTTTTAATTTTAAAAATAAATTAATCACACACTTATTTGCATTTTTAATCTAAATTTCAGCAAATTTAGCTTGTGTGCAGTGGTTATCTTTTGTACTCACACAGCTTCCCACTTTGAAAAAATGAGTCAAATGTAATGAAAACTGCCAATATTGAAAATCTCTCCTAGCCTCTCTTTAAAAAGCGAGAATTTAAAAAAAGCAAAGAACATTAGCAACACTCACCCCAAAATAATTGGCGCATTTCCCAGTTCATTTTGTGTATCTAGCAACTGGCGTTCATAAAAACCATCCAAAATTTCACCTATTTCTTGCACACCTGTGATTACCGCTTGCCGATATTGTTGCTGTGCCAAACCCTGCACTATATGCGCACAGACCTCATCCCACACCTGTTGAGTGGTCGCAGTTTTAATCCCACGGTCAATCACAATTTCAACTTTGCGCTCACACAAATTCAGGTACAGCAAAACCCCACTGTTCAGTTCGGTATCCCAAACACCCAATTCTGCAAATAATTGGCGCGCGCGGGTATGCGTATCTACCGCATACGCCAAACGCGAGGGTAAACAGCCTTCAATCACCACCTGAATTTCACCCACATGCCCATGCTCGGCGGCAGTCACCGCTTCTGCAATCGCATGTTGATCCTGCGCATTAAAAAAACGTTTGGTGGCAGGTAAAAAAAAGAAATGCTTCAGCCAGCGCTTTACACTCGGACGCGCTGCAATGTCCATTTTCGGTTGAGTAATAATTTCTGTTGTATCGGTTGTTGTTACCATGATCCTGATGCTCCTCCCCCACCAAAGCCACCACCGCCGCCACTATAGCCACCGCCGCCAAAACCACCACCACGTCCGCCTCCACGCCCTGCAGAGGACAAGAAAATTTGGAAAATAGTCTGTGCAATGGCAGTGATGAGTAAAAAGAAAATTCCCGCGCCAATCATTAAACTGGTGATTAAGCCTGCACCATTGACCAAACCTGCCACTGTACCTGCCACGGCAGCGGTTGAAGCACTTAAGCGTTTTCCGACAATCAGTGAGCCAATTACCCCCGCAATTAAAATAAATAAAGCAGTGCTCAAGGTTTTTTCACGCGCCTGTTGTTCTTGCAAGGCTTGTTCCTGACGCTGTTTCAGTTCTTGCGCTGCCTGTGCCGCAACTTCGGGGTCTAGGTTTAAAATCCGTTCAATTTCTGCCAAGCCTGCGTCAATGCCTTGTGCATATTGCGCTTGTTTAAAATACGGCGTAATACGTTGGTTAATAATCCGACTGACTACAATATCGGGCAGCACACCCTCTAAACCATACCCCGTTAAAATTTGAATACGGCGGTCATTGACTGCAATTGCCATCAACACACCATTATCTTGCTTGGCAGAACCGAGCTGCCATTGTTCTGCGACCCGCATGGCAAAATCAAAAATATCTTCCTGCCCTGTGGTCGGTACAATCACCACCCCAATTTGTGCTTTGGCTTGTTGATGTATATTTAAAATCCGCTGGCTGATTTGCTGTTTTTCTGCAGCAGTGAGCAAATTAGCTTGATCGACCACGGGCTGATTCAAGGTCGGCAAAGCACGGATAGATTCACCTTCTGCCATATCATTGGCAATTTGCGGTTGCTGAACAGGTGTTTCTACAGGTGCTTGCTGAGTGCTGGATGTAGACTGGCGTGAGTTTGCAAGATCTGGGATAGGGTTGGCATTTTGAGGATGCTGTTGCTGCACAATTTTACCCAGCACCAAAGCTTCGGCGGTTTCATCAGTTGCAGTGGCAACTTCACTATATGCCAAGCAGCTGAAACACATAACTGCCATGAGCAGCAGCATCTGCGCTAGACTCATGTGGGTCTTGCTGTGCGATTGCAGCATCCAGACATCCTCCTAGGCGTTATTCAAACGAAACTTTCGGTGCTGTTTGTGCGCTTTGTTCGGCACTAAAGTTTGGTTTAGTGTCCATACCAATGACTTTTGCGGTCATCACTTGCGGGAATTGACGTGCATAGCTGTTAAAGTCTTGCACTGTGCTGATGTAACGGTTACGCGCCACGGCAATACGGTTTTCTGTGCCTTCTAGTTGTACTTGTAAATCACGGAATTGCTCATTGGCTTTTAAGTCTGGATAATTTTCAGACACCGCAATTAAACGTGATAAGGCACTGGTCATTTGCGCCTGTGCTTCCTGATATTTCTGGAATAACGCAGGGTCTTCTAATACCGACTTATCCACTTTTAAGCCTGCGACATTGGCACGTGCCTGAGTGACTTCAGTCAAGACTTGTTCTTCATGCTTGGCATAGCCTTTGACCACATTCACCAAGTTTGGCACTAAATCGGCACGGCGTTGATATTGGTTTTGGACTTCTGACCAAGCCGCTGTTACGGCTTCATCTTTCACTTGTAAGGTGTTATAGCCACAACCGCTTAAAGTCAATGTACTGGTTAAGGCAACTGCGAGCATGGTTTTTTTTGTGAAATTCATAAATCAACCTCTAAATTTTCTTTGTATTTGTTTGAAATGATTTCATTCTAACGTGAAATTCTGACGTGTTTGTGTATTTTGTTTAATCGAGCGAATCACCAAACTGGTTACATCAAACAATAACCTTGCACAGTAGATTGAATTAATATTGATGGTACTTCTCTTACGTCATATATGGTTCAAGGATGAGAATATATTCCAGAAGAAGATGAAGTTGATAAAATATCCAATAAAAAAAAGGCTGAATTCCTTAAAACTCAGCCCTTTTCACATCTAACGAAAACAAACTCGTTTAGACATCTAAATAATCTAAAATACCTTCTGCTGCCTGACGGCCTTCCCAAATCGCAGTCACCACCAAATCAGAACCACGTACCATATCGCCCCCGGCAAAAATTTTCGGGTTAGAGGTTTGGAACTTAAATGTTTGCTGTTCTGCTGCCAGCACACGACCTGAACCGTCTACTCCAACATTGGCAGAGGCAAACCAATCTGCAGGGCTGGCACGGAAACCAAAAGCAAGCAATACTGCATCAGCAGCAAGAACTTCTTCTGAACCTGGAACAGGCTCTGGACTACGACGACCACGGCTGTCTGGCTCACCCAATTGTGTGGTCACCACTTTAACACCTGTGACTTTGCCATTTTCACCGATAATTTCAATGGGTTGACGATTAAATAAGAAATTCACCCCTTCTTCACGGGCATTGGTCACTTCACGGCGTGAACCTGGCATATTGGCTTCATCACGACGGTAGGCACAAGTGACTTGCTGCGCACCTTGACGAATTGAAGTACGGTTACAGTCCATCGCGGTATCACCACCACCCAAGACAATCACTTTTTTGCCTTCAACGCTGATGTATTCGGATGGATCTTTTTCCCACCCCTGGCAACGGTTTACGTTAGCAATCAGGAAATCCAGTGCATCATATACACCATCCAGATCTTCACCAGCAAAGCCACCTTTCATATAAGTGTATGTTCCCATACCCATAAAGACAGCATCGTAGTCAGCCAGTAACTGGTCAATTGTTACATCTGTACCAATTTCAGTATTCAGACGGAATTCAACACCCATACCCGTGAAGATTTCACGACGGCGTTTCATCACGTCTTTTTCCATCTTGAATTCTGGGATACCGAAAGTCAGCAGACCACCAATTTCAGGACGTTTATCAAATACAACAGGTTTAACACCATTACGTACCAGAATATCAGCACAGCCTAGACCGGCAGGACCTGCCCCAATGATAGCAACTTTCTTGTCAGTCCATTTCACATGAGACATGTCTGGACGCCAGCCTAAAGCGAAAGCGGTGTCATTGATATATTTTTCAGCATTACCAATGGTGACTGCACCAAAACCATCATTTAAGGTACAAGCACCTTCACACAGACGGTCTTGGGGACAAACACGACCACAGACTTCTGGCAAAGTATTGGTTTGGTGACACAGTTCAGCTGCCTGAAAAATACGGCCCTCTGCCAGCAACTTCAACCAGTTTGGAATGTAATTATGAACCGGACATTTCCATTCACAATACGGGTTACCGCAACCTAGACAACGATGTGACTGATTTGCAGCCACTTCAGTTGTGAAAGGTTTATAAATTTCCACAAATTCTGCTTTGCGGACGTCAATCTCTTTTTTCTCTGGATCTTGGCGTGCTACATCCAGGAATTGAAAGTCATTACTTAGGCGTTCTGCCATGTCTCTCTCCGTGGGTAGATGCAAGGGGTTCACAGTTGCCTTGCATCTGCCTTCATTTCTGCAGTAGTGGAATTATTGTGGATCAGCTTGAGTTGTTTTCAACAGCGTTTGCAAGTTGGCAGCTTTTGGTTTTACCAACCAGAACTTACGGCTATAGAAGTCAAACTCGTGGCGGATCTTGTACGCCCAAGCACTACCTGTTTCTTTAATATGTTCATCCAGGATACGACCCAGGAACTCTTTGTGCTCTTCCATTGCTTCCGTAGAAATACGATTCAGCTCAATCAGTTCATGGTTGTAATGGTCAACGAAGTCGTTATCCAGATCAAGCACATAGGCAAACCCACCGGTCATACCTGCACCGAAGTTGTGGCCTACTTTACCAAGCACAGTCACAATACCACCAGTCATATATTCACAGCAGTGGTCACCCGCACCTTCAATCACGGCAAAGGCACCTGAGTTACGTACCGCAAAACGCTCACCCGCAGTACCTGCAGCAAACAATTTACCGCCAGTCGCACCATACAGACAGGTATTACCAATGATCGCAGTATTTTGCGTCTGGAATGGCGAACCTTTCGGTGGGAAGATCGAGATACGACCGCCTGCCATGCCTTTACCAACATAATCATTGGCATCACCTTCAAGGCTGATGTGCAGACCACCGGCATTCCATACACCCAGTGACTGACCTGCTGTACCCAGCAAGTTTACTTTAACCGGATGAGCTTCCATGCTGAGGTTGCCATAACGTTTGGCAATCTCACCAGACAGACGTGCACCAATCGAACGGTCACAGTTACCAATGCTGTAGTGATATTCGCCACCAGTACCTGCTTCAATCGCTGGCAGAATTTCTTCTACCATTTTCTCAGCCAGAACACCTTTGTCAAACGGCGCATTGCCCTGAACTTCACAGTACTGTGCTTTACCTTCAGCTGCAGGATGTGACTCCAGCAGTTTGCTTAGGTCTAGATGTGCATGCTTGTCAGTTTCACCTGGCAAGACTTCCAGCAAATCTGTACGACCAATCAGGTCTTTCAGGCTAGATACGCCAAGTGCCGCCAACCATTCACGTGTTTCTTCAGCAATAAAGGTGAAGAAGTTGATCAACATTTGTGGTTCGCCAATGTAGTGTTCTTGACGCAAGTGATCCTGCTGGGTTGCTACACCGGTTGCACAGTTATTTAAGTGGCAAATACGTAAGTATTTACAACCTAAGGCAATCATTGGTGTTGAACCAAAGCCGAAGCTTTCTGCACCCAGAATTGCTGCTTTCACAACGTCCAGACCGGTTTTTAAACCACCATCGGTTTGTACGCGGACTTTACCACGCAGGTCATTTACGCGAAGGGCTTGATGCGCTTCACTTAGACCAAGTTCCCAAGGCGAACCTGCATGGTGAATAGAGGAAAGTGGAGAAGCCGCTGTACCGCCGTCATAACCAGAAATGGTAATGAAGTCAGCATAGGCTTTCGCTACACCTGCCGCAATCGTACCGACACCCGGTTCAGAAACAAGCTTAACTGACACCATCGCCTGTGGGTTAACTTGTTTTAAATCAAAGATCAACTGTGATAAATCTTCAATTGAATAGATGTCATGATGCGGTGGTGGCGAAATGAGGGTTACACCTGGTACAGAGTAACGCAAACGGGCAATGAGACCGTTTACTTTACCGCCCGGCAACTGGCCACCTTCACCTGGTTTTGCACCTTGCGCGACTTTAATTTGCAGGACTTCTGCCGAAGTTAAGTAAGCAGGCGTCACACCAAATCGGCCCGATGCAATTTGTTTGATTTTCGAGTTACGGATGGTACCGTAACGCGCTGGATCTTCACCGCCCTCACCCGAGTTTGAACGACCACCAATCGTGTTCATGGCAATTGCAATCGCTTCGTGTGCTTCAGGCGACAAAGCACCTAAAGACATACCCGCAGAGTCAAAGCGAGGCAGGATCTCTTCTACAGATTCCACTTGATCCAGTGCAATCGAATTGTCTGTTTTCAGTTTGAATAGGTCACGGATCGTTGCGATCGGACGGTTATTCACCAGTTCTGCATATTCTTTAAAATCTGCATAATTACCAGAACGTACTGCTTTGTGCAGCGAGTTAATTACATCCGGGTTAAATGCATGGTATTCCTTGCCGAAGACAAATTTCAGCAAGCCACCTTGATCAATTGGTTTACGGTTTTTCCAGGCAATATCCGCCAACTGTTTCTGGTCATTTTCAAGATCGACAAAAGTAGCACCCTGAATACGGCTTGGTACACCGATGAAGCATTTATCCACCACTTCATTGGATAAGCCCACTGCTTCAAACAGCTGACCGCCACGATAAGACGCAACCGTTGAAATACCCATCTTGGACAGGACTTTTAGTAAGCCTTTTTCAATACCCTTACGGAAGTTGTTTTGCGCGTATACCGGATCACCCAGCAATTCACCTTTCGCGACCAGATCATTGATCACGTCATACGCCAGGTATGGATAAATCGCTGTCGCACCAAAGCCTAGAAGTACAGCAAACTGATGTGGATCACGAGCAAAACCAGTTTCGATAATCAGGTTCGCATCGGTACGCAGACCTGTATTGATCAGATAATGGTGTACTGCACCAGTGACCATTACAGCATTGGCTGGCAAGAAGCCTTCACGAATTTTCTTGTCTGAAAGAACCAGTAAAGTCTTACCATCACGAATCGCTTGGGCAGATTCTTCACAGATACGTGAGATCGCCGCTTCAAGACCTTCCGCTTCTGGATAGTTCAGATCGATGTCCGCAATTTCATAACCTTTACGGCCGATGGTACGGATCTGATGCATTTTTGAATTCGTCAGCACCGGGCTGGATACGATCAAACGGTCTGCATGTTCTGGGCTTTGCTCAAATACATTTTGTTCACGACCGAAACAGGTTTCCAGTGACATCACGATCGATTCACGTAATGGATCGATTGGCGGATTAGTGACCTGCGCAAACTGCTGACGGAAGTAATCGGAAACGTGACGGACCTGACGTG
Source organism: Acinetobacter sp. SM1B (assembly GCF_003289665.1). Lineage (NCBI taxonomy): Bacteria > Pseudomonadati > Pseudomonadota > Gammaproteobacteria > Moraxellales > Moraxellaceae > Acinetobacter > Acinetobacter sp. SM1B. The sequence continues at coordinate 2,221,079 of NZ_QMBM01000001.1, forward strand.
ATAACACGGCCATTGGCGTATCATCACCCATTGAACCTACAGCTTCCTGACCGCTTTCTGCGATTGGACGTAGTAACTGATCACGTTCTTCAAAAGTCACCATGAACATTTTCTGTGCTGCTTTCAGGCTATCGCCTTTTAAGCCTTGATCGCACAGGTATTCTTCCAGCTCAGGGCTACCCTGTAAACGTACTGAATTTTCACGCAGCCATTCACGGTATGGACGCATACGTTTCAGGTGGTTATTGACATCCTGAGTATCTAATACTTTACCAGTCAAGGTATCCACAACCAGAATCTGACCTGGACCTACACGACCTTTAGATACTACATCTTCAGGCTCATAACCCCATACACCAATCTCAGACGCCAGGGTGATGTAACCATTTTTAGTCACGACCCAACGCGCAGGACGCAAACCATTACGGTCCAGCATACAGATCGCATGACGACCATCCTGGATGACTAGGCCTGCAGGACCATCCCATGCTTCCATATGCTTAGAGTTAAATTCGTAGAATGCACGTAAGTCAGCATCAAGTGTTTCAACATTCTGCCAAGCGGGTGGAACCAGCATACGTAGCGCACGGAACAGGTCCATACCACCACCTATGAGGATTTCCAGCATATTATCCAGACTAGAAGAATCCGAACCAGTACGGTTAACAATCGGGTTCAGTTCAGTCAAGCCTGGCAGCAATGGATTTTCGAATTTAGGTGTACGCGCCAGCGCCCAGTTACGGTTTGCAGTAATGGTATTGATTTCACCATTATGCGCCAGATAACGGAATGGCTGAGCCAATGGCCAGCGTGGCAAGGTATTGGTCGAGAAACGTTGGTGGAACACCACAATATGTGACGCCAAACGCTCATCAGCCAGGTCAGTATAGAAGTCAGCAATTGCTGCTGGCATCATCAAACCTTTATAGCTAATCACAGTTGAGCATAAGGTAGTTACATAGAAGTATGGATCATTGGTCAGTTTCTGCTCGGCACGACGACGCGCCAGGAATAACTTACGGTTAAATTCAACCTCAGTGACACCGATTGGGCAGTTAACAATGACCTGTTCAAAAGCAGGCAAAGACTGCATCGCAATCTCACCTAACGCGCCATTATTGGTTGGTACCACACGCCATGCAATAACGCGGCAACCTTCTTCTTCAATTTCTTTGGTTAATACTTGTTTTGCGTGTGCTGCCAGTGCAGGATCCAGGTTCAGGAAGATCGTACCTACAGCAAAAATTTCGCTTAAGGTAATATCACTTAAACGCTTTGCTTCTTCACGAAAGAATTCCTTTGGCATTGCCAAAAGCAAACCACACCCATCACCGGTCTTACCATCTGCGGCAATACCACCACGGTGGGTCATACAACTTAAACTATGAATTGCGGTCTTGACGAGATCATGGCTTGCATCACCCTGCATATGGGCGATCAAACCGAAACCACAGTTATCTTTAAACTCATCCGGTTGGTATAAACCTTGAGCGGGAGCTACATTATTAGGCGATGGCATGTGCATAGCGTACCCTTCTTATCACAAAGCCCTGGCGGGCTGTTAAACAATCTAAATCCGTCTTTGCGATGGCGTCCAATTTACTTTCGAGGAAATTTCTATTAGCAGAGTAAAACTTTTCTTCACACCTTGAAGATAAACCTTTTCAGATTAATACGCATGAAAAATAAAGTTTAAAAGACTCAGAAATCACATAAAAATAACGACTAAATATGACACTTACGCATAATCATCGAATCATTTTCGCGCCAAAACAGGGAGATTAATTCAATTCATGCACCAATAAAGCAAAGAACATGCCAACTTGATGCACTAAGACAGAAACAATACCAATGACAAAGATTTAGCAAATATTAGATACAGAGTGATGATTTTTATTGTGTATTTTTTGCACCAAAAGCGCACATTTATAGCATTTTTTCATACAGGGTGCGCTATTTTAGCTCGCACCCAAATTTGTATCAGTTAAAAGGATCACTTATCTCTTGTTCTTCAGCACGTTGTTGACCATTAGGTTGAGCACGTGGCGTTGACGGTACAGTGCTTTCAGACTTCTGCACATCTACCACATTTCCCGATGGATCACGACGAACAATGGTTGTACTGGTGGTACTTGGCGTATTTGATGAGGGCTGGCTCTGCGGTTCAGGAACTACTGTTTCCTCTACTTTTGGTAGAGGCACATTTTTTAATCGTACTTGATAGAGTTTCTGGTTAGACGTCAGCTCATCAGAACCTAAGTTATTCACATAAGGTTGATAATCCTGAATTTGCTGCACAGCTGGTTTGACTGATTTTGGCAAATCCATATTCAGATGGTCCAGTGCCTGCTTTGCTTGATTGGCTGATTTATAAGAACCATAGAGTAAAACATATTGCTCAGGCATATTTTCGCCTGACAGACGCAAGTATATGAATTTATTACGATCTACCTGTTTTCTTAAAAAGTTTTTAATAATAATTTCATCAGAGACCCGAAATAGCTCAATCGCATACTGATTTTTAAATTGAGTAACATATTTGTTACCACGAAACTCGGCTTCATGGTTTGCATTTACAATGGTGCGTGTGGTCATATCCAGCGGATGAACTTCCTCATTTAATGCACCAAGATGGGTCATTGAAGAAACTTTTTCTGGTTGAATCAGTAGTTCAACCTCTGTTTCAGGCTTTTTCTCTACAGGAGTGACCTGATCCTTATCTGTAATTGCCCAAAAAATGAGCGCAACAAAAAGACAGCCTACCGCAGTCACCAGCCAAAAATAATGCTGAATCTTTTGCCATGGCGTATGGAGTGCTGTCATTTTCTAAAATTACCTATGCCTGATTGGCCAGAATGGCCTGCTTCATTAATTCTACATCAAAGTCTCGGGTGATAATCGCTTGTCCTAATTGTTCCAGCAATACCAGACGTAACTGTCCATTTAAGACTTTTTTGTCATGTGCCATATATCCCAGGAAATCATCCAGAGGAATTTTAGGGCAAACAATCGGAAGTTTGGCACGAGAAATGATTTTTTTTGTACGCGCGAGATCTGCTTCGGAAATCCAGCCCATACGCTGTGATAAATCAGCGGCCATGACCATACCGGTTGCCACCGCCTCACCATGCAGCCATTCACCATAGCCCAGATAAGACTCAATGGCATGGCCAAAAGTATGACCGAGGTTGAGTAAAGCACGCTCACCTTGCTCTTTTTCATCGTTCGCCACGATACGGGCTTTATGCGCGCAGGACCGATAAACAGCTTCAGCGAGCAACTGCTCATCACGAGCAATCAGACCTTCCATATTGGCTTCCAGCCAAACCAGGAAGTCCTTATCACCGAGTAATGCATATTTAATGACTTCAGCAAGACCTGCTGATAATTCACGATCTGGCAAGGTTGATAACTGGGACATATCCGCCAGCACGACTTGTGGCTGCTGGAAAGCACCAATCATGTTTTTACCGAGTGGATGGTTGATCCCGGTTTTACCACCGACACTGGAATCCACCTGCGAAAGCAAAGTTGTTGGCACTTGAATAAAGTACACACCACGCTGGAAACAGGCTGAAGCAAAACCAGCCATATCACCAATCACGCCACCACCCAATGCCAATACCGTACAATCCCGGTTAAAACCTGCTTCAAGCAATGCATCAAAAATCAGGTTTAAATGCTGAATATCCTTAAATTTCTCACCATCCGGTAAAATGCAGGTCGCTACCGTTTTACCCAGTTTTTCCAAGGCTGTCTTATAATGTTCCAGATATAGTGGTGCCACCGTATCATTACTGACAATCATCACCTGTTTACCATGAATATAAGGTTCTAACAGCTGTTGAGGATTTAAATCGCTACCAATAAAAATTGGGTAACGACGTTCACCGAGTTCGACATGTAAGGTTTGCATGATGGGGTAACCACTTTTCTACTGAGCTTATTTTTTCGGAAGGATGAGATGCAGAATACGCTGTGCCAGATCACGTGCAGCACCCTGATTGGTCTCAATAATATAGTGTGCGACTTCCCGATACAGCGGATCCCGAATTGCAAGCAGATCTTTAAGTTTCTGTTCCGGATTTTCAACTTGTAATAAGGGACGGTTTTTGTCGCGATAGGTTCGCTGGAGCTGGATTTCCACAGGAGTGTAGAGATAAACAACGATGCCTCGCTGTTTCAGATATTCGCGGTTAGGCGCCTGAGTCACCGCACCACCACCTGTGGCCAAAACCAACTGTGGTCGTGAAGTTAACTCATCGATGACAACCGTTTCACGACTACGAAAGCCCTGCTCACCCTCTTTTTCAAAGATCCAGGGAATCGTTGCACCTGTTTTACGCTCAATTTCATGATCACTATCCAGAAATTCTCGTCCTAACAATTCTGCTAAATGCCGTCCTACTGTTGTCTTTCCCGCCCCCATCGGCCCTACCAAATAGATATTTGGCAGGGATTCAAACTCTTTGCTTGGCAAGGAGTCACCTATTCATTTTGTTAATTTCAAAATATATTAATGATTTCTTGAAACACTGTCATTAACAATTCGAGGTGTAACAAAAATCAGGAGCTCACGCTTATTGTCAGATTTAAGATCTCTACGAAATAAATGACCTAAATATGGAATATCTCCCAAGAAAGGTACTTTAGTTTGTCCATTCCGTGTTTCTTGCTCAAAAATCCCCCCCAAAACTACCGTTTCTCCATTATCAACCAGCACATTAGTGCTAATTTGATTTTTATTAATCGTTAATTGACCCGTTGGAGTCGGGTTTCCAGGAGTATCACTGGTAATATTGAGCAGCATCTGAACTTTACCGTCAGGTGTAATACTAGGAGTTACATCTAAGCTGAGGGTTGCATCAATAAATTCAGTAGTTGAAACTGCATTTGCACCACCCCCTTCTGAAGATTGATACGGAATTTGTGTACCTGATGAAACTTTAGCCGCCTGCTTATCTGCTGTTAAAACTTTAGGTGTTGAGATCACTTCACCATAACCATCTGCTTGTAAAGCAGAAAGCTCCAGATCTAACATAAAGTCAGATAAGCTAATCAAGCCAAAAGCAATTCGACCAGCAGGGTTTGCAACACCCAAGTCAACATTCAAATTATCTGGGCGTTGAATATCATAGGTATATCCACCTAAATCACTTTCTTGAGGATCACGCAAATCCCAAAGTGTAGTGTCACTTCCACCCACTAATAGATTATTATTATTAGTAATGCCCTGAGAAAGAATTCCCCATTTCACCCCGATTTCTTTGGTGAATTCAGTCGATGCACGCACAATACGTGCTTCAACCATGACCTGCTTTACCTGTACATCAAGCAGATCCACCATATTGCGGATTTTATCGATAAAAGGCTGAGTATCATTTACAATTAAAGTATTGGTACGTGCATCAATAGAAATAGAACCACGTGAACTCAGTAGACTCTCCTTATCATCTCCACTTGTACTGCCTGTATTAGAACCGGCACTTGAGGCCCCTTTATTCTGCGTGATGAGCTTTTCAATATCAGCTGCTTTGGCATAACTGAGTTGCATATATTCTGTCTGAATAGGAGCAAGCTTTACACTTTGTGCAAGTGCTTTGGCTTCTTCTTCTTCAGCTTTAATGAGCTCAGATACAGGCGCGATCCAGATTACATTACCATTACGACGCTTATCCAAATTCTTAGTCTTTAAAACAATATCTAAAGCCTGATCCCAAGGCACTTCCTTAAGACGTAAAGTAATATTGCCTTGTACGCTGTCTGCTGCAACCATATTAATGTCAGTGAAATCTGCTAGTAGCTGTAATACTCGGCGAACTTCAATATCCTGAAAATCTAAAGAAATTTTCTTACCAGTATAATGCTGAGCAGCTTTTGGACGTAATGGATTTTTCTCTTCTGGGCGTTTTAAACTAATTGTCAGTTTATTATCGGTTTGATAAGCCATGTATTCATAGCTATCTGAAGTTTGAATGGTAACCACTCCAGAGCCATTCTGGTTGACCGCATCTACTGTCGAAACAGGTGTAGCAAAATCATTCACATTCAGACGACGGGTTAAATGTGCCGGGATCTTGGAGCCTAATGCCCGTACAATAACTTTAGTACCTTGCTGTTGTACATCAACCGGTGTATTACCACTCGCCAGATCGATCACGACCTGACCTTCACCTTTCGCCCCGCGCTGGAACCCAATATTGGTAATGCCTTGAGTATTTTGTTGTACAACTGGCTGTACAGGGATAACTGGATTGGTTGAATTGATTTTTAGAATAAAGGTATTGCCTTCAACACGCGTGGTAAATGCACCCGCATCAGCCAGATTCACAGTTAAACGTGCACGCTGGGCATCTGAAGTCACATCTACAGAACTTGCTTCTTTCGTTGCAACAGCAATACTGCTTTGTTTTAAATTCTGCTGTGCTTTATCAAAATCCAGAATCAGACGTGATGGCGATTCTAATTGATAAGCTTGTGGTTGAGGTGGCAAGCCATTAAACATCACACGAATTTCAGTACCTTGTCCTGGAATCTGCATTGGCACCACATTGGTCATCGAAACCTGTGCACTTGCCGCCTGCATTACAGCAATGGCAACTGCCCCCATTGAAAACTGACGAAACACATGATTCATTGTATTAACATCCCCAAAAATAAATTCTTTAAAACTTTTATTCATTGTTATTCCCTTTAACTTATGGCGCAGGCCCAATCAGGACCATACTGCGAGGGCGTTCCACATAGCCATCGCGTCCATCTGGAATAATCTCGATCAGATCAATTTGTGTCGGTGTGATATGGATCACCCGACCATGATTAAGTCCCATATAACTGCCACGCTGTACACGTTCAATTTCCCCATCTGGCGTATTAATTAAAGCCATAATCTGTCCAGCCTGGTTTTTGAGACTTCCTTTCATGGTCAAAGTTTCAAGTGGATAACTTTCTAAGGGTTGCAATTGACGTGATAGGTTTGGATAAACCCGTTTCCCTGCCATAATCTTCAGTTCTGCTGCCAATGAACTTGGCAAGAAAGGACTTTTCAGCTGATGTGCTGCATAACTAAAAGTTTCAACCGGAGCAAAATCGGGTGCTGGTTCAATGGGCAATGCGGGTTGATTGCGGATATTGGCCATTTCCTGATTGACCACATCAATACGTGATTCACAACCTGCCAGGATCAATCCGGCAGTAAGTGCTGAAGCAATCTTGATCATCTTCATTACTGTGCCCCCTGACTATTCGCAGCTGTTGTATCTGCCGATGCTGAGTTGGCACTACCGACATAACGATAGGTTTTTGCCTTCAAGGTATAATCTACAACCGGGATATCTGTTTTCTTCTCTTTATTTTCAGTACCCGTAATCGTAAAGTCGTGTAGCGTCACGATACGAGACAATCCTGCAATACCGCTGACAAATGAACCGAAGGCATGATAATCACCCGTTGCTTCAATAGAAATTGGCTGTTCAATAAAGAACTCTTGCTTTACTTCAGGTTCAAGACGGATATTCTTAAACTTCAGTCCGGCATTGACACCACTCAAATTAATATCTTCAACCAGGCCTGGGATTTCAGTTTCCTTTGGTAACTGTTCAAGCTGCTGGTTAAAGCTTGCTTCCATATCCTGAAGTTGCTGTTGGTATTGTTGCAAATTACGCAGTTTGGAATCTTTCTCACGAAATTCATTTAACAGATTCTGTTCTTGTGCATTGGCCTGAGTAATTGATTCAATCTTGCCTCGAATCAGACCGAAATAAGCCAGCATCAAAACCAGGAAAACAATAAATACCCAGCAGGTAATCTTTACAGCCAGTGGCCAGCTACCATAGTTATTTGGATCTAGGGTATTAAATTGCTGAAAAAACTTTTCTACCGTCATTTTATTTTTTGGTACAACAACAGCTTCCTGACCTAATTCATCAAATTGTTCGCTCATGATGTCGCCCCTCCTGTTGCTGCAGCCGCTTGCGGCTGTTGTTCTGAAAGCACCGGTTGAGCAATCTGGTCTAGATCCACTGTCACTGTAAATGTGCCATAAGATTCTTCAACACGTGGAATAATAGAGCTTGGCGCCTTGTCCTTGTTCTCTTCCGCCACAAGGAATGCATTCATGAAAGCATTACGGTACCAGGTAGAAGCTTCGAGATTACGCAATAATTCTGCAACCGTATTTGGACTTGCTGCTTTCCCTTCAATGGTGAACTTATCACCGACACGGTCAAACTTGGTGATATACATATCACTTGGGGTTACACGTACAATCTCGTCAATAAGATGTACGGCAATTGGACGCTGGGTTTGTAAACCTTGAATCAGTTTCATGCGTTCCACAATCGCATTACGCTGTTCCTGTAAACCTTCCAGAGATTTTAGCTGTACATCCAGATTCTGATTGGTACTGATGATGAGTTGGTTGGCTTGTTCTTGATCCTGTAACTTTTGATCATAGTAGAACCAGCTTCCCCCTGCTGCTGTCATTCCTAGCAATAATGCCCCGACGCAATAGGCGACAAATTCGTTATTTCTTTTTATCCTGAGCTCATCACGCCAAGGAAGTAAGTTAATTTTTGCCATTAATCAAAACTCCTCAATGCCAAACCACATGCAACCATGAGTGAGGACGCGTCATTTTCAATTTTTTTAATATCAATTTGAGGAGAAAAGCCCATTTGTAAAAATGGATTCGCGATCGTGACACGGTAACCAAGCTTTTGCTGTAATAATTTTGCCAGACCCGGAATATTGGCATTCCCTCCTGCCAACAGGATATGGTCAATTTCATTAAACTGAGAAGATGAGAAGAAAAACTGCAATGAACGAGCTGCCTGTTGCACCACAGCATCCAAGAATGGCTCCAAGACTTCAATATCATAGTCATCTGGCAATGCACGTGTTTTCTTGGCGCGTCCCGCTTCTTCAAAAGACAGACCATAACGATTCTGGATTTCCTGAGTCAGCTGCTTGCCCCCAAACACCTGCTCACGAGTATAAATAATCTTGTTGTTCCGCATGACTGATAGAGTTGTCATGCTATGACCAATATCCAGAATACCGACAGTATTTACGCCCATTGGTAAAGTATCGGCAAACACTCTAAAAGCATTTTCCAATGCAAAGCTTTCTACATCTGCAATCTTGGGTGTGATCCCCGCGATTTGCAGTACTTCAGACCGGGCTTCGACATTTTCAATACGGGTTGCGACCAACAGAACATTGACACGATTTGGATTAGACAATCGATCAGGCAAGACTTCAAAGTCAATGCTGGCTTCATCGAGTGGGAATGGAATGTATTGTTCGGCATCTTCACGAATTTGAACTTCGCGTTCATCACTTGTCATATCTGCATCCATTTCGATCGTTTTGGTGATCGCCATAGACGTAGGAATCGCAAATGCAGCCTGGTTAGATTGGGTATTGGCCAAGTTAATAGCACGAGCCAAAGCATCACCGACGGCTTCTGGATTTAAGATGTTTTTCTCAACAACACTACCTTCTGGTAATGGGACCAAAGCATAGCTTTCTACCCAGTACCGTCCGCTTTTCATAGAGAGTTCCAAAACTTTAACAGAAGTCGAGCTGATGTCGACGCCTATTAACCCCTTGTTTGGCTTACGATATAACCTGCGCACAATATCATTCCTATTATTTTTTTATCCCCAAAAATAAAGTAGCCTACTAGGTATAATCGGTCTAATAATTTTATCTAGATACAATAAGTCATCTAACATTATGTATATCTAAAGGATATACTGACCGCTCACTTAGTTTGCCATTAGCTCTTATTAAAACTTACTTGTTATGAAAAAGCTATCCAGTTCAGGCCTTGTTCATCCATTTTTTTTGATCATTATCATAATTATGATCTCAATTCCGATGGGCTTTTATGGCATGTACCTTTATATTGCTCCATCTTTGCCTGAAATGTCTATCCTTAAAAAGGCACCTTTACTTAAGCCTTTACAAGTATTTAGTTCCGATCAAGAGTTGATTGCAGAATATGGCGGCAAACTTTCTGTGCCTGTAGAATATGATCAGATTCCACCAGAATTTATTCATGCTTTCCTCGCTGCAGAAGATTCCAGCTTTTTCGAACATAGTGGCATCAGTTTTAAAGGCTTGGGCCGGGCATTAAGTGAAAGCGTCACGGGTTCCGATGTACAGACCGGTGGTTCGACCATCACTATGCAGGTGGCAAAAAACTATTATCTCAGTCCAGAACGAACACTAAAGCGCAAACTGACTGAAATTTTCCTGGCACGTAAAATTGAGCAAAACCTGACTAAAGAAGAAATTTTAACCCTCTATGTGAATAAGATTTTCTTGGGTAAAAATGCTTATGGCATCGCAGCAGCGGCTAAAATCTATTACAACAAAAGCCTGGAAGAACTTTCTCTTGCCCAGATGGCAATGATTGCCGGTTTGCCGAAAGCCCCTTCCAAGTACAATCCGGTCGCCAATCCTAAACGTACACTTGAACGTCGCAACTGGATTCTGGGACGTATGCTGCAGCTTGGTTATCTGAATCAGACACAGTATCAGCAAGCGATTGCGGAACCAATCAATCTGGATATGCCGGATCGTAGCACTCGCAATAAGTTTCCCTATGTCGGAGAGATGGTTCGTTCTGAACTGATCCAGAATTTTGGTGCACAGGCCATCGATTCTGGCTATAAAGTCTATACCACGATTAATAGTCAACGTCAGGCGTATGCTGAGCAATCGGTACAAGAAGGCCTTGAAGCTTATGACCGACGTCATGGCTGGCGCGGTGCTGAAGCAAATGATCAACCCTTAAAAAAATTCCAGCCTTTTGCCAATACCTACCCTGCTCAAGTCACTAAAATCAACCCAAATAGTTTTGAAGCCTTAATGCAGGATGGAACCACCGTCACCGTTCCCTGGTCAGGAATGTCATGGGCGCGCCGCTACCGAAACGCCAATAGTGTTGGCGCTGCACCCAAGCATGCGGCGGATATTGTTAAGCTGAAAGATATTGTCCGTTTACGTCCTAATGCACAAAAAACTTCCTGGGCACTGGTACAGATTCCTAAAGTCCAAGGTCAGCTGATTGCCATCAATCCAAATAATGGTGCCATTGAAGCAGTGGTGGGTGGCTATAATTTTTATCAATCGACTTTTAACCGTGCTATTCAAGGCTGGCGTCAGCCGGGTTCGACCATCAAGCCTTTTGTTTATGCACTGGCATTAGAACGCGGCATGAGTCCGCATACTATGGTCAATGATGCGCCGATTACGATTGGTAAATGGACTCCTCGAAACTCAGATGGTCGTTATCTGGGCATGATTCCTTTACGTCGTGCCTTATACCTTTCACGTAATACCGTTTCTGTGCGCCTGCTACAAACGGTGGGGATTGAGCGCACCCGACAATTATTAATGGATTTTGGCCTAGAAGACAAACAGATTCCACGCAACTACACCATTGCTCTTGGTACGCCGCAAGTACTGCCTATTCAGATGGCAACCGGTTATGCCACCTTCGCCAATGGTGGTTACCGTATCCAGCCGCATTTCATCAGCCGTATTGAAGATGCTTATGGTAAGACGATTTTTGAAGCAAAACCTGAATATGCCTGCATTTCCTGTATTAATCAGGAAGAACAAACGATTGCATCTGCTGACGTGGTGACGCCAGATGATGAAGTGATCGAAATGAATAACCGCTCACTGGAAACCAAAGCAGTAGCACCGAAAGTTTCGGCTGAACATAGCAATTACCGTCAGGCACAGCGTATTCTTAAATCCAGCTCTGCTTACGAAATGGCTAATATTTTACGTGATGTAATCCAGCACGGTACTGGCCGTGCAGCTTTACGCATTGGGCGTAGTGACCTAGGGGGTAAGACAGGTACCACTAACGATGCCAAGGATGCCTGGTTTGCCGGCTTTAATGGTAAGCTGGTAACAGTAGCCTGGGTCGGCTTTGACCAGCCAACAACTTTAGGTCGCCGTGAGTATGGCGGTGTAGCTGCCCTGCCAATCTGGACCGACTTTATGGCCAATGCGCTAAAAGGTACACCAGAATCCTGGGTGCGTCTGGATCGTAAAGCCAAAGCCCCAGTTAATCGTACTAAAGTCATCAATCAGGATTTAGAAGAAGTACAGGAAGACCGCTCTTCTCCGCCAATGGCCACCCCACTGTATCGTCCAGCCCCAGTCGTTATACCTAGACGTGAGCAAAATGATTTTGAAGATCTACCGGGTGAAGAATTGACTGTACCTGGTGAAACACCAGCAACGCAGGAACAACCATTGCAGCCAAAGAAAACGGATTCTCTTGATACTCTGATTGAACAGGTTCAGTAACTTTCCCGATTAAGCAGTCAAATATAAAGCCCTCAATTGAGGGCTTTATATTGTTTAGATAATAATCAGTATTATTTCTTTTGAAAAAGATAAATCTGGTATTGTGCCATTAATTCAAATTGTTCTTGCTGTTCAAGTGCCAGACGGCGTTCCGGCTTAGCCTTATAAGCATATGGCGTCATCGCAATCAGGTTTTTTAAGTCTGCTTGTGGCAAATTCATAGGCGCTTCAACAATCTGTTCACTCACTAAATCAAATGCATCTTGCAACTGCTCGACAAACTTTTGTGGCTCGTGTGGTTTCACTTCTTCAAATAGTGCTTCTCGCATGGCATACAAATGCTGTGGTGCAGGAGTCACAACCATTAAATAAGATTTCGGCTTGAGTACACGCAGAATTTCCTGTTTCGGAATCGGGCTAAACAGGCTGGTACATAGATCTATTGACTCATCTAATACAGGCAAAGTTGCGCCTGTACCTACTACCCAAGTAATCTCTTTATTCAGCTTCGCTGCTACCTGAATCGCATTTTTGGCAATATCCACGCCTACACACTGTAGTACTTCCTGTTGCATGGCATCAGTGTAATACCCTTCCCCACAGCCAATATCCAGCAGATTTTCAATACGCAGTTCACGAATCTTTTGTACCACTGCTTGTTGCAAAGGAGCATAGTGACCTGCACTTAAAAATGCACGACGCGCTTGTATTGATTCAGGCGTATCACCGGGATTTTTACTATGTTTATGCTGAACCACATGTAGATTCACATAGCCTTGCTTTGCTACATCATAGCTATGCTGATTGTCACAGCGCCAGGTCCCTTCATTTAGACGTAACTGCTCACGACACACCGGACAAATGAGTAGGTTCATTTGATAATTTCTCCAAAACAAAAAAGCCGGCATGCGCCGACTTTTTCAAATGCATTTCTTAGCGTAATTTTAAGGTCATTAGACCTAAAACTACCAGCATAATCGTAATAATCCAGAAACGGATCACCACCTGGGTTTCACGCCAGCCTTTCTTTTCATAATGATGATGCAATGGTGCCATCAGGAATACGCGTTTATTGCGCATTCTTAATGAACCAATTTGCAGGAAAACCGAAATCGCCTCTATCAGAAACACACCGGCCATAATCGCAAATACGATTTCCTGACGTACCATCACCGCAATCGTCCCCAGCATCGCACCCAGCGACAAGGCACCAACATCACCCATAAACACTTGCGCAGGATGGGCGTTGTACCACAGGAATGCTAGACCAGCACCAATCATCGCGGCACAGATCACCACCAGCTCAGATGAATATTTTACATATGGAATATGCAGGTAGTTCGCAAAACGTACATCACCGGCAAGATAAGCAAAAACACCTAGACCAGCAGCCACCAGTACGATCGGCATAATCGCCAGACCATCCAGACCGTCCGTCAGGTTAACGGCATTCGATGCGCCATTAATCACGAAATAAGTAAAGATAATAAAACCAATACCGAGTGGAATAATTGAGAGTGGAATCGTGTGATCCTTAAAGAATGGAATCAGCACATCCAGCATGTTGGCTGTCACGATCGGATTCGGTTGTTGCTGTGCAATCACATAAAGCGCAATACCGGCACCAATTGAACCTACAGAGGTCCAGAAAAACTTCTTGCGTGCAGGCAAACCGGCATTATCCTTATAACGGATCTTGATCCAGTCATCCGCCCAGCCGACGGCACCAAAAATCACCATCACTGCAAGTACAATCCACACGTATGGATTCGATAAATCTGCCCAGAGTAAGGTCGAAATACCAATTGAGAGCAGAATCAGCACACCACCCATGGTAGGTGTACCCATTTTTTTGGCATGATTTTCCGGTGCAAATGAGCTTACCGCTTGGCCGTATTTCAATGCCTGTAACTTGCGAATCATCACAGGGCCCAGCACCAAACCAATGGTCAATGCCGTCAAGACACTGAGCAAAGCACGTAATGTTAAATAACGAACCACCTGAAACGTGCTGTCATAGCCCGCCAGTTGTTCAAATAGCCATAACAGCATTTAGAGTTTCTCCATCAATGCAGCCATCAATGTTTCCATATGGGTAAAACGCGACCCTTTAAACAGGAATGACATCGGCTGAGGTTGATGTGTTTCAATCAAATCAATTAAAAACGGTAATGCCTGCTCCTGATTCAGGAAAGCCTGCATTTTCTTACCATATTGTGTACTACGCGCGCCTTCTTGTGCGGCAGGTGCAAATTCACCGACTGCCACCACAAAGTTCAGGCCTTTTACCGAAACCAGATCGCGACCCAGCTTATAATGCTCAATCGCGGCTGATGCACCTAACTCGCCAATATCCCCCATCACCATGACACGGATACCTTCCTGCTGTGCTAAAACGTCAGCGGCAACACGCATCGAGTTTGGATTGGCATTATAGGTATCATCAATAAACACAAATTCTTTGTGCTTGATGAAGTTCAGACGACCTTTGGCACCTACTGCCTCTTCCAGGCCAGCCACAATATCATCCAGGCTGATACCAAGGGCTAAAGATAAGGCAGCAGCAGCAGTTGCATTCTGCACATTATGCTCACCAGCAAATGGCAGGTTTACTGTTTTATTACCTTGAGGTGTATTCAAAATAAAGCTTGCAGACTGCGGATGTAATTCCACCTCAGTTGCGTAGACCTCTCCACCCTGACCAAAACTTAAGGTCTTTTCGGTTTTCACAGCAGCTCGAATCTGCTCGGCATAATCATCCGCTGCAGGAATAATAGAGGTTTCAGAAATATGCGAATAAATTTCTGACTTGGCACAGCAAATCCCATCACGACCACCGAACTCACCCAGGTGTGCCGTGCCGATATTAATAATACCGGCGACGTGCGGCTGTACCAGACCAGCAGTATAGTCAATTTCACCCTGATGGCTGGCCCCCAGCTCCATCACTGCATATTGATGCTCTGGGCGCAGCTCCAGCAACATCACAGGCACACCGAGATCATTATTCAGGTTACCGCGCGTCACCAAAGTTGGTGCCAGACGAGACAAGATACTACCCAGCATTTCCTTGGTAGTGGTCTTACCGCTACTGCCAGTCAGGGCAATGACTTTGAGTTGTGGATTTTGCTGACGGCGGAAAGCGCCTAGACGACCCAGCGCCTGACGGGTATCGTCCACAACCAATTGGCAGATTTCAGCATCAACCGGATGATCGACAATGACAATTTGGCAACCGTTTGCCGCCACTTGTGCTACGAAATCGTGTGCATCAAAGCGTTCACCTTTCAAAGCCAGAAAAGCATCACCAGCTTCAGCATCACGAGAATCCATCAGGATACGTTTAATTTCGCCTTCAGGCTGCTTGTCATTCAGCCAGTAACCTTGAGTCGCCTGTTGTAATTGTACTGCAGTCCAAGGTACCAAAGGCACAGTACTGGTAGTTGAAGTATGCATAAATTCGTCCTATTACTGCGCTGGATATGCTGAATCAGAGTTACAGTGCTGCGCATCAATGGCCGCCTGTACTTCGACAACATCATCAAACCAATGGCGAACGCCATCGATTTCCTGATAATTTTCATGCCCTTTGCCTGCAATCACGACAATATCACCCGCTTGCGCATGTTTCACTACAAACTTGATCGCTTCACGGCGGTCATGAATTTCCTGATAAGTTTTACCAGCGAAATCGATACCTTGCTTCATATCCGCGAAAATCTGTTCCGGGTTTTCAGTACGCGGATTGTCAGAGGTTAAAATCGCAATATCCGAACCATTAAGAGCCGCTTGTGCCATCAATGGACGTTTACCACGATCACGGTCACCACCACAGCCAAATACCGCCCAGAGCTTGTTATTGACATGGCGTTTTAAAGTCACCAATACCTGCGTCAAAGCATCTGGCGTATGGGCATAATCCACTACAAACAAGCGCTCACCATCACGCAGTACCTGCATACGACCCGGTGCGCCTTTTAGATTAGGCACAGTCTCAATCAAATTTGCTAAATCAAAACCAGCCTGTTCTGCAACAACCAGACTCGCCACTAGGTTTTCAACATTGAAATGACCCAAGAGTGGACTGTGTACGGTGAATGTACCCTGCGCAGTGATCAGTTTAAATTCTGCACCAGAAATCCGGTATTGAATATCCTGTACCTGATAGTCAGCAACTTGCGACAATGAATAAGTCAAAATTTTCGGCTGCGCTAGATTAGCCTGAGCCGCCTCAATCATCACCTGAGCATGTGCGTCATCCAGATTAATGATCGCAACTTTCAGAGATTCAAATTTGAATAAACGTGACTTGGCCTCAGCATAAGCTTCCAGCGTACCGTGATAATCCAGATGGTCACGGCTCAGGTTGCTATAAGCTGCAATTTCAATATCACAGCCATTTAAGCGGCCTTGTTCAAGACCATGCGAACTGGCTTCAATCGAAGCAAATTCTGCGCCCGCTTGCGCATAACCATGTAGGGCATTTTGCAATTGCAGCGCATCCAGTGTGGTATGCGAAGAGGCTTCCAGATTTGGCAAAATTCCATTGCCCGTGGTGCCCATCACCGCACAAGGTTTGCCTTGCAGCATCAAGAGTTCTGCGACCAAGCGAGAAATGGTGGTTTTTCCATTGGTTCCAGTCACGGCCAGAATACTTGCAGCCTGTACTGGCTGGGTCGCTTGCAGATAACGTTTCTGCCACCCCCCCATTAGATGCCGTACATTTGTCACGACTAATGCAGGAGAGATTCCGAGATCCTGTTCAGAAATGACTGCCAGTGCTCCTAGAGATAGCGCTTTTTTCGCATATTCCACAGTTTTCTCAGGTTGAGACAGACTGGTCAGGGCAATAAAAATTTGCCCTAATTTTACTTTTCGGCTGTCCAGCTCAAAGCCCTGAAAGGATTGTCGCATCCATTCAGCACTATCTTGAACGGCGTAGAGATCTTGAAATGTTATCGACATTGATCACCTGTTTACTGGACTTGGGGAGATTCTAAAGGTTTGTCCAATGGGACATTCAGCAAGCGTAAAGACTCTTGCATTACACGCGCAAAGACCGGCGCAGATACCGTACCACCATAGTAGGTGCCTTGCGGGTTTTCTACCACCACCACCATAGCGATCCGTGGGTCACTGACTGGTGCCACGCCGGCAAATAAAGCACGGTATTCATTGGTCGAATAACCTTTACGGTCAGCACGCAATTTATGCGCAGTCCCTGTTTTACCTGCAACCCGATAACCTGGCACTGTCGCACGAGTAGCGGTACCCCCTGGCAAGGTTGCAGTTTCCATCATCAGCAGAACCTGGTCTGCAATTTTCGGATCAATCATCTGCTCGCCTTTCGGCTGCTCTTCTAATTTGTACAGGCTTAGTGGGACTTTTACGCCCTTGTTAGCCAGCATGGCATAGGCATCAGCCAGTTGTAGCACCGTCGCATTCAGACCATAACCATAAGACATAGTCGCCACTTCAGACACGTTCCATTTACTAGGTGGCAGAATCAGACCGGCACTTTCACCCGGGAATTTCACGGCAGAACGCTGACCAAAACCAAGGCGTTTATAGAAAGTCGGCAAGGTTTCATAAGGCAGTGATAACGCCAGTTTGGCGACACCAACGTTAGAGGATTTCTGGATAATACCACCCAAGGTTAATTGCCCATAATTGTGGGTATCCCGGATTGTGTGATTCCCGACCCGCATACTTCCCGGGGTCGTATTCACCACTGAATTGGCTGTGTATTTACCACTTTCCAGCGCCATCGCTACAGTCAGCGGCTTCATGGTTGAACCCGGCTCGAAAGAGTCGACCGCACCGCGGTTACGCATCGCATCTTTGTTCAATAATCCGTTTTTATCATTCGGGTTATAAGCTGGCCATGAAGTCATCGCCAGAATTTCACCCGTCTTCACATCCACCGCGATTGCGGTTGCAGAACGGGCATTATTTGCAACACCTGCTGCAGTCAGTTCACGATACATAATGTACTGCAAGCGTGAATCGATGCTAAGCGTGATATTTTCCCCTGCTTCAACTTCTTTAATAATTTCAGGGTCTTTAACGCGGTTGCCCTTCTTATCACGTACTATCTGCTGCTCGCCGTCTACACCTGACAGACGGGTATTCAGCTGCATTTCCAGGCCTTCAATCCCCACGCTCTCACTATTGGTCAAGCCAATAATCTGTGAGTTCGGTTGTGGCTGCGGATAGTAACGCTTATAGTTTTTCTCGGTGTATACACCCTGGAAATTACGCTGCATAATCAGCTCAGCCTGTTGAGGCGGAACTTCTTTTTTCAGAATCAGATAACGGGAACGCGGACGCGCTTCCATCTTCTGGCGCAGGTCGGCACGATCCATACCCACCGCATCAGCCAGTTCATCCAGGTTCAGGTTTTTATCCGGTAACTGACGTTTCAGCTTGCGGTTATTCGGATCCTTTTCCAAAGCCTGAATCGTTTCATCATAGAGTTTTTTATTATCAAAATAATCACGTGGATCAATCACTACCCGCATAATTGGAGTACTGATCGCCAGGGGCACGCCATTACGGTCATAAATCACACCACGCATGGCTTTAATTTTGTCGGTTCTTAAAATCTTGGCATTGGCCTTGTTCTGCAGGAATTCTTTATTAATCACCTGTACATAGAAAGCGCGCCCGATCAAAGCTAGAAAGCACAGCAGTACCACGGCCCACATAATATAAAAACGGCTAATATCAACGCTTAAAGCATTTTTTGTCGTCACGGACTGTTTTTTACGTGCCACTTGCTTGGTTTTCTTGTCTACCATGTCTGAGCGCTAGCCTTATTTTTTTACATCTGAAGTTTGTGGCAATGAAATCACCACGGTCTGTGAAACAGGAGGAGAATACATTCTGAGCTGGGTCACGGCACGTGTTCCAATCTGGGCGGTTGCACCAAAGGTCTGCTGCTCGATCAGCAAACGTCCCCACTCTGCATTGAGATCATCACGCTCACGCAGATAGCTGCTCAGTTTTCGATAATCCTGACGATATTCAAAGACTTGAAACACCACAAATACAGCACTGATGAAAACCATCATCAACAGAATGCCGTAAGTAATGGCTTTCTTCATCCCTGACTGATTCAACTTCCTTTCGACCACTTCAGTTTTCATTATTTGCCTATTAAGCTAAACGTTCTGCAACTCGGAGCCATGCACTACGTGAACGAGGATTGGCTTTCACTTCCTCATCACTTGCCTTGATACGGGATACTTTTCTCAGTCGACGTGTATCCTTGCGTTGTTGCGGCATCCCCCAGCCCGAGTCTTCCTCTAAGGTAGATTCTTTTTGAATAAATTGTTTAATTAAACGGTCTTCCAATGAATGGAAGCTAATAACCGCCAAACGACCATGAGGTTTAAGTACTTCAACGGCTTGTGGCAGGAAAACTTCAATATCTTCTAATTCTTTATTAATAGCAATACGAATCGCCTGGAAAGTTCGGGTTGCCGCATGTTTATTTTTTTCCCATTTCGGGTGTGCCACTTTGACAATTTCTGCCAGCTTGGCTGTCGTATCAATATATCCGGCAGCCTTGATTGCTTTGGCAATCCGCCGGCTATATCGCTCTTCGCCATACTGGAAAATGATATTGGCCAAAGCTTCTTCTTCAATATTCACCAACCACTCAGCTGCGGTCGGGCCTTGTGAATTGTCCATACGCATATCCAGCGGACCATCTTTCATAAAGCTAAAGCCACGTTCAGCCTGATCCAGCTGTGGAGATGACACGCCTAAATCCGCCATCACCCCATCCACGCTTTCTATACCATGCTCAGCAAGTGCTTCTTTAAGGTCAGCAAAGCTGGCATGAATAATTTTAAACCGGGGATCTTCCTGTTCCAGGACCGCAGCTGTTTCAAGTGCCTGAGGGTCTTTATCAAAGGCATAAACACGGGCATTTTCATCTAATTTAGACAATAAAAGACGCGTATGGCCACCACGGCCGAAAGTTCCATCCACATAAATTCCCGTATTTCGATCAGCCACCAGGGCATCAACGGTTTCGTGAAGCAATACAGAAATATGGGACATAAAAACTCAATCAATAGGGCGAAAAATTTAACTGCACATTATCACTCTGTTTAGCTAAAGCTCCAAACGACTTTTTGTAGATAAATATTATTTTCCATAGAGAAAACCGTTTTTATTTTTACTCAAACGATAAAAAAGCTTCCTTGGAGGAAGCTTCTTTATTTATAAAATTAAATTTTAAATCAACAGATTAACGTTTTGAGTTATAAATCTGATCAAAGAGCGCCCCATTCACGAAATGAGTTTTCTGTGCATTGGCCCAGCCACCGAATACTTCATCAATAGTAAAAGTTTTAATTTTCGGGAACTGCTTCGAGTATTTCGCTAGAACTTCCTGATTACGTGGACGGTAATAATGTTTCGCTGCCATTTCCTGACCGAGTGGAGAATATAAATAATTGATATAGCCTGTTGCCAACCATTTATTGCCATTTTTCTCAACAGTACGATCCACAATTGCCACAGAAGGTTCAGTCAGAATCGTCAGAGATGGGTAGATAATGTCAAACTTGTCTTTACCCAATGTCTTTTGCGTCACTAAAGCTTCATTTTCCCAGGTCAGCAATACATCACCAATATTACGCTCTGCAAAGGTAGTCATCGATGCACGTGCAGCTGAGTCCATGACTTTTACGTTTTTATAAAGCTTGCCCACAAACTCTTGAGCTTTGGCCTTGCTGCCACCCGGTTGTTTTTCTGCATAACCCCAAGCTGACAAATACACCCAACGTGGCAGACCACCAGTTTTCGGGTTTGGTGTAATAATTTCCACGCCCGGTTTAGTCAGATCTTTCCAGTCTTTAATTCCTTTAGGGTTACCCTTACGCACCATAAATACAATAGTCGAGGTATACGGTGCAGAGTTATATGGGAATTCCTTTTGCCAACCCGCTTTGATCTGACCGGATTTTACAATTTCTTCGATGTCATTGGCTAAAGCCAGCGTCACAACATCGCCTTTCAGACCATCAACAACCGAACGTGCCTGTTTACCAGAACCACCATGCGACTGTTTAAAGTTCACATTAATACCAGTACGGCTTTTCCAGTAAGCACCAAAAGATTTATTGAATTCGTCATAGAACTCGCGGGTTGCATCATAGGAAACATTTAAAAAATCACGGTCAGCTGCTTGCGTAGCCGTTGCGGTAAAGGTCAAACCTGTTGCCAATAAGGCAGCGCTAAATATTGATTTTAACTGAGTTTTCATGAGAGCACGGGAGGATTATCTTGTATTCATATAACTATATGAAATAAAGTTATTTTTCGCAATTCAGCAAACAAAGTGTATACAGGGTAATATTCTGTTATTTTTTGTTTTAATATCATGTTTTATATAATAAAAATTTTAACAATATAGAGCTATGCAGGTTTTATAGCATTTTATTCTTTAAATATGAAAAAAACGGATAAGCAATTTATCCGTTTTGCCGTCTTATCAAGTATTTAGAAAAACATGGCAAATTAGCGGTTTTCAGCAGAAATCTGGTCATAGATTGCACCATTTACGAAATGAGTTCTCTGTGCCTTAGCCCAACCACCAAACACTTTATTAATTGTAAAGGTTTGAATTTTTGGAAATTGTTTTGCATACTTTGCAGCCGCTTTTTGGTCACGCGGACGGAAATAATATTTCGCTGCCAGTTCCTGTCCCGTCGGTGAATACAAGTAGTTCAAATAACCTTTAGCCAGATTCGCATTGCCATTTTTCGCGACACTTTTGTCGACAATCGCCACCGATGGTTCAGCCAAGATCGAGATAGACGGATAAACAATTTCGTATTTGTCTTTACCTAAACCTTGAGTCGCCAGCAAGGCTTCATTTTCCCAAGACAACAACACGTCACCGATGCCACGCTCAGCAAAAGTGGTTAAAGATCCACGCGCACCTGAATCTAGCACTTTGACATTGCTATATAATTTTTTCACCAGTTCTTTGGCCTGAACATCATTACCACCCGGCTGTTTCAGCGCATAGCCCCAGGCAGACAGATAAATCCAGCGTGGTGCGCCACCGGTTTTCGGATTTGGGGTAATAATTTCGACCCCTGGCTTGGTTAGGTCATTCCAGTCTCTAATCTGTTTTGGATTACCCTTACGCACCAAGAAGACAATAGTCGAAGTATAAGGTGCTGAGTTATTCGGAAACTCTTTTTGCCAGCCTTTATGAATCAGACCAGCATTGACGATTTCTTCAATGTCATTGGCCAGTGTCAGGGTAACGACATCGGCTTGTAAACCATCTACTACGGACCGGGCCTGTTTACCTGAACCCCCATGTGACTGCTTAAAGTTAACCGTTTGTCCGGTTTTTTGTTTCCAGAATTTGCCGAATTCTTCATTATAGTCCTGATAGAACTCACGGGTTGGATCGTAGGAAACATTCAGGAAATCTTTGGCTATTGCCAGCTGTGTACTTGTCCCCGAAAGCACTGCGAAAAATGCAGATACAATTATTTTTTTCATTACAATAGCTCTTTTGTTTATCTAAAAAACACTATATAAACTTGAAATATATTTAACAATCATATGCTTATAATAATAATTTTAAAGATTTTCTTATTTTTAGATATCTTATAAATGACAATTCTCTGCATTTTTTATACTTATCGCCTATCAATTGATTACTTTAGGATATGATCTTCATAGTCTCTTCATAGTCCTGTGCTAAAAATAGCGCCGTTATGAGGTGATCTCTGATTTTTCTCAATTTTCCATTGTCATATTTATTTTTTTTGTAAATTTTGTGACTTGGTTCTACTTTTTAGAGGTTAAATGTGATTGAATTGTATTCAACACAACAAAAACCCTAAGACTATAAATCCAGCACCACAACAAGAGAGGGAGTTTGGACATGAAATTTGCAACGTTCAAGACCGGCATCCTGAGCCTATCCATTTTATTTACCGCACAATTCAGCAACGCTGTTGTTGCGCACCCTGAGCTAGTTAATAATCCGGCTGCACTAACAGCTGCTGCCTCTAAACCAGCAGTAACAGTGACTAAGTCATCTCCTATTGTAAAGGCAATTCAGCAGCAAAAAACTGAAAAATCTCTGCATCCTGAAGAAAACCTGAAAGTTTTGACTGCAATTAAAGTACGTCCATCACAAAACTTTTTTGCCGATCAAAACCAGAGTTTTACTCGTTTTCTGCAAAATTTCTTCTTTAGCAGCAATTCCTAATGATCAGCTGACAGCTCGCAACATTTAAAACTGCTTCTGATCTAAAGCCATATCATTCAATGTTGAATTAAGCATTAAGTGATGTGGCTTTTTCGTTATAATAGCCAGAAATTTATATTTAGATTCCATCCGACTATGACTGTTCGTACTCGTATTGCCCCTTCTCCTACAGGTTTTCCTCATGTAGGAACTGCCTATATTGCCTTGTTTAACCTGTGCTTTGCCAAGCAGCATGGTGGTGAATTTATTCTTCGTATTGAAGATACTGATCAGCTGCGCTCTACCCCTGAATCAGAGAAAATGATTCTGGATTCTTTGCGCTGGTTAGGCCTGAACTGGTCTGAAGGTCCGGATATTGGTGGTCCACATGCGCCATACCGTCAGTCAGAACGTATGAGCATCTATAAAAAATATGCTGAAGAGCTGGTAGATAAAGGTCATGCCTTCTACTGTTTTGCGACTGCGCAAGAGTTAGATGAAATGCGTGCTGAACAGCAGGCACGTGGTAAATCACCACGTTACGATGGCCGTGGTTTGAAACTCTCTAAAGAAGAAGTCGCACGTCGTCTGGCAGCTGGCGAACCGCATGTGATTCGTATGAAAGTGCCAACTGAAGGTGTATGTACCTTCAATGATATGTTGCGTGGTGAAGTAGAAATTCCATGGGCGCAAGTCGACATGCAAATTCTGTTAAAAACAGACGGTCTGCCAACTTATCATTTGGCAAACGTGGTCGATGATCATCTGATGCAAATCACCCATGTGATTCGCGGTGAAGAATGGATTCCTTCTGCACCGAAACACCAATTGCTTTACAAATACTTTGGTTGGGATATGCCAGTGCTGTGCCACATGCCACTACTGCGTAACCCGGACAAATCAAAACTGTCTAAACGTAAAAACCCGACGTCTATTAACTACTATAAAGACATCGGTGTATTGCCAGAAGCCCTGCTGAACTACTTGGGTCGTATGGGCTGGTCAATGCCAGATGAAAGCGAAAAATTCACTTTGGCTGAAATGATTAAGCATTTTGATATCAATCGTGTGTCTCTGGGTGGTCCGATTTTTGATGTAGAAAAGCTAAACTGGTTAAATGGTCAGTGGATTAAGGCACTTTCTCCTGCCGAACTGCTGGATACTTTACTGGCCTGGAAAGCAGATCGTGCCAAATTAGAAGAAATTGCGGCTGCGATTCAGCCACGTATTAACCTGCTGTCTGAAGCGGTGAACTGGTCAGCGCATTATTTCAACCATTTCCCGACACTAAGTAAAGAACAGTTTGAAAGCAAAAAACTGACTGAAGAACAGGTACGTCAAAGTTTGCAGTTTGCTATCTGGCGTCTGGAAAGCCTGTTTACCTGGAATAATGATACGGTCAGCCAAACTCTGATGGATCTTGCGAACCAGATGGGCATCAAGTTGCGTGACTTTATGCCAGCTTTCTTTATTGCCATTGCCGGTTCAACTGCATCTACACCCGTGATGCAAACCATGGTGACGATTGGACCGGACCTGACCTTTGCCCGTCTGCGTCATGCCCTGGAAATTGTCGGTGGTCCAAGCAAAAAAGAGCTGAAAGTCTGGGAAAAACTTAATGAAAGCTTAAAATTGCCGAAAAATGATGCAGTTGATGAAGCTTAATTAAATTTTTAGTTGACGTGTGAACGTTATATCCATAATATAGCGCTCACACAGACTGGGGTCATAGCTCAGTTGGTAGAGCGCTACAATGGCATTGTAGAGGTCAGGAGTTCGATCCTCCTTGACTCCACCAAAAGTCTTGCTTTACTTGTGTATTTGCCTCATTTGTCCCTATCGTCTAGAGGCCTAGGACATCGCCCTTTCACGGCGGTAACCGGGGTTCGAATCCCCGTAGGGACGCCATATTCAAGATCACCATAATACATTCATTAGGGTGATCTTAATAAAAACCCAAGCATTGCGACTTGGGTTTTTTATTGTCTGAAATTTATTATGATAACTTTGAGCCACTTTTGGCTTTCTGTATGATTAAGATTAAAATAGACAAAATTGAAAAATTCTGGAGTTGCAATGCAATACCGTTGTCCGAAATGTCAAAGTCCTAAAATTATGCCGCTTGCACAACCAGGTCAGCCAGCAGCACGTCCAGTCGTGCCAAAAAGCTTGGTACTTCTTGTACCTGCCCTATTTGTCTTACTTCTGCTGGTGATCATCAGTATTGGTATGTGGATTTTTGGTGACGGCGCAGGCACTACCCTACAGACTGCGACAGTAATTGTATTCGTGATCTGTCTGATTGCAGGCTTTCTGTTCTATAAAGACTTGCCTGACTTTAAAATCTCTATGCAGGCATTCATGCAAAGCCAGAAAAAATGGAAATGCCGTGAATGTAATCATGAATGGGAAATCTGATTTTTCTCTTTCGTATTTAAGGCTGCTTCGGCAGTCTTTTTTATGCCTTTCATTAGATTAGTTTTATCGGATTATCTAAAAATTTAAAAACATCATCAGACAAACTGGTGTAATTTATTCTTATAAAAAAGGATTCCAATTTATTGCAGGGATGCAACATAAAGGAAGAATAAAAATGCTTAAAAAAATTATAAATTTTCTATTTTCTTGTAATGATCCACCTATTCCATTCATTGAGGAGCAGCCCAGTGAAGCAGATACTTATTATTTGCAGGCTTTGCAATATGAGTCACTGTGCATGACCCTGCAACAACTACAGGCTATACCAGAGATTAGCCAACGCCTAACCCCAAAACACATCTATCAACGCAATGCTGTCTGGAACTACCTGAGTGCCGGGTTAAGAGGACATATGGAAGCACAATATCGACTTGGCGTGTATTATTTGCATGGGAAACTAGGTTTAGATCAAAATGATGAACAGGCCAGATTATGGTTAGATAAAGCCAGACAGCAAAATCATAGTAAGGCTGCACAACTTTTATCAGAAATAGAAAGCTGAAGAACTTAAGAATAGAGGATAAAAAACCAGCCCTAGGGCTGGTTTTTTGCGCTTTAGTTAAGCACCAATTTTGCGGTATTTCTGACGTTTCGCAACAAGGTCATCACCATCGCGTTTACGACGGTATTCTTCGAATTCTGCATAGTTACCGGTGAAGAATTCAGGTGTTTCACCTTCGAATGACAGGATGTGCGTTGCAATACGGTCAAGGAACCAACGGTCATGCGAGATCACCATCACTGTACCCGGGAAGACAAGAATCGCATCTTCGAGTGCACGTAAAGTTTCGATGTCCAAGTCGTTTGACGGTTCATCGAGTAAGATTACGTTAGCGCCCATTTGCAGGATTTTTGCAAGCTGTAAACGGTTACGCTCACCACCGGACAACTGACCGACACGTTTTTGCTGATCTTGGCCCTTAAAGTTAAAACGGCCGATGTACGCACGTGATGCAATTTCGTATTCACCAATACGCAAGATATCTAAACCGCCAGAAACTTCTTCCCAAACAGTTTTGTTGTTATCTAAGGTATCACGAATCTGACCTACATAAGCAACTTTAACTGAATCACCTAAAGTTACTGTACCCGTATCAGGTTGTAATTCGCCTGTCATCATACGGAAGAGTGTAGTTTTACCCGCACCGTTTTCACCGACGATACCCACAATCGCAGCAGGCGGTACAACAAACGATAAATCTTTATAGAGCGTACGATCACCAAACGATTTGCTGATACCTTCAACTTCTACAACCTTGTTACCTAGACGTGGACCAGGTGGAATGTAGATTTCAGACGTTTCGTTACGTTGCTGGAATTCGCGCGAGTTAAGCTCTTCAAAGCGTTCCATACGTGCTTTGTTTTTCTTTTGCTGACCTTTGGCATTAGAACGAACCCATTCAAGTTCTTTCTTAAGCGCTTTAGCAAAAGATTCTTCTTGCTTCTGTTCCTGCTCTAAACGGGCATTTTTCTGCTCTAACCAAGAAGAGTAGTTGCCTTGGTATGGAATGCCCATGCCACGGTCAAGTTCAAGAATCCACTCTGCTACGTTATCCAAGAAGTAACGGTCATGCGTAATCGCAACGATGGTACCTGGGAAGTCTTTCAAGAAACGCTCTAACCAGGATACAGATGATGCATCCAAATGGTTCGTCGGTTCGTCTAGAAGTAACATGTCTGGTTTAGACAGAAGCAGACGGCAAAGTGCAACACGACGGCGCTCACCACCAGACAATTTAGTTACATCAGCATCCCAAGCTGGCAGGTTTAATGCAGCTGCCGCCTGTTCAAGTTGGTTGTTCAGGTTATGCGCATCCCAAGTCTGAATAATCGCTTCTAGCTTTTCTTGCTCTTTTGCAAGTGCATCGAAATCTGCATCTTCTGCTGCATATTCAGCGAAAACTTCATCCAAACGTGCCAAAGCATCAAGTGCTTCACGTACGCCATCTTCAACATTACCACGAACGTCTTTGGTTTCATCCAAAGGTGGTTCTTGCTCCAGATAACCGATTTTGATACCCGGTTGCGCACGAGCTTCACCAGAGAAATCTTTATCTACGCCCGCCATAATACGAAGCAAAGTAGATTTACCCGCACCGTTCAGACCAAGCACACCAATTTTTGCGCCTGGGAAAAATGATAAGGAGATATCTTTGAGGATTTCGCGCTTCGGCGGAACCATCTTGGATACTCGGTTCATCGTATAAATATATTGGGCCACGTAGGACTCCTCAATTGAAAAACCAGATGGGGAAAAAATGAATTTCCCCTGCTCAATCATGAGCGAAAAAATAATCGGCTATTATACGCAGAATGTCTACAAAACATAAGCCATTCCGGTGAAGTTAATGCCTTGTTACAAGTTTAATCCTGTTTATTTTTCAAACAGAATTTTTAGTACCTGAACTTGCATTATTTTGTTGAGGTTATATCGTGAATTAAGATATTCATCTGAATAAATATGCACTTTTCTTCATATTTCAAGTGCTAATATTTGAGCAATTTTATTAAAGCAAAACACAAAGAAGACTAACGATCATGACTTATAAAGCAGAAACTTTAGCAATTCACGCAGGTCATAGCCCGGAACCCACCACCAAAGCTGTCGCGGTGCCAATTTATCAGACCACCTCTTATGCCTTTGACAATACCCAGCATGGCGCAGACCTGTTTGACCTGAAAATTCAAGGCAATATTTATACCCGTATCATGAATCCGACCACAGCAGTGTTGGAACAGCGTATTGCTGCGCTAGAAGGTGGTATTGGCGCACTGGCATTAGCCTCCGGTATGGCTGCGATTACCTATGCGATTCAGACCATTGCTGAAGCCGGAGACAATATTGCTTCAGTGTCTACTTTATATGGTGGCACCTATAACCTGTTTGCACATACCCTGCCAAAGCAAGGCATTGAAGTCCGCTTCTTTGACTATCAAAACCCGGAAGCACTGCGTGGTCTGATTGACGACAAAACCAAACTGGTTTTTGTGGAATCAATTGGTAACCCACTCGGCAACATTATCGACTTGGAAGCGATTTCAAAGATTGCGCATGAATACGGCGTACCCGTGATTGTCGACAACACTGTAGCAACTCCCGTCTTGCAAAAGTCTTTTGATTTCGGTGCCGATATCGTGGTGCACTCACTGACCAAATATATTGGCGGGCATGGCAATTCGATTGGCGGCATTATTGTCGATAGCGGCAAGTTTCCATGGGGCAAACATGCAGCACGCTTCTCTACCCTGAATACACCTGACCCAAGCTACCACGGTGTCAACTATGTCGAAGCTTTGGGTGAAGCAGCCTATATTGCCCGTGCCCGTGTGGTACCACTTCGCAATACTGGTGCGGCAATCAGCCCGCAAAATGTATTTTTAATTTTGCAAGGTTTAGAAACTTTAAGCCTGCGTATGGAACGTCATACTGAAAATGCACTTAAAGTTGCGGAATATTTGCAGCAGCATTCGAAAGTAAAATGGGTCAATTACGCTGGCCTGAAAGATCATCCTCAACATGCTTTGGCACAGAAATATGTGAAAGGGAAACCGTCTGCCATTCTGACTTTTGGTGTTGAAGGTGGTCGTGAAGGCGGTGCTCGTTTTATTGATGCCCTGCAGCTGTTCACCCGTCTGGTCAATATTGGGGATGCCAAGAGTCTGGCCTGTCATCCGGCCACTACGACTCATCGCCAGCTTAATCCAGAAGAACTTAAATCGGCTGGCGTGAGTGAAGATATGGTTCGTCTTTCTATCGGGATTGAACACATTGATGACCTGATTGCTGATCTGAAACAGTCACTCGCAGCCGTTTAAGCCTTCTTTTAAAGCAAAAAACTCCATCATTTCTGATGGAGTTTTTTATCTGGCTTTACTTTTCATGAGCTTTATCTTATGGTTAGATCACAATAAAAATTAATTGAAACGTAGTTTAAAAATAGAGCAATTACTCTAAAACTTTCCTTATTTTCAACAACTTAATCTCTGGATTTTCCTGCATAATTCGTTATCATATACAGACTTCATTGTGTACGAACTTTCGTGCATACCTACGTACAAACCAAATAAGAAAAAATGTAAACCTACAGCATATTTCAGGAATAACAAACGTGAAATCCAGACTACAGAAACATCTACTGAAACGAGTTCAAGGCAAAACCATCCTTATTACGGGTGCATCCAGCGGCATTGGCCTGACGGCAGCACACCGTCTGGCAGATGCAGGTGCACATGTCCTGCTAGTAGCACGAACCAAAGAGACTCTGGATCAGGTAAAAGAAGAAATTGAAGCAAAAGGCGGCATGGCAACAGTCTTTCCGTGTGACCTGAATAATCTGGACGCCATTGATGAAGTATCCAAACAGATTCTGGCTTCTGTTGATCACATTGATATTCTGATTAACAATGCCGGTCGTTCGATCCGCCGTGCGGTACATGAATCGGTGGATCGCTTCCACGATTTTGAACGCACCATGCAGCTGAACTATTTCGGTGCTGTGCGTCTGGTGATGAACATCCTGCCACATATGATGATTCGTCGTCAGGGTCACATCATCAATATCAGTTCGATTGGGGTATTGGCAAATGCGACCCGCTTCTCTGCTTATGTGGCATCGAAAGCAGCCTTGGATGCATTTAGCCGCTGTCTGTCTGCAGAAGTCAATTCACATAAGATCGCGATTACTTCCATCTATATGCCATTGGTACGTACGCCAATGATTGCACCAACCAAGATCTATAAATATGTTCCGACGCTTTCTCCTGAAGAAGCGTCTGATCTGATTGCACATGCAATTGTGAAACGACCGAAAAAAGTTGCTACCGGTTTGGGTCGTCTAGCTTCAATTACTTATGCAATTGCACCAGACATTAACAATAAACTGATGTCGATCGGCTACAACCTTTTCCCAAGTTCATCTGCCTCTGTAGGTCAGCCACAGAAGCTGAACTGGGTGCAGAAAGCATATGCACGTATCTTCCCGGGTGAGCACTGGTAAGTCCAGGCGAAAATGCAATTTGAACCAAGCCGCCTGCTGGCGGCTTTATTATTTTGATCGGTCATCAATCAAGATACCGTGAGTTATCACGACAGATCCTGTCATTTCAGATGCAGATTTTTGCCGCAAATGATCTCAGATCACGTACACTATTGGACGGATATTTGATCCGCATGTATTAAACATTTAGATATTGATTCAACAGATGGGCACCCTTATGAATAACCTGCAATGGCTCGATGAAGTAAAATTTAACGAACAAGGACTTGTACCTGCCATTGCCCAGCATCATCAAACCGGTCGTGTATTGATGGTGGCGTGGATGAACCGTGAAGCACTGGCACTGACAGCTGAAAAAAATCAGGCCGTGTATTTCTCTCGTTCCCGCAGCAAGTTATGGCATAAGGGCGAAGAATCTGGTCATTTCCAGACAGTGCATGAAATCCGCCTGGATTGTGATGCTGACGTGATTGTGCTGCAAATCGAACAGCATGGTGGAATTGCCTGTCATACTGGTCGTGAATCTTGTTTCTATCGCAAACTGACGCCGAATGGCTGGGAAATTGTCGATGCACAAATCAAAGATCCTGCAGCGATCTATGGTGAAAAATCTGCAAACCCGCATACCATGGCGATGAATGCATCTAATGCCCAATCAGAACAGGTTGAAGTGTTGTCTTATCTGGGTCAGATGATGGCTGAACGTAAGCAGGCTGATCCCGATTCATCTTATGTCGCCAAGCTCTATCACAAAGGTCTAAACAAAATTCTGGAAAAAGTCGGTGAAGAAAGCTTTGAAACCGTGATTGCTGCCAAAGACTTTAAAGCTGAAGCAACCGAAGACAATAAAAATGACCTGATCTATGAGGTGGCAGATCTGTGGTTCCATACTATCGTGATGCTGGGCTATTTCGACCTTGATCCACAACTGGTTTTAAATGAACTGGCACGTCGTCAGGGCTTATCTGGTCTGGTTGAAAAAGCCAACCGTTCACACTAAGTTTTGAATTTAACTGTGTCTGAGCCAATTAAACCGACCGCAACCTATGAGCAGGCCACTGCCATTGATAACGCACGTCTGGGCAAATCTTTTAAAGTGATTGCCTATGCCGGCACAGGTAAAACCACAACTTTACAAATGATCAGCGATGCCATGCCGCAGCGGCGTGGCATGTATCTGGCATTTAACAAATCAATTGCTGCGGAAGCACAAAATAAATTCCATCGTGGTGTGGACTGCCGGACTTTCCACTCACTGGCCTATCGCAGTGTTCCACGTGGAGTCACGGATAAACTGCGCCTGCCCCGTCTCAGTCCAAGCTTCATTGCCAAGGAATATCGCCTTGAGCCGATGACCCTGCGCCGCATGATGGGTGGCCGTTATGAAAAATATGTCATGATGCCTTCGCGTCTGGCCAGTCTGGTCGCGAATGCGGTCGGTTATTTCTGTTCAACCAGTTCTCAATACCCTGCTCCACGACATATTCAGGCACCAAGCTGGTTACATCCGGACGATGTCGAAGCCCTGCAAAAGAAACTCTATCCTGCGGTTGAGCGTCGCTGGCTGGAATCAATTGATCCGAATCATCAGGCCGGTATTGGACATGATATTTATCTGAAACTCTGGGCATTGTCAGAACCGAATATTCCAGCGGATTATGTACTGTTTGATGAAGCTCAGGATGCTGACCCCCTGATGTTGGGTATTTTGCTAAAACAGCGCAGCACCCAGGTGATCTATGTCGGGGATGCGCATCAGCAGATTTATGCCTGGCGTGGTGCAGTCAATGCCATGCAGCAACTGCCATTACCAGAATCCCGCCTAACTACCTCATTCCGTTTTGGTCCTGAAATTGCCCTGAATGCCAATGCAATTTTGGGAGCCTTGAATGAAACCGTGCCCTTGCTCGGTAATCCGCACCTGAATTCTAAAGTAGTGAATAAACCGCATACTAAAATGCGTGATGCGATTTTATGCCGTACCAATGCCCGAGCCATGGAACTGCTGCTTGCTGGACTTGTGCGTGGTGAAAAGGTCAGTCTGCAGGCCGACCATGTCAAGCTGAACCGTTTTGTCGAAGCGGCTGCCATGTTAAAACAGGGCAAACGTGTGGTGGATGTGCCTGAACTGGCCTGGTTTAACTCCTGGCATGATGTACATGAATATTGCGAGACCAATGAAGGCAGTGACATTAAACCTTTGGTGAAACTGGTCGATGAGCATGGGACTGATCCGCTAAAAACTGCGCTGGCCAAGATCACGCCAATCGGACAGGCCGACTACATCATCTCCACCGCCCACAAAGCTAAAGGGCTGGAATGGGACCGAGTCCATATTGAAGATGACTACCAGTTTAAATTAAATGAAAAAGATCACAAGATTAGTGATGAAGAGTTAAGACTGCTTTACGTGGCCTGTACACGTGCTAAAGTAAGCTTAAATATTCACCACATTTATGACCTGATTCAGCAGCTAAAAATTAAAATGCCTCTATCATTACGGCAGGCAGCAGGCTAGTACAGCATGGATGTAGGCATCACGATACAGGTGGTCTATGCAAGTCGAATCCATACAACTCAAACATACCCTGCACTTTTCTGATATCCAGCTTGATTTTAAATATCATAAACTGCCTGTTACCTTAATTCTCGGTGATCAGGGTTCTGGTAAAACGGCGCTGCTGCGTAGCACCTATCAGGCACTGACCTGGTTCGCTGCGCGCTATCGCGACCTGCGTACTGCCGGCATGGTGATGCTGGATCAGGACATCATGCAACATCGTCTGCAATCCAAGATCAATATTCAGGTCCGTTTTCCTGAAGAAATTGGCTCTTTTGCAGAAAGTAGCGATCAACAGCAATCTTCTACCCAGCAGTGCAGCTGGCAGCTTTATAAAACTTTAAATAGTCAGGGTGTGGGACTGAGTAAGGTAGATACATCGCAACTCGAAGCGATGGTCACGTTGTATCAGAAAGCCCTTGCCAAAGATCCGATGCTGGGCTTACCGCTGATTGCCTATTATCCGGCTGAGCGTTTTGTCAATGAAATCAATCTGCTTAGTAAAAATAATCCGGCGATTTTACAGACGGTCTATGCCTATGAAATTGCAGCTATTCCCTTCACGACTTTTACCCGTTTTTTTGAATGGTTCCGGGAAATCAGCGACATTGAAAATGCGCAAAGTGCGCAGATTCTGGAGCAAATCCTGAGCCGCGCTTCGCAGCAGGATAAAAAACACAATATGGATGAACTGGTCAAGCATATTGAACATGCCCAGATCCAGGTGAATACTCCGAGTTTAAATAGCCTGCGTGAAGCTTTGTCGATCGTTCTGCCTGAAGTCAGCAATCTCTATTTGCAGTACCAACCTAAAATGCAGCTGATGGTGAGCTACAAAGGACAAACCCAGACTTTACAGCAATTACCGAATAGCATCCGTAACTGGATTGCCTTAGTCGGAGATATTGTACGTCGCCTGTGTCTGCTCAATCCGAAAAGCCTGTTTCCATGCAAGGAAGGCAGTGGCATTCTACTGATTGATGCGATTGATCATCAGCTGGATCAGGACATGGCAGCAGTCATTCTGTCTCGTCTGCATCAAGCCTTTCCTGAACTGCAAATCATTGTGACTGGTAACCGTCCTGAGTTACTGGAACAGGCAGCAGATTTTCAATGTGTGTGTCTTGAAGATAAACAACTCTATCCAGTTCAAGTTGATACAATCCCAGCGCAATATGATCAACTCTATGCGAATTTAGGCCTGGGTCAAGAAACCCTGAATACTGAGGAAATCGTGCTGCTCGAGCCCGAGCTTGAACAAGTAACGCCACTTTCAATCTTGCAACTGATTCAGCAAACATTGAATGAAGAGCAGCAACAGGAGTTGCTACGTTTACTGAATCAGAATGACCGGAAAATTCCCCAAATTCCGTTTTAAGCGAATAAGCTGGCTCTTGAATTAACCTGATTTAATTTTTCTGAATGCCTCCTCATCGAGGCAGGTCTTCAAGACTGTCCATTTTTTTCAATAGACTCTTCAAGTTTGATCTTTATTTTCAGTTCAATCCGGTCGATGTGCTCAAGCATGCGCCCCATGCTTTCATGGGGTCATCGTATAATTGTTAAGTCGTACACAAAAAGATTGATGTTGTTGTTATCCTGTAATATGATCGGAATTACTTGCATTTTTCATTGTAAAATCTGAATTTGCTATCGTTTATAAGTTGCGCAATACAACTGTTTTTATTCTTTGAATACGATTTGGCTTTCAAGATTGAGAAATTTGGGCTGCTCCTTGCATTCCTGTAATCCTTGGAAGATAAGATTCACCCTTTAGGTTTTCAACCTATTCACGACAATGGATATGAGTGTGCTACCGATTATTATATTGTTACCGTTAGTACTGGGCACAACCCTTGTCTCGTGGCTGAAACAATTTTCACGCGGGGTAACGGCTTTAGGGGCGATTGGCGTCAGTCTGAGTAGTCTTATTCTGCTCCTGACTCAAGCAAAAGCAGTCTTTAATGGCAAAACGATCATTCAAACATGGTCTTGGCTGCCACAATTGGGGATTGATTTAAGCTTTCGTCTGGATGCGCTTGGTTTATTATTCTCCTTGCTGATCACAGGAATCGGCACACTCATCTTTATTTATGCCTATTATTATTTAAGTCCGCAAAACTCGCTCAGTAAACTCTATTTTCTCCTCATGCTGTTTATGGCTGCCATGTTGGGAATCTCGCTCTCCAATAACCTGATTTTGTTGCTGACGTTTTGGGAACTGACCAGTATTTCCTCTTTCTTATTGGTGGGTTATTGGAGCAATTACGAAGCGGCACAACGCGGCTCACGTATGGCACTGACCATTACAGGTATGGGCGGACTCGCCATGCTCGGTGGTTTTGTGTTATTGGCGCAAATCACAGGCACCTATCAAATTGACCAAATCTTAATGATGACTGAACAAATTCAAAGTCATGATTTATTTGTGCCAACCTTATTGCTGATTTTACTGGGTGCATTTACTAAAAGTGCGCAATTTCCGTTTCACTTCTGGCTACCGAATGCCATGGCTGCTCCCACGCCTGTTTCTGCCTATCTGCATTCGGCAACCATGGTCAAAGCAGGGATTTTCTTGCTGGCGCGCTTATTGCCAATTTTTGCAGGCGCAGCGTTATATCACAACCTAGTCACCTTTATTGGTCTGTTTACGCTCTGTATGGCAGCATTCTTTGCCATTTTCAAAGAAGATTTAAAAGGCTTATTGGCATATTCCACCATCAGTCATTTAGGTCTGATCATGTGTTTACTGGGCATTGGTTCACCGTTGGCAGTGGCTGCAGCCATTTTCCATATCATCAACCACGCCACCTTTAAAGCGGCACTGTTTATGATTGCGGGAATTATCGACCACGAATCAGGCACACGTGATTTACGTAAACTTAGTGGCTTATGGCAACTGCTACCCTTTACCGCTACCCTCACCATGATTACCGCGGCTTCTATGGCTGGCGTACCGTTGACCAACGGCTTTTTGTCTAAAGAAATGTTCTTTACCGAACTGGTAGCAAACTTATCTGGCCCTGTACTGTGGGTTTCTGCAATTGTTGCCACACTGGCTGGTATTTTTGCAGTGGCCTATTCAATACGTTTGGTACACGGCGTTTTCTTTGACGGTCCTATTGGTAAAAATGTACCCAATAAAGAAGCTCACGAACCCCCGTTTGGCATGCGTGCACCCGCAACTTTATTGGCGGTTTTATGTATTTTAGTCGGCTTGATGCCTGCCTTATTGGTCGAGCATATTGTCAATAGCACAACTCGTGCCAGTACCCAACTGTTACAGTTTGAAGGCACACATTTGGCAATTTGGCATGGCTTTAACCTTCCCTTGCTAATGAGTGCAATTGCTTTGCTTGGCGGGATCATCTTCTATTTCTCGCTCGCCAAAGGTGGAAAAATCCGTGAAATTGACCTCGATCCACATTTAGGTCAATTCCAAGGCAAACTGCTGTTTCAATTATTCTTAAAACATTTACTACAAGTTTCTCGCAAAATTAAACGTAAAACTGAAAATGGTTCACTGCAAAGCTATTTGGTGTGGATCATTGTCTTTACAGTATTCATAGTCGCCCTACCATTATTCAATCAGGGCTTAACAACTGGTACACGCGAACTCACACATGCACCTATAATTGCCATTGTTTTATGGTTATTGCTGTTCTCTGCCTGTTGGATGATGCTGTGGTTCCACCATGAGCGCATCAAAGCTGTCTTAATTAGCGGTGCAGTTGGCTTGGTTGTCACCATGATATTTGTCGGACTGTCTGCACCTGACTTGGCACAAACCCAAATCACGGTTGATGTCGTCACCACTGTTTTATTGCTGATGAGTCTCTCCCTGCTCCCACAATTAACCCCTTATGAATCAAGCCGCTCACGTCGCTGGCGAGATGCCTTGATTGCGATTGGTGGCGGCATTGGTATCGGCTGGATTGCATGGCTGGTGATAACCCGCGACCATAATTCAATTTCATGGTTCTTTAATCAGCAATCCATTCCTCTCGGTGGCGGAACCAACGTGGTCAACGTCATTTTGGTAGACTTCCGTGTTTTCGATACCTTTGGTGAAATTGCCGTCTTGGGCATTGCCGCGATTGGTACGCTCTGTTTAATGGATGGTATGCGTGCGCACGGCACTATCATGACGCAAGGTTTAACCTACCGCTTTAATCCTTCACCGTTGATGCTGCGTATTACCGCCTCATGGATTTTACCTATCGCCCTTGTGGTCAGTCTGTATATTTTCTTGCGCGGTCATAACTTACCAGGTGGAGGCTTTATTGCTGGTTTAATTACCGCAATGGCACTAATCATCCAATACATTGCGCTTGGTCAAGACCAGACCGAACAAATGCTCAAAGCCAAATCTGGACGTTTATACGAAATTTGGATTGGTGTGGGTTTAAGCATTGCAGGTCTGACAGGTCTTGCCGCATGGTTCTGGGGACGTCCTTTCCTCACTAGCGCACATATTTATGTCAATCCTCCAATCATTGGTGAAATGCACCTCGCTTCAGCCGCCTTATTTGATGTGGGCGTGTATGTCACAGTGGTTGGCGCGGTTATGTTGATGATTTCGGTCTTGGGCGATTCACGTCACTCAGGCATGTTTGGCCCACTTCCAAAGGAATAATGCAATGATTAGTATCGAGTTTTTAATTGCGTCTGCCATTGGGATGTTAGTCGCGACAGGGATTTATTTAATTTTACGTGCCCGTACCTTTCCTGTTGTTTTGGGTTTAGCGATGATTGGTTATGCAGTCAATATTTTCTTATTTAGTATGGGGCGTATTCAGATCAATGCGCCTGCAATTTTGACTGAAGCCGCGAAAGTCTCTGACCCATTACCGCAAGCCTTGGTGTTAACTGCAATTGTGATTGGCTTTGCCACCACTGCATTTATTGTGCAATTGGCGCTGCGTAGCCGTTATGAAACAGGGACAGACCACGTTGATGCCAAAGAAGAATATCCACTGCTTGACCCACGCGAGGATGAGCCATAATGACTGATTTCCTCCAATTTTGGCTACAGCATTCACCTATCTTTAGCATCTTAATTCCAACCTTTACCGCATTTATTTTGGTGCTATTAGGTAATCCGGGCTTTGGTTCACTCTCACGTGACTGGCGTCAGCCATGGCGTCGTGGCATTAGTCTGATCTCTGCCACGCTCGGTTTAATCACTGCGATCAGCTATTTAATCCAAGTCAGCAGCGGACAAATTATTATTTATAATTTGAGCGAATGGGCCGCACCATTTGGCATTGTTTTGGTGCTAGATCAATTGTCTGCCCTCATGTTGGTACTGACTTATTCACTTGCCTTGCCATTGCTCTGGTTTTCCAGCAAAAAATGGGATGAGCGTGGTCGCTATTTTCACACCATGGTGCATTTCCTGCTCATGGGACTTTGCGGTGCATTCCTCACAGGTGACTTATTTAACCTGTTCGTATTCTTTGAGGTATTACTCCTCGCTTCTTATGTGTTGTTATTGCACGGTCAAGGCAAAGCACGTTTTCAACTCGGGATTCATTACGTCACCATCAACCTATTAGCCTCTGCCCTCTTCCTGATTGGCTTAGGAATGATTTACGGCAGTGTCGGCAGTTTAAACATGACCGATGTGGCGCGTCTGATTCCCCTACTCGATGCTGATGCACATAAAATTGCGGTGGCAGGTGGCTTACTGTTATTTGTGGTGTTTGGTATTAAAGCTGCCATGCTTCCTGTCGGTTTTTGGCTACCTAAAACCTATGCCGTGGCAACAACTCCTGTGGCAGCCTTGTTCACCATCATGACCAAAGTCGGTGTGTATGCGATTTTACGGGTCAATGGAACCGTATTTGATGATGAACTGAGCCATAAAATCCTACAAGACTGGTTATTGCCGATTGGTCTGATTACCTCACTGTATGGGGTCATTGGCGCGATTGGTGCAGAGCGCTTACGTCGCTTTGTCGGTTTTATGATGCTGTCTTCAATTGGTACCATCCTGATTGCTATTTCAATGCTGAACACACAGGCATGGTCAGCTGCACTGTATTACTTGGTACACAGTACCTTAATTGCAGCGGCTTTCTATTTGCTGTGCGGTTGGATTACCTCTCAACGTGGCGCATTTAAAGATCACTTCAACATTGCCCCGCAAATGAAGCAACATAAAGTACTGGCTATCACGTACTTCATGATTGCCTTAATGATGGCGGGCTTACCACCGTTTAGTGGCTTTTTGGGCAAGGTCTTTATTTTACAAGCTACTGCCAATATGGCACATCAAGGCTGGATTATTGGCATCATTCTCTTGGTCAGCTTGCTCAGTATTATTGCGTTCACCCGTGTCGGCTTTATTTTATTTTGGCGCGCGACCAAACCTGAAGATGATATACAAACTAAAGCCTATGATGAATATCAGACATTGCCTGCAATTGCTCCGCCCCGCAATGACCGTGTCATTTATTTGCTCCTGACGGGTTTAGTGTTGTACGTGGTATTTGCCAATCCAATTCAACAATATATGCTGAATACTGCACAGCAAATTCAACATAATGCGGCCTATGAAGCATTGATTCTGAAAAAAGACCGTACTGGAAATGTGATTAGCGTACAACCTTATGATCCATTGTACTTACCTGAAACCAAGTACGGTGGCGAAGCAATCGATGCCAATGCACATTTAATTCCATACGTGATTCATCCAAATACCTTGGAAGGTGAACATATTTCTGACTATAAACAACGTCAAATTCAACAGCAAAATCGTGAGCAAGCGCAGCAACCTAGCGATACTCAACTCAAACCTGCGGAGCCCTAAACATGCAAAAAACGACATCGAAAACTTCGTTTTGGGACAACCTGCTGCCCCATCCATTTGTATCTGTATTGGTGGCACTGAGTTGGCTGATGTTGGCGCATAGTGTTTCTGCAGGAAATCTGTTGATGGCACTGGTTTTGGCACTATTAATTCCTAAATTGATCCAGCCCTTTATCACGCGTACACCAGACATCAACTGGACTGCAGCCAGTCGCCTATTCTTTGTGGTGGTCTGGGATATTATGATTTCTAATATTCTTGTGGCTAAACTGGTACTTGGCCCGACAGATCGCATGCAGCCAAAATGGTTCCGTGTCCCTCTCGAAACACAACACGAACAGGTCAACAGTATTCTGGCGATGATCATTACCACCACACCGGGCACGGTCACTGCCGGTATCGACCAAGATCGTGGCGATATTTTGGTACATGCCTTAAACACTACAGATGAAAGTGTAGATATTCAAGACATCAAAAATCGTTATGAAAAACCACTAATTGAAATTTTTGGTGCGCAGTCAGGAGAAAAGCAATGATGATTCTGCCTTATGCACTTGGAATCTGCATGGTTGCGATCACGCTTTCCATGTTTATGTGCCTATACCGTCTGATTATTGGCCCTTCAATTGTGGACCGTCTGTTGGCCTTGGATACCTTATTTTTAAATGCAACCTGCTTGGTGGTAGTTCTGGGTATCTATTGGAGCACCACCTCCTTATTTGAAGGTGCATTATTGGTGGCGATGCTAGGCTTTGTGTCTACTGCAGCACTGGCGCGTTATTTCACCAGTGGTCATGTGATTGATTAAGGAGAATGAACATGCAATTACTCATGGAAATTTTAGTGTCATTCTTTTTAATCATTGGTGCATTTTTCATGTTAGTGGGCGGCATCGGTATGGTTCGCCTGCCCGACTTATTTATGCGACTGCATGCCCCTACAAAATCCAGCACTTTAGGACTGGGAAGTTTCTTAATTGCAGCCATTATTTATGCGGCATTTGAAGGACGATTTGGCTTTCCAGAAGTATTAATCACCCTATTTGCATTTATTACCGCACCTGTTTCTGCCAATTTAATGGCGCAGGCCGCACTTCATTTACGTTTACGTTCGATGAGTGGCAATGTGCCTGAAACCTTAGATCGTCCATTACCGTGGCAACGCCAACGTCGTAATTTACGTCGTTATGAAAAAAAGTCCCATGATGATTTGGTCTAGAATATTAGTCAGGCATTAAAGAAAAGCATCGTATCGGATATAACCTTGCTTACATTGCAAAAGCTCAAACATGATAGACAAAAAAATGCCACCCGAAGGTGGCATTTTTTATCATCACTGATTTATTCTTCATCTTGCTTAGGTGCTGCAGGAGGTAAATCTTTTACCGCTTCTGCAATCAAACCAAACATATAGTTACCATATGCATTGGTTTTGTCGTAATGGAAACGCAGACGTGGCGTAATACGTGTCTTGATCCGACGGCTTAGTTCGTGGCGCAAGAAACCAGACGCTTTGTTTAACACATCCAGCGTTTCTTTATTTGCCGCTTCACTTTGCTCATCACCCAGTTCACGACCCATTACAGTCACATAAACTTCAGCATAGCCTAAATCAGGGCTGACTTTCACCGCCGAGATGGTCACTAGACCACCCAGACGTGGATCTTTAAGCTCCTGACGAATCAGTTCAGAGAGTTCTCTCTGAACTGTATCAGCCATACGCTTAAGACGCTGACT
This sequence comes from Acinetobacter sp. SM1B, assembly GCF_003289665.1. Lineage (NCBI taxonomy): Bacteria > Pseudomonadati > Pseudomonadota > Gammaproteobacteria > Moraxellales > Moraxellaceae > Acinetobacter > Acinetobacter sp. SM1B. The sequence goes on from NZ_QMBM01000001.1 coordinate 2,263,233, forward strand.
ACCCGCCATTAAAGACTCCGTTTAATCAGTTGAACATCATACACTTCGATCTTGTCGAGAGGTTTGATGTCTTTATAGCCTTTCACTGCAAGACCACATTCCATACCGGCACGAACTTCTTCAACCACTTCTTTATAGCGACGTAGAGATTCAAGTTCACCCTGGAACACAACTACGTCATCACGTAATACGCGAATCGGTTTGTTACGGTGTAAAGTACCCTCAAGTACCATACAGCCCGCAGCTGCACCAAATTTACTAGAGTGGAATACTTCACGTACTTGCGCAACACCAAGAATTGTTTCACGGTGTTCAGGTGCAAGCTTACCGCTCATGGCTGCTTTCACATCGTCGATCAATTGGTAGATTACTGAGTAGTAACGGATATCGATACTGTCAGCATCTGCTTTTTGACGGGCAGTGTTGTCGGCACGGACGTTAAAGCCTAGAAGTACAGCTTCAGAAGATTCAGCAAGTGTTACGTCAGACTCGGTGATTGCACCTACACCTGAACCAATAATACGTACTTTAACTTCGTCGGTTGCCAGGTCAGCAAGCGCAACGTGTAATGCTTCCAATGTACCACGTACATCAGTTTTCAGAACCACATTCACAATCGGCACATCTTTCTTGCCCATTGATGCCATGATGTTCTCAAGACGCATTGCAGATTGACGCTCAAGACGTTTTTGACGTTCACGATCCATACGCGCATCAGCAACTTCACGTGCTTTTTTCTCGTCATTCACAACAAGAACTTCGTCACCTGCCATTGGCGCTTCTGGAAGACCCAAGATTTCCACTGGAATCGAAGGACCTGCAGATTGAATACGTTTACCGTTTTCATCTGTCATGGCACGAACGCGGCCGTATGATGAACCTGCAAGAACAAGATCACCTACTTTCAAGGTACCGTTTTGTACAAGGATTGACGTTACTGCACCACGAGAGTTATCAACACGTGCTTCAATAACCACACCTTGTGCAGCACCTTCTTCAGAAGCTTTAAGCTCTAGAAGTTCAGCCTGAATTAAAATCAGATCAAGAAGCTCGTCGATACCGGCACCAGTGTGCGCAGAAACCATGGCCACAGGAACGTCACCGCCCCACTGTTCAGGCACGATTTCTTTGGTCGTCAATTCATTCAATACGCGATCTGGATCAGCAGATTCTTTATCCATTTTGTTGATCGCCACGATGATTGGCGTACCCGCAGCACGCGCATGGTCAATTGCTTCAGCAGTTTGTGGCATTACACCATCATCTGCCGCCACAACTAACACCACGATATCAGTCGCTTTCGCACCACGTGAACGCATTGCTGTAAATGCTGCGTGTCCCGGAGTATCCAAGAAAGTGATGATGCCTTTATCAGTTGTTACGTGGTAGGCACCGATATGCTGTGTAATACCACCCGCTTCACCCGCAGCCACTTTGGCACGACGAATACGGTCAAGCAGCGATGTTTTACCATGGTCAACGTGACCCATGATAGTAACAACAGGTGCACGTGTAGATTGCACACCACGCGCCTCTTCAGCTTGCTCCATCAGCGTATCTTCTGCTGCAGTTTCAGAAACCAGTACCGGATTATGGCCCATTTCTTCAACGATCAGCGCAGCAACTTCCTGGTCAATCGCCTGGTTCTGAGTAACCAGTTCACCCATTTTCATCAGTGATTTGATAACTTCACGAACTTTAACTGCCATTTTCGCAGCCAGGTCAGCAACAACAATCGTTTCACCGATTTCAACATCATAAACTTGTTTCTTAACAGGTTTTTCGAAGCCATGTTTGTTCGATTGACTTGTTTTCAGACCACGTTTATGTGAGTTATCACGGAAAGATTGCTCTTCACCACGACGACCGCCTTTCTTAGATGAGCGAGTATTATTCGTGTTCGTACCACGTTTAATTTCACGGTCTTCTTTTGCGAAAGAGTCTTCGTATGCTTGACCAACCAGACCAGCAGCAAGAGGAGAATCATCAACAACACGAATCGTTGCTGTTGTATCTTCCGCTGTGTACTTAGACGCCATTTGACGCATTTGTTCAAGCGTACGTTGTTGCGCTTCTTCAGCAGCCTTACGACGTGCAGCTTCTTCAACAGCTTTGAGTTGTGCTGCTTGCGCTTCACGTGCTTTTTTCTGTTCAGCAGTTTCAGTCGGTTTAACAACCTGCTTCACAATTGGTTTGTTTGTAGATTTGCGTTTTACAACTACAGCCGCTTTAGAAACTTCCTGCTTGTCGCTGGTTTGTTTCGCAGCAGCACGCATTGCTTCTAATGCTTTGCTGGCATTGTTTGCACCTGGTTTTGGTGCGTCAGCTGGCTTCGGCGCTGCTGTTTTTTGCTCAGCTTCAGCTTTTGCTTGCTGTTCAGCTTGCGCTTTTGCCAGTGCTTCTGCTTTGATCTGTTCTGGATCAGGCTTAGTAAATGTATGTTTCTTGCGAACTTCTACATTAATGGTTTTTGCCTTACCCGAAGTACTGGCTACTTTAGCCGTACTGGTCGTTTTACGTTTCAACGTGATTTGTCCTGCATGACCATCCGAACCTTGTGATTTTTTCACATGGCTCATCAGGTGATCTTGTTGTTCGGCGGTAATAATTTCGTCAGATTTGCGCTGTGGTAAACCTGCCTCACGAACCTGTTCCAGGAGCTTCTCAACTGGGCGACCCAATTTGAGGGCTAACTCTTTAATCGACTTGTCCGTCATATACTACCTCCTAGTTAAACCATGATTCGCGCGCTTTCATAATGAGCTGACCCGCTTTTTCAGCGCCTAAACCTTCAATATCTGCGATATCGTCAGTTGCCTGATCTGCAAGGTCATCCACTGTTACCACACCACGAGCTGCTAGAGCTTGCGCGATCTCTGCTGTCATGCCATCCATTGCAACAAGTTCTTCACTTGGCGCTTGTACGTTTTCTTGCTGTTGTAATGCATCAGCAAGTGCAACTTCTTTTGCACGGCTTTGCAGTAGTTCAACCAGTTCCGCATCCAGTTCGATTTCATCAAACGTTTCTGCAGGTACGTATGCAATTTCTTCAAGCGAGGTGAAGCCCATTTCTACCAACGCCATAGCCAAATCTTCAGCAATATCCAGACGTGTTACAAACATGTCCAGGTATTTTTGCGCTTCGCTTTGTTGACGTGCGTAGTATTCTTCTTCCAGCATCATATCCAACTTGTAGCCAGTCAGTTCCGATGCCAGACGAACGTTCTGACCCTGTGAACCAATCGCACGAGCCAACTGATCACTCGTTGCGAAAATGATGTCTGCAGTACGTGCATCTTCATCGATAACAATACTGGATACATCTGCTGGTTCAAGTGCGCTTGCGATGTACTGAGCAGGATCATCTGACCATACTACGACATCAATACGCTCACCATTGAGTTCCTGTTGTACTGCCTGGATACGTGTACCACGCATACCAATACAAGCACCAACCGGATCAATACGGTGGTCATTTGTTTTCACTGCGATTTTGGCACGTACACCTGGCTGGCGTGCGGCTGCCTTGATTTCAATGATTTCTTCCGAGATTTCTGGAATCTCTTTTTTCATCAATGCGATCAGCATTTCAGGTTTAGCACGAGAAAGCTGTAGCTGAGCACCACGACCTTCACGGTTGACATTGAAAAGAATCGCATTCACGCGTTGTTTCGGGCGAAGGATTTCCTTCGGAATCATTTCTTCACGTGCAAGATATGCTTCAGCATTGTCCCCTAAGTCAATAATGAAACCGTCTTTGGTTTGTTTTTTCACTTCACCATAGATCAGCTCACCGACTTTAGATTCATAAGCATCAGCAACCAGTGCACGTTCTGCTTCACGAATCTTTTGTACAATCACCTGTTTAGCAATCTGCGCAGCAATACGACCGAAATCGATTGACTCAACTTCCAGCTCACGAATGTCACCGATTGACCATTTTGCCGGATCAACATCAGAGATGGCATCCTGACAGGCTGGCATTTCATGATCTTCGTCTGCAACCACTTCCCATTGACGGAAAGTACGGTAGTCTCCAGTTTTACGATCGATTTCTACACGTAAACGTGCTTCTTCCGAGTTAGTTCCTTCGTAGAACTTTTTCTTGGTCGCTGCAACTAAAGCTTGTTCTAGTGCTTCAAAAATTGCTTCACGAGGTACACCTTTTTCGTTACTAACCGTTTCAACGACGGTAAGAATTTCACGTGCCATATGTCACCTATTCGTTCAGATTCTTATTGATTTAGTTAATCTTGATAGACCAAATTTGCTTTATCGATATTGTGACTGTCGATGTCCAGAACCTGCTGCTTTTCTACTTCTACCTGAATCATTTCATTTTCAAGGTCGACTGCAACCAGTTTTGCCTGGAATTTACGACGGTTGTCCACCGCACTAATCAGACGTAAGGCAACGGTCTGACCGATATAATCTGCCATTTGCTGAAGCTGGAAGAATGGACGGTCCCAGCCTGGAGACGACACTTCAAGTGCATATTCACCTGAAATCGGATCATGTACGTCTAGCATCGCGCCCACCTGTTGGGTGACGCGTACGCAGTCCTGCACACCAATTCCGCGGCCCTGCTCCACTTCACCGTCTTCATTGATGACCGGTTCAGCAGTTGGATCGACTGGCTTGTCGATATAAATACGTAATAGAGAACGTTTACCCTGAGGAACAAATTCAATTCCCCAAAGATCTACATCACAGGCTTCAACTGCAGGTGCAATCAAGTCCTGAAGTGCTTGAGTTTTATTTGATAGCTTCATTTACTCTCGTCATCTGGTGCGATTTTATGATCTATTTGACCACTACAAACCAATACAAACTATAGTAGTAGTGAAACATGGAGATATGACCAAATTTTGTCGACACTACACGATAGCCAATAAAAAAGGGCGTAAATCGCCCCAATTAATGCACAATTTCGGATTTTTTCAAATCCCACTGTGCAAAAAGGCCCACCATAGTTGTGAGCCTCTTTTAAGAAACTTGGTAGCGGGAGCTGGATTTGAACCAACGACCTTCGGGTTATGAGCCCG
>NZ_QMBM01000001.1:2268287-2280182 GCF_003289665.1 Acinetobacter sp. SM1B
ACGTGCAAAAATTATATACAAAAGACGATAAGTTTTCAATCAAAACTATCTCTATCGATATGTTGGTCTTTTGTCGCTGAAAAATTGGTAGCGCTCACTGGACTTTAATCCAACGATCTTCGAGATTTTATAAAGAGTTGAGCCCGACGAGCTTGCAACTGATTAAAATAACGAAACCACACTTTCCAAAAAGTGGTAGCGGGAGCTGGATTTGAACCAACGACCTTCGGGTTATGAGCCCGACGAGCTACCAGACTGCTCCATCCCGCAACAACATGCAAATAACTCTTCTCAACTTAAAACTGGTTTCAAGTTGCCTCTTTAAAGTTTGCGTCTTTATAAAAGGATTGATTGGTAGCGGGAGCTGGATTTGAACCAACGACCTTCGGGTTATGAGCCCGACGAGCTACCAGACTGCTCCATCCCGCAACAACAGAAGTTTTTTAGCTGAATACACCAACTTATGTTCTGGATTATAAGTTGGTGCGGAAGGGGGGACTTGAACCCCCACGCCCGAAAGCACTACCACCTCAAGGTAGCGTGTCTACCAATTCCACCACCACCGCAGCTGCAGGCATTCTATTCGCATCATGCACAAAAAGAAAGCCTTTGGCGAAATTATTCACCAGTTTTTGGTGCAGTTGGTGAAGTTTCAGTCGATTGAGCAGGTGCAGTCTGAGTCGTTGGAACGCTATTCAGAGTATAAGCATCTGTGGTCTGCTTTTTGGCAAATACCGCTAAAGTCAAGCTGGTAATAAAGAACAATGCCGTAAATACTGCAGTCAAACGGGTCAGGAAATTACCTGAACCTGAAGCACCAAAAACAGTCGCAGCACCGCCACCACCGAAAGATGCACCAGCATCTGCACCTTTACCATGCTGAACTAAAATCAAGACAATCATCAAAATCGCTAAGATAATATGTACTACCAGCACAAAAGTTTGCATGCTGAACTCCTAATTATTGTGTATTTGCAAATGCCTGGGCAATTTTATGAAATGACTCGGCATTGAGTGATGCACCACCCACCAGTGCCCCATTGATATCAGGACAGGCTGCCAACTCTACTGCATTTTCAGGTTTAACACTACCACCATACAGAATTGCAGTGGTTTCACCATAACCAGTAATCTGTTTTAGACCTTGACGGATCTGAGCATGCATCGCTTGTGCATCTTCCGGAGAAGCAGTTTTACCAGTACCAATCGCCCAGATCGGTTCATAGGCAATTACAATATTCTTCCATTGCTCTGCTTCAACTACAGCCGCGATATCACAGATTTGCTGCAATACCACAGCTTCCGCCTGACCGGCTTCACGCTGTTCCAGACTTTCACCTACACAATAAATCACAGTCAAACCTGCATTTAAAGCATTTTTGATTTTGGTATTGAGAATCTCTCGTGACTCACCAAAGATTTCACGACGCTCAGAGTGTCCTACCAGAACATAACCAATACCACTGTCTGCCAGCAGTTCTGCACTCACTTCGCCCGTATAGGCGCCCATGCCTGCAATACGAGATACATCCTGAGCAACGGTATAAACCGGACGAACGGCAGAAGCCATTTCAGCCTCAACCTGAGTTAGTGCAATTGCTACAGGTGCTACGCCTAAATGACACTTTTCTGCTGAAATCGGTGTAGATTCAAGTAAATCTTTCACCCCACGAAGCAATGTCTGCGCATCTGTCTGCAGCGGGTTCATTTTCCAGTTACCCACTACCCATGGGGTAATCGTCGACAACGACATAAACAACCTATTCTGAATACCTATCTTTAATTGGGCACATTCTACACGGAATTAGAAAATTTGAAGAAGAGTTTTCTTGCGGCATTTTCAATGTCAGGTCTGTTCAAACTGCTCATTTTTTGTTATCACTTGAGATTATGGGGATCACTTCTTAGGATTCATTCAGTATTTTGAATATTAATGGGAAGAAGGCAGCATTTTACGCTATGGTAATTTTACGCAAGCAACGTATAATTTTGATAAAGCAATTAAAACAATTTTGATTCACGGGCATATTAGAGCATGACAGCAATTCAGGGATCTCCAAGATTTACGGGGTTTATTCGTCGACTTGTCGATGAAGGGGTTATATCTGCAGAAGATATGCAGGGTGCTTTGAGTAGTGCCAAAAAAGATAAAATTGATATTGTTCCCTATCTGATTGAACATCACCGCCTCTCGCCAACCAAAATCGCAGAAACGATTTCTCTTGAATTCGGTGAACCGCTATTTGACATCAGTGCTTATGATCCTGCCCTGATCGTACGCGAAGATTTTGATGAAAAGATTATTACCAAACACCGCGTGCTGCCGATCTTTAAAAATAGCAATATTCTGTTTATCGCGACCAGTAACCCGACCAATATCGAAGCAATTGATGCTGTCCGTTTCGCGACCAAGCTGAATATTGAAACCATTATTGTTGAACATAATAAACTCGAAAAACTGATCGAGCAGAATTTTACTGAAGAAAGCACTTTTGAATTTGATGATGATTTTGATCTAGATGTTGATATCGATAGCTCTGACCCGAATAAAGATGATGAGAATGACAATAAAGGTGATGAAGCACCCATTGTTAAATATATTAATAAGTTACTGATTGATGCAATCCGTATGGGTGCATCTGATTTACACTTTGAACCGTATGAAAAAATGTACCGTGTGCGTTACCGAGTCGACGGGGTCTTGCGTCAAATCGCCACGCCACCTTTACAGCTTGCAACACGTCTGGCTTCACGTCTTAAAGTTATGTCACAAATGGATATTTCCGAGAAGCGTGTGCCTCAAGATGGCCGGATCAAGTTAAAACTTTCTAAAAATAAGGCCATTGACTTCCGTGTCAACTCACTCCCAACCCTGTTTGGGGAAAAACTGGTACTGCGTATTCTGGATCCATCGAGTGCCATGCTAGGTATTGATGCTTTGGGGTATGAGCCTGATCAAAAAGCCTTATTTATGGAGGCACTAGATAAGCCTCAAGGTATGCTGTTAATTACCGGTCCGACAGGCTCTGGTAAAACTGTATCTCTTTATACCGGTTTAAATATCCTGAATCGTGAAGACACGAATATTTCAACTGCTGAAGATCCAGTCGAAATTAACCTGCAAGGGATCAACCAGGTTAACGTCAATAATAAAGTTGGCCTAACCTTCTCTGCTGCATTGAAATCATTCCTGCGCCAGGATCCTGATATTGTCATGGTCGGTGAGATCCGTGACCTGGAAACTGCAGAGATTGCAATCAAGGCAGCACAAACAGGTCATATGGTGATGTCAACACTACATACCAACAGCGCACCAGAAACCCTGACCCGTTTACGTAATATGGGTGTGCCATCATTTAACATTGCCACCTCGGTGAATTTGGTTATTGCTCAGCGTTTGGCGCGTCGCCTTTGTCCACATTGCAAAAAACCGGCAGATATTCCACGTCAGAGCCTGCTTGAAATGGGCTTTAGCGATGATGATTTACAGAATCCGGAATTTAATATTTTTGAACCTGTCGGATGTAACGAATGTCGTGAAGGGTATAAAGGTCGAGTCGGTATTTATGAAGTCATGAAAGTGACACCAGAGATTTCACGTATTATTATGGAAGATGGCAATGCAATTGAGATTGCCGAAGCTTCCGCACGCGCAGGTTTTAACAATTTACGCCGATCAGGGTTATTAAAGGTAATGCAGGGGGTGACTTCTCTTCAGGAAGTCAATCGTGTTACCAGCGAATGATCAGGTGCTGCTATAAAATAAGGATAAACTCATGGCTTCAGTGAAAAAAGGTCAAATGATGCCGACCTTTACCTATGAAGGGGTAGACCGTAAAGGTATAAAGATTAAAGGGGAAATACCTGCACGTAACCTCGCCTTGGCCAAGGTCACATTGCGTAAGCAGGGTATCAGTATCAAGAGTATTCGAGAAAAAAAGAAGAATATTCTTGAAGGCCTGATGAAGAAAAAAGTGACCACACTGGATATTACCATTTTTACCCGTCAGCTTGCTACCATGATGAAAGCCGGTGTACCACTCGTACAAGGCTTTGAAATTGTGGCGGAAGGCCTTGAAAATCCTTCAATGCGCGAGGTTGTACTCGGGATTAAAGGTGAGGTTGAGGGCGGAAATACCTTTGCAGGTGCACTGCGCAAGTATCCTCAATACTTTGATAAGCTATTCTGTTCGCTGGTTGAATCCGGTGAACAATCGGGTGCTTTAGAGACTATGCTGGATCGTGTTGCGATTTATAAAGAAAAAAGTGAACTGTTAAAGCAAAAAATTAAAAAAGCCATGAAATACCCAGCAACAGTGGTTGTTGTTGCAATTATTGTTACGATTATTTTGATGGTTAAAGTCGTTCCAGTCTTCCAGGATCTCTTCTCGTCATTTGGTGCAGACTTGCCAGCATTTACAAAAATGGTAGTCAATATGTCTGAATGGATGCAGAAATACTGGTTCCTGCTGATCATTGGGATTGGTGTAGTCATTACTGCTTTCCTGGAAGCGAAAAAACGCAGTAAAAAATTCCGTGACTTTTTAGACAAGGCTGCACTAAAAGCACCTATCTTCGGTGATCTGGTGTATAAGGCGATTATTGCCCGTTATAGTCGTACTCTGGCAACGACTTTTGCTGCTGGTGTTCCATTAATTGATGCACTGGAATCAACTGCAGGCGCGACCAATAATGTAGTTTATGAAGATGCGGTAATGAAAATTCGTGAGGATGTTGCTACTGGCCAACAACTGCAATTCGCCATGCGTGTTACCAATAAGTTTCCTTCTATGGCCGTGCAAATGGTCTCGATTGGTGAAGAATCTGGTGCACTAGATGCCATGCTGGATAAAGTTGCGACCCATTATGAAAATGAAGTCGATAATGCCGTTGATGGTTTGACCTCCATGATGGAGCCATTGATTATGGCCGTTCTTGGTGTGCTTGTAGGTGGTCTTGTTATTGCAATGTACCTGCCGATTTTCCAGATGGGTTCCGTGGTTTAATGCAAGATCTTATTTTATATTTCACTCAAAACCCGACTGCGCTCTATATTGCAGTCGGGCTTTTTAGTCTCTGTATCGGTAGTTTCCTGAATGTGGTAATTTACCGCATCCCTAAAATGATGGAACAGGAATGGCGTAACGACTGCCAGCTGTTTTTACACCCTGATCAACCGATCATTGATGAAAGCAAGCTCACATTAAGTAAACCTGCGTCGACCTGTCCAAAATGTCATACATCAATTCGCTGGTATCAAAATATCCCCGTGATCAGCTGGTTAGCCTTGCGCGGCAAATGTGCGAACTGTCAAAACCCAATTAGTGCCCGTTATCCATTCATTGAAATTCTAACAGCAGTTTGTGCATTGACCGTTTTGGCTGTATTTGGTCCTACAGTACAAATGTTGTTCGGTCTGGTGCTGACTTATATTCTCATTGCACTAACCTTTATTGACTTTGATACCCAGCTGCTTCCAGATCGCTATACCCTTCCGCTTGCAGCTTTAGGCTTAGGGGTAAATAGCTATGCAATTTACACCTCACCAACTTCAGCCATCTGGGGTTATATCATCGGCTTCCTGTGTTTATGGGTCGTGTACTACCTGTTCAAAATAGTAACTGGTAAAGAAGGCATGGGTTATGGTGACTTTAAATTGCTGGCTGCTTTAGGTGCCTGGATGGGACCGTTAATGTTGCCACTAGTTGTATTATTGTCATCACTCGTTGGTGCAATTATTGGCATTATTCTGTTAAAAGTACGTAAGGAAAATCAGCCTTTTGCTTTTGGTCCTTATATTGCCATTGCCGGCTGGATCGCTTTCCTGTGGGGCGAGCAGATTATGAAAGTCTATTTAGGTCAATAATTTGAAATTTACACTAGGTCTGACAGGTGGTATTGGCAGCGGCAAATCTGCTGCCAGTCAATGGTTTGAACAGCATGGTATTGTGGTTGTGGATGCTGATGTTGTGGCACGCGAGATTGTCGAAGTCGGTCAGCCAGCACTGCTACAAATTCAGCAAGCTTTTGGTGACTGGGTATTACAGGAAGATGGTACCTTAAACCGTCGTGCTTTACGCGAACATATTTTCCAATCCAATGATGCCCGTAGAATCTTAGAAAGCATTACTCATCCCGCAATTCGCCAATCGATTATTCAGCAATTACAGGATGCACAAAGTCCTTATGTGATTCTGGTGTCTCCTCTGCTGTTTGAAACCAATCAGCATGAACTTACCGACCATACCTTACTGATTGATGCTTCGATTGAGTTGCAGATCCAGCGTGCTGCACAGCGTGATGATCAAAATATTGAACAGATTCATCGCATTATTGCTGCTCAGATGCCTCGTGAACAAAAACAGCAACTGGCGGATGATATCGTATTAAATGATGGCCATCTGGAGCACTTATATGCGCATCTACAGCCTCTACATGAACAATATTTGCAAAGGGCTCTGAACTAATAAAAAAAGCAGTCATCAAGACTGCTTTTTTTGTTCTTCAAGTTTAATGGCCAAACTGTCCTGATGTTGCAGCCAGCGCCATGGCTGCAAGGCACCGATTGCCATCCCGATCAGACCACAGACCATCGCCAGACTCAGCGTTTCATTCAACAAGGGCACTGCCAGAATAGCCGCAATAAAAGGTGCCAGATTGGTAATACTACCTGCTTTAAATGCGCCAAGCCGCTTAATCGCTTCCACATAAGTTAGAGTCGCAATAATAACCACAAACACCCCGTGGAAAAGTGTTTGAAATAGTAAATGGTGGGGCTCAGGTACAGTTAAATTTTTAGGTAAGAACAGCAGATAAATTGGTACATACACCACAGCCGACCAAATTGCCACGCCACACATGGCTTGCCAGGCAGACAGTTGATATTTACGTAACAACACCGTAAATATCCCCCATAAAATCGCACTGATGAAAAACAGGACATCCCCTGCCCCAAAGGCCACACCTGTTTCCTGATACATCAGTACGCTCATCAGACACAGCACCCCGATCATAATGCTCAGACTGATCCAGGTATGTTTATCAAAAGCCTGATTCATCAGAAAGTAAGCCATCACTGCGGTACACAACGGTATGCAGCCATTCAAAAAAATGGCGGCATGGGCAGTCGGTGCGTAATGGAATGCGCTATAAGCAAACAGGCAATACACCACTCCACCGATCATAGCCAGGATAAAAGATTCTTTTTTCAGTAAAAAAGAAGCCTCTTTACGATAGATTAAAATCGGCATGAGAATCAGAAAAGCCAGAGAGAAGCGTAGTGCGACGATATCCCAGGCACTGATATGCCAGATTGCATTCAGGCGAGCGGTTAAAGTAAAACCGCCCCAGATACACATGGTCGTTAAGAGGAAAAAATAACCTTGTGCACGTGTGGATAATCTCATCAGGGGTTAAGCATTACGCTGACGGCAGGCTTCATATAAAGCCATACCTGTTGCAACACTTACATTTAAACTTTGCAAGTTGCCTGCCATCGGAATATAAACCGTTTGATCACACTGACTTTGCGTAATTGGACGCAGACCGGTATCTTCCGCCCCCATTACCACGCAGACACCAGTACCAGTAAAATCAAATTGCTGAATTGGTAATGCTTTCTCATCCAGCATAGTCCCCACAACGCGGACATTAAAGTCGTCTTTGATCTGCCCCAGAGTACGTGCCAGATTAGTGACCTGAATAAATTTAACTTTTTCGGCACCACCGGCTGCGACTTTACGCGCTGTCGGTGTCAAACTTGCAGAACGGTCACGTGGCACGATTACAGCCACAACACCCATGGCTGCTGCCGTACGGATACAGGCACCGAGATTATGCGGATCGGTGACTTGGTCAAGCGCTAATAAAAGTGCTTGCGAATCTTGTTTTAAAAGCTCTTCTAAATCTTTTTCATTTAAAATTGGATGCGGACGTACTGCTGCTACCACCCCCTGATGGAACGGTAAACCTGCCAGTTTTTCCAGTTTGTCGCGACTAGCCTGTTGCACACTAATCCCAAACGGTTCAGCAAGCTCTAATACACGCTTTAAGCGCTGATCATCACGACCTTTCAGAGTAAACAGCGTCAGGACGCGTTCAGGCTCAAGCTCCAGTAATGACTCAACTGAATGTACGCCATAAAAATACTCAGGTTTAGCCATGAACGACCTCTAAATTAATTTGGGAAATATGCTGCAAAAGAAAAATCCTGCAAAGCCAGCTTCACAGGATTCCTGTATAAATGAAGTTTAACCGATTCGGCAGAAAATTTCCTGATCAGCTTCAGTCCGGTTAGGGAGATGAAATAATAAAATCAGCCTTCAAAATGACAAACGTAATCTAATACATCATCAGTTTCGATTTTGAAACGGCTATTGCCTGGCACGTAGAAAGACTGGCCAGCACGGAACAGTTCGCTTTCTTCACTATCTGCAATCTGCACTCACCGGAAATGATTTCCATACGCTCAGGTACATGTGTTTCAAATGTAAGTGGGGTTTCAGTCGGTAGAATGACTCCCAGGGTTTTTTTCGTACCATCTTCAAACTGAACCACATGGCTGATGCACAGACCGCCAAAATATACATTTGATTTCTTAAGTACTGAAACATGGTCAAACTGAGCTGACATCCGTTTATCTCCAGAGCACGGGTTTTATAATATTGGAATGGCTGTAGTTTAAATGCGCATTCCTAACTAATCAATCGAAGTTTGCCTGGCTCAGCTTAAAATTTTCTGTATATATTTTGTACATATATTCAATAAGCAAATATATAAATAAAGTGACTTAAAGGAGGATGAACAATTCTGCCATGCAAAATCAAATTTAGTAGGATTCGCTGAACTATAGGGAGTAATCAATTTTGTGGGAAGATTGACCTGCTTTAGTCGTGCATACTGACAATACTACAAAATCTGCTTGTATCATTGACCATAATATAAGATAGAATCAAAGGGTTTCATCCTGATTTATAATGACATACATGATCTGATGCATATCAGATCCTACTTGATTTCAATCAAACTTTTCGCAGCTTGGATGCGTGTATGCTGACACATTTAACTCTGATCAACTTTGCCTTAGCTGACCACCTGGCCATTGATATTCATCAAGGTTTTAACGTGCTCACCGGCGAGACCGGCGCTGGTAAATCTTTGTTGCTGGACGCCCTCTCGGCCTGTCTGGGTGAACGCACCGATACCAACTATGTGCGCTATGGTTCAGAAAAAGCCGATGTGACAGCAACCTTCAGTTATCAGGACAATAGTCCCGAAGCGCTTTGGCTTAAAGAGCATGAACTGGATGATGAGTCGGGTGAAATCCATCTACGTCGGGTGATTTTTGCTACGGGACGTAGCAAGGCATGGATTAATGGCCGTCCAAGCAGTCTGTCTGAACTGAAAGAAATTGGCCGTTTACTGGTACAACTGTATAGCCAGCACAGCCAGCAACAGCTACTGGAGCCGCCTTACCCAAAACACTGGTTGGACCGTTATTATAATTTTTATGAGCCCGCCCAGGCAGTTCGTGATGCATACAGTACTTGGCATAAAAATATCCGCCAGCATCAGGCAGCGCTTGATGCTCAAGCCACCCGTAAACAGCGCATGGAAACACTGGAACTACAGCTCGAAGAACTTGAAGATGTAGTACAGATTGATTATCAGGAAATTGAACAGGAATTTGATCGTCTCTCTCATCATGAAGCGATCATGCAGGACTGTGTCTATAGTCTGAATGGCTTGGATGAAGCGGAACAGAATATTAATCAGGAGCTTTCTTCTATCCTGCGTCGTGTAGAATCCCATGCTGGTCGCAGTGAGCAGCTTTCTGAAATCTACACCTCTTTGCTCAATGCGCAGAGTGAAATTGAAGATGCTACAGCCAACCTGCGTCATTTTATGGATCGTCAAAGTTTTGATCCTGAACGTATGGAAGAGCTGAATTCACAACTTGAAGTGTTTCACCGTCTGGCACGTAAATACCGTACCCAACCTGAATTATTGAAGGAAGAGTATGAAACCTGGCAGGCTGAACTAGCACAATTGCATCAACTCGAAGATCCAGAAACATTGGCGGAACAAGTCGAATTGTCTTATCAGGAGTTTCTGGCCAAAGCACAGCATCTGGATGAGATTCGTCGTGAAGCAGCTGGTCCATTGGCGAAACAACTGACGGAACAGGTCAAACAGCTTGCCCTGCCAGAAGCCTATTTTGAATTTAAATTTGAACCGCTCGATGAACCAAACAGTGAAGGCTTGAGCTTTATTCAGCTGCTATTTACTGCCAATAAAGGTATTCCGGCACAGCCACTGGCACGCGTGGCATCCGGTGGTGAACTGTCCCGTATTGCACTGGTAATGCAAGTGATGAATGCTGAAAAAACTGAAGCTGAAGTTCTGGTCTTTGATGAGATTGATGTCGGCATCAGTGGGGGTACGGCGGAAATTGTAGGACGTCTGTTGGCCGATCTGGCGCAGCATGTACAAATTCTGTGTATCACCCATCAGGCACAGGTCGCAGCACAGTCTGATCAGCATCTGCTGGTGAAAAAGCAGCAAACCGATCCGGCTAGCAGCACAATTCTTGATTTGAAAGAAGACGAACGTATTCAAGAGCTTGCACGAATGACAGGCGGTGTGGAAATTAATGAAACAACACTGCAACACGCGCGTCAATTACGTCAGCTAAAGTTTCAGCATGTTTAAAAATATTACAATGCTCACAAAAAACTGTTGGTGAATTAACAAAGCTCTAGTAAGTTAAAGGTGAAGATCACACGATTTCTTTGCCAAGAAATTGATTTTAAGGAGAAGCTTTTCGGTGAACAAACAATATTTGACACACCGTTGTCTGATTGCTCCACCAGAAATGCGTGACGATTTTTTTGCCAACACGGTCATTTATCTCGCACGACATGACGAAGATGGAGCGCAAGGCATCATTATTAATCGACCTGCAGGCATTCAGATTAAAGAATTATTGAATGATCTTGAAATCGAAGCAGATAATGTCAATCCTCATGAAGTGTTGCAAGGGGGCCCATTGCGACCTGAAGCCGGTTTTGTGCTGCACACCGGTCAGCCTACCTGGCATTCTTCAATTGCCGTCGGTGAAAATGTCTGTATTACCACATCCAAGGATATTCTAGATGCCATCGCCCATAACCAAGGTGTCGGACGTTACCAGATTGCACTTGGCTATGCCAGCTGGGGTAAAGGCCAGTTGGAAAAAGAAATTGCCAAAGGTGAGTGGCTGATCTGTGAATCTGATATGGATTTAATTTTTAATTTACCTTATGACGACCGTTGGGATGCTGCCTATAAAAAGATGGGCGTAGATCGGAACTGGTTGTCTTCTGAGATTGGACATGCCTGATGTAAACGCGCCACAGATGATTATGGCGTTTGACTTTGGTACACAAAAAATGGGCATGGCGGTTGGACAATCCCTGATTGAAAGTGCTAATCCTCTTGCCTTGTTCCCGATGAAAGATGGAATTCCCAACTGGGATACATTACTGAAAATCGTCAAGCAATATCAACCGACTTTATTTTTAGTCGGCCTGCCGCTGAATATGGATGATACAGAATCTGAACTTTCTGCGCGTGCACGCAAATTTGCCCGCCGTTTACGTCATCAAACCAATATTGAAACCTTGATGGTCGATGAACGTCTCACTACACGTGAAGCGCGGGATGAATTAGAGAGTTATCAGACTCAAGGCCGGGCTAAAAAGTTAGCTGCTGACAGTATTGCAGCAGCGTTATTTATTGAAAGCTGGTATCGGCATCCGGTCGGAGTGAATCCTTAAAATAAAAAGCATCCAGATGGATGCTTTTTTAATAGACCTCTTTCATAAATCATTTTTTGCTCAGTTCCAAGTTGTAGAT
>NZ_QMBM01000001.1:2280282-2385083 GCF_003289665.1 Acinetobacter sp. SM1B
AATATTAACCAAAAAGAAGATCGTTTTTTGATTTATGAAAGAGATCTATTTAAACACTTATTATTTTTTTTACTCATCATTGATACAGCCAACTGCGCACGCTGTAAGACCTGTGACATTAAACATCCTTCACAGAATATTATGTGCGTTATACTTGATCTTGCTGATGGCCGAACTATCTAATATTTAATTTATTGAATAAGGGATTCTCATATACAGATTTTTTATTACCTTTCAAAACTAATTATTCTGAGTTTTTTCAAATTCATTATTTTCATAAGCTATTTGTTCGTGGATAGGCCCTAATTTTTTATCGACTCTTTTACCTTTCCAACTTCGTTTTGATTCATATACCGTTCGTTGTCTAAAGTAACTAAATGGCTCTGCATTATAGATGAAACCATATTTCGAATCGTGTACATAGCTTGAATAAAAATCTACTGCTTCTTGTGAAACATTTTTTTCCCAACTCTGTAATTCCCAATCATCTATATCGACTAGAAACTCATAAGCTTTAGCAAATGGATAAATAATTCTAAATACGTGTTTTATACCTGTTAAATTAGATTGATCAAATGTGGTGAAATTTTTAGCTGCTTTAACTCTTTCAACTTCAGTGGCCATATCTGCAGGGCCCGTTGGCAATGAAAAGCCCTCTCTTCTAGCAATTTGGCTGACTGAAAGAAAGGCTGGATCT
Organism: Acinetobacter sp. SM1B; assembly: GCF_003289665.1. NCBI lineage: Bacteria > Pseudomonadati > Pseudomonadota > Gammaproteobacteria > Moraxellales > Moraxellaceae > Acinetobacter > Acinetobacter sp. SM1B. Next base: position 2,280,980 of record NZ_QMBM01000001.1, read on the forward strand.
TCTTTTGATTTACCTGCTGCTAAATATTGTTGTCGTTGACGATGTAAAGTTCCATAGGCACCATAATGAAGTTTCATATAATTTATGATGTCTTTTTTTACGTTACCTGTCGAGACTCCTACTGCTTTTTGAACGGCTTCGAAAAGTTGCTGGGTTTTATCTTCTATATGAAATTCATCTTTAAAGAGTTGCGATTGTTTATTTTGTAAATTGATAAAATCAAACATTTTAACATTAGAAGATACTGCCTCATCTAGCATATGTTTTAAAGGTATACGTGCGAAATTATTACTAATTGTTTGTGAATTCGGCTCATAGCCACCACCTACATCGGAATGCATCCCAGGATAGACTATTTCTTTCCATGTTTTTGGGTTAGCTAATTTACCATCTAAACAAATTGAATCTACAGGAAAGGCAAAGCGTAATTCATTCCCCGCAACTTGATGCACACAATTTTTTACTCTTGGATCGACTACCATGTCTCGACCTTTGAAACTAAATTTATTTGACATATTGGTCGCCGGTAAACCAAAAGATGCAACAGTATCAAATATGCCTAAAAACTGAATTTCCATCGGTGCAGGTTCTACTTGACCTGATATTTGATACTTTAGGCTTAAATCCTCAGTTTCAGTTTTCCAAATCATTTCATTAGAAAATACCCGTGCCAGCGCAGCCCCACGTGAGAAGCCGAAAATAGATAAATTAATTTTTTTAATTAGACGATGCTCATTTAGCTTCGTCTCCATTTTAACTATGGCCTCATTTTTTCGTGCTTCAACTTGAGGTTTTAGCTTTGCTTCTGCTTGAGCAATTTTTTGTTTTAAGGTGTCCTCTAAGCTTTTACTGATTTGATTTTCACCATATTTTAACCGTCTTCTACCACCAATCCCTGTTACCCCACCAGTAAGCTCATGATCTTGCCCTGTGGCTATTCTTTTTTCGACTTTATTGAGCTCACCATTAAATGGGGTTCCGACCCCAGAAACATAAATAGGATGACTAACTTGAATCCTCAATCGATTTTTTTTTCTCTCAAATATTGCGTAGGATTGAGCGTTATGCCACAACTTCGCTGGATTAGCGAGTTTTTCTTTATTCTGGTCCTTTTCAAAGTTATTGCCAGTTCCATCAAAGTATAAAGAAAGATGCACAACATCAGTGCAGTCTTGTTTTGTTTGGGGCGGTTGGTTACTTACATCTTGATTACTATTTACAGTTTTTTTTAAAGTACTTAATAACATAGGACACCTTTATTCTTATTTCATGTCATCTAGTTTCTTTTCCCAAGCTAAACCCTTTTTAGTTGCTCTTGGCATACTATCAGAATCTGTAAGTGTAATTTCAACACTGTCATCTGGATAAAGATGTACAGCTAAATAATTTTTACCTTTTAAATCCTCCTTGGTTAAATATGGAATATTTACAGCTACATGTTTTTTTGGGCTATTTCCTTCCCCCCATTTAATATATTGTGGTCCTGTAATAACTGCAGATCGTTTGGTGGCTGCCCCAAAGCCTCCTCCAACTTCCTCGCCATTTAGCTGTACAATATATGGTGAATATCTTGGATCATAACCGAACGATGTTGTCGTAAGTACATAAGTTTTACTTGAGCCTGAACTACATCCCACCAAACCTAAAGCCAAGCTTACTGGTAACATCACAATTTTTTTAAATATATTCATAACATCCCCTATAATTTTTAATTTACTTAAAGAACATTCCTAACTTCACGTTTCTTTGATGATTAATTAATTGTGTTAGCATAAAGTTCATGTTTTATGATTTATTCGTTTTCTTCAACTAAACGCTCTAAATCTTCCATCGCCTGATCTATTGTGATCATCTTATTTTGCACTTTTAGTAGTACACTTTGAAGCAGCTCATCTTGCTCGAAAGTATTTTTATATATTAAAGTTAGACAAATAAAATTTAAAATATCCCGAGTACCTTCCAAACCATATTCACGTGCTAATGCTATTTTTTTCACAACATATGGGTAAAGCTCCCATTCCTTAAAATCCTCAACCAGGAAAGGATTATTCAGATTTAGATAATAAATCAAATGGTCAGGAAAGCTTGCTTCTACCATCATGTCTTCTTGTACTGGCGTAAACGTAAACGGATTTTGCCAATCATAAAATTTCAGAGATTCATGACCATTACCGCCGATGATTTTATGTAATTTGTCTTTTCGATCCCAATACCACCAACTATGAATAGGCTCTAATAAAACTTTCTTCTGCTGGTCTGATAACACTTGCTGCTTAACATAAAGAGTCTGGTCTGAAATTTGACCGACTAAAGTACCAAGAATAGCTGGATCCCAAAATGCTAAATACATCTCTAATCCACTTTCAAACTGGACATTCAGAAATTGCCTCAAATGTGAATATAAACTATCAAAATCTAAAGGACTTATTATTAAAGTTAATCGAGGAGTCCCAACCATGCGTTTGGAGATATATTGCCACTCGATATTATGATTGTGTCCGAGTTGAACCAAATGAGGTGAGATTTCTGCAGCTTTATCACCAGCAGCTTCTGTTAATAAATTGCGATAATGTAAATGTGAATTCTTTTTTAAAAACCAACTGTCTTGTGCTGCATCAGCCAAAGCATAAATAAAATAAGTCTTATGTTCCCCAGATGGATATTCTTCAAAAAAATAATGTAAATCAGGGTGTAATAAATTTATCATTTATGAACCATCCCCTTTATTGACAAATGCCCCACGTTGACTTGCTCTTCGTGCCAGACATTCCCAACACACACTTTGTGGGAAGAATGGTAAGTTCATATTTACTTTCATGCCAGGTACAAACTGATGCTGCCCTGCCTTCACCTCAAACTTGCCACCAGTGGTGGGCAAAATTCCTGAATTACTGATTTCAATCTGAGAACCGCCCGCAGTCAAAGTGATTTTCTTGGCGGCGATAATTTCGATTAGGTCTTCAGTAGAGATAATTTTGATACCTTTACGCGCAATAACATCTATTCCATCTCCTTGTGCCTGAATCTCGACTTTGCCTTTACCTGCATATAAACGTGCTCCGTCTTGCGCTGCGAACAGGCTTAGTTTCTGGCTGGCATGGGCAATCAGAGATTGTTGTGTACTCAGGTTAATACTCTCTCCTGCAATGTGGCTGATTTGACCAGCAGCAGATAAATGAATGTCCTGCTGGGTGCTCAGCGCAATCGATTGTGGTGCCGTTAGGATCATGATTGCCTGTTTAAAGGCAGCAGCTTTTTTCTGATCCTGTTGTTCAATCTGCTCAATCAGGCTTTTTAAATTCTCAAAAATTTCCAATGGATCAGTTTGCTGATTTTTAGCCACATCACTGAGCGCCTGGCTTACCTGTAGAGCTGATTGAAGCTGGCTTTTCGCTGGTTCAGCATCCATATGTGAACCATCTGCAGCTCGCTGTTTATGAGTCGAGATCAACAAACCTTCACCGGCACGGACTGCACCCCATTGGTCAGTTCTGAGTTCAAAACCTTCTCCACGCCCTTCACTTTCAGCCTGTTGTTTCGGATGACTCAAATTGCCCAGATTGAGCTGACTGGCTGCATGACTGCTGTGCAACTGTGCGCTGATCTGCCCGGTGGTATCATCAAAACGTAACTGGTTAAAGCCTTCCCCCTGCAATTCTTGCGAACGGATACCACTAAGTTTTTGGGTCTCTGGTAAGCGTCCTTTCTTGTCAAATTTTGTTGGTGAACGCTGACCTTCATGAATCCGGCCCACCACAAAAGGCCGGTCAATATTGCCATCAAAAAAGTCGATCACAACAATTTCACCAATACGTGGCAAGAAGCGCACACCATAACCTTCCCCTGCCCAAGGCGTGAGAACATCTACCCAGGCCGAGTCAGTATCACTGTCATTCGTTCCGGCTCCATTATCATAGGTATGATCGTCCGGACGGGTGAATAAAAACCGGATTTTGATGCGTCCCCATTCATCCACATAAATGTCTTCACTTTCTGGCCCGACTACTTTTGCCCGTTGCGGACAGGCTGGTGGTCGATGCAATAAAGGCTGATATTCAGGAACCAAAGGAATATTGCGACGTTGTAAGACTAAATGATTGGTCTGGCGCTCATCAGCATCTTTAACTTCTGTCAGCTGCCACTGGCTTTGCTGAATTAAAACATTCACCTGTGCATTCAGGTCTTTGGGTAAATTATTCTGGTTATAGAATTGCTTGGAAAGAATCAGAAATTCTTTATCGGCTGCATGATGCTGGTCAATTTCTGGATGCTGATCTAGTCGGAACCAGTAACCGACTTGCGCATCACGTACAGTAGATGTTGCTAAAAACTGCTTGGCCTGCACATCATAAAAATGTTGCAGGTTCTGGTTAACTTTCTCAATTTGTGCATTTGATGCTGACGTAGCCTGATCTTCATGCTTGAGGTCAGTGACCCATGCCGGACTAATATGCCACGCCTGTTCCAACCCTAAACTTGTATTATCCTGAGTTTGGCTATGCTGATGCCTGCTTTGTACTGAACCTGTACCTTCCTCCTGACTCAAACGATCAGCATGCCAGCGCTGGATATGCACAGCAGTTGGCTGTAATTTTCGCTCTGCAATAAAGCTGGTCATACTATCAGTCTGTTCGGTAGCACTGGAACGGTGGAAACGGATTACCCGGCGGCTTAGAGCCTGATATTGACTATTATCATCAATCAATCTGAGTTTCTGTGCTGCAATCGGTGCAGAGGAATGTAGGAGCAATAGCTCAGATTCATCAATCAGCCAGTTAATACCTTCACTGCGCCATAAACGGGTTAAAAATTCATAGTCAGTTTCATTTGACTGCATACTAAAAGGACGCACATCATAGGTCTGCTGCAAACCGGATAAATCCAGCTTGAGTGCAGCCGCAAATAATGGGCTTTTACTCTGCCATTCCTCAAATAATATTCTGGTAATATCACGGACACTTTTGTCCATAAACACACGGCTATTCCGGCGTTTATGCCAAAGTGAAGTGGCATCTTCCAAAGTAAGCTTATAAAGCGTTAATGCACCATCACTTTGCCCCTGAGTTGCCTGGGTAATAATGCCTGAACTGCGAAAAAGCTGCCCCTGGTCTGTTACCTGATCTACCGCGACCTGTGTACCTATGAAACTTTTGAGAGGAATCAGAGCATTGCTAGATAAACAAATAAGTCCAATCTTCAGCCCTTGATTGAGCACATGCTGTCCATCAATACGCTGCAGAAAGATTTCCGAATTAAGCTGTTGATTAGAAAACTGAATATGTAAAGCGCGTTTCTGTGCGCTTAATCCCAATTGTTCGAGTATTTGAGCAATAGAATTTCTGATCATTTTTATTTTTATGCTTATTTTTTCGGCATTATAATAAATTTAATTGATTAAGCCTAGCGAGTTTGGTCTGATGGATTCGCTTCAATTGTTCTCTGACCAGAGAAAAGACGTTTGCTTGCTAAAGAGATGGGCTTCTTTAAACTTTATCGCTTTAAACTCAAGTTTTTATTGTGAAATAGGCTTCACGCCCAGAAAGTGTTGATTAATCGAAGCAGGGCAAATGATTCACTTCATCTGCCCAACACGTTATTACCCTTTCTTTACCAGATAATGAAACTCTTTATTGCCATTTTCATCCAGGCGTTCTTCTTGTAACAGTAATTCATGCCCCAAGTGCATACAGAATTTTGGAATATCCCATGAAGTCGAATTATCCGTTGCAAACACCTCAACCACATCACCTGACTTGGACTTACGAATCGCCTGATGCAGCATCATCACAGGTTCTGGACAGCGTAAACCGCGGGTATTTAGTTGCAGGCTAGGAGTAATTTCAGCTTCAGACATCGGCAGGCTCAGGAGGGAAAGACCAGGTTATTTTAACATAAACATGTGTCTGTACCCATGACTGGCTTTATTGCCATTTTCGTTTTAAGTAGTTGACTGCGACAGTCACGGTCGCCTTAAATAATTACAATAGACAACTGCATTTTCTGCGGTATGATAAAATTACATTTTTTTAGATATTAAGAGTTTTTAGGAAAGATCATGCACGAGGAATCAGGCCCGTCGTGGGGTATGCGCGGCTTACGCAAATGGCTGGGAACCGCTCCCGAAACTCGCGACGAACTGCTAAAACTAGTACAAGATTCACGTCGATTTCTAGAACCCGATACTGTAGCGATGCTAGAAGGCGTACTCGACCTTCCAGCGACCAAAATTCGTGAAGTGATGACACCACGCACTTCTATGATCAGCTTACAGGAAGATGACCAGCTTCTTGATATTCTGCATGTTTTGGTAGAATCAGCGCATTCGCGTTTTCCCGTATTTTCATCAGATCAGCCTGATAATGTGGTGGGCATTTTGCTTGCCAAAGACTTGCTGCCTTTCCTGACCGAACCGACTTCTAAGGTGGATATTCGTGCCTTAATGCGCCAGCCACTGTTCGTACCTGAAAGTGCACGTTCAGATCAGGTTTTGCGTATGTTGAAAAATACCCAGACCCATATTGCAGTCGTAATTGATGAATATGGCTCCACTTCTGGTCTGGTGACATTAGAAGACATTCTGGAAGAGATTGTTGGTGAAATTGAAGATGAACATGATATTGCTGATGAAGAAGCATTGTATATTGTTCCCGACAATGATCCGACCACAGCCAATACCTGGATTGTGCAAGCACTGACTCCAATTGAGCATTTTAACAATATGCTCGATGCCGACTTTTCTGATGATGAAGTAGAAACCATGGGTGGCCTGTTATTGCAGGAAATCGGATTGGTGAGCGATTTAGAAGGTCAGGTGATTGAGCTTGGAAATTGGATCTTTACCATTCTGGAAGCGGATGCCCGTTCTATTCACTCGATTCGGGCTGTGCGCCAATGAGGGCACATTTCGACAAGTTGTTGAAACAGTCTGAAGGTTCTGAGCAACTTCCACTGATTTATCCACTGCTGCTGTCTTTATTTTCCGGTGCCATCTTCAGTTTTGCGCTGGCGCCGTACCACTATTGGTGGTTAGCCATCCTTTCTCCGGCGCTGCTTTATGCTTGTCTGCGTAAACGCAGTGCCAAACAGGCTTTTGGTATTGGCTGGGCTTATGGCATTGGTTTATGGTTTGTCGGTGCATTCTGGTTGTATACCTCGATCCATGAATATGGTGATACCAGCTCATTCCTTAGTGTCGTGATGATTCTGATCATGGCCTTGGTCATGGGTCTATTTACCGCAGTACAGACCTTTATCTACCGTCGCTTCTTTCCGGAAACCCCTCTGACCTTTGCGCCATTGTGGGTACTGTTTGAATGGGCGAAGACTTGGGTCTTTACAGGTTTCCCATGGCTATTTGCCGGCTATGCCTTTACCGAACGTTTGCTGGATGGCTATGCGCCACTCTTCGGTGTGTTTGGCGTATCCTTCGTGGTGATCATACTGGCTTGTGCTTTGGTTGAGATTCTTAATCGTCGTGTGTTCTGGGCAATCCCCTCCCTGCTGCTCTTGCTGGGTGCCTGGGGAGCTTCGCAACTGACTTTTGTAGAACAGAAAGAAGGCACTAAGCCACTCAGCGTGTCCCTGATTCAGGGTAATATTCCACAAGATTTGAAATGGTTGACTGAATATCAGGTTAAAACCCTGCTGATCTATGCCAATCTGACCAAGACCGAATGGGGTCGTGATTTGATCGTGTGGCCAGAATCTTCGATTCCGATGTTTCAGGCCGATATTCCTGATTTCCTGGATGCGATGAAAGCACAGGCAGAGAAATCAGGAAGCTCCTGGGTTACCGGTATTCCTTATTGGGATCTGAAAGAATCCCAAGCCGAAGGCACACCGAAGTATTACAACAGCATCATGGCCAGCGGTGATGAAGCGAGTGGGCTGTACAAGAAACAGCGCCTGGTGCCATTTGGTGAATACATCCCACTTTCCGGCGCGCTCAGCTGGGTACTTCCCGCTTTGCAAAATGATCCATCTATGAGCGGTTTTTCTCGTGGGGCAAATGATCAGCAACCGCTAAATATCAAAAATCAGCATCTGGGCTCTGCGATTTGCTATGAAGTCGCTTATCCGAATCTGACCCGTCGCAATGCCAGTCAAAGCGACTTTCTGGTAACGGTATCTAATGATGCCTGGTTTACTGGAACTGCCGGACCGCAGCAACACCTGCAAATGGTGCAAATGCGGGCCAAGGAAAATGGTCGCTGGTTTATCCGTGCGACCAATACCGGTGTAACCGCCTTTATTGATCATAATGGTCATATCGTGAAACGTGCGCCTATGGATCAAGAAGCGGTATTACGCGGTGAGTTGCCAGCAATGCAGGGTGAAACGCTGTATACGAAACTGAGTGACTGGCCTGTACTGATTCTCTCAACCCTGCTGTTATTACTTGGATGGCGTTTCCGCCCACGTAAAGTGGATGTCAGCTTTAAGTCGAGAAGATAATTTCTTAAGTTCCCTCTCCTGAGCTAATTTTAAAGCACTGCTTTTTAAATTAGCGCAAGTGAGGGTTAGGGAGAGGTAAATTTTTACCCTCTTCTCTTGCAAAGCAGTGCTTTTCATCTCCCAGAGGGAGAGGAAGTTTTATGCAATATTTTAAAAATAAAAACCGAGGCTTATGCCCCGGTTTTTTTATTGGAAAGATAATTAAATCTGTACAGCAAGATAGGACATCATACTGGCCAATGATAGCATCGGCAGAAAACGGTAGAGCTGAACCACGCCACGCTCAAAGGATGAAATTCTTTCCTGTTTCACATCCATTACGCTGGCTTTTAATGCCGACCAGAAGCACAAAGCTAACAGGCTGCTCATCAGACTCAGTGCAAAGAAACCTACCATAATCTGGCTGCTACCTTCCGTGCTTTGCCACAAATACAAAACTGCTTGGCTCACCGGAAGAATGCTTAGAACCAAAAAGACAGATTTCAGCATTGTCCAATGAAACTGATTTATTTCATCTCTTATGATTAATGCTTTCATACCTATCTCCTTTGGCCGAATTTGTGCCATAGAAATCATTATGAGCTTTTTTATAGAAATGAAAAGTCTATATTTATTCATATTTTACGATAATTGTAATCGATAAACATGGGAATAATTCTTATTATGACTATCAAATAGAATAGATTATAAAATTAATTTTAAATTCATGTATTTAGATTATATTTATGTATTAATAGTTATTATCACTTCACTTAGTATTGAAATACCCAATTAAATGAAGTGATATATTCCATAAATAAGAAATTTATAATGGTTCTCAATTAAGGCTGATAATAAATATCCGCATCTGTGCCTTCACCACCAGACTGGCCATCGGCACCAAATGAATAAAGGTCAAATGAACGTCCATCCGTACCAGGAATGACATATTGCAATTCATTATCCCAGCTGTCTTTCGGATAACCGCCTTTGACATAGCCACCCGGTAACCAGTTTTTTGCAGATGCAGGTTTGTTGACTAAAGCATCTAAACCACCTTCCTGCATACTTGGATACTTACCATTATCCAGCTTGTACTGGTCCAGAGACCCGGCCACGCTTTGCAGTTTGATCACCGTAGTATCAACTTTTGCCTTCTCACCACGGCCCATCACGTTAGGTACGATCAGTGCAGCCAATACGCCCAGGATCACAATCACGACCATTACTTCGATCAGGGTAAAACCCGAAGCATGTTTGATACGCGTCATACCTGAGCCTGTTTTTAAAGAATCTGGCTGTTCATTCATCATCTCAGTCCTTTTCATTTCCTGTCTCTCATTGCTTAATTTTGAAAATCTGTTTGGGCTTATAATTGGAATTCTACCCACACTTTATTTAAATCATATTATTCATATTCACAATTGGCAGCATCACCGCAATTACGATTACTAACACAATACTTGCCATCAGCACCAGCATAAGAGGTTCCAGCAAAGCCAGTAACGTCGAAATCAGTGTAGTCACTTCACGGTCCTGCATGGTTGATGCCCGGTCCAGCATCCGGTCCAGTTCACCGGAAGCTTCACCACTTCGAATCATTTGTACCATCATCGGTGGGAAATAACCACTACGCTCCAGCTGGGTCGCCAGGTTGCCGCCTTCAGTCACCTTTTCCGCTGCCAGATTAACCGCATCACGAATGACCCAGTTATTGCTGACCGCCGCACCAATCTTTAAGGCATCGACCAGCGGCACCCCAGAACGGGTCAAAATGGACAGGGTACTGGCAAAGCGTGCCGCATTAATCCCACGTGATAATTTGCCAAATAGCGGTAATTTCAAGGTCAGGCGGTCAAAAGCATAATGTCCTGCGGTGGTGCGTAGAAAACGCACCAGCAGGAAAATAGCAACGGCACTACCAGCCAACATGAAAGGCCAAGCCATCCGGATAAAGTCACTGGCTTTCATCAACGCGACCGTGATCCATGGCAAAGCATCTTTGCTCTGGTCAAAGGTTTTGACAATGTCTGGAACGACATAGGTCATCAGTCCCATCACAATGGCAAAGGACATCAGCAGCAGAATGATCGGGTAAATCATTGCACCCTGAATTTTTTTCTGCATGGCAAAGCGGTTTTCGGTATAGTCCGCCAGCTGATCCATAATCAGGTCCAGATGTCCGGAACGTTCACCGGCAGCAATGGTTGCAATATACAGTTCCGGAAAGCGGCCGGATTGCTGCAAGCCCTGTGCCAGACTATGCCCTTCCAGCACCTTGGAACGCACCGACATCAGCAGGTTCTGTACATGCACCTTTTCGCTTTGTTTACCGACGGCGCGAATGGCTTCTTCCAGCGGAATACCGGCGGCAACCAGAACGGAGAGTTGCCGGGTCATCAGTGCCAGGTCATAAGCTGTAAGGCTTTTTTCAAACCAGCGCGGCCGGTAATGCTTGTCCTTTTGCTCGACTGGATCAACAGACACCGGAATCAAGGCTTTGTCCCGAAGTTGCTGACGGATCTGACGTGCAGAGTCCCCTTCCAGTACGCCTTTTTGCTGCTTACCCGAAGCATCAAGCGCGATAAATTGATATGCTGGCATTGTAATGCTCTAATTTTCCAAAAATTTGCCCCAACGCAGTTGCGTCAGACCATCAAAATCATTCATATTCTTAGATATAAAATATCTGCTCACTCTAACACAACTGCCTTTTTAGCACGACGAAAATTCATCAGGATGCCTCACTTGCCCATCTCAGATCACCCAGCCTCAACTCCTTCAGTTTATCGTGTTCGTGTTGCTGTTCCTGTTCATCTGTTTGACTGTTTTGATTACAGTTTAAGTACGGCACAATATCAGCAGGCTAAGGTTGGTGCGCGCGTGGCGGTGTCTTTTGGCCGGCAGAATCTGGTTGGGGTCATTATGGAAAAGCTACCGCCAGACACTCCGCTAGATTCCAGTTTTAAACTTAAAGAGATTACTGAATTACTGGATGACCGGGCGCTCATTGATGACAAGGTACTGAATCTGCTGAACTGGTCAGCGCAGTATTACCAGTTCCCGATTGGTGAAGTGGTGCAAAGTGCCTTGCCAACTTTATTACGTCAGGGTAAGCCCTATAACCTGCTGGCCCGGAACTGGAAACTGTTAGATGACCAGGCAGAAGCCAAGGTGGGCCGTTCCGAGCGTCAGCAGGAAGCCTATAAAATTTTAAAATTGCATCCAGTCGGTACTACTGAAACTGTACTGAACCTGGCAGGGATCGAGACAGCCACCCTAAAAGCTTTAGAGAAAAAAGGAATTTGTGAATGCGTGCTGGAACCCCAGGATTTCAGCCCGCAGCCTGTTCAACTGGCACAAATGCCGCTTACAGCCAATCCGGAACAGCAACATGCCATTCAGCAGGTGCTGAAATTTAAAAATAAATATCAGGCTTTTTTACTGGATGGTCTGACCGGTAGCGGCAAAACTGAAGTTTATTTGCAGATCATGGAAAAGGTGCTGAAACAGGGAAAACAGGTTTTAGTGCTGGTACCAGAAATTGGCCTGACGCCACAAACCATTAGCCGGTTCCAGTCACGTTTCCATTGTCATATTGCCTTGTTACATTCCGGTTTAAATGACTCGAAACGTTTGCAAGCCTGGCAAGCTGCAGAAACCGGTAAAGCCTCGATTGTGTTGGGTACCCGTTCTGCCATTTATACCCCGATGCCTAATCTGGGACTGATCATCCTGGATGAGGAACATGATCTGTCCTTTAAACAGCAGGAAGGCTTCCGTTATCATGCCCGAGATGTTGCGCTTTATCGCGGGCATTTGCAGCAATGTCCGGTGCTTCTGGGCTCTGCCACACCCAGTATCGATACCTATGCACTGGTTGCCAATGGCAAAATGCAGGTACTGGAACTCAACCAGCGTGCTGGTACAGCCTTAATGCCAAAGATTCATATTCTAGATTTAAAGGTGGCACAGAAACAGCATGGCATCAGCCTGCATCTGATTCAGGAAATACGCAAACGTCTGGAAAAAAAGGAACAGGTACTGGTGTTCCTGAACCGCCGTGGTTATGCACCCGTTTTGATTTGTGACAGCTGTGGCTGGCAGGCACAGTGTCCAAACTGTGATGCCAATTTCACTGTACACCGTCAGCCATATCAACATTTGCATTGTCACCATTGTGGCACCCTGCACCGTATGCCGGATCATTGTCCAAGCTGCAATCATACTGAACTCAAAACACTCGGCATGGGAACCGGCAAGGTTGAAGAGCAATTGAATGAACTCTTTCCCGATCATGAAGTCATTCGGGTAGATCGTGACTCTACCAGTCGGGTCGGTAGCTGGCAGAAAATCTATGACAAGATTCAGAAAAGCGAACCGGCGATTTTGCTCGGTACGCAAATGCTGGCCAAAGGTCACCATTTCCCCTATGTCACACTGGTCGCTATTTTAGATATTGATTCTGGTCTGCTCAGTGTGGACTTCCGTGCCACCGAACGTACTGCCCAACTGATTGTACAGGTGGCTGGTCGTGCCGGTCGTGGCGAGCATAAAGGTGATGTCTATCTACAGACCTTACGTCCTGATCATGCTTTGCTAAATACCTTGGTGACAGATAATTACCGGGCTTTTGCCAAACAGACCTTAGAGCAGCGTAAGATTGCCCGCATGCCACCCTATCGCTATGCAGTGATGATCCGTTGCGAATCACGTGATCAGGCATTAAATACAGAGTTCTTACAGAAACATGCTGCCTTCTTAAGGCAGTATCAGGACCTGCAACTGGAGATCTGGGGACCTATTCCAGCACCAATGGAACGCAAGGCGGGCCGTTACCAATCACATATGGTACTACTGTCTGCAGACCGTCCACGTTTGCACTATTATGTCAGGGCATGGTGGCAAGCCATGCTGCAAGACAAACCTTCCTCAATGAAGTTAAGCCTGGATGTCGATCCACAAGAACTGAGCTAGTCCTGCAAGCTGCAATACGGAAATAAGATTTAAGGTTGAACATGTCGATACTGTTGCAAATTACATTAATTCTGGTGGCAGCATTGCTGATTGTGCCAATCACCCGCTATTTGAAACTGCCAGCAGTGCTGGGTTATTTATTGACAGGCCTTGTGCTCGGTTCTGAAACACTGAATCTCGTTACTGATCCCCAACTTCGTTCGATGCTAATGCAAATCAGTATCCTATCTCTGCTGTTCTGGGCGGGTTTACAACTACGGCCACAACGCTTCATCCAGATGCCTCATTCTGCCTGGATCTCAACTGCTGCACTGGTCTTGGGGTCAGGCGCCATTCTGAGTTTATGTTCTGCCATTTTTTTACAGCAAAGTCTCATCACCAGTGTCGTCATTGGGCTGGCTGGCAGCCTGTCTGCGATGACACTGAGTATTCAACATCTGATGCGACAGGAGCAGCTCGCGACTTCCCATGGTCAGCTCAGTTATATCAGTTTATTAATTCAAGCCCTGTTGCTGATTCCACTAATTGCCATTATTCCACTATTTTCCGGAGTAAGTTCGACTGAACATGGCGTGGCTTATTTTGCTGCCATTATGGCAACCTTTACCGGACTGTTCCTGTGTAACCGCTATTTGATGCAACCCCTGTATCGCTGGATTGCCAGAAGCAGCAGCCATGACCTGCATGCCCTGGTGGCATTTTTTGTAATCCTCGGCTTGTTGGTACTGATGCAGACACTGGGACTAACACTATATTTAGGAGCCTTATTTGCCGGAATTCTGCTGGCAGATTCCGATTTCAGACCACACGTCGAAAATGCCATTCAGCCTTTTCATGGCATATTGATCGGTTTGTGTTTTATCAGTATTGGCCTGGCGATTCAGCTAAGTGATGTCTTGCAGATGCCTGGACTGATCATTGGTGGCGCCGTGCTGATCATATTGAGTAAATTTGTGCTCAGTCTGACAATTGCCCGTTATTATCAAAATAGCTGGCGTACCAGCACCTTAACCGCAGTTAGCCTAGCCCAGGGCGGTGAGTTTTCCTTTGTATTACTCACTATTGCAGTTACCCATACCATCTTAGATATCAGCTTGTTATCGCCACTGCTATGTATGTTGGCGCTATCCATGTTAATAACACCAGTGCTCTATTGGTTGCTCGATCAACAAATCTTACCGCGATTAAATCGCTCACATCATCTGGTCGCAGACTTTGATACCCAGGTAGAGCCTTTAGCCACTACACCGATTTTACTGATTGGTTTTGGTCGCTTTGGGCAAATCGTAGCGCGTGTACTTCATCAGCAAGGTCTGAGCTTTAGTGTGATGGACAATACGGTTGAAGCAAGTGACCTACTCAAAGATCAAGCTATTCCTTTCTTTCAGGCAGATGCAACTGAAACCACGGCGCTACAACGGGCAGATATTGCTTCCAAAGATCAGGTGATTGTCGCGATTGATGATATTGAGGATTCTTTGCTGGTCGTACGTCATTTGTGCTGGAATTACCCGGATCTGAAATTGTGGGTACGCGCGCGTGATCGCCATCATGCACATTTGCTGCATGAACTGGGTGTAGAAAATGTTTTCCGTGAAACTTATCTTTCTGCTTTAGCACTGACACAGTCATTACTGGCAGCAACCCATCAATCTGTAGAACTCGCTGAGCAGACAATTCTACAGTTCCGTCAGTATGATGAAACTGTATTAAAAGCAGAACAGCAGGCGGAATCTGGTTCTGAGTCATTATATGCTCAACAGCACAGCAGCATGGCAGAGTTAAGCTACCTGTTCGAACGGGATCAACATCGTAAAAGTGTAATAAATCCAATACAGAAGCAACAGAATATCAACGGCACAGGAATTGATACCATAACAGATGATCTGTCATAACTTGTGTTTTACAATAGTGTCACCATTAAAGCAGGGTTATGGAGAATTTTATGTCTGATTTACGCCAACGCTTTTTTATTGAGGATAGCCCTGTTCGTGGTGAAGTAGTGCATCTTCAAGAAGCTTTACAAACAATTTTAGCGCAGCGCGACTATGCTCCTGCCGTACAAATCCTTTTGGGCGAAATGCTCAGTGCGACTGCCCTATTGGCAAGTACGTTAAAAATCAAGGGACGCATCAGTCTGCAGATTCAGGCTACTGGCACGTTTAAATGGGCGATGGCGGAATGTAACCATCGTGGTGAAGTGCGTGCGTTGGCTGATTATGAGGAAGATCCCCGTTTTCAGGTGGCAGAAGACAGCAGTACTGTTCTAAAAGCCCTGATCAGTCCTGTACTGTTTATCAATATTGAGCCTGAAGTCGGTGAGCGTTACCAAGGTATCGTACCACTGGATAAACATAATCTGGCGGGCTGTCTGATGCAGTACTATGATCTGTCTGCACAGATTCCAACCCGTATTGTGCTGGCAAGTGACCAGAAGCGTTCAGGTGGTCTGCTGATCCAGCTTCTACCACGTAATAGTGAAGAAGAACAACGCTATGTGGATGAAGATTTGTGGCCACGCGTGACCATGTTGACTGAAACCTTGAAAGCAGAAGAACTGGTTAGCCTGGATACCAATGAAATCCTCTATCGTTTATATAACGAAGAACAAGTTCGTTTGCCTGAAGCAGAACAGCTGAAATTCGGTTGTACCTGTTCTAAAGAACGCTGTGCCATTGCCTTGCAACAGATCGGGGTTGAATCCGTTCGTGAAACTTTAGAATTCCAGAATCCAATTGAAATGGATTGTCAGTTCTGTAACAGCCAATACACCTTTACTGCTGAAGAAGCTTTAGGTCTGTTCGGTGAGCACCTTAGTTAATTACAGATATCTTTGTTAATAAAAGCACTCAATAGGAGTGCTTTTATTTTTATAAATCCAGAGTTGTCTTTTCTATGAAGAATAAATATTTTTAATCTCAAACTTACCATATCATTCAGCTCTACACGGCTATATGGACATAGCAATATTTGGCCCCCCTCTATTCTTAATGAATATAAACTCAATCCCTTATTAATCAATCCTGACTTCCAAAGCTGTCTGAACTAATTATTTAACTAGCTTTCAGTCTCTTTCCCTTTTTAATCTGCTGATCCATCAAATACTCACTACGTCCCACATTCCTCAATTAATGTGATTGTTGATCAATTCAGGTTTTAATTTTTCTTGAAGATATTTGATTATTCACTGGTAATTAGTAGATTTTTCACGCTATATTAATCCCATAATATTTTTATGCCTTTAAGATTTTAGAAGCATTTTTAATACTTGGGGAATGTGTGATGATGAAATTTAAACTGTTCTATTCCATGATTGTTGCAGCAGCAAGCACGATTAGCCTGTCAGTATCTGCCAACAATGATCCACTGCTTGGACAATGGAAAACCATTGATGACCGTACCGGTTATTCTCTGGCAGATGTCATCATCAGCAAGGATGCTAAAGATCGCTATATGGCCAAAATTGTAAATGTACGCGAGGTTCCGGGGGCGGTTCCACAACAAAACTGTACCCAATGCACTGGCTCTCTCAAAGATCAGCCTCTGGTTGGACTGACCATGCTTAAGGGTCTGAGCAGTCATCCAGAAAAGACTAATGAATTTATTAATGGCACCCTGCTCGACCCCATCTCGGGAAAACTATATCAGGCACGTGCACGTCTGAAAAATAATGGCCGACATCTGGCAATTCATAGCCGAACTGAAGGAGCTCCAGTCGGGCGTAATATGACCTGGATCAAAAATTGAAAATTGCGTTGTCCAAGTTATGCGATATGACTTGGACAAGCTTCAAACATTTTCGATAAAACATGATTTTTCGTTCATTTAACCCATATTAAAACAACTTTCATCACAAAATAATAAATTGATTTATAAAGTTATTACTTATAAATTAGAGCAATAAATCTATTTTTAAAACACGATAATTTCCTAGGATGGATATGAAACAATTAGTACGCGCTTTATGTATGGGGATTTCTTTAGCAACCGTATCAGTATGCAGTTTAGCCAATGTAGATCCATTGATTGGAATATGGAAGACTGTAGATGACCAAAGTGGCTATTCACGTGCAGATGTCGAAATCCGCAAAAAACCTGATGGCACCTATGAAGGGATTATTGTCGAAACCCGGAGTCTACCAGGTGCCGAAAAACAAGTTATTTGCCATAACTGCCCTGGCAAGCTCAAAGGTAAACCGTTCATTGGCTTACCTTTTATTTGGAATTTTAAACAAAATCCAAATAAGCCAAATGAATACATTGATGGTCAAGTCTTGGATCCAATTGGGGGCAAGATCTATAAAGGTAAAGCACGTTTGAACGCTAATGGTAAACGCTTAACTCTACGTGGTTATGTAGGCGTTTCCGTAATTGGACGCAGCGTAACTTGGATAAAACACTAATTTAGTTAGTATTTTAAAAAGCCTCTACTCGGAGGCTTTTTTATTGTCATGATTTGAAACAATAAGGTACAAATCTTCACTGTTGTAGTGCACTAAAACTCAGAATAATGGATCGAACACGGTTATTTTTTATCCATTTACTATGTTCAGATCATATACCTCTATGCTCCAACGATTACCTGACTCTCTATTAAAAGCGGGTCACGGCACAGGGATGTTCAAAAATAAAAATAAGCAATATGGTGATGCATCTGAAACTATTTTTGACCAATGTTCGGCAAAACAGTTGCTATTGCGTGGCAGATATCAGCCACTTTTAGCTCATCACTTGCCTAACTTAAATTTAAGCAGGTTTTGTACCTCCAGCAGTTTTTGCACGACTGCCACGCATATATTGAATCATGGGAAATCTGATCTCAGGCATTATCTCCAATCCTATCTATTACCACATGCCCCCGATCTGATTCACAGCAATGACTTTAGTCTGGATATTTAAGGAGCAGGCCATGACCACCATTCAATATAAAGAAAATTTTTCTCAGGGTTTTATCCCCTCAGAAATCATGGATGACCATCAATTTGATCTCAGCCATTTTGCAGAAGCATGCGGGCAAAGCCCGGAATGGGTAATGCAGCTGATGGAACATGGCATTTTACCTAACCGTAGTCGTAACACTTCCTATCATTTCATTGGTGAAGATGTTACCCGAGCACAACGGGCATACCGCTTACAACGTGATTTTGATGCATCTTTTAGTGCTGTCGCCATGATGCTGGATCTGATTGATGAAGTTCAACAGCTACGTCGTGAAGTGAAGCATCTGCACTTCAAATAACCTCCCCCTCCCTGGTCTGTCTCGGCTGAAACTGAGATAGTTCGGGGATTCTTACATTATTTTTTTGAGTTTATAACTGATTATGAAAACCAGAGATTGCAATAAAAAATTAAAGTACATGTTCCCCGAATATCGCGACCTTATTACCCAGCTCCGGGATGAAAATCCGTATTTCGCCCGTATTTTTGAGGAACATGATGAATTGGATCGACAGATTGCACAGCTGGCATTAGACCCGGTAAATCTTGTTAATACAGACATCGAAGCAATCAAGCGAAAAAAATTAAAGCTAAAAGATGAGATTTACAGACTACTCAAGAATTCAGAGGCAGATCCTTTGACCTGATTCAGGATAGTTAAGACTAAAAGCAGGCAACTCATGTTATAAGAATCCAAAAGTGATTTTAAGCATAAGCAGGAGAATGATTGGCATCCTACTTCCTGCCTCTATAAAAATGCCAGAAACCTAAGGTGGTCTAAATAATTTAGTGGATGATGTTTTGTTCATAAGCGAAATAATCAATTCGGTATTGTTTAGATCACATCTGCACTGGCAGCAAATTCAATTAACTTTAATTTGCTGCCAGTGCTCTGATCAAAATAAAATCTAAAAATATGATCAAGACATAATCCTCCAGCAACATCATCGCAAGCAATGTAATTCAAATATTGACTGGATCTAACGGATTTATCTCACTTAAATCAGCCGTTATTTTTTGATTTTAT
Organism: Acinetobacter sp. SM1B; assembly: GCF_003289665.1. Taxonomy (NCBI): domain Bacteria; kingdom Pseudomonadati; phylum Pseudomonadota; class Gammaproteobacteria; order Moraxellales; family Moraxellaceae; genus Acinetobacter; species Acinetobacter sp. SM1B. The sequence continues at coordinate 2,300,355 of NZ_QMBM01000001.1, forward strand.
AAACTTCAGATGTAAAAAAGCCTGCATAAAGCAGGCTTTTTTCAGACTTTAAAAGTCATCTCACAATTAAGCTTGTTCAATGTCTTTCATTGTCAATTTGATACGGCCACGGTTGTCAACATCAGCAACTTGTACTTTCACTTCCTGACCTTCTTTCAATACGTCTGCAACATTGGCAATACGTTCGTTAGAAATTTGAGAAATATGTAGCAGACCGTCAGTACCTGGCAGGATATTAACGAACGCACCGAATTCAACGATACGAATCACTTTACCTGTATAGATCGTACCTGGTTCAACTTCAGCAGTCAGCGCCTGGATTTTTGCAATCGCAGCTTGTGCAGCAGCTTTAGTTTCACCAAATACGCGTACTGTACCATTGTCTTCAATATCAATCGCAGCTTTAGTTTCTTCAGTGATTTGACGAATAGTCGCACCACCTTTACCAATGACGTCACGGATTTTGTCAGGATTAATGGTAATTACCTGGAAAGTCGGTGCGTGCATAGAAATTTCTGGACGAGCACGTGAAATCACCTGGTTCATTGCATTCAGGATGTGCATACGACCTGCATACGCCTGGTTCAAAGCAACTTCCATGATTTCTTCAGTGATACCTTCGATTTTGATATCCATCTGAAGTGCAGTAATACCATTTGCAGAACCGGCTACTTTAAAGTCCATATCACCAAGGTGATCTTCGTCACCCAAGATGTCAGAAAGAACTGCGAAACGTTCGCCTTCTTTCACAAGACCCATCGCGATACCAGCCACTGGTGCTTTAATTGGTACACCTGCATCCATAAGTGACAAAGAAGCACCACATACAGAAGCCATTGAAGATGAACCGTTCGATTCAGTGATATCAGATACAATGCGGATTACATACGGGAAGCGGTCAGCTGCTGGAAGAACAGCTTGTACACCACGACGTGCCAAACGACCATGACCGATTTCACGACGTTTAGGACCAGATTCACGACCAGTTTCACCTACAGAGTATGCAGGGAAGTTGTAGTGAAGCATGAAGTTGTCAGTTTTAGTACCTGACAATGTATCAACCATCAAAGCATCACGTGTATTACCCAAAGTTGTTGTTACCAACGCCTGAGTTTCACCACGGGTAAACAATGCTGAACCATGTGCACGGTCTAACACGCCAACTTGTACGTCAAGTGCACGAACTGTTTTCGTGTCACGACCGTCGATACGTGGCTTACCAGACAAGATATTGTCACGTACTGTGCGGTATTTCAGATCTTCAAACAATTCGTTCAAGTCATCTGCAATACCAGTTTCGTCATTTTCAGGAACGAATTGAGCAACTGCTTCAGCTTGAATTGCATCAAGTGCCGCATAACGGTCTTGCTTAATTGCAATGGTGTACGCTTCAGAGATTTTCGCTTCAAACGCTTCTTTCAGTTTTGCCTGAAGATCTTCGTTTTTAGTTGGAGCAACCCAAGTTGATTCTTTCGCGCCAGCTGCAGCAGCAAATTCTTTAATTGCTTGAATCGCGATTTGCATTTCGTCATGACCGAACAATACAGCGCCCAGCATCTGGTCTTCTGAAAGTTCTTTCGCTTCAGATTCAACCATCAATACCGCAGATTCTGTACCTGCAACCACTAGGTCAAGGTCAGACTGAGCCATTTGCTCATAGTTCGGGTTAAGAACATATTCACCGTTGATCAAACCAACACGTGCGCCACCGATTGGACCACGGAATGGTGTACCCGCAATCGCAAGTGCAGCAGAAGTACCTAACATCGCAGCGATGTCAGCTTCCATAGTCTTGTCAGAAGAAATTACAGTCGCAGTCACCTGGATCTCATTGTAATAACCTTCTGGGAATAATGGACGGATTGGACGGTCAATCAGACGTGAAATTAAAGTTTCAGCTTCAGACGCACGGCCTTCACGTTTACCATAACCACCCGGGATACGGCCTGCAGCATATTGCTTTTCTTGATAGTTTACGGTTAACGGGAAGAAGTCTTGACCCGCTTTAGCAGTCGGTTGAGCAACAACAGCGACCAGTACGGTTACGCCGCCCATAGTAATCACAACAGTATTGGCCTGGCGTGCAACACGACCAGTTTCAAGAACCACCTGGTGCTGACCAAACTGGAATTCTTTACGAACAATATTAAACATCGACATGTTTTATTTTTTCCTAGTTCTTGTGAACAATTATTCTAGTGGAGACCCCTAAGGTTTGGCATTCACGTCCTTTTGAACGAGTAAATGACAAAGCTTAGAAGCCGACCTCACCAGAAAGAAACACTAATTTTAAACACAAAGAAGGAGCGAAACATTCGCCCCTTCCTAGGCCTGACTAAAAAGCCAAGCTGACTTTAGTTTTCAGCTGTAAAGCACAATGCATGCAATAAACCCGAAAATAAAGCTTAAATCGAATTAACGACGTAAACCTAAAGCACCGATCAAAGCAACATAACGACCGTGGTCTTTACCATTTAAGTAGTCAAGAAGCTTACGACGTTGGTTAACCATACGGATTAGACCGCGACGGCTATGGTGGTCGTGTTTATGCTCTTTGAAGTGACCTTGTAAGTCATTGATTTGAGCAGTTAAAAGAGCTACTTGAACTTCTGGTGAACCAGTGTCATTTTCAGCGCGAGCAAATTTAGCGATGATCTCTGCGCGATCTGCGTTTGTTAAAGCCATTCGATTTCTCCGAGATGCTTATATATCTTGATAAAAATCAAAGTAATGAGAATTCAGAACATTGACTGCCGTGCATCACTACAGCAAGTTGCATATTTTAAGGGAAATTACGTTAGATTGCAAAAATAGATCATGCGACGATAGATAGATTTAAAGAAATCCACTCAGTTCATTGGAATCAGATTGTTTATCTGCAAGATAAAGCTTGTCGAATTGGTTTAGAGATTGAACGAAAAATTATGAAAACACCTTATTATTTCAGACAAATATAGAACAGCTGATCTTTCGCCTCATTGGCTAAATATACAGGTAATTTTATTTAACTATAAAAAAAAGCCCGAGAGGACTCGGGCTTCTTGTGCGCTGTAGTTTCTTCTTCTTCATTATTTTTTTATTGTTTATTGTTTTTATTACGCTGCATCGCGCTTTATAGTTATTATTGTTAATAAAAACTTTCCATGCTCTTACTGCAACATCCCTGTGTAGTAGATTCTGCCATAAAGCCGGGCTACTCATAGACGCATTTTTCGCATCTATATGTAAGTATTTTCTTACATTAATTAACCTAAATTGTGATTAATATTACACAAATCTCATTTTTAACCCATCCTGTTCATCTTACGCAGATGATTTAGATAAATTAAATAATTTATAAAATTATGCTACCTTTCCATAAACTCAAGACATAAAAAAGCCTTGTAGTCTCTCCCAAAACTACAAGGCTTAGCGGCTGTAAGTTTCCTCTTTTTTCACCTACATCAATGTAAGTTCGCTGTCTCACGACTTTCTTATAATAATTATGCGATTATACTCAACTTTCCTTGTTGAGTTCTTTGTAGGGCCCATCTTCTCAAAAAGGGCAGTGAAGCTCTATCCGCAAATCTCCTGAATCGCTGTAAGCATATGCTTACATTAATCAGTTTCACTATTACCTGAAAAGTTATGACACTGTTCAATGATTTTTTTGCTTAAGCCACTACGACGGGTAGTTTTCAGGCTTAATGATTGTATAAATGCTTCACGATCTACCAATAGTGTGACTGCTTTTTTTGCACGTGTAATCGCTGTGTAAATCAGTTCCTTACTTAACAGGTTACTGGCTTTATGATCCAGTACGACTGCAGTGTGCCGAAACTCTGAACCTTGGGATTTGTGAATGGTTAGAGCAAAGGCAGTTTCAATACTTTTTGGCAAACGCGTTGCTAAAACCCATTTTTCCAGACTCGGAAAATAGACTTCAAACTGGCGCTGTCCAAGATGCTCCCGCAGGAAACAGATCCCAATATCCCCATTCGATAGTCCCAGCTGGTAATCGTTATAAGTCATCATCACCGGACGACCGATATACCAGTCGCCCTGCTTGATCTGCCCGGTTGCAGTGAGCAGGCGCTGTTCAATCTGCTGATTAAGTCGGGTCAGACCCAAAACCCCATGGCGGATTGCCGTCAGGATACGGTAATCATCAAAATGACGGATAATCTGCTCTACAAACCTATTAAAATCTTGACTGCCTCCCCCTGTTTTGAGAGCCTGTACATAGCCCTGATAACCATACATCAGCTGGTCATAATAAGGTTGAGCATCATTGAGCAGTAGATTTTCCGGCAGGTATTGCAGCTGTAGATGGTCAATTTCGATCTGCTCCAGATCAATGGCCTGTAGCTCGGATGCAGTTACCACCTGCTGTTCAAATTCGGTTAACAGATCATGATCAGGATGTGCTTTCTGAATAAAATGTGCCAATGCACCAATCCGTGCCCCTTCACTAAACCGTCGAGTTTTCATCAGATTGATCCGGTTATTGGCCAAGGCCGGAACCTGCTGCAAATCAGCCAATACGGTGCCGACATCGACAGAAGCCAGCTGATTCGCATCGCCCAGTAGAATCAAACGCGCCCCATCTGGCACCGCTGCCAGCAGCATCTGTGCCAGGCTCAGATCAAGCATAGAGGCTTCATCGACCACAATCACCTCATAAGGTAGTGGCTGTCGGGCATGGAATCTTGGCTGTGCAGTTATTCCCAGACCCAAGAGTCGGTGTAAGGTCACAGGTTGTAACTGTTTCAAAGTTTCCAGATTAAACTGGGCCAGTGCTGGACTGCTCAAGGCATTCTGCAACGCTTCCTTCATACGCTGTGCCGCCTTGCCGGTCGGTGCTGCCATGGCAATCCGGATGTCCGGCAAACTTTCATTCAGTACCGCAATGATATGTGCCAGCGTATAGGTTTTCCCGGTTCCCGGGCCACCCGTAATGATACTTAAACCTTGACTGGCCACCATTTCCAGCGCTTTCTGCTGTTGCGGATCAGCAAGCAGGCTGCGATGATAGCCATTCAACTGAACAGCTTTTAACTGCTGGCATTTGATGCGAACCACATGCGCAGCGATTGCCTGTTCCAGTTTCCAGTAACGGTACAGGTACAACTGCTGGTCCTGAAAAATAAAGGGTGCAATCGCATGCTGATCAGACTCGCCACGGCGCACCAGATTGTGTAGCAAGGCGATTTGATCCTCTGCCGCGTCAATACAGCTGTTACCATTTTGCATGGCTTCCAGTACGGCATGCATGAGCAGTTTAGCCTCATCGCCGAAGTTAGCTGAGCTGAATGGTGGCTGACATATATGCTCGATCCAGGGCATCAATGGCGAAGCCAGCTGTGATATGTGATTTTGCTCATTTTCCACACAGTTATCCTCAAACTTATCCACAGGATAATTTTCTGTTTCTATTGTATATATTTCTTAGTTTCGCCATTTTATGCTGACTTATTTACCGCATAATAGCCCAGAATATGATCCAATTTTTGGATAAATTCAACTTCAGGCTGCCAGTGATATAGCCCCTGTCCGGCCTGCCCATTCATGCCACGCAGATACAAATAGGTCGCTCCACCCAGATGCTGCCGGTTGTCATAACCCTGCAAATTAGCGCTTAAATAGCGGTGCATGGCGACCAGATACAGGGCAGCCTGCAACCAGTAACTGGAATGCGTCATGCTGTCATGAATTGCTTCCGGCAGATAATCCTGCTGATTGGCACCGAGATAGTTACTCTTATAATCAGCGATGTGATAGCGCTGACCATCAAAATATACCAGGTCAATTGCCCCGGTCAGGTAACGTGCCGATTTGGCTTCATTAAAGTCCGGCATGATCAGGCCATAATCCGCAAACAGCTGCTGAATCTGGCGAATCTGTAAAGGTGCATCATTCAAAGCCAGATAAAACGGGAATTCCGACAAAAAGCTGTGCTGATCCAGCTGGCTTAAACGAAACTCGCTCTGAATCGGTGTGTTCAGGATTTCCCCGACCCAATCATGCATTAGATTCAGCAGAATATCTTCGGATAATTCTTCAAAGAATAGATTCGCTGACTGCTGCATTAGTCCAGTCACATCAAGATTTTCATGCGTGCTTGCTTTAGGCAGCTGCCCCATTTCCTGCTCAAACTGCTGAATAAAGGTATCATCATCCAGTTCCAGAAAATAACGCTCAAACTGCGTCATAAACTGTAGAAAATGAGTGACATCTAAAGATGGCTGCTGGAAAAAGCTGTGCCATGTATGGCGATAGGCAACACTTTGGTCATGCAAGCGGATACCGGTCAACAGTTTGTAGTTGATGCTGGCCATAACATGCAAAATAGCCTCAGCTAGCGCTCCTGCTTTTAAGCTGGCATTACTGGCTACCCGTTTAAACAGAGTATTCAGGTTAATCGTGGCCTGCAGATAATACTGCTGGAAGGCCTGCTGCAGCCGCTGCAGAATCTGAAAGTCCTGCTGGAACTGGTCTTTCAGTTCCATCCAGATATGTGGCGCGGTATTCTTGAAGCGACGGCGGATTTCCAGATTCCAGTAACTGCTATCCTGAAAATCCAGATGCTCGAAAATACTGTGCAAGAAAGTTCCAGCCACAGTACCTTTAGGAAAATTCAGCTTGATCCAGTCCAATGGCTGTTGCAGCACTTCTGCTTCTGTCTGCAGATGGATTTCATCGGCAGCACTTTCTGGGTGTTCATACAGACTGACCAGATCATCTTGCAGTACGGTTACATGCAGCTGATGTCTCGATAAAGCGGTGAAGCTGGTTTTGGTCCGTGGATAGAACTGCTGTTCCGGTAAAGGATGAGCAACTAATTCCAGTGCTGTTTGCATCCGTTCTACCGCAATACGCGGTGGCGCTGCTGTTAAGGTATTTTCCATACAGCTGAGCGGGTGCTGGAAGACCTGCTCACCCTGCCCACGCCAGTAGGCCAGACACGAATCTGATTGACCACTCTGATCCTGCAGCATGGCGTAAACCCGATGGCTGGCACGCGTTAGCGCCACATACCAGAGACGGTGATTCTCTGCAGCATTCCGTGCTGCATTCTGCAGCTGTGCCTGTTCATGCAGATCCTCACGATTTACCGCAATCACTCGTGACTGATTCAGAATATCGTCCTGCTCATGACCGGCCAGCGAGAAGTTAAGGTTACCTTTGTTGACGTCAAACGGCGCATCAGCGCCCATCAGGAATACGATTTTGAATTCAAGACCTTTGGAGGCATGGATTGTCAGCAACTGTACGCCACGATCGCCAGAGAGCTTGCGCTCTTTTTCGCTGTCCTTGCCAGAAGGAGACTGTAGCTGGCGCAGATACCAGTAATACAGTTTCTGTGCACCCTGATAATATTCGCTTTGCTGCGACAGAATTTCGGTCAGATGACGCAGATTGACCACAACACGCTCATTATCAATGCTCTGGCTCGATACCAGATTAGTCCAGACGTCAAACAGGTTCAGGGCATAGTTCCAAGCACTCAGGAAGCCCTTGTCGAACCACATTTCCCGGATCACCTCAAAATCGGCAATAAAAGTACTTAGGCCAACTGGCTGCTGTTGCAGCTCCAGCAGCTTTTTCAGGTCAAAGCCGAGCAGACGGGTCACTAAAGCACGACGAACCTTGGCCTCATTAAACGGGTCCATGATCGCGGTCAGCACCGCGGCGACATCCTGTGCCACATTACTGGCAAAGACACTCTGTTTTGACTCCTTATAACAGGCAATCCCCGTCCGTTGCAGACGCTGCTTGACCTGTTCCAGCGCATAATGTCCAAAGGACAGTACAGCAATATCATCCTCAGTTAGAGGAGCAGAACTTTCCTGCTGCTGGAAATACAGTTGTTGCTGTGCAGATTGATTCAGTAATTCGCGGATTTTCCAGGCCACCTGATCGGCTTCATGCTCCTGCTCACCTAGCTGCATCCAGCGTAATGGATAAGGATTAGCTTGTCCGGAATCAATCAGGTCCGGATGGGGACGACTACCAGCCTGAATCAAACTATAATTAACACTTTCACCAAAATCCATCCGGCGCTGGAACAGGGCATCAACCACTTCCACCAAAGCTTTGACCGAGCGGTGGTTCTGGGTCAGGGTATATTCATGGCCCTGCTTTAAACGGACATCAGCATGTGCCTTGTTATAGGTCAGCATGTCGCCGCCACGGAAACCGTAAATTGCCTGTTTTGGATCACCGACCATGATCATACAGCCGAGCTGTACCCGCGCAGCATCTCGCCAGATTCGTGCCAGCAGATCGTCCTGATCCTGGTTAGTGTCCTGAAATTCATCTACCAGAATTAAGGGATAACGAGACTGCACAAACTGGGCAAAACGGCGCCCCTGCTCACCTTGCAAGGCTTCAGTCAGGGTACGGATCTGTTGCGAGAAGGTAGTCTCTCCCTGCTTCTGTAAGGTCTGTGGCAGACGATGCTGCACACTGCGAATCAGGTGATATTCCAGATAAGCCGTGAGCTGTTTGAATTTCTCATCCAGTGCCTGTTTCACATTGCACAGGGCTTCGATGGCACAGATCAGCGGATGGCTGAGGAAATACTGCTGCTCTTCTTCGCTACAGCTTTTGGTAAAACGCTGCTTGGCTGGCTGAAAATCAGTTTTATTACGCAGCAGATAACATAACTTCAGCACCAGCTTGCACAGCTCAGGATCAAAGAAGCACATACCCTTCTGTTCACTCAGCTGTACCGCCCAGTCAGAAAAATTGCTGCAGATTTCCGACAGTTTTGCATGAAAGTTTTTATGAAAATATTTCGGGGTTTCGGCGCAGTAAGTCTGTATCTTGAGCAGTTCTGCCGGACTGATATTGACCAGCTGCTCAATACAGGCATCCAGTTCACCCAAATCCCATTCTACTTGGCGGACTGATTGGAAATGATTGGCGCTAAAATTGAGTGCATCACGTACCAGCCCCACATAGTGTTCAGGAGCTTTGAGCTGGTTCTGTAAATACATCTGGTTAATGACATACTGCGGCTGCTGCTGGATCCATTCCCGTAGCACATCATGAATCAGCTGCTGAATATACAGGTCCTGATCTTCAGTCAGTTCAGCACGTTCAATCCGCCCACTTTCAAAAGCAAATTCACGCAGTAACTTTTGACTAAAACTGTCCAGCGTGCCGACAAACAGTTCATCCAGCTGGTTCAATACCAGCCCCAGACGACGGCGAGCGTAATCCATACGACTGCCATAATCTTGCAGCACTTTCTGCAACAACGGATCAGATTCCTGCTCGATTTTCTGAGTCATTTCTACCGAATTAAGATGCTGATAGCGCTGGATATAACGCAAAGTTTCTTCCACACGTGCGCGTACCCGGCTTTTCAGTTCAGCTGTTGCCTTACGGGTAAACGTCGTCGCAATGACCTGATGTGGATAGTATTTATCTAGAAAAATCCGCACCATCAGGCTAGACAGGGTATAGGTTTTGCCAGTCCCTGCCGAAGCCTCGATCCAGTGCAGACCAGTAAAGGTCATGTCCTGAATTGGATTGGTTGAAGTTTTATGTTGCTGTTGAGGGGCGATGGTCATTTATTTTACCCACTCTAAATGTTGTTGAATCGGAGCATACAAGTCATAGGCAAATTTTAGCAGGCTATGCTGCAACGCCTGCTCTGGATCCTGATCCTGCAAAATGAACTGCCAGTCCTGATGCAATACACAGGACTCATCCGAACTCAGTGGGCGGGTACTTTCATAAGTGTTGTTCCAGGCCGCCAACAGCTTATCCAGATCACCAATAATCATTTGACCCTGCTCATTGGTTTCCCATTGCCAGTCTTTTTTCAGAATGAGCTCAGCCGGCAACACTACCGGTTGCTGCTGACCTGCTTCCCAGGCCTTAAACCAGTGAACCAAATATTCTTTAGCCTGAGAAGATGTCACCTTGCAGAATTTTACGGTCTTGTTACTGAACAGCACAATTCGTTCCAGCTCTGCGGTATAACTGTCATCATTTAAATAGGCCAGCCAAAGCAGATATTCCAGCCAGACATGCGCGCGACGGCGCTCTGAGGCTGAAGCGGACTGCATGCTCAGCCAGTACGACGCATTCGGTTGCTGCGGCACAGTAATCTGCAACATCAGATCAGATGAATAACGATAGTTTTGCTGCGTGGTACGAGTAATCTGTTTGTCCAGTTGCTGTAGGCGCTGCTGCAGCAATTCCTGTTCCTGCTGGGTACTCAGCCAGGTTGCTTCCTGGGTTTTTCCGACTGGCAGACGATCCAGCATCAACCGAGTATCTATTTCCTGTTCCTGCTGCTGCAGGAAATCCCGTACCTGATATTGCTGCAATTTATCCAGCAATAATGGTTCCTGTGCCGCGGGCAAGTCTTTATATTTCACGCTGGAAATGCCAACACTTTTCAGGAACAGACGTGCCGGGAAGATCATGTCCCGAATCCATTCATCGCCATGCAGAATCCGAATCTGCTCCTGCTGTACTGGCGGACAATGGATATTAATCCAGCTGCGACGCTGCCCTTCAGCCTTACAAAGAAAAGAAGCCACATCATGCCACTGATCCTGAAAACGTGGGGTACGTAGTGTACTAAAACCAACTGGATCAAAAGGCTGTAAAGGATGCACATGATAGAGCTGCTGGATATGCGCTGCGACTGGCAAGCCATTCATCTCGGTCATCACATCGACATCTGCATCTGGATGCTCGGACTGGCAGATCAGGGCAATATGCTGGATCAATTCCTGCATTGACGTGGATGGATCACGCACTTCGCCATCATTCACATCAAAGCCGTTGTAGAACAGCCACAGATTTTCCTGTGCTAACAGCAAGGCATCCAGAAATGCACCCTGATCATCATCCAGACGGGAGCGGTCACCGAGCTGTGGCTTAAGAATGCTCATCAAGTCAAACGGTAGCTGCTGATTTCGGCTCGGGAATTTGCCCGTATCCAAATTCAGCATCACCACCAGCTTATAAGGCAGCGGGCGAATCTGGCCAATCTGGCTAAAGGTAATTTGTCCGGTCGGTTCGGCCTGATCCAGCTGCATGTCCAGACTATTCTGGATTTCTTCCAAGACATAAGGCAATGGTAAGCTCAATGCCACCAGTTCCTGAATCGCATTTGGATCATCCTGATCATGATAATCGGCCAGCGTCAGCATACGCATCTGCTTTTCAATGATTTCTGCTACGGTTTTTAATGACTCAACCCCATTGCTGCGGAATGCATTCACGTCCCGATTTAGATATTCCAGCCAAGTTTTTACCGGTGTACGCTGTCCCTGCTCATGTGCATTCAGCCAGCCGCGACGTTCATTGAAATCCTCATAGATCTGAATCAGGATAACAATCAGCGGAAAATCACTGCTGAGCACTTTGGCATAACTGAGAGTATCTTCAAACAGCTGATGTTCTGGCACCGCCATGCCCAGTACCAAGCGATCCAGAGCAAAGCGGAAGCTAAAGCGGTAATCTTCATCACCTTCATATAAATGCTGCTGTAAATGCTGCTGATCTAAGCCACGCTTAAAGCCGGCATCACTGAGCAGCTGGATGATGCGTTCCACTTGTGCATAGTCCAATGCATAGTACTGCTGAGTCGCACTTAAACTCAGCCAGTCGGCAAAATCTTCAATGCTAAAACGGCGATGCATCAACTGTATGCGGCCCAGCACGGCACGCCAGGCATTGCTGACATCCAGACGGGATACCCCGGATATCTGGATCGGCAGATAAATATTGTTTTTGCGCAGACGGGACTGGCTGCCTTCTCGTTCACGTGGTGGTGGTGCAAAGACACTACGAATCGCCGGTTCCAGTTCTTTCAGGTTTGGACTCAATACCAGGATGTCACTGGGCTGACGCGGTACTTCTTCCGTGCCTTGAGCCAGCCAGTGAATGATCTGTTCGCGCAGTACTTCCAGTTGGCGTAATGAAGAATGACAGACATGGATCTGTACCGAGCTATCGTCCGGCTTCAAGGGATAAGTATGCCGCTCCGGTTCTACCAGATACAGAATATCCGACTGGATTTTTGCCAGCAGATGGTCCTGATAATTATCGACAAAGGCATCCGCCCAATGTCCTTCCTCACCTGAAGACAGTTTGGATAATAACGAGAAGTGGTCCCGTGCCTGCTTACCAAAACGGGTCAGTAAAGGATGACGTGATTCACGGTCTTCAGCATTAAAGTTCAGCTGGAACTTTTTCCAGAATGCAGCAATTTCCTCATCACTCGGCTTACCTCCACGCGACTGTTCGTATTTGCGGATAAAGCGTTCCTGTACACCCAGGTCATAGCGCGCCTTCCAGCTCGGATCGACACTATCCGCCCAGTATTCCTGTGACGGGTTAAAATGGAAAATATAAATCTCGATGTACTGACCCAGACGGCGCAAGAAATCCAGCTGGGCTGGTGGCAATTCCAGCATGCTAAAGACCACCACCTGAGATGGCAGCTGCTTTAAAGCCTGCGCTCGGGTTTCCGGATTTTCAATGCGTTCCCAGTACAGCTTTTCAATTTCCAGGATTTTGGCATAGTCATCCTGAAATACGTTTTGCCACAGCCAGCGCTGCCAGGCTTCCAGTTCCCGCGCCTGAATTTTGACGAAATCTGCTACCGGAATTTCCTGACCATTTTCATCTTTGGGGATATATAGCATCTGCTCTATTTCTAAAGGCAGATTCTGTCCCCAGTTGTGCAGCCAGTTGGTAGGGCAACTACATTGTTGCGGCGGACAATTGCGTGCGCAATAGCCGCGATAATCCATATAGTGACTAAACAGGCGCGATACCTGTTCACAGACCCAGTACAGCATGCTTTGTTTCTTTAGCAGGCGCTCATTCGGCTGTTCCAGACGGTCAGCGCTGTCATAAATCCGCTTTACAATCGAATACAGCGGATGCGGGGATTTGAGTGGAATTTCATCCGCCAGAATAGTCTTGCGTAGCGCCTGAAAGGCTCGCCACTTAATGATGATACGTGGGATATTGGCTTCACGGACCTGCTCCAGCTCTTTTTGGCTGTTCAGTACCCATTGATAAGAAGTCCATTGAAAAGCACGAATTCGATGATGAAATTGTGTATTGGCACTGATGCCCTTTTTCTCGGCAATTTTCTGGGTGAGCCAGGCTTCAACGGCAGGCGAAGGCACAATGAAATGCTGCGGCTCAAGCACCTGAAAAGCAGTTCTTTTCTGCTGACTCGTAACCAGCAGCATGCTATCCAAAAGCACATCAATTTTCTGACTTTGAATAACATGAATAGCCATGAATTCCCCAAATTAAAAGAAAGCAGCACTACAAAACAATAAAGATTATTTACTATACACCCTGTTCTGTCTATGTCACTTTTAATCTACACTTAAGTAGAAAAATTTCTTTTAAAAAAGCATCTTAAGGATACTTTTTTAGAAAAACAACAACAGGAAGCTTTAGGTAATCGCCCATGAAATTAGACAAATTTCCCGATCAAATTGATCCAAGTTTAAATCTAGAACAGATCCGTGAAGAATGCCTGGAGCTGATTAAGAAGCGTGCCTATATGTCTGCAGGTGCAGCCGTGATTCCGGTACCGTTTCTTGATGTCTTGATTGACGTCGGCATCCTGTCACAGCTAATTCCTGAAATCAATGCCCGATTCGGCTTGGCGCCAGAGCAGGTCAGCGTATTTGATCCAAAAACCAAACAGGTTCAATGGGATGAATTACGTAAACGCGGCGTACAATTTTCTGGTTTTGTGGTGGCACGTACGGCGGTAAAAAAATCCATCAATAATGTTGCCGCAAAATATATCACCAAGCAAGTGACCAAATTTATCCCGCTCGGTGGTCAGTTAATTGCGGCAAGTTTAGGCTACTTCGTAATGAAAAAAGTTGCTGAGGCACATGTGGAAGACTCTTATAAACTAGCCAAAAATATCCAGCAAAAACAGCAAGCTAAAACTGTATAATTTTGATTTAGAATCATCTTACTTAAACGTAGCTTGGTCGTATTAACTTACGCCAAGCTGTTTCAGTATAGTCTTCAAGATTTGTAAACGCGCGCTATCCTTGTCATCGGTAGCAATCACATGCCATGGCGCCTGATCGGTGCTGGTATGCTCAAACATATCTGCCGCTGCCTGCAAATAATCCTCCCAGCGTTCACGGTTACGCCAGTCTTCATCAGTGATCTTGAAACGTTTATGCGGCGTCTGTTCACGCGCCTTAAAACGTTCAGCCTGTTCGTCCTTGGAAATCGCTAGCCAGAACTTGATAATCACGGTTTGTGCCTCAATCAGGTCATTTTCAAACCGGTTAATTTCTGCATAAGATGCCTGCCATTGCGCAGGACTAATCAGTTCTTCAATCCGTTCTACCAGTACCCGTCCATACCAGGACCGGTCAAAAATCGTAATCTTGTCTTCCGGCTGCAATTTTGTCCAGAAACGCCACAGATAAGGACGGCGCAATTCATATTTTTCTGGTGCACCAATGGTATGAATTTCATATTCGCGTGGATCAAGCTTTTTCACCAGCCGCTTGATTGCTCCCCCCTTACCGGCTGCATCCATCCCCTCGAATACGATCACCACATTACGTTGATCCATACGCATTGCACTGGCCACCTTGCGGGTCAGTTTCTTGAGTTCGTCCTTATAGGGATTCTGATCCACCGGCTCCCGCGAAGGCTGCAGCAATGCTTCAGGAATAGACGCCGGGGACCATGTCTTACTTCCTTTAGCAGGATGATCCGGACAGTGTTTCAAGGCCGCAAGAATAGTCTGGGCAAACTGCTGGTCACGCCGGGTTTCATCTTCACCATCAATGATGATCCAGTCCTCGGTAAAACGCTGACGCAAACGCTGGATCGCGTCATATTGCTTACGACTGCGCCAATCCAGACCATGTAAACGATGCCAATGCATCTCACTTGGATCAATATTATCTAAACGTTTTTGTAAAGACTTCCAGGGCAGATCAAACCAGATCTTGATCACATCAACATGGTTATTTTTCAGATCCTGCTCAAAGGCACGCATCTGTTCAACATAATGATCAAACATGCTTTCATCTATAGGATTCGCTACATGCATGGCGGTACTTAGCAAATCTGTATACCAGTTACCAAACAACACCATGATCTGTCCTTCAGCCGGGATAAAGCGTGCATAAGGCTGCCAGAAAGTCTGTCTTTCATTCAGGGGCCGTGGCTGGTCTGCTTTTACCCGCAAATAACGCGGGTCAACCCATTCCCGTAATTGCTTAACCGCTTCCCCTTTGCCGGCCAGCTCAATTCCATTGACCAGTATGACTAAACTTTTAGCATTCTTCTGTCCACGTGTATCTTTCAGGGCATATTGCGCATCGATAAGCTGTAACGATAATTCATTTTCTTCAATCAGTTGAAATTGTTGCTGTTCTGTAGACATAGCCTGTTCTGTTTTTCTTGTTCGTGAATACAGTATAGACAGACTTTTTGCCTGATGAATAGCGATCGCTACGATTTTTAAACGATCTTTTTTTCGAACTTTTCAACAAATTGACTTCAAATCCTGTGCAACCGGTCAATTTGTCATAGCGCGCCATCCTAACTCGTTCTAAGATTCCCGCATCCATAACCATATTTGAACTTCCCATGTCCAAACTTGCGGTTTTAGACGATCTTCTGGAACGTTATTATCAACTGAACTATCACAAGCAACCGGAACTGCAACAACGTCTGCAAGATGTACAGCTCTGGCAAAAAGAGCGTATGCAACGCACTCATGCCAAGCAGTTTGCAGAAAAGCAAAATGTGCTGATGTCAGAATATTTCCTGAACCGTCTCTATGGTGGACCGGACTTCGATGCGCTGGCAGAACAGATTGCCCGCTTGACGCGCTATGCACATAAGGCAGAAAGGCTGATTCCGGATAATGCGATCAAGACCGGCACTCACGGAGTAGAGCTGGCCATTCTTGCGGTACAGCTTGATGAGCAGGTGGCACAACAGTTATTGGAAGATTATCATCCAGCCGAATCACTGACTGATGAAATTATGCGTCTGACCTATTTAAAGCTGGATCAGGGCCAGGATCGCCTTAAACAGCTAGCCATGCTGGATCAGCTAGGCACTCATCTGGATAAATATATGCGGTCGTTCATTGTGCAGGCAGCATTTAAAATGTGTAAAGGTGCCGCAGAAAAATACCGTTTTGAAGTCATGTATGAGTTTATGCAGGATGGATTCCTGGCGATGAAACCACTTAAGTCCGCAGAAAAGTTTGTACGTGAATTTACGGCAACTGAACGTAATATCATTGATCGCGTGCATGCCGGTGATCCACAGCCTTTCCGTTAATTTCCGACAGCTTAAAAAATCTGAAAATATCACCTCAGGATAAGGCTGGCATCTGCTTGCCTTATTCTCTTAACCCAATCAACCAGCTATTTTTAAATCGTAGTAATTTCATCGATACAAAAAAAAATCAGGTCTTAATAAATAGACAAAATAATGGTTCCAAAGCCCTAATCGTATCAATCAGTTATAGTCTTTAATAAAGTTATAAAAATTATGCAAAATTTATAGAAATTAATCTGTTTATGGTCAACGCACTTGATCGGCTTACGTGTTATCTAAGCCTCCGTATATCTTGATTCTTTATAGATGTACCCATGTCAATGAATTTTAGGAAAAATGTAATGGGGTACAAACAGTTATCTATTCGCGGCACTGTACAAATAAACCTGAGACCTTCAATAAGCAGTTATAAAATTGATGCTCAAGATATACAGATTGAAAGCCATAAGTCTTTGGATGTTTACGGTCAGGCGATGCTTGTTCATGATCTGAAATGCAAGTTAAAGATAGGCTATTTCCATATTGTGATTACTACAGATAAACAACGGATTATCTCTGTTGAACGTGGGGATTATGCACTCGGAGATGGTCTTTATTATGAGCTAGATCAACTGTCCATTCGCTATGGTAAAAACCAGTTCATCCATAAACTGGACGAATCTTAAAAATTCTGGATACAAAATGAAAAACCCCGGCATCCTGCCGGGGTTTTCCGTATTGGTTCGCTTGGTACAACTCCTGTCGTACCTTACTTTCCTTGTATTTATCTATTTTAATTCTTAGAGAGAACATCCTGTTCCTGATGAACTTATCATATGAAATTTCTATCACTATAAAATAGTCGCCAAAAACCTGAATCAATGTAAGCAAAAACCTACAAAGAATTGAGTAGGTTTTGACTCGCCATTTAATTAAGCTATGGTGCACCGCAGCAGCAGGAAGATATAAAAATTCAGAACGTATATCATGACTTTTTATCATCAATTAAGATCGATTTTTCGGCTGAGATTTCAGCTAAAGACGCATTTTTCTGTATATTATTCATAACAATTGCATGATGATTGCTGTATAACATCTTAGAATCTGTCATTATGCAATCCATGCATGCATGCAAGATTAACCCCATTGATCTGTTAGGAGTGACTCCAATGTCCAATGAAAATACTACGCCTACCCCTACAGCTGAGTCGGCACAACAAACAGACAAAGTGAGCCCATTCTTAACTGCACCGTTACCACAAGGTGCGCCACAAGGTCAGCAACAGTCTCTAGAACAACGTCTGACTGATACACCTGTCACAGGTAGCATACCGAAATATAACCTGCCACGTGGGGCGAATACCGGTAATGTCGGTCCAACCACTCACTTCGGCTATCAAACTGTCAGCAGTGAAGAAAAAGCACAAAAAGTCGCGGAAGTATTCCATTCTGTCGCCAGCAAATACGACATCATGAATGACCTGATGTCTTTTGGTATTCACCGTCTATGGAAACGTTTTGCCATTAACATGTCAGGCGTGCGCCGTGGTCAGCATGTGCTGGATATCGCCGGTGGTACGGGTGACCTGGCTAAAGTATTCAGCCGTGAGGTTGGTCCAACCGGTCATGTGGTGTTATCTGACATCAACGAATCCATGCTGAATGTGGGTCGTGATCGCTTGATTGATGCAGGCTGTACCAATGTCGATTTCGTACTGGCCAATGCCGAAACTTTAGAGCCATTTGCAGATAACAGTTTTGACCTGTTAACCATTTCATTTGGTCTACGTAACGTCACTGATAAAGATGCTGCACTTGCTTCGATGTACCGTGTGCTTAAGCCAGGTGGCCGTCTTCTTGTTTTAGAATTTTCTAAACCAGTCTTTGAGCCATTCTCGAAACTGTATGACCTGTATTCGTTCACGGCATTGCCAATCATGGGTAAAATCATTGCCAATGATTCTGAAAGCTATAAATATCTGGCAGAATCGATTCGTATGCACCCAGATCAGCGCACCCTAAAAGGCATGATGGAAAATGCCGGCTTCCAGAACTGTGACTACCATAACCTGACGGGTGGTATCGTTGCCGTTCACCGTGGTTTTAAACTTTAAGGTTCCCATTCATGTGGTCAATTCTGGCACTTGGTGCCGTTGAACGTGTGATTCACCATTTCATTGATCTGGATGCGATTACCCGCATCCAGTTAAATGCATTGGCTGGCAAAATGCTACGTGTAGTAATTACCTCACCGCAGCTTTCTGTAGATGTATTCTTTGATGATGGCAAGGTTCGCCTGGAACCAACAGCCACTGGGCATACTGAAGCTGCTTCGTTTTTTGAACAGCGGCCTTATGAAGCCGACAGCTCACAGAGTTCTGAAGCCACTGCAACTTTACAAGTCGATAATGTCATTAGCCTGCTGAAACTGCTGCTTTCAGATGAAATAGGCAATATTCCGCTGCAAGGTGATTATAAGTTATTGCAGGAAATCCAGCGTATTATGCAACAGGCTGAACCTGATCTGGCGGCTCATTTAAGCCCATGGATCGGACCAACCCTTGCGCATGAAATTGGCAAATTGCAACTGGCACCCAAACATCTCAAACGCAGTCTGCAAAGCGGTCTGTTCTTTATGGAAGATACGCTTAAAGAAGACAGCGGTCTATTTGCTGCACGTTGGCAAATGGATGATTTACAGCAAGATACGCGTATACTCAATCAAAATATTGATCGCGTAGAAGCCAAGATTCGTCAGCTTCAGATACAGATTGAAAACCAACAAGATTCAACTCAAAACTAGGTACACCACTTTATGATTCCGCATGTTTCACGTTTATTCGAACTCTGGCGCATTGCCGCGCATTATCGACTCGATACGTTGTTTCCTGCGGAAGAACTCCCAGAAAAAAGCCGTCATATCCTGTCCCTGATTCGTATGCATCCGGCTGCATGGTCCAGCCGAGAGCGTAAAAATCCTCTCAAGCTGAAAGAAGCTTTAGAGGAAATGGGGCCACTGGCAATCAAACTAGGCCAATTGCTATCTACGCGTCGTGACCTGATTCCACCTGAAGTACTGCAACAACTGGTCTTACTACAGGATCGCGTCAAGCCATTTGACAATGACGTGGCTAAAATGCGTATTCAGGAATCGCTGAAAGCCGATGTAAACACCCTGTTTGCCCGTTTTGATGCTCAGCCACTTGCTGCTGCATCAATTGCACAGGTACATACTGCAGCACTGCACGATGGCCGTGAAGTCGTAGTCAAAGTGACCCGCCCCAATATCCGTAATCAGATTTTGCAGGATTTCGAGATCCTGAGCTGGTTGGGCGATTTTCTGGAAAAGCGTCTGGAAGCAGCGCGTGCCTTACATTTGACTGAAATTATTCAGGATTATCGTCAGATCATTCTGAATGAGCTGGACCTGACGCTGGAAGCGGATAATACCCGCCGGATGCGTCATTATTTCACCGGCTCCAGCATGATGTATGTGCCTGAAGTCTACATGGACAGCAAGGATGTGCTGGTCGCAGAACGGATTACCGGTGTACCGATTTCGGATATTGCCACCTTTGATGAACTGGGTATGGATCGTGCTGACCTGGCACGTAAGGGCCTCACCATCTTCTTTACCCAAGTATTCCGGGACAACTTCTTCCATGCCGACATGCATCCAGGCAATGTCTTTGTAGAAACCATTAATCCGGCCAATCCACGTTTTATCGCACTGGACTGTGCGATTATGGGCGAGCTATCCAAACATGATCAGATGACTGTGGCGCGCATGCTGCTGGCGGTCATGAACAGCGACTTCATGCAGCTGATCCAGATTGTGCATCAGGCTGGCTGGATTCCACCGGGCACCGATCAGGATGCGCTGGCACGCGAAATGCGCCGTACTGTGGGTCCCATGGTTTCAAAACCAATGCATGAGCTGGACTTTGCCGGCATTCTGATTCAAGTCATGGACATTGCCCGTCGCTTTCATCTGGAAATTCCACCGCAACTGATGTTGTTATTGAAAACCTTGGTCCATGTGGAGGGCCTAGGCACTGACCTATATCCGGAACTGGATATCTGGAGTCTGGCCAAACCGATCCTGACCGACTGGATCAAGGCACAGATGAATCCGCAGAAAAATCTGAAAGAACTGGGACAGAAAATCCCGGATCTGCTTTTAGGGGCGCAGGATTTACCAACCTTGATGATCGATAGTCTGAATGGTTTGAAAAATCAGTCGGCCTGGCATGCCAAACAATTGAATGAATTACAAAGCATGCGTTTGCAAATGGAACATCAACAAAAACGTAGCTGGATATTTGGCAGTTTAATGGCGATTCTGCTTGCGATTGCGATTATTTCACCTTGGTTTGTCTCAGTCATTCTGATTATTTTGGCCAGCATCCTAGCGATATGGCGGATTGCTAAATAAGCAATTTAGATACGCAAAAAGCCTGATTTGTTCAGGCTTTTTTATTTGCTGAATGTCATATGACTCTAAAGTCACCTTAGGACACATCTTGCCATTGGGTCCAAAGGCACAACGCTTAAAATAAGCCCTCACTGGTCGAATATGGGTTAAACCTCTATGCAGATTTTACAAAAACATGCCCCTGCCCTGAAAATCCGTGCCGGGCATCTGGCACGTGAGCTGATTCTGAAAGAAGGTTTACAACCCGAACAGGTGGATATTGTTCCTGGGGCTGCAGGGGGTCCGAAAGGTATTGGTATTCAGGGGTTGGATCAGGCAATTTTTGGTGATTTTTTCCCACGTGCCCCTCAGCGTAGAACCCTGGTGGGTTCTTCCATTGGCAGCTGGCGTTTTGCCAGTATTGCTGCTCATGGTGCTAAACAAGGAACCGAACGCCTAGCTGAACTGTATACCAACCTTTACTTCCATAAGAAAATGTCACGTTTGGAAGTGAGCGAAGTCTGCCGCGGCATGTTATTCGACTTGGTCCAAGGCAAAGAGAATGAGCTAGTTAATCATCCAGATTATCATCTGACCGTGTTGTCGATTAAAGCCCAACACATTTTCCAAAGTGACAAGGCCTTACCTTTACTGGCTTCTGTAGCCGGAATTGTCGGGGCGACTGCAGTTGCACGCAAGCACAGCCGTCATTTTATGCAACGGGTCATCAGCCAACCGAATATGGGTGAACAGTTTAAAATCGCTGAAGATGGATTTACCACGCATTACCATACCCTGACTGAACAGAGTGTCCTGTCTTGGCTAATGGCATCTGCCTCTATTCCGGGGGTGATGGCGGCAGTAAATAATATTCCGGATGCACCGCAAGGTTATTACCGCGATGGTGGTTTAATTGACTATCACATTGACCTACCCTTCCAGAGCAAAGGCATTGTACTGTATCCGCATTTTACTGACAGCATTACGCCGGGCTGGTTTGACAGGTTATTTAAACGCACCTCAAATCCGGAAAATCAGGCACGCACTTTGCTCATATCTCCATCACAGGAATATCTGCAAAGTTTACCTTTAGGCCGTTTGCCAGACCGTAAAGATTTTACCTTGAAAGGCTTGGATCAAACTCAGCGGATTCAGCTCTGGAAGCAATGTATTGCTGAAAGTCAGCGTCTGGGCGATGAATTTCTGGAACTGGTCGAGAAACAGAATTTTGCCGACCTGATGCAAGCCTTGTAATTGGCCGCAGCTGCCCGATTATTTGTATAATTGCCTTAATTTTTTGAGCTGTTGAGATTTATGCAGAAGTTTTTAGTGGTCCTGCAATATGCCTGTATTGCCTTTGCTCTTTATCTGATCTATAGCGTTGGCATGTCGCTATATACCCAGCAATTTGAGCTGATGGAACTGGTGGCCGATATTGGTACGATTCTGATCTGTATCGACTTAGGGGTGTTTTTATATACCAGTAAAGGTAAGTCTGGAATTAGCATGGAAGAATATGCAAAACGACTGGAACAGCCACCGTCGAAACTGGTTTATGTGACACGAAAACTGGGGCATCTGGGTATTTTGCTGATCATCACTAGCTGGATTGTTCCGATGATTAACTCATAAGAGTGTTCAAATAAAAAAACCTCCCGATTGGGAGGTTTTTTTAAATTAAAGATATCTGCAAATTATTTAGAACCTTTAATCCCAGCTTGTAATAATAACGCACCCAAACCACCAATTTTTTGCTCTTGTGGTTTAGCCACTTGCGGTTTCTTGCCCTGAGGACGCTCACCTTGCGGACGTGCCTGCTGTGGACGTTTGCCTTGAGGCTTACGTTCACCACGTGCTTCATTGTTTTCACGGCGTGGCTGACGTGGGGCTTTTGCCGGAGCTGCAGAACCTTCAGGACGCATCGACAAATTCACGCGGTTACGTTCAGCATCCACATTCAAAACACGAACTTGCACGATTTGACCAGGTTTCACTACTTTATGTGGATCAGCGACAAATTCATTGGCAAGTTCAGAAATATGCACTAAGCCATCTTGATGGACACCGACATCGACAAATGCGCCGAAGTTAGTCACGTTGGTCACTACACCTTCCAGTTGCATGCCTTCAGTCAATTGTGCAACTTCAGTGATATCATCACGGAACTTGGCGGTACGGAATTCTGGACGCGGGTCACGACCCGGTTTTTCCAGCTCTGCCAATACATCTTGAATCGTTGGCAGACCGAATTTATCATCTACAAACTCTTCAGGATTTACCTGGCGAATGATTTCAGTATTGCCAATAATGTCTTTTACAGTCGTGGCTTTCGCTTCAACAATTTTGCTGACCAAAGCATATGATTCAGGATGCACTGCAGAAGCATCCAGTGGCTCAGAGCCATCTAGAATACGCAAGAAGCCCGCAGCCTGTTCAAAAGTACGTTCGCCTAAACGTGGCACTTTTTTCAACGACTGACGGTTATCAAAACGGCCATTTTCCTTACGGAAATCTACGATCTGCTGTGCAATCGATTTATTCAGACCGGCGATATAACCCAAAATTGCAGAAGATGCAGTATTGACATCAACACCCACCGAGTTCACACAGTCCTCTACCACTGCTTCAAGCGTTTTTGCCAGACCAGTCTGATTCACATCATGTTGATACTGACCTACACCAATCGATTTTGGATCGATTTTCACCAGTTCAGCAAGAGGGTCTTGCAGACGGCGTGCAATTGAAACTGCACCACGGATCGATACATCCAGCTCTGGAAGTTCTTGAGAAGCCAATTCAGAAGCAGAATAAACAGAAGCGCCTGCTTCAGACACAGAAACACGGGTCAGTTTCAGGTCGCTGTTTGCTGCCATCATTTCAGCAACCAATGCTTCTGTTTCACGGCTTGCCGTACCATTCCCAATCGCGATCAGGTCAACATTGAACTCACGGCATAAACGCGCCAGTTCGGTCAGTGAACCTTCTTTATCATCTTTTGGAGCAAATGGATAAATGGTGCTATGTGCCAAAACATCGCCAGATTCATTTACTACTGCCAGTTTCACACCTGTACGGATACCCGGGTCAACGCCCAGCGTCGTACGCGCGCCAGCAGGTGCAGAAAGCAGTAAGTGACGTAAGTTTTCAGCAAAGACCTGCATCGCTTCTGCTTCAGCAGCCAGACGTTTTTCAGTCAATAAAGAATGCTCAATCGTTGGGCGGACTTTACCCAGCCAGAACAGTTTCGCAGTCTGTTTCAGGAAATCCTGACGAGACTGGGGCTGAATGGCATCCAGATTATATTCTGTTTCAATACGTGCCAATGGAGCATCGTCTTCGCCATCCACTTTCAGGCCCAGGACATTTTCCTGACGGCCACGCAGCATTGCCAACAAACGATGCGAAGGAACTTTGTTCAGGTTTTCAGAGAAATCGAAGTAATCACGGAATTTCTTGCCAACTTCTTTTTTCTCATCGGAAGCAACCAAACTTTTTAAAATGGCAGTTTTTGCAAATGTCGCTTTCAGCTCAGTGGTCAGCGCAATGTTCTGTGCCCAGTCATCAATCAGAATGTGCTGGATCGCATCCAACTGGCTTTCTTGATCTGGATAATCTTCATGACTAAAGCCTGCAAGTGCTTCGGCAGGATCAACCGCTTCAGCAAAGATTTTCTCTGCAATCGGACCAAGACCAGCTTCTTTGGCTTTGAATGATTTACTGGTACGTTTTGGACGGTACGGCGCGTAAATTTCTTCTAATGCATTTTTGGTTTCTGCCGCATTTACCCGCGCCAATAAATCATCAGATAATTTATCTTGTTCTTTGAGTGATTCAATCACCTTTTCACGGCGCTCATACAAATCACGCAAGTATGATAAACGCGTATCGAGCTGGCGTAGTTGCGTATCGTCTAAGCCCTGCGTTACTTCTTTACGGTAACGTGCAATAAATGGAACACTGGCACCTTCATCAATAAGTTTGATGGCAGCTTCTACTTGAGTTGGACGTACGGCAAGTTCTTTTGCCAACTGCTGAACTAAGTCAGTCATCGTGTTTGATCCCACAAGGATAAGTACTAAATGGCATGATTATAAAGACCAGGCCTATAAAATCCACAATTGTTTTTATTAATTTATCTTTATGAATTATGACAGTGTTGTTCAATATTTGAAGAATGACGTTTAGATCCAGGCAATGACTCCCTCATATTTGCGAAACTTTTATCATTTACCTGTATATATTTGGTATCCATCCCTTGATTTTAACTGCAATTTTTGTTGCTTTAGAGCATAGTCAATCGCTATAAATGAATCGTATACTCAAGACATCTATTAGTTTTTGTTTAAGACGACAATAAAGAATAAAGGAGCACCTTATGAGTTTAGTTGTACCCGCTGAAAAAACCGATGCAGTACATACCGAAACCGATCGGGTAGAACGCATTCTGGTTGTCGATGACGATGTCCGTTTACGTACCTTGCTGCAACGCTTTTTAGAAGATAAGGGTTTTGTGGTCAAGACTGCGCATGATGCTACTCAAATGGACCGACTGCTACAGCGAGAACTGTTTTCTCTGATCGTGCTCGACTTTATGCTCCCTGTTGAGGATGGTCTGAGTATCTGTCGTCGTTTACGCCAGTCCAATATCGATACACCAATCATCATGCTGACAGCACGTGGTAGCGACTCGGATCGTATCGCAGGACTTGAAGCCGGTGCGGATGACTATTTACCTAAACCATTCAATCCAAATGAGTTATTAGCACGTATCCGTGCCATATTACGTCGCCAGGTGCGTGAAGTACCAGGTGCGCCAAGCCAGCAAATGGAAGTGGTTAGCTTTGGTCCATGGTCACTTGATCTTTCTACCCGTACCTTAACGCGTGAAGGTCAGGTGGTAACCCTCACAACAGGTGAATTTGCTGTATTAAAAGCCTTAGTACAGCATCCACGTGAACCGTTAACACGTGACAAGCTGATGAATCTGGCACGTGGTCGTGAATGGGGGGCAATGGAACGTTCGATTGATGTGCAAGTGTCTCGCCTGCGTCGTCTGGTAGAGGAAAATCCGGCTCGTGCGCGTTATATCCAGACAGTATGGGGTGTGGGTTATGTCTTTGTTCCAGATGGTGCGGAGTAATTTTTTCGTATCAGAAAAATAAGATGAATTGTCTGTATATACCTTTCTGATTTTGAATTACGTGACAAATTCATTCGCAGCTGTTTGAGGTAGGAGGTATTCATCTCTAATGTTTCTGCGACCACTTGATGACTTAATGCATTTTGACGAGTTTTGCGATGAGGAGCCCTGCTCCGTAAGATGGTTTTGCCTACTTTTGCCAAAACAAAAGTAGGTCGAACCGAAGGTTTCAAGCCTCATCTAAATTCGAAATAATTTAATTTGGATGTGATATGCATTACTTCGTAAGAGGATGAGGTGATTTTTGAGTAAAACCTCTCCCTGAGGAGCATGCTCCGCAAGTCTCCTATAAGGAGAGGGAACTTTCTTTATAGTAATTAAAAAATTATTTATAAAAGAATTCTAATCATTTGCTGAAGTAATAACACAGGATTGTGCAGTGAAACTCGACCCCATCGACCCACAAGAATTTACTGATTTTGTCCATTACTCGGAAAAGAAACGTACCCGTATGGAACGTTTTCTCGACAAAATCAAGCCACGTTCAGCTGCAATGCGAACCGCGGTACTTGTGGTTTTTGTGGTCCTGTTCAGTCTGGTGATGTCGATTTGGTTTTTCTGGCGAACTCTTTATTTGCCGGAAATTCAGCAACATGCCCGCTATCTCGCTGTTGAACTGGAAATCCTGAATAATCCTAGCCTGCGCCTGTATCACCATGATCAGGAAGTAGATATCGATGATTATTTAAAAAGCCGTATTGGGATTGAGTATATTACCGACCCTGCACAGTATCCCAATATTCGTGAAAAAGTGATTGCCGAATTTTTTACCAGTAAAATTGAGGAAAAGCTGGCAAAAGAATTACGTATTGACCGGGCAACTGTATATTTCCAGTTTAAGCCGAGTCCACAGATCTGGATTCAAACGCCTGAAATGAATGGTCATTGGGTTCGTGAACCTTTAAAAACCTATGCTAACTATAGCCCTGAACTGATTTTTGGCTGGTTGCTGGGTACACCATTGATTGCTGGCATTATTATTCTGACTTTGGTCCGTCAGCTGAATCGTCCGCTACGTCGCTTACAGGAAGCCGCGAATAGCTATAGTGCAACTGGTTCTGCACCCTATCTGGATACCAATCATGGGCCACTTGAAATCCGTCAAGTAAACAATGCCTTTAACCATATGATCTATACGCTAGAACAGACCGAGCGTGAACGCCGGATTATGCTCGCTGGTATTTCACATGATTTGCGCACGCCTCTGACTCGTATCCGCCTGAGTGCCGAGATGATGCCAGACGAAGATTTCCTCAAAGAAGGTCTGATTTATGATGTCGAGGACATGGATGCAATTTTAAATCAGTTTATTTCCTTTATGCGCGATGGTTCCGATGAAGAGCCACAAGAAACCAATGTCAATACCCTACTACAAGAACTGGTTACCCAGTTTAAGCCGCTTGATATCCGCTTTACGCCTCAGGAATTACCGCTAATCCAAGCCCGCAGTATGTCGCTTAAACGATTGATTGGTAACTTGATTAACAATTCAAAACGCTATGGTGCCGAACCAGTTGAACTCTCGGCCCAGATTGAACAGGATCGACTGTTAATCAAAGTGGCTGATCATGGTGAAGGCATTCCAGAGGATCAAATTGAAGATCTCATGCAGCCTTTTGTACGAGGTAATTCGGCTCGTACTGTTCAGGGTAGTGGCTTGGGACTGGCCATTGTAAAACGGATTGTCGATATTCATTCTGGTGAACTATACATTCATAATGGACCTGAAGGTGGATTGGAAGCCATCATTTCACTACCAATTCATCAAGCGGAACCAGAACAGACTGCGACCCCGACCACGCTCGACAAAATCCGACAAAGTATCACTGGTCACTTTTAAGAATAGATTAATATTTATACATTTGATTTTTAGGATTTAATTTCTTATTTATATAAATAATATATTATTCAATATGTTAAAAATCATCATTTATTTTTATACCACTATTTGGCTAAAAAATTAGACCTTAGCCTAACACCTATGCAAAATACTTTTTTTGATCGGTACAATCCGTATCAGTATTCAGGAATTTAAGAGAGTTCAAATGTCTTTAGACCGTATCCGTTTAGCATCCCTACACAATAAGGTAATGAGTGCAGAACAGGCAGCTCAGTTCATCGAAGATGGCATGACTGTAGGTATGAGTGGCTTCACTCGTGCAGGTGAAGCAAAAGCGGTTCCACTGGCGCTGGTACAGCAGGCAAAAGCGAACCCATTAAAGATCACCCTCATCACTGGGGCTTCTCTAGGGAATGACCTGGACAAGCAATTAACAGAAGCTGGTGTATTGGCACGTCGTTTGCCATTCCAGGTCGACAACACCCTGCGTAAAGCAATCAACAAGGGTGAAGTGATGTTCATCGATCAGCATTTGTCTGAAACTGTTGAACAGATGCGTAACCAGCAGCTGAAAAAACCAGATGTAGCAGTGATTGAAGCGGTTGCGATTACTGAAGACGGCGGCATTATTCCTACAACTTCAGTTGGTAACTCTGCAAGCTTTGCAATTTTTGCAGAAAAAGTGATTGTAGAAATCAATACAAACTTAAGCCCAGCTTTTGAAGGCTTACACGACATCTATATCCCGACCTATCGTCCAACACGTCAAGCGATTCCATTGACTAAAGTAGATGAGCGTATCGGTACACATGCAATCAACATCGATCCGGCGAAAATTGTCGGTATCGTAATTAACAGTGAATACCACGATTCTCCATCTACAGTAACAGCTCCGGATGATGAGACTCAATCTATCGCAAATCACCTGATTGCTTTCTTCGAAAAAGAAGTAGCAGCAGAACGTTTACCGAAAAACTTAGGCCCACTTCAGGCCGGTATCGGTTCAATTGCAAATGCCGTATTGACTGGTCTGAAAGAGTCTAATTTTGAAGACCTGATCATGTACTCAGAAGTACTGCAAGACTGTACTTTCGAATTGATCGATGCGGGTAAAATGAAATTTGCTTCAGGCTCATCAATTACCCTTTCTGCAAAATACGGCGAGAAAGTATTTAACAATCTTGAGCAATACAAAGATAAACTTGTATTACGTCCGCAAGAAATTTCCAACCATCCTGAACTGGTACGTCGTTTAGGTATTATCGGTATTAACACTGCACTTGAGTTTGATATCTACGGTAACGTGAACTCTACTCACGTATGTGGTAGCAAAATGATGAACGGTATCGGTGGTTCAGGTGACTTCGCGCGTAATGCGCACATTGCGATCTTCGTAACCAAGTCAATTGCCAAAGGCGGTGACATCTCATCTGTTGTTCCAATGGCATCTCATGTTGACCATACTGGCCATGACGTAGATGTGCTTGTAACTGAACAGGGTCTGGCAGATCTTCGTGGTTTAGCGCCACGTGAGCGTGCTCGTGCCATCATCGACAACTGTGTACACCCAATGTACAAAGATGCATTAAATGACTACTTTGATCGTGCATGTGTACGTGGTGGTCAGACACCTCACCTTCTAAATGAAGCGCTGAGCTGGCATGCAAACTTTGAAGAAACTGGTTCGATGTTAGTCTCTGTAAAAGAAGCTAAATCTGCATAATTGAGTTGATAAAAAAACGTCCTTCGGGGCGTTTTTTTATCGGCAAAACTTAATTAAACTTGATTTGATCACCAAGGATTCTTCTGACTTCTGAGAGACCGTGAATACTTAAAGAACATTCAATCACACCAATCGATACTACATCCTGATTGATCTGTAAGGTTAACTGCCCTTTTTCATTAAACTGAAATACACTATTAAATAAACTCAAACTCTCCTGATTACTCTGTGCAGCTACTGGGAAACCCTGCGGCGTCATTCTTTGCAATGTATCAGCCCGATATAAATCTGTTTTTGTTTGAAATGAACGATCCTGTCCTGACACCAGCGCAAGTAAATCATCATCCAAATGTTCAAAATCAGATGAATCAAAAAAACTTGCAATTGCTGGAAGCTGAATCCCTGCCATTAACATAGCGCATGTATAGCTACAGACCCTATTCATAGCACTGCCTCCTAAATTTCAGCAATATCAAAATAGCATTTTAATTCACAATAAGATCAAACACTTATCATTATTTTATAAAATATCCCCAACAGATCTATGCTATTCATTGAACTATTTCACAAAAAACGTGAATATTCAGACGAATAACCAAAGACAAGTTAAGTAATAAAGAATGTCTAAAATTTAAAATTCTTTAATCTTCTCCCTAGTTCTTTCGACCTATTCAACCTTTAAATTCTGGCTATATGCCCTCATACTTCTCCTAATAGAAATATTTAGGAAATTTCATGCGCGTAGATATCTGGTCGGATGTGGTCTGCCCTTTTTGTTATATCGGTAAAAAACGTTTAGAAGCTGCTGCAGAACAGGCAGGTGTAGAACTTGAAGTTCACTGGCATAGCTTCCAGCTTGATCCTGAAGCACCTGTACGTCAGGAAATTTCTAATTCTGAAAGACTTGCGCAGAAATATGGCCGTACTGTGGCAGAAGTCGAAGAAATGCAACGTAATATTGCCGAGATGGCCAAGGCAGAAGGTATCGAGTTTAACTGGGAAGGTGCCAACTCAGGCAATACCTTTAACGCTCACCGTATTATCCATCTTGCCCAGAGCAAAGGTTTAGGTAACGAAGCTGAAGAAGCTTTCTTCTATAGTTATATGACCCAAGGTCTAGCCATTGGAGAGCGTGAAACCTTAGAAGATGTAGCAGCCCGTATAGGTCTGAATCCTGTTGAAGTTGATGACGTGCTGAATTCAGAAGAATATGCAGATTTCGTTAAATTCGATCAGGAAATTGCACGCGACCAGTTGAAAGTTACAGGTGTTCCGTTCTTTGTATTTGACCAGCGTATTGCCTTGGCGGGTGCCCAACCCAAGGAAGTATTTGTACAGGTTCTAGAAAAAGCGCTAGAGCCACCGCAGGCTGCTGCAGAACAATGTACTGATGATCAATGTGATCTGCCTAAATCTGAATAAGATAAGACACATAAAAAAATCCCCATTTCAAATGGGGATTTTTTTGTTCTGTATTTATTCGACCAGAAAACTGATTTTAAGATTGACCCGATATTCAGTAATTTTATTGTCTTTGATGACAACTTTTTGTTCATTAATCCAGGCACCCTGAACATTCTTGACGGTTTCGGTGACCTTAGCAATGCCAGTCTGAATCGCATCCTCAAAGCTCTTATTGCTACTCGAATTAACTTCAACAACTTTTGCAATCGCCATGATGTAACTCTCTTTTTATGGTGAGTGAAGCGTCATCATAATGGATTTAAATCCTGAGCAAACGTTCCTTAAACATCGGACAGCAAATCCTTACATGTGTTTTACAATACCGTGTTCACCTCAGTCTAATCAGCATGGCATCACCTTTTAAATCTTTCATATAAAAATCTTTATTCTTATTTAAATTATTATTTTTTAAATAAGCCTTATGAAGAATGAGTTTTCTCGAGATTAGAGTAAAAGTTCTAATTTATTGTTTTTTATAAATAAAATTTTATTATTTTTTATAAAATTGCCGAATCAATCATTTTTTAATACTGCCGCTTTGGTATCATTTTCACACAAATAAGGTTCTATTTTCTCCCAGTTCAATATATTGAACATCAGCTCATAAAGGTCATATTATGAACGCAATTAAATTTGTTTTGGCTGCAACGGTAATGGCGCTTTCAGTAACTGCAACTGCGCAGATTGTCTACACACCTGACTTTCCAGTAAAAAAAGCGGCTGCCGTTGAAACTGTTGCGGCGGATACTACTGAAACTGTAAAAGAAGCTTAATTTTCTAGCTTCTTTCTTAAAAAAAACAGGCTGAAATATTCAGCCTGTTTTTTATTTTTGCAGTACTACATGACAGAAAACGATTAAATTTATTTTCAAGCTTATTTCAATTACCTAAATATTTTGATCCATGATTCATCCAGGTGATCTTCCACACCCTTCAAAATTTTATCGCGCTACATTTCTAGAAAATAATTGATAAAAAATAACATTTTTATATTTTCCCTCCATATAATCAAAAAATGATCATTTTTTATATGTGACAAGTTTTGCCATGAATGAATTGCAAGCTTTAGTACAAGGTCAAATTTCGCCACAGGCGATTCCGATTGATCATCTTTTGCAGTTAGCCGAACGTTATACTGACCCTAACTCAACTGAATATAAACTGATTGAACTGGCTGCCAATATCATTCTGGCCAAAAGCCTGGATAAAGCACTTAAATATTTATAATAGATGACGATGATGAATGCTCTTGAAAAAGTACGCCTGATTAAAGAACTGCATGAATTAGGACATGATCTGGATCATCGTAGTCTCAGCTTATATGAAGTAGTCCGCTCTAAAAAACGTGTGCAAGAAATTTTCCAGCAGTGCAATGAGCCTGTTTTCAAGAAACAGCTGCTGGCATTCAGAACCCGTCTTCAACCTGAACTTGCTGCACAGGAATTTGCTCGAGAAACCCATTATTACCATAGCTTCCGTGGTTTTTTTCTCAATGCAGATCATCTGAAAGAAGCCCTGTATGCTCACCCGCTTTCAGGTTGGGCTTTCTTGCATGATCCTAAACGTGGCTGGCAAATCTGGCTGATCCCAGCACCTCAACGTACTGCATTGATCAGTGAATGGAACCTTGATATAGAGCAGAGCTTTAGCTGGCTGTTACACCAGCAACAGCTTTCTTCATGTTTGAAAAGTGATCATGAATTACAAGCTACTGCGACCCCATTGTCTTTAGAGATGGTTGAAGAAAAGCTTCCTGAACCCTCTACAAATACTTATATCTCCAAACATGAGATTTGGGCGAATCCTCAAGTTTTGCCCGTTCAACAAAAAGCTTCAAATGTGCTTCAAATAATCGTACCTTCAGCAGAATTAGATTTAAGGCATTCAGAGCCAGACGAACCACAAGTAGAGAATAAGGAAAGCGTCGCAGTACCTGATATTCCAGCGACCCTAGAATTCCAGGATTTATTATTTCAGGTTTCTGACTTCAGCTTGGTCGAAGTAGGTAATCATCATCTTTTTGAATTAAGTCTGGCTTCTGATTCATCCCTGCAACATCTCAAAATGGCTTGGCATTATCAGGAACATATAGAGTGGAACTCTCAACCAGTTTACCTGGCTGAGCAGATAGATAGCATGGGACGCTTTAGCCACTATTGTATGCTATTAGGGACAAGTGAATGGCAGCAAGCCATACAGTTAATGCAGTTCTGGGGACAACAACAGAATTATCATATTGCTGCTATTAAAACGATTAGCGCTGTTGAATTAGATACTAAATTCTTGCAGCTTGATTCACTCTATCAAACTTATTCCGAACAGGCCCGATTGATCTGGCAACAAGAGGATTATTTTCCATTTATTCCTCTGCATCAGATTACCACCAAAAAATTCATTCTATTTGATGAGCAGCCAGCCAACTTTCATACTCCCCTTCTATTACTACAGGAACGTCAAAAATTGCGTGTGATTCATGGGGAACAACGTCTTAAGCTGTCTTCCACGGAACAGATGTATCCGTGCTTGATTCTAAAACGTGATCAGCAAATTAACTGGCAGCTGATCCACCAGATTCTGCTGGAGATTAAAGAGCCTGTGGCGGTAGCAGAACTTTATGCAAGCATCCTGGATAAGGCTTTGGAAAAATTGATGTAATTTTGTAGTTCTGGTTGCTTTTATTAGATGCAATTCTGCAAACTTATTCTTGAAATATAAAGAAAAAGAGCAAGAATAGCCCTATGAAAAAAAGCCGGATTTTGCCCGCATCTTTCTTACTGATCAGTTTAACAAGTGTTAGCCCGATACTTTGGGCCGGGCTTGATCAATCTTCTGATACAAGTCAAACAGCCGAGCCTGATGAGCAGGAAGCAGAGCCTTCCAAAAGCTTTAGCTTCCTTGACTATATTCCGCGATTCATAGATAGCACACCTACTTTTTTACCGGAGCAGTCGAGTGAACCCATCGTTCCCAGTACCCATGAGACTGAGGAAAATACCTGGGTAGATCGAAAACAAAAAGGGATTCGTCACTGGACTAACCGTACTGCAAATAAAATTGACAACTGGTTTGGTGAACCCGATGAAAATGAACCTGCACGTGCCACCCTGAGAGTGATCGTGGATAATAGCTGGAACAAATATGATGAATATGAAGTCAAACCCCGTATTCGCGGCAGAATCAAGCTTCCCACATTAGAACGTAAACTCAGTGTAGTCTTTGGAGATGACAGCCTCGATAATGAACTGAATGACAATGTCACAATTACCAATGAGAATCCAGGCAATGCGCCTGACAGACGGCTGGACCGTAGCCGGACACGAGAAAATAACAGCTCTCTCGCATTGCGCTGGTCGGAACTTTCTAAAAAACTCCCTTTTGAAACTGATCTGGATCTGGGGGTTCGTTCTGGCGATGATATCTATGTCCGTGTAAAAGCAAGTCGAGATTGGGCACTACATAATGACTTCTCATTTCATGCCGAACAGATCTATCGTTACGGGATTGATAGTGAAAACTATCTGCGAACCAACCTGGAATTAACCCATGCGCGCCCTAATCAACCTTTTCTCTCTAACCAGTTCAGCCTGATCTATGCAGATGAACAGGATGATGATTTACGCTGGAATAATTACAGTTTTCGACAGCACCAGTTCTTTAATGCTCACCGTTTCAGCTACGGTCTTTATACTGGTGGTTATATGAATGATACAGACCTACGTCTGAATACTTGGGGACCTTATGTTTCCTGGCGCCAGCCCTTTCTTCGAGAATGGTTCTTCGTACAGACGGATGTCAATTATTTAAATGACCATCGTGAAGATCGGAATCATTACCTAGGCGCCGCAGTCCGCTTAGAAGCTATTTTCTAAAATCAGTAACGTTAGATATGCAAAAGCCCATGTCAGATGGGCTTTTTCAATCCGATACAATCGTCATTCATTAAATTTTGCTAAACATAATACGGTCTGTACGCATTACACGTTTAGGTTGCAAAGATGGTTGATCCAGAGTGGCTTTGTTAAACACTACACGATCGGTACGCTGTACACGTTCAACCTGTTGAGCTTCCATTTTCATAGGTTTATAGAAACTTATACGATCAGTACGCACCACTTTTTCAGCACTGGTATTCGCCATAGCAAGCTGGCTTGTGGACATAAGTACAGCAGTTGCCAAACTCATTACAATTACTGATTTCATGATCTATATCTCTATTAACTTAACAATCGTTATTATAAATTATTTTTTATTTTATTATCTGTTTATCAAATGAAATACTTTAATGTATTTTTTTATTTTGATGATGGGTTTTCCAGATTAAAGCCCTTTTATAGTCTAATATTTCCAGTGAATAGTCATAAAAAAACCCTTCTATAAGAAGGGTTTTTCTAACTCTGAAAATTAAGCTAATAACAGACTGTTAATACGCTTTACATACTCCGCCGGATTCTCTGGTAAACCACCTTCAGCAATTACTGCCTGATCAAAGATGACATTGGCCAGGTCATCAAACTGGGTAGAGCCTTCCAATTTTTTCACCAATGGATGTTCAGGGTTGATCTCTAAAATCGGTTTCATATCCGGTACAGGCTGGCCCGCATCTTTCAGCATACGGATCAATTGTGGTGATAACTCCCCTTCCCCCGTCACCAGACAGGCTGGTGAATCTACCAGACGAGTTGTTACACGCACTTCCTTAGTTTTATCCTTCAAGGAATCCGTCAGTTTATCGACTACAGGCTTAAACTGCTCAGCAGCTGCTTCAAGCGCTTTCTTCTCTTCAGCATCTTGCAGATCACCAAGATCTACTGCACCCTTAGATACATTTTGCAACGGCGTACCATCAAACTCATGCACGAAGTTCATTGCCCATTCATCTACGCGCTCAGACATCAGTAGAACTTCAATACCTTTTTTCTTGAACAGTTCCAGCTGAGGGGAATTTTTCGCTGCATTCAGACTGTCAGCCGTTACATAATAAATAGCCTTTTGACCTTCCTTCATACGAGCTTTATAGTCTGCCAATGAAGTACTGATTTCATCATTGGTTGAGGTCGCATAACGCAGTAATTTCAGGATACGCTCACGGTTACTAAAATCTTCACCCAAACCTTCTTTCAGCACAGCACCAAATTCACGGTAGAAAGTTTTGAAGTTTTCCTGATCTTTTTCATCTTCAGACTTGGCCAGATTATCCAGCATGGTCAGGATACGACGTGTATTGCCTTCACGAATCGTTTTGACGTCACGGCTTTCCTGTAGTAATTCGCGGCTTACATTTAATGGTAAATCTGCACTATCCACCACACCTTGTACAAAGCGCAGATAGTTTGGAATCAGGTTATCCGCATCATCCATAATAAAGACACGTTTCACATACAGCTTAATCCCTGCTTTAGCATCACGGGTGAAAATATCCTGTGGAGCCTTGCTCGGTACATAAAGCAGCTGGGTGTATTCCGTGCTACCTTCCACACGATTATGTGTCCAAGCCAGCGGTGCAGCAAAGTCATGAGTCAGGTTCTTATAAAACTCGACATACTGTTCTTCAGTAATCTCAGATTTATTCCGAGTCCATAAAGCACTGGCAGAGTTGATCGCTTCCCACTCGTCCGTCTTCACATATTGACCACCTTTTGGTGTTTCACCCTCTGCAGCTTCTTCTTCCTGCCAGACTTCTTTCTGCATCTGGATAGGCAGGCTGATATGGTCAGAATATTTATTAATAATCTGCTTTACTTTATAGCTTTGCAGATAATCCAGAGCATCTTCACGCAAATGCAGGATAATGTCCGTACCACGGCCATTTTTAGTGATCTGTTCAACTTCGAAATCACCTGTACCACCACTGATCCAGCGTACACCTTCAGACTTGTCCGCACCTGCACGACGGGATTCTACGGTGATCTTATCCGCTACGATGAAACCTGAATAGAAACCTACACCGAACTGACCGATCAGCTGAGCATCAGCTTTTTGATCACCAGTGAGTTTGGACATAAAGTCTTTGGTCCCTGATTTGGCAATCGTCCCCAGATTATCAATGGCTTCTTGCTGGCTTAAGCCAATGCCATTGTCTGAAATAGTAATGGTTTTGTTGTCTTGATCGAGGCTAACCCGTACACGCAGGTCAGGTTCATTTTCATAATATTCAGGATGATTGATCCCTTCAAAGCGTAACTTATCACATGCATCTGAAGCATTTGAAATCAATTCACGCAGGAAAATTTCAGGGTTTGAGTATAGCGAATGTGTCACGAGGTGCAGTAACTGCGCCACCTCGGCCTGGAAACTATGCTTTTGTGCGTTTGACTCGCTCATTCTTTACTCCTTTCATTCTTGGAAACAGACTTAAGCTGATGCCTATATGGATGGAGTGAGTTGTTTAATTTTCAATAGTATCTAGTGATTTTCATGCAAAAAAATTCACCACTTAAAATGGTCCTTGACGATAGACCCGGTCAAATTGCAAGTCGATCTGTTGCTGGCGCATTTTATACACCTGCGTCAGACAGTCGACAGACTCCTGACACTGATCACGAAACTGTAACCACTTGACCTGATCTCGCTGAATGACCGAGCGCGTACCCATGGGCACAAGATGACGGATAATATTGTAACTGGTGGCCATTTTGACATCGGCATCATTCAGTGTCCGATGCTGGCAAATCGCCTTTTCAGTTTGTGACTGAGCCTTCTGGCAGTCGAAACTTGCCGCATGGCTTTGAGTCGTCCAGACCATAAAGAAGACCAATCCACTTCTAAGCAACCATTTCATTCTTGATCTTCCTATTCTCTTTATTATCTTCAGATTATCTTTAACTTTATTGCATTCAATATATTTGAACAGGGCGAATCTGCTCAATTAAATCACGTTATAAATCGTTGTTATTTTGCAAAAAAAAGCCCTATCCGTAGATAAGGCTTTTGGATAATTCCAAAAATTAGAATTTGTAGCTATAGCCAATGGTGTAAACCATAGGATCAATATCTAGATCAAATTTAGCTGGTACATCTCCAGTCAAAGTAACTTCAGGGCTAATTTGTGCATAACGTGCATCAAAGTAAACACCCCAGTTTTTCGCATCAGCTGGTTGATAGCCGAAGCCTACCTGTCCAGCAAAGCCAAAATCTTCTTTTACATCTACGTCAGTATCGCCTAGACCTTTTGTACGTTCATCCCAAGCAACAAATACTGTACCACCTACACCAATGTATGGAGTAAAGCGAGTTGAGTTTTTAAAATGATACTTTGCAGTCAGTGTTGGTGGTAAATGTTTAATTCGCACTACATCCGTACCATTTAATTCAACATCATGATTAATAGGTGCTGCAAGTAATAATTCTGCAGAGATGTTGTCATTAAAGAAATATTCAACCGATGGTGTAAATGCTAATTCATCCGCAGCTTTTAGCTCAGCATCTGGGCCAAGCTGATACTCACCAGTCGGAGAAACAACCGAGCCACCTACCTTAACTTGCCACTGGCCTGCCATCGCAGATACTGAAAGACCCATTAATGCAATTAGAGCAACTTGCTTTAACATTTTTAATACCCCACGGGAAGAATAATTATTAAGAAAAATATACCTTAATTAATAATAAACATGGTTAAAATTAATATGCAATAGATATTATAAAATCAAATTATAAGTATTATTTAAGTATATGTAATTAATATATATTTATTTTAATCTGACCAACCCGGTTGGATTAAAACACCAACCAAGTTAATCTGATTTAATTATTATTTATTCCAAGCAGACAAGTCAGAATTAATAGGCACTAATTCAAATAAAATGTGTGAAACATCACACAATCAAAGCACCATTGCCGCAATCCAGCCAAAAATCAGCAATGGAATGTTGTAGTGGATAAAGGTTGGAATCACACTGTCCTTCATATGGTCATGTTGACCATCCATATTCAGGCCAGACGTTGGGCCAAGGGTAGAATCTGACGCTGGCGAACCTGCATCCCCCAATGCCGCAGCAGTACCAATAATGGCAATAGTTGCTTCAGGACTAAAGCCAAACTGAATGCATAACGGTACATAAATGATGGCTAGAATTGGCACAGTCGAGAATGATGAACCGATCCCAAGAGTTACTAGCAGACCAATCAAGAGCATTAAGAAGGCTGCAAGTGCTTTACTTTGACCAATCCATTCTACAGAGGCCTGAACCAGCGCTGGCACCTGATTGGTTGCTTCAATGACTGAGGCGAACCCCTGGGCAGCGATCATAATGAAACCAACCAGTGCCATCATACGCATACCGGTAATGATCACATCATCTGCTTCTTTCCATTTAAAGATTCCGGCACAGCTAAGAATTGCTACGCCCACCAAACCTGCAAGAATCATAGAATCTGAATACAGCTGCACAGCCAGCGTTGCTACAACTGCAATCACTGCCATCCAGATGGTGAACTTGGCAATTTGAGGTCGAGCTGCCTGCTGTTCTACGCCCAGTTCGGCAGAAATACTCTGCTGCTGTTCGACCTGGATATCTTTATACACACGTGGCTTACGATAGCTGATAAAGATCGCAACCAGCAAACCGATAAACATGCCAAATACAGGAAGCGCCATGGCAGCTGGAATCTGGTCATAGGTGATCTGGAAGCCATAAGCTTTACCAAAAGTATTGATATTCTGACCCAAAATATCATTCAGGAAGATTGCACCAAAACCAACTGGAATCAGCATATAGGTCGCAACCAGACCAAATGTCAGCAAACAGGCCACCAGACGGCGGTCTAACTGCAAGTGATTAAATACAATCAATAAAGGCGGAATCAACACAGGTATAAACGCAATATGCACAGGAATCACGTTTTGAGAGAAGACCGCTGCAATTGCAACAGTTGCAAAAATCATATATTTAACACGATTTTGTGCTTTGATATCAGCCTCACCTTTTAAGGTACTAATCATCTTATAAGCCAAAAGATCAGGCAGGCCTGAACGTGCCAAAGCTAAAGCAAATGCACCTAAAATACCGTAAGCCAAGGCAATTTTAGCACCACCACCCAGGCCATTGTTAAATGCATCTAAAGTTCCCTGCAGGCCTAGACCCGCCAGCAAACCACCAAGAATAGCACCAATGACCAGGGCAAAAACCACAGGTACACGTGCCAAGGAGAGTCCACACATGACTCCGATAGCAGCAAGAATCGCAAACATAATGAATTGGGAATGAGAGAAAGGGAGGTATTTTATCAGAAAATGCGAATAAAAATTCCCCTACATTTTTATCAATCCAAATCCATCTTTGTGACTGGATTAAGCATGCTGTTGAGTAAACTCACGGATAGACTCTGCAATAAGTTTTGGCTGGCTTAAGATTGCCCAATGATTGGCATCTAGCTCTACCCTGGAAAAGGTTTGCACCCATTTTGGCATTTCATCAACTAGTTGCGGACTGACGAAGTTATCCCGCTTTAGCACAATGGCCTGTACCGGACAGATGGCATGGCGTTCACGAGGTTTAAGCAACCGTGGAATAAAATTGGCCCGATACAGCCCAACGCCATATTTTCCATCTTTGACAATATTCTGGTTCAATGGCAGTCCTTCTTTGCCTTCCAATTCCCGAATAATTTTGCCCCAGCGCTCGGGATTGAAAAAATTCCATGCAGTTGGTGCCAGCCAAGGCAATTGAAACATGGCGATATACCAAGACTTGCTTAATTGTTTAAAAAATCTTGATCGGTTTTGCTTGAACTGATTCCGCATCCAGAAGGCGGCATGATCCAGACAGGGACCTGAAATCGTGGTAAAGGAAAGAATACGGCCTTCGAATCTTGGGTCAGTTACCGATTCCCAAGACTGAATCGAACCCCAGTCATGGGCGACCAAATGAAAAGATTGTCCTGGAAGAACGGCATTCACCACTTCCTCCAAATCCATACTCAGACGCTCTAGATGATAATCACGGATATATTTGGGAATAGATGAATCCCCTGCACCACGCACATCATAAGTAACGATAAAATAATCCGGCAGATAGACAATTACATTTTTCCAGACCTCCTGATGATCCGGATAGCCATGCACCAAAACCAAAGCAGGCTTGCTGATATCACCAAAAGTTCTTACTGCAAGACGCTGCTGATCACTGGTTGCCACCCATTGAGTTTGTGTTTCCATTTGGTCTTCCTTTATTGTTATTGACCGTTTATTTTATAACTCGGCATGATTTATCAATGCCATCACAATTTTGTTGTTCTAGTATGCATAGCTATACAAGAAAAAAGAATGTCAGTATGAGCCTATTACGTAAAATTCAAAGCCTGCCTTTGGTCACTAAATTTATCTTAAACCGTTATGCACCCTATCGTGGAGCGGGTATCGAAATTGATGAACTGGATTATGCCAATTATCATATTCGCGTGAAAATGCCACTAACTCGTAAAAACCAGAATATTGTCGGCGTACATTTTGGGGGTAGCCTGTATTCCATGGTCGATCCCTTCTACATGCTGCTCCTGATGCATCATCTGGGACCAAAATATATTGTCTGGGATAAAGAAGCGACCATCCAATTCCTTTCTCCAGGCCGCGGAACCGTGTATGCAGACATACGCATTGATGCTGAAGAAGTGAAAACTATTATGAATTTGGCGGCTGATCATGCTCCTGTCTATCGTAACTATCAGGTCGATATTTATGATGATTCAGGTGTACGTATTGCAGAAGTAAAAAAGACCTTATATATCCGTCGTAAAAAACCCAAAGCTCTTTTTAAAGATAAATAGGAATTGGATCAACACAATAAAAGCGCCTGTACAGGCGCTTTTATATATTAATACCAGATAGGGCTGTGATTAACGGCGTTGCTCAATCGCCGCGCCTGCACCACCACCGATCGCACCACCGATTGCTGCACCAGCGTTACCACCAAAAATACTCTTACCAACGGCTGAGCCAACAGCGCCGCCTACACCACTGTAGGTTGCATTGCGGTTAGAGCCACCTTGGGTTTTACTTCCGACAGCGGCACCAGCACCACCACCAATAGCAGAACCCCAGCCGCCGCCGACACTATTACCCACACCACCACCGACTGCGCCACCGAGTGCTGCCGCACCTACACGTTGATCACGGGCAGACATATTTTCACAACCTGCTAACATAAAGGTTGAAACTGTCACCGCAGCCACTACGCCAATTAACTTTTTCATGATCCAGCCCCCTGTTCGATTCCTCTGTCTTATGAGTTAAGAGTAACCGGAATTTAAGGAGCGATTTATAACAAGATGTTAAATCTTGAAACTCCCCTACGCTATTTTGTAAATAGCACATGAAATGGGATCTTTTAAGTTTATTCCGCAGTATCTACTATTATCAAATCACGAGAGGTTGCACCATCTTCAGTCATCACGGTATGGGTTACCTTGGTTTTATCCGTACCACTATGTTGCTGCAATTGTAGAGTACGTTTTACAGGTTCAGCCTGATCTTTTTTAAACTCGATACCTTCAGCATCAATAGTCCTGATTTGCTGGAGGATTTCACCGTCCTGCTTCAATGTCGTATTGAATTCAATTTTAGAGGTGGGAACAATCACGCCCCCCTTTTGAATCACTGGAATTGACAGTTTTTTATCTGAGAACTGCCCCAGAGTGTCATCAAATACCACTTCTTTAGCAACAATATCCTTGCCTTTATTGGTGATTTCCAGAATCGTGGCTTCAACATGACGTACAGGTTGCTGTCCTTCTACCCGACGCAGCACTTCAGTTTTTAATACAGGAACCACAGCTTTATCTTCAACCATAATAGTATTGGGCATAGGTGCTGCAAATGAAACAGTTGAGACTACGAATAATGTGGTAACCGCTAATTTTTTACTTATAGAACGCATTTTTCCCTCTCAATAAAAAATAAGTACCGAGCTTAACAAGCGGCACTTGTACTACAGATCATCGGTATGGATTAATAAGTAGCAATGATCAGTGCCTAAATAGATGTAAAGCTTGTTTTACTTTATTGAGTAACAGCTTCTGATGTTGCAACGTCATCTGTTTCTAATGGTGCCGCATCCAAAGGTTGAGCTTCTTCATTTGCAGCTGTTTGATCTACAACTTCAGTTTCATCCGCGGCTGTAGTGTCGCCAGGTGCTGTATTTTCTGCTTGATCTTTAGAACACGCTGTCAAACCGAGTGCTAGCAGTAGTACAACTGAGATTGCTAAATTTTTCATCTTACTGTTCCCATTTAAGTTTATGTTTTCCTCAGAAATACTGGCATATTTTAGGGTTTGATTTCAAATCATTGTTTAAAAGTGCTGATTTGACAACATCCAGCCATAAAAAAAGCCACCCGAAGGTGGCTTTTTCTGATTTAAAGTGTCTGATTACAGACCGTTAAACTCATCATTAAATGCTTGGCTAAGCGCTTGGTCTACATCAGAGAAGTCATTATGCAGTTCAAATTCTGCAGCTTCTGCTTCTTGACGACGACGCTCCAAGTGGTAAGCCAGACCTGTACCCGCTGGGATCAGACGACCTACAACTACGTTTTCTTTCAGACCGCGTAGATCATCTTCTTTACCTGTTACAGCCGCTTCAGTTAACACACGAGTTGTTTCCTGGAACGATGCAGCAGAGATGAACGAATCAGTAGAAAGTGACGCTTTGGTAATACCCATCAATTGACGTTCAAACTTCGCAGGGAACTTGTTCTGAGCAAGCAATGCTTGGTTCTCTTGAGCAACGCGGATGTAATCCACCTGTTCGCCTTTGATGAAGCTAGAATCACCACCATCAGTGATTTCAACTTTACGCAACATTTGACGTACGATCACTTCGATGTGCTTATCGTTGATTTTTACACCTTGCAGACGGTAAACGTCTTGAACTTCATTCACGATGTAATTGGTCAACGCCACTTCACCTTTCAGACGTAAGATGTCATGCGGGTTCTGTGGACCATCAGAAATCGTTTCACCACGGTTCACATGTTCGCCTTCGAACACGTTAATGGTACGCCATTTCGGAATAAGCTCTTCGTAGATCTCTGAACCATCATCCGGAGTAATTACCAGACGGTTCTTACCTTTGGTCTCTTTACCGAAGCTTACGATACCAGACACTTCTGCAAGGATCGCATGTTCTTTCGGCTTACGTGCTTCGAACAAGTCAGCTACACGCGGCAGACCACCGGTAATATCACGAGTACGTGAAGATTCTTGTGGTACACGACCAATTACATCACCCACACCAATTGTTTCGCCATCACGGACAGAAAGAATTGTGTTTTGTGGCAAGAAGTAGAACTGTTCGCCACCATCTACTGTGTCAAGCACAACAGCAGGACGTAAATCTTTACCAGAAGCAGGACGCGCTGTAACAGGCAAGATCTCAACAGTCGTCATACCAGTTGCATCATCAGTTTTCGATGTTGCAGTTACACCATCAGCAATCTGGCTGAAGCGAACTTTACCAGCTACTTCTGTTACCAGTGGATGTGTATGCGGATCCCAAGTCGCCACGATACCGCCCGCTTCTACAGCTTCGCCATCTTTCAGCAGAATAGACGCACCGTAAGGGATCTTGTAACGTTCGCGCTCACGACCTAGATCATCTGCAATACCGATTTCACCTGAACGTGAAGTTGATACCAAGTGACCTTTCGCGTGTT
This sequence comes from Acinetobacter sp. SM1B, assembly GCF_003289665.1. Classification (NCBI taxonomy): domain Bacteria; kingdom Pseudomonadati; phylum Pseudomonadota; class Gammaproteobacteria; order Moraxellales; family Moraxellaceae; genus Acinetobacter; species Acinetobacter sp. SM1B. The sequence goes on from NZ_QMBM01000001.1 coordinate 2,344,942, forward strand.
GTACAGTTTTCACATTGTGGAAACGTACAGTACCTTTGTTACGAACTTGTACGCTGTTTGCAGCAGAAGTTCGGCTCGCAGCACCACCCACGTGGAACGTACGCATGGTTAACTGTGTACCTGGCTCACCAATTGATTGAGCAGCCATTACACCCACAGATTCACCAGGGTTCACTTGATGACCACGTGCCAAGTCACGACCGTAACATTTCGCACATACACCGAAAGTAGAGGCACAGTTTACAACTGAACGTACTTTGATTTCGTCAATACCCGCGTTTTCAATAAACGTAGCCAGTTTCTCGTCAATTAAGGTATTACGAGGAAGAAGAACTTCGTCTGTACCCACTTTCTTAACGTCTTCAGCAACGACACGACCCAGTACTCGAGTACCCAGGTTCTCGATCACGTCACCGCCTTGAATGAACGGCGTCATGACAAGACCATCATAAGTACCACAATCTGGCTCAGTGATGACCAAGTCTTGCGCAACGTCTACCAGACGACGAGTCAGGTAACCAGAGTTCGCTGTTTTCAGTGCTGTATCGGCCAAACCTTTACGCGCACCGTGTGTTGAAATGAAGTACTGAAGTACTGTCAGACCTTCACGGAAGTTCGCTTTAATTGGCGTTTCAATGATCGAGCCATCCGGCTTCGCCATCAGACCACGCATACCAGCCAACTGACGAATCTGAGCTGCGGAACCACGGGCACCGGAGTCAGACATCATGTAGATGCTGTTGAATGATTTCTGTTTCTCATCTTCACCCTGTTTGTTCTTAACAGTCGTGTAAGACAAGTTGTCCATCATCGCTTTCGCTACCTGGTCGTTAGTACGTGCCCAGATATCGACAACTTTGTTATAACGTTCGCCGGCAGTCACGAAACCTTGTTCGAACTGTTGTTCGATTTCACGAACTTCAGCTTCAGCTTTACCAATAATCGCCTGTTTGTTTGGTGGAATCAGCATGTCTTCCATACCCACAGATACACCAGAGCGTGTCGCTTGACGGAAGCCTAGGTACATCAACTGGTCAGCGAAGATAACAGTATCTTTCAGACCCAGTTTACGGTAGCAAGAGTTGATTAACTTCGAGATGTTCTTTTTGGTCATCTCAACGTTAATTTGCTGGAAGTCCATACCTTCAGGAACAACTTCCCAAAGCAGACAACGACCAGGGGTTGTATCAACAATGATGGTTTCTTGACGACGGTTGCCATCTTCATCAATCACAGTTTGGTGTACACGTGCTTTCACGCGAGCGTGTAGATCAACCTGACCAGTTGCAAGTGCACGGTTTACTTCGTGAGTATCCGCGAACACCATACCTTCACCTTTGGCATTGATTGCATCACGTGTGATGTAATACAAGCCCAACACAACGTCCTGAGACGGTACGATGATTGGTTCACCGTTCGCTGGAGACAAGATGTTGTTGGTTGACATCATTAACGCACGAGCTTCTAACTGAGCTTCAAGTGTTAATGGTACGTGTACCGCCATTTGGTCACCGTCGAAGTCAGCGTTAAATGCCGCACAAACTAACGGGTGAAGACGGATCGCTTTACCTTCAATCAGAATAGGTTCAAATGCTTGAAGACCTAGACGGTGAAGTGTTGGCGCACGGTTCAACATGACTGGATGCTGACGGATCACAGATGCAAGTACGTCCCAAACTTCTGGAGTTTCGCGCTCAACCATTTTCTTCGCAGCTTTAATGGTAGTGGCTTGACCAGATGCTTGTAATTTCGCAAAGATGAACGGCTTGAATAACTCAAGTGCCATTTTCTTCGGAAGACCACATTGGTGAAGACGTAAGTTTGGACCTACAGTAATTACCGAACGACCTGAGTAGTCAACACGCTTACCAAGTAAGTTTTGACGGAAACGACCCTGTTTACCTTTGATCATGTCTGCCAAAGATTTAAGAGGACGTTTGTTCGAACCGGTAATTGCACGACCACGACGACCGTTGTCTAACAATGCATCCACAGACTCTTGAAGCATACGTTTTTCGTTACGTACGATAATGTCTGGCGCTGCAAGGTCAAGAAGACGCTTCAAACGGTTGTTACGGTTGATCACACGACGGTAAAGGTCGTTCAAATCAGAAGTCGCGAAACGACCACCTTCAAGTGGCACAAGCGGGCGAAGATCTGGTGGAAGTACTGGAAGTACGTTCATTACCATCCATTCTGGCTTGTTATTCGATTCTTTGAACGCTTCCATAAGTTTCAAACGCTTAGACGCTTTTTTCAACTTAGTTTCAGAAGTCGTTACAGGAATCTCTTCACGCAGGCGAGAAATTTCGGCTTCAAGATCGATGTCTTTCAACAAGTCCTGAACTGCTTCCGCGCCCATTTTCGCTGTGAATTCGTCACCGTGTTCTTCTAAGGCATTGAAGTATTCTTCATCATTTAGAAGCTGGTATTTCTCAAATGGAGTCATACCTGGATCGGTGACAACGTAAGATTCGAAATACAATACGCGTTCGATATCACGTAGCGTCATGTCTAGAAGAAGACCAATACGGCTAGGTAGTGATTTCAGGAACCAGATGTGTGCAACTGGAGAAGCCAGCTCGATGTGACCCATACGTTCACGACGAACTTTCGCAGTTGTTACTTCAACGCCACATTTTTCACAAATGACGCCTTTGTATTTCATACGCTTGTATTTACCACACAAGCATTCATAATCTTTTACTGGACCAAAGATTTTGGCACAGAATAGACCATCACGTTCAGGCTTGAACGTACGGTAGTTGATGGTTTCAGGCTTTTTAACTTCACCATGAGACCACGACTTAATCATTTCTGGTGACGCAAGACCAATACGGATGCGATCAAACTCTACTGGAGCATGACCGTCTGAATCCGTCTTTTTGCGCATGATATCGAGCAAGTCTTTCAATTTTTTTCTCCGTGTGTTGTGGAGATTTTCACTCAACAACTGGGTCACAAATATTGTTTTTTAACTGAATAATCCTCCCTCAGTCCCTCCTTTCTTTAAGGAGGGAAGCTCCAACCCTTTCGAGTGAGAACCCCCCCTTTCTCAAAGGGGGCTGGGGGGATTAAATGGAACTAATTAGTCACCATTTTTCAGTTCAATGTTGATACCTAAAGAACGGATCTCTTTGGTCAATACGTTGAACGATTCAGGCATACCTGGGTCCATGTAATGGTTACCATCTACAATATTCTTATAGATACGGGTACGACCTTCAACGTCATCCGATTTCACAGTAAGCATTTCCTGGAGTGTATATGCTGCACCGTATGCTTCCAGTGCCCATACTTCCATCTCACCGAAACGCTGACCACCGAATTGTGCTTTACCACCAAGCGGCTGTTGCGTTACTAGAGAGTAAGAACCAGTAGAACGCGCATGCATCTTGTCGTCAACCAAGTGGTTCAGTTTCAGCATGTACATGTAACCTACAGTTACCGGACGGTCGAAACGTTCACCAGTACGGCCATCATACAATACTGTTTGACCAGTACGTGAAATGCCACCAAGCTCTAACAATTCTTTGATTTGCGATTCTTCAGCACCGTCGAATACTGGAGTTGCCAAAGGAACACCTTTACGCAGGTTACCAGACAATGCCAAGATTTCCTCATCAGTCAGGCTATCAAGATCTTCTTGCTCGCCACCAACTTTGTTGTAAATCTTGTCTAAGAATTCACGAAGCTCAAGTACCGTACGTTGCTCTTGAAGCATCTTGTCGATTTTGTCGCCAAGACCTTTGGCGGCCATACCCAGGTGAGTTTCAAGAATCTGACCCACGTTCATACGTGACGGTACGCCTAGCGGGTTAAGAACGATATCAACTGGTACACCGTTAGCATCGTGTGGCATGTCTTCTACCGGCAAGATGTTAGATACAACACCCTTGTTACCGTGACGACCCGCCATCTTATCACCAGGCTGGATACGACGTTTAACCGCTAGATAAACCTTAACAACTTTCAGTACGCCAGTTGTAAGTTCATCGCCTGTAGATAATTTGCGTTTCTTCTCAGCAAACTTTTCATCAATTTCAAGGCTCTTCTCTTTCAAGAAAACTTGAATTTGAGTTAAACGCTCAGCAATTGCTTCATCTACTGGTTGGATGTCCAACAGATCAACAAGCTCTAAACCAGACAAAACATCTTCAGACAGTTTGTCACCGCGTTTAGTTGTGCCACCACCGTTAGATTCCTGACCTTTCAACAGACGAACAATACGTTCACGTGCTGCTTCTTCGAAGATTTTGTATTCTTCTTTCAAGTCTTTACGGTAAGCATCAAGCTGAGCTTTTTCAATTGCTTGCGCACGTTCGTCTTTTTCAAGACCATCACGTGTAAACACTTGAACGTCAATCACTGTACCTTTAGTGCCCGATGGAACACGTAAAGAAGAGTCTTTTACGTCAGCTGCTTTTTCACCGAAAATTGCGCGAAGCAGTTTTTCTTCAGGTGTTAACTGAGTTTCACCTTTAGGTGTTACTTTACCTACCAGGATGTCACCAGCAGTCACTTCAGCACCGATATAAACGATACCAGACTCATCCAGTTTAGAAAGTGCAGCTTCACCCACGTTCGGGATATCGGCAGTAATTTCTTCAGCACCCAGTTTAGTATCACGTGCAACACATGAAAGTTCCTGGATGTGGATAGACGTTAAACGGTCTTCCTGAAGTACACGCTCAGATAACAAGATCGAGTCTTCATAGTTGTAACCGTTCCAGGTCATGAATGCTACGCGCATGTTTTGACCCAGTGCCAGTTCACCGCCATCAGTCGATGGACCATCAGCAAGAACGTCACCGCGACCCACTTTATCGCCCATGTTCACAAGAACTTTCTGGTTGATACAAGTGTTCTGGTTAGAACGTGTGTATTTGATCAGGTTGTAGATATCTACACCTGCTTCGCCCGCAACCATTTCGTCTTCGTTGACACGAATCACGACACGAGAAGCGTCTACATATTCAATACGGCCACCACGTTTCGCGATCACACATACACCAGAGTCATGTGCTACGTTCGCTTCCATACCGGTACCAACCAGTGGCTTGTCAGCGATTAACGTAGGAACTGCCTGACGTTGCATGTTTGAACCCATCAATGCACGGTTCGCATCATCGTGTTCAAGGAACGGAATCAGTGATGCAGCTACAGATACCACCTGCTGAGCAGATACATCCATATGCGTCACTTTTTCTGGTGGAATACGTACGAATTCACCTTGGTGACGTACAGATACGAATTCTTCAGTCAGGTTGCCATCTTTATCGATTGCAGAGTCGGCCTGTGCGATAACAGTACCTACTTCTTCGATTGCAGACAGGTATTCAACTTCATCCGTTACACGACCATCAACAACTTTACGGTAAGGCGTTTCTAAGAAACCAAAGTTGTTACATTTTGCATATACAGAAAGCGAGTTGATCAAACCAATGTTTGGACCTTCAGGCGTTTCAATTGGACAAACACGACCGTAGTGAGTTTGATGTACGTCACGTACTTCGAAGCCAGCACGTTCACGCGTCAAACCACCAGGCCCAAGCGCTGATACACGACGCTTGTGAGTGATTTCAGACAATGGGTTGTTTTGGTCCATGAACTGAGATAACTGGCTTGAACCAAAGAATTCCTTGATTGCAGCAGCCACTGGCTTCGCATTGATTAAATCTTGCGGAGACAGGTTATCAGTTTCAGCCTGTGATAGACGTTCTTTAACCGCACGCTCTACACGAACCAGACCGACACGGAATTGGTTTTCAGTCATTTCACCAACTGAACGAACACGACGGTTACCCAAGTGGTCGATATCATCGACTTCACCCTTACCGTTACGAATTTCAACTAATGTTTTCAATACATCAGTGATATCGTCGTTCGAGAGGATACCTTCAACTTCACGTGACTTCTGGTCTGTACCCACTTCGTAAGGACGACCCAAACGACGGTTGAACTTCATACGGCCGACTGGCGACAAGTCATAACGCTCAGAAGAGAAGAACAGGTTGTTGAACAGGTTTTCAGCAGCTTCTTTTGTTGGAGGCTCGCCTGGACGCATTACTTTGTAGATTTCTACTAGTGCTTCTTCACGACCTGTCGTCGTATCGGCACGTAATGTATCCGCGATGAATGAACCACGGTCGATATCATTTGTGAACAGTAAGTTGAACTGCTTCACGCCGCCTTCTGCAATTTTCACCATGATTTCATGACTTAATACAGTATTGGCCGCGATCACATCGCCATCTTTTAACTGGATGTCTTCAGCAGTGATACGTTCGTACAGGTATTCATCAGGCACTGCAAGTTTTTCAAGACCTGAAGCTTCCATTTGACGTACGTGACGTGCGTTAATACGTTTACCTTGCTCAACAATGATCTTGCCGTCTTTGTCAGCAATATCAAATTGTGCCATTTCACCACGCAGGCGTTCTGGAACAAGGTCAATCTGATAGCTACCCATATCAAGATATACAGGCACTTTCTCATAGAACATGTTCAGAATTTGTTCGTTGTTATAACCCAACGCACGAAGTACCACAGTCGCAAGCAATTTACGACGACGGTCAATACGTACATAGACTAGGTCTTTGGCATCGAATTCAAAGTCTAACCATGAACCACGGTAAGGAATGATACGCGCAGAATAAAGGACTTTACCACTTGAGTGAGTTTTACCTTTATCGTGGTCAAAGAATACGCCTGGTGAACGGTGTAATTGAGATACGATTACACGCTCGGTACCGTTAATTACGAAAGTACCGTTATCCGTCATCAATGGCATTTCGCCCATATAGACTTCTTGTTCACGTACGTCTTTGATCGATTTCGTTTCACGATCTTTCAAGATCAAACGAATCTTCACACGCATTGGTGCTGCATAAGTTGAGCCACGAAGAATACATTCGCGTACATCAAACTCAGGCTTACCAAGACTATACTCAACAAATTCTAAAGCAGCATTGCCAGAATAACTTTCAATAGGAAAAACTGAACGAAATGCGGCTTGGAGACCGATATCTTCGCGGTTTTTTGGTGATTTGCCATCTTGTAAGAATGTTCTGTACGAGTCGACTTGAATCGAGAGCAAGTACGGAGCATCCATAACGCTAGGCAATTTACCAAAATTCTTACGGATCCGTTTCTTTTCGGTATATGAGTATGCCATCTGGAGTCCTCGGAAAGTGTAAACTAAGCCCGCCTGCAGAACGGGCTCAGAAGGAATTACGCTGGCCGATATGGCCACCACTCTTTACAAATGCTGCAATTTTTAGTGGTATTAAAACGCTTAACAATATTTTTTACTGCAAAAATATTGGTAAGCATTTGATCAATTATGTTTGTTTTTTAAATTTGTATGAATTTCTATCATGCAAACAAAAATCGAGCCGATTATTGTAACGCAAAAAGGCTGATGACCCAAGAGCCATCAGCCAATTTTTGGAGCCGATTATAAAAAAACCGACTCCCTTAAGAAATTACTTAAGAGTAACTGTAGCACCAGCTTCTTCAAGTTTCTTCTTAAGCTCTTCGCCTTCTTCTTTAGAAACGCCTTCTTTAAGAACAGCAGGTGCGCCTTCAACCATATCTTTAGCTTCTTTCAAGCCAAGGCCAGTAGCTTCACGAACTGCTTTAATTACAGCAACTTTGTTCGCACCGAAAGAAGTCAACTCAACGTTGAATTCTGATTGTTCTTCAGCAGCAGCAGCAGCGCCTGGAGCAGCAGCAACAGCTACAGCAGCAGCAGATACGTTGAATTTCTCTTCGAAAGCAGAGATTAGTTCAACAAGTTCAAGAACAGTTTTTTCTGCAACTGCGTTTAGGATTTCTTCGTTAGTTAAAGCCATGAGAATAACTCCAAATGGAAATTGAATGGTGTGGAAATAAATTTAAGCTTAAGCAGCTTCTGACTCGTTTTTCTCTTTGAGCGCAGTAATAAGGCGACCCAATTTCGAAATAGGAGCTTGAAGAACGTTTGCAAGCATAGTAAGCGCTTTTTCTTGGTTCGGAAGATTCGCGATCACGCTAACTTCAGCACCTTGATAAACCTTGCCATCAAATGCAGCAGCTTTAAGTTCAAATGCTTTGTTAGTTTTTGCGAATTCTTCGAACAAGCGTGCAGCTGCACCCATGTCGTCTTCAGAAGTCGAGAAAGCTAAGATTGTTGGGCCAACAAGGTTGTCGTTCAAGATATTGAATTGAGTATCTTGAAGAGCACGTTTAGCCAAAGTGTTACGCACGATACGTGTGTGAACACCTAGTTTACGAGCTTCAACACGTAGAGCAGTTAATTGCTCAACTGTTAAACCTTGGTAGTCAGCAACAACAGCGGCAAATGCAGTAGAAGCAACTTCAGCAACTTCAGCTACGATCTGTTTTTTGCCTTCAATAAGAAGAGCCATTGTAAAACCTCCTAACGGTGATTTATGTACTTCAAAGAAGTACACTCCCAATTCGCAAGTCCATCACTGGACCTACACGCGGAGGATGAACAAATCACACCACCGCGTCTACGCAGGCTGGACTATTAAGAGAAGAGCATAAAACTCCCCTCGCCTGAGGTCTTTGACGCTGATAAATTCTCATTTATCAATTCAAAGTCTGCCTAAGTTCACAAGAGACGGAGCGTTTCTTGCGTGAAAATCAAAGCAGCGCTTTGATTTTCACTCAGGGCTTTAAAATTCTGTATAAGTTTAAAACTTATTTAGAAACGTTTTGAACATCAACGATCAGACCAGGACCCATAGTAGAGCTTAGAGTGATCTTTTGGATGTAAATACCTTTAGAAGTAGCAGGTTTTGCTTTCTTAAGGTCAGCTACAAGAGCTTCAACGTTTTGACGAACAGCTTCAGCAGAGAAACCTACTTGACCGATCGCAGCGTGGATGATACCCGCTTTATCTACACGGTAACGTGCTTGACCAGCTTTTGCATTTTTAACTGCAGTAGCAACGTCAGGAGTTACAGTACCCACTTTAGGGTTTGGCATTAAGCCACGTGGACCAAGAATCGTACCAAGTTTACCTACAACGCGCATTGCATCTGGAGCAGCAATAACTACGTCGAAATCAAGGTTACCCGCTTGGATGCTTTCAGCAAGATCGTCGAAACCAACAACGTCTGCGCCTTCAGCTTTAGCAGCTTCTGCAGCAGCGCCTTGAGCGAATACAGCTACACGTACAGTTTTACCAGTACCTGCAGGAAGAGTAGTCGCGCCACGAACAACCTGATCAGATTTACGAGGGTCAACACCTAGATTAACAGCGATATCCAAAGATTCTTTGAATTTCGCAGCTGGAAGGTTAGTAAGAACTTCTACAGCTTCTTCTAAAGTGTAAACTTTTTGCGCTTCAATAGCAGCAGCAATGGCTTTTTGACGTTTAGTTAACTTTGCCATGTCTTATAGCTCCACTTCCAAGCCCATAGAACGTGCAGAACCAGCGATGGTACGAACACGTGCGTCTAAATCAGCACCAGTAAGATCTGGTTCTTTAGTAGTCGCAATTTCTTCTAACTGAGCACGAGTCAACTTACCAACTTTAGTTTTGTTAGGTACAGCTGAACCTTTTTGGATACCAGCAGCTTTCTTAAGAAGAATCGCAGCAGGTGGAGTTTTCATGATGAAAGTGAACGACTTGTCGTTGTACACAGTGATCACTACTGGGATTGGCAGACCAGCTTCAAGCTTTTGAGTAGCAGCGTTGAATTCTTTACAGAATGCCATGATGTTAACACCACGTTGACCCAGTGCAGGACCAATAGGTGGAGATGGATTCGCTTTACCAGCTGGAACTTGCAGCTTGATATAGCCGTCAATCTTCTTAGCCATTTCAAATTACCTCTGGGTGCAAACGCCGCTAGGCTCCCCAATGATTCTACGTAACGATAACCGTTACAACAACAATGCCCGATCCTTCAACAAATCGGGCGTTTTCAACCAATACCGATTAGATTGTTTTTTCGACTTGGCGAAATTCCAATTCAACCTGAGTTGGTCGGTTAAATACGTTGATTGTCAGCGTTAAGCGTGACTTTTCGTACTGAACCTCTTCCACCACACCTTTAAAGTCTGTGAATGGACCGTCAATTACGAGTAATTCTTCGCCTGGTTCAAACATCGTCTTAGGACGAGGTGCTTCACCAGTATTACGCACACGCGCAAGAATCGCATCAGCTTCTTTTTGCGTAATTGGTGCCGGCTTTTCTGCCGTACCACCAATAAAACCTAATACTTTTGGACATTCTTTAACAATGTGCCAGGTTTCATCGTTCATTTCCATTTCGACCAATACATAGCCTGGAAAGAACTTACGCTCTGATTTACGTTTCTTGCCATCCTTCATTTCCACTACTTCTTCAGTAGGGACCAGGACTTCACCAAAGCTATCGGCAACAGCGCTACGCTGGATTCGATCATTAAGCGAACGCATCACTTGTTTTTCATAACCAGAATAGGCATGAATAATGTACCAACGTTTCATAGCTCTCTTACCCGATAATAAACTTCATTAACCAGCCTAATACGTAGTCAAAACACCATAAAACAACGGCTGCAATGACAACAACAACAAGAACATGCCATGAGGTGGTCACTGTCTCTTGTTTGGTAGGCCAGGTCACTCGACGGAGCTCAATTCGTGCGTCTTTCAGCAGTCGAACAAAGCCTTTGCCTTGATGGGTGGCGTATAATAAACCTAAAGCGCCCACGATACAAGCCAAAATCACCCCAACACGAACCCAAATATCATTCGCCGGTGCCCAGTACGCTGGCAAATATTGATTTACCATCATTGCACCCACCAATAAAATCAAGGCGATAACCCATAGAACAATGTCCAATGGAGAACCAGTTTTTACATCTACAGCAGGATTATTTCTTTGGGGAATTGCCGCGCCGCTCATTGCGTCACGTGATTTATCATTCGACATTTTTGTACTCGTCGTAGGTTTCGCGACTTATTATATGACCAGATTTGCCGACATCAAGCGTCTTTTAAGAAAAAATGATGGCAGGTCAGGAGGGACTCGAACCCCCAACATTCGGTTTTGGAGACCGACGCTCTACCAATTGAACTACTGACCTTCAAAAAGACAGACTGGAGCCGGGGCTCCAGTCAATATCTTATACTATATTATGCAGTAACGCGAGATACTACACCAGCACCAACTGTACGACCACCTTCACGGATCGCGAAGCGTAAGCCTGCGTCCATCGCGATTGGGTGGATCAGCTCTACTGACATCTCAACGTTGTCACCAGGCATAACCATCTCAACGCCTTCTTTAAGCGCGATCGCACCAGTTACGTCAGTTGTACGGAAGTAGAACTGTGGACGGTAACCGTTAAGGAATGGAGTATGACGACCACCTTCTTCTTTAGAAAGTACATATACTTCTGCGTCGAATTTAGTGTGCGGCTTGATTGTACCTGGCTTAGCAAGTACTTGACCACGTTGAACGTCTTCACGCTTAGTACCACGAAGAAGAACACCACAGTTCTCGCCCGCACGACCTTCGTCAAGAAGTTTACGGAACATTTCAACGCCAGTTACAGTTGTTGTTTGTGTATCACGGATACCAACGATTTCAACTGATTCACCAACTTTAACAATACCAGTCTCAACACGGCCAGTTACTACTGTACCACGACCTGAGATTGAGAATACGTCTTCGATTGGCATCAAGAATGCTTGGTCGATTGCACGTTCTGGTTCTGGGATGTAAGAGTCAAGCGCTTCAACAAGAGCTTCAACTGCAGCTTCGCCATATTGACCAGCGTCACCGTTAAGCGCAAGAAGAGCTGAACCACGGATAACTGGAGTGTCATCACCTGGGAAGTCATAAGTAGAAAGAAGTTCACGAACTTCCATTTCAACTAGCTCAAGAAGCTCTTCGTCGTCTACAAGGTCGCATTTGTTCAAGAATACAACGATGTAAGGTACACCTACCTGACGAGAAAGAAGGATGTGTTCACGAGTTTGTGGCATTGGACCATCAGTCGCAGCACATACAAGGATCGCGCCGTCCATCTGAGCAGCACCAGTAATCATGTTTTTAACATAATCGGCGTGGCCCGGGCAGTCTACGTGAGCGTAGTGACGAGTTGGAGAATCGTATTCTACGTGAGAAGTGTTAATGGTAATACCACGTGCTTTTTCTTCTGGTGCAGAGTCAATTGCAGCGTAGTCTTTCGCTTCACCACCGAATTTCTTCGCACATACAGTTGCAATTGCAGCTGTTAAAGTTGTTTTACCATGGTCAACGTGACCAATTGTGCCCACGTTAACGTGTGGCTTATTACGTTCAAACTTAGCCTTAGCCATGTTCATCTTCCTCGTTTACGTCGAACACAATTCTGAGTAAAACTCAGCTCCGACATATCGCCTAAAAAAATCAAACGCCCAATACTTGAAAAGCAGACTAAATAGCCTGCTTTTGGAATCTTTTGCAACAATGTTGCGATAAACTGTAATCTGGAGCTCTTATCGAGATTTGAACTCGAGACCTCTCCCTTACCAAGGGAGTGCTCTACCACTGAGCTATAAGAGCAAATATTAGTACTTCAATGGAGCGGGAGACGAGGGTCGAACTCGCGACATGTAGCTTGGAAGGCTACCGCTCTACCAACTGAGCTACTCCCGCACGATGTTGGTACAAACCACTTATTGAAGTCTTAAAATTGGTGGTGAGGGAAGGATTCGAACCTTCGAAACTTTCGTAGCGGAGTTACAGTCCGCCCCCTTTGACCGCTCGGGAACCTCACCATTTTTTACACTTACATCAGTGCTGTTCTTTACTCTACACTAGAAACTCTCTAAGATGGTGCCGGCACACGGATTCGAACTGTGGACCTACTGATTACAAGTCAGTTGCTCTACCAACTGAGCTATGCCGGCGTTTCTTAGTGTTTCGTACGTTTCGTATCGGAACGGTGTGCAGTTTAGCAAAACTCAGAAACCATGCAAGTGTTTTTTTCAAAAAAAACGTCAAAAACTCATAAAATCAAACCATTTGATGATAATTCAACCGCTTTGATCACTGCGCGAGCTTTTATTTGGGTTTCATTCCACTCAGATTCAGGATTTGAGTCAGCAACCAGCCCTGCTCCGGCCTGAACATAGACCTTATTTTCACGAATGACACAGGTACGAATCGCAATCGACATGTCCATTTCGCCGTGCCAGCCTAAATAACCAACAGCACCACCGAAAATTCCACGTTTTACCGGCTCAACTTCGTCAATAATTTCCATGGCACGAATTTTTGGTGCACCAGAAAGCGTGCCTGCCGGGAATGTTGCTTTAAAAACATCCAATGCATCTACATCATCACGCACTTCACCTTGTACATTCGAGACAATGTGCATGACATGCGAATAACGTTCGATCACCATTTGATCAGTCACTTGCACTTTACCGATTTTTGACACCCGACCAACATCATTTCGGCCCAGATCAATCAGCATTAAATGCTCGGCAATCTCTTTTTCATCAGAAAGCAGATCTTTTTCTAATGCCAGATCTTCTTCTTTGGTCTTGCCACGCGGACGAGTCCCTGCCAGGGGACGCACAGTAGCAATCCCATTTTCCAAACGAGATAAAATCTCAGGTGAAGAACCTACAATATGGAATGGTGTCTTGTTTTCTAAGGTCTGCCCTTGCACCAAGAACAGGTAGGGTGATGGGTTAAGGTGGCGTAACGCACGATAGACCTGTAGAGGCTCTCCATCAAAATCAGAGACCATACGGTGACCGGGTACTACCTGCATCACATCACCAGCACGGATGTACTCTTTCACTTTTTCAATAGAAGCAAGGAAGTTGTCATGCCCGGTTAATGACTCAAAATGCGGTGGAGTATGTTTTTCTGCTTTCAGACTGATTGGTGTTGCCAGAATATTTTCCAATTCATTTAATTTTTCATGTGCTTTTTCATATGCATTAGCATCATTCGTATCGGCATGCACAATCAAAAACAAGGTATCTTTGAGGTTATCAAATACGATCACTGTTTTAGACAGCATCATCCAGATATCTGGCAAACCTACTGGATCGGCTTCAGGGACATTATTCAGCTTTGGCTCGATATAACGTACCGAGTCATAGCCAAAGTAACCGACCAGACCACCAGTAAAACTTGGTAAAGCAGGTAAGTCTGCTTGAGTCGGCACTTTAAACTGCGCCTGAAAGTCGCGAATGTATTGGAAGGGGTCTGAACAGTGCTGCTTTGCAATCGAGCCATCGGCATGTTGTACCGTCAGTTCACCTGCGTTACAGGAGAACACGGTAGATTCACCCAAACCGATGATTGAATAACGCGCCCAGTTCTCCCCCCCCTCAACCGATTCAAACAGATAAGCCTGTTGATGCTGTTTAAGGCGAGCAAAAATAGAAAGGGGCGTATCAGTATCGGCCAAGCGCTGACGGTAAACGGGAATCAGGTTATAGCCTTGCGCAGCAAGTTGCTGGAATTGTGCTTGAGTGGTCATTCGGTTTTTCTCTTTAAATTAGGGTTACTCAGTGTGTAAATAGAATTGGACTGAGCGACGCCATCGAAAAACCTTAGAACTATTCATTTTAATTCCCTAATACCCTAATTAAGCCAGCAGTTCACGTAGATCATCCACAATCTCCTGAGGATGGCTGTCTGCTATATTCTCACCATGATTATAGCCATAGCTGACTACAATACAATCTATACCGGCACGGCGTGCAGCTTCGACATCATTCACCGAGTCGCCAATCATCAGCACCTGCTCTTTGCTGACAGCATAATGCTCGACACAATGCAGCAATTGACGCGGATCCGGCTTACGCTCGGTAAAACGGTCACCACCAATAGTGTCATCAAAATACTTCGCCATATCCAAAATATCTAAAATACTGCGTGCAGGCTGTTCGGGCTTATTGGTCACACAAATGAGCTTTTTACCTTGTACTTTACCCCATTGTAGAAATTCAATAATGCCCGGAAATGGTACGGTATCGACACATGGATCAGCATTGTAGACTTCCAGGAAAGTATTTAGTAATTCCTGATGCTGTGCTGGATCCAAACTTCCAGTCAGGTGCAGTAGTACGCTTTCACAAAACTTCGAAGTACCCTTTCCAATCCAGACTCGTACCTGTTCTTCAGTCACAAAAGGCAATTGCAGCACATTTAAGCTCATATTCATGGCACGATACAGGTCAGAAGCAGAATCCACCAAGGTGCCATCCAGATCAAATAAAATCAGCTCACGTTTATCCAGTTGTGCTACAGACATTTCCACCCTCTTTATGTTTATTCATCACGCAGCCACAAAAAAGGCATGCGATTGCATGCCTTAATTGTAACCAATACTTGGCTTATTTAAAGAATAGCCAGGCCATAATTGCTAAAATCACAATAACAATTAAAGAAATCAAACCGACTGAAGCATTTTTTTTTTTTTCCTTCGCTTCTTCTACACGAGAAACCGGTTGCTCAACAGGAATTGGTGTTGGTTCAGGTTTAACCGCAGATAAATCTATACCTTCAGGAATTGGCGCCGGTTTTGGAATACCTACATTGGTTGGCATACCATCACGAGTCAACTGGACTTCAGCATCACGCTCTTTTAGCTCTGGCATACCCTGCTCATTCATCTGATGAGCAGCAGTCTTCTCAGCAGCCTCTTCAATAATACGTTCAGCTGTCTGTTCTAGTTCAGGTTCGACGATGACTTCTTGTGCTGGCTCAAGCACAGAGAATTTTAGGCTGGCAAACTGTACAATATCACCCTGTTTCAGCAATGCTTCTGAATCAATGCGCATATCATTGACAAAAGTACCATTTGAAGAACCCAGGTCTTGTACCCACAGTGCATTTTCCTTCAGCAAGAAGGCAGCATGCTTACGCGAGATTTCTGCAGCCTGCAACACAATATCTGCTGCCTGATGACGACCCACCAGCATGTCACGGTCAATGCTAATTTCCTGTCCCGTCAGATCGCCAGTAATGGCTTGAATTTTCCAAGTCATAACATCCACTTCTCTTTTATTCTGTTACGTTGATCATAACATGCTGTTTGCAACTACCGCACCTCTAGCTTTTCGGACGCAACGTCGTGGTTGTCACTGTATTTCGGGTTTTTTCTACATTTTGTACTGGTTGCACAGATTGCTGTTGCCCTACAGGTTCAATTGCAACTGGCGTAGTGACTACTGCCGTCGGCTGTGAGGCTACAGGTGCAGTCGGTACAGTTTGGTAATTCGACCCTACGGGTGTTTTAGAAACAGGGAGACGTTGTTGATATACGTCATCTAGGTTTTCTGGCAGTTTGGCAAAATTACCATCCGAATCTAGCGCCAATTGCAAGCTATACAGCTGGCTGTAACGCTGCTGGGAAATCTTACGCACTTCATTTTTATCCCCCACAATCGTTGGGTGTATAAAAATCAGCAGGTTACGCTTCTGATTGGATTTACCTTCCGAGCGGAATAAACGCCCTAAACCAGGGATTGCACCCAAACCCGGTACCGCCTGACGACCGTAGCTGGTGTTATCTGAAATCAGACCACCGAGCACAATGGTTTGACCATGTTCAGCCAGAATTGAAGTTTTGATCGCACGTTTACTAGTGACCAGATCTGATGCCTGCCCCTTATCACGTGCAACTGCAGAAACCTCCTGCTCGACTTCCAGACGTACGGTTCCATTTTCACCAATATGCGGAATGACTTTTAATGTCACACCCACATCTTTACGCTCAATGGTGGTATAGGGATTGGCAACACCTGCCGCACCCGTAGAAACTGAACCTGTTACAAATGGAACGTTTTCACCCACTACGATATAGGCTTCTTCATTGTCCATGGTCACAATCGATGGCGTAGACAATAGATTCGACTTCGTGGTTTCTTTGAGTGCCTGAATCAGTGCACCATAGAGCTTTCGAGAACCATCACTGCCTTCACGATAATCACCTATCACGAGTGAGGTTCCTGTACCAATTGCACTGCCTGCCCCTGCCGCACCACCGGTCAGATAGCCGGCAGCAATATTTTTCAGGCTGGCACCAAAGTTATCAAAGTTAATCAGACCAATACCGCTACTCAGATCACCAAGTGCCCATTGCACACCCAGCTGGTCAGCATCCGTACCTTCCACTTCCATAATCGCAGCTTCAATTAACACCTGCTGACGACGCGTATCCAGCTGATTAATCGCTGACTCGATTTCGCGCATCAGTTGTGGATCAGCCTTCACTACCAATGAATTCTGGGTCGCATCAGCAATAATACTGACACCATTGGCATTAAAACTGGTAATTCCTTGCTGGTTATTTCCTAATCCTGAATTTAACTGAATCCCGGAAGTGGAAGCTTCCTGAGACATATTGGATGCAGAGCTGTTATTGCCCAATGTATTCAGCGAAGTTCCTGCGGAGCTGTTCTCTGAAGAAGAGCTCGAACGCCCCTGAGCCTGCCCAGAAACCAGTCCTTGTAAAATTTCAGCCAGGTTTTTGGCACTGGCATATTTCAGGCGAAAGACTTTTAGCCCCCCTAAACGATCCGCTGCAGGCACATCCAGCGTTTCAATAATCTGGCGAATACGCTTACGGGTTGCAGTATCGCCTTTGATGATAATCCGATTGGTCCGCTGATCTGCCATGACCCGCACACGTGAGCCTTTGAGATCCTTGGCAGAACCTGTAGCTGTCATGGACTCAATCAGGCCAATCATTTCCTCAGCCTGACTCGACTGTAAGGTAATGGCTTCCAGATCATTCTGACCGGTACCATCCAAGTTACGCACAATCGTTTCCAGCTGGTAAATATTGCTAGCGCGATCGGAAACAATCAGGGCATTGGTTCCCGGTACAGCTGCCAGATGGGCGAACTGCGGCATTAGTGGGCGTAGTGCTGGAATCAGGTCATTCGGATTGGTATTTTCCAGCCAGATTACCCGTGTCACAATCTGGTCACCAGTCGCACGGTTACGGGCATCATACGGAATACCGGAGTTCTTGACGTTATTGTCTGGCACCAGTTTGATGGTATTCCCGGATGGGATCGCCACGACACCATTAACATTCAAAACTCCAAGAAACAGATCATAGACTTCAGCCCGGTTTAATGCCCGGTTTGAAATGACTGTGACATTGCCGCGTACCCTTGGATCAACGGCAAAATTTTTCCCCGTAATATCGGCTACTTCATTAATAAAAGCAGCCAGGTCTGCATCACGCAGATTGATTTTCCAAGTCTGCGCATAAGTTGCGGTACTGACCATAGCCACCAGAGGTGCGGCAACACAAAGCGCCCATGCTGATCGATTATTATTAAATAAAGCCATAAACCTAAATGCTTCCCAACCCTATATGTGATGACACATCACTTTAAATCCTGTTGAATGGTCATCACCTGATCACCACGTTTAATTTCAAGTTTTACCTGGCCCTGCTGTCGTGCCTGTTCCAGCAACTGCGCTTCAGATTGTCCTGCAGTGACGGTTTGACCATTTAGAGAGACAATCCGGTCGCCCGGTCTGAGACCGAGACGGTTACGCAGCACTGCCGGAGTTCGCGAAGTGACTTCATAACCCCCTTCACCTGCAGAAACTCCCATATTTTCCAGGTACTGTTCACGGTTTTCATTCATCTGCTGAATCGCGCGACTAATCTCATTCTGTGGTGAAGCAGGCTCATTTGTTGGCTGATTCGCTGTCCCACCCCAATTCGAGGATGACGATGAACGCCCACTCTTCTGCTCATTACTCTGCCAAGGCTGATTTAAGCCATTTTCCAGGCCCTTAAAGAAAACTTCCTTACTCGCACCATTTTGCTGACGAATGATCACCCGATCCCAGTACACTTCAGCCAGCTCATAGCCGCTATTACCCAAGCTCTCGCCAACACGATAACGATCGACCTGATCATTCAACTTCAATACTGCTGAAGACAAATAGCTTGGACTGGCAACCATCACCCCTTGTAACAGAATATTGGAGACTTCCGCACTTGCCGCACTTTGTCCAGTTTCCTGAAATAAGGCGAAAGAGCTGATATTCGGAATCCGTGACTGCTGTGAGCCCAGCTCTACACGTTCTACCTGTAGGGCTTGAGGCGGTGCAACAACCAGCCAGAATAGGGCTGCCAGTTTCCAGCACAGATACAGAATCAGTAAAACTAAAAGTGCGGGTGCCGCTTTATTAAATGCCTGTAGATCCAGCTGTTTAAATTTATCTATATTGATGGCCATCAGTTTAGGCCTCCCATCAACGGCTGACGGGTGCTGATGACATAAGTGTCCAGTCCAGCTTTACCTTCATAGGAAGGAACATTCAGTAACATACGCTGTGTCAGTTGCACATTCAGCATCAGATCGGGATCAAGTTCAATATTCAGCATTTTCTGATCACGACTATCGCGAACATCCAGCAATAATTTACCTGACTCATCTGCCAGCTTCCCGGCAAGAACAGGAACACTCATCCGCTCTTGACGCTGTGCAAAGGTATAGATCAATTCTCCCCCGGTCCAATTCAACTGACCACTCACATCACTAAAGCCATTTTGTTTCTTATATTTAAAATCGAGCTGCTTAAATTGAATTGCATTGGTTGGCCATTGCCAATCTGCCAGATTTTTCAAGGTTTCTGGTGCGACCTGTCCTTCCAGATTCCTGGCGACTAGCGTTTTGGTCAGACCGTAAGCCATTACACCGGCAAGTTTAGTATTGCCGCTATGTACTTCCACATTTGCCCCGAGACGCAATAATAGCAAATCCAATGGACGGACCTGCCAGTTAAGGCTGCCACGCAATTGACCTTTTTTCCAGTCAGCACTCCCCTGCCAGATATTGCCACTGACGTTATGCAGTACCTGATTATTTTTATAAAATTTTGAAATCAGCCAGGCAGCCGGCACCTGCAAAACCACAAAAATAAAAAAGGCGACTATGGCAAGAATTAACCATTTGAAAGTTTTCGGTTTACTGCTCATCCCACCCCAACCAATCCATCAATTTCAGTTCCTAGTTATGATTCTTTTCTTAATATAAGTACATTATGCATACTTTTTTCACCACGCCAATTGATGGGCATAAAAAAACCAAGCAATGATGCTTGGTTAAAGATATATAGATCATTTCCATGACTGACCTATGACAACATTCACAGTCAAATCTTTAGATCAGAAAATCTTCCAGCTTGGCACCTTGTTCCAGTTCTGCAACCAGCCAGCGTGGCTGTTTACCACGACCTGTCCAGGTTTCTTCCGGATTTGCTTTACTGCGGTAACGTGGTTCTACAGTCTTGCGAGATGATTTCTTGCGCTTAGAGGCACCGAACTCGAGCAACTGTTCAATGCTCATACCTACTTTTTCTGCAATGCTTAATACCTGATTATAAGCATCTTCGATTTCCTGGTCTTTTTTAGACGCAATTAATGCTTCAGCTTCAGCTTGTAAACGCTTTAACTCTTCAACTGATAAATTCGTAATGTCTGGCATCACTCTCTCCATAAAAATAATATTATTCGTTTTATAAATAACTTTTTCATAATATTTAGATTAAATAAAATATTCAATAAAAAAATTTGAACGGATAACAACAAATAATAAAATTAATTACAAAATTAAATAATTTTCTCGTATTTTAAACTGTATGTTCAACCGTATTTTCTAAATTTCTTATTATTTCCTGTACATCTTCAGGAATTGGCATTTTTTGCATGCTATTTTTATTTATGCAAACCAGAACCGCTTCAGAAATTGCCACTATACTTTGCTGCTGCTCACTCCATAATAAATAACTCATACGAAATGAGGTAGTGCCTATATCTTCAATACGCACACCGATTTTAAGTTGATCCGGATAAACCACAGGCTTTAAATAGCGACATTGATTCGTAGCCACAACAGTTAATAATGGACCAACCAGTATATTTAATCGATCCAGATAAGCCAGTCGGGCACTTTCAATATAACGGTAATACACCGCATTATTAACATGACCAAAGGCATCCATATCACCCCAAGCCACGCGTTGCTCAAAAATCACTGGATACTGCGCAAGTGATTCCATATATTATCCCCTATATTCTTGTATCAATAAAATTGGCATTTGATTCAAACACCTGATTCAGTTGTTGTTGTAACTCATCCTGCCCCTGCAAGGCAGATTTAATGCGCAGATAACTCATACGCACATCATCTGGATAGAGTGCAAGCAGTTGCTGGGCTTCCTCTACTCGACCCGCAGCTTGCAGTACATGCCATTTGGCAAATGTTAAGACCGGCACTGCTGTATATTTTTCTTCCCACAATGAAATTTGCTGGTTAATAATTTCATAATCAGGATTTTGTCGAAGTAATTGTTGCTGAAACCATAAATAAAATACGTCCTGATTAAATTGCTGTTCCAATAAATGCACTGCTAGCGCTTCATGCTCGGCACTCATTTCAGGCATTTTAAATAACAACTTCAGCCACAATATTTTGACGGTATAGTCACGTGTAAATATTTCTTCGCTTAAGTCGATATAGCGCTGTTGCAAGTATTTTAAATCTTCCTGATCCGCCTGTTCAAAAGCCAGTAATAATTGTTCTAGCCAAAGTGTTTTAGTATTTTGCTCTAAATGACCATATTGAGTTGATCTTAAATACAACCAGGGAAATTTCAAGGCAAATTGTCCCCATAATTTGGTTAATCGCTGCTCATAAGCTGATTTAACTTTAAACAGCCACGGGGATAATTCATGCTGATTTAAGAATTCAAGATGGGTTAATGCCTGCTGACCGTCCTGTTGCGATAAGTACACTTCAATACGCTGTAATTCAGCCAGTTCAAATGCCATCGGATTGGACTGATTTAAAGATTTCAAGGCCTCATCAAAATCTTGCTGCCCCCAAGACAAACGTGCATGAATAATATCTTTTAATAATCCAGACTGGACAAAAGACTGCTGAATAAAATCACGTTGATCCTGTGAGGCATTGAGCAGCCACACCACTGCCAGCTGTTCATAAGGATGTAAATGATGAAAACTGAAAACGCGCTGTTTTTTGCGCTGCTCGCGATTCAGATAACGCGTAACCGCATACCACAGCATATGCATGACAAAGCTGATCGTAACCAGTAGCGCTGCCAGTATCCATAGACTGGTCTGTAGCTGCCAGTTACGCCAGTACAGATAGACATACCCTGGTCCGTGACCGTAACTGAGTAGACTTAAAGCCGCAATACCGAGCAGACTGACAAATAAATAGGCAAGCAGAATCTGTTTCATAAGCGATCAGCTCATTAAGGTACGGGCATTCAGAGGAGGAACCGGTGTCAGCGGTATGGTGCGGATCTGTTCCAGCTGTTTAACCCATTGCTGGCTTTTCGCATCCGGTAATTGTTTGAGGACTTCAGCCACGGCACCAAGCGATTGCTGGAAAGGAATTTGCTGACTTTGCTGTAGCGCGTTTTGTGCCATCAATAAACGTAATTGCGCCTCTTTCAACACTAGTCCTCGCTGCATTAACACCGTACTTGGCTGCTGCACAGCTTCAATTTGAATCAGATTGCGCCAGAAGGAACCAGACTCTGCCGGTGTGGCACTGTGCTGGGCTTTTAACTCCCTGGCAATTTCAGCATCCATTTGATTAAGTAAATCCCGGATTTTATTCTGCTGTACCAGACGACTATTGATGAACTGTTGCAACATTACCTGATCTTTACTGAGTACACGCTCCAAACCGTCTAATAAAGCCGGTGCAAGCGTATAATTCGGCAAATCCAGTTGCAGCTGACTGAGTTTTTCCAATGCTGTGCTGTATTGCTGCTGCTGCAAAGCGAACTCAATCAGGCTGAGTTGCTGACGAACCAGTTCGGCATCATGCGATTCAGGTGCAGTAGCTATCTGTGAGTTGAATACAGCTGGTGCATCCTGGCGCTGTTCAGTTACCTGGCGTTTAAGTGCAACCACCTTGTCATTCAAACTGGCATTTTGCTGCTGCAATAGAGTAAAGCTGGAGCTGAGTTCTGTATGGGCCTGGCGCAAACTGAACAGGTCATAACTGATTTTGACCATCCAGGCGAATGCCACAATGAACAGCACGATTAAAATTTTCTTCATGAGTTCCCCAGTACTCGCTTCATCTCCCGTACGATCACATCGCTGCTCAGGTTCTCGAGTTGTATATACTCAAATGCTGCAGCATGATGTTGACGGTATTCCCCTAAAATAGCGGCCAAACGTGGGCCTAAAACCAAATAAATTCCCTTGCTGATCAAGGAGATTTCCTGCTGCATTAGCTGCACCCAGTTTAACCAGCTGGCTTCACTACTCATCAGAACCACATAATGACGATTGTCCTGCAATCGAGGCAAGAGCGCAGCTATAGCCTGCTGTGACTGAACCGGACACTGACGTTGATACAGTACAAAATTTAGTACTTCAACGCCCTGTTGACGCAAATGGTCCATCATAAATAATCGACCGCCCTCACCTCGCCAAAAGGCTACAACAGTATCTTTTTCAAGACTCTCCAAAATCGGTAATTGTAGCATTCCTTCAGAGGTTTCAACCTCAGGCACATGACTTTGAATGCCATATTGTAGCAATGCCTGTTCAGTGCTGCGCCCTACAGCAATCCACTGTATATAGGCCAATGTAGCCAGTTCAATGCCTGCCTGCGCCAGATATTGCATGCCAATCTGCACCGCAGTCGGACTCACCACCACAATGACTTGAGCACGATTCAACTGCTGATACAAGCTATCCAATTCTGCTGAATAAGGCTGTGCAACCAGTTCCAGCAAAGGTAGCTCTACCACAGGAATTTGTGCTGCCTGTAACTGCTGTGTGAGTCGGACAGCACGATCCTGAGGGCGAGTATTGATAAACAGCATGAATCTTATGAATATAGTGCTTTAAGCAAATCACCCGCACCTTGGGCCAGTAAATTCTGTGCCAGAATCACACCGAGGTGCTCTGCCTGATTTACATCACCCTGTAATTCTGCTTTTAATAAGGTGGCACCATCCACGCTACCCACACGGCCTTCAATAGCAATTTTACCATCCTGTAAAGTTGCATAACCTGCAATCGGCACCTGACAACCGCCTTCCAGATAGGCATTAAATGCGCGTTCAGCACGAACACAGGCATCAGTTTCAGCATGTAACAGTGGCAGGATCAGGTCAAGTACAGCCTGATCACGATCACGACATTCAAGACCAAGCGCACCCTGTCCCACAGCTGGTAAACTGACCGCAGGCTTAAGCGTATGACGAATACGATCTGCCAATCCCAGACGTTTTAAACCGGCACTGGCAAGAATAATAGCATCGTAATTGCCTGCATCGAGTTTCGACAGCCGTGTGCCGACATTACCTCGCAGATCAATGATCTCAAGGTCCGGACGTGCCTTTAAAATCTGGCTCTTACGACGCAGACTGGATGTGCCTACTTTAGCGCCCTGTGGCAGCTCGTCAAAGCTGGTATAGCTATTAGAGACAAAAGCATCCAATGGATCTTCACGTTCGCAGATCACCGCAAGACTTAAACCTTCAGGCAGTGCCATGGGTACATCTTTCATGGAATGCACGGCCAAGTCTGCACGACCATCCAGTAATGCAGCCTCAAGTTCTTTAACAAACAGGCCCTTGCCACCAATTTTTGCCAATGGGGTATCAAGAATTTTATCACCCTGTGTCACAAACGTGACCAACTCGACCTGAAGGTCGGCATGCAGTTCCTGCAGACGTGCACGGATATGCTCCGCTTGCCATAGTGCAAGAGGACTTTGTCGAGTTGCAATTTTTAGGGTCTTCATAAATTTCAAATACAGTGAATGAGAACAATAGTCTAAACTTAACCTGATCACTTTAAAATGCAAGTGAATTTATGCAAGTTTCAACTGCAACCCGATCCCATACGCTTCAGAGCTTATGAATGCGTTCACGTAAAAATGGTAAATGGCGCCGACTTACTGCAAGTCTTTCATCCAGCTCACGGCAACGCACCTGATACTGCCCCGAACTGACCACTTCCAGCCCATCCAGATAGTTTACAGACACCAGCGCATTGCGGTGAATCCTGATAAAATTCTGGCCAAATTCCTGTTCCAAGTCCTTTAATGTTTCATCGATCAGGACACTGCCATTTTTATGCCGTACCGTGACATATTTCTGATCAGCCAGGAAATAGTAAATATTTTCCACAGGGACAAGCTCCACCCCGCGATAAGTCTTTGCCGCAATCTGATGGCGGCTGATATTGAGTTCTTCCATATTTTCTTTTTGTTTTAGTTGGCTCATCTGAGCTTGGGTAAGTTTGGTTAAATGCTCGAATACCTGTGCTAACTCCTGTTGCATCACTGGTTTGAGCAAGTAGCCTTCTGCATTCGACTTGAATGCATCAAGCGCATGGTTGTCATAGGCCGTACAAAAAACAATTGCCGGCATTGGGTCAAGCTGGCGCAGATGTTGTGCGCAACGCAGACCGTCCATTTCGGGCATTTGAATATCTAATAGAATGACATCGGGCTCGTGCTGATGGGCCAGATCAAGGGCTTGCTGACCATGGGTTGCGGTTGCAACCACAGTATGGCCGAGCTGGCTGACCAGGCGTGCCAAACGCTCTATGGCAAGAGGCTCATCATCACAGATCAGGATGTCCATTTATCCTCCTTCAGTTAACGGCATGTCATTGTTGTTAAGTTAACTGCATTTTATTGTTATTTATACTGATATTGCACAACCGTCGTAAAAATTCCCTTGCCGGCATAGGTTCTAAAGGTTACTCTCGGGCCATAATAGGCCTTCAAACGCT
The DNA here is from genome assembly GCF_003289665.1 of Acinetobacter sp. SM1B. Taxonomy (NCBI): domain Bacteria; kingdom Pseudomonadati; phylum Pseudomonadota; class Gammaproteobacteria; order Moraxellales; family Moraxellaceae; genus Acinetobacter; species Acinetobacter sp. SM1B. Next base: position 2,370,736 of record NZ_QMBM01000001.1, read on the forward strand.
GTCGAACATTTTCAATTGCAATACCATTTCCCCGCTTTAATGCTGCATGATCCTGTGAATATGGGTTTGTTATAATAATATTAATTTGATTTTGCAGGATTTCAATCAATACGCTTATCGTACTCTTTGTTAGAATTTTTTCAACTCCATGGAAAATACTATTTTCTAATAGGGGTTGTAAAGTCAGTAATGGAATTTGGACTTGTGAGTATAAGTCTTTGTTTTCTAATTTCCATTCAACCTGCAAACGATCACCGAGCCGGATTTGTTCAATCTCCAGATAACGTTTGCACAAATCGATTTCTTCTTGCAAGCTGACCAGCTTTAATTCCTGAAAGCTGGCACGAAACAGTCGGGAAAGATTAAGTAGCATATGTTCCGCTTTATCGGGATCAATGCTGATCAGGCTGATAGCACTATTTAAACTATTAAATAAAAAATGTGGTTGAATCCGGGCCTGCATGGCCTGAATCCGTGAATTTAACTCGCTATGGCGTTGACGTGTCCATTGCTCCCTTAAGTAAAGATAACGAAAACACAAAGTTCCGAGCAAAATTCCAAAACTCAGGTGCATTCCGACCTGCTTAAAAGCAATTTCAGATGTAAGATCATGCAGATGAAAATTTATGCCAAAATGTATCAGAATGTTTAAACTAACTGTCGTTACCAGCACGATAGCCTGTAATAACAAGAATCCGGTAATCAATGCAGATTTGATCCCCATACGATCAAAATACTGGTGAAACAGGTCTACACAAGCCGCAAATGATAGCAATACCCAGTTAATATAGAGGATGTATTGCAGCAAGTGCATAAAATTGAGCGCTTGCCAGGACTGGGCTTCTGCCAGACTCAGTACCAAAGCCAAAACATTACCGCCAACAAACAGTTCCAGCAGATAACGCCAATTGCCAATCTGGCCAAAAAAATAAGAAGATTGTTGCTGCCCCATCGGATCTGTAACAGATTGAGCAGATGGAACTTCGGCAACAGCCGTTGAATTTGCTATACTCTTTTTCGTTCTACTGCTTTTAATCTTATTGAGCCGACATGACCACATCTTCTAATTCCTCAAATCCATCACAAGCCCAGACTTCGGGTATGTGGGGCGGTCGTTTCTCTGAAGCGACTGATGCTTTTGTTGCTGAATTTACAGCATCTGTACAATTTGACCAACGTTTTTATAAACAAGATATTGCGGGTTCAATTGCGCATGCAACCATGCTTGCAAAAGTGGGCGTGCTGACTGAACAAGAACGTGATGACATCATTGAAGGCCTGACTGCGATTAAGGCAGATATTGAAGCAGGTAATTTCGAGTGGCGCATTGACCTTGAAGATGTGCACATGAACATTGAGTCACGTCTGACTCAGCGTATCGGCATTACAGGTAAAAAATTACATACTGGCCGTAGCCGTAATGACCAGGTGGCAACAGACATCCGTCTTTATGTCCGTGATGAAATTGATGCCATCCTAAAATTATTAGAGAAATTACAAAAAGGCATTTTGAGCTTGGCGGCGAAAAATACCAATACCATCATGCCAGGTTTTACTCACCTGCAAACGGCACAGCCTGTGACTTTTGGTCACCACTTGATGGCTTGGTTTGAAATGCTGGTCCGAGACTCTGAGCGTCTGATTGACTGCCGTAAACGCGTTAACCGTATGCCATTGGGTTCTGCTGCTTTAGCAGGCACCACTTATCCAATCGACCGTACTTATACAGCTGAACTGCTAGGTTTTGAAGCAGTAGCTGAAAACTCATTAGATGCTGTTTCTGATCGTGACTTCGGCATCGAATTCAATGCAGCAGCATCTTTAATCATGATGCACCTGTCTCGCATGTCTGAAGAAATGATTCTGTGGACATCTGCACAGTTCAAGTTTGTGAATATTCCGGACCGCTTCTGTACTGGTTCATCGATCATGCCACAGAAGAAAAACCCAGACGTGCCTGAGCTGATCCGTGGTAAGACTGGCCGTGTGTATGGCGACTTGATGAGCTTGTTGACTCTAATGAAAGGTCAGCCATTAGCCTACAATAAAGACAATCAGGAAGACAAAGAACCATTATTTGATGCGATCGATACCGTTCGTGGTTCATTGATGGCATTTGCAGATATGATTCCTGCACTGGTTCCAAATATCGAAATCATGCGTGAAGCAGCGCTTCGTGGTTTCTCGACTGCAACTGACCTTGCAGATTACCTGGTGAAAAATGGCGTTGCTTTCCGTGATGCACATGAGATTGTGGGTAAAGCCGTTGCACTTGGTGTTCAGGAAGGTAAAGACTTGTCTGAACTCACCCTTGAACAGCTACAGCAATTCTCTGACCTGATCCAGGCAGATGTATTTGAAAAAGCGTTAACTTTAGAAGCATCTGTAAATGCGCGTAACCACATTGGTGGTACTGCACCTGTACAAGTCGCAGCAGCAATCGAACGCGCTTATGCACGTCTGGAAAAACTTTACGCTTAATTGCGCTATCTTAAATTCGGAGTATTGATATGTCTCGACAAGTATTTTGCCGTAAGTATCAAAAAGAAATGGAAGGCTTAGACTTTGCACCATTCCCAGGTGCAAAGGGTCAGGAACTGTTTGACACTGTATCTAAACAGGCTTGGCAGGAATGGCTGAAGCATCAAACTACGCTGATCAATGAAAAGCGTTTAAACGTGTTTGAAGCGGATGCGAAAAAGTTCCTTGAAGAACAACGTGAGAAGTTTTTCAATAATGATGAATCATTGGAAAAAGCTGAAGGGCTAAAGCCTGAGTAAAACTTAAAGCGTTGCTTTAAGTTTTACGCAAGACAAACACCAAAGGTGTGCGTAGGCTTTAATTAGAAAAGAGTCTCTTATGAGGCTCTTTTTCTTTGTAAGAGCACTGCTCTGCCACGCCGCAAGACAAGCAGCTATGCTGCGCGTAGGCTTTAATCTAAAAGAATCCCCAACTTGGGGATTCTTTTTTATGCACTGCTCTAAAAATTACGCAAGACAAGCGAAGCGCGTAGTTTCAAATGTCAAGAAGGAGTCTAAGAAGACTCCTTTTTTATGCACTATACCGCCACGCCGCCAGACAAACACCGCAGGTGGGCGTAGGCTTTAATTTTAAAAGAGTCTCTTATGCGGCTCTTTTTCTTTGATAGAGCACTGCTCTGCCACGCCGTAAGACAAGCAGCCATGCTGCGCGTAAGCTTTAATTTAAAAAGAATCTCCATCATTAGACAGACTCTTTATATGACGCTCAACATGATTAAAGACAGGAACCGTCCTCTCAAGTAAAATCCGAAAAAGGTTTCTTAAAGCGTTTTTTTAATTTTTCCACCTACCTTTCTCTTGATTGCAGAAATGTACCGTAAATAAGCAAATTAAATCCCTAGAATTCCCTTCATCTAGTTATCTATTTTCTAATCAATAGATCATATCCTTCCTTTTTTCCTAAACTTCTCAGAACAACAGATTGCATCAGTTTTAAGATCATTTTTTCTCAATGTTATTTATTTTATAGATTAAATTTATTGTAAATATGAAGTTTTACTAATCAATTAAGTTTAAAAATGCTGAATTTACTTATTCGATTTAAAGAATTTAATTATGAGTCTTATTAGATTTAAACCCTTCATTCATTTCAAAATAATAGATTGTAAACGGCAGATACATGCCACTATAGAAATGCAACATTACACTACAAGAATGTACATGAATTAAAAAATGGATTTCCTATAATAGCAATTAAGAGGATGGCAACATCTTTGTATAATAGCGATAAATATCCCCGATTTCATCCCAGTTCTTCCCCCAAAGGCTGGGTATTTTTTTGCCTGAAAATTACCATCGACCATAAAAAAGCCCCAGTGACTGGAGCTTGATTCAATATTCGATTAAGGCTGTTTCAAATAGGGCCAGGCCGCTTTCAGGTAGATAAACATCGACCATAACGTGAGCACGACTGCAGTATAGAGCAATGCATAAGCCAGCATATCCAGCGGCTGCCAGTTAAGCAGAAATACGGTAATTGCGATCATCTGGAAGGCTGTCTTGTATTTGCCGACTGTAGACACCGCCACACTGGTTCGCGCACCCAGTTCAGCCATCCATTCACGTAAAGCTGATACCGTAATTTCCCGCGAGATAATCACAATTGCAGCAAAGGCCATGGAGATCGAAGGCTGCCATTGCACCAGTACAATCAGTGCAGCTGCAACCATCAGCTTGTCTGCCACCGGATCCAGGAATCGACCAAAAGCCGAAGTCTGATTCAATGTTCTCGCCAGATAGCCATCAAACCAGTCCGTTACCGCCGCAACCACAAAAATTGCAGTCAACAGCATATGACGCGTCATATCCGGATTGCTTTCATCAATCCCCATCGCCGGCGGCCAATAGGCCACCAATAGAAAGACTGGAATCAGGACAATACGTGCCAAGGTCAAGATGTTTGGAATATTCAGGATACGACCTGTAGTCATAGACACCGCCAATTGTTCCCCTCATGTACGATGAAAATGCACACTTTTATTGAGGTTTGATCCATCGTTAATAGGCTTCACTTTATACGAATTGGCCAGCAGTGTCACTAGGCAAACACTGTCACTGTCTGTCTGGCAATCGCAATCAGGCGATTTTCAGCATCCCACAGATAGGCATGTTCTGTCGCGTAGCCATCTGCTGCATGATCAGTAAATACTTTATATTTAAACCAATCATTCAACTGATGTTGTACTGGATGCACATAGGTCACCGTCCAGTTGAGGCTGCTGGCTGGTGCAATCTGCTTAAACATCGGCAATACACCGGGTGGCCAAATATCAAAAATTGCCATCAGGTCAGCAACTTCAAATTTGCGGTTTGCATGTCTTTCCGGATCAAAACGGCACCATCCGCCAAAATCAGGATGATCACTCCCCGTGCATGGCAAATTCACTTCAGCCCAACGAACCTCAAACTGCTGGTAACATTCCGGCATACCTACGTTTGAAGGAATGCTAAACAGGCTTTCTAGAGCTGGATAATCCGGAGCAGATGCCTCCTGATGTACTTGAATAGTCGAGTCACGTGCTACACCAAAACTGGCTAACAAGATACTCTGCACTGCATCATCCTGCCACAGGCGAACTTCAACCGTAGTGACGGATTTACCCTCACGCAGAATTTCTGCAGTTAACCTGACTGGCCGTTGCTGGACCGGCCCCACAAAAGTTACGCTAGTGCTTAAAAGATGTTTCGCCGGGTCATTAATACTCAGCACCGCTTTTTGCATCATCATCGCCGCAGCCAGACCACCATACAGGGTCCGTCCTTGTAACCATCCTGCTGGAAGATCAACCCATTCCTCAACAGCAATCGCTGCATACACCTGTTCCAGTGTCATTGTGCATCCCTGTGGTTCATTTTAGTTCTGATATCATTCAATAAATTTAAATTGATGTGAATGCTCAATGACTTCTCCGTCACTGAGCACTTTGGCAAATGATTTAATTTGGATTTTTATTCATGCAGTACTTTATAAATAGTACGAGCCATGACTTCACCTAAGCCTGGTACTAACATCAAGTCTTTCTCTGAAGCCTTCAACACACCTTGAATGCCACCAAAATGGGTCAGCAGGTCACGACGGCGTTTTGGACCCAGACCGGGAATCACTTCCAGAACTGAAGAGCCTCGTTTCTTGTCGCGTTTGGCACGGTGTTTGGTGATTGCAAAGCGGTGTGCTTCATCCCGTACCTGTTGAATCAGATGCAGGGCTTTATGATCTTCGGGAAGTTGAATCTTGGTGCCATCAGTAAAATGTAAAGTTTCTAAGCCTGGTTTACGTCCCTCACCTTTGGATACACCCACCATAAAAGCGTCCAGACCAAGATCCTGCATGACTTCCATTGCCATATGCAGCTGTCCCTTACCCCCATCAATCAGTAACAGGTCGGGCAACATGTGCTTTTTATAACGTCGGGTCAACGCCTGACGCATTGCAGCATAGTCATCGCCTTCGGTAATGTCGTTAATCGAGAACTGGCGATAATCCCGCTTACGCGCACCGCCACTATCAAACACCACACAGGATGCGACCGTTTCCTCCCCCATGGTATGCGAGATATCAAAGCACTCAATCCGGTCCACAGGATGTCCCACCACCTGCTCCAGCTGATGGAAACGCTCATTCAGTTCAAAGTGATTCGCCAGTTTCGATTTAATTCCTTGCAGCACATTCATTTGTGCCAGTTCCAGCCATTCAGCACGGGTTTCCCGAACCTTGGATTTAATCTGGATTTTTTTATCAAAATGCTGGGCCAATGCCTGTTCCAGCTCGTTACGATCAGTCACTTCTACATTGACGATCAGTTCTGCTGGAATTTCATCAGCGACTTGGAAATAGAAGTTGGCAATAAAATCACTCAACATCTGACTGAGATCATCGCTCTGGATATCCGGGAAATAGCTTTTACCTCCCAGCATTTTACCATTACGCACATGCATGATCTGCACACAGGTCACGCCGGCCTGATGGGCAATCGCCAGAATGTCGGCTTCACCTTTGACCTTGTAGATCGCCTGATTAGCTTGAACATCACGTAACAGAGCCATACGGTCCCGATAAAATACAGCCTTTTCAAATTCGAGCTGTTCGGCAGCAGCTTCCATTTTAGCAATCAGCTGCTGGTTCAGCTCCTTGGTATCGCCTTGCAAGAAGCGAATCGAGTTGTTGACATCTTCCTGATAGTCTTCAGGTGAAATCAGTCCGACACAGGGGCCTGAGCAACGCTTGATCTGGTATTGCAGGCAGGGACGCTTACGCTGTGCAAAATAGCTGTTTTCACACTGGCGCACATTAAACAGTTTCTGTAAAACGATCAGGGTATCCTTGGCATTGTAAGCACTTGGATAAGGTCCAAAAAACTTGCCTGGTTGATGTTTGCCCTTGCCTCGACCTGCTGCAATCCGTGGATAAGGTTTATCACTAGATACAAAGATATAGACATAGGATTTATCATCGCGCAGCATGATGTTATACGGTGGACGATGCAACTTGATCAGGTTCTGCTCTAACAGTAACGCTTCGGTTTCAGAACGCACCACCAAAGTTTGAATATCATAAATCCTCGCTACTAGAGCTTGAGTTTTCGGATGTTCAAGGGTCTTGACGAAATAACTAGATACGCGGTTTTTCAGGTTTTTTGCCTTGCCCACATACAGCAATTCGCCATCCTTACCATACATCCGGTATACCCCCGGAAGTGTGGTCATATTCGCCAGGATTTTTTCAATATGGGGACGCGCGTTCTCGTTCACCTGCAACCTATTTTTCACATGCAATATGCAGATAATGTGATGCTTATTGCCTGATTTTCAAGCGCGGTGACAAAATTACCATCAAGCCTGCCCACAAGCGAAGTTTATAAATATGCAATCCCGGTTAATTTATAGGCTCGCCGTTATACTGTGATTGCTAAAAGCTATAAATTTCAATTGATATCTTTGTTATGCTCGACGGGTTCGTTTTTGAGATTCCCCAAGATGACCACGCAGCATTCCGGTTTCCATATCGTCCAGCCTGGTACCTCCACGCATAGTGCTTCGGAACGTGACCGCCTGATTGGCAAGCCACGCTTTCACTTTGAACCCAAGGCAGTCATGGACCTGCTTCGGGAACGGATTATTGGGCAGGATGCTGCGCTGAATGAAATCGAAAAGATGCTATATGTGGTCAAGGCTGATTTTTCCAGCCCGGATCGCCCCTTGTCCATGACCTTGATGCTTGGCCCAACCGGAGTAGGTAAAACCGAGACCGTGCGCCTGATCACCGAAGCTATCTATGGACGTCCAGATGCGTTTTGCCGTATCGACATGAATACGCTGGCGCAAGAACATTATGCCGCAGCGCTAACAGGTGCGCCTCCGGGTTATGTCGGCTCCAAAGAAGGTCATAGCCTGGTTGATGAAACTGCGATTGCAGGTAGCCATACCCGTCCGGGCATTATGCTATTTGATGAATTAGGAAAGGCTTCAACCGAAGTCATTCGAGGTTTAATGAACGTGCTGGATACAGGTCGTTTAAACCTCACAGCAGGCACCAAGACCATCGATTTTCGGAATTGTATGATCTTTATGACCAGTAATGTTGGCGCGCAAGCTGCCCAGCAATATCTGGAAAAGCTCAGTTATTTGCCGCAGCAGGTTCAGAATCTGTGCCTGAAAAAAGTACCGACACAGCGCATTATTGAAAAGGTCATGCAGCGTAAATTTGATCCTGAATTTTTGAACAGGATTGACCGTACCCTGCATTATCAGGCTGTACAAAATGATGCTCTGCCACGACTGGTTGAGATTGAGCTGGAAAAACTCAATCAGCGATTACAGCATCAGAAGCGAACTGTGATCCTAACCGATACAGCCAAGGCCTATTTCTATCAAGGGCATGATATTCGCTATGGCGCACGTCATCTGGGTCGCAAGATGCGTATCGAACTAGAACCAGTTTTAGCGGTATATTTTTTAAATCAGCCTGAACAGTCTACGCTGAAGCTAGATTGTATTGAAGGCAATTTAGTGATTCAGCCCGAATAGCTTCAACCACAGAATGAGCGCTTAAGATGCCTGCTGATTCTGTACCGCATTAATAAACGCCATCTGGTCTTTGGGTGAGATCAGTACATATTTATTGGTTCCATCTTCACGATAATCCACGCGTAAACGCTTCAGGGACAAAGCGGGCGCAACAGATGAATAGTCAGTTGGAGTGACCGCCTGAATAGCAGCTACGGGAATCTGCCAGCTAAACCACATACTTTTGACGATCAATTGATCTGCAGTAAGCTGATATCGGGTATTCAGCACAGGCCACCAGATCATTACAATCGTCAGCATATACACCGCAGTATGCAATGGATATTGCTGCATGGTGCCTTTGGCTGACATTACCAGCAATAACTGCACCAAAAGTCCGGTCATACACACCAGGAAGGCCACCAGCCACCAGTCTTTTTTGGAACGAAATACCTGCATGTGTGCTCCCCTATTCTTAAAGCTATTGTAAATCTAAAAATAGGATCTACCAGCAAAATTACTTAACTCATCAGATATTTTAAAAGTGATACAGCATGAAATAGCAATCATGAATTGCCGTATTGATTACTGTTATTTCCCTTTTAGTTTGTACTGTTTCTTGACCGCATACATCTTGTCATCCGCACAGCGGATCAGGCTGGCGCTATCCAGATAGCCGCTATTGGCATCGGCCTGATGAATCCCGACACTAAGACTGACCGGCATTGTCAGTTGGCTCAAAGTCTGCTCTACGCGTGGAATAAAGCTTTGCAAGGCATCTACCTCGGTACAGTTCGGCAATATCACTAGAAACTCATCACCGCCATAGCGGAAACAGTAGTCTTCATCCCGGGCAATCTGCTTTAAGGTACTCGCTACTGCCTGAATCACCTGATCACCATAGACATGGCCATATTGGTCGTTTAACAGTTTAAAGTCGTTGATATCAATAAATACCACGGTCACAGGCGCATGCTGTTGCCGTGCACGATAAAGTAGTTCATTTAACATCGAGGTCAGGCTACGCACATTATAAAGCCCTGTCAGTGGATCCAGCCGGGACAGGGTTTCCATTTCCTGTGCATGTGCACCAAGTGCCATGGCATATTCCTGCAGTTTGTGATGGGAGCTATTCACTTCTTTGACCAGGCTCCAAATATAGGTTTCGACCACCAAGGTAATATCAAAGGTATACAGTTTTTCCAGGGTGTCCTGCACCTGCCGCGCCAGGGCTGCATCCGCTACATACTGTTCCACCAGTTTAAAGATGCCTAATTTAATCTGATGCAAGGCAGCCAGATACAGACGCGGCTCTACCCCAATACGTTTATGCACCAATCCGATACGCAAGCGGTTATTAACATAGACACTGTCATAGCAGCCAGAAAACAGATCCAGAATATATTGATGCTGGGCGACCTTGAGGCGTTTAAGCGTATCGACATCACCAATCAGATTATTAATTTCGGGTACAGAGGTTTGATAGTCATAAAATTCGGCCACAGTGTCCTGTAAGCCTGGCTCTATCAGTTCACGCACAGTCGCCAGTGCTGCCAAGGCTTCTTCAGTCAGTCCAAATAATTGCTTGCGTCGCTGGATGTCGGGCAATGAAATCTGCATCTGCTGCATCAGCGTCTGATCTGTCAATTTCATGCAGTGATCTTCTTATTATTGTTCTAGGTTTTTACTTATTTCCCCCCATTCTAAGCCGGGCCGATTCACAATCCCAGTCAGCTTATCGGCAAACAACCACCTCACAACTAAACTGCAACAAAGCTGGACTTGGAGCGCGATTTTAATCAGGCTGCAAAACAGCAACAAAGAAATTCTCTGCCCTAAATTGACTTTTTTGACAGTAAAACGATTTTTTCAAAGACTTGAAAAGCCTCGCTATCGCCCAATATAAATGGGGTTCTCATTAAAAAATTATGAGCTGAAACAAAATGTTCAGTTCATTGTGCTTGATAAGAGCCATACTAGAACGCATAACAGCCAAAACAGTTCAGGCAAAAATAGATGACCCTTGCGTCACGGCTTGATACAACTTGTTATGTTCTTTTTGGATATAGTTATCGTAAGATTGGCGAAGCATAAATATGCGCAGGAATCGCGCATAGGCTCTTCACAACATCAACTTAGAAGTCCTCCAAAATAAAGGAGATCAGGCATGATCCACGCTGGCAATGCCATTACCGTCCAAATGCTTTCGGACGGAATTGCAGAATTCCGCTTTGACTTACAAGGTGAGTCGGTCAACAAATTTAACCGTGCAACAATTGAAGATTTTAAAGCTGCAATTGACGCGGTAAAAGCAAACGCTGACATCAAAGGTTTAATCGTCACTTCAGCGAAGTCAACCTTCATCGTAGGTGCAGACATTACTGAGTTCGGTGCGAACTTCGCGCAAGGCGAACAGGCAATTGTAGAATGGGCACTGCCTGTTCATGACATCTTCAACTCTTTTGAAGACTTAGACATTCCTAAAGTTGCTGCAATCAATGGTCAAGCATTGGGTGGCGGTTTTGAAATGTGTCTGGTGTGTGACTACCGTGTGATGTCAGAAGCGGCTGCTGTTGGCCTGCCTGAAATCAAACTGGGGATCTTCCCGGGCTTCGGTGGTACTGTTCGTTTAAGCCGTGTGATCGGTATCGACAATGCGGTTGAATGGATGGCAATGGCCAATCCGAAGAAACCTGCTGCTGCACTGAAAGACGGTGCTGTTGATGCAGTGGTTGCTGCGGACAAACTGCAAGATGCTGCGATTGATCTGGTTAAACAAGCCATTGCAGGTCGTCTAGACTGGAAAGCAAAACGCCAGGAAAAACTAGATCCTGTTAAGTTGAACATGCTTGAGCAAATGATGGCGTTCAATACAGCGAAAGGTGCGGTTCTTGCAAAAGCAAACCCTGCTCAGTACCCAGCACCAAAATTGATGCTTGATTCACTACAGGCAGGTGCAAGCCTTCCACGTAATGAAGCATTAAAAGCAGAAGCACAAGGCTTTGCCAAAGCTGCGGTAACACCGCAAGCAGGTGCGTTGATTGGTCTATTCATCAACGATCAAGTGGTGAAGAAAACTTCCAAGAAATATGAGAAAGGTGCACACCCTGTGAACCAAGCGGCTGTATTAGGCGCAGGTATCATGGGTGGTGGTATTGCTTACCAAGCGGCAAGCAAAGGCACACCAATCATCATGAAAGACATTGGTAATCCACAACTTGCTTTAGGTATGAAAGAAGCAAACGGCTTACTGACCAAACAAGTTGAACGCAAGAAGATGAAGCCTGCTCAAATGGGTGAAACTCTTGCGCGCATCCGCCCAACTTTAAGCTATGACGAGTTTAAAGAAGTGGACATCGTGATTGAAGCGGTGACTGAAAATCCAAAAGTGAAAGGTATCGTACTGAAAGAAACTGAAGCGAAAGTTCGTGAAAACACGATCATTGCTTCGAATACTTCTACGATTTCAATCACGCGTCTGGCTGAAAACCTGGAGCGTCCTGAAAACTTCGTCGGTATGCACTTCTTTAACCCAGTGCACATGATGCCATTGGTAGAAGTGATCCGTGGTGCGAAGACTTCTGACGAAGCGATTGCAACCACTGTGGTACTTGCTCAGAAAATGGGTAAAACACCGATCGTGGTGAATGACTGCCCGGGCTTCCTGGTGAACCGCGTATTGTTCCCTTACTTTGGTGCGTTCGACCTTCTACTGAAAGATGGTGCTGACTTCCAGCAAATCGACAAAGTGATGGAAAAATTCGGCTGGCCTATGGGTCCTGCTTACTTGATGGACGTTGTGGGTATTGATACTGGCGTTCACGGTGCAGAAGTCATGGCGGAAGGTTTCCCTGACCGTATGAAGCCTGACTACAAAGGTTCAATCCAGGTGATGTACGAAAACAAACGTCTAGGTCAAAAGAATGACGTTGGTTTCTACAAATACGAATTGGACCGTAAAGGCAAGAAAGCCAAAGTGGTTGATCCAACTGCATACGAACTTGTGGCTTCTGTTGCAACTGCGGAAAAACGCGAATTTGATGCTCAGGAAATCATTGACCGTATGATGCTTGCTTTCTGTAACGAAACTGTTCGTTGCCTGGAAGACAACATTGTAGCAACACCTGCTGAAGCAGATATGGCGATGATCATGGGTGTAGGTTTCCCTCCATTCCGTGGCGGTCCATGCCGTTATATCGACCAGACTGGTGTAGCTGAATACGTTGCGCTTTGCGACAAGTACGCACACTTAGGTAAGGCTTATGAAGCGCCACAAATGTTGCGTGACATGGCTGCTAACAACAAAAAATTCTACGGTTAAGGAGCAACGTGAATGGCTACTTTAAATCCACGTGACGTTGTCATCGTTGATGGCGTACGTTCAGCAATGGGTAAAACCAAAAATGGTATGTTCCGCAATGTACGTGCAGACAGCCTTTCTGCTGAACTTGTACGTGCGCTTGTTGCTCGTAACCAGTTCGATGTCAACGAAGTTGAAGACGTAATCTGGGGCTGTGTAAACCAGACTCTAGAACAAGGTATGAACATCGGTCGTAACATCGCGTTACTGGCAGATCTTCCTAAGACTGTTGCAGGTCAAACGGTTAACCGTCTGTGTGGTTCGTCTATGCAGGCAATCCATACTGCTGCGGCACAAATCATGACTGGTCAAGGTGATGTTTTCATCATTGGTGGTGTTGAGCATATGGGTCACGTAGGTATGATGCACGGCATCGACCTGAACCCTGAAGCGTCTAAGCACTATGCTAAAGCGTCTAACATGATGGGCTTAACCGCTGAAATGCTCGGTCGTATGAACGGCATTACCCGTGAAGAACAAGATGCATTTGGTGTTGAATCTCACCGCCGTGCTTGGGCTGCGACTCAGGAAGGTCGCTTCAAGAACGAAATCATCGGTATTGAAGGTCATGACGCGAACGGCTTTAAACAGCTTTGCGACATCGACGAAGTAATTCGTCCTGATGCAAACCTTGAAGCGTTCAAAGCATTGCGTCCAGTATTCGATCCGAAAGGCGGTTCTGTGACTGCTGCGACTTCTTCAGCGTTGTCTGATGGTGCGTCTGCAATGTTATTGATGTCTGCTGAACGTGCGCAAGCGTTGGGTCTTAAGCCACGTGCTGTAATTCGCTCTATGGCGGTTGCAGGCTGTGATGCTGCGATCATGGGCTTTGGTCCGGTTCCAGCAACACAAAAAGCGTTAAAACGCGCTGGTCTTGCGATTTCTGATATTCAAACATTTGAATTGAACGAGGCATTTGCTGCACAGGGTCTGTCTGTTCTTAAAGGCTTAGGCATTTATGACAAGCAAGACATCGTGAACCATAACGGTGGTGCGATTGCATTGGGTCACCCATTGGGTTGTTCTGGTGCGCGTATCACAACAACGTTGTTGAACGTGATGGAACAGCAAGATACACAAATCGGTCTTGCGACGATGTGTATCGGTCTGGGTCAAGGTATCGCAACAGTGATCGAACGTGTTTAATTCTTAAATACGTGATCAAAAGAAAACCCCGCTTATTGCGGGGTTTTTTAATTATTTAATTTGCTTACCTTTCTCAATAGCCTTTTTCCAGATATCACTTTTTTCCATCGATTTTTCAATATATTTTATAAAATTTTGGTAGAGCTTCCTTACTTCATTTTTGTTTATATCCTTTTCATAAAAAAAGTTACTCGAAAGAAGAAATTTGATTAAATATTCTATATCTACTTTTACTAATCCATTACCTACAAAAGGCTTTGTTGCACAAACCTATCTGTAAAGGCTTTTTTAGCGATATA
>NZ_QMBM01000001.1:2385183-2458169 GCF_003289665.1 Acinetobacter sp. SM1B
GCGTGTCCTCATTTGAAGAATTGGTTTTAAATACTTAAAATCCTCCTTTGAGTTATTTTTATTTCTATATTTTCAATGGCACGTACTCTTCTTACCGATGATATCTGGCAGCAAATTCAAGATACTATGCGATTACATGGTTGCTACCGTTCAAAGAATAGTAGAAATATCATGGAAGCGATCTTATGGAAACTGCGTACAGGCGCCACATGGCGTGATATTCCTCAAGAATTTTGTCCTTGGCAAACTGCTTATAATCGTTTTAATCGTTGGGCAAGCAAGGGATTGTGGAATAAATTTTTTTTAGATTACGAGGCGTCTTGGATCAAGAATGGGTATTCATTGACGGAAGCTACATACGCGTGCATCAACATGCAAGTGGAGCTCGGCATGGTTTCGAAAGAGCAATTGGACAATCACGTGGTGGACGAACAACAAAAATACATCTTGCAACCGACGCGAATGGATTACCGATTGATTTTAAAATCACTGGGGGTGGCGTCCACGACAGTCAAGTTGCAAAACAACTGATTGATACTGTAGGCGAGGCAACTTATCTCATTGCTGATAAGGGGTATGATGCTGAGCACATTAGAATATATGCCCAGAACAAGGATATGATTCCCATCATTCCAATGAGATCAAATAGTAAAAGATCGAATAAGGTGTTTGATAAATATCTATATAAATTAAGACATTTAGTTGAAAATGTGTTTGCGAGATTGAAGCATTTCCGAGCGATTGCAACCCGATTTGATAAGCTTGCACGAAATTACCAGTCTATGATTTACATTGCTTGCATGTTTATTTGGTGTAAAGCCAAATGAGGACACGCCCTAACCAAAAAGAAGATCGTTTTTTGATTTATGAAAGAGATCTAATGGATAGGTGAAACAAGAAATCTTAAATAAATACGCATATAATATTGCTCCTTCTATATTTCTAATTTTCGGGATAAAAATAGCGAAAGGTCAGATTGATCCGTGGTGTAATGACTTTCGTGGTCTTGGTAATTTGATGTTTCCAGAACTGCTGGGTTTGCCCACGCATCACAATCAGCTGTCCACTTTGAAGCAGCAACTCTACCAGATCCCCAGTATAGTTATGCTTAAAACGCATTTTCCGGGTAGCACCAAAACTTAAAGAAGCAATGACAGTTTCATGCTGTTTTGACATCAAACTGGCTTCATTATCACTATGCCAGCCCATGCCTTGCTGACCATGTTCATACAGGTTGGCCAGACAGGAATTAAAGGGATGACCTACCTGCTGTTCAATATGCTGTTTCAATCTCAATAATGCTGGCTGCCAGATATGGGCTTTCTTCAAGCTGCCCGAATAATGGTATTGGTAATTTGCATCACCATACCAGGCAATTTTACGGGCAGTGACATGGTGCTTGCCAAAAAGGAAAACCTCATCCTGCTCCCAAGCCAGATGCTGCAAAAAATAGTCGAGATATTTCTGACTTTGCTCTCCATTTAAAATCAGACCATGGTCTTCTACTACCCCGTCACAGGGCAAAAGATTGGTTTGAGGCTGGGGTGAAAACAAATCCAGTGTCATGTCAGTTTCATTCTCTTTAGAGCTTTTATCCTGTCATTTTCGCTTTCTGCACACAACTAAAATTGCACAAATCAATACAAATCAGCTTCTTGTGAATGATCATTCAGGGGCATAAACTTGTTTTAACTTTCACAATAAAAATAATACTGCATGGATCTTTGGCAACTCTTTCACAAGCTGCGTCCCTTTGTCCGTCCTTACCGGCTGCTGGTGATTGCGACCCTGATATTGACCCTGATCGGTTCATTTACCGCTCAGGTCAACGCGATCACTTTGCAATATGCGGTCGACAGTATCAATAAGCTGCTTGAAGCAGGTGAAGGACTGAATGAGGGTTGGCATATCCTGATTACCATTTCAGCGATCTTGCTGGTGAAAGAAGTGATTAATGCTTTTGTGCAGTTTGGACAAAAATTCTATGGAGAAAAGTTGCGAATTTTTGTATCTCAGGACCTGGCACAAGGCATTATTGAAAAGTTTCTGACCTATCGATTGGCTTTTTTTAATCAGAACAATAACCAGGCCGGTAAATTGCAAACCCGTATTGACCGTGGCATTGGCTCACTGACGCGTCTGGTGCAGATCTTCTTCATTGATATTCTGCCGCTATTTACCAGCGCGATTGTAGCTTTGGGCCTGATGTACTATGCCAATATTTATGTGGGGATGGTAGCCACGGCGATTGTACCAATTTACTTCTGGCTGACCTACAAACAGGCACAAAAACTGGGCGGCTGGCGTCGTAGTTTGAGAGATGGTCGCGAGAAAAAGAGTCAGGGCATTCTCAGTATTATTAACTCGATAACCGTAATTAAATCCTTTAACCGTGAGTCGATTGAGTCCAAAAAGCAGCTCGGCCTACAGCGTGAACTGACCGATAATCAGATGAAAACCCGTCAAACCAGTTTTCTGTTTGATGGTCTGAAAACCTTTATTGAGCAGATTGGCATCGTCCTTATCATTATTCTGACCGCTTATTTTGTGCTTGCTGGTCAGATGAGTATTGGCATGATCATGTATCACGTGCTGCTGTTTAATAATGTCTCGGCACCAATCCGTTCGTTGCACCGGATTTATGATGAAGTCAATGATGCCATGATCTATTCCGAGAGCTTCTTTAATATTCTGGAAGCAGATCATGAAATTGAATCCAGTGGACAGCAGAAACCACCTGTTCAGGGCAAATTTCAGCTGAGCCATGTCGAATTCTATTATCCGAATGGACACCATGCCCTAAAAGATATCAACATGGAAATCCGCCCTAACAAGATCACTGCGCTGGTCGGTTTATCGGGTGCGGGTAAATCCACTTTGATTAGTTTACTGGATAAATTTTATGAACCACAGCAAGGCAAGATCACCTTGGATGGTATTGATCTTCAGGATTATGACACCCAGTATTTACGTGATCATATTGGCTTAGTTCTACAGAAAAATCATATTTTTCAGGGCACGATTTTTGACAATATCCGTTATGGCAAGACCAGTGCCAGTATGCAAGATGTCATTGAGGCCGCACAGAAAGCTTCGATTCATGAACAGATCTTACAGTTGCCCAATAGTTATGATTCCGATGCCTTGCAGCTTTCTGGCGGACAGCAGCAGCGCATTGCCTTGGCACGCATGTTCCTGAAAAATCCGCCGATTATTTTTCTGGATGAACCAACTGCCAGCCTGGATGCCATTGCTGCTGAACAGATCAAGCAGAGTCTGGATCAGATCAAGCAAGGTCGTACCGTGATTATTATCTCGCATAGCCTGTCGCAGATTATTGATGCAGATTATACCTACGTGATGAAAGAAGGCGCGATTGCTGAACATGGCGAGCATGATCAGCTTTATCATCGGGACGGCGTGTATAAGCAAATCTTTGACGCGATGGCAAAGAGCCTCAATATCGAAAAGATTGCGAGGACCTTTGAGGAAGATGCAGAAGAGGAAACACATAGTTAAAAAGCTGAAAAAGTTCTATTCCCTCAAACATAGATCTAAAAAAAAGCGGCCTAATAGACCGCTATTCAGCAAACCAGTTCAATTTGCCTAAAAGCGTAAAATCCACTCACCTCGAACATAACGATAGTTATAATCTGGCCCATAGAAAGAAGCACTGCGGTTATATCCAGCATTCAGACGCAAAAACTGCTCACCACGTACAGGACTTTGCAAGATCAATTCAAATAACCGTGTGTTCTGACTAGCATCATCATTAATTTTTTCACGGCCTAGCCCGGCAGTAATACCGGTAGTCCATCCAGAAATACGTTTACGCCAGCCAATAGCAAACATGCTTTCTTGATAATCTTTCGGATTGAAGTACTCGCCCCCTACATCCGTCTCACTACTGCGATAAGTGCGATATCGGGCTTGCAATGTCAGGCCTAGGTCAAGTGAAGGCTGATAGATAAGCCTAACTCGTCCATGATCACGGCGGTTATCATCTGAAAAGGGCTGTGAACCCGCTACTCCTACTACGGTGACATGATCTCCCAGACCTTGATCCAGTGCAGCACCCACAAAAGTAAAATGTGTTCCATGTTCTAAAGCAGCTTGGGTTTCAACCCAATCTCGGTTAGCAAAAACTTCAATAGCTGTCTTTTCTGCAAGAGGCGTACGATAACTACCATCGAAGGTTAATAAAGTATGATCACCTTGCTCGAATAGCCCCGCTTCTAAGACCCAGCCATTAGCGGTAGCAGATTCAATATCACGTCCAATAAATGAGATCTTCTGACCATCTTGTTTCCAGTCATCAGCTCTATATTGATAAGCACTGCCACGTACCCCTAAATAATGATCAGCATCTTCATATTGAGGCAAAAATTCTGCTGATAATTTACGAGTCTGGAAACCTTCGCTATCGTCACTGAAAAAGAATTCAGTTCCAGCCGCATGCTCTTTTCCAATTTTCTCTTCTTGTAATACATCTGCATAATTACTGGTACTCGTCATACTAATGATTAAAGCAACACCATACAGACAGATTTTATAACTTCTCATTTTATTTTGTCCCCCAGGTTTTTCTTGTTCTGAAAACTTCATCCAGATATCCTAAAATACTGGCGGGTTGTAGCAAAAAACTATAGGTCAGCACATACAGTAAGAAACCAACAAAATTCTTTCTTACTTTGAGATCTAAATCTTTGAACATGCTCCGCTCAATCTTGTAATTAAGTAGACCAAGTAGAAATGCCAGTGGCAATAGTGCAAGAGTCATAATCCCAACGATCCAATAGTGTCCAAAGCATGCCAAGATGAGCCCCGGGATAAAGCCAAAAGTAAAAGCAATATCTAACCAGGGAAAAAATAAATTCCAATGAATAAAAAATGTAGACAATCTTGGTTTAATTAAAATAGCGGGATGTTTAATAAAGGCTTCGATCATACCACGTGCCCAACGCTGACGTTGTTTGACAAAGACTTTAAGAGTCATGGGGGCATTGGTAAATAAACAGGCGTCCTCACAATGCCCAACACGATAGCCTGCTTTTAATAAAGCCCAGGTCAGCACAATATCCTCACCTACACATTCAGGCCATCCTCCCACCTCAATTAATGCATCACGGTCATAAATAGAAAAAGCACCTTGAGCAACCAAAGTTCCTTGATATAAAGATTGCAAACGTTTAGTAGCAGCGATGCCCAGAAAATAATCCCATTCCTGCACCTTGGTAAGCATATTCTCACGAGAATTACGCACCAGAATCTTGCCAGCCACAGCACGTGTATTAGGGGGATCTAACTTGTAGCGCTCAACAATATTAATCAATGCCACTTTATGTAAGTAAGAGTCAGCATCAACGGTAATGATAAGATCATGTTCGGCAATTTTTAAACCTTGATTTAATGCATTGGCTTTACCTGCATTTTTCTTTAAATCCAGCAAGGCTAGCCAAGGATATTTGGCTTCAGCCTGTCGAACAATATCTGCTGTATTATCTTGGGAGCCATCATTGATAACAATTACTTGTAATGGTCCTGGATATTTTTGCAGAGCAATACTGACCAGTGTATCTTTAATTGAGGCAGCTTCATTATAGGCAGCAACCAGCATTGTAATCCCAGGATAAACGGGTAAAGGTTCTCGCTTCGGTCTTCGATCCATCAGCAGACTAAAAGCTGCAAATGAATTCATAAAACCAAGAATAATAGCTATACCATATACGAAAAAATAGCCGCAAATTGACCAATATAATTACTCAGATCATCTATCCAATCTTGAGCGATCCATATTGAAAATCCTGCCCAGAAGCAGGCACCAATAAATGCTACAACGAACTTAAGCTGTACAGTAAAGTAAAGCCCAGACCCTGCTTTTTTATTTTCATCTATGATCATAGATTTTTCTTCAATGCGTGAATTTGCTTAATAGGATGCCTAAACCATCCTAAATAGAATTAATTATGTGATCAGAAGAAATGCGGATATTTTCTTACATAAATATCTGTTGCATTAAATATGCCTGCGTGAATTCAAGAACTACTTCACACTTTCAAGGGAGATTGGGTCACATTTCGCACAATTGCACGCTTTTTTGTATTATTTTTTTATTAAAAAATATATTTTTTGTAACTTTTGCATTAGTTTATTGCTTAAAAAATTATTAACATTTAAATGATTCACTATCTTAAACAAATAATTAGGATTTCATTTTTATTAATTTATAATAAAAATTTACTATAAATCGACGTCTCTTTATAGCTTTATTTACCTAGAAAATTAACGCTGCATCGAACCGTATTAGAGAGAAATCCCCCCAGTCCTAAAGCACTGCAATAATGAAAGTAGGGTAGCAATCTATTCAAAAGAGCTTGCTAGATTTTAGTTATATTCTACTAGCCAGGCATTCATTTCCGCTAGCTGCTGTTCATTGAGCTGCCCTACTGAGGCCTGCAACTGCAGCACATGAATCAGGTAATCATACTTAGCATTCAGATAATCAGTTTTGGCAGAAAAAGCATTACGCTGTGCCAGCAGCACATCCACCATAGCTTTCAGCCCTTCCTGATATTGTGCGCGGGATGCTTGAGAAACAATTTCTGCTGATTCCATTGCCGCCTTGCGGGCATTCAGCTTGGCTTCATCTGTTTCCACCTGTAGATAAGACTGTTTCACATCAGTATTGGCTCTACGTATCGCAGCATCCAGCTGGGCATCACTACGCTGCACCAGCACCCCTGCTTTTTGGATATTCTTGCTGGTACGGCCACCGCTAAACAGATTCCAGTTGACCTCTACTCCGACCTGATCAAAGTCTCCATTAGAAGATAAAACGGTTTCTGGCGTCTGTTTCAAATAACCATAAGTTGCCACTGCTTCAACTTGCGGATAGCGTGCTGCTTCTTCAACACGTTTGGCATCTTCGGAATAACGCTTTTGCAGACGAGCCTGTAGAATTTCCAGGTTCTGGCTTTGTGCCAGTTCGGTCCAGGACTGGATATTGGCTGGTAATGGTTTCTGGAACTGGAAATCATTGCGTAGGACCGCCAGATTATCCTGATAAGGACCAATTAACTGCGCCAGTTGCTCCTGTGCCAACACCAACTGTACTTGGGTAGCGATTCGGTTGGCCTGAGCACTCTGATATTGGGCATTGGCTTCGCTGACATCACTGCGTGCTACCAGACCTTCTTTGAGTTTGGCATTCATCATGCGCAACTGTTCAGCCAGTGCCTGCTCTTCCTGTAAATAGGCACTGGTCAGGGATTGCTGACGTAATACATTAAAATAAGCTTCTGCTACCTGCAAAATATGCTGCTGCTTCTGCAGACGCAAATTGACTTCACTCAGTTCTACTGAGGTTTTGACCTGCTTGTAGCCTTGCCAGGCATCCCAGCGAAACAAAGGTTGACGCGCAGTCACAGCAATCTGTCGGGTGGTTGTACTTGAACCCTGTAATTCCCCAAATTCCGCAGGCAAGCCTTGTGTTCCAGAATTATCAGTCGACTGGTTTTTTCGGGTCACATTTCCCGACAGGCTTACAGTTGGAAGTAAATTACCGCTGGCAATTCCAAGATTCAGCTGGTCGGCTTCATATTGCAGCACATTGGCCTGCCAGTTTGGATCATTTTGTTTGGCACGTTCGTAAGCCTCAACCAAGTCCAGTGCCCATACGGCAGAACTTGAACACAATAGGCTGGCACTAAGGATGAATTTTATCTTCATTTATAATGTGAATCCCTAACTGCTGTATCGTCATACCTAACAAAATATAGCCAAATGCTTGAATCTTAAAGTGATACAAATATTACTTGTCTATTCCTAAACTTACGTATGATTTTTATTAATTTTTTTAATTCAAATAAGTGAACTTATCCTATATTGATTCACATTTTTGAGTCGATGACAACAGCTTAACAAACAGCTTCACAATACTAAACAGTCTGTTGGCACAAGATGTATACAATAGGCGCATTCCCCGCTGTTATTCATTATTTGTATCAGAGCATAGAGTTATAGTGTCTACACGTTTTTCCTCAATTTTAGTTGCCAGCTGCCTTGCCCTGTTGCTGTTGCTGATGCTTGCCTGTCAGCAGCCCAAACAGCCGCAGGTCGAAATTGAGCCTGCTGAAACCAGTGTCAAGAAAAATACTGCAACTCAAGATTTTAGCCTGATGTGCCAGAATATTGAAAAACAGATGGCTGAAATTGATGACCAGCGCACGACTTTTGCGCTTGAGCAGATCAATCAGAATCTTAAAGTGTGTCTGCCACTGTTAGAGCATAAACAGCAAAAAAACCTGATGCGTCATGCCAATGCCATGTATAGCCGTTTCCTGAAAGTTGAAAGAACACCAGCCCAGCAACGTGCATTTGAACAATATGCGCTGGAAATGGCTCAACATCCGACCATTCAGCAAAGTCATTTTGTTGAACTGACTGCCCGTGACCAGTACCTGCTTAAACATAAAGGACAAGCATATGTCGAAGTGGTGGAGCAAGGGCAACAGCAACTGACTTATCGTCGTAGTCCTGAATATTTGGCTCGTATCTTTGCACCTTATCTCCCGGCAGCAGAACGTGCTTTTATTGAAACTTTATCTCAGCAGAATCTTGAACCAGTATTCACGCAACAACGCTTAATGATTGAACCTGCTGAAATTGCTGCGCGTATTCTGGACTGGGAGGATTATCTCAAGCGTTTTCCGCAAAGCCCTTACCAAAAGGATGCTGAATATCTGCTACAGCAATACAGCTACTTCCTGTTTCATGGCATGAATAGTGCGCCAATTTCCCAGGATTACCGGGATCGTTATGCCGTTGATCATAGCCATCTGGAAACCATTATCGGTCTGTCTAAAGGCAATGAAGGTGGCATCACTTCCAAGGCACAACGCTTTCTAGAATTTCTGGATATGAATGAAGAGCAGCGCAAACAGGTGCTTGACAGCGAATATCAGAACCGTTCAACCTGGGAACAGATTGCACATTATTCCGGAATTCAGATGCCAGCCCAAGACTATAAAAAAGACTGTTTCAGGGACGCCATCTGTTTATAACAGCCTTTTTCCCTGAAATCTTTACTGCATATTTCTGCTAGAAAGTAGCGAATCACGTCTACTTTTTATCCCCTAACTATTATATGATCGCCTGAGCTTGACGGAGCGCGAGTAATCACTCGCTGAGATCACCAAAATAGCCTTTTAAAGTGCAATTTGATGGTGAGTACCGTTGAACCTGATCAGGTTAAGACCTGCGTAGGAATCAAGCCTCTAAAAACTTAAAGCCCTCTTTCTATCTATAAGATAGATCCGCCTGCGTTTTTGGTCGTGCTTGATTCGTTGATGTCATTCTAAGGATCATTGCCATGAACCAATTAACGAATCTCTCCACTCCCGCAACTGATGCTCATCATGAGCAGGAAGCTCGAGATCTCACCCGTATTTTACCAGCTTCCCGCAAGGTCTATATTCAAGGTTCACGCCCTGATATTCAGGTGCCAATGCGTGAAATCTCACTGACAGATACGCCGACTGGCCTGGGCGGTGAAAAAAATCTACCTTTAATGGTGTATGACACGTCTGGTGCTTATACCGATCCTGCAATCACGATTGACCTGAACAAAGGTCTGCCGCATGTACGCGAAAGCTGGATTGAACAGCGTGGTGATAGCGAAGTACTAGAAGACTTAAGTTCCGAATTTGGTCGCCAGCGCCTACGCGATATCCGTACTGCCAATATCCGCTTTGCACATATTCAAAAACCTCGTCGTGCTAAACGCGGTCATAATGTCAGCCAGATGCACTATGCCAAGCAAGGCATTATCACACCGGAAATGGAATACATCGCCATTCGTGAAAACCTGCGCCAGCGTGAAGGTGTCGACATGCGCCAGCATGCCGGACAGAACTTTGGTGCGAAAAACCTGACTGAAATCACACCAGAATTCGTGCGTCAGGAAGTTGCAGCGGGCCGTGCCATTATTCCAGCCAATATCAACCACCCTGAATGCGAACCGATGATCATCGGGCGTAATTTCCTGGTCAAGATTAATGCCAACATCGGTAACTCGGCACTGGGTTCATCGATTGAAGAAGAAGTTTCAAAAATGACCTGGGCAACCCGCTGGGGTGCTGACACGATTATGGATTTGTCTACAGGCCAGAATATTCATGAAACCCGCGAATGGATTATCCGTAACTCCCCTGTGCCAATCGGTACTGTGCCAATTTATCAAGCGCTGGAAAAAGTGAATGGCGTAGCCGAAGACCTGACCTGGGAAATCTTTAAAGACACCCTGATTGAACAGGCCGAACAGGGCGTGGATTACTTTACGATTCATGCTGGCGTGTTATTACGCTATGTCCCACTGACTGCGAACCGTCTGACCGGGATTGTATCCCGTGGTGGTTCAATCATGGCGCAGTGGTGTCTGGCCCATCATCAGGAAAACTTCCTGTACACGCACTTTGATGAAATCTGTGAAATCATGAAAGCCTATGATGTCTCATTCAGTCTGGGTGATGGTCTGCGTCCGGGCTGTATTCAGGATGCCAATGATGAAGCGCAATTCTCCGAACTGCGTACCCTAGGCGAACTAACCCATCGTGCCTGGGAACATGATGTACAGGTAATGATTGAAGGTCCGGGACATGTGCCAATGCATATGATCAAGGAAAATATGGATCTGCAACTGGAAGTCTGTAAAGAAGCGCCTTTCTATACATTGGGACCTTTAACCACCGATATTGCACCGGGCTATGACCATATTACTTCTGCCATTGGTGCCGCGATGATCGGCTGGTATGGCACCGCGATGCTGTGTTATGTGACGCCAAAAGAACATTTGGGTCTGCCAAATAAAAAGGATGTCAAAGACGGTATCATCACCTACAAGATTGCCGCGCATGCAGCGGATCTGGCCAAAGGCCATCCGGGTGCACAGGCACGTGACAATGCCCTGTCCAAAGCCCGTTTTGAGTTCCGTTGGGAAGATCAGTTTAACCTGAGTCTGGACCCGGATACGGCGCGCAGCATGCATGATGAGACCATGCCGAAAGAGGCACACAAGTCAGCGCATTTCTGTTCGATGTGCGGTCCGAAATTCTGTTCGATGAAGATCACCCAGAATGTGCGGGATTATGCGAATAATCAGAAAAATGCACAGCAGGCAGCAGAGCTTGATCCAGAGGTTGAAGCAGGTCTTAACAGCATGAAAACCAGCTTCATTGAAAGTGGTCGAAATTTATATCATAAAGTCTAATTCCCACTGAAAATCAGTTGTTTTTGCTAAAAACTCAGATAGGATGAAATAAATGTTTTCATCCTTTTCTGATTTATGAAGATTATTCAGCAAGCGTCCTATAACTATAATGATGTCGACCTGCAACAGCGCGAATATCTGTATCAAGGATTCGTGAAAGTCGAAAAAGTGCAGCTGAGTCATCGTCTTTTTGAGAGCAATAAATATATTCCTCCGATTCAGCGTGAACTGATTGCGCGGCGTCCTGCAGCTGGGGTGCTGATTTATAATGACCAACAACAAAAATTTGCCCTGATCGAGCAGTTCCGTATTGGAGCACTGGATGATACCGATTCCCCATGGCAGCTGGAAATCATTGCCGGGGTTTTAGATGATGATGAATCTCCAGAGCACTGCATCCGTCGTGAAGCACTGGAAGAATCTGGCTGTGAAATCCAGGGGCTGCAACATCTGTATAGTTTCTATCCTTCAGCGGGTGCCTGCTCTGAACTGTTCCACCTTTATGTGGCTCAGGCGGAACTGCCTGAACATGGCGGTGTATATGGCATGCCGGATGAAGGGGAAAATATCCAGCTGCATATTTTTGATTATGCCCACCTTCCAGAATTATTCCGTTATAACCGCCTCAAAAATGCGCCCGTCATTATGGCATTACAGTGGTTACAGCAACATATCTCAACAGCCTATCCAAAGGAGTAGATCAGATGACACAGACCTCTACTCCTGCATCTGAAAAAGTCTGGACGCTCATCCAGATTTCAGACACGCATCTGATGGATCAGCCTGAGCTTGAATTTGCCCGCATGAATCCGGAGCAGAGCTTTTTAGAGGTCGTACACGACATTCAACAGCGTTTTCCGCATATTGACGCTTTGGTACATACCGGAGATCTGGCCCAGGTTGCAGCAGAATCTACCTATCAACGTTACTTACAGTTTATGCAGGCCTGGAATGTGCCGCATTATCAGATTCCAGGTAATCATGATGATTATCTCGCTATTTTTCCTTTTTATAAAAATAGTGATGAAGCGCATGCGATTAGCTTTGGTTGCTGGACTTTAATTCTGCTCAACAGTGCTGTAAAGGGTCGGGTCGATGGCTGGGTAGAACAAAAACAGCTGGATCAGCTGGAACAGTTATTGCTTGAGCATAGCAAGCAGTATGTGATCGTGACCTGTCATCATCATCCTTTTGCGATGCAATCACACTGGATTGACCAGCATCGGCTGAAAAATTCAGAAGCATTGAAAGATGTGATTGCACGACATACCAATGTCAAAATGGTGCTATTTGGACATGTGCATCAGGATTCTGAAAATGAATGGCAGGGTGTGCGCTATCTGTCCACCCCTTCAACCAGTGTACAGTTCAAACCCTTGAGCGAAAATTTTGCCTTAGACCAGGCACAGCCCGGCTATCGCGTATTACAATTAAAAGACAATGGTGAGTACCAGACTTACATTCAAAGGGTGGTTTTAAAGCAAGCTAAAATTAATACTGAAATTTCAGGTTATTAACTTTTCAATTTGTTTTTTTTGCTTTACTTTATTGCTCTTAAAGGAAACGTGATATCTACAATCCCGCCATCAAAGACTATCAAAACGCATAAAAAGTCTATATGATGACGACCCCTATAGGAGGATAATCCTTCTTCAGGGTGGATAAAAATTTGCATATCACCATATTTTTTGCGTAGTTACCTACGCATATGATGAGGAATGCCCTAAATGGCGAATGACAACCAAAATCAAGTCTTAGATGAACAAACTGATGTGGTAGATGAAAAAGCTACAAAACGTGTGCGCAAATCTAAGCCAAAAACGACTGAAGGTGGTTCTACTGCTAGCTTATTTGGTATCGAACCTTATCAACCGAAAAAAAATGAAGAATACATGTCTGAAGGTCAGCTTGAGCACTTCCGCCAGATTCTGCTGGCTTGGAAAGCTGAGTTGATGACTGAAGTTGACCGTACGCTGAATACCATGCAAGACGAAAATACGGCACTTCCAGATGTAAACGACCGTGCAACACAAGAAGAAGAATTTGCGATTGAACTACGTACCCGTGATCGGGAACGTAAACTGATCCGCAAAATCGAACAGTCTATCGAAGCAATCAAAAATGATGACTACGGTTTCTGTGAAACTTGTGGTATCGAAATCGGTCTGCGTCGTTTAGAAGCTCGTCCAACTGCGACTTTGTGTATTGACTGTAAGACTCTTGCTGAAATCAAAGAGAAGCAAAATAACGGTTAATCGTGACTGTTGAGAATTCCTCAGCCGAGCACAGCTCCCTTGCGGAGCATGCTCCTCATGCGCAGCGGCGAAACGATGTTTCGCTAACTCGCTACTCAGGTCGGTTCGCGCCATCGCCAACCGGCCCTTTACATTTTGGTTCCCTCATTACTGCAGTCGCCAGCTACTGCGATGCCCGTGCCCATCAGGGTCAATGGCTGGTTCGTATTGAAGATACCGACATTCCCCGCATTTATCCCGGTAGTGAAGATCATATTCTTCGTGCCATGGATGTCTTTGGTTTCGATCCCGATGCCGCAATCATTTTTCAGAAAGACCGCCTGGACATTTATGATGCTGTGATTGAACAGCTACGTCAGCAGGGTCTAGTTTATGCCTGCCAATGTACGCGCAAGATGCTCGGTTCCAATCATATCTATCAGGATACCTGTCGTGATTTAGGCTTAGCTTTCGGACATCAGGCGATTCGCTTAAAAGTTGAAGATGTCGAAATCTGTTTTGATGATCCGTTGCAAGGTCATCATTGCTCTAATCTTAAGCATGATCTGGGAGATTTTGTCCTGAAGCGCCGTGATGGCATCATTAACTATCAGCTGGCAGTCGTGGTGGATGATTACCTGCAAGGCATAACTCATGTGGTACGTGGCGCGGATCTGCTGGATAATACCGAACGTCAGATTTATCTAGGCCAATTGCTCGGCTACCCTCGTCTGCAGTATATGCACCTGCCACTCGCAATGAATGATCAGGGTCAGAAACTCTCTAAACAGAATCTGGCGCAAGCACTGGATTTAACTCAGGCGCCGCAATTATTAAAACAGGTACTTAAAGCTTTGCACCAGGCTGAAGTTGAACTGGACACTCCGGAAAAAATGCTGAAACAGGCAGTGGCACAATGGAATATCGAACGGATTCCACACACAACTGAGCTACAAGGCTACTATTTATAAAGGGCTGTTTTGGCTTAAGCTAAAGAAAAATTCAGGTGGAAGTCAGTCTATGTTTTTTATTTTTGGTGTTGGACCGAAAACCAAAGTCATCGAAAAAAGTCAGTTCTTATGTCCAGTGTGCCGAACCCGAGCCGGTTACGAGCTGAGACAGCAGCGTAATTATTTTTCCTTATTCTTTATTCCCTTGATTCCCCTGTCGAAAGCCAAGGATGCTTTTGTGCGCTGCAATCACTGCGGTACGGTCATGCCAAGCACAGTTCTCGACCATGCCCAGCCTGACTCGAACCGTCAGTCTAATCTAGAAGCTTGATTCCTCACGGCTTGGATTACTTTCACGAGTCGTGGCATCAATCTTGAGAATCAGGCTGATCATCATGGCACACATAATCAGCGAAGAACCACCATAACTGATAAATGGCAGGGTCAAACCCTTGGTTGGCAGCATGCCCATGTTCATGCCTGCATTCACCAAAACCTGTAACAGGAAAATAATACTGATGCCATATGCTAGATAGCCAGCACGCAGGTAATGATTTTTCAGGGCACGATGACCAATGCGAATACAGCAGACAATCATGCTGAAAGACAGAATCAGAACGATCGCAATGCCCAGAAAACCGAATTCCTCACCCAGAATTGCCAGCATAAAATCGGTATGCGCTTCAGGTAGGTAAGACATTTTCTGAATACTGTGTCCCAGACCGACACCCGTCCATTCTCCACGACCAAAAGCCATGAGCGCATTGGATAGCTGATAACCCGTACCCAGCGGATCTTCCCAAGGATTCGAGAAAGACAGGAAACGCTGCAGACGATATGGCTCAAAAGCAATTGCAGCGATCAACGCGCCAATAATGACGCCGAAGGCCAGACCAAACTGGTTCCACGGTGCACCTGCCAGGAAGAATACCCCAAGCATGGTTAACGTGATGACCACAGTTGCCCCCAAGTCCGGCTCAAGCATAACCAACAGGATGGTTGCCCCCATGATGATACTTAAGCGTCCCAAACCGGAAATCTTGTTACGTACCTCTTCAGCACGACGTACTACGTAGTCTGCGGTGAAGATTGCCATCATTACCTTCGCTACTTCGGAAGCCTGTAAGGTAAAGCCAGCAAGACGAATCCAGCGCTTGGAACCATTGACTTCAGTACCGACCAGTAATACTGCCAATAGCAGCAGAATGGTCACAAACCATAAAAAGAAAGTACTGTTAAACCAGCGATTTAAAGGAATCTTATAAGTAGCATAGGCGACTGCTGCCCCAGCCCCGATCGAGATGGCATGTCGGGTAATATAGTGAAAGGCATTGCCATTAATTCGTTCTGCATACGGCATCGAAGCGGATGCCACCATGATTGAACCAATACACAGCAAAGCCAATACACAGAAAATCAGCACATTACGTGGATTAACTTCAGCGGGTAACTTAGGTAGCCACTGCTCGTAGATTTGAGTAATTTTATTGATCGCAGTCTGAGCAAACTCAGCCATATCACGAATCCTTGTTGTTCTTAATTAAGTGCGTTGACATACGCAACGAACTGATGGCCACGCTCAGGATAGCCTGAGAACATATCAAAACTTGCACATGCCGGAGACAATAGCACGACATCATGTGGCTGGGTATTGCTCTGGCAGATTTCTACTGCTTCCTGCAGGCTTTCCGCATGCACAAGTGTCGTGGTTCCTTCAATTGCTGCTTCAATGATTGGACGATCTACACCAATCAATACCGCTACCTTCGCGTATTTAGACAATGAATTACGTAAAGCAGTGAAGTCCTGGCCTTTGCCCTCGCCACCAAGAATGATTGCCACTTTCCCACCTTGTGCTTCGATCGCCGCACCTAGACCGTCTAAAGCGGCCAGAGTCGCACCGATGTTGGTACCTTTAGAATCGTTATAATAACGCACACCATTAACTTCTTTGACAAATTCACAGCGATGCTCCAGCCCTTTGAAGGTTTTTAGTGTTTTCAGCATACTATCTACTGGCAAGCCAATCGCTTCACCCAAAGCCAAACAGGCCAAAGCATTCGCGACATTGTGCGTGCCTTGAATATACATCTCAGAACTTTTCAATAAACGTTCGCGTCCACGCGCTAACCAGATCGTGCCATCCGTGTCACGTAACACGCCGTACTGGTTTATATCAGGTGCATTTAAACCAAAGCTTTGCATTGGCGTTACATCCGGAACCAGTGGACGAGTCAGTGAATCATCGCGGTTATACACCACTTTTTTGACACCCTGGAAAATACGGTGTTTTGCTGTGTGGTAGCCCATCATGTCACCATGACGATCCAGATGGTCTTCGCTCATATTCAGCACGACTGCCACTTCAGCATTCAGATTCGACGTGGTTTCCAGCTGAAAACTTGAAAGCTCTAAAATATAAAGTTCAGGATCATCTTTGGTCAGATCCAGCGCAGGACGGCCAAGGTTGCCACCAACGGCCACTTTCTTACCTGCATCTGC
The DNA here is from genome assembly GCF_003289665.1 of Acinetobacter sp. SM1B. Taxonomy (NCBI): domain Bacteria; kingdom Pseudomonadati; phylum Pseudomonadota; class Gammaproteobacteria; order Moraxellales; family Moraxellaceae; genus Acinetobacter; species Acinetobacter sp. SM1B. The sequence continues at coordinate 2,402,136 of NZ_QMBM01000001.1, forward strand.
GGCCATCAGACCAATTAATGTGGTGACGGTACTTTTGGCATTTGAACCGGTAATCGCAACAATGGGTTTATCGGTAGAACGGCGCAGAATCTGGATTTCACTCACCACCGGAATACCTTTAGCAATCGCTGCCTGAATTTCAGGAAGTTTCGGATCAAGCCCCGGACTGATGACGATTTCTTCTGCTGATAGCAATAATTCCTGGTCAAATTTACCAAAGCTGGTTTGTACTTCGGCAGGAATCTGGTCATGCCCCGGTGGATTTGCCCTGGAGTCTGTTACTGCAACGCGGTAGCCCTTGTCATGTAAGAAATTGACTGCTGCAACACCTGAAATTCCAAGTCCTGCAACGACCTTAAGTCCACCACGTTGTATTAACATTTTTGCCTCATGTTCTGGTCTAATTTGAAACTTTTGAAATGTTAGCACTTTGCCGTTTTGAATGCTTTTTCTGTTTCATCTTTCTGCAGATTTTTTTGTATATTGCATAAAAAAGCCATCATAAAAATGATGGCTTTTTCACTTTTAAGTTTGCTGGAAAATTATTTCCATTTCACTGCTTGCTGAGCAGGCTTTTTCTCTGTTGGCTGCTCGGATGCCGGACAGGCACAATTGCCTCCACAACCACTGGCCATCGCAGGTTTTAACCATTTCGCCAGCTTATGCCAGCCTTGGGCTTCACAAGCATTGGATAGCTTCAGGAAGACCGAGCGTGAAGTATTCGGAAATACCTTCTTAAATACCACCACTGCACTCCAAAGCACCAGTGACGTTACAATCAGAATTTCAATCATTTCAATCTCCCCTTCATTGTACTATTTCAGTCAGTATTAACCGAAATAGTGTGAAGCAATCTGATAAGTCAGGAATGACATGATATATGCCAGACCAAACAGATAAACTGTCATAAAGCCCACAGTTTTCCATGAACCTGTTTCACGTTTTACCGTTGCCAAAGTTGCCAGACAGTGCGGCGCATAGATAAACCAGACCAGTAACGATAAACCGGTTGCCAGTGTCCAGCCTAAGTCACCGCCACCGCTAATCAAAGCTGCAAGCCCTTCAGACATCGCATCTTCATCAACTGCTGACAAGGCATAAACTGTACCCAGTGCAGCCACAACCACTTCACGAGCTGCCATTGCCGGAATCAGCGCAATACAGATCTGCCAGTTAAAGCCCAACGGTGCAAAGATCGGCTGGATAAAATGACCAATCATCCCTGCAAAGGAATAATCAATATCTGGTAACGTGGCCCCTTCAGGCGGTTGTGGGAAGGTACACAGGAACCACAGCAGAATCGACAATGCGAAGATGATGCCACCCACACGCTTCAAGAAGATCTTGCCACGATCCAGCAGACCAATCCAGACGTTCTTGATATCTGGAAAACGATAACTTGGTAGTTCCATTAGCAGCATATGCTCTGATTTGTCTTTGCTGAAAAACTTCAACACAAACGAAACAATCAGCGCACTTAGAATGCCTGCCATATACAGAGCAAACAGCACCAAGCCTTGCAGGTTAAAAATACCCCAGACCGACTGTGATGGAATAAATGCGGCAATCAGCAATGCATATACCGGCAGACGAGCCGAACAGGTCATCAAGGGTGCTACAAAAATTGTGGTCAAACGGTCACGTGGATCACTAATGGTACGTGACGCCATGATGCCCGGAATTGCACAGGCAAAGCTGGACAATAATGGAATAAAGGCACGACCAGAAAGACCGGCTTTGTACATCAATTTATCCAGCAGGAATGCAGCACGTGGCAGATAACCGGATTCTTCCAATACCAGGATAAAGAAGAACAGGATCAGAATCTGTGGCAGGAACACCACAACGCCGCCGGCACCGGCAATAATCCCATCTACGAGCAGACTATTCAGCAAAGGATGGGCAATGTTGTCTCCGACTACCTCACCGAGCCAGCCGAAGAAGGTTTCAATCCCATCCATGAAGGGTGCCGCCCAGGCAAATACCGCCTGGAAGATCACGAACATCATCACCGCTAGGCTAAGCAGACCGAGTACCGGATGCAGGAAAATTTTATCCAGAAAATCGGTGCGCTTGTCTTCCTGATCTACAAAGTTCACCACATCTTTCAGGATGCTTTCAACTTTGTGATGACTGTCACCGCTTAAGCCAGTCATTTCAGTCTCTGGAATAGCATATTTTCCCTGATCCAGTGCATTCATCAGGTTTTCAACACCTGACCTGCGCACTGCAACCGTTTCAACGACAGGTACACCTAAACGCTCGGACAATTTCTGGGTATTGATCTGCATCCCACGACGGCGTGCTTCATCCATCATGTTCAGAACGAGTAACACCGGACGGCCGAGCTGGATCATTTCCAGAACCAGACCGAGATGCAGTTTCAGATTGGTGGCATCGACCACACACAGGAATGCATCCTGCTGTTCTTCATCTGCAATTTTGCCCTGTACAACATCACGGGTAATCGCTTCATCCGGACTGGTAGCATCCAGACTATAAGTCCCCGGCAGATCCAGTACACGCACAGCCTTGCCCGATGGCAAAGTAAAGTGACCGACTTTACGTTCTACTGTCACTCCGGCATAGTTGCCGACTTTTTGACGTGTACCTGTTAAATGGTTGAATAATGAGGTTTTACCACAGTTAGGGTTACCGACAAGGGCAATACGTAAGGCATCACTCATGCCGACACTCCAGCTTCAATTTCAATTTTGGCTGCCTCTGACTTACGCAGGGCAAAACGGGTAAAACCGACCTGAATTAAAATCGGATCCCCACCAAAAATACCTTTGGTAATGACCTGCACTTCTGTGCCAGGCACAAAACCCAACGTTTCCAGGCGACTCGCCACGACATCGTGTTGAGCGCCCTCGCCATCAGTAGTTCGATTAACCTTTCGAATGATAGCTGTTTGCTTCACTTTCAAATCCGACAAACGCACCGCGAAAATTCCTAAACTATTTTGTACAGTATACAAACAAATGAGAATAATTAACAAATAAGATTAATTACAAACCGATTTAGCTTATATCACATCGACACTGTAATAAAATTAAACTACATTGGAGAATATCAATACTCATTATCGCTTTTTTAGATCAGATTCTTTCATCCTATGTTGAATAAAAAACCCCGTATTCCCGCTCCTGTCCAGATTCCAGAAAGTACCCAGTTTCTGCACGGCTATCGTGACTATCTGATTGCACAAACCGTGAGTCCTCATACACGGAATGCCTATTTATCTGATTTAATTCAATGCAGTAGTTGTCTAACTAAAGCCTTACCAGAATGGGATCATGATGATGTCTCGGATGTATTGATTGAGCTGACCAAACAGCAAAAAAGTCCACGTTCAATTGCACGCTGTTTGTCCGCCCTGCGCTCATTTTATAAATTCTTGCGTGAACAAAAGCTGAGAAATGACAATCCGGTTGCTGCACACAAGACACCAAAACTGGGACGTGCCCTGCCCAAAGATCTTTCTGAAGCCGATGTTGAAGCACTAATCAATGCACCGGATATCAATACTGCCTTGGGTTTACGTGACCGGGCGATGCTGGAAGTGCTCTATGCCTGTGGCTTACGTGTGACAGAACTACTCAACCTGCGACTGGAACTGATTAATCTAAAACAGGGCTATCTGCGTATCGTAGGTAAAGGCAACAAAGAACGATTAGTACCCATGGGGCAGGTCGCCTGCGAATGGATCGAGAAATATCTGAATGAAGCACGTCCGCAATTGTACAAGACAGCAACCGACTATCTGTTCCTGACCCAGCATGGTGGCATCATGAGCCGACAGAATTTTTGGTATGCGATCAAGCGTTACGCACTACAGGCCGGTGTTCAGGCAGAGCTTTCTCCCCATACCTTGCGTCATGCCTTTGCCACCCACCTGTTGAATCATGGTGCAGATCTACGTGTCGTGCAGATGCTGTTGGGACATAGTGACCTGTCGACCACCCAAATTTATACCCACGTGGCACAAGTGCGTATGCAACAGCTGCATGCGTCACATCATCCACGGGCCTGAACCTGAACTGACAACGTGTACAGAGAAGTTCAACCTGCAAACTATTTTTTTGTTATGCTAGGCATCTATTTTTATCTAAGAACAAAAAGGGTTATCCATGACATTTGCCCGCTCCAGTCTGTTTATCGCATGTATGCTTGCTGCAGGTTTCAGTCTTACTGCTTGCTCCAACTCTAATCAAAACGATAAAAAGTCAGATACTTTAACTGCAAGTGCACCAGCGACGGGTGAAGCATCTACCGTATCAGAACGTAATGCTCAGCAACGCCTGATCTCAACCCTGGAAGGTCACTTCAAAAAGGCTGGTATTAAGGCAAAAATCACTGGCGTTAAAACCACTGAAGTACCAAATCTGTTCTGGGTCAGCTTGGAAGGCATGTCGTCTGTCTATGCGACCAGTGATGGTAAATACATCATTCAGGGTGATGTGATCCGCCTGGGTGACAAACAGCTGCACAATGTCAGCGAAACCCTGCAATCCGATGTAAACAAGAAAATCTTTGCAGCACTAAAAGCCGAAGACCTGTTGATTTACCCTGCCAAAGGCAACAAAGCCAAGCATATTATCTATGTCTTTACCGATGTTAGCTGCCCGTACTGCCATAAATTCCACGAACAGATGGATGAGATGAACAATAAAGGCATTGAGGTACGTTATATCGCATGGCCACGTGGTGAGCAGCATATGCCAGCCATGGAAGCAATCTGGTGTAGTGCCGACCGTCGTGCTGCCTTTGATACCGCTATTGCCGGTGGATCAATTACACCAGCAACCTGTCAAAATCCTGTGAAAGATCAATATCAAATGGGTCTGAATATCGGTGTGAACGGTACCCCGGGTGTCTATAGTTCAGAGGGTGTTTACCTGGGCGGATACATGTCGACCGCTGAACTTTTGGACCGTCTTAAATAACTCATTTTAATAAGTTATTTTACTTTATGTTATACATAAAGATATTCTGAGATCACCCTAGAGTCAGCGCGTTTTTTTAGCTATGATCTAGGCTCTCGTAAAAAACTGTTTATATTTGGAGTGTGACGTGAAACCAGTTCGTCTGGCAATCCTCGGTCTTGGTACTGTGGGTGGTGGTGCCCTTAAACTATTAAAACAAAATGCTGCTGAGATTAAACGTCGCACCGGTCGTGAAATTCAAATTACTTATGTGGGTACCCGTCGTCCGCGTCCTGACCTGGAACTTGATGACAGCATCAAGCAAAGTGCTGACCTGCTAGAGATCGTACGTCAGCCAGATGTTGATGTTGTGGTTGAAGTGATGGGTGGTATTCATCCTGCCTATGAAGTCATTAAAGAAGCTATCCTGCATGGCAAACAGGTTGTGACTGCGAACAAGGCTTTGCTCGCTGAACACGGTAATGAACTGTTCAAACTTGCTGATGACAACGCTGTGCAAATTGCTTACGAGGCAGCGGTGGCAGGTGGCATCCCGATTATTAAAGTCATGCGTGAAGGCTTGGCTGCCAACAAAATTGATTGGCTGGCGGGCATCATTAACGGTACAGGTAACTTTATCCTGACTGAAATGCGTGACAAAGGCCGTGCTTTTGAAGATGTACTGAAAGAAGCGCAAGAACTGGGTTATGCTGAAGCAGATCCAACCTTTGACGTTGAAGGTATTGATGCCGCACATAAACTAACCTTACTTGCATCGATTGCATTTGGTATCCCGCTGCAATTTGATAAAGTCTTCACCGAAGGCATCAGCAAAATCACGGCTCAAGATGTAAAATATGCTGAAGACTTAGGTTTCCGTATTAAACACCTCGGTATTGCTCGTCGTACAGAAACAGGGATTGAACTTCGTGTTCACCCGACCCTGATTCCTGAGGAGCAACTAATCGCCAATGTAAATGGCGTGAAAAATGCAGTCTTGGTACAAGCCAATGCCGTTGGCCCTACACTGTACTATGGTGCTGGTGCTGGTGCTGGTCCTACAGCATCTGCTGTAGTCGCTGACGTGGTGGATATCGTGCGTGACATTTCTTACACTGAAGATGGCGCAGGTACCATTCCACAACTGGCTTTTGAAAGCTTAAGCGACTTGCCAATTCTTCCTCGTGAAGAAATGACCACAGGCTACTACATCCGTATTAACGCTGAAGATCAAACCGGCGTTCTTGCAGAAGTGACCTCTATTCTGAGCCGTAACGGTATTAGTATCGATGCCATCATGCAGCAATCTCGCTTAAAAGACCTTATTCCTATCGTGATCCTGACTGATCCAGTCAAGGAAGCGAAAATGGATGAAGCGTTAAAGCAAATTCAAGCTCTTCCTGTCATTCATGGCGAAATTGTGCGAATTCGTTTAGAATCGCTTGATAATTAATCGGGTTGAGGGGGTTACTCCCCTCACCAAGCTCTACACACAATTGGAACATCATCATGTCGAATGCCAATCGTTATACTGGTTTAGTTGACCGCTATCGCGACCGTTTACCAGTGTCTGCAACTACCCCTGCTGTTTCTCTAGGCGAAGGTAATACACCACTGATTAAGCTTGCGAATATTCCGCGCATTATTGGCAAAAATGTTGAAATTTATGTGAAGTACGAGGGCTTAAACCCGACTGGTTCATTTAAAGACCGTGGTATGACCATGGCGGTGACCAAAGCCGCTGAAGAAGGCTCAAAAGCCATTATCTGTGCCTCTACAGGTAACACCTCTGCTGCTGCGGCTGCCTATGCTGCACGTGCAGGCATGAAAGCGTTTGTGTTAATTCCTGAAGGCAAAATTGCCATGGGTAAAATGGCACAAGCGATGATGTATGGCGCAATCACCATGCAGATCCGCGGTAACTTCGATGACGGTATGCGTCTGGTGAAAGAAATCGCAGATAAAGCACCAGTGACGATTGTGAACTCAATCAACCCATACCGTTTGCAAGGTCAAAAAACCATTGCTTACGAAATCGTAGATGAGCTGGGCCGTGCACCTGACTACCACTGCCTACCTGTCGGTAACGCAGGTAACATCACTGCACACTGGATGGGTTATACCGAAGCCGTTGCCAACCAACCTGCTGATCAGTTTGAGCAAGTGGTTTATGACCCTGCAACTGATGCGTTCACTGGTCCTAAACCTGAAGGCCTTCCAACAATGGTGGGTTACCAGGCAGCTGGTGCTGCACCATTCCTACGTGGTGCACCAGTAGAAAACCCTGAAACTGTGGCAACTGCAATCCGTATTGGTAATCCACAAAGCTGGAACCATGCCAAAGCGGTTGTTCGTGATTCTCAAGGTTGGTTCGACGAACTGACTGATGCTGAAATTCTTGAAGCACAACGTCTACTTTCCATGTACGAAGGTGTATTCGTAGAACCTGCTTCTGCAGCGTCTATCGGCGGTGCAATTCGTGACATCAAAGCTGGCAAGATTGCTGAAGGCTCAGTAATTGTTTGTACTGTGACAGGTAACGGTCTGAAAGATCCCGATACTGCAATCAAACAATGTTCTGATGCAGTAATGCTGTCGATCGATGCAACATTGGATCAAGTACGCGATTCTATTCTGTCTAATATGTAAGAGACAGAATCAAAAAGCCCTGCATCTGCAGGGCTTTTTTATGACTTAAATATTTTATAAAAGCTTAAACACGCTGTTTCGGCAAACTAGACACCCAAGTCATGAGACGTGTTGCATCATTGGTACGTGCAGCAGATGAATCTGCTCCAAGCAACACTACGACTACTGGACGGTTATTTAAGGTGGTATGCATCACTACACAACGTCCAGCTTCATTGATAAAACCGGTTTTAGAAATATTAATATTCCAGCCACCATTACGTACTAGTGCATTAGTATTATTCGATTTCAACACACGGTAACCCAGATTAAAGTCATAACTTGCTGTGGTTGAGAACTGTCGGATCAAGCCGTATTGCGAAGCGGTGTTTACCAGAATCCCCAAGTCTCTTGCAGATGACTTATTGCCCGGATGCAATCCGGTAGATTCCAGAAATTTACTTGAATTCATACCCAATGCTTTGGCTTTACTATTCATGGCAGAAATAAAAGCACTACGACCACCTGGATAGGTACGTGCCAACGCTGCTGCAGCCGGGTTTTCAGATTTCATCAGTGCAAACAATAAAGCTTCAGCACGATTCATCGTGTCTCCGACACGTAACGTCGAGCTTGAACTCTTACAACCTGAACATGAAAAATCACCCTGTTGTAGTGTGATTTTTTCATTCATGTTTAAACGTGCATCAGAGATCACCACTGCTGTCATCAGCTTGGTAATCGATGCAATCGGCACTGCTGTATTACTGTTCTTGCTATACAGCACTTCACCGGTCTGCGCGTCCATTACCAGCGCTGAACGCGCATTGACAGATGGCTGCGTGCCATAGGTCTTGGTATCCAGAATCTGTACAGTTTTGGCAGGTTCTTGTACTGCTTGACCATTCTGACTACGGATGGTCGTGGTGACTGTCGTAGAGCCAAGCGGAGAAGGCTCATCATCGGCATCCGATCCATCACTCAAGAACTGGTTGGCCTGTTCAGAAGACCAGCTCAGGCTAGACTGAGGGGCCGCTGCTGACGAATTCATGATAATTTCAGCAAAACTCGTCGTCGTACTCATGCTGACTGCCAGCGACAGACCCAGTACATGCATCAAAGACTTATGTGTTTTCTTCACTATTCCTTCACCCAACTTACGAGGTAAGATTGATTTGCGTATTACCTCTAATATGGCTTACATTACATTTACCACAATGCAGAACAATTATTGATCTCTACACTGCGTGATACAGTTCAATATGACATGTCTGTAGGATTGCTAATTTTGTAGTTTCATTGCAAGCTTATTTTGCGTTGTGTAACAAAAAAAATGATTTTTTTTCATCTGAGGGAGAGTATACGTGATCACAGTTTTAGTTGTAGATGACCATGAATTGGTGCGTACTGGCATCTGTAGAATGCTTGAAGACCACACTGATGTTCAGGTCATTGGACAAGCTGAATCTGGTGAAGAAGCAATTACTCTGGTGCGTCAGCATCATCCGAATGTAGTACTCCTGGATGTGAATATGCCGGGTATTGGTGGTGTTGAAACTACGCGTCGACTGCTACAAACAGCCCCTGATACTAAAGTTATCGCTGTCAGTGGTCTTGCCGAAGAACCTTATCCATCGCTGTTACTCAAAGCAGGTGCTAAAGGCTATATCACTAAAGGTGCACCTGTTACCGAGATGGTACGTGCTATTAATAAAGTCATGCAGGGCGGCAAATACTTTAGTGCAGATATTGCCGAGCAATTAGCGAGCTCTTATTTATCTGACACACAGCAATCCCCATTTGATTCCCTGTCCGAACGCGAAATGCAGGTTGCCATGATGGTCGTCAACTGCATTAGTGCCCAGGAAATTGCGGATAAACTTTTTGTGAGTGTTAAGACTGTAAATACCTATCGTTATCGTATTTTTGAAAAACTTAATATCGACAGCGATGTGAAACTGACCCATCTAGCAATGCGCTATGGTCTGATTAAACCTTAATATTTTATGCCCTCTATTTAAGAAAACTTAAAAAAACAAAAAAGGTTCTATGTCGCAGCGATCTTCTTATTCAGAGCTTAACCAATATCTGCTGGGCACTTGGTATGCGGCATACCGCCTGATCATCAGTACTGGTTTACTGCTGATTTTCGTGCTCACTTATCCTGAGCACACCAGCGATTTAGAATATCCCAAGCTGTATCATTATGTACTGAGTAGCTTCATTGCTATCGCCTTGATCCAGCTTTTTGTTCTGAAGTATTTTAAGAAATTTGTTCAGCAACAGCTGACCGGTATTTTTATTGTCGATGTCTGTGCACTCAGCCTGCTGACCTTGGCCACGAATGGCACCAATCTACAGCTCAGTATGCTATTCGTGATTACTATCTTTGCCGCTTCCATTTTACTGAATGCACAAAAAGCGCTGGTGATTACCTTGATTGCGGTCATCAGTGTGATTTACCAGCATTTCATCACCAGCCTGTTTACCCTTTCCTCTGTGGGTAATATCGGCAATAGCGCCATATTGGCTTTCATGTTTTTTGTGGTCTATGGCATCGGGCAAATTGCAGTCCGACGTTTCCAGATCTTGGAAAATGTCAATTTTTCCCAGTCCATGGAACTTTATCGTCTACAAAATATTAACCGTTATATTCTGGAACAGATTGAGACTGGTTATCTGGTTCTCGATGAAAACTGTCATGTGGTGCTGAGTAATCCTGCTGCCTGCCACTTGCTTGGCATCCAGCAAATGTATGCACATGACACGTTTCCATTGTACCAGTCACAACCAGATCTGTTTGAGTTGATCCGCTTTGAAGATCTGGAAAATGGCGAACGCTTTCAGTTTGAATCCCAGCAAAGCCGTTTCAATATTCATGTTCAAGTACAAAAACTGATTGTACCGCATCAAACTTTAATGTTGCTGGTGCTGCAAGATGCGCAAAAACTTAATCAACAAGTCCAGCAATTAAAACTGGCGGCACTCGGGCAACTTTCTGCCAGTATTGCCCATGAGATTCGTAATCCGCTTGCAGCGATTGTTCAAGCTAATGATCTGTTACCTGGTTGTGAACAGGACCAACAGCAGGTGTTGCATGGCATGATCAGCAAGCAGGCAACACGAATCAACCGGATTATTGAAGACACGCTGAATATGGTGAAGAATAAAGAGACTCATCCAGTATCTATTCAGCTGAATGAATTTATTCCACAATGTATCCATGAGGATTTGGCTGATATTGCTGATCAGATTAAGCTGAATATTGATATGCGACTGGACATCCAGTTTGATGAAGCCCAGCTACGTCAAGTATTGGTCAATTTATTGCGTAATGCCGTGCGGCATAACGATCCAGCCGTAGGCTATGTAGAATTAAAAGTTCATCCTTATGAACATAAAGTCTGGATTGATGTACGGGATTTTGGTCAGGGTGTGGCGCCTGCCGATCAGAGTCTGCTGTTTAAACCATTTTTCAGCACTTCAATTAATGGTACAGGACTAGGGCTATATTTATCCCACAGTTTCTGTGAGGCCAATCAGGCCCAGCTGAATTATATACAACAAGAACAGGGTGCCTGCTTCCGGATTAGCTGCCAGCGCATCACTGTTTAATTTTTGAATTTAAGGGGAAAGAGTGTGGAACAACAACCACTGGTACTATTGGTCGATGATGAAGAAGATCTCTGTACGCTCATGCAGATGTCGCTCATGCGTATGGGAATTCGCACGCATATCGCCCATCGTCTGGAGGATGCTAAAAAACGCCTGGCAGATCATCAGTATGATGCCTGCCTTACGGACTTGAATCTGCCTGATGGTAATGGCTTGCAGCTACTGGAATTTATCAGTGAGCATCATCCTTCCCTACCGGTTGCTGTGTTAACTGCCTATGGCAATATGGATATTGCCATTGCTGCACTCAAGGCAGGTGCCTTTGACTTTGTCAGTAAGCCGATCAATCAGAAACATCTGGAGCAGTTACTGCAAAAGGCACTAAATAAGCCAGTAGATTACCAATCCAATCAGCAAGATACCCTAGAATATAAAATGCTGATTGGCCAGTCCAAGCCGATTCAGCAATTACGTACGACTTTGCATAAAATTGCCCGCTCTCAAGCCCCGGTATTTATTACCGGTGAATCTGGTACAGGTAAAGAAGTTGTAGCAAATCTGGTTCATCGCCTCAGTAACCGGAGTGAAGGACCCTTTATTGCCATTAACTGTGGCGCAATTCCAGCTGAACTGATGGAAAGTGAGCTGTTCGGGCACAAGAAAGGCAGCTTTACTGGCGCCATGCAGGACAAACAGGGCCTGATCCAGTCTGCACATGGCGGCAGTTTATTTCTGGATGAAATTGCAGAACTTCCACTCAGTATGCAGGTCAAACTGCTACGTGCAGTACAGGAAAAACGGATTCGCCCTTTAGGTTCAGATATTGAAATTGATGTGGATTTTCGCGTCATCAGCGCCAGTCATCAGGACCTGGAAGCACAGGTACAGCAAGGTAAATTTCGTCAGGATTTATTCTTCCGCATTCATGTGATGGATCTAGTGTTGCCACCATTACGTGAGCGTGGTAATGACATTCTGCTGCTGGCTGAACACTTTATTCAGAAGATCTGTCAGGAATGGCAAATCCCTGTGAAACGCCTGACTGAACATAGCAAAGAGCAGTTACTGACTCAATACTATCCAGGAAATGTCCGGGAATTGCGTAATATCATCGAGCGAGCTATTACCCTCAGCGATGAAGACACAATTGATATCCAGCATTTGCAAACTGCACCTTTACGCCAGAGTTTTGTGACCTCCGAAATCACATCGAATATAGCATCCGAATCGAGTAACACTACTGACACTTTTATTGTACCGAAAAAACTGCCTGAAGAAGGTCTTGAACTGTATATGGAGAAAATCGAGAAAGAAATTTTGCTAAATGCATTGAATCTGACTCACTGGAACCGTACGCTTGCCGCAAAAAAGTTGGGCATGTCTTTCCGCTCGCTGCGTTATCGTCTAAAGAAATTTGGGCTCGATACCGATGAAGAAGAATGATTGATGAGGGGGCTATGCCCCCTTCATTATTTTTGTAAAAGCAATAATTCAGTGATGTGATCCAGATAACTTTCTTCCCTCATCTCAACGCCAAGCGGATAACTGAGGTGAGGCTGCACACCAAGACCCTCAATACGCTGACCACTGGGACTAAAATATTGCGATACCGTCATCTGTAACGCCGCCCCATTGCTAAGAGGAAACAGTTTCTGCACCACACCTTTACCATAGCTTTTTTCACCGACCACCCAGGCACGGTTATGCTCTTTCAAGGCAGCGGTAAAGACTTCGGCTGCAGAGGCAGAACGGTTATTAATCAAGATTCCAATTTTCAGATTCTGAAATTCAAATCCTGGTAAAGCCTGAAACTGCTGATCCCCTTCTGCCCGGCTTTTGGTTGAGACAATAATGCCCTGATTCAGGAATAGATCCGCAGACTCTACCGCTGCCGAAAGCAGGCCACCTGGATTATTACGTAGATCAAATAACACGGCTTTTAAACGTTGACTGGAATAGCTGTCAATAATTCGTTTAATTTCGTTGGCTGTGTCCTGCTGGAAGACCTTGACCTGCAAGACCAGCACCTGATTATTATGCAGGGTCGATTTAATCTCGGTATCTACTTTGATATTACGAACCAGCGTCACCGGCGTACTTTGCGCAGAAAGCTGAATGCTTAAAGTAGAGCCTATCGCGCCACTGAGCAAATCCCGAACCTGCTCGCGCTTCAGCGTATTTAAGATCTGATCATCAATCTTGTAAACAGTCACGCCATTACGCAATCCCTGCTTGGCAGAGTCGGCATCCGGACTAAGTCCCTGCACCATCCACTGCTTCAATTGCGGATTAAACTGCAGGTCAAAATCGATACTGGCTAGATCGCCTTCGGTATATTGACGGAGCTGTTTGAAGTCTTCTGGAGAAAGATAACGGGAATAGCGGTCTAAACCACCGACCAGACCACGAATTGCCTGTTGGAATAATGCATCGTCATTTTTATCTTGAATATAATTATCTTTGACAATGCCATAAATCTGCACGAATTCCTGAATCGAAGAAACCGGAATTTCGCTATAGGTTTGCTGGTCCATGACCATATCATCGAGTACCGGACCCTGGGAACCAGCACTCCATGCCGAATGGCTCAAACACATCAGTAAGCTTGCGAGTACAACTGACTTCTGCTGTGATTTTGCCATTCTTTATCCTATTGATATTTTTATAAAGCGTTCAGCTCAATTAAGTTACGGCCCTGCATTTCTGCCGGCACTGGAAGTTGCATCAGACTTAACAATGTTGGCGCCACATCCGCCAGTACACCGCCTTCTGCAATCGTTGCCGAAGTTGGACCCACATAAATAAACGGAACCAGTTCAGTCGTATGTTGGGTATGTACCTGACCACTTTGATAGTCCTGCATCTGCTCAACATTACCATGGTCTGCAGTAATAATCATATGGCCTTTTTGCGCCATCACGGCTTCATAAACACGACCTAGGCAAGTGTCTACTGCTTCCACTGCTTTGACTGCTGCATCAAATACGCCAGTATGACCGACCATATCACCATTGGCATAGTTCACCACCAGCAGGTCAAACTCACCTGAGTTGATCGCTGCAACCAGTTCATCGGTCACTTCGTATGCACTCATTTCCGGTTTGAGATCATAAGTTGCTACATTTGGAGATGGAATCAGGATACGTTTTTCACCTGGATATTCATCTTCACGACCACCGCTGAAGAAGAAAGTCACGTGTGCATATTTCTCAGTTTCTGCGATACGTAATTGGGTTTTGCCCAGGTCTGATAAATATTCGCCAATCGAGTTCACCAGCGCTTCTGGCATATATGCTACAGGCGCATCGATTGTTGCCTGATAACGGGTCAACATCACATATTTCGCCAGATGTGGCACAACTTTGCGCTCAAAACCGGTAAAATCTTTCTCAACAAAAGCACGGGTTAATTCACGCGCACGATCCGCACGGAAATTCATGAAGACTACGCTGTCACCATCCTGAATCGCAGCCACATCACCGATACGGGTCGCTTTTACGAATTCATCGGATTCATCTGCTGCATACGCCTGTTCAAGACCTTCTACTGCAGTGGCTGCCGTACGAACTGCTTCACCTTCAGTCAGCAAACGATACGCCTGTTCCACGCGATCCCAACGGTTGTCACGATCCATGGCAAAGTAACGGCCAATCATGGTAGCAATACGGCCTTGACCTGGATATTGAGCAAAAACAGCGTCTAATTTTTCTAATGATGGTTGTGCACTTTTCGGCGGCGTATCACGACCATCCAGGAAAGCATGTAGATAGACTTTGGCACCACGTTTTAATGCCAGCTCTGCCATCGCTACGATATGGTCTTCATGTGAGTGCACACCACCTTCAGATAACAGGCCCATAATGTGTACGGCACCATTTGATGCTTTGGCTTTTTCTACCGCATCAATCAGTACTTCATGCTCAAAGAACGCACCGGCACGGATATCTTTGGTAATACGGGTGAAGTCCTGATATAACACACGGCCAGCACCCAGGTTCATATGACCGACTTCAGAGTTACCCATCTGACCATCAGGCAGACCGACATCTTCACCAGAACCAGAGATCAAACCATGCGGATGCTTTTCCTGCATAGCAGTTAAATGAGGTCGTTTAGCCGCTAAAAACGCATTGTCTTCGACCGCTTCGCGATGACCCACACCATCCATAATTACCAATACGTGAGGGATTTTGCCAGCAGTTGCATCCGTCATAATGAATACTCTTGTTCGTTTACGAATTAATCGTTCTATTTTAACTAATTTTGCAGTGAGAGGCCATGACCACACCATGGTTTAAGCCTCTCACTGCGATTGATTTCTTCTATTTTCTTGTGGCTTAGCGTGCCCGATGCAGTAGATAACCACCAATTGCAAACATGATGATAATTGGAATAAATACAAACCATGCGGGCGACGGCGCATAGACTAAACTCGCATAACCCAAGAAGTCCTGCAGATAGAAGAAGCCTAAACCTGCAAATAGTGCAATCACCAAGCGAAAGCCCATAGATTGTTGACGCAGCGGTCCAAAAATAAAGGAACAGGCAATCACCACCAGTGCAATCAGGGCAAATGGCGAGCCGACTTTCTGCCAGAAAGCCAGTTCATAGGTCTTTGGTACCTGGCTATATTCATGCATATAGCTCATGAAACTGACCAGTTGACTAGGCGATAGATCCTCCGGGTCAATGGTCACCATATGCACATACTTCGGTTGCAGCGCTAAGGCCAGCGGCTGTTCGGAATGTGTTATCAGCGTGGCATTACCATTCTGCAGAATATTCATTTCCTGCGTATTCTGCAGAGTCCACGCACCATCCTTGATAAAATCACCCTGCTCGGCTTTTAGCGTCCCGCGCAGACGATAATCTTCATCAAAGTCCAGCATCTGTACATTTTTTAGCTCACCTTTGGCATTAGCATAGTCAATGTAGATAAAACGCTGACCTTCACGGGTCCAGTAGCCTTTAACCTCACCAATTTTTACAGGCTTGTTGTAACTCTTCACTGCTTTGGCCTGCTCATTGGTATACGGAATTACCCATTCACTTAAAGCAAAAGATAAAATCACCAGGAGTAATGCCGAACGAATCACCCAGCCGACAATCCGCCACAGGCTGACCCCGACCGAACGCATCACAATCAGCTCACTGTTAGAAGCAAGTGTACCTAAGCCGAGAACAGCACCAATCAGTGCAGAAATTGGTAGGATCTCATACAGATAGTTTGGCGCGCCCCACAGCACATATTTCAGTGCCTGCCAGGCGCCATAGCCTTCTTTTAGTGAGCCTAATTCACCCAAGTAAGTAAATAATACCTGTAGACCGGCCAATACGGCTGTTGCACCGAGCATAGCAAGTGCAGTGGTTCCGGTCACATGTTTTGCAACGATACGACGTGCCAGCATGATTAAGACCTCGCTCGTTGAATCTGTTTCTTGATTTTCGGCGCCAGCTTCTGTTTACGTGCAAATAGAGCCGCAGCAATACCATAGAAAATCAGGACCATTGGATAAGCCCAAATCCCCATTTCCTCTTTACTGACGCGCGTTTTTACTGCCATTAAAGCTACAATCAGGCTGGCAAAGATCAAGAGTGCTGGAAAGAGTTTAAGATAACGCCCCTGACGTGGACTCACTTCAGACAAGGCATTGGCCAGCATCAGCGCCGCAATAATCGCAAATGGTACAAATACTCGCCAACCGAGCTCACTGGCGACCACAGGATCCTGACGGTTTTCCCAGAGTTTTGAAGTCGGCAAGGCTTCAACCTCAGCACTTTCAAACTTGGCTTCTTTATCATTTTCCAGACGCAGACGATAAGTCTCGAATTCCGCTTGGGTATATTTCGGCATGCCGGCAAAGATTTCATAACGGCGACCATTGACTAGATCCACCACATTGGCGGTGTCCCCTGCCACTTCTACACGGGTCGCTTCTTGCGCCAGAATCATAACATCTGGTTTGCCTTCACGTTCTGCACGTTGATAGAAAAAGATATCTTTCAGGTTTTTACGGTCTTCCGACAAATCACCTGCATAAATGGTATAGGGTCCCGAGGAAATAAATTCTTTCGGCCGTACCAGATCGAAACCCGTCCGTACTGCCTGCTCATTGGTCAATGCTTCAAACTGACGAATACCCCACGGTGCCGCCCAGAGCATTAAAAATGCCTGAACGACTAGAAATACTAAAGTCATCGGAATGAGTAATCGTGCCAGCTGATTGCGACTGACCCCGCTACCATTCATGACTGCCATTTCATGATCGACATAGAGCCGGCCAAATACCAGCATCAGACCAATAAAGAAACCTAAAGGTAAAATCAGGGTCAGGAATTCAGGCAAACGATAACCAATAATACTGAACAGAATGCCTGCATCCAGACGTCCTTGTGCTGCCACACCGAAGTACTTGATCAGTCGACCACCCATCATGATCAAGGTCAATAAGGCAATCACAACCAAGGATGTTGATACAACTTGCTTGACCAGATAACGCCGAATAATCAAATTAAATCTTCCAGAATACAGGGTAAAAACTTGTCATAGTTTACCCGAATGTTAAGCTTAAAAATATAAAACCGATACTTGAGTTGAACATTGAAACCCTGTTCAGGAAATTGTTTCAATGGTTTAATGGTTGCAAATTTTATAAGGCTTAAATAAACGCATATGAAACTGACAATTAATACGTCATTCCAAGAGAATGCATCCAGCCAATATCTGTTAATTCTTGTAGATTCTGAGCAACTTCAGCAGTCAGCTGCGACTTATCAGATTAACAAGTTCGAAGAAATCACCACAGCGACACAATATAAAGCAGGTCTAGATGAAACCCTGGCATTAGTTGGTAATGTTCCAGCGAGTACTAACGCTTGTCTGGTTGGCTTGGGCAAGACTGCTGAACTACAGCCGGGCAAACTGGCGAAAGTTGCGCAAACTATCATAAAAGCAGCACAGAAAAAATTCCAGCAGATCAGCGTAGACATTTCTGCCCTGCCAGTCCAATTTCATAACATTTTTGCACTATTGCTGACCCAGGCTGCGTACGCTTTTGATGAATTCAAATCCAAGAAAAATGAATTTGTACTTGAGCAAATCAACCTGATTGCGACCGATAGTCCAGTAACTGCAGAACAGCTGCAATTGCTTCAGGCAGTGCAAACCGGCCAAAACTTAGCACGTGACTTGGGTAACCGTCCAGGCAATATTTGTTTCCCGGAATACCTTGCGGAACAGGCACTGGCTTTAGCAGCTGAATATCCAGAACTGCTTAAAGTGAATGTACTGGATGAACAGCAAATGGCTGATCTGGGAATGCACTCTTTTCTGGCAGTGAGCAAAGGTTCAGACCGTCCAGGACGTATCATTACCATCGAATATCATGCAGAACGTAGTGAAGCACCTGTGGTTTTAGTCGGCAAAGGGATTACATTTGATACTGGCGGTATTTCCCTGAAGCCAGGTGCCGGCATGGACGAAATGAAATACGATATGTGTGGTGCAGCTTCCGTGCTGGGTACCATGCGTGCATTATGCGAATCTGGTTTAGATATTCATGTTGTGGGTACCATTGCCGCTGCTGAAAACATGCCATCTGGCAAAGCAACCCGTCCAGGCGATATTGTCACCACGATGAGCGGTCAAACGGTTGAAATTCTGAATACTGATGCAGAAGGTCGTCTGGTACTTTGCGATACTTTAACTTACGTAAAACGCTTTAACCCTGCTCTCGTGATTGATATTGCAACTTTGACCGGGGCCTGTGTGGTTGCACTGGGTTCAGTCCTGACTGGCATGTTCACGCCGGATGATGAATTGGCCGCTGAACTCGAAGCTGCTGGTCAAACTTCATTTGACCGGGTATGGCGTATGCCAGTATTGGATGATTATCAGGAACAGCTGGATTCTCCATTTGCAGATATTGCCAATATTGGTGGTCCTAAGGCCGGCTCTGTGACTGCAGCCTGCTTCCTGCAGCGTTTCACCCATGACTATCGCTGGGCACACCTAGATATCGCAGGTACAGCCTGGAATTCAGGCACCAATAAAGGCGCAACAGGTCGTCCAGTGCCATTATTAATGCAATTCCTGGCGAACCGTGTTCAAAAGAATGGCTAAAGTCAGCTTTTATTTATTTGAAAAAAGCCCTGAACGGCAGGTCGAAAGTACCTGCCGTTTATGCCGCAAGATTCTGCGTCAGCCGGAACGGATCTGGTTACTCTGTGGTGATGTGGACTTGCAGCAACAGCTGGATGAACATCTGTGGACGTTTGATCCTACCGGTTTCATCCCGCATGGTATTGACCAGCCACAGGCCAGTGTCTGTATCTCTGCAAGCTTGCCTGAGCAACAAGACTGGATTATCTTTAATTTTAATCCTGAAGCACTTGAACCTTACGCTAAATTTAGTCACATTATTGAGATTATTGAAAACAACGAAACGGCCAAGCAACTCGGCCGCGAGAAGTTTAAGCAATACCGTCGACTGGGTATTGAGCCGAAAACTTATAAACTGTAGCCCTACTTAAACCTCATAAGGAGATGCCCGTGGCATTAAATGTTGGTCCAGATTTCAAACAGCGCTGGTTAAATGTGCCTGAAGCTGTGCGTCAGACCTTTATTGATGACCTCGCGCGTATCTGCGACGTACTTCAGCCAGAGACGTCATTGCAGGAATGGCTGGCACATGACCAGCAACTGCAAAAAGAATCCGAGCGTAAAATTGAGGAAGCTTATGCACAACGCAAAGCGGAACTGATTGAAGAAGCACGGATTCGCAAACAGCAGGCCCTTGAAAAAGCGCTGGCAGATAAGCGTGCTCAGGAGCAGGCGTATATCGAGCAAATGAAGCTGGATGAAGAACGTAAATATGCAGAACAGACACGTACCCTAGAATTATTACGGGACAGCCTGAATGCTGAAGTCCTGAATTATGCGGCACGTTTTGAGCAAAATCGCATTTTAAATTCCGCCCAAATCAAAATTGATGATACTGAGATTCTGTCAGAGCTGGAAAGTACCCGATTACGTCTGGAACTGGAAGCCGAAACTGCGATCGAGGAAACTTTGGTACAGCTGCGTAACCGCTTACGTGCTGCAGCCCGTGAAGAAATTGATTACATTCTGCAAAAGCGTTAATTGACTTAGAAATAAGCCTAGAAAAGCCCACAAAAGTGGGCTTTTCTATTTATTCACATCTAGAAAAAATCTGCCAGCATAAAGGCGGCATTACCTGCCATATAACCTATGCCCAGTAAGCTTACAATCCACAATACGCCTCCAGCCAGATTGTAAAGCGTAAAAGTCATAAAATTCATATGGCCCGAACCGGCAGCAAATGGAGCAAAAGAACGTACAAAAGGAATGAAACGTGCAATCAAGATGGTTTTGCCGCCATGCTTCATAAAATAATGATTGGTCTTGGTCAAATATTCGGGTTTAAAGAAACGCGAATGTTGATTGAAATATTTTAAGCCTAACACTTTGCCAGTGTAATAATTGACGGTATAGCCCAGCACTGCCGCAGTAAATAGCAGTAATCCCATAGAATGCAGCGTAATCAAATCGCTACTAGAACAGAGCGCACCGACTGCAATTAACAGGCTATCTCCCGGCAGGAAAAAGCAAAATACAGATCCCGTTTCTGCAAAAATCACCAGGAATAAAATGGCATAGATCCACACCCCATATTGCTCAAGCAATATCGGCAAAGACTGTTCCAGGTTTAGTAAGAAATCGAGCATTCGACCTGTCCGCTGGGGTTAAAATCGTAAAGTGAAGTCAGGATTATCCCGAAAAATAAAAAAACAGTCTAATTTTTCAATTAGACTGTTGAGTATTTAGGCAGTTTGGTTATTTTAAAAAGCCATTTTCAGCTAAAAAATCCATACTGATTTTTGACTGTGGTGTGGTTTCAGCTGCCTTGTTACCCAGCAACAAACGCTCGATATAACGTGCTAGCACATCGACTTCCAGATTAACTTTGGTCCCGACTTTCCAGGTGCCAATATTGGTTCGTTCAGCGGTATGCGGAATCAGGTTTAAACTGAGAATATTGCCACGCAGATGGTTAATCGTCAGGCTGATACCATCTACTGTCACTGAACCTTTCTCTGCCAGATACTTGGCAATTTCAGCAGGTGCTGTCACTTCAAAATAGATGGAACGGGCATCAGAACGCACTACCGTGATTTCGCCCACCGCGTCGACATGACCAGAAACAATATGCCCGCCAAAGCGTGTGGTTGGCAGCATGGCTTTTTCAACATTTACAGGTTGACCCGCTTTCCAGTTACCAAGTGTGGTTCGATTTAAACTTTCTCGAGACACGTCTGCTGCATACCAGTTGTCGCCCCAGTCAATTACAGTCAGGCAAATGCCATTGGTGGCAATTGAATCGCCCAGATGGACATCGGTCATATCCAGATCAGTCTGAATACGTAAGCGTACATCACCGCCGACATTTTGCAGGCTTTCGACCTTACCGAGGCTTTCAATAATACCTGTAAACATTTTCTATTCCTTTTTATGCTTTTACCAGAGAGCTAGCTGCGTACTCACACTGGTCGTATCGACACCACCCAGTTCTGCATAATGGTGTAACTGACCCAACAATTGACGGATCGGTGGCCCAGACTTGGCATGCGTGTCGGTAATCACGATAAATTCCAGTACACGTGCACGCTCGGACTGGCGCTGCTTGCTGACACGGTAACGTGGCACATCTTGAGTTAGCAAGGTCACACGGCCACGTTTCAGATTGGCCTGCAACAGATCTGTCGCACTGATATTACCATCGGTTGAATAACTGGTCAGAATAAAACGTGCATTGATGGTTGCCAACAAGGTTTCATAGGCTTCCTTGGCATGCTTGGACGAGTTGTACTGACTTGGACGCTCTTTACGCCAAGCACGGTCGATCCCGCTCTTAAAGCCTTTGGTATCGGGTGTCGGTAGATCCACCTGATCCCAGAGGGTTAAAGCATTCAACACATGATAGTTACTGCTATAAGCATGCTGGTTATATGGTGGATCGAGATAAGCAACATCCACTTCAAAGCCACTCATCTGATTCGCCAGATGCTGGGCATCGACACACCACATTTCAGCTGCAGGACCTTTATGCTTGTTATCTTCACAGAAACGGCTTGGTGTTAACCAAAGCAGCGATTCAATACGTTCCAGCGCGGTCTGGGTTTTACCGCCCCAGCCATGATGGAAGCTCTTAAATACGCCTGAAGTATTGCTGACAAAACTGGCTGAATATAGAAGTGGTGCCAATAAAGCACTCATTTCCACATCATCAATTGCGCCTTGGGCTTGCCAGGTGGCAATCTGCTGGCGTATCGCATCAATACGCATACCATTACGGCGTTTGAAGAATAAACGGTCACGGGTCGGATCATAAATTTCATCATTGCGTGGACACAGGTTATGTGTCACCCAGCCTTTGACTTCTGGTAAACGGTTCAGATAATCAATCGCTTTCTGATAGCCACCGAGCTCTTTAAAGGCAGGTGCTTCGGTACAAGCTAAAACTGCATGATTGAGTGCATGACTATACGGTTCCCAGTCATTGGCAATCACCCGATAGCCATTCTGACGGGCCAGACGTGAAACCACCCCCGAACCTGCAAAAAAATCGGCAAAAATCGGCGCACGGCCATCTTCACGTTTTAGGGTTCCCGTGCTCTCAAGTGCTTCCAGAATTAAGTGTAGTAAACGGCGTTTGTTCCCCAGATAAGGAACCAGCTGATGGAAAAGATATTCATCTGTGGTACGTGCCGCATGGCGACGTTTGTGGTAAACCGTAGACTCTGAATTCATAGTGTCTCTTGAGAAGGAATTAACCTGAAGCGCACGTCATCACCCAAACGGGTCACGTCCTGCAATTTGAATCGAAGTTGTTCTGCCATTTGGCTGAATTCTGCATTAAACATACTACGCGCAGTTTGCCCCAATAGAGTCGGTGCAACATAGCTGATGAGTTCATCCACCAGTTTTTCCTGTAAAAATGCGCTAGATAAAGTCGCTCCTGCTTCCACCAGCACGTCATAAATCTGATGCTGCTGAACCAGGTACTGTAATAATTCTTTTAAAGGCTGAATCTCAAGCTGGATCACACCGAGATCCGCCAGTTCCTGACGATAAGGTCCCATCACCATCACCGTTTCTGGTTGTTCCAAAATCTTAGCAGTGAGTGGCAAACGACCTTGGCGATCCAGAATAATCCGTTTTGGCTGAACAATCCTGCTGATGTCATCAACGCCTTTCAGGCTACGGACATTGAGCTGGCAATCATCGGCCAATACTGTTTCAATCCCGGTAATTACCCCACCAGAAATCGCACGCCAGTGCTGGACATCTTGCCGAGCCTCTATACCGGTAATCCATTTCGATTCACCCGAAGCCATCGCGGTACGACCATCCAGACTTAATGCAATTTTCACACGCACATAAGGCATCCCAGTCGCCATGGCTTTCAGAAAACCATAATTGAGTGGATGTGCTTCATCTTCACAGATGCCCACTTCAACGTTGATACCAGCATCTTTCAGGATCTGTACACCTTTTCCGGCGACCAGTGGATTTGGATCAGGACAAGCCACGACGACTTTAGCTACGCCAGCTTCAACCAGACCTTTGGCACAAGGCGGGGTCCGCCCATAATGCGCACAGGGTTCCAAAGTCACATAAGCGGTTGCACCATGGGCCTGCTCACCGGCCTGACGCATTGCAAAGACTTCAGCATGTGGTTGACCCGCTTTGGGATGAAAACCTTCGCCCACTACTACGCCATCTTTAACTATGACACAGCCAACGTTTGGATTCGGTTTGGTGGAATACTGGCCCTGACGTGCCAGTTCGATGGCACGGCGCATCCAGATTTGATCTTGAGTTATTTCAATCATGCTTATTCTTGTAATTCGCCGCGTTGCTGCATCTGTTCGATCTGACGACGAAAGGCTTCGACATCCTGAAAGTCCTGATACACCGAAGCAAAACGTACATAAGCAACATGATCGAGGGCAAACAAAGACTGCATCACGATTTCACCAATAGTGCGTGACTTGACATCACGTTCACCGAGACGGCGAATCTGCAATTGGATATCGCTAAGCACCGTTTCAATCTGTTCCTGTGTCACAGGACGTTTTTGCAAGGCATGCATAAGAGAACGGCGTAATTTGGCTTCATCAAAGGGTTCATTCTTGCCATCAGACTTGATGACCCGCGGCATTACCACTTCATAACTTTCAAAGGTGGTAAAGCGTTCATTACAACTGACACATTCACGACGACGGCGAATCTGGCAACCTTCGGCGGCCAGGCGTGAATCGATCACTTTACTGTCTGGTGTATTGCAAAATGGGCAATGCATAGCGGTTTAATTGAACAAATCCTGATGATTTCCGAGTGTAGCAAAAATTCTGAACTTTGTAGAGTTTTACGCAATATATAGAAAAAAAACAGCCCTGACGGGCTGTTTCACACAATATATTGATTATTGTTTTAGCAGATTATTCGACACGTTCGCCGTGTTGGCTCAAGTCCAGACCCATGCGCTCATCATCAGAAGAAACACGGATACCAATGATCAGATCGATCACTTTCAGGATAATAAAGGTCAAGATTGCAGAGTAAGCGATTGTTGCCAGTACCCCTTCAATTTGTACCCATAATTGATGCATTACATTGGTTGGTGCACCGTCACCCATGATAAATTCGCTGGCAAAGAATGCAGTCAGAATCGCACCGACAATACCACCTACACCATGCAGACCAAAAGCATCTAGAGAGTCATCAGCCTTAAGCATACGTTTCAGTGCAGTAATACCCCAGAAACATACTACACCACCGATGAGACCCATCGCTAAAGCACCACCTACAGTCACGAAACCAGCTGCTGGAGTAATCACTACCAGACCTGCAACCGCACCCGATGCACCACCTAATACAGATGCTTTACCACGTGCAATTTTTTCAGTAATTAACCAAGAGATCGTTGCTGCTGCTGCTGCCACTTGTGTAACCACGAGTGCATAACCTGCTGAACCGTTTGCACCCAATGCTGAACCACCGTTGAAACCGAACCAGCCCACCCATAGTAAGCTTGCACCGACTACAGTAAGCGTCAGATTGTGTGGTGCCATAGATTCGCGTCCTAGCCCCATGCGCGAACCCAGCATGTAGGCCGCAACCAGACCTGCAACACCTGAGTTAATGTGTACGACTGTACCACCAGCGAAGTCCAATGCACCGTCACTGCCTAACCAGCCGCCGCCCCATACCCAGTGAGTAATTGGCGCATAAACCAGAATCACCCAAAGTGTGATGAATGCGATGAAAGCACCAAACTTCATACGTTCAGCAATAGAACCGCTAATGATGGCAACCGTAATAATCGCAAAAGTCATTTGGAAAATGACGAACAGGATTTCAGGAATGGTACCTGACAGCGCTTCAGTCGTAATACCGGACAGCATAAATTTATCTAGGCTACCAATAAAGGCATTACCTTCACCAAATGCCAGGGTATAACCAATCACGACCCAGACAATGCTGACTACTGCAGCTGCTACAAAGCTATGTGCCATAGTACTCAGTACGTTTTTCTTACGTACCATACCACCATAGAACAGGGCTAAACCTGGAATGGTCATGAGTAGAACTAGGGCTGTTGACGTTAAAATCCAGGCAGAGTCACCTGTATCGAGTGTGGCTTCTTCTTCTGCAGCTGCCGCTTCTTCAACCGGCGCTGTTTCTACTGCTTCCACAGCAGTAACTTCTGTAATATCTGGAGTTGCGGTTGCATCAACTAAAGCAACTTCCTCGGTAGGAACGGCTGCTGATGCGGCTTCTTCAGCCCAGGCAACAGAACCGCCCAAAAGTGCGCTGGACAGACCCAACGCGAGTAGTATTTTTTTCATTCGTATCCCCCAACCAAGTTTTTGTGAGTTATTCGCTACTCAGCAAACTTTGTGCCAAATTAAACAGCGTCTGCACCTGTTTCACCTGTACGAATACGGATGACCTGTTCCAGATTTGTTACGAAAATTTTTCCATCACCAATTTTGCCTGTGCTTGCTACACGCGTAATTGACTCGATTACCGCGTCAACCATTTCGTCGCTGATCGCGATTTCAATTTTGACTTTTGGTAAGAAATCAACAACGTATTCAGCGCCACGATAAAGTTCAGTATGGCCTTTCTGACGACCGAAGCCTTTGACTTCAGTCACAGTGATGCCTTGAACGCCAATTTCAGACAATGCTTCACGCACATCGTCTAATTTGAAAGGTTTTACAATTGCAGTTACGAGCTTCATGTTTGTTTTCCTTCGGCTTATTTCACCAGTAAGGTTTTATGTTCAAATTTCATGCCAAGATTTCTAAGGTCGGGGGAAATTAGAAAGCTCGACATGCGGTTTCCCTGAATATTATTTTATACTTATAAATCTTTTGAATCTTCAAATTTTAGTCATTTTTATGTGGTCTTTTATGATAATAATTATCGATTAATCCCATATTTTGTCTGAAATACTATAGTCTTGATTGCTGCGGTGTTAAACTGTGCGCTTATTTCCATCTCTATGGACCACACAATGATTGAAACTTTATTACAAGCAATCTTGCAGCAGATCGAAGAACCAAAAAAAGATCTAGAACATAATCTTCGGGCTTTATTAAACGAAGCAGTAAGTAAAATGGATCTGGTTTCAAAAGAGGAAATTGAACGTCAGCGTACAGCCTTAAATCAGGCCAATCAGCGTTTAAATGAGTTGCTCAAACAAGTTGAATCACTTGAAGAAAAGATATCGAACAAAAAATAAGCACCAGTGAAGTGCATAAAAGACAAATAACGAACAATAATAACGCACCAAAATGGAACAATAAATGTCTTTTGCTAAAATTCATACCCGGGGATTGCTGGGACTGCATGCCCCTTTAATAGAAGTGGAAGTTCATGTCAGTCAGGGCATGCCTTCCTTAACTATTGTTGGACTGCCCGAAGCGGCGGTTCGGGAAAGTAAGGATCGGGTTCGTTCTGCTATTTTGAATAGTGGCTACCAGTTCCCGACCAAACGCTTAACTATTAACCTGGCTCCTGCTGACCTGCCCAAAGACGGTTCACGCTTAGATCTACCGATTGCTTTAGGGATTCTGATGGCATCGGGGCAATTACCCGAAAACTGTGCTGATGGTATGGAATTCATCGGTGAACTTGCTTTAGATGGTCAACTCCGTCCCATCACTGGTACGCTTAGTATTGCGATTGCCTGTCAACAATCGCAGCATGAACTGGTTCTACCTAAGGAAAATGCTCAGGAAGCCTGTCAGTTACCTGATTTCCGGGTATTTGCCGCTGCTCATCTAAAAGAAGTTTGTGATCATTTAAATAGACTCGCACCTTTAGTCCAGATGCAGGCCCGACCACAGGTGAATCACTCAGATTCTCGCTTTGATTTAGCCGATGTCAAAGGCCAGCTGCGCCCAAGACGGGCTTTGGAAATTGCTGCTGCAGGTGGACATTCTTTATTATTTAGAGGACCTCCTGGAACCGGTAAAACTTTACTGGCTTCTCGGCTAGCCAGTATCTTGCCGCCTCTCAATACTGAAGAAAATCTTGAAGTCGCCAGTATTTATTCTATTGCCAATAATAGTCATACTTTTGGACAACGTCCTTTCCGCGCGCCACATCATACTGCGTCTGCAGTTGCCCTGGTTGGTGGAGGATCGCATCCTAAACCAGGTGAAATTACGCTGGCACATCTAGGTGTGTTATTTCTCGACGAACTGCCGGAATTTGATAGGAAAGTCCTTGAAGTATTACGTCAACCTTTGGAATCTAAGGAAATTGTAATTTCGCGTGCCTCTCGACAAATTACTTTCCCAGCCAACTTTCAGCTGGTTGCAGCGATGAATCCCTGCCCTTGTGGTTATGCTTTTAATCAGGATATTCGCTGCCAGTGTTCTCCAGAAATGATCAAGCGTTATCAGAACCGGATTTCTGGGCCATTACTGGATCGGATTGACCTGCATATCGATGTGCCTCCTCTGCAAGCTCATGAATTACAATCTACACAACCGGTAGAAGATTCTGCAACCGTTAGGGAGCGTGTGATAACTGCCTACGAACTGCAAATACAAAGACAGAACAAGCTGAATATGGCATTAAACCCAAAAGAATTAGAGCAATTTGCGCCACTAAATGCTCAGACCAGTAAAATGTTTGAACTTGCCCAACAAAAGTTAAATTTATCTGCCCGTGCTTATCATAGGGTATTACGAGTAGCACGAAGTATAGCTGATTTAGCTGAGAATTCAGAAATTCAGCCTCAGCATTTATCGGAAGCTTTATCTTATCGAGGTCAGCAAAGCTAAACGATTGGACAATAAAAATAAAAAAAAGGCGACATTTGTCGCCTTTTTTCTATTAAACAATTAGAAGCTGTAACCTAGACCTAGGACAACTTTATTTTTTTGTTTTATATCATTACGGTCATAACCACCGAAAATATAGTTCATACTTGCAGTCAAGCCAGTATCAGCAAGTGGCTTGCTTAAACCGATATCGAAATGACGAAAACCAAAACTCTCTGTTGAGTCTTCAATAAAGTCACCACTTTCCTCATAAATATATAAGCCTAATGCAGTATCCAAACTAAAATCTTTTGGTAATGCATAACTATAAGATGCTTTTAGATAAGTATCGCCTGTATTACCCCAAAGAGTATCTTCTAGCAAAGTTTGTGCAGTGATACCTAAATCTTTATAAGTCAAACCCAACATGGTTTCAAAGCCATTTGCATCTTTGGTACCAATATCATAATAGTAATAATAAGTTACGCCTGCTGTATAACCCCAGTCATCATTGATTGAACCGCTATAGCCTGCATAGAAATCATTTTCGAAAGCATTAGTGACTTCACCTGTTTCAACAATTACAGGAACACCGTCAGTATTTAAAAATTCATCTGTATTCACATATCTTAGGGTTGATCCCCACCAGCCTGCATAAAAACCTGAAGCATGGTTATAGTCTAAACCACCATTAATTGTGGCATCTTTATTTTCAGGTGTATTTGTAATACCACGCAAGTTATAGCTCGATAACACACCGATATTGCCAGATACTGAGTGCGGAGATGTAGGCTCATCTGCAAAAGTAAAACTGGATGCTGAAGCTACTGCTGCAACTGCTAAAGCTTTTAAAGTGAATTTCATTGTTAGATTCCCCCAACCGTCCGCAGACGTTTTTAGTTGTGTTTTTAAACTCAACTTAGGCTTTGCAATAGCTATGCCAACCCATAAAAAGGAAAATCCAAATTAGCTATAAAAGTTTTTTATTTATATAAATATTTGATTTTATTTATATATATTAAAAATTAAAATTTAAATTGTTTTAGGTTAAACGATAAAATTAAGAAAAAACTGAAAAATAAAGTACTTGCGCTATTCCACTGTATGTCTAAATATTCGCTTACAACTTGCTACTTTTTGAAGCTATATTTTATATAGATAAATTTTTATGCATAAAAAAGGTGCATAATATTTAATCAATATGACACACCTTGCAATCCCTGTTTCAGCAAAACCTAGAAATTAAAGTTTGCACCTACGACAATATGATTATCGAAATCTATATCATCACAACCTTTGCCGCCATAGACATAGTCCAGACTTAATTCAATTCGTTTTGCGACTGTTTTACTTAGTCCAATCTGTGTTTCATTAAAACTAAAGCTTTCTGTGGTCTGAATCAGTTGATCATCACCGCTAGCGTTATACAGGGAAGCACCTACTGACGTATTCAGGTTAAAGTTTTGCGGTAATAGATAGCTATAAGCTGCACTGAGATAAACATCTTCTGCATTTGCATAGTTAAGATCTGTCAGCATGACATCTAAACCTAAGCTCAGGTCGTTATAAAACACGTCATTCAGTATCTCAAAATCAGTAGTACGCGCTTATCTGGGCCATCTTTACTATAAACTGTCCCATCATTTTGATAGTAATAAGATACGATCTAGGATTAGTAGCTTCAGTTCTCATTCAGCGCTCGGCCATAACCAATATAAAAGTCATGCTCAAAACCATGATCCTGATTTGCATCAGAAGAATCATAATTTAAGGTTGAGCCCCAATAGCCCAGGAATCTCCCGCTGTTGTGTGTATATTCCAGTCCAAACTGTACCAATGGATCATCATTTTCCTCACCACCACGGTAAATATATTTGTTCATGACACCAATAATTGCGCTAAGTTCACCCCTAGATAGATTTTGGGTATCTTCAGCAAAAGCACCTGAAGTCATGGTAACAAGAAGCACAAGCAAACCGAGTTTTGGCAGTTGAGACATACATGCCCTCATTTACCAGGTTTGAATAAACGGGGGGTTAAGAATATGAAAAACGTGAATAATAAATTTTTACCAAAAGGTTTAAAAATGAAAATGGATGACTGTGAACTAGTCTAAATAGTGAATTGCAGTATAAAGGAAAAATTTAAAGTATTGTTAAAGTGGACAAAACAGCTTATAGAATCTTTTAATCAGTTTTAACCTTACATAACATCAAATTAAAAAAAATCAATATGAGCTCTGAAACATGCCCTTCATTATTAAAAATATTACATTATAAAAACTTTATTTTTATCTTATTGTTTTCAATATTAATTTTACCTTATGGAAAAAAATAATACTAAAAACTATAGCGTGATTGTGAATAATAGGTTAAAAAAACTCAACTTTAGTTTAAAGAATGTCATAAAAACGATATTTTTTATCAGATTAATTATACAATTTGGTTAATTTCTGCGTGTGCTTTAAGCAGATGCAGTACAAAAAAACATATATGAGGCTCTCTCCCCATGTTAAACGCAAAGAAACTTACATTAGCAGTGTTGGTACAAGCTGCTCTGATCTCTACAGCTTATGCAAGCGAACAAAGTGAAGCAAAAGGCTTTGTAGAAGATGCTGAAGGCACAGTTCTATTCCGTACGGGTTACTTAAGCCGTGATAAAAAAAATGGTGTTGATGATACAAGCTCTGCAGCTCAAACAGCAATAATTAATCTAGATTCTGGCTTTACCAAAGGTATTGTTGGTTTTGGTGCAGGTATCATTGGTGATGCTTCATTTAAACTCGGTAAAAATGGGCATACTGGTAACCAAATGATCCCAACGCATAGTCAAGATAATGCCGATGGAACTAAAGATGCCTATGATCATTGGGCACGTGGAGGTGCTTATGTCAAAGCACGCGTATCAAACACAACGGCTAAATATGGTACGCAAGTATCTGAAATTCCAGTAATTGCAAGTAATACTGCTCGTTTAACCCCTGAGTACTACACTGGTCTTTATATTGAAAGTAACGAAATTAAAGACTTGACGTTAATCGGTGGTAAATTCACTAAAAATCAATGGTCTAATGATATCAGCTCAGACCAACAAAATTTGGACAGTGCTATTTTCTGGGGCGCGAAATACAAGTTTAACGACCAAGTTAATGCCTCTTATTATGGGGTAGACGTTAAAGATAAATTAGATCGTCACTATGGGAATGTAAATTACAGCTTTCCTACAGCAAATGGTGCGACCGTAACTTTAGAGGCAATGGGTTACAATACTAAATGGAAAGTTGGAGCAGCAACCACTGATCCACGCAGTGCAACTGAAGAATTGACTAACTCAATTTGGGGTGTATCTGCAAGCTATAACAGAGATGCACACAATTTGATGCTTGCATACCAAGATAATGCGGGCAACATAGGTTACGACTATGCTTACAACGCAGATGGTCTACAAAGCATTTATGTACCAAACTCATACTTATCCGACTTTAAGGGTAACGATGAAAAATCTGTTGGCTTACAGTACAACTATAATTTTAAAAACCATGGTCTTCCAGGTCTAAACTGGACAACAGCATTCGTTTATGGTTGGGATATTGATGTAGCCGAAATAAATAATCCAGCACAAATTATCGACCAAGCTGAAGAACATGAATTCTTTAACCAAGTGAAATATACGGTTCAATCTGGTGCATTCAAAGATGCAAACTTACGCTTACGTCACTCATACTTGCGCGCAAGTGATACTTACAATAATGCTTCTGGCAACTATGTAAGTAATGCTATCAGCTCAACAAATGAATGGCGTATCTGGTTAGACATCCCGGTGAAATTATTCTAATGTCCTGACGATGCTTTAAATCAAAAAAACCTGCACATTGTGCAGGTTTTTTTATTTAAGCTTTAAAAGTTTAAAGACTTAAATGGAAAAGCAAAGCAATTATTTGTTTGCTTCTGCATAAGCAGCAATTGAGTCTAGTACTTCTTGTTTCGCAACATCTGCACCTTCCCAACCACTTAACTTAACCCATTTACCTGGTTCCAAGTCTTTGTAGTGCTGGAAGAAGTGTTCGATCTGGCTGATCAATAATGGAGGAAGATCAGTATATTCCTGAACATCTTTATAGATCGGTGTCAATTTGTCGTGTGGAACTGCAACCAGTTTCGCATCAACACCACCGTCATCTTCCATGTTCAGTTTGCCCACAGGACGGCAGCGAATAACAGAACCCGGCTCTACTGGGTGTGGTGTCACAACCAATACGTCTAGAGGGTCACCATCTAGAGATAAAGTGTTTGGAACATAACCATAGTTTGCTGGGTAGAACATTGCTGTACCCATGAAACGGTCTACAAATAGCGCATCAGAATCTTTGTCGATTTCGTATTTGATTGGTGCTGCGTTTGCAGGAATTTCAATAATTACATAGATGTCATTTGGTGCATCTTTACCCGCTGGGATATTGCTGTAGCTCATAGCATCACTCTTTAACAAGTTAAATCTTTTAAAAACCGCGACAATTATAACGGTTTTTTGCAGATTTTTTTCGGTTTAAAAATATCGAACAATTAATCAGGCGATTGATGGCTGGACTGACCTAAATTAGTTTGATGATCAGTAGCAATAACGCAATCGGACATAACATGGAAAGCAACCACATGATGGAACGCAATGTCGCCCAGTTTGCCAGATAGCAAATACCGTACAGCACCCGGAAAATCAGATAACCAATACCAAAAGTCATAATCAGACTTTGCGGCATGACCAGATATTCAGCCATCAGGACAGCTGCAATAAACAGCGGCAAGCTTTCAAAACTGTTCTGCTGAACAGCATGAGCACGTTTTGCAACACCGGTAGACTGTTCTAAAAAATCACGCGGATTCTGGTTATCTTTAGCCTTAAAGCCTCCAGCTTTTTTAGCAATCATGGTAAACACATAAGGTAGCAGACAAGCCGCTAAAATGAGATAAATGATCCCACTAATGCTCTGCATCTGATTTTTCTCATGAAAATTTTATCTGTATCATAGCATGGCATTTCGTGAATAAATTTTGTTAAATAGGGTGTTTTAGCAACCACATAAGGATTCACGATGGTCAGTCCCGATCAAAAAGAAATGTTGGATGTACTGGAACGCCAGCGTCAACATCAGCTGCAAGTGGATCGCGTCCTGAAAATTGTATTGCCGATCGTGGCATTTTTACTCAGTGTCATCGCCGCCAATATGAATATCTGGTCAGCTCTGTTCACCTTTGTGATGTTATGGATTGCCTTTTATGCAGTGGGCATCAAGCGCTATACCCTGTGGCATTGGCTGACGATTATTTTAGTATATTGCCTGATTGATAATGTGCTCAGCTATGGCGAGTTCTACCGCCCTGGTTTCAACCGTCACTTCATTAGCCTGTTTATCTTCGTCGGGATTGTAGGCGTTGGTCGTCGCTACTTCGACCGCTGGTGGATGGAAAAGAATAAATCTGCCCAACTTTAAAAAGATTCCATAAAAAAAGCGCCTATCAAAGGCGCTTTTTTTACACAGCTTTTAAGCTGTTTTGCGTAGATCTTTACGCAGGATTTTACCTACGTTAGATTTTGGCAATTCATCCAGGAATTCTACATAACGCGGACGCTTGTAACCTGTCAGATTTTCTTTTGCGAATGCCAGAACTTCTTCAGTTGTTAAAGATGGGTCTTTTTTCACCACGAACAGTTTAGGCACTTCACCTGATTTCTCATCTGGTACACCAATAGCAGCCACTTCCAGCACTTTTGGATGTTTCGCAACGATTTCTTCAATCTCTGAAGGATAAACGTTGAAACCAGATACCAGAATCATGTCTTTTTTACGATCTACAATCTTCACATAACCACGATCGTTCATCACACCGATATCACCGGTACGGAAGTAACCATTAATCATGACTTTGTCAGTTTCATCCTGACGGTTCCAGTAACCCTTCATCACCTGAGGACCACGGATTGAAATCTCGCCCTGCTCGCCCAATGGTACTTCATTGCCATCGTCATCTAAAATTGCAACTTCAGTCAACGGCAATGGAATACCAATGGTGCCGCTAAATTCTTCAGATGCAGGCGGGTTTGCAGTTGCAACCGGAGAAGTTTCTGATAAACCATAACCTTCGATGATGTTAGTGCCTGTAACTTTCTTCCATGCTTCTGCAGTAGAAGGCAGCACCGCCATACCACCACCCATCGCCATTTTCAGACGACTGTGATCCAGCTGTTTGAAGTCTTCATTATTGATCAATGCATTGAATAAAGTATTCACTGCCGGGAAGAACGTTGGCTGGTATTTACGTAATTCTTTAATTACCGCAGGCAGATCACGCGGATTTGGAATCAGAACATTGGCTTGACCTTTATACATACCGTACAGTGCACACACCATGAATGCAAAGATATGGTACAACGGTAGAGCACAGAAAATACGGTCATCTGGCTGGCCATCTTGTGCACCGAATTTGCTCTGGAAAATACCATCACATTGCAGCATGTTTGCAACCAGGTTGCGATGTGTCAGTTCAGCACCTTTAGAAACACCTGTCGTACCACCAGTATATTGCAGTACAGCAGTATCACTTAAAGTCAGTTCAGGACGTTTATAGTTCGTTGGGCTGACTTTGTTCAGCGCAGCATTGAACTTGATGTGACCTGGAATATCCCATGCTGGAATCTGTTTACGTACAGAACGTAGCACAAAATTAACTAGCGTACCTTTAAGTGCACCCAGCATATCACCTACAGAAGCAACAACGACGTGCTTCACTGGTGTTTTGCCAATAATTGCTTGATATACAGAAGCGAAGTTTTCAATGATCACCAGTACTTCTGTACCAGAGTCATTTAACTGATGTTCAAGTTCACGTGAAGTATAAAGTGGATTTACATTGACCAATACCAGACCAGCACGGAATACGCCCAATGCCACGACCGGATATTGCAACACGTTTGGCATCATCACTGCCACGCGTGTACCTTTTGCAAGCCCCAAGCTCTGTAAATATGTTGCAAATTTACGACTAGCTTCTTCCAGCTCGTTAAACGTCATTACTTTATCCATAAAGATAAAGGCATCACGTGAGCCAAACTTCTGGAAATTACGCTCAAAAATATCAACTAATGAAGTGTTTTCTGGTGGCAGTTCTACAGTGCGTGGAATCCCTGTTTTCTCGTATTCAGCGAACCAAATCTTTTCCATAATGCCATTCTCTCCAATCATAATCCTTAGAATCTCAACTGTTTTTTTCAATATTGCGCTAATTTTTTAACTTGTTTATGCGCAATAATGCATCCATCTTGTCGAATCGTTGTTCATATATAACGTATTTCGATTGATGGATGCTAGTCTTATCTTTGAATCAACAGTTTATTTGCTTTTTGATATCCGCGTGGTAAAAGCTGTCCTTTCGAACCGCGTTTGCCGATGTACTTTTGCAGATCATCCCCTTTTAATTTTATTTGCTGTTGTCCTGCAAGCACTTGAATTATTTCATCTAAACTCAAGGCTGTCATGGACAAAATCTGATCTTTATCTTCAAGTTGTATCAATTTATTACCTTTGCCTCTATTCAACACAGGTAATTCAGTCAAATCAACAATTAATAGACGACCTGCAGAGCTGAGCAATGCCAGATGAGTTTTGTCTTCAAGTGGCTGCAGATTCATTGCCTGCGCACCTTCCGGCACAGTCAGGAATGCCTTGCCCGCCTTGGCATTGGTATCCAGCTGCTTGGCTTGGGTCTTGAAACCATAACCTTTGCTGCTGATTGCGAGGATTTCTGCCTCATCTTCGGCAACCAGAACCTGTTTAAAGCCGACGCCACTTGCAGGAGAAAGTTTTGAACTCAGTGGTTCACCTAATCCTCGCGCAGACGGCAGACTGTTGATGGCCAAGGCATAACTGCGCCCCGTATCATCCAGTACATAAACACGCTGATTAGATTTGCCTTGGGCATGACTCAAGTACTGATCCCCTGCACGGAAGTTCAGGTTTTCGGCATCCACTTCATGGCCTTTGGCACAGCGGATCCAGCCAGCTTCAGATAAGACCACGGTCACCGGATCAGCAGGCAGCATTTCAGTTTCATCAATTGCCGCAGCTTCGGCACGCTCTACGATTGGAGAACGGCGATCATCACCAAATTTCTTGGCATCATCTTTAAGTTCATTGATGATCAAATTCTTTAAAGATTCTGGATTGGCCAGTTGCTCACGGATTTCAGCTGCCTTGGCTTCTAACTCTTCCTGCTCACGGCGCATTTCCATTTCTTCAAGCTTGGCCAAATGACGCAACTTGAGTTCTAAAATGGCTTCTGCCTGAATTTCATCAATACCGAACCGTTGCATCAGCACCGGTTTAGGCTGATCTTCTTCACGGATGATCTGAATCACTTCATCAATATTCAGGTAGGCAATGATCAAGCCACCCAAAATATGTAAGCGTTTCTCGATTTTATTCAGATGGAATTGCAGACGACGGGTCACAGTGGTCTTACGGATTTCAATCCATTCCAGCAAAATACGACGGATCGATTTCACCTGCGGGCGACCATCCGCACCAATCATATTCATATTGACGCGATAGCTGGATTCAAGATCGGTGGTTGCGAACAGATGACTCATTACCGATTCAGCATCGATACGATTTGAACGCAACACAATGACCAGACGGGTCGGATTTTCATGATCGGATTCATCACGTACATCTGTGACTAAAGGCAGTTTCTTTGCCTGCATCTGGTCTGCAATCTGGGTAATGATTTTGGAACCAGACACCTGATAGGGCAGTTCAGTAATCACGATCTCGTTTTTTTCAACCGTATATACGGCACGCATACGGTAACTACCACGACCTGTCGTTTGCATTTTTAGCAATTCAGCCGGTGGAGTAATAATTTCTGCTTTGGTCGGTAAGTCCGGTCCCGGAATATATTCAGCTACTTTGACATCGGTCAGGTTCGGATTACGAATCAGTGCAATTGTACCTTTGACCACTTCACGCAGGTTATGTGGTGGAATATCGGTTGCCATACCCACGGCAATACCCGTGGTACCATTCAACAAGATGTTCGGTACGCGTGCCGGCAGATTGACTGGCTCTTTCATCGAACCGTCGAAGTTGTCCTGCCAGTCACAGGTGCCTTGACCCAACTCAGAAAGCAATAATTCACTATATTGTGACAGTTTGGCTTCGGTATATCGCATCGCCGCGAAAGACTTTGGATCATCTGGTGAACCCCAGTTGCCCTGCCCCTCAATAAACGGATAACGGTAACTGAACGGCTGTGCCATCAGCACCATCGCTTCATAGCAGGCTGAGTCGCCATGTGGATGGTATTTGCCCAGTACATCACCCACAGTACGTGCAGATTTCTTTGGTTTGCTGGTCCACTTGAGCCCCAGCTCACTCATGGCATAAACAATACGGCGCTGTACCGGTTTCAGACCGTCACTGATGTGTGGCAGTGCACGATCCATGATGACGTACATGGCGTAGTTGAGGTAGGCCTGTTCGGTAAATTCTGCTACGGAACGGTTTTCTGTCGCATGATGCGCAAGGCTTGTCATAACAACCTATAATCCTAAAAATGTCGTTTTTGTATCAATGTTTCTTATGCTAAGTCGCACTGCCTGACTGCACAAGAGCAGTACAGTACACAGTGCGACAAATCGTGTCTTATGGCGTAAAAATATCCACTTTAAACGCCCTAAGCAACTAAAAAATCCCCACCTTTATTGACTCAAGGATTCTAAAGTCCGACCTTTGGTTTCTTCACCCAGTACCAAGATCACCACAGCTACAGCAATTAGAACCACGGTAAACATGGTAAAGACATAGCTGAAGCCGCTCGGCATGACCATCAGATGGGTCACTGCAAATGGCGCAACAATACCACCAATCCGGCCGATTGCCCCTGCCCAGCCCGAACCAAAAGCACGGATATTGGTTGGGTACTGTTCTGGCGTATAGGTATAGAGCACACCCCAAGCACCGAGGTTAAAGAAGGACATCAGACAACCCCAGATCACGATTTCGGTAACACTGCCGGACTGACCAAAGAAATAGGCAGATACGGCACACATGCCAATAAAGCCGGCCAGTGTTACCTTACGTCCAAGTTTTTCTACCAGCCATGCTGCAACCAGATAGCCTGGCAACTGCGCCAGAATCATGATCAGTACATATTCAAAAGACTGGACAATGGTATAGCCTTCCTTCACTAACAGACTTGGCAACCAGGTAAAAATACCATAGTAAGAGAAGATGATGCCGAACCAGATCAACCACAGCATTAAGGTACGGCGGGCAAATATGCCTGACCAGAGCTGAGCAAAAGAAATCGTCTGTTTTTCGGCCACAGGTTGAACCTGGAAGATTTCCAGTACCTCTACCCCACATTTGGCTTCAATCTTTTTCACCAAGGCATGCGCTTCATCGATACGGCCACGGTTGATCAGGAAGGGAATCGATTCCGGAACGAACTTCCAGATCACAATTGCATACAGTGCAGGAATACCACCGATTAAAAAGGCGGTATGCCAGTCAAATTTCGGAATCACAAAATAAGAAATCAAGGCTGCACAGAGCCAGCCCAATCCCCAGAAACTTTCCAGTAAAACAATAAAACGGCCACGCACCTGCGCCGGAATATATTCACTGACCAGCGTTACCGCAACCGGTAACTGGCCACCCAACCCCAGGCCGACAATAAAGCGGAAGACCAGTAGCCAGGTCAGGTTCGGTGCAAAGGCACAAGCCGCGGTTGCCAGGCTATAGATCACCAGTGTTAAAGCGAATATAGTTTTGCGGCCATAACGGTCTGCCAGACCGCCAGAACAGATTGCCCCAATTGCCATCCCGATAAAACCGATTGAAACTACCCAGCTTTTCTGGTCAGGGGTCATCTGCCAGTCTTCTGCCATTTTAGCCAGAATGAAGGAAATCAGTCCGGTGTCCATGGCATCGAACATCCAGCCTAAACCAATCACGACCAGCAACATATAGTGAAATCTGCCTACAGGTAAGCGCTGAATCCGGGAAACTAGGTCCATAAGTAAATCTCTGATATGTGATTCGGGAGAAACTGCACGGAAAGCAGAAGCATTCATCCTATTTTTATACTACGATTGAATGCAGAAACGAGGCTATTTTGCCTCGCTCATCTGAAAATCGTGTTTTATGATTCATCCTTAGATGATGCGGATTGTTCATCATCATCTTTATAGATAAATTTCGGCATTTCCAGGCCAAAGTAAATGGCGATCAGGCGCAGGGTAAAACCGAAGATCAAGGTAGAAATGATGGTCAGCTCAAGCGACAGACCTGCGTGGCTACACAGCCAGTAGAAGATTACCGCAACGAAGGAAATACTGGCATACAGTTCACGACGGAACACCAGCGGCACATCATTACACAGAATGTCACGCAGAATACCGCCGGAGACACCCGTCAGGACACCAGCTACGGCGCTGACCACAAAGCCATGTCCCATTTCTAATGCGATCTGGCAACCGATGATGGTAAAACCGATGAGTCCCAAGGCATCTAGTACCAGGAAGATGTTACGTAAATGACGCATCCATTTGGCAATCAGAATGGTGACAAAAGCCGCACAGCAGGTCAGCACCAGATATTCAGGATGCTTGACCCAGGTTAGTGGATAGTGACCAAGCAGCACATCGCGAACCGAACCACCTCCCAGTGCCGTAACACAGGCAATGATCACGACCCCAAACCAGTCCATGCTGCGCCGTCCAGCGGATAAAGCACCGGTCATCGCTTCTGCGGTAATGGCAATAATATAGATTACGGTCAACAACATCGCCCTGCTTCCACCTGAGGCTTTGAGATGGCGGCTATTCTAAGGCAAATCTATGTGAAAGTTACAAAAATTGCGCACAACATAGCTTAAATTTTTTCCCTGAACCGCAAATGCAGGCTTGCTTCATTGTAAATTGTTGATCTGTGGTCAGATCGAGAAAATACCAGCAGCCTTTTACTTTGACGAAATGGGACGCTTCATGATGAATTTGTGCCTGTGTGCCATCATGAAAATGTGCCTTGAACTCGACCATTGCATGACATTTATCTAGTTTTTCATTGGTTTGCACGATTTCCAGTTTCAGCCATTGATTGGTCCTGCTCCACTCGGCAATTGCAGCCATATCTAAAAACCTTTGCTGTCCCAATGCGGTCGTCTGCTGGATATAGTTAATTTCCTGTTTGGCAAAGGCACTATAACGTGAACGCATCAACTGTTCGGCTGTCTGTGCAATTCGCTTGCCTTGATGCAGTGGCTGACAACAGCTTTCATAAATGCCCAGTCCACATGGACATGCTACTGAGAGGGTAAGTTCCAAAAATGAATTCCAAAAAAAATAGCCCGACGATGCGGGCTATTTTAGCAAAATTCAGCGCATACCTGAGGCAGAACTCAATTCTTGTTTTGTTCTTGCGGAATAATATGGACTTTTTCGATCTTATGACCATCCATTGTCACGACTTCAAAGATATGACCATCGGCTTCGAACTTCTCACCATTTTCAGGCAGACGGCCAAGGTGGAATAAAATATAGCCCGACAGCGTCGAATATTCTTCTGATTCATCCACCAGATCACGGCCAATCAGCAAGGATACATGACGGATATCGGTTGAACCTTCCAGCAACAGGCTACCGTCATGCAGACTTTCAGCGGCGGTTTCCATTTCATCTTCATCCGGGAATTCACCGGCAATGGCTTCAAGCACATCAATCGGTGTTGCAATCCCTTCGATCGAACCATACTCGTTCAGCACAAT
Organism: Acinetobacter sp. SM1B; assembly: GCF_003289665.1. NCBI lineage: Bacteria > Pseudomonadati > Pseudomonadota > Gammaproteobacteria > Moraxellales > Moraxellaceae > Acinetobacter > Acinetobacter sp. SM1B. The sequence goes on from NZ_QMBM01000001.1 coordinate 2,443,492, forward strand.
CGCCATTTGTAGCGGCGCCTGACGCAACTGGTCCATCACCATCAGTACCTGAGCATTTTCATGCACAATTACCGGTTCACGTAGATGTTTTTCGAAATCAAGTACACCTGTTTCGATATATTCGTTTAGCACTTTATGGGTCAGTACTACACCAGCAATATTGTCCAGCTCACCACGTGCCACGATCAGACGTGAATGACTCATCTGCAACAGATGGGCCTTAATGATAGCTTCATCTTCATCCAGATCAATCCATTCCAGTTCAGGACGCGGGGTCATCACCGACTTCACCGGACGTTCAGACAGGCCGAGTACGCCCTGCACCATCACACTGTGATAAACGCCATTTTCATCATCATTAAACACTTCGTCAGCAAAGGCACGCGTTGCCAGTACATCTACCGGCTCAGAAGCAGCATTATCCTGAGCAGGTTTACCACCGAGCATACGCATCACGGCTGAAGCAGTGCGATAACGCAGATCTGTAGTTGTCACCATTTTTTCCTGATTGCGTTTCATGGTCTGGTTAATAAATTCGACAATGACCGAAAAACCAATCGCTGCGTACAGGTAGCCTTTTGGAATATGGAAGCCGAAACCTTCAACCACCAGCGAGAAACCGATCATCATCAGGAAGCCGAGACAAAGGATGACCACAGTAGGATGACGATTCACAAAATCCATCAAGGCCTTGGAAGCCCATAGCATGATGCCGACAGCGATAATCACTGCAATCATCATTACCGACAGGTCTTTGACCATACCCACAGCAGTAATCACACTGTCGAGTGAGAACACGGCATCCAGCACCACGATCTGAACGATCACCATCCAGAACACGGCATGCACCGGATTTTCTTCTTTGACCACTGGCTTGGCTTCAAGGCGCTCATGTAATTCCATGGTGCCCTTAAATAACAGGAATACCCCACCAAACAGCAGAATCAGGTCACGTCCGGAAAATGGATGATCAAAAATATAGAAGAACGGTTCAGTCAGCGTGACTACCCAGGCAATAGAGGCCAGCAGGATCAGACGCATGACCAGGGCCAGGGTCAAACCTACAATTCGGGCGGTATTACGTTGTTCTGGCGGCAGTTTTTCAGCAAGAATTGCAATAAAGACCAGGTTATCGATGCCCAGAACAATTTCCAGCACAATCAGAGTTAGCAGGCCAATCCAGGCAGAAGGATCTGACATCCATTCGAAAATCATTGCATTCTCTCCTGTAGATCAGTGGAAAGATATGCAATGCTGCTGCGTAGCGCGGAACTATGTCCAATTTTATTTAAACACTTGATATGGTGACGTTTTATCTGGTTAAAGCGCCAACTTCGACTACCCATGTGATTTCTATTGTAGTAAGACAGATTTTCAGTATAGCAAGTTCAAAATGAAATTCACCAGTTTTCATGCTTTGGTTTAAGCTTCCTGACTCTTGACTTCAAGATTGGCAAGAATGATGCATAGAATTGTCATATTTTTAATATATGTTGTAGTAACAAAATTAAAAAATGATAAGGTGAAAGAGAGACATGACTAGCGTAATTAAAATGACTGAACATAAAAACAAATCTCCCCGCACTACCCGCCCGCTCGTTGCCCTATATTGTGGTTCACGTGCTGGCAATAATCCTATTTATCAGGAAAAAGCTATTCAGCTTGTACAGAGTCTGGCACAGCAAGGTTTTGGTCTGGTCTACGGCGGTGCCAGCATCGGCCTGATGGGTCAGGTCGCTGATGCCATGATTGAACATGGCGGTGAAGCTGTAGGTGTGATTCCCGAGTTTATGCTGGATTATGAAATCGCGCATAGCAAGCTGACTGAACTGCATATTGTGCGGTCCATGCATGAACGCAAAGCGTTAATGGCAGAACGTGCCTGTGCCTTCGTTGCTCTGCCAGGTGGACTAGGTACCTTTGAGGAAATTCTGGAAATTGCGACCTGGGGACAGTTGAACCAGCACCAGAAACCAATGATGCTATACAACGTGAATAACTTTTATGATCCACTCATTGCCCAGCTGGATCATGCCGTGAATGAAGGCTTCCTGCCACCCCAGCATCGTGCCAAACTAATTGTCTGCGAACATTCTGCACATATCTTTAATGCCCTGAAAAATCTGGATAGTCCAAAACAGTTTGCAATTTAAATGCTGATCTAAAAAATAAAAAAGCGAGCCGAAGCTCGCTTTTTTATTTTTTAACTCTTAAGAAGCCAAGTTAGTCACCAGGTTATAGAACCAAGGTAGTGTCGTCGCCAAAATCACAGACATTGCTAAACCAAACATTAACTTCATTGCATCTTTGCTGACGTTCCGTGAAGTACGGTGTTTGCTCACACCATTGACGATCATCGAGATCGCAAACTCACGACCGGCCAATAGACCCAAGAACACCCATGTGGTACTCATTGGAATGTTGCTCCACTCTTTGAAGATCAACAAAATAATGGCATAGATAAAGTCAACAATGGTTGCTGCACGAACATCAGTTACATCGGTTTTGGTATCGACGATCTTCTGGATTGCACCACCACGTTGGTACAGAATCACACCCAGCAAGACCACGAATACCGCAATCGCAAACATCAGGAATTCAAATGGAACCTGACGTGGCACATACACAAAGATATTGGCTAAGTCCTGGATCAACCATTGGCTCCATAAGAAACCGGTTGATAACCATTGTAAGATCATCCATTTGGTCGAATGCTCTTGGTCTTTGGTTTGGTTAAAATAAACCGTCATTTTGTTGGCAACAAAACGGTAAATCACCAAAGCTGAGATGAAGGCTACAGCATAACCCATCATCGATTTCACCATCATCGAACCTAAGCTCGCTGGAGAGAAAATGGTGAGCACCAAGAATGTAGTACTGACTGGAATACCATATTTGGTTAATAACAAGAGTAGAATTGGCGGTACAATATACAGCCAAGTAATCCCACCCTCAGGGAATGGAATTGTTTCGAGACGGCCATAAGAGGCATCTCCTACCCCTGATGCATACCAGCCATAGACCAAAACCACCACAAGGATGACGCTGATATAAATCCACAGCAGCCACCAAGGTCGATGTGAATTTGATGAGATAAAGGTTCCCAATGTCTGAGGCACATCATTGCCGACAATGGAGTAGGCTGCTAGACAGAAGCCGATAACCATCAAGATTTCGATAGACATAAAACATACCTGCTGAGGGAGATCAGCATTACTGTAAGATGTGGCCAAGATTATGACGTTTTTATTGCAGTTTCATGACAGAAACGTCATATATTCTTGTAACACTAGCCAGTTTCAAGACATTTATTACTTTTCAGCAAGCAGTTGCTATTTCTGCAAAATCCTACTTAGACAACTGATATTAATCAGTTTTCATGGTTCTATTTCATGTCATGAATACCAGAATAAGACACTGATTTAGTACAACGGATGGGGGGAATTGATTTAAACTGAGCTCACATTCAAAATTATATGACTTTCTAAATATCACATGAATGCCACGCCCACCCATCAAGCACTGCAACCCGAATTTAGACTGCTGGTCTTATTGGTATCGATCGGCTTTTTCATGCAAGGTCTGGACACCACGATTATCAATACTGCCCTGCCTGCGATTGCTCTTAGCCTGCAGGAAGATCCGTTGCGGATGCATAGTGTGGTGGTGGCTTATGTGCTTTCGGTTGCAGTCTGTATTCCCTTGAGTGGCTGGCTGGCAGACCGTTTTGGTGTACGTAATACCTATTTTAGTGCCATCATTATTTTTACGCTTGCATCAATAGGTTGTGCTGTCTCAAACAGCCTGAATGAACTCCTGCTCTATCGGGTTCTGCAAGGCATTGGTGGTGCTTTGCTGCTACCAGTCGGCCGTCTGGCAATGCTGAAGATTATTCCACGCACCCAGTTTCTGGCTGCAATGAGCCTGATGAGTCTGGCCGGCCTGATTGGTCCCCTGATTGGCCCGACGCTAGGTGGCTGGATGGTCGAATACCTGTCCTGGCAATGGGTATTTCTGATTAACCTGCCGATTGGCCTGCTTGGCACCCTGATTACCTTCAAAGCCATGCCGAATGTTACTGAACCGGATGTGGCGAAGTTTGACTATGCTGGTTTTGTTATGCTGGTTTTGTTATGCTGGTGGTGGCGATGGTCGGGCTATGTCTGGGCATTGAGAACTTTGCCAATCCGCAATATCCATTGTGGTGGAGTCTCAGCTTAGTTGCAGCTGGGTTCCTGTTTTCGCTGATCTATGCCTATCATTCACATACCCATAGCAATGCCCTGTTCCGCAGTAAGCTGTTTAAAAACCGGATTTATTCTATTGGGATTCTGGGCAATTTCTTTGCCCGTCTTGGTGGTAACTCCATTCCTTTCCTGTTACCACTAATGTTGCAGGTCGCGTTTGGTTTTGAACCCTTTATTACCGGTTTGCTGATGATTCCAACTGTATTAGGTTCATTGGCTTCCAAACCCATTATTCGCAAGATCATTCAGCACTTTGGCTATCGCCAGGTTTTACTGGTAAATACTTTACTGGTGGGGCTATGTATTGCCAGCTTTGCCCTGACTACGGCGGATACACCGATCTGGCTACGTGCGATTCATTTCTTTATTTTTGGTATCTTGAACTCACTGCAGTTTGTTTCCATGAATACTTTAACCTTAAAAGACTTAAGTCAGCAGGATGCCAGTAGTGGCAACAGTTTTCTGTCCATGATCATGATGCTATCGATGAGTATTGGGGTCGCACTGGCAGGTACGCTGGTAAATATGTTTAGTGCCTACTTTGGCGCTGAGCAGCTGGATAATGCATTCCATCTCGCCCTGATCTGTCTGGGCTGTTTGAATATCATTGCCGCCTATATTTTCTGGCATATTCCCAAGAATACGCCAGTATGATCATCATCCCGATACAAGACAAATCGGTATAAGCTAGATAGAGTCAAATTTTGAAGAACTTGATGAAAAAGCCAGACAAGCATTATCCACCTCTTTGGGCAACAATCATGAGTGTCATTCTGCTGCTTGCTGTGGTCGGTGCAATCTGGTGGCTATTGCTGAAACCGCTACCTGCCAACGCTTCCGAATATGACATTCATGGTTTTGATGTTTCGCATCATCAAAAAGAGATTAACTGGCAGCAGATTCCCAAAGATAAATACCGCTTTGTTTATTTAAAATCAACCGAAGGCGGTGACTTTAAGGACAGCAAATTTCAGGAAAACTGGTTTAAGGCTCGCGAACAGGGTTTGCTGGTCGGTGCCTATCATTTTTATCGTCTCTGTCGGGAGGGTAAGATTCAAGCGCAAAACTTTATCGAAAGCGTACCGAATAAAGCGGATGCCTTACCTCCGGTAATCGATCTTGAATATGACAGTAACTGTATTAATACCTATTCCAAGGAACAGTTACTCAAAGAAATCCAGGTCATGCATGACCTGCTCAAACAGCACTACGGCAAGCAGCCGATGTTCTATACCTCGAAAGCTTTCTATAATATTGTGCTGGCAGGACATTTTACTGACGTACCGCTCTGGATACGTGAATACAAGGGTCTGCCTGAGCTCAAAGATAATCCGAAATGGCATTTCTGGCAACATACCAGTCAGGGTCAGATCAAAGGTATTGCAACGACTGTAGACCTGAATGTGTTTTATGGTTCGGAAAAGGACTGGCTGAATTTTTTAAAACAGAATGGTATTAAGACTGCACCTGCACAAAAATCGGCAAAATAATTCTACAATTGCAATGTAATCAAAAATAAAAGGATAAATAGCTGTGAAGCTTGGAAAAATTATCGTGACTACCATTCTGATAGTGGTAGTCATACTGGGGGGAATAAGCACTTATTTACGCCAACCTTCAGGTTAGCTGCGTGACTTTGACGCGTGGCAAGCCAAATCCAATATATCCGCAGAAGGCTTAAATGTCCGTTTCTTTGGGGTGTCAACCTTGCTGTTTGATAATGGTCAGGAACAGATTTTAATTGATGGCTTCTTTAGCCGTCCCAGTCTTTGGCATGTTCTCAGTTCTAAGGTTTCCAGCGATTCTAGGTTACTTCAGAAGATTATTCAGGAGGAACAGCTGGATCGGACACAGGCGATTTTAGTGACCCATAGCCATTATGATCATGCTCTGGATATTCCTGAACTGGCTGCCCTGTTACCTCAACCCCAGATCATCGGATCGAATAGCAGCCTGAATATTGCACGCAGTCATCCAGAGGTAAAAGCCTCCCAGCTACGGCGTGCTGTATCAGGGCAATCGCTCCGATCGGGACAGTTTAAAGTCACTCCACTTGCTTCCGCACATACGCCTCCAACACCCGTAAATGATGATCTCGGTGAAGAAATTACAGCACCACTGAAACTGCCTGCCAAGTTTTTCCGAATTTAAAGAAGGCGGCAGTTTTGACTATCTGATTGAACATGACAGACAACGAATTCTGGTTAAAGCGAGCACAGGGTTTATTCCGGGACAGTTCAAGAATGTTCAGGCCGATATTTTATTTTTAGGCATAGCCCAGCTATCGCGACAGCCTGAGGATTATCAGAAATCTTATCTGCAACAAACACTGGCAACGGTAAAACCCAAGATTGTCATTCCAATTCACTGGGATGATTTCTTTCAGCCGCTAGATCAACCCTTACAATTTTTGCCACGCTTTGCCGATAATGCTCCCGAGAGTATGCGAATTCTGATCAAAGCGGCTGAAGCGCAACAGATTCAGGTTGTGCTACTGAGTAATAGTCAACCCTATAATCTTTTGAAATCAGCATCTTTCCAAGTGCCTTAAAGCCTTTTAAGATGGCATATGCGTAAAATTATCCATATCGATATGGACGCTTTCTACGCCTCGGTAGAACTGCGTGAACGTCCGGAACTAAAACATTTGCCTGTGGTGATCGCTTCGCATCATCCACGGGCTGTGGTTGCGGCTGCCTCCTATCCAGCCCGGGAATTTGGTGTGCATTCTGCCATGCCAATGAGTCAGGCACGCAAACGTTGTTCGCAGCTGATTGTGATTGAACCGGATTTTCAGAAATACCGTGAGGTTTCCTCACAGATCCATCAGATTTTTCAAAAATATACAGCAGTTATTGAACCACTTTCACTGGATGAAGCCTATCTGGATGTGACTGATAATCTGCTGCAAATCCCCAGTGCAACAGAAGTTGCGATGCGTATCCGTGAAGACATTTTTCAGCTGACTAGACTCACCGCTTCTGCGGGTGTTGCACCAAATAAATTCCTGGCCAAAGTTGCTTCAGACTGGCACAAACCAAATGGCATTTGTGTGATCAAGCCTTCACAGGTACAGGCCTTTATTCAGGATTTACCACTTAAAAAAATCCCCGGGGTCGGTAAGGTTACGCAGGAAAAATTGAAAAGTCTCAATCTGGAAACGCTGGGTGATTTGCAACAGATGGATGAAGCCGTCCTGATTCAGCATTTTGGCAAATACGGCAAGCGGCTACATCTCTATGCGCAAGGCATCGATGAACGCCCGGTCGAAACCGAACGTGAACGCCAGCAGATTTCCAAGGAAACCACCTTTGGTGATGACCTGCTACTTAGCCAGTGCAGCCCTTACTGGGATCAACTGATCCAGCAGGTCTGGAACAGTCTGGAAAAGAAACAGCTGACTGCACGTGGCATTACCGTGAAACTCAGGCTAAAAAATTTCCAGATCATGCAACATAGCCGCAGCTTCCGTTCCGTACTTAAAAATCCGCTAGAGCTACATCAGGCGTTACAGTTCTTGCTACAGGATATGCATCTGGATCCAGCCCTGCAATTTCGCCTGATTGGTGTCGGGGTGTATCAGCTGTCACCTCGCCAGCAAGAAGCACAACTGTCCCTGCTTTAAAGTAAACTGAGCAAGAAGTAGTCACTAGTTTAAAAAGCCAACAACTTTATTTTTACCATTGTATGTTTTTAGAGTAATCTATCCGCGCAATGCATTATCCATGTATATGCTGAGATGCTGAAAATCACCTTTACTTTCAGCATGCTGTCCTGTGATTGGCGTGACGATCAAATCCGAATATTACAGGGCAACTCTGTTGTCCCCATGGAATCCTATCCTGCATGTCTTCTGCAAATTCAATTTCTTTTCAAGAACAACGCGCGCGAAAAGCAGCGCTTTCCAGTTTTATTGGTGCTGTTGTCGACTGGTACGATTTTCTTCTTTACGGGATTGTCGCAGCCCTGATTTTTAAAGATCAATTTTTCCCAAGTATTGGCAACAATATGGGCACATTAGCCGCCTTGGCAACCTTTGGTGTCGGCTTTCTGTTCCGTCCACTCGGTGGTGTAGTGTTTGGTCACTTCGGTGACAAACTCGGCCGTAAAAAAATGCTGGTACTCACTGTCATCCTCATGGGGATTTCTACTGTCGGGATTGGCCTGTTGCCGAATTTCGAAGCCATTGGCTGGTGGGCGCCTGTACTGCTGGTGACCTTACGTGCCATTCAAGGTTTTGCCGTCGGTGGTGAATGGGGTGGCGCTGCCCTGATGGCGGTTGAAAATGCGCCGAAAGGCAAAAAAGCCTTTTACAGTAGTGGCGTTCAAGTCGGCTATGGCGTCGGTTTAGTTCTCGCTACGGGTGCTGTATCACTAATCATTGCGACTCTAGGTGAAGAGGCATTTTCGGACTGGGCATGGCGTATTCCGTTTATTGCCAGTATTGTGCTGATCGGCATTGCCATGTGGATTCGGCGTGATCAGGAGGAGTCACAAGAATTTGTCGAAAAAGTGGTTAAAGCCAAGCAACATCCAACCAAACTGCCAATTTTTCAGGCGATCAGCAAGCATCCTAAAGCATTCCTGTACATTATTGCCCTGCGTATGACCGAGCTGCTCACCATGTATCTGGTGACCAATTTTGCACTGAATTATTCCACCAATAATCTGGGCATGGACAAGCAATTCTTCCTGAATATCACCCTGATGGTCGGTGCGATTAGTTGTGTCAGTATCCCGTTCTTTGCCTGGATCTCAGACAAAATTAACCATAAAACCGTGTGTGTTTGGGGCGGTTTAATCGGTGCCTTGTCGGCTTTCCCGTTCTTTATGGCGCTGGATGCTCAAAATACCTGGATGATTATTGTTGGCTCAATTCTACTGGCCAATATCGCGCATGACATGGTAGTCAGTGTGCATCAACCCATCTTTACCTCACTGTTTGGTACCGAGTATCGTTACAGTGGCGCCGGTGTAGGTTATCAGGTGGCAAGTATTATTGGTGGTGGTTTTACCCCAATGATTGCGGCTTCCTTAGTGATTTGGGGTGATGGTTCATGGCATTATGTAGCTATCTATCTTGCTGTGGGCTGTCTACTGACTGCATTGGTTGCTGCCCTGATGCCAAAAATTCAGGATTAAACTCATGACTATTCAACGTTTGCACGTGTCTCAACGCTTCTCTGAAATCGCGATTTCAGGCAATCTCGTTCATCTGGCAGGTCAACTGGCCAGTGATTTTGATCTGGATATTAAAGGTCAGACACGGCAAACTTTGGACATTATTGACCAGTTTCTCGCAGATGCGGGAACAGATAAGAGCCACATCATGTCAGTCACTATTTATCTCAAAGATATTGAGCGTGACTATGCAGCTTTTAATGAAGTGTGGGACGCATGGGTAGCTGATATTCAGGCCCTGCCGCGTACCTGTGTAGAAGCCAAGTTGTATGATCCAAGGGTATTGGTCGAACTGACCGTCGTCGCAGTAAAACCGGAATAATGCCGATAGAACTTGTCTTCCAATAAAAAAGCATGCGATCTGCATGCTTTTATTTGTGCCAGATATATTAACCCACTGTCTTCACCTTAGGGCGACCCAGAGCGGAGTACAGTGGAAACTTCTTTAGTGCAGTCAGGTTATTCGGGTTGACTAAACTGTCCTCCTCACCCTGTTCATTCAGGAAGTCACGGCGCAGCTGATAATATTCCGGAATATCTTCATAACGGATTACCCGATAGCCTGCCATAGTCAGCAAGGCATCCTGATACTGGGATTGTTGTGGGCGTTTTAAAATCATCGGATCGTCCACGGCCACGATGGCAACAACCAGATGATCCTGATCTAGAACCACAAAGTCCGCGACCAGATTGCGATATTTGTTACGGGTACGAAAAAATTTGGTGGTCAACAGCGCATCATAGGAGACATGGGCCAGAATGATGTTCTCTGGCAGAATTTCCTTTAGACGGGTATAAGTCAACTGTTGATTCAGGTTAAAAATGGCGCGCTGCTTCAACACACTGTCTTGCTGCTTGCCGCTATTCTGTACTCTCTTATATGCCATCAGGATGGTGCATAAGAGCAGAAAACTGCCAATTATGATATAGGTGGTCATGCGTTAGTCCTTTCTGCATTCTTATAATCGTTTTTGTTTTATTGTCGTCAGTATAGATCGATTTTCATCCGAAAATCACGGTACAACCAATTTGCTTAGATACTGCAACATCCGGTATCAAAACTTATATAAGGACATTACATTTCGGGAGATTAAAAAATTCCGTGTACTGGAAATGTAATGTGTTCCTTACTCACTCTCACTCTCACTCTAAATCAGCCACTCAAATTTAAGCAAGAGCATTTTCCTCTTTTTGTCTTACAATTCCGATAAAGTGTAATTTTTAAACAGTTTTTTCTAATGAATATCTTAGTTTAATTATTTTTTAATTGAGATTTGACTTCTTTTAATAAAAAATCAGTAGAAAAATAAAAAAGACACCGAAGTGTCTTTTTTAAGTGATTTAGGCACGACTTTTTGGTTTGGTTTTGCCTTTAGCTTTAGAACCGCCAAAAGGCTTTTTCGCATCACCGGTTTCACGTGGTGGTAAACCGGTATGCTGGGTCAGGATCTGCCCTTTCTTCGGACGATTGTTCTGTCCTTGGCTTTGACCTTGTCCACGATTGCCTGCCTGACCGGTACGTTTCTGTGAATCGCCTGCAACAGTCGAGTTCTTCTTACGTGCTGACTGATACTGACCATCCACACCTGCAGGCTGATAAGTCGGAATCAGATGCTGTTTCGAATTACCAATCAGGTCCTGACGGCCCATTTCGCGCAAGGCATCACGCAGTAAAGGCCAGTTGTTTGGATCATGGTAACGCAAGAAAGCTTTGTGCAGACGACGACGCTTCTCACCTTTCACAATGTCGACATTTTCAGTGTAACGCGCCACTTTCGCCAGCGGGTTTTTACCGGTGTAGTACATGGTGGTTGCAGTCGCCATTGGTGACGGATAGAAGGTCTGTACCTGATCAGCACGGAAACCATTCTTCTTCAGCCAGATCGCCAGGTTCATCATGTCATAATCCGTGGTGCCTGGATGCGCTGCAATAAAGTAAGGAATTAAATACTGTTCCTTGCCTGCTTCCTTACTATAACGATCAAACATTTGCTTGAAACGGTCATAGGTACCAATGCCCGGCTTCATCATTTTATTCAGTGGGCCTTTCTCAGTATGCTCAGGCGCAATCTTGAGGTAACCACCGACATGATGCGTCACGAGTTCTTTCACATATTCAGGGTTTAAAACCGCAAGGTCATAACGTAAACCTGAACCGATCAGAATCTTTTTAATACCTGGTAATGCACGTGCTTTACGGTATAACTGCGTCAGTGGCGCATGGTCGGTATGTAAGTTTTGACATACTCCTGGGAACACACACGAAGGCTTACGACAGTTCTTTTCGATCTCAGGATCTTTACAGGCCAAACGGTACATGTTGGCTGTTGGGCCACCCAAATCCGAAATGATGCCAGTAAAGCCTGGTGCAGTATCACGAATTTTTTCCACTTCACGCAGAATCGATTCTTCCGAACGGTTCTGAATAATACGACCTTCATGTTCCGTAATCGAACAGAAGGTACAACCACCGAAACAGCCACGCATGATGTTCACAGAGAATTTGATCATGTCAAAGGCTGGGAAACGTGCATTACCGTATGATGGATGTGGTAGACGTGCATAAGGCAGGTCAAACACGTAGTCCATCTCTTCCGTAGTTAACGGAATTGGCGGTGGATTTAACCATACGTCACGTTCACCATGCTTTTGTACTAATGCACGGGCATTCCCTGGATTGGTTTCCAGATGCAAAATACGGTTGGCATGTGCATAGAGCACCGGATCATTCACCACTTCTTCAAAAGCAGGCAAACGAATCACAGCCAATTCACGCGGTGGTAATTTATGTTTAATCGCTTTCGATGCCGGTTGTAACTGCACGATTTGTGTATTTTCATCCAAATTGTCGCCTTCACGTACAATCGGATTAGCTACATGTTCTTTTTGGAAACCTTGGTACTGGCTCGAGTCCTTCCCTTGTTCAATCTCACAACCTTCAATATCTTCAGTCATGACATAAGGGTTAATAATTGGATCAACACGGCCAATTGCATCGACATCATTGGAGGCAATTTCAACAAACTGAGCTTTAGAAGCACGGTTATGCTTATTGACGATAAATGCCGTACCACGTACATCGGTGATGTCAGAAATTTTTTCGCCCTTGGCCAAACGGTGCATCACTTCAGTAATCGAGCGTTCGCCATTACCGTACATCAACAAATCGGCTTTTGAATCCATCAAGACTGAACGACGAACTTTATCTGACCAGTAATCGTAATGCGCAATCCGGCGCAATGATGCTTCAATACCACCCAGTAATACCGGCACATCAGGATAAGCTTCACGTACACGTTGGCAATATACGGTTGCCGCCCGGTCTGGGCGTTTGTTTGGCTGATTGTCTGGTGAATAGGCATCATCTGAACGAATCTTGCGATCTGCCGTATAACGGTTGATCATCGAGTCCATGTTACCTGCTGTCACACCCCATGCAATGTTTGGTTTACCCAATACACGGAAGGCTTCAACATTGGTCCAGTCTGGCTGCGCAATAATCCCGACACGGAAACCTTGCGCTTCTAGGGTACGGCCAATAATGCCTGAACAGAATGAAGGATGATCAATATAGGCATCGCCACAGACTAAAATAAAGTCACAACTGTCCCAGCCGAGTTGATCCATCTCCTCGCGTGACATCGGCAAAAATGGCGCAGGTTCAAAACATGACGCCCAATATTTGTCGTAATCAAACAACGCTGTAGGCGCTGTCTGCATGGTATAAGCAGTAGACATGGCTAGCAATTCTCGGCTGGCAGATGGAAGATCAAAAAATAGATCAAAGATGAAAGCCGAGCATTTTAGCATGAATTCGGCTGAGGTTGCTTGATTATAATTTATACAATATAGACTTTAAGACCTTAATCAGGAATATATGCTTATTCTGTTTCTAGCCTGCTTATTTGAGATTTTAACTTTTGAGCTACCAATAAACCAATTACCAAAATAATACCGATGAATAAACTGAGGCCGAACCATCCGGTATTTTCCCAGACCAGACCACTCGAGCTGCCAAGCACACTAGACCCAAGATAGTAGCAGAATAAATAGAGTGATGATCCTACAGCACGATACTGTAAAGATTGCACAGACACCCAACTACTGGCCGTGGAATGTGCAGCAAAAAATGCAAAGGTAAAAATGAGCAGACCAATAAAGATCAGCACCAAGCTGTTGACTAGCATCAACACTAGTCCTAGCAACATACTGGCAAGCATGGCCACCAATACTTGGAAATGTCCAAATTTCTGGCTCCATGCCGCCGCACGAGGTGAGCTATAGATTCCTGCCAGATAGGTGACCGAAATTACCCCAATCCAGACATGCGACAGCTCAAAAGGTGCCTGAATCAGGCGATAGCTGAGACAATTAAAGACTGAAACAAAACAGCCCATCAGGATGAAACCTTGTAAGAACAAGATTCGCAGCTTGGGATCACTAAGATTATGCTGAAATGCAGTAATGAAGCGGCTCAATTTAATAGGATAAGCTTGAAAATTCCTGGATTTAGGCAATAAGAAATAGAAGGTTGTCGCAATACAGAGGTTAATTAGTCCAATGATTAAAGTCGCTGACTGCCAGGAAATAAAGTCTACCAATACTCCTGCAAGCAAACGGCCACTCATACCGCCAATCGCAGTTCCAGAAATATAGAGTCCCATGGCAAAACCAACATCTTTCGCGGCAACTTCTTCCCCAATATAGGTCATCGCCACTGCGGCCACGCCACTTACGGTTAAACCTATTAACACCCGGGTCGCCAGAAACACTGACCAGACTGGCAATACAGCACTCAGCAACAACAATACTGCAACCGAAAATAAAGACCAGACCATAATCGGCTTACGGCCAAAACGGTCAGAAATGAGTCCAGTAAAAATCAGGCCAACAGCTAATGCAATGGTAGAAAATGAAAGTGGAAAACTGCTTTGCGTAGGAGAGATATGAAAATAGTCTGCCAGAATCGGCATCATCGGCTGTACACAATACAATGATGAAAAAATTGCAAATCCAGCCAGAAACAAGGAAAACAAAACCGCTTTAAAGGCAGATGACCCATATTCAATATGGCTTGAAGATAAATTTGGGGACATATCCGCTCCTTAGACCGGTTCAGTATACGCCTCTCAAGTTTATTTTTATGTGATGTTTCAGTCGAAAGGGCACATAAATAACATTTATTTGATTAAATCCTTCCCATAAAAAAACACCCCCTGTCATTTGACAGGGGGTGTTTAGAATAATGAG
>NZ_QMBM01000001.1:2458269-2462670 GCF_003289665.1 Acinetobacter sp. SM1B
AGAGATGGATCCGTAAATTTGAACAACTCCTATAAGTGATATTCTGCTCCTCAAATGATGTTATAAACATCAATATATGGAGTATTTTATGGCACGTAGACCAAGAAGAAATCATTCAAATGATTTTAAAGCTAAGGTAGCACTTGCTGCGATTAAAGCAGAAAAAACACTTGCTGAATTGAGTGCTGAATTTGATGTTCATCAAAACCAAATTATTGACTGGAAAAATCAATTGATCTCAGCTTCCTCGCAAGCTTTCGATCAATCAAAAGCTCCATCAGAACCCCCCATTGATCTTAAAAAGTTACATGCAAAAATCGGTGAGCAGGCATTAGAAATTGATTTTTTAGAAGGTGTGTTGAAGAAACTGGGCCGCTTCAACCACAAAAGTTACTCGACGACTCACTTCAGATTTCAGTATCTAAGCAAGCTAAGCTGCTGAAAGTCTCCCGTGGTTGTTATTATTATCGCCCAAAACCTGTTAGCTCATCAGATCTGAAGCTGATGCGATGTATTGATGAATTACATATGCAATATCCTTTTGCAGGCAGTCGTATGATGCGTGATTTGTTGAATCGTCAAGGGCATCATATAGGACGACGTCATACACGTACTTTAATGAAGAAAATGGGTATTCAGGCGTTATATTGCAAACCAAATTTAAGCCAGGCTAATCAAGCTCACCGTAAATATCCATATCTGCTCAAAGGGTTGGCTATTCAGCGCAGTAATCAAGTGTGGTCTACGGATATAACGTATATCCCTATGGCAAAAGGCTTTGTTTATTTATGTGCTGTGATTGATTGGCATAGCCGCAAGGTACTTGCGCATAGGGTATCGATTAGTATGGAGGTGGATTTTTGTATTTCGGTTTTAAATGAAGCGATTGAAAAATATGGATCACCTGAAATATTGAATACAGACCAAGGCAGTCAGTTCACCAGTGATGCATTTATTGATGTATTGAAATCAAATGGCATTCAAATCAGTATGGATGGTAAAGGTCGATGGGTAGATAATGTGATGGTTGAACGATTATGGCGGAGCGTTAAATATGAAGAGGTGTATCTCAAAGCTTATAGCAGTGTCACAGAAGCGAAAAAGCAATTAAGTGCATATTTTGAGTTTTATAATTTGAAACGACCTCATTCGAGTCTAGACAAAATGACACCAAATAAGTTTTACTATGATCAGCTACCCCAACAAAACAAGGTGGCTTAACTAGAGCGGAATATCACTTATAAATACGCTTTTAGTTGTTCAAACAAGTGGGATCACCTCTTGACAATCGCTGAGTAAAATTGCTCTATGATTAAAAATACAGAAATGATAAATTCGTAAATGGACATAACTTGCTTTGCTTTGCTTTTCTTAGTCGAAAATTAAATTGGATTATGTCCTTTTTATTTCAAAGACTTAAAAAGTTGAGATTCGCGTAAAGATGTCATACAAATCTAATAATACATTAAGTCTACCAAGGGTTGTTTATGTGGAAATTATCGCTTTTAACTACTGTAATTTCATTGGTGGTAGCCTCTTGTGCATCTGATCCTTACTCAAAGCCTTCTGCTTTACGGTTTCAAAATAATAAGCAAGGTTATAATCAGGAGATCAATGTCAACAGAGATGCTAAATTATGCGCAGGGGATACAAGAGATGAACAGAGTTGCCCAATTCATTTCTATATTGACAGTATTGAATCAGGTAAATTCTATATCAATAATACGGCAAAGTATTATTTAAAACCAGAAGTTTATAATTTCAAAGTTAAAAATTGTAGCGGCGAAAAAAATTGTCAGAGTTGCGATGTCGACTTGCGGCCAGATCAATTAAAAGATCGTAACTTTATTCTTTCTGTAGATGCTGCTGGTGTACCTTTTATTTCAAATAATGGTCATCCTTTGGCTTGTAGACAACAGCCAGCAGCTCAAAAGCCTGTCGTTGCTCCTGTTGAGCATACTGAAACAATTGATTTGGCAGCCGATACATTATTTAAATTTGATGGTTCATCTTTAAATGATTTATTGCCTAAAGGCCGTCAGGAAGTTCAGGACGTAGCATCAAAAATTTCAACAGGTTTTGTTTCTGTCAGTAAGATCATATTGGTCGGTCATACGGATCGTCTAGGAAGCGAAACTTATAACCAAAAGCTTGGTCAGAATCGTGCTGAAACTGTACGTAGTCTGCTTGTTCAAAATGGCGTATCCGCAAATATTATCTCGGTGGCAAGTGCAGGGAAGAATCAACCAGTCACGGACGGCTGTCCTACGGTTAAATCTCGTGAAGCACTAAAAGCATGTTTACAGCCCGATCGTCGCGTGACGGTACAAATTACGGGCATTACCAAGTAATTCAGCATTTAAAAGTTTCAACGAATATAGGCCACACAGAACATGACAAATTTTATTGTAGTAGAAAAAGATTCTTTAAATAAAGTATCTATCAACACGCAACATATCACTTTAACAGAAGCATCAATTGTCCATACCAAAATGCATCGTAATGATGTAGCAGAGTTTTTACGTGATGGCAATAACCTGATTTTAAAGTTAAATAATGGTGAAACTGTCCTTATCGAAAACTTCTTTGTCGTATATGACAAAGTTGATTCTGATCTGGTTTTTGAAGAAGATGGTTGTATCTTATACTGGTTTGATGGTGTTTCTGGTTTTGAGGGAATACCTGGGCTTGAGGTCTTATTACCTGCTAGTGCGGCAGGTGGGTCGTTACTGCCATGGATTATTGGTGGTGGTGCTGTTATTGGTGGCATCATTGCAGCCGCAGGAAGTGGCGGTGGAGGGGATAAAAACGCATGGCCAATCGCCGTTAAGGATGAAATTACAGGTGTTGAAGATACCCCAGTTAATGGCAATGTTTTAACTAATGATCGTGATCCTGATGGAAAAGCAATCACAGTTACTCAATTTGTTGTGGAGGGTAAAAGCTATAATGCAGGCCAAACCGTTACAATTGATAAAATTGGCGAGCTAACGCTCAATGCCGATGGAACTTATCACTTTGTCCCTGCGACTAACTGGAATGGCACCGTTCCAACAGTTACTTATACAATTAGTGATGGCCAGGGTGGAACCGCTTCAGCGGAATTGGTAATCACAATTACACCTGATGCAAATCCTTCGATTAGCATAAAAGATGAAAATGGCGGCAGTGAAAATCCGAACAATACTACTGATACATTAATTGAACAGGGGCATGTTACTGTATATGAACAGGGTTTAACTGATACATCGGGTTCAAATAAAGAAACGGGTAGTATTACGATTGGGGCTGGTGATGGCGTAAAGTCTGTTACGGTTGGTGATACCAATATTTTGCTAACAGATCTGGAAAATGCCTCAACTACACCGATTATTATCAACACGCCTCATGGCAAGATCATCATTACTGACTATACGCCAAATGGTCAGGAATTTAATGGCGTATCTACGGGTGGCACCATTACTTATGAATATGAACTAGATCAACCTGTTACCAACGATGCATCACACACCGATAACTTTCTGGAAGAAGTCGGTATATCTGTGACAGATCAAAGTAATATTGTGAGCAGTGGCAGTCTAGTCATTAGCATTATTGATGATGCACCACTTGCCAAAAACGACATCGATAATGTGGCTGCTAATCAATTTACCCCTGAAACTGGAAATGTACTGACGGGTGTTGGTACGAGTAGTGGGGCTACAGGTGCAGACAAAATTAGTGCCGATGGAGTGAGCATCTCCACAGTGGTTAGTGATAATGTATCTGCTAACGTGGTAACAGATGATGGCACAACGCTGACGATCGAAGGGCAGTATGGTGCTCTAATACTCAATAAGACCACAGGTGAATATAGTTACGAGCGTCATGAAGGTACGCCGGGCGGTGTAAATGAGGTATTTACTTATACATTGGTTGACGGTGATGGGGATAGCTCAACAGCTAGCTTGACATTAGTCATTGGCAATAGTGCGCCTCTTGTTACGCTTCCTTCGAGCGATGGAGAGAGTACCAAAGTCTATGAATCAGGTTTGAATAATGGTGGCTCTAAAGCATCTACTGATAAGGAAACAACAAGCGGTACAATTGCTTTTACCTCTCCAGATGGTTTGGCTTCTCAAGATGCAGTGAAGTTAGGTGGACATACCCTAACGACAGCAGATCAAACATTCTCGGATGGTTTAACTGCACGCTATGAATACAATTCGGCAACTGGTACAGGTATTATCCACTATAGCTACACACTTCCTGCGAATACGTCAGGTGATAATACCAATGCAACATTTGCAGTGGAAGTGACAGATATCGATGGCGATAAAACAGCTTCGGGTGATCTGGTTATTAATATTATAGATGACGCACCTGTTGCGAAGCCTGACACGAATAGCATTACAGAAGACA
>NZ_QMBM01000001.1:2462770-2491570 GCF_003289665.1 Acinetobacter sp. SM1B
CTCTCTATCTCTAGAAAGTCAACCAGTAAATCAGATTATTTTTAAACTTACTAAATAAAACCCAACTCAACCAATCTTAACTAAGTTACTGTTTTATCAGAAGTTTTAATCTTCATCACCGCCGATGGATGTGCATTCTACAGTATTTCAGGGGGCTTGCAACACCTTTTTTAAAACATTTGAAACGTGTGTTTATTTTATAAACCACAATATTTATAAATAACTGTTTTATATATAAAATTTATTTTAATAAAAATATTCATTATTTTATTTGGAAATGGTTAAAATGCTTAAATACATAATTTTTATAAGTTTTATTAAATTACAAAAGCAAAAAGCAGGACTTCTGCCCTGCTTTTTGTACTTAATCTAATCAAATTAGAACTTCATACTGATTCGTGCCCAGTAATTACGTCCAATATTATTAAATTGTTCATCAGTTGGTAAGCCTGTACCAGATGCACCCATTTTATTTAAGTGTTCGGTATATGTACGATCCAATACATTATCGATGCCAACTGATAGATCAACACCCTCGGATAAATTATAAGTACCGTTTAAAGACAATGTACCGAAACCTGCACTCTTCTTGTTGTCGTAGCCAACAATATTACCCTCACGTTCGCTAATACGACTTTGACCATCAACAATGCGCCAGTAAGCACCCAAGGTATAACGATCTTGGATATAACGAAGATTAACGCGCCCCTCTAAAGGTGCAATTTGTGGCAACGGCGTATTATTGGTCGTGTTTTCACCCCAAGCATACATTGCGCTCACATCGGCTTGAATGGCGTCAGTAAATTGATAACCAATACCTGCTTCTGCACCGGCAATGACAGCATCAACATTTTTAGAATCAGCTGCATTGATCCCATGTCCTGTTTTTTTGTCAGCATCATAATTAATTAAAATATAATCCTGAATTAGACCTGTATATGCAGACACCCAAGAGTTCAATGCACCATGATGATGTTGATAACCGAGATCAAGCTGTAAAGTTTTTTCATTTTTTAAGTCCTTAAAGGTCGATGGTGCTTGCCCGTTGAGGTCTGTTTTGAATAATTCCCAATAATCAGGTACACGTTCTACATAACCTAATCCTATATACGTTTTGCCGTCATCATGGTCAGGATGGGTATTTTCAAAACGAATAAAAGCACTCGGTAAGGTTTCTGTACGCTCAAGGCTACGTTTAACAGCATCAATGCTAACCTGATCGATACGCAGACCACTAACTAACTTATTATCTCCACCCAAGTCATAGCTCAACTCACCAAAACCACCAATCGACTGAAACTCCATATCTGTCGTAACAGGTGAGTTCATCATTGGCATAGTCGAATGATACATCCCCCCGGCATGTTTATTAAGTTGTGAATCCACCCCTGTTATAAGCTGGATGTTTTCCCATTCATTTGTTACCGCTAAGCGCCCATTTAAAGTACGGCGTGTAACCGTCATTGCTTTATCGGGTTCAGCAACATCACGTAAACTAAAATTATCCATCACGTGGTCATTAAAATTGTAGTTGACCTGTGCTTCAATTTTTTTGATTACATCTGTCACATTTTTCTTTTCAACACGCAAACCTAAACTTTCACGGGCAAACTTGGAACCATCCATCATACGGCCAGCATACACTGCTTCACCATCAGCCTTACCACCGGTCAGTTCTACCCAGGTGTTTTCATCAGGTGTCCAGCCTAAAGCCAGATCAGCATTCCAGCGTTCCCAGTCTGATGGCACAGTATTGCCATTACCATCCTGATAGCTGTTGGCTACCGAGCGGTTGGTATTGAGGCGAATATATTTCTGTTCATCACCTGCTGCAACTTCGACATTATGATCGAAACGCCCGAAGGAACCCATCAAAACACTGGCCTGACCGCGATAATGTTGATCTTCCCCAAACTGTTCAGGTGTACGTTCAAAAATGACGGTTGCTGCCGAACCGGTATTGGCATATTGAACCGTTTGCGGGCCTTTAATCACTGAAATACGATCATAACTTTCTGGAGAAATATATGAAGTGGGCGAATCCATCCGGCTTGGGCAGGCACCGAGGTTTTCAGTGCCATCAGTCAGGATTTTAATGCGTGAACCGAACATACCGCGGAAAGTGACATCACCATTGGTACCAGCCCCACTATTAACCGAGCTAAAGCCTACAATACTTTGCAGATAATCTGCGCCATCAGTTGCTGGCACTGGCTGAATCGGCTGTTTTGGATCAGCACGAACAATCAGACCATTGGCATCATTACCGGCAGTTGAAGTCACCACAATTGGAGCCATGGTCTGTACTGGCATGGTTTCATTTGCCAGTACCGTCGAAGAGTAACAAGCAACACAAATCGCAGCCGCAAGAGGCTGTAAAGAAAATTTAGGCTGAGCCATTTCTATCTCACTGAATACATAAATTGAACACGGCCTAAGTCAATTAAGACCCAGACAAAAACAACGTGGATTTATGCAAACAGTGGTGGTGCCCTGCCCTGGGGTAGCAGAAAGAGTTGTTGCAGAACAAACCAGACATGACTGAATGCTTGTTTAAATGCAATCAGTCGAACCTGGATTCGATCCAGTACTTCTTTTAGATCCAGTTCAGGTGGCAGAACCAGATTGCCGTAGACAGTACAGTATTGACATTGATGATTGGCATCATGATGGTCATGACCAGCGTCTACAGACGCTGTCTCAATACTGTAGTCACCATGATGAGAATGAGCAGCATGATGCTCATGTGATAAAGGCACCAAAAGTGCACGCGTGATGGTTTCACAGACCGGAGCAACCTGATATTGCTTCGGCAGCAAAGGCTGCAAGAATACAGCGATCTGTAAAAATACGGCTGCCAGAGAAAGTAGCAATCCGCCACGTGTCACCATAGGAGAAGGGCAAATAAAAATTTGTCACCGTTAATTATAACAAAGCCCAGTAAAAACTGGGCAATAATCAATGCATCAATACGACAAAATACTTAGCGTTTCACTGCAACTTTGGCTTTATCACGCTGACGTGCTACTTTTTCAATTTTTTCACGGGCACGCTGGCGCTTCAAAGGTGATAAATAATCCACAAAAAGTTTACCATTTAAGTGGTCCATTTCATGCTGGATACACACAGCCAACAGGCCATCCGCCTCAACCTCAAATGCTTGACCTTCAAGATTAATTGCTTGAATTTTTACACGTGACGGACGCTCAACTTTATCGTATATTTGAGGTACTGATAGACAGCCCTCTTCGTATGGCTGTGTTTCTTCAGTCAATGGTGTAATTTTGGGGTTAATGAACACCATGGGTTGATCTTTATCTTCAGACAGATCCATCACAATCAGCTGAATATGACGATCGACTTGTGTCGCGGCTAAACCGATGCCGGGCGCTTCATACATGGTTTCAAACATATCTGCAGCGAGCTGACGAATTTCATCAGTAACCTCTTCGACTGGTTGTGCAATGGTACGAAGACGGGGATCCGGGAAACTTAAAATAGGTAATAAGGCCATACTGCGTCCTCAATTATGCCATTGATCAAAAAACCAAATGAAGGAATGCTTCATTAAAAAATTGTGTGTAAGATCGTTATTATAACGCAACTTACATACATAATTTTAGGAATTATGATAATGAAAAAGGTTTTGAAGGGCATGCCATCTTTTAGTGCCTTGGGGATTAAAAATCAAATGCTCGCACTTGCAGTTTGTGTGAGTGTTGGTATGGGGACAATTTCAACTACACATGCAGCACCAGCTCGTAATGTCAATCCACCAAGCCTGAAAGCATCAGCACCGAATGTCTATGTGGTAAAAAAAGGTGACACATTATGGGATATTTCCAAGCGTTTTCTTAAAAATCCGGTACGCTGGCCAGAAATCTGGGCAGGTAATAAGCATGTGAAGAATCCACACTGGATTTTTCCAGGTGACCGTCTGCTGATGTGCGATTACCAGGGCCGCCCAATCATTGGTAAAGATGAAGGTGATGGCTGTGCCGGTATTATCAACCGCTACCTTGGCACGAATAAGTTACAGCCTCAGGTGCGTATCGAATCGCTCAACAATACTATTCCTGTTATTCCTTTAGCCCATATCCAGCAATGGCTAGAGCGCTATACAATTATGGCAGCAGACTCTATTGAAGGCACTCCTTATATTCTGGGTACAGCTGATCAACGTGTACTGGCTGGTAAAGGCCAGAAAGTTTATGCACGTGGCAATGGCCTGGAAGTGGGTCAACGCTATGCAGTATACCGCGAAGCTGAACCTTATATACTGACTGATGCCAATGGTAAAAAATACACTGCTGCTATAGAACTACAGCAGGTCGCTTCTGGTATTGCAATCCGTGGTGAAGGTGATATCACCACACTGGAACTGACCGACAGCTATAATGCTGAAGTCCGTCGTGGTAACCGGGTACTACCAGAATATGATCCAATGCTGCCTACCCTGTTCTATCCAGTAAATGCGGAAAACAACATTTCAGGTGGTCAGATCATTCGTGTATTGGGTTCAATTGGTACAGCTGCACGTCATAGTGTTGTCACCATTGACCGTGGCATAGCACATGGCGTTCAGTCTGGTCATGTGTTTAGTGTGAATCAGCAAGGTGAAGTCGTGACTGATCCAAAAACCAAAGAACGTGTACAGCTCCCGGGCGAACGTATTGGTAATGTCATGGTCTTCAAAACGTTTGATCAGTTCAGCTATGCCTATGTTCTAGACAGTGAATTGCCAATCAAAGTGGGCGCTACCATTCAGCCACCGCTGCTGGACGAATAATTTACAAGAACTTTAAGATGATGCTGTGATTCAGCATCATCTTAACCTCATTACTCATTATAAGAATAAGAAGACGCAAGATAGGTCTCAATATGTTGAATTTGTTATCTACGACTCAACTGGACAACATTCGCTTATGGTATGTAGTCCAGCACTCCCTCACCAGTTTCTATCGCTTATCTGAATATTATGAAAATCTTGCTGATGCTGTTCAGCCGGATCAAGTCGAGACCTGGCTAAAACTAGGCGTTCATAAAAATCATATCCAGCGGCTTCAGGATTTCAATTGCAAAGATTCCCAGCGCGAGTTTCAGTTTTGTCTGGAGCAGATCCAGAAAACTTGCGACTTTATTTTATTACATAATGAAGCGGACTATCCTCAGCAACTGAGTCATTACGCCGATAAACCGCCGATTGTATTTGGTCAGGGTAAAGCCGACAGTTTATTACAGCCACAGGTGGCAATTGTGGGCAGCCGCAAACCGAGCAATCACGGTCGTCAGATGGCTTATGATTTTGCGTATTACTTAAGTGAACAAGGTTTTTATATCAATAGTGGACTGGCGCAAGGCATTGATGAAGCGGCACATCGGGCAGCGCTACAGCAGCATCGTACGATTGCAGTGATGGGCACGGGTCTGGATCAAACCTATCCGGCGACAAATCAGCCATTAAAAGAACAGATCATTGCCCAAGGCGGCACGGTGATTACAGAATTTTTGCCCGGTACTCCGCCTCTGCAATATCATTTTCCACGGCGTAACCGTATTGTAAGTGGACTGAGTCTGGGTGTTATTGTGGCTGAAGCTGCACTGAAAAGTGGCTCACTCATCACCGCCAAACTGGCTGCCGAACAAGGAAAAACCGTGTTTGCGATTCCTGGACATATCTACAGTGAAAACCACAAAGGCTGTCACCAGCTCATCCGCGAAGGTGCAATTCTGATTGATCATCCACACCAGGTGGTTGAAGATCTGGCATTAGCCACCCAATGGCAGGCAGCTGAACAATTTTCTAAAGCAGAAAATAGTGAACCCGAATTGATCGAGATTCCAGCACACCTGATTCCGCTCTACAACCAGCTCGACTGGATCGGACAAGGCCTAGATCAGATCAGCATTCAACTCAGCCAGGATGTTTCCACAATCACAGCACAGTTGATGGAACTGGAATTACTCGGTTTCAGTACACAGCAATCCGGTATGTTTCTACGTTGTCGTACAGGCAAATAAGGTTCACAATAGCCCTTTGTTGTTTTTAAAAGGTATATACATGATCACCACCTCTGTTGCCGAAGCAGCGACATTCCTGAAACAAGGACAAGTCTTGGCATACCCTACAGAGGCTGTCTGGGGTTTGGGCTGTGACCCTCACAATGAACAGGCATTTCACCAGATTTTAACCTTAAAACAGCGCCCGATTGAAAAAGGCGTGATTTTACTCGCAGCTCATATTTCACAAGTGGAACATTTACTTCAGGATCTAAGTGAAGAAATGCGTGAAAAAGTAATTGAGTCTTGGAGTAATGATCGACCTACAGACCGGGCAACCACCTGGTTACTCCCTGCCAATGACGATATTCCAGGCTGGATTAAAGGCAAACACCCTAAAGTGGCAGTGCGCGTGACCACTCATCCTCTTTGTGTAGCCTTGTGTCAGGCTTTTGGCGGTTTTATTGTTTCAACCAGTGCCAATCCTGCCGGCTTAGAACCTGCACGTTCCCTGCAAGATGCCATGCGTTATTTTGGTCAGGACCTGAATTATCTGAATGGTGATCTGGGACTGAGCCAGAAACCAAGCCGGATTATTGATGCTGTAACAGGTGAAATTATTCGTGACTGAGCCTTTGCTCAGTCATTTTTCTTTTCAAGCCGACTAAAGTTTTAAGACAAAAAAAAGCTCAACCATATAGGGATGGTTGAGCATAAAAAAGGATGTGTATTATCACATCCAGAGGGTATCGAAATCTCTGGGCATTTCAGCAACAGTCGCTAATCTGCGATGGAGCGTATTATGGGCGAACAGTTTAAAAAAAACAAATATATTTTAGCTCTTAAAAAACAGCTTAAACCTATGATTAATCAATCATTATTTGAAAAAAATTCAAATTATCTTGCTCTTTTTAAAGTGCTTTTTAAAGAAGCTAAAAGCTACTCTTCTCGACTAAAGTCTATTTGCCTTTATTCACGAGATCATTCAAGCAAAAAATTAAGTTTGTTTGTTCGTTTTTTGGGCAACTATTTGGCTTTCAGGAGCACTGGCGCCACAGTTTTTTCTGGGCCAGCACAATTCCGAACAGAATAATCGCCCCACCAATACTGTGATAAATGGTCCAGGCCTCTTTTAACCAGACAAAGGCAATTAAAGCGGTAAACACCGGCATCAGGTTCATAAAGATACTGGTGCGGGTCGGTCCCAGACGCTGAATCGCCATCATCCACACCAAAGGGGCAATTAATGAAGGGAAAATACTGGCGTAGATAACGCTGCCGGCATTGGTCATATTGATGGCATCAAGACCCAACCAAGTCACAAACGGCAGGTGATACAGCAGCGCAAACAGAATCTGCACATACAGGCTCAGCATTAACGGAATCTGCAGCTGCCATTTTTTCAGAAAAACCCCATAAAAGGCATAGAAAAACACGGCGATAATCATCAGCAGATCGCCCCATTGGCCGCCGGCATGCAGCAGGCCCCAAGGATTGTCCTGCCCCATCACATAGATCAGCCCGGCAAAGGACAACAGACTGCCAATAATGGCGTAGCGATTCGGAATATCGCGCAGAATCAGCATCGACACAAAAATGGTAAAAATCGGAATAAAGGCATTAATAATGCCCATATTGGTGGCGGTGGTGTAATGTGCAGCGGTATAAGCCAGTCCCTGATACAGCACCAGACCAAAGGCACTCAGCACTGCCAGCTGTTTCAGATGCGGTACAATCAGGGCACGCTCACGAATCACCCGCGGCAAAATAAACGGGGTTAGAATCAGAAAGGCAAAAAACCAGCGATAAAAACTGATGCTCACCGGCGAGATAAAGTCGGTCACATAGCGGGTCACGACAATATTCAGTGACCAGATCAGTACCGCAGTCAATGGCAGTAAAAATGCCCACCACACTACCTTGTGTTGCTGTGTCATATACTCATCCATAAAGTGTAGGGTTCAGCATTGTCTGCAAGTCCAAGCCAGCAGCTTTCAATTCAACGCCGTTATTGTGTAGCACAAGCATAATTGATTTTTCACATAAAATTAATGCATGGATTTAAATTTACCCGACTGCCCTACATGTTTTTACTTGTACTCAGCCGGAATACCCGTTACAACATTCGACAGGATAAACACATCAAAAACAGGACTTCATATGAGCACTTCAGTCTACGACATTCCAGTATTAAGCATTCAGGGTGCAGAATTCACTCTCAATCAGTATCAGGGCAAAGTTTTGCTCATCGTCAATGTGGCATCTAAATGTGGCCTGACTCCACAATATGAAGGCTTGCAAAAGCTGTATAACGAGAAAAAAGCCGAAGGTCTGGAGATTCTAGGTTTCCCATCAAATGATTTCCTGGCACAGGAGCCAGGCAGCGAGAAGGAAATCCAGGAATTCTGTTCAGTAAACTATCAGGTCGATTTCCCGCTATTTGCCAAGATCCCGGTCGTTGGAGAAGCAAAACATCCTTTATATGCTGCTTTAACCCAAGCGATTCCTGAACGTACCGGTGAAGGCCCATGGTGGAAAGATCTGGTTGATTACGGCCTGACTCCAAACCAGCCACCTGAAGTGCTATGGAATTTTGAAAAATTCCTGGTCAATAAAAATGGTGAAGTAGTGGCTCGCTTTGCACCGGATATTACTGCAGATGATCCACGTATCATCGATGCAATTAATGCCGAATTGGCTAAATAATTTGCAATAGTAATATAAGCATCTCTCATGGTTAGAGATGCTTATATTTTTTAATTAAAAAAAGATATGTATATTAATAAAATCATTCAATTTACTTCTTCTATTTTCCTTCCAGATTTTAATATTTACACTACACTCTCTTCAATTTCAAACACCTCTGCCAGCCTATGATGAGCTCATACACAAACAAACCGCCATAATGAAAGGTGAAGTATGAAAACGCTGGTGAAAGCAATTGTTTTATCGATCTCAACTGCACTGGTTGCTATTCCAGCCATGGCTGCGCCTCAGGATCATCATCAATATAGCAAGTCGCATGCTCAACAACAGCATCATGCTCCTCAGCACCATCAGCTAAACAAACACCCAGCTCAACAGCATAAACAGGGTTATAAAAAAGTTGATCCATCACGTGATTGGCGAGTAGGTCAAAAAGTCCCAAACCAATACCAAAGTAAAATCTATAAAGTGGATCACAGCAAATATAAACGACTCAACAAGCCAGGTAGAAATCAACAATGGATTAAAGTGAATGGCGACTATATTCTGATGAATGTCGTTAACGATAAGGTCATTAAAATTATCGCAGCTTAAACCCTGCTCTCCTCGGTGAAAAAAGAGCGCTTTGGCGCTCTTTTTTTATGCTTGAATAGCTATAGTGAGGCCTTTTTTGTTATTCATTTGCAACTCTCCGCATTTTCTACAAATTTCATCCCTATATTAATGTCTGTAAGCAGTAAATGATGAGCACCCCAATGAAATTTAAGCAAATTCTCCAAAATAGCGTACTACCTTTTGCCCTTTTTGCAGGTGCATTGAGTTTGCTGGGATGTGATCAGGTTTCTGCCCCTGCTTCATATACTGAAAAACCGGAGCAACAGGATGTAGCAGAAGAACAGACAGCAGTATCAGAAAATACTGAAGTACAGCAATCTTCTGCAGACCTTAAAAGTGGCAATATGTTCTACATCGTACGTGATGTGGCCGATTTGCAGTTAAAGGCTGGTGATTACGTGACCCAGCTGAAGCAAACCCAGACTGAACTGGAAACTGCGGTCAGTGAAAAAGATACTTCTCAATTGCAAAGCGCCGCAATGCAATTGCAACAGCAATTAAAAGGCTTTAATCAGACTTTAAGTGGCTTAAACTTGAAAAGTCAGGAAGTTGATCAGGTACGTAGCAACCTGATGAATGCCAACCAGCAAGCATTGGCATCTCCTTTCCTGAATGGCCAGATGGATTTCAGTCAGGTGGATTTCCAGAAGCTGGAAAAACAGATGGGAAATATCCAGTCTGAAATGATCAAGCTGGCCGCAATGATGATTCCTGAGAAACAATCCCAGGCAGCAGAACAGGAAAGTTGATCTCAGTTTTATAGATGACCTAGGCTCCCTGATAAACCAGTCACCAGACTGGTTTATTACTATTAAATATAGATTAATAGAAGAAGCGGTTTAGTAAGCCGCTTCTTTACTGGAAGGATAAGGCAGAAAAGTCATTATTCTTTAGGACTTTTCACGACGACTAAACGTTTTTGGGTGAATTCTCTGAAACCGTCAATCGATAATTCATGCCCATAACCAGAGTTTTTGATACCACCAAATGGCAGCTCTGGTGCGGTATCGGTAAACCAGTTAATCCAGATCATGCCGGTTTCAACTCGTGAAGCCAGTTTTTTGGCACGCTCGATATCTTGAGAATGAATCACACCGCCCAAACCATAATGCGAATCGTTGGTAATCGAAACGATTTCATCTTCATCCTTCGCGACATAAATCTGGGCAACTGGACCAAAGAATTCTTCATACCAGGCCGGATTATCACGGCTGATATTTTCTAGAATTGTCGGCTCATAAAAGTTACCTGCATGCTCGATAGGCTTGCCACCTGTCAGCACAGTAGCACCATGCGCTACCGCCTTATCGACCTGTTTGGTCAGTTTTTCCAGAGCGTCCGCTGATGATAAAGGTGCCAGTGTTGTTTCAGGGTCGAGTGGGTCACCAATTTTCAGTTCCTGAAAAGCTTTCAGCATACCTGCTTTAAATTCATCAGCGATTTTTTCATGCAAAATAAAGCGTTTGGCCGCAGTACAGACTTGGCCTGAGTTATTTACCCGGGCCTGACAGCCAATTTTAATGGCTTTTTCCAGATCAGCATCATCCAGTACAATAAAAACATCATTACCACCAAGTTCCAAGGTAGATTTTTTAATGTATTTACCGGCCTGTTCTGCTACGGCACTTCCGGCACCTTCTGAACCCGTCAAGGCTACACCCTGTACACGCGGATCAGCAATAATCTCTTGAACCTGATCAGAACTGATAAACAGGTTAATCCAGACACCTCTTGGTGCACCTGCTTCCAGCACCAGCTTTTCAAAGGCTTCGGCACATTGCGGCACAATACCCGCATGTTTGGCCAGGACCGGATTGCCAATTGCGCAGTTTGGGGCAAAGACACGCATCAATTGATAGAATGGGAAGTTCCATGGTTCAACGGCCATCACAATACCCAGAGGATGATGCTCTACCCATGCTTCGCCGAGTTCCGTTTCATAAGACACCGGAGCTAGAAACTCTTTGGCGTGATCAGCGAAGTATTCGGCAATTTTGGCGCAAGATTCAATTTCACCTTCACTCTGTTTAATCAGTTTACCCATATCCAGCGTCATGAGCTTCGCCAGTTCGGTTTTTTGTTCACGTAATTTTTGCGCGATATTCCTTAGTACTTCAATACGTTGATCAATCTGTTGTGGCCAGTCTGACTTGAGAATCTGTTCTGCCTGATCCAGCGCATTTTGTATATGCTCATCTGTATGTGGCGGATAGTCTTTCAATTTTTGATTGGTAAATGGGTTAATAGATTGATATGCCATGACTTTCCCTTTTCTTTAAATTATAAGTTTCGCTTGTTTTTGACCTCGTCAATTCAACTTAAACAAGCTTGTATCTGGGGTAATCACTTAACTTAGCATTGATTTTTTTATGATCAGGGAATGTTTACAGATTGGTTCAAAACATTACTGAGAAAGGGTAAAAGTTATATCGAGTGGTACAAAATTAGATTTTACTTAGTATTAATTTATAATTTTTGCTTAATACATCGAAAGAAGTAATATTCCTTTGAAATAACATAAAAGATTAAATATTATTCAAATAATATAAATTTCAACTATCTACAATTATGAAAATAAGTACTTTTGAGCTTTATGACTTTCAGACAGGGCTATGGAATAGATTTGATAATGATAAATTTATTCTTGAAGAAGGAGAATCTGCACCACCTCTACCCCCACCACCAACCACAGAAAAAGAAATTGCAGATGAGAAAACTCGATTAGAAAGTCAAAGAAATACTAAAGAACTGCTTTCTCAAAAATTAAAAACAGCAATTCAAATGCCCAATATTATGATACTTGCAGGTAGTGGTACTTCTTTAGGTTCACCTATAAATGGTCCATCGATGTGGAATTTATGGGAGCGATGCACCAAAAATGACATGCATGAACTAAGTAATAGAGCTTTTAACGAAAGTAAGTATGATACTTATGTAGTTGAAGAAAAATATAAAAATATTGAAGAATGTCTTTCACATTGCGAATCTTTTATTCAAATCACAAAAGAAGACGACTGCATATCAACAAGAGAATTTGTCCTAAGTTGTAAAAGAAAGATTTTAGAAGCCTGCCAATTTATTACGAATGAACAAGAACAATTGACTAAACATCGTGAATTTATTAGGAAATTGTCCCGAAGAAAATCAAAAGACCCTCGTATTAAGTTATTTACAACAAACTACGATACATGTTTTGAAACAGCTGCTAATAAATTAGGGATTACTGTTATAGATGGTTTTTCTTTTTCATTTCCTCGTATATATGATCCGAAGTTCTTTGATCTAGATATCATCAAAAGAAGTCCGACAATAAACTTAAACAATCCTCAGTATCTTGAAGGCGTGTTTCAGCTATACAAGTTGCATGGATCTGTTAATTGGAAAAGAGAAAATGGCTACCCAGTCCAACAGGTCGATAAGGTAGAAGCTGAACAAAGTTGTATGATTTTTCCAGCTAAAGGTAAATACCAGCAATCATATATACAGCCACACCTAGAACTAATCTCTAGATTTAACCATGCGCTACTAGAGCCTAATACGTGTTTAATTATTGTTGGATTTGGCTTTAACGACGATCATCTATCTGAACCTATCCTTTCTGCCATTTATTCAAATCCACATCTTAAAGTTATTATTTGCACACCAACTCTAAAAAATGACTTTCTAAAAGATGCCAACTCCACTTCACCGTATTGGGAGAGATTAAAACATGTTGCAGACACTCGAAAAAATGATGAAATAATCTTTATAAATAGTGATTTTGGAAAACTATCAGAAATTATTCCTGATTTAACAGCATTATCACCTGCTGAAAATCTTTACGAGAATCTCCAAAAAGCATTTGGAGGTCATCATGTTTAATGGGATTTTACAACCTGAACTGATGTTTGGAAAAGTAAATTCAATTAATGCTAGTAGTATTCAATTCAAATACATCAATGACAATCATGAACCTACATATTTTGGTGGAAATCGTTATGGCAAAGGTGAAGTTGGTGAATTTGTTATTATTGAAAGCCAAGTCAACTTAGTTTTAGGACGTATCATAGAAATAAAGAAAGATGATTTAGCGAAGTCAAATTTGGATATCGTAGGCCGTGTACAACTTCTTGGAACAATCCAAATGGATGATCTAAGAGTATCAGCAGGTGTGGATTACTATCCAAGTATAAATGATTTAATTTATTCAGCACCGCATGAATTTATTGCAAAAATTCCTCAGAAAATGCAAAAAGGAGATCCAAATATAAATTTACATATTGGATCAATTTTAAATGACAGTTGTGGAATTTCTATAACACCGGAAAAACTATTTGGACGTCATTTAGGTATTTTAGGTGCAACGGGCGGAGGAAAAAGCTATACGACAGCTCGAATCTTAGAAGAATGTTTAAGATTTAACTCCAAAATCATCTTATTAGACCCAACTGGTGAATATAGTAAATTTGACGATAATTCAGTAACTAATGTTCACTTAGGTAGTCCAACTAATCCTGCCGAAAGCTCTACTGCCATAAAAATACCACCTGATTGCTTTGAAGAAAGTGATTTTATAGCTTTGTTCGAACCAGCAGGAAAATCCCAAGGTCCAAAGTTTAGAGAAGCTATTAGAAGTCTAAGGCTCGTTAAGCTTCTTGAACAGAATTCTCTGCATTCTGAAATGATTCAAAATGGAGTTTTCATAAAAATTGGACAACCTGAAGAAAATTATAAGATTGCCATAAGATCAATTCGCGATCGGTACTTGTTAGAAATACCCCATACCCCTTTTGACCCCACAAAATTATGTGCACAAATCAAAGAAGAGTATGTAACCTTAAGAGGTGCAAATTATATAGCAGACGATTTCAATTTTAATCACTGCTTATCATTACTAACTCGAATTAACGGTTTAATTAATTCACATACTTTTAGATTTGTTTTCGAACAAAACCAAAATTCATCTCTTTTAGATGAATTGAATATTTTCTATAGCGACTCTAGTAAAAAACTTTTACGAATAGATATGAGTGCAATTGGTTTCGAATTTAAGGCTCGAGAAGTTATTTCTAATGTCATTGGTCGATTACTATTAAATAAAGCACGAGAATTATCTTTTATAGAGAAACCACTAGTTATTTTCCTAGATGAAGCACATAACTTCATAGGAAAAACAATTGGTAATGAAGATACCTTAGCAAAACTTGATGCTTTTGAGCTTATTGCAAAAGAAGGTCGAAAATTTGGTTTAAATATCTGCTTAGCAACTCAAAGACCTAGAGATATTACGGAAGGTGTTCTTAGCCAACTTGGAACTTTAATTGTTCATCGTCTCACAAACGATCGAGATCGTGAGATTGTAGAAAGAGCATGTGGTGAAATTGATAAAGCAGCTTCTGACTTCCTTCCAAGCTTACAACCTGGTGAAGCTGTCATTATTGGGAATGACTTCCCTATTCCCCTAACAATTAATATTAAGAAACCAACGATAAAGCCAAACTCTGAAGGTGCAAATTTCCAAAAAAATTGGGCATAAAAAAACCACCCTTTCGGGTGGTTTCTTCAATCTTAAACCGGCAGTTACATTGCGCGGTTTTTGATTTTGCGGATCGTTTCCAGCTGAGCAGCAGTTTCTGCAAGAGCAGCCAAAGCAGCAGCAGCGTCCAAATCGCCCTTTTGATTTGCTAGCAATTGTTCAGCGTGTTTACGCGCTTCAATAATTGCCGCTTCATCCAAGTTTTCTGCACGGACTGCTGTATCAGCAAGAACCGTAACAACATGCGGTTGAACTTCTAGAACACCACCAGATACATAGATTAATTCTTCTGTACCGTTTTCCAAAATAACGCGGATCGCGCCAGGTTGGAGCAAAGTTACCAGCGGAGCGTGACCAGGCATAATACCTAACTCGCCGCCAGCACCTTTAGCAATTAGCATAGTTACAGTGCCTGAGTACAAAGACTCTTGAACACTTACAACGTCACATTGCATAGTCGCCATGAGAATCTCCTAAATTAGGGAACTAATTAAAGTTTCTCAGCTTTAGCAATCACTTCGTCAATACCACCAACCATATAGAACGCTTGTTCTGGGATGTGATCGTATTCACCAGCTAGAAGACCTTTAAAGCCACGAATCGTTTCTTTAAGCGGTACAAGTTTACCAGGAGCACCAGTAAACACTTCAGCTACGTGGAACGGTTGAGAGAAGAAACGTTGGATCTTACGTGCACGGTATACAGTAAGTTTGTCTTCTTCTGACAATTCGTCCATACCAAGAATTGCGATAATGTCTTTCAATTCTTTATAACGTTGAAGAACGTTTTGAACTGAACGAGCGATTTCGTAATGCTCAGTACCTACTACAAGTGGATCTAGCTGACGTGAAGTAGAGTCAAGTGGATCGATCGCAGGGTAAATACCTTGAGAAGCGATGTCACGGCTCAATACAACAGTTGCGTCCAAGTGAGCAAACGTAGTTGCAGGCGATGGATCTGTTAAGTCATCGGCAGGTACGTATACAGCTTGAATAGATGTAATCGAACCCGACTTAGTTGAAGTAATACGTTCTTGAAGAACACCCATCTCTTCTGCAAGTGTAGGCTGATAACCTACTGCAGATGGCATACGGCCTAGAAGTGCTGATACTTCAGTACCTGCTAGTGTATAACGATAGATGTTGTCAACGAACAATAGTACGTCACGGCCTTTACCGTTTTCGTCTTTTTGATCACGGAAGTACTCAGCCATAGTCAGACCAGTCAACGCTACACGTAGACGGTTACCTGGTGGCTCGTTCATCTGACCGTAGACCATTGCTACTTTGTCTAGAACGTTAGAGTCTTTCATCTCGTGATAGAAGTCGTTACCTTCACGAGTACGCTCACCAACACCAGCGAACACAGATAAACCTGAGTGCGCTTTCGCGATGTTGTTGATCAACTCCATCATGTTTACAGTTTTACCAACACCGGCACCACCGAACAGACCAACTTTACCACCTTTCGCGAACGGGCATAGTAAGTCAATGACTTTAATACCAGTTTCTAGAAGGTCAGTAGAAGCCGCTTGTTCTGCATAAGAAGGCGCTTGACGGTGAATTGGTAAACGCTCTTCAGTTGCAACTGGACCAGCTTCATCGATCGGGCGACCAAGAACGTCCATGATACGACCTAGAGTCGCTGTACCTACTGGTACAGAAATCGGAGCGTTAGTGTTAGTTACGTTCAAACCACGCTTAAGGCCTTCAGTAGAACCCATTGCAATAGTACGAACTACGCCATCACCAAGTTGTTGCTGAACTTCTAATGTAGTTTCAGTACCGTCAACTTGGAGAGCGTCATAGATCTTAGGAACGCTGTTGCGTTCAAACTCGACGTCGATAACCGCGCCGATGATCTGAATGATACGACCGCTACTCATTGCTGTCTCCTCAATTCAAACTAATATATGTTAAACGGCAGCGGCACCACCAACGATCTCAGAAATTTCCTGAGTAATCGCGGCTTGACGCAGCTTGTTATAAATAAGTTGCAGGTTCTTGATCAAATCACCCGCGTTATCTGTTGCAGCTTTCATTGCAACCATACGAGCAGACTGCTCACACGCGATGTTTTCGATCACACCTTGATACACCACAGACTCGATGTAACGAACCAACAAGCCATTTAAAAGCTCTTCAGCTTCAGGCTCGTAGATATAGTCCCAACCGTATTGACGGTTAAGCGTCTTGTCTTCTTCAGCAGCTGCTAAAGGAACAAGCTGTTCGATCTTTTGGTTTTGAGTCATGGCGTTGACAAAGCCGTTAGATACTAGATAAATACGATCTAACTCGCCTTTATCGTAAGCGTCTAACATCACCTGTACAGAACCAGATAACTGTTCAAGACTTGGAGTGTCGCCCACTTGAGTGGTTGCACCAAGTACTTTACCGCCGTAGTTTTTAAAAAACGAAACCGCTTTTTGACCAATCAAAGCAAATTGAACTTCAATTGACTGCTCTTGTTGCTGTTGAACGTGTTTTACCACTTTCTTGAACAGGTTAATGTTCAAACCACCAGCAAGGCCGCGATCTGATGACACGATGATATAGCCAACGCGCTTTACAGGACGTTCAACCATATAACGGTGTTTGTATTCAGGATTCGCTTGAACCAAGTGAGCAATTACACGGTGCATATTTTCGGCATACGGACGGCCTTGAGCCATGCGCTCTTGCGCACGACGCATCTTAGAAGCTGCTACCATCTGCATCGCGCGAGTAATTTTCTGCGTGCTTTTGATACTAGCTACTTTGGCGCGAATTTCTTTTAAATTTGCCATACGCTTAACCTAGTATTCGAAGGCCCTTTCGAGCCCTCGAAGGTTGATTCCGTGAACCAAACCAACACTAATTAGCAAGTTGCTAAATTAGTAAGTTTGAGTCGCTTTGAACTTTTCAATACCCGCTTTGAATTCAGCTTCGATATCTTTGTCCCAAGCACCAGTCTCGTCAACTTTTTGCATAACTGCAGCATGTTCTGAACGGAAGTAAGAAATTAACGCAGCATCAAAGTCTACGATTTTCTTCACTTCTACGTCAGCCATATAGCCTTCGTTAGATGCATAAACTGATACAGCTTGGTCAGCGATTGAGTATGGAGCATATTGTTTTTGCTTCATAAGCTCAGTTACGCGTTGACCGTGTTCAAGCTGTTTACGAGTTGCTTCGTCAAGGTCAGAAGCGAACTGAGCAAACGCTGCCAATTCACGGTACTGTGCAAGTGCAGTACGGATACCACCAGACAATTTCTTGATGACTTTAGTCTGCGCAGAACCACCAACACGAGATACAGAGATACCCGCATTCACAGCAGGACGAATACCCGCATTGAACAATGATGTTTCAAGGAAGATCTGACCGTCAGTAATCGAAATTACGTTGGTTGGTACGAATGCAGATACGTCACCCGCTTGAGTTTCAATAATCGGCAATGCAGTTAATGAACCAGTTTGGCCTTTAACTTCACCGTTAGTGAATTTCTCAACGTAGTCAGCAGATACACGAGAAGCACGTTCAAGTAGACGTGAATGTAGATAGAACACGTCACCTGGGTAAGCTTCACGACCTGGTGGACGACGAAGAAGCAATGAAATTTGACGATATGCTACAGCTTGTTTAGACAAGTCATCATAGATGATCAGAGCATCTTCACCGCGGTCACGGAAGTATTCGCCCATTGTACAGCCTGAGTACGGAGCAAGGAAAAGCATTGCTGCTGGATCCGCTGCCGCTGCCGCTACAACAGTTGTATACGCCATAGCGCCAGTTTCTTCTAGCTTGCGCACAACGTTAGCGATAGTCGATTGTTTTTGACCAATTGCTACGTATACACATTTAATGCCAGAGTTTTTCTGAGCGATGATCGCATCGATCGCCATAGCTGTTTTACCAGTCTGACGGTCACCAATGATCAACTCACGCTGACCACGGCCTACTGGGATCATTGTATCTACTGATTTATAACCAGTTTGTACAGGTTGATCCACTGATTGACGCCAAATTACGCCTGGTGCTACTTTCTCAACAGCATCAGTCAGTTTTGCATCAATAGGGCCTTTACCATCAATCGGGTTACCAAGAGCATCTACTACACGGCCTAAAAGTTCTGGACCAACCGGAACTTCTAATACACGACCTGTGCAACGCGCTTTTTGACCTTCTTGAAGGTTTAAGTAGTTACCTAAAACAACGACGCCCACTGAATCCTGTTCTAGGTTCAGTGCCATACCGTATAAGCCGCCGTCGAATTCGATCATTTCACCGTACATTGCATCAGCAAGGCCGTGAATACGCACAATACCGTCGGATACCATAACAATGGTACCTTCGTTTTTAGCGGTCGCGCTGGTGTCCAGATCGCCGATACGCTGTTTAATGAGCGCACTGATCTCGGATGGATTCAGTTGTTGCATTGCGCTATACCTCAATCTTTTTAAAGTTCAGTCTTCTTATTTCTTAAGCAAGAAGACGAGTACGCATTTTTTCAAGCTTATTAAGCGCAGAATCATCTATCACTTGGTCGCCTGCACGAATAACCACACCAGCAATAAGCTCTGGTTTAACTTCTACAGAAACATTTACCGCCGCTTCGAATTTTTTCTCTAATGCGTGAGTAAGGAGTTGTTCCTGTACAGAAGTCAATGGGAATGCTGATTCAATCACAACATCCACAGTATTGTTATTCTGTGATTTGAGCTGTTCATATTCTGCAGCAATTTCAGGAAGCAAAGCCAAACGTGCGTTTTCAGCAAGCATTGTCAAAAAGTTTGACACTGCAGGCGTTTGGTCTTCGCCTAAAACTTTAGCAAAAAGTGTCACCTGCTCAGCAGGTGTCAACTCAGGGCGATTTAGATAAGCTGAAAATGCTTCGTCTTGCACCGCAGCACTGAGCAATTCAAGTGCAGTTGACCAAGAGTCAGCTGTACCTTGCTCAGAAGCGTAAGCAAATGCTGCTTTAGCGTAAGGGCGTGCCAACGTCAAGAGTTCGGCCATAATCCGCCTCTCTTAAAGTTTAGCAGCCAGCTGAGTCAGCATGGCATTGTGAGCTTCTGCGTCAACTTGCTGGCTAAGAATTTTCTCAGCGCCAGCAACTGCAAGAGCAGCCACTTGTTGACGTAATTCTTCGCGAGCAGAATTGATTTCAGTATCAACAGCTTCTTTAGCCTGTTGACGAATACGCTCACCTTCAGCTGACGCTTGAGTACGAGCTTCTTCTACCAATTGCGCTGCACGACGGTTCGCTTGTTCGATCAATTGAGCCGCTTGTGCTTTTGCCGCGTCCAGTTCAGCTTTCACTTGTGCTTGCGCATCTGCAAGGTCAGCCTTCGCTTTTTCAGCAGCATTTAAGCCATCAGCGATTTTACGCTGACGTTCACTAATCGCATTGATTAGTGGTGGCCATACAAACTTCATGCAGAATGCGACGAAAATCGCAAACGCAATCGCTTGGCCAAACAATGTGAGGTTGATATTCATTGCAAATTCCTCAAATAGTGAATTTCGGAATTAAGCTGATTAACCTACAAATGGATTAGCGAAGATGAAGAACAAGCCAATACCAACACCGATCATAGGCACAGCATCAAGAAGACCCGCGATTAAGAACATACGAGTTTGAAGTTGTGGAGCCAATTCTGGTTGACGAGCTACAGCTTCAAGGAAACGGCCGCCTAAAAGACCAAAACCAATCGCAGTACCTAAAGCACCGAAAGCGATCAAGATAGCAGATGCAATTGCAACTAGACCTAAAGTGAGTTCCATGATAATTCCTCAGAGGTTAGGTTTTATACCAAATTAAGTTAAAAAATTGTGCCCAACCATCCCGTGACAGTTAGGCAATACCATTAATGCTTTTCGCTTGCCATGCTCAAGTATACGATAGTCAGCATCATGAAAATGAATGCCTGTAGCGTAATAACAAGAATGTGGAAGATCGCCCAAGGCACAGATAACGCCCACTGGATCCAGAACGGTAATAACGCGATAAGAATGAAGATTAACTCACCCGCATACATGTTACCGAACAGTCGTAGAGCCAATGAAACTGGACGTGCAAGGAAGGTTACCAATTCAAGAATCAAGTTCACTGGAATGAGTAACGCTTTTGCAACTGGGTTACTTGGGTTAAATGGGTTAAGTGCAAGCTCACCAACGAAACCGCCAATGCCTTTCTCACGAATACTGTAAAACAAGATAAGCGCAAATACAGACAATGACATACCAAGGGTAATGTTAGGGTCAGTAGATGGAACGATCTTGAAGTAAACGTGGTGCGGATCAATACCAAGAAGGCTACCAATCACGTGTTGAGCGATATAAGGAATCCAGTCAACAGGGATCAAGTCCATCAAGTTCATGAGGAAAATCCACACGAAGATGGTTAGCGCTAGTGGAGCGATCAAACGCGATTTTCCGTGGAAAGTATCGCGTACACTTGAGTCAACAAACTCGATAATCATTTCGATTGCAGACTGGAACTTGGTAGGAACACCAGAGTTTGCAGCTTTCGCTACGATCCAGAACATGAAACAGAAAAGAATACCAAGGCCGATTGACCAACCCATTGAATCCAAGTGAATAGCAGTGAACCCCATCTGTTGAGCTTCAGCACCATTCTCGGCCAATTTCCATGTACCGTCCGGCATTTTGCCATAGGTCATGTTGGTCAAGTGGTGCTTGATGTACTCGGTCGAAGTAAGGGCATGTTCTTCAGCAGCCATAAATCACACCTGGTCAATGTCAAAAACTAATGAAACTTACGAATATCGCGTGCTGCTTGATATCTCGCTTATTTCTGAAAAAACTTTTCAATTTTTGCTGCGCTTAAACTCGTCTTTGTAGACGTGACACCCAAAACGGAGCGACCCACGACATGGCTTGAACGAGTATAAAACCACAAAACAATGCAACCGGGGATAACGGCTTGACATTGCTTAAAATCAAAATGAATCCAACAATCACAATTGCAAACTTACCGAGCATGCCCCTATACATGTTCGATAGAACTTGTTTGGAAGCTCGCGCGCCCGCAGCACGAAACGACTGCCAGCTAAAGTAGCAGGTCGCCAGCCAACATACGAATGCACCCAAGGCTGCACTCAAGGCTGCGGTTGTGTCCTTCAGAACCCAACCTAACAACGCTGAAACGGGTATCATTACTGCTTGCAAGATGACCAAAGCTTTCGCTAATCGTCGGTCAATCAAGCGACTAGTTCGGCTCATTATTTATTCACTCACAGCAATCATGCTTGACAAGTTTAGCTGATGATTATTTTTAATCGCAGGCATTATAGAGTTACACCCCTTAACATGCAATCTTTTCCCGAGCTTAGCTTCGAAAAATTCGATGGTTCAATCGTTTCTAAACTAAGCAAAACTCGATCACTTTTTAATCATTATCGAGAATTTAGCACACATTTGTTCGTTTGATCAGCTAATTGTTGCCAGCCTTGGATAAAGTCCCCTGCCCCATTCATGCTTTCGTCTACATGCTGGAAAACTACCGGGTTCAGTTTTCTGTACTGATTGGCATTGGCATGTCCCTCAGCCAGCAGACACATTTTGGTCTGTGCGCGGGTATCCTGCAGGTACTTGATCTGTGCAACCGTTGGTGACACATGCGGATCATCGGTGAGTGCACCCATAAACTTCAGGTTTAGCGGACGCTCTAGATATTGATAGGCATCATGATATGACCAATAGGGGCGTGGCTTAGAAGTTGAACTATAACGTTGTGCTGTCGTTAGCATATTTTGTGCAAAAGCACGTGCATTTTTCCAGTAAGTTTCACGGTACTGTGGCATTTGCTGTGAACGCAGCGCAGCAATAAAGAAACCGATGCGAACTGCATTATTTGGGTCCAGCCAGACATGTGTATCAACCGTATTTTTTAAGGCTTCACCACGCGGATTACGCATTGGCAAAGGATTAATAATGCTGGAATCCAGAATTGCGATACTTTTATTACTTTCTTCGAGTACTTTTGCTAAAGGCGCTTCATGGGCCTGTCCCAGCCAGATCACCAGCCCCGCATCCTGAATGGTTTTACGGTGTGCTGGGGTCAGGCTGACATCATGTCCAGTCTGATTGGCCAATAATAAGGTTGGCTGCTCTACCCCTTGGGTAATTTTTTTGGCAATCAGGTAAATTGGATGCGTAGATAACACCAGACTTTGTGACCAACTTAAGGTACTCAATAAAGCCAGGGCACAGAACGCAAAGAAACGGGACATGGGAGAAAATCGCGGTAAAAACACTAAGTGTTATAATATAACAAATTTGCAAAAATACCTATGCCTAATCGAAACTGATAACGCTTCATGATAAGATTTAAAATTCTTTTAATTTCAGTTTCGCACTTGAGGTGAACTATGGGTTCCTGTTCGCACGAACACCACAACGCATTGCACGGCGTACACGATCATCCGAACGTGGAACAACGCCTGGCTGAAGCGGAAAGCCTGTGTGCAGCAACTGGTGCGCGACTTACGCCCTTGCGTAAGGAAGTCCTCGAACTGATTTTAAATGCTTCAGGTCCCATGGGCGCCTATGACCTGTTGGCCAAGATTAAAAATAATAGTGATCGTCCTGCGGCACCACCCACAGTATACCGCACGCTCGACTTTTTATTAGAAAAAGGCTTTATTCACCGTCTGACTTCTATTAATGCCTATATTCCATGCTGTCATCCACGTGAAGGTCACCAAGCAGCTTTCCTGATTTGTACCGAATGTAAAGCCGTAAAAGAAGCATCTGCACAAGGATTACTGGATCAGCTCGACGCATTAGCAAGCTCAGATGATTTTAGTGCTCATCACAGCATCATTGAGATTTCAGGAATCTGTCAGCAGTGTCGCAACAAAGCCTAACTCCCGTACCGCTGATTCAACTTTCTAAAATTTGGGTCAATATCGATCAGCGGGACATCTTAAAAGCCATTGATTTCTCTTTGCAGGAGAAAGAGATTGTCACACTCATTGGTCCAAATGGTGCCGGCAAGTCGACTTTAATTAAAGTTATGCTCGGAATTGTGAAACCGCAATCCGGTGAGATTAATACGGCGCGTAAGCTGAAATTTTCTTATGTGCCACAAAAATTCAATCCTTCACATAGCTTGCCGCTACGGGTAAAAGATCTGTTGGCACTCGAGAAATGTCCTTCAGCTATTAAAGCTGAAATCATCCGTGATACCGGTATTGCCAAGCTGGAAAATTCCAAAGTTCAACAGCTTTCTGGCGGTGAGCGTCAACGTGTATTATTAGCACGCGCTTTACTACGCCAGCCGGATATCCTGGTTCTAGACGAACCCATGCAAGGTCTGGATATCCAATCCGAAGCCGAACTGTATGAATATGTGCGTAGCCTGCCAGAAAAATATGGCTGTGCCATTTTAATGGTCTCACATGACCTGCAATGGGTGATGCAAGGTACGCATCGTGTAGTTTGTCTGAATAAACATATTTGCTGTAGCGGATTACCGGAAAGTGTGCAGCAACATCCAGAATATCAGGCGATCTTTGGCACCAATCGGGTGTTCTACCAGCATCATCATGATCACTGTGCCCATGGCGACTCTGCAACACCCTGTCAGCATGATACACGACCGCATATTCACCCCGAGCCGGAAGCTTAAGCCATGATGGACTGGTTACAACTCCTTTTACCTGCATGGATCATGGGAACACTATTGGTATTTTTGACTGCTCCGCTGGGCTGTCTGATGCTGTGGCGTCGTATGTCTTTCTTTGCTGATACCATGGCACATGGCACTTTATTGGGTGTTGCCATTGCTGGTGCCATGAGTCTACCGCTGTGGATCGGTGTGACCTTTATTGCCCTGTTGCTGGTGGCTATTTTATGGGTGCTGTATGATCCTCGCTTACCGAACGATGCTTTGCTTGCCCTCTGCTCAGCCACCCTACTCTGCTCAGGCTTATTGTTCATTCAGCATTTACCGGGTTTAAGACCAGAACTGCTGAGTTATCTGTTCGGTGATTTGCTGACGATTTCCTGGAATGATT
Organism: Acinetobacter sp. SM1B; assembly: GCF_003289665.1. Lineage (NCBI taxonomy): Bacteria > Pseudomonadati > Pseudomonadota > Gammaproteobacteria > Moraxellales > Moraxellaceae > Acinetobacter > Acinetobacter sp. SM1B. The sequence continues at coordinate 2,487,631 of NZ_QMBM01000001.1, forward strand.
TACCCACTTTTGCTGTGGTGATTATTGTTGCACTGGCTGTGATTTATAAAAGCTGGCAGGCACAGATCCAGATTGCCATTGATCCTGATATGGCGATCAGCGAAGGTGTGAATGCCAAATTACAACGCCTGATCTTTATGTTGTTACTGGCCCTATTCACCGTATTGGCACTTCGAGCAGTAGGTTCACTTCTAATGGGAGCCCTGCTGGTCATTCCGGCACTGACGGCTCGCTTGCTGGCGAACTCACCAAGACAAATGGTGATCTGGGCCTTCGTGATTGCTCAGATTGGGGTAACAGTTGGTCTCTGGTCAAGTGCAGGCCTCAATACTTCGACAGGTCTAACCATTGTCCTGACCATGTCAGTGCTGTTTGCCCTGATCTTCTGTATCCAGAAATTTAAGAAAATGAGTTAAGTCATGCTGAGCAAACGCTATTTGATTAGTGCCTGTTTGCTCGGTCATAAAGTCCGTTACGATGGACAGGATTGTCTGCTCAAGGAACTACTGCAACATCTGCTACCTGCTCAATATGTCAGTCTTTGCCCTGAAGTCAGTGGTGGCTTAGCCATCCCCCGCCCGCCTGCCGAGATTCAATCTGGAAATGGTCACGATATACTGCTACGCCACGCTCATGTTGTCGATATAAATGGTACAGATATTTCAGAGGCTTTTATTCAAGGCGCCTATGCTGCTTTAGATCTTGCCCGAAGATTTCAAGTGACACATGCCATCCTCAAAGCCAATAGCCCATCTTGTGGCAGTGACCTGATTTATGATGGATCATTTACTAGGACAAAAATTCAAGGCCAAGGCGTCACTGCTGCCCTGTTGCAACAACACGGCATTATCGTGATGACCGAACAAGATTTTTTGAAACAGCTAAAAATTCGACCTGAGTAAGTTCACCCCCTATTCAAAGTGGCAAACATAATCCACAACTTCTCGGCATAACAGTTTAAATCGACTATGTTTAGGTACATAGAAAGATTGTCCTGGTACATAACGCTGATAATGCGCATCCTCACCGATCTGCACCAGACATTCACCGGAAATAATTTCCAGACGTTCTGCTACAGCAGTTTCAAACACGATTGGCTGTTCTGTCGGCAGGAACACACCTAAAGTTTTTTGAGTGCCATCCGACAACTGAATGCAATGACTGATACAACAGCCATATTCGTGGATGGTTGGTTTTTTAATAATAGACACGCAGTCGAATTGACCAGACATAGGAATACCTCTTTTATTATTTTTATGTTTTGTATTCAAAAGTTAGCGACATCACATTGTTTTATTTTTGCGTGATGCACCTTTATGTTTAAGCCTGATGCACCAAACTGAGCAAGGTTGCAGCGCAGGCAAACAGCACGGCAAAGCTGCGATTTAATATTTTTTGTTGCTTTGCTGATGTCAATAATCTTAAAACTTTCGCTGCCAATCCGGTATAACCCGCCATCACAATCAGATCAATGGTGACCATGGTTGCTGCCATAATCACGTACTGAATCCACTGAGGTTTGGACAGATCCAGAAACTGTGGCAACACCGCAAGCAGGAACACAATTGCCTTTGGATTACTCATATTCACAAGAAAACCATACAGCACCAATTTCCCCGCTGACTTACGGGTTAATTCATGTTGAATCTCAATCGACTGCATCGGCGCAGTCCACTGTAAATATGCTAGATAGAGCAGATAGCCCACACCGAACCATTTCACCAGCAGAAATGCCCAAGGTGATGTCGCAAACAGTACCCCTGCCCCGGCAGCGACAATGGCGATTTGAACCAGTAAAGCCAGCTGCAAGCCTAAAGCATTCCAGTAGCCATGTCGAAAACCGTAATTCAGGCCACTCGACATCGAAGCAATGGCGCCCGCACCCGGGGAAATGCTAATCACCCAACAGGCCAGCATGTAGGCAAACCAAACTTGATAGGACATGAATCTGCTCGATAGAAAACTTGAAGCGTATTATATGACTTTTCAAATATATTCAGATCAAAATCTCGCTAAAATTTAATCTGAATACTATTCACCCTGTATGGCTTCAGGCACAATAGTTCGATTAAATACAGGAATTTTTATTACAGGAGCCATGAATGACAGCCCAATCTGTAATTTTGCCATTACCTTCAGATCATGCTCGTTTTATTGTTTTACGTCTTAAAGATCTCAGCATTGAAGATTTTAAAGAGCAATTAGAGCAATTATTTACGACACGTGATCGTCTGATTACTCAACATCCTAATGCGCAAATTAAAACAGGCGTGGCTTTTGGTCCTGAATTGTGGGCGAAACTTTATCACCAAGCTCCTGTAGGCTTTAAACAACTCGAGCCGATTCAAGGTTCGTTTGATATGCCTGTTGTTCCTGCAGATGTACTGATTCATATTGCTAGCGCACGTGCTGATATCTGCTTTGCTTTAAGTCAGGCTTTCTTTGAAGGAATTCGCGATCAAGTTGAAGTGCTGGATGAACGTGTCTGCTTCCGCTATTTTGATGGACGTGATATTACTGGCTTCATCGATGGTACTGAAAACCCGCAATTCCCGGATGATCGCGCTGAAGTCGCTTTAGTCGGTGAAGATGCCGGTATTTTCCAGGATGGTTCATTTATTTTTGCACAGCGTTATGCGCATAATCTGGAAAAATGGAAAAAGCTAAAAGTTGATGCTCAAGAGCAAGTGATGGGTCGTACCAAGCTTGAATCAATTGAGCTCGATGATGATGTAAAACCTGCCAATGCACACGTTGCTCGTACAGTAGTTGAAGACGAGGAAGGTGAAGAAATGGAGATTTTACGTCATTCCCTGCCTTATGGTGATGGTCGTGGTGACCAAGGCCTGTTCTTCATTGCCTACACCAAAGATTTAAACATTATTGATGCCATGTTAGAGCGTATGTTCGGTACGTCTGGCGATGGAATCCATGACCGTTTGCTCCACTTCGTAACTCCCATGGATGGTGCGTATTACTTTGCGCCGAGTGAAGAGTTGCTGGAAGAGGTTTTGGAAGGGTAAAATATAAGGTCGATGAATGCTACATTCACTATAATGTAGCAATCTAAAAAATTATTTTTCAAGAAAATTTCTATAATTAATATTTTCACACCCTAGAGTAAATGTTAAGCACTTTAAATCTGAATCTAAAATCAATTTATAGTCATTAATTTTCCTGTTACTTTCTCTAATATTTGCATTATATAAATATTTTTTCTCTTCTTTAATATAAGAAAAATTATCACCAGCCAATATACTCCCATAATCACTTTCTAAATTAGTAGATGAAGAATTTACTACTGGAGCTTCAATAACTAAATTTGACAACTTATTATATATAAAAAAGTTAGATATAAATTTTTTATAAGGTCTTTTCACATAATCTAATTCACTAAATTCCCTTATCCGAAAGGCAACTATTTTTTTATCTTGATAAAGTATTTTTAAATCTACAGTTGATTTTAAAGGCACAGTACCTTGATATAAAATATAATTTTTTTGATTATTTAAAACTTCGACGCCATAACTCTTAAGAATGTAATCTCCACCAGAATATTTTTTGTTTTTATCCCCATAATCAACTAAACTTAATTTTAAATTTTTATTTAATTGAGAGAATCTACCAAATTGATCCAGAAATAAAACTGGTTCTTTAATTTGGGTAGCACTTTGCTGGTAATCATTCCAATCTACACTTTTTGCGTGACATGATAGTGAAAAGAAGCTACTGCTAATTATTACTATAGATTTAAGTATTTTCATATTTTAAGTGCCTAAATCAATTTGGTTATAAAAAAAGGAATAGGGTCAAATCTTCCTTGCAAGCCTGTACCGAGCAATGCTGAACTCCTTGCCTCGAAATGCAAATGTCCCCCTTTTGATATAGTATGAACCGTACCGGGTTTGTCGGAGAGTCAATATTCTGAGAGACTATCCCG
>NZ_QMBM01000001.1:2491670-2492969 GCF_003289665.1 Acinetobacter sp. SM1B
TGAACCGTACCGGGTTTGTCGGAGAGTCAATATTCTGAGAGACTATCCCGATGACAAAATTAAAATATGCCCCTGAAATCAGAGAAAGAGCGGTTCAATTATTGATTGAATCTGAAAAAGATTATCCATCGAATTGGGCTGCGATCACCGCTATTGCTCCCAAAATAGGTTGTACTCCTGAAACACTACGTGTTTGGTATCAAAAATATTTAGATAAACTAAATCCAGTTAAAGTACAGCAGCTTTCAGACCAAGAACGTATCAAACAACTCGAACGCGAAAATAAAGAACTGCAACGCGCCAATGAGATTCTACGTAAAGCAGCCGCTTTTTTCGCCCAGGCGGAGCTCGACCGCCCACACAAATAATGGTGGATTTTATCCATAATAATAAAGAGCTGTACGGAGTCGAGGCGATTTGTAGAATTTTACCGATCGCACCCTCAACCTATTACCGGACTCTAGATCTCTGCGAAAACCCAGAACATCGAGCAAAGCGAGATCTACATGACTTGCATCATGCTGAACAAATTAAACGAATTTGGAAGGAAAGTTCAGGTCGATATGGTGTACGTAAAGTTTGGCAAAAACTGAAACGTGAAGGCTATATTATTGCACGCTGTACAGTTGCTCGATTGATGCAAAAGCTAGGTATACAAGGTGTTTGGCGAGGTAAGAATAAACAAACTACCCATAGCCGAGATGATCAAAAACGAGCAGATGACTTGGTGAAACGCAATTTTAGTGCTGATCACCCTGACCAGCTGTGGGTCGCTGACTTTACGTATATTCAAACAAATTCAGGCTGGGTCTATACCGCCTTTATTATTGATGTGTTCTCGCGAGCAATTGTTGGATGGAAAGTATCAACACGGATGAATACAGACATGGTGCTCGATGCACTGGAGCAAGCATTGCATGATCGAGGCATGCCAAAGAACGTGATTCATCATAGTGACAGAGGTGTGCAATATCTTTCCATTCGTTATACCAATCGTTTAGAAGCAGCAAATTTACGAGCATCAGTCGGTACGACCGGTGATTCATACGATAATGCTTTGGCTGAAACAGTGAATGGCTTATACAAAACAGAGGTGATTGAATATTTAAAAGCAGATTGGCAAGGTTTAGCGGATGTACAACTTGCGACATTAAATTGGGTAGATTGGTTCAATAAAGAGCGTGTACATAGTGCACTAGGTTATGTGCCACCTTTTGATTTTGAAGCAATGTACTATGATAAAATTAATCCGTTAGGTCAGGTGGCCTAACTTAAATAAAAAAGTCTCCGACAAACCCG
>NZ_QMBM01000001.1:2493069-2565908 GCF_003289665.1 Acinetobacter sp. SM1B
CAGAATATCACTTATAGGAGTTGTTCAAATTTACGGATCCATCTCTGACTCATATAATCAATCACGTGCATATTTTTTAATTCTCACAACAATTCAAATAAAGCAATAAATTGATTTATTTATATAAAAAAATACTACACACAATAAAAAGTTATGGGCAGTAAAAATATTTAAATCCATGAGTATTATAATACCAATGAGGCATGAGTATTCTTTTACCAAAGAATCTCAATAAACGTATTTTTCAAAAAATAAATGCAATAAAAATTAAATAAAACCATCAAAATATTTACATTATAAAAATTCCTGCATATATTAAGAATACACAAACAAAATACGATCAACCAAAGAAGAAAGTCATCTAAAGCAGTCTTAAAATTGGGTTTTACTCATGACAAATTCAACGAATAAAGTACTAAAAACATTTCGGGTGTCATCCAAAAACCTGAATTTATATTGCTACCCACAAAGCATCCATGCTTTTGTGTGTTGGCATGCACTTTTTTCTCAGCTTGAGATTCAACAACGTGAGTTCACTTTTAAACTTCTGTCAGATGCAAAATGTGAAATCCCTATCATCATTACAGATAAGGAAGATACATATTTATTTACAAGCCATTTCGCAGGAATACATGGATATTTCTATGACCCATCGCTGAAATTTAAATTCAAGGGATATCAGAATCTTGATCATCATGAGAATATTCTTTCAGCTCTACGGGATGTTTTAAATTTACTAGAATCAAAGCAGTTTAAAGTCATCTCTAAGCTTGATGTTCTCGCAAATTGTTTGAATCAAAATTATACCTCTACTCAATTACATCAAGTGTTTGGCTACAATCAACTGTCCTTAGACACCCTTAGAGAAATCACAAAACTTTCAATTAGACAAAGTCCAGCAAGCTTTCCAAAAAACCAATCAAGTGCTCAATTTTCATTAAACAACATACTCAATGCGTTAAAGGATCAATAAGTATGAACATGATTGGACATGCCTATCTAAATTACGAGAAAGTTGATTTAGCACCTTTCAAGGCTTTTTATACAGGCTTAGCTAAAATAAATAAACAAAGAATAGAAGAAAATATTCGCTTAGAAGATTTTACAAAATCTAGTGAAAGAAACGTTCTCATAGATTTAATGCAGAAAAATGAACTTAAGAGAACAAAAACCGAGTTACCCCTAGTTCATTATTTGTTTTCGCTATTTAATGTGTCCACAGAGAATAAATTGATTGCCTTGAAATGGGCAGTTTTCAACATTCAATCTTTTGAATCTATTGCTCAGACAGAGAATATAACTGAAAACAATTTTAATGAGATTACTTCAAAATATAAAACTACTATCTGCGATATATGTAGATGTTTTAGATTAGCGAATCACGATAAAAACAAAATATATAAGACCTTAACTTCGATTCCTTCAGATCTACAAGAGCTCATCAATCAGCTAGATTCTATTATTGGTAAAAATAAAGAGCGACTAAAACGCTCATTACCAAGTCTGTCTGAAGAAGATATCAATCGTTTAAGTGTTATTAAGAATGCTTATAACTTCATCGTTACACAGCAAAAAAGACAACGTACGCATTCTAGTCAAACCAGAAAGTCTTCTAAGCCAATTGATCAACCAACATATAGACATAAAAAAGTTTCACTTGATGATGAAGTTTTACTGTTCACAACTTTTCGCAGTAATGAGGATACTTATGATATTGAGGATCAGGAACAGTCCACGCTTCAAGATCACGGTTTTAATTTTGATGAAAAGGAAAAATATTCTTTAGCTTTCCAAAAAATTAAATTAATGGCACAAGCACAACATCATCAAAAAAACAATTTGATGAGTAAATCAAATCCGCGTGTTTATGATCTATTGACAGCTCAGCTCATTATGCAACGCATACTTGAAAAAGCCACAGACTCACCTATTCATAGTTTATTGTTATTTTCAGTACTAAGCCTCACGCACTATAAGGACATAGTAAGTTTTAGCAACAAACCATGTGAATCCAATCGCACAAAAAAATTGTATTTGAATAAATTTGAATGTTACTTTAAGCAATCATTTGACGTTTCTACTTTTAAAAGTAATCACATCAAACTCAAAGAGCATAAGCTGAACACCACAAACAGCTATGCTATTCCCTTGCCTCAATCATATTTTTCGACCCTAATTCAACTTAAAAAATGGGATATGGGCGATATTGAATCCGAGGTGAATGAATACTTAAGAACTATTGGTCAAGATTTGACATTTAACCTTACAGCAGAAAATCTGCCTCGTTTGATCAGTGATATTACTTTAAATGAACTCGGTTACGAACTGGAAAGCAAATTGCTGGCTGGGATGAGTATTAAACACTATGTGTCCTGCAATTATTTTTCTTCGACAGTGGTTGATTTATTAGATAGCTATGAACAAACTTTAAAATTAGTTACCTCTACGTTTGATACTCAGTACATTCATAACTTGAGTAGTCCAATATCGTTCGGAAGTCAGCAATCTCCAGATGTAGCATTGGCCCAAGCCTTCTTTAATGAACTCGACCGCTGTGTTCGACAAGCTGCCGACCCATTTTCTTGCCTGAATCATTATTCTATTTGGTTATGGCACATCTGCATGATCATTACTTCAGCTCGACCAAGTCACTCCTTTCCACCTAATTTAGACTATATTGATTTTGAAATGCAGATAATGGGTGTTGCAGATAAAGAGCAGCGTTACGCGAGCACGATTGGACGATGTATTCCTTTTAATGATTTTCTTAAAGCAGAGATACAGCATTATTTGGCATTCTTAAATAAATTTAAGACCTTAATGCAAATACTCTATCCTTCTGAATATATCCAACCCATTCAAGATGTTCTCAATGGGCAAGCTCCTATTCTCCTTTTCCAAGATAAACATAAATTAAGACCGTTTGGCCTGTCTGATCTGCAGCATATTTATGAAAACTTAGATCTGCAAAAAAATTGGACCAGACATTTTTGTCGTTATTTCTTTGCACAGTTTTGTGATGAAGACATTATCAAATCCATTTTTGGACATGATGAAAATATGCAGGGTCTTTTTGATAAATATTCTAGCTTTAAGCCAACTAACTTGAGTCAAATTAGAAATGCTCAGGATAAATTAGTCGCAATATTAAACTTAAAGGGTATGTCCAATTTGAATGAGGTTACTTTCATATGAGTAATCATCCACATAGCCTCCGTCGCAAGCAAAAAAATAATGCGAAAATTAAATCACTGATTACATTATTCTCGGAAAAATTTGAATGCTCAACAGATGAAAATTTTCAAAGCATATGCAACGAAATCGACAAAAAACTCTTAGAAAAAGCGGGTTCCAATTTACAATCATATCGTTTTGGACGTTTACAATTAGCAAAATATATCAAACGTCTTAATCTTGCCAAAGGTACTGATTATCCGGTTCCGAGTAGCCCTGTAATCTATGAATCTGTTATGCCACTGCAAAGCATTGAAACCATCAAGCACGGCAAAAATATCGTCCTATTTGTACAAAGGTTAACTCATCTTTGGCACACAACATCCATTGATCATCCCGTACATTGCCATGGATTTGCATTAATAAGCGCTATTCTCTTTAATGGTGTTTGGAATGAGGCAGAGTTAAAAGCATTTTCACACATCATTGAAACAAAAAAAAGTTTTGACTCTTTTTTAGATACTAAAGATCATTTCATAAGTCTTGAAATACCCAATTCACAGTATGGCAATAAAAAAATTGATCATCCTCATCACAGTACAACTTACACAAAAACCATCGTCATACACGATATCGTTAAATGTTGGTTATTCAGACTTAACCAATATGAAAAAGATTTGTTTACACAAGCATTAGACCCTGAACACGTCATTAATGACTGTATTCGTATATATTTGCCTGATGTAAAAACTCGATATAAAGAACTGATTCAATACGCTTTCTATTTCACGCAATTTTTGAAAAATGCTCAGCTTGATCAAATGTCTATAGGATTATTAAAACATGAAATTCCAAGTTCGAGCCCCCTCAAAAAACAATTAGCCGTCTACTTTCATCAATTTGATACATCTGCCACAAGATCTCGATATAAAATCCTCGAACAAAATGAACGGAGTATTAAAGGCAATATTGAAAGTGGGCTAACCAACTTTTTGAAAGACATTCGCGTGATTCTTCGTGCTGATGGTTATGTCGAAAAACTCATTGAACTGTATGCACGTGAACTTTCACCTTCAATAGAACGTATTGTCTTTTGGGCAATCATTCGTTCAAGACTTAACAGCAATCAACTAGCTAAACTGAATGAAATTATTTGCAGTAAAAAGAGACTTTCAAGGACACTAATTCATGCAGACTTTCAGCCTCTTAAACGAAGCTCGCTGAATACCTTTTTCTCGCAATTTGTCTTCCACTGGCTTTATTTAACCCAAGGTAAAAACATTCATGCATTCACAGCGATAGATTATGAAGAACTTTATGCTGAAATTTTAGCGTTAAAAGCAGAACAAACTCGCTCAAACACGCAGAAACGCTTAAGTGAGTTTCATCACAAACAAGTGTTATTTTTTAACGCACCTAACGTGAACTTAGAAAATTTGCTGACGATTAAAATTTGTAAAACTGATCTCGTTTCACCCCATATTTTTCACAAAGCCCTTCAAGCGCTCGAGTCTATGTCTGAAATCCATCGTCTGGATAGGTCGATGTTTAAGCATATCTTTACCCTTGGGTTTAAAGTTGGATTGCGGATCAATGAGACCTTAAATATTTTCGTTAATGATTTTCAAATAAATGCGGATCAATTGACTCTATGTATCCGAAATCATCGAAATAAAAATCAAAAAAGCTATTCCGCATACCGAAAAATTGCCTTACACCATCTTCTCAAACACGATGAACTACAATCATTAATGACTTACATCAATAATCGTAAGCGTGAGCTTTTAGAAAAGAGATATTCCCTGAAACAACCGTTATTTATTAAACAAAATTTCAAAGAAACCCATAAAAATGAAGTCAATGAACTCTTAAAAACAATATTAGATTCTGTTTACCCTGAGCATCGTTGCACTTATCACAGCCTTAGACATTCAGCAATTAACCATCTCTATCTCGTACTAGCCGAATCCCCTCTTGCAAATCACTTTACTGATTATTCCGCTAATGAACAAATGAGAATCCGTTATGCTTTATTAAGGCATGGCAATACACAACAAACTTGGTACGCATTAGCACATTTAGCTGGGCACTTAACCCCATCGACAACCTGTCCTAGTTATCTGCATCTTGCACATTTAGCCATTACATACCAACTCAATCAAATGCATACGCCACTCACAAAAGAAGCTTATTTCAACATACTCCACTGTAAAGATAATACTTCATTCCCCGTACAGCAAAGAGCGATTCACACTTTTCTCTATAAGCAGTTAACGCTTCATCCATATAAGGAATATGATCATAATTATAAGGAGCTACACGTAGCTGCACCCAATACACTTGTGCTTGGAGCCCATGATTCGGATCTTACATTCAAGTTATTACATCATATACTTTCAACTCCCCATGAAGATCATCTATTACTCCCAGAAAGCATTCCACTGCAAGTTGCAATAAAAATTCGTGATACGGCTTCTCAACTTAAAACGACGTGTATCAATCAAAAAAAATCATCTAAGTTATTTACCACTGACTTCTTGCGAAAGCACCCTAATGCACTAATTTCTACTGATTAGATCATACTCTTTTTCTGTTTTTCTAGCCTTATATTTACCAGCAAAATAACAAACAAGGAACTTATAGATATCTTTTTCAGTATAGAGAAACCTTGTCTCGCATTTATTCCATCCCGATGAGCTGTTTATCTTTAATTTCAGGTGATCAGTTCCTCATTAGAAAATACTGTTTTTTTATTTGACGCTAGTGTAGAAATATCTAAATATAAAATCTGAACAAGAAGTTAAGAGAAAATAATGACAACAAAGATAGAGGTAGATTATCAACCCGATATTTTAGGGGCTGGCTATGAACAGGCCACCTTAGATCTTCCGAATGATTATGAAGGTCAGGTGGTGGCGACCCTCGTTCGCAAGAAAGCCGCTAAACCGACTAAAAAGGCGGTGCTATATATCCACGGTTTTATCGACTATTTTTTCCAGACTGAAATGGCAGAGCGTTTCAATGAGCAGGGTTTTGACTTTTATGCGCTGGACCTACGTAAATATGGCCGCTCCTATTTGCCGCATCAGAAGTACTATAACGTTCATAGCCTGTCAGAATATGATGCAGAAATTACTCAGGCACTGGATATTATCGGTCAGGAAAGTCATGACGCCGTGCTGCTTTGCGGACATTCAACGGGGGGCTTAACCACAACCTTGTATGCAGCACATCATCCTGATCATCCCCTGATTAAAGCGCTCTGGGCAAACAGTCCCTTTTATGATTTCAATATGAGTCGTCTGGAAAAGAAATTTGCCATTCCTCGAATGGCAGCAATGGGCAAACGTTTTCCAAACTTGCTGTTCCCAAGTCGTCTTAATAAGTGGTATGTCCCGAGTTTGCACGCCAGCCATCATGGTGAATGGAACTTTAACCTCGAATGGAAAAAAGTCCGTTATCCCATGGTGCGTTTGAGCTTTGTACATGCCATTCATGAGGCGCAAAAAGAACTGCATCAAGGTCTTCAGTTAAGCATTCCTGTCCTGATCATGCATTCGCATCAGACGACTTATCCACGAAAATTTAATCGTCATGCACAAAGCAGCGATGTGATCCTGGAAGTGCAGGATATGATTCAGCATGCCAGCAAAATATCGGGCGATGTCACCTTGTGCGAAATTCATAATGGCTTGCATGACCTGGTACTGTCAGAAAAAGCGGTACGGGAACAGGTCTATCAACAGCTGTTTGAATGGTTACAGACCAAAGGACTTTGACCAGTTCATAACCCTCATTATTTGCAAGATAGCGGGAAGGAAAATGATAAATGACCTTCCCCAAAATTTGCTCAAAGATTTTTCATCAAGCAGGTATTAATTGTTATTTTTTAGCAAGCCTATATGTGCGAAACATCATGTTTTAACGCCTTAAAAATTTAATCTATCCAACCTAGTAAATTGATTTTTATTAAAAATAACAAAATCCCCTTACCCCCGCTTTGTTACCTTTTGTAGCACGCTTGTAAACCCTCGACATAGCGTCAGATTTGCTCTTTATATTAGCTATAACTATTCATTCCAAGATGAGTCTTCGTCTCTCAGCTTTATTTCTCTCACAGCTATAACAATCAATGAAAGGACAAAAATATGCGCTATGCAGATCCAAATACTGACGGTTCAAAAATTCAATTTAAAGCACAATACGAAAACTTTATTGGCGGTAAATGGGTGCCGCCGGTCAAAGGTGAATACTTTGATAATATTTCCCCAGTCGATGGCAAAGTTTTTACCAGAGCACCACGCTCCAGTGTAGAAGATATTGAACTCGCACTCGATGCCGCCCATGCCGCCAAAGCCCAGTGGAATAGCTCATCACCGACCACACGTTCAAATATCCTGCTCAAGATTGCCGATCGTCTAGAGGAAAACCTGGAATTGCTCGCGGTGGCAGAGACCTGGGACAACGGTAAACCGATTCGTGAAACCCTAAATGCGGATATTCCATTATGTATCGACCACTTCCGTTATTTTGCTGGTTGTATTCGCGCGCAAGAAGGCGGCATTTCAGAAATTGACGAAGACACCATCGCCTATCATTTCCATGAACCCCTCGGCGTTGTCGGTCAAATCATTCCGTGGAATTTCCCAATTCTCATGGCCGCATGGAAACTGGCTCCGGCTTTAGCTGCCGGTAACTGTATTGTGCTGAAACCAGCAGAACAAACCCCTGTCAGTATTTTAGTGTTGGTTGAACTGATTCAGGATCTTTTACCACCTGGTGTACTGAATATTGTTAATGGCTATGGGGTCGAAGTCGGCCGTCCACTGGCGACCAACCCTCGTATCGCAAAAATTGCTTTTACCGGTTCAACCGCAGTCGGCCAATTGATTATGCAATATGCGACTGAAAATATTATTCCTGTGACCTTAGAGCTGGGTGGTAAATCACCAAACCTGTTCTTTGCAGATGTGATGGATCAAGAGGATGAATACCTAGATAAAGCCCTGGAAGGTTTTACCATGTTTGCCCTCAACCAAGGAGAAATCTGTACCTGCCCTTCACGTGCACTGGTACAGGAAAGTATTGCCGACAAATTCCTGGAACGTGCAGTTGAGCGTGTCAAGCGCATTAAAACCGGTCATCCGCTGGATACCGACACCATGATTGGCGCACAGGCATCGCAAGAACAGCAGGATAAGATCTTGGGTTGTATCGCCACAGGTCGTGAAGAAGGTGCTCAGGTCTTAACAGGTGGTGAAGCACGCCATGAAGTAGGTCAAGGCTTCTATATTGAACCGACCATTTTTAAAGGCACCAATGACATGAAAACCTTCCAGGAAGAAATTTTTGGACCTGTACTTGCCGTGACCACTTTTAAGGACTTTGATGATGCCATTAAAATTGCCAATGACACCATTTATGGCTTAGGTGCTGGTGTCTGGTCGCGTTCAGCCCATACCTCTTATCGTGCCGGCCGTGCGATTCAGGCAGGTCGCGTCTGGACCAACTGTTATCACATTTACCCTGCCCATGCGGCATTTGGTGGTTATAAAAAATCAGGGATTGGACGCGAGAACCACAAAATGATGCTCGATCATTATCAACAAACCAAAAACTTGCTTGTCAGCTACTCGACCAAACCCGCAGGTTTCTTCTAATTCCTGTCTAAGCAAAAGCGAACTTCAGTTCGCTTTTTTATTGGCTTGGTAATTTTATCTTAAACAAAAAAATAACCGTCCCTCTATCCCAATAAAATCATAAAGCTATCCAAAACAAGTATATATCCCTCTATGATAAGTATTGATTTTTTTAATATTTTCAATTGGATAAAAAAAATACAAAAATTAAAAACTTCCATATAAAGTCGGCTTTCTTTGCCGAAAAAGACTGTGTATAACAATGTTCAGTTTAGGGAAATCAATAAGCATAGGCAAAATTGCTCAAAAAGCGTTAGACTATGCAACCAATAATGTCATGATTCGGTCTGAACAAGATCAAAAAAGAAGGTGAAGGTTGATGCCGCTCAATACAGTTGAAGAGCTTGTAGCAGATATCCGTGCAGGAAAAATGGTCATCCTGATGGATGATGAAGATCGTGAAAATGAAGGCGATTTAGTCATTGCTGCCACGCACGTGCGTCCTGAAGACATCAACTTTATGATCACCCATGCTCGTGGTTTAGTGTGTCTGACTTTAAGTAAAGAACGTTGCCAACAGTTGAATCTTCCATTGATGGTAGATGCTAATGGTGCTCAACACGGGACCAACTTCACGTTATCGATTGAAGCAGCTGAAGGTATTTCTACCGGTATTTCACCTGCAGAGCGTGCGCATACCATTCAAACCGCTGTGGCGGCTCATGCTAAACCTACGGACATCGTACAGCCTGGTCATATCTTCCCATTGATGGCACAGCCAGGTGGTGTCCTGCACCGTGCAGGTCATACCGAAGCAGGCTGTGACTTATCGCGTCTTGCAGGTTTAGAGCCAGCATCGGTCATTTGTGAAATCATCAATGAAGATGGCACCATGGCACGTCGTCCAGACCTTGAAGTCTTTGCCGAAAAGCATGGCTTGAAAATTGGTACGATTGCTGACCTGATTCATTATCGCATGACCAATGAGCAGACGGTTGAACGTTTAGATCAGCAAACAATTGATACCGAATACGGTACCTTTGATCTGTATCGTTACCGTGAATTAGGTAACCCGGATATTCATGTGGCACTAGTCAAAGGCGAGCCGAAAGAAGGCGTAACGACTGTACGTGTCCACGGCTTTAACCCGACACGGGACCTCTTAAAACTGAATAAACAGGACGGCGAACCGGCTTGGAATTTAGACAAGGCACTTAAAGAAATTGCAAGCAGTGATCGTGGTGTTTTGGTCTGGATTGGTCAACGTCATTTACAAGATCTAGGTCCTGCGCTTGATACTTTAAAAGCACCCAAAAATGTGAAATCCAATGCTGCACTGTCGCAGCAGTATCAAACGATTGGTGTCGGTGCACAAATTTTGCGTGATCTAGGCGTAGAAAAAATGAAGCTGCTGAGTTCACCATTACGCTTTAATGCATTGTCAGGTTTTAATTTAGAAGTGGTGGAATACATCACTGCACAACACACATCTTAAGATAAGAATCGAGGTTATTATGGCTGTTCGCCGTATTGAAGGTATGTTACATCTCGCGAACGAAGACCGTTATGCGATTTTAGTTGGTCGTTTTAACAGCTTTGTTGTTGAACATCTGTTAGAAGGTGCCGTTGATACATTGAAACGCCATGGTGTATCAGAGGATAATATCACGGTCGTTCATGCACCTGGTGCCTGGGAACTTCCAATCGTTGCAAAAAAATTAGCAGCGACTGGCAAGTTCGATGCCATCATTGCCTTGGGCGCTGTGATTCGTGGTAGCACACCGCACTTCGATTTCGTGGCAGGTGAATGTGCCAAAGGTTTAGGCGTAGTTGGTCTGGACGCTGGTCTTCCTGTCATTAATGGCGTACTCACTACGGATAGTATTGAACAAGCGATTGAACGCTCTGGAACAAAAGCAGGCAATAAAGGTAGTGAAGCTGCCTTGACTGCGATTGAAATGGTTAACTTGTTAAAGGCTATTTAAGGCTATGTCGCAAACACTTCAAGCAACTTATGCTGCAAAACGTAAAGCACGTCGTTTTGCCGTACAAGGAATTTATGAATGGCAAATGAGCCACAACCCTGTGCATGAGATTGAAGCACGTACACGTGTGGACAATGCCATGCACAAAGTGGATCTTGGCTATTATCATGAATTGTTGACTCAAGTGGTTGCCAATCATGAAGCATTGGATGCTTTGCTTATCCCTGTGCTGGATCGCGAACTTTCTGCACTTGACGGTGTAGAACTCGCAACACTTCGTTTAGGTGCGTATGAGCTCAAAGAACATCTTGAGATTCCATATCGTGTCGTTTTAGACGAAGCAATTGAGTTAGCTAAACATTTTGGCGGTGCAGACAGCCATAAATACATCAATGGTGTATTAGATCGTTTAGCGACAACTTTACGTGCAGCAGAAAAACAACAAGCAAACTAAGTTTTAAGTAGATTTGTTGTATGGCTGAGTTTTCGATTATCGACACCTATTTCAATCGTAAGAATCAAGATTCTGTCGATTTAGGGGTCGGTGACGACTCAGCCTTGCTCACCCCCCCTCCTCACCAGCAATTGGTGATTTGTGCCGACACCTTAGTTGCGGGTCGACATTTTCCTTTAGATACAAACCCACATGCCATTGGCTGGAAATCTGTTGCAGTCAATTTATCTGATATTGCCGCGATGGGCGCCACACCGCATAGTATTTTATTGGCATTGAGCTTACCCCAAATTGATCATGCTTGGCTCAAAGGCTTTAGCCAAGGGCTATACGACTGCTGCGATCAATTTGGTGTACGTTTAATTGGTGGTGATACCACGCAAAGTCCACATCTGACTCTATCTGTCACAGCACTGGGCTGGGTCGATACAGGCCTTGCTGTACCACGTTCAGGTGCCCAAATCGGTGATCTGATTTGTGTTTCAGGTACGGTTGGCGATGCGGCATTTGGCTTAAAGCATTTAGGTCATGATCTACAAAAACGTCTGGATTATCCAACGCCACGTTGTGCTTTAGGTGCTGCGCTTAAAGGCCTGGCCAATAGCATGATTGATGTCTCAGATGGTCTTGCACAAGATTTGGGACACATCCTTAAAGCATCAAATGTCGGCGCAAAGCTGCAACTTGAAAACTTACCACTAAGTACTGCCCTGCACGCCTTAAATGATGAACAAAAATGGCAGTATGCATTGGCGGGTGGCGACGATTATGAATTATGTTTTACAATAAGCCCGCAAAATTATGAAAAATTATTGCAAAAACAACTTGATGATTCGATTAGTATAATCGGCACAATTCAGCAACAGCGCGGCTTAACTTTTGAAAAAGATGGCGTAGATCATTTGCTTCAATTTAATGGGTATCAACATTTTGCATAAACCTTCAATCAATTTTAAAGCCATGTCATGGACCGACCGTTTTATTGTGTTCTGTGGTGTTGGTTTTGGTTCTGGCTTATTACCGAAAGCGCCGGGTACGTTTGGTTCAGCTTTTGCCTTATTGTTTATTCCGCTATGGCTTGCAATTGGTCTATCGAGCACCATATTAGCCATTATTCTAATGTCGCTCATTGGCATCTATATTTGCGGGCATACGGCTAAAGTCATGGGTGTACATGATGATGGTCGCATTGTCTGGGATGAATTTGCAGGTCAATCCATTACCTTTTTGCCTTTGCTCTATCTAAATGAAATGAGCTGGATGTGGGCATTGGTCGGTTTTGCTCTGTTCCGTTTATTCGATGTCTGGAAGCCCTGGCCGATTCGTGTCATTGACCGTCAAGTCGACGGCGGTTTCGGCATCATGCTGGATGACATTATTGCTGGCCTGTGGGCGGCCCTTTGTATTTTGCTTTATTTTTACTTCACTGTGGCATAAGCCATATTTAGGATTAGAACATGTCAACGACTGTGATTATTCTTGCTGCAGGTAAAGGAACCCGTATGCGTTCCAGCTTACCGAAAGTATTACAACCCCTTGCAGGACGTCCTTTACTGGGTCATGTCATTGAAACGGCAAAAAAATTAAACGCAGATAATATTATTACGATTTATGGTCACGGTGGTGACCGGGTTCAGGCTGCTTTTGCAGAGCAAGAGATTAAATGGGTAGAACAGGCTGAACAGCTGGGTACCGGCCATGCAGTGCAAATGACCTTGCCTGTCCTGCCACAAGATGGCGTTTCGCTGATTCTTTCCGGCGATGTGCCGTGCATTAATCCTGTAACCTTGCAAAAATTACTCGATGCTACTGCAGAAACCGGTATTGGTCTGGTGACGCTTACCCTGCCGGATGCCAATGGTTATGGCCGTATCGTACGTGAACAAGGTCAGATCCAGGCCATTGTTGAGCACAAGGATGCTTCTGAAGAACAACGTCAAATCAAGGAAATCAATACCGGTATTTATGCCGTCAGCAATGCCAAGTTGCATCAATGGCTACCACGTTTAAGCAATGACAATGCGCAAGGTGAATATTACCTGACTGATATTGTGGCGATGGCTTTGGCAGATGGTATGCAAGTTGCATCTGTAGAACCTGAGCAGGCTTTTGAAGTTGAAGGGGTAAATGACCGGGTGCAGCTGGCTGCTTTAGAGCGTCAGTTCCAGGCATTTCAGGCCAGACAGCTCATGCAGCAAGGCGTACATCTGGTTGATCCAAGCCGTTTTGACTTGCGTGGCAATTTAACTGTAGGTACTGACGTTCGTATTGATATCAATGTGATTATCGAAGGTGATTGCGAGTTAGGTAACAATGTTGAAATTGGCGCAGGCTGTGTGATTAAAAACACTAAAATCGCAGCGGGTACCAAGGTTCAGCCATATAGTATTTTCGACAGTGCTATCGTGGGTGAAGATACCCAAATTGGCCCATTTGCACGTTTACGTCCGGGTGCACAACTGGCCAATGAAGTTCACATTGGTAACTTTGTTGAAGTTAAAAATACCACGATTGGTCTAGGCTCTAAAGCCAACCACTTTACCTACCTGGGTGATGCTGAAGTTGGTGCAGGCTCAAACATCGGTGCAGGGACCATTACCTGTAATTATGATGGTGCCAACAAATTTAAAACGATTATTGGTGATCAAGCCTTTATTGGCTCGAACAGTTCATTGGTGGCACCTGTGAGAATTGGCAATGGTGCTACAGTCGGTGCAGGCTCGACGATTACCCGTGATGTGGAAGACAACAGTTTGGCAGTAGAGCGCTCTAAGCAATTTGCCAAAGAAAACTATCCACGTCCGCAAAAAATCAAGAAATAAGGGGAACAAATATGTGTGGTATCGTCGGTGGCATTGCGGAACGCAGCATTACCAATATTTTAATTGAAGGCTTAAAACGCCTGGAATACCGTGGCTATGATTCAGCAGGTTTAGCCCTGATTAACAATCATCAGGTTCTGCGTGAACGCCGTGTCGGCAAGGTTTCCAACCTTGAACAGGCGGTGAATGAATCACAGATTAGTGGTTCACTCGGTATTGCACATACACGCTGGGCAACCCATGGCAAACCGACTGAAGAAAATGCCCATCCGCATATTTCTGAAAATGTGGCAGTGGTTCATAATGGTATTATTGAGAACTATCAAGAGCTTAAAGATGATCTTGAAGCTTTGGGCTATGTCTTTACTTCACAGACCGATACTGAAGTGGTTGCCCATCTGATCAATGATGCGCTGAAATCTACCCCAAGCCTGTTAGAAGCTGTACGTCAGGTGGTGCCGCAACTAAAAGGTGCTTATGCACTGGGTATCGTACATACGGATCATCCAGATGAACTGATTACCGTGCGTGAAGGCTCTCCACTGGTGATTGGTGTCGGCATTGGTGAAAACTTTATCAGTTCTGACCAGCTGGCGCTGCTCCCGATTACCAACCGTTTTATCTACCTGGAAGAAGGTGATATTGCCCGTTTGACCCGCACCACCATTGAAGTCTTTGTCGACGGTCAACTGGTGAATCGCCCAGTCAAAGAACTGGATGCTGCGGTCAGCAATGCATCTAAAGGTGAATACAAGCATTACATGCTCAAAGAAATTTATGAGCAGCCTGAAGCGATCAAACAGACGATTTCCCAAGCCTTGAATGGTAATGATCTGCGCGAAGATTTCCTCGCGAATGCCGTTGAGGATTTTACCAAAATTCAGCAAATCCAGATTATTGCCTGTGGTACCAGCTATCATGCTGGCATGATCGCCAAATACTGGTTTGAACAGCTGATCGATCTGCCTTGCCAGATCGAGATTGCCAGCGAATTCCGTTATCGTACGCCAGTGATTGTAAATCACACGCTGTATATTTGTATTTCCCAATCTGGTGAAACTGCCGATACCTTGGCTGCATTACGTGATACACAGAAACGTGCGGCTACCAAAGGACTAGACATCACCACCATGACGATCTGTAACGTGGCAACCTCCTCGATGGTACGTGAAACCAATCACAACCTGCTGACTTTGGCAGGCCCTGAGATTGGTGTTGCATCGACTAAGGCCTTTACCACACAGCTAGCTGCACTGATGCTGTTGGTACTGAAACTGGGTACAGTCAAAAATACAATTTCAGCAGAACAGGTCACAGCTATTAGCACCGACTTATGGCATATGCCAAAAGTGATTCTGGATACCTTGCATCATAACGATGAAATTTTACGCCTTTCTGAACTGTTTGTAGAAAAGCAGCACTGTCTGTTCCTGGGTCGCGGTACACATTTCCCGATTGCGCTAGAAGGCGCCTTGAAGCTGAAGGAAATTTCCTATATTCATGCTGAAGGTTATGCCGCAGGCGAACTTAAACATGGTCCATTGGCCTTGGTCGACAACGACATGCCCGTGGTGATTCTGGCGCCACAGGATGACATGCTGGATAAACTCAAATCCAATATGGAAGAAGTGCAGGCACGTGGTGGTGAGCTGTTCGTCTTTGCTGATGAAAACAGTGGTATTAAAGCCAAAGACCGTCAACATGTAGTCCATATTCCTGCAGTCAATGCAGTACTGGCCCCGATTGTGTATAGCATTCCGGTGCAGTTATTGTCCTATCATGTGGCTGTACTTCGTGGTACGGATGTCGATCAGCCGCGTAACCTGGCAAAATCGGTCACTGTAGAATAATTAGAATTGAATCAAGGCTGGAGATGTGTTCGTATAATTAAGTTTGTATCAAATAATTAAGTTTAGATTTAATTATTTAAGTTTGGATATTAATGAAGTAAACGAACAAAACTCTACCCTGTAGACCCAGTGATTCTTCACCAAGTCTACAGGGTTTTTAATATAATTAAATTCAAATTAGAATCACACCAGAAATATAAAATTATTACTAATATATTCAACGATATAGATATATAAAAATCTCACCCTAGATTCAAAAAGCATCCCTTTTTGACCTCATCTTGAAAACATTTCATTTTTATTTAAAGTATGCTTCACCTTTCTGAGCAAGAATTCGTATTTTAAAAGTGGAAGAACCCAATACTTAATACAAACTTAATTTCACCTAAAATTCAGGATACCAAATCTTAATACAAACTTAATTTTAAAATTGAAAAAACAATGAATAATATATATCAAAAACTTATGATAAAAAATAAAACAAACTTAATTAAATTACCATAATTAGACGCAGTATTTGGTCATAAAGCAAAATAAGGGATAAGGAACTATGTGCAAACTCTGAATAAGTCTATTAGCTATTCCTGTTACTAGGGTGTGTCCTCATTTGGCTTTGCACCAAATAAATATACAGGCTATACGAATCATAGATTTATAATTGCGTGCTAGTTTATCAAATCGAGTTTGCAATAGCACGGAAATGTTTTGATCTCGCAAAAGCGTTTTCAACTAAATATCTTAATTTATATAGATATTTATTAGACCTCTTGCGTTAGTCAAAATTTAATCAGTGATAAACGTTGATTTTTAAATAAATATCAAAGTCTAAAATAGTCAAAAATAATACTTTCGCAAGAGGTCTATTAAATTCTTTATTCGATCTCTTACTGTTTGATCTCAATGGAATAATAGGAATCATATTCTTGTTCTTAGCACATATTCGAATGTGCTCAGCATCATATCCCTTGCCAGCAATGAGATATGTTGCCTCGCCTACAATATCAATCAGTTGTTTTGCAACTTGACTGTCGTGGACGTCACCCCCAGTGGTTTTAAAATCAATCGGTAATCCATTCGCGTCGGTTGCAAGATGTATTTTTGTTGTTTGTCCACCGCGTGATTGTCCAATTGCTCTTTCGAAATCATACCGAGCTCCACTTGCATGTTGATGCACGCGTATGTAGCTTCCGTCAATGAATACCCATTCTTGATCCAAGACGCCTCGTAATCTAAAAAAAATTTATCCCATAATCCCTTACTTGCCCAGCGATTAAAGCGATTGTAAGCAGTTTGCCAAGGGCAAAATTCTTGAGGAATATCGCGCCATGTGGCGCCTGTGCGCAGTTTCCATAAGATGGCTTCCATGATATTTCTACTGTTTTTTTGAACAGTAACAACCATGTAATCGCATAGTATCTTGAATTTGCTGCCAAATATCATCAGTGAGAAGAGTACGTGCCATTGAAAAAATGTAGAAATGAAAAGAGCTTAAAGGGGGATTTTAAGTATTTAAAACCAATTCTTCAAATGAGGACACGCCCTAGCAGCCTACCTTATTTAAAATGAGGTATTTCATTCACTGGATATATTAATGTTAATGGATTTGATGTTAATGAGATAAAGCCAAACCGCTGATAAAACTCCATAGCTTTTTGATCCTTAGCATGTATTACAACAAAATTAACACCAATAATTTGAGCAACTTTTGAAACTTGTTTAAGAGCATGTGCTAAAAGTACTTTTCCAACTCCTTGCCCCTGTACTGCTTGATCAACGGCAAAGCGCCCCACAACCACACAAGGTAAGGGATAACGAGGTAATCGTTTAGTGAGAACAGCATCAACCCCATCAAATCCTATAGAGGTACTTGATAGACAATAAAACCCCCTCACCTGTGCATCATCATCAATAGCAACATAGGTTTTACTTGTTCCTGATTTCTGATGTTGGGATGCATATTGTTTTATGAACTTATTTAAATCATCTTGCCCACAATTAAATGATTTTTTCTGATGATGAGCTTGTAAAACCTCAATTTTCATCCAATAAACTCATTAAATTTTTCATCTCATCATTTGCAGGGCGCGGATTTTCAAGTAAATTCATTAACATATCACGATCAGCATTATTTACTTTTAACTCGTGATTAGATTTAAGTAATTCTTTTGCTCGTTCAAATGAGGATTGGATCATAAAGGAACTCACACTAAGACCCAATAAATTCGCAGCTTGCTCAATTACATTCTTTGCATCTACGGTTGAACGAACATTGATTCGTTCTGTTGCTAAGTTAGCCATATTTTCCACCAATTTGTACATCATAATGATGTACAAATTATAGCAGATTAAGGTAGTACTTTAAGATCCAAATTTACATATTTTGTTCTAAAATATTTGGAATAGAAAATAAGAATTTTACTATGAACCAGAATGAATGGTCGGGTTTGAGTCTGAATATCCAGTTGGTTTACATAAAAATATGCAACGATGTTTACTAAGATGTAATTTGAATACTTTTGCCTATCATCAACGTTTTTTAAACTCATCAATTGAGTATTAAAATACCAAATTAATTATTAAGTTACTGAATTAAATAAATAATTAAATAAAAATTATAAAATTTTATTTGTATATAAATATATTTAAGTTTGTATGTTTTTGCCAAATACAAAATTAACCCCCTTCAGATATGATTAATTATCCACCAAAACCCACAGGTCTTCTGTATGGCAAAAATTATAAAAAACTATGAAGAACTAGTAAAAGAAGGGTATGGCCAGGGCCATGGACGCGATTATAAACCTTGTAAAACTGTTCAAAACTTCAGTTCAATTGGTCGCTCTCACAGAGTACAAGGCCGTGTCAGTAAACGTCTTCATCACTTATTTTCTGATCTAGAGCTATCTACCTTTTTACTGCTTGATTGGAATCATAACGTTACAGATATTCGCGAACATTATCCTTTGGATATCTATGATCTTAACTCCATCTGTTCTCGTTTCCGAATGAAAAAAGTATCGGTTGACTATATGCCTTTTACTCTATCTTCAGATTTTTTAGTTGATTTTGGTAAGTTTTCTATAGCCCTTGACACTCTTTACAGCAAGGATCTGAATAAAGCTCATGTTATTGAGTCATTAGAAATTAAACGTCGTTACTGGGAAGAAGAGCACAATACGCCGTTCAAACTGATTACTGAAAAAGACATTCCTGCTACGGTACTAGAGAACATTAAATGGCTGTATGTAGAAAAAAATGACCTTGAAATAACAAATCACATGATTGATCAAGCAGTTTATTTTATGGAAGAAATTAGCCAGTACCCTCAAAGCTCATTAATCCAATTTTGTAAGCATTCTGACCAAACTCAAAAAATGGGTATCGGAGCGACGCTCGCATTGTTTAGAAAATTATTTGCACTGCGAATACTTCAATTTAATCTAGAAATTTCGTACTTGGAGCTTAAACTCTCTGATATTCATGCAAGTGATTTGCTCCAGAATGAGAATACAGTCCATGCAACTAATTAATTCAGTTTACATCTTGAATTCAACACAATACCGAATACTCAAATTCCTACCTCAATATACGGTATGGATTGCGATCGATAATAAAAATGCATTCCCTGAACTTATTTTGTCCAAGGAACTTCAAACTCTTTTAGATGATCAAAGCCTAATACCCGCACAAGATCCTTATGAATACTTAAAACGATTAAACTTGAATGAAGAGTCTATTCAACTAAAAAAAAGAGATGAAAACTTTTCAATTATTCAGGACTTAATTGATGATGAACAAATCCTTACTAATGCAAAAATAAGAACAGCAAAAATTAAAATGATACATTTAGAAAAAGAGGTATCAATTAATAAAATTCTACGACTATTGAGACGCTACTGGCAGCGTGGTCAAACTATAAATGCTTTGGTACCGGACTATGAAAACTCAGGTGGAAAAGGCCAAAAAAGAGCTATAGGTGATAAAAAAATTGGCAGACCACGCATCTATGAATCGAATGAAGGTAAGAATATCACTGAACAGGTTGAATTATATTTTAAGAAAGCCATCGAAGAGTATTTAGTTCCTGTCAAAAAACAATCCATTAACGAAACTTATCTTCGGTTTAAAAATTTATTTTCCAAGCACTTTCATCAAGTGCAAGCTGCAGATATTCCAACATATGCTCAATTCTATTACTTTTATAATACGCGATACAGAAATCAGAACAATTCCAAGGAAATTCTGACGAATCAGAAAACCCTGAAAGATCACAAACCTCTGACTTCAACAGCGACCAAGCAAGCAAATGGTCCTGGTGCACGTTATGAGATAGATTCAACAATCGCTGACATCTACCTTGTATCATCACGAGATCCATCACAGATTATTGGTAGACCTACCGTATATATTGTTATCGATGTATTCAGCAGGATGATTACTGGACTTTATGTCGGTATGGAAAATAGTTCTTTTAATACAGCCATACAATGCCTCAGCGTTGCAATCCAAGATAAAGTGACATTCTGTCAGAGTTATGGCTTGCAAATACAACCGGAAGACTGGCCTATTTATGGTTTACCTGGTGCCATACTTGCAGACCGCGGTGAACTAATTGGCTATCAAATTGAACTTCTTGAAAAAAACTTTTCTGTTCGTATTGAAAATGCGCCACCGTATCGAAGCGATGCTAAAGGTATTGTGGAGAGGGCTTTTGGAATCATTCAGTCACGCTTTAAATCCTACGAGAATATTGGTGTTGTTTCTGGATTCAAGGAAAAAAAGAAAGGCGGACATGATTATCGACTAGAAGCTTGTCTAACTTTGGAAGAGTTCAGAAAAATCATATTAAGCTGCGTCTTGTTACGCAATAATTTTGATATTTTGACGAAATATGATCGTAGTGCCGATATGCCGACTGACCTACCTTCTATCCCCCTTAAGCTCTGGCAGTGGGGTCTACAGCACCGTACTGGGATGTTAAGACAAGTGGATAACAAATCACTATATGTTGGCTTGTTACCTAGGACCGACGCCTCCTTAAG
This sequence comes from Acinetobacter sp. SM1B, assembly GCF_003289665.1. Taxonomy (NCBI): domain Bacteria; kingdom Pseudomonadati; phylum Pseudomonadota; class Gammaproteobacteria; order Moraxellales; family Moraxellaceae; genus Acinetobacter; species Acinetobacter sp. SM1B. Next base: position 2,514,036 of record NZ_QMBM01000001.1, read on the forward strand.
TGACAAGGGACTTAAAGTCAAAGGCTTACTCTATCAATGTCTGGAAATGCATCAACAGGGCTGGTTTATTCGTAACACGACCAAATCCCGCCCGAAAAAGTTGCGGATTGGTTTTGACCCATACTCAGTAAATACCATTTATGTTTTCTTTGATGAAAATAAGTTGGAATACTGGGAAGCGCACTTAAGTGATGCCTCACGTCAATATCAGCATCTGACCTGGTGGGAAGCTGAACAAATTCAAAAAGCAATCAAAACTGTTGAAAAACAGCATTCACAACTAAAGTCCGTAGCCATCAGTGAATTGCAGGATTTTACTGACAAAATCATCCACACAGCACAGAGCCGACAGGCTCAAGCAGGAGTTCACCAACTTTCTAAAACACAACGTACTCGGGATATTCGTCAGAACAAACAAGAAGCAATTCAGGTGGAACGTGAGAAACATCTCCAAAATAGGTCCGTCAATTCTATCCGGACTATCCATCCCAACCAAGACAATCCTCCAACGCCCCCATCTCACAGCAACAATCTGGATTTGACCAGTCAACCAGACTTAATGAGACAATTATTTGAAGAGGACGATGAAGAATGAATAATAATGAACTCGCGGTCAACACATCGATAGAAGATATCTATGGGGATAATCCTCTCATTACTCAATTACCGCCTATCCTTGACACGAAATCGGTTATTAAACACCTACGAGGGAAACTGAAATTTATTCCAGAACAGCGTTTCTTACCCCAACCAGAAAGAATCCATCTGATTGCTCAGTTGCCTCATGATTTTTTTCAACCACTGACTAAACATCTATCCCTTGAACAAAAAATTTCTATCATGATCCGGCAAGGTTACGTGAGCAGAAACATCACTAATGGGGATAGACATCGACATTTACACGCTGCTTTTCAGCAACTAGAACCATCAAATGAGAGCTCTTACCGCTATGCACCTCCAGAGTCGACTGCAACTAGCATGTCAATTATAGGATGTTCGGGAAGCGGTAAAACAACGACAATGAACAAAATTTTGCGTTATTACCCGCAAGTGATTGAACATAGAGAGCTGGGATTAAAACAAATTGTTTACCTTAAAATTGATTGTCCGCATGACAGCTCTTTAAAAAACTTATGCTCAAACTTTTTTAGAGCAGTAGATTTAGCATTAGGAGATACAAACTTCGAGCATCGTTTCACCAGAAGTCGCTTAAATGTGAATGCTATGCTGCAGCAGATGAAAATCATCGCAAATAATTATTCGATTGGACTTTTAATCATTGATGAAATCCAGCATTTGAATACAAAAAAATCTGGTGGAGCTGAGATCATTCTTAATTTCTTTGTCACGCTTGTGAATGTGGCATCGATCCCAATCGTGATGATTGGGACACCTAAGGCCAATGAAATCCTGCAAGAAGACTTGAGATCAGCTAGACGCAGTGCGGGATTAGGCTCTTTAATTTGGGAACCTATGCGCAATGAAGCGCCTACTCCCGATCCTAGTGCACCTGATCAAATGATTATTTCTGAATGGTATGCTTTTACAAATAAGCTATGGCAGTATCAGTGGGTTCAACAACCAGCTGAACTTACCGATGAATTAAGAAACACTTGGTATTATTATACGCAGGGCATTCCAGATTTAGTGGTTAAACTGTTCTGCTTGGTGCAGATTCATGCGATCACCATTGGTCTGGAAAAAATTACATCTGAACTTTTTAAAAAAGTCTACGAAGAACAATTACAGCCAGTCCACGATATTTTGGATGCACTCCGCTCAGGCAACCCCACACGTATTGCACGATATTCTGACTTAACGATCCCTCAAGTTCAAATTGAGGAATATGTTGAACAACACCGTTTCAAAGCTGCATTAAAAACGGAAATACAGCGTAAAGATCTAGGACCACATTATTCCACACTGATAGGTATGCTAACGGCCTTAGGCCACCCCGCTGCTACAATTGATCTGCATGTCACTTCTGCATTAAAAAAATATCCAAACGAGAACTTACAGGTACTACTCCAACATATTCTGGAAGTATTAGACAGCTCTGTAGCAAAAGATAAATTGGACCAGCCTCAGACCACAACTTCGGTAAGAAAACCAAGAACATCACGCAAAGTCATGAAAGCAGAAGAATGGAAGAGCACTGAAGCCAATGACTTACGGAATTTTTTCAGTCAAGCACAAGAAAAGGAAGTAGATGTTTATGAGCTATTAAAATCATCTCACTATTTGTTTGATCCCACCTCTCCTGTGTTGCATTAAACAAAAAATAGAGAGTAAGTGTATTATGATTTCAAATTTTCCAATACCATATCCAGATGAGTTAATTTACAGTGTGATTGCACGTTATGCTATTCACAATGGAATTTTAAGTCCCAAATACCTTACTGAAGAATTATTCAATAATAGAAATTTGACGCCAACTTACGATTTACCGTCTTACATAGACAAATTGGCCAGTTATCTACCAGATTGCTATGATGCACTCCATTTAATCAACCACCACACCTTATTGCCAATTTATCAACCGTTTCAACCTGATACAGTGATGCGTTATGCTGTACATGTATTACAGGGTGAACAGTATCAATCATTACATACCAAGTTGGGTAAAAATGCGTCGCGAATCAAATCTGTGAATTTTTTTCGGTTCTGTCCGCATTGTTGGCAAGAACAGATGGAACAATATGGTGAAGTGTATTGGAAACGTAGCTGGCAGATTACAGGATATGAATATTGTATAAAGCATGAATCTGCCCTTTTTGTCAGCTCTGTTCCTTGCAATGGGCTAGACCGAAGATTTTATAATGCTCATTTAAATGTCCTTATTGACTCCTCACAACTTTTTATTAATTCACAAGACTTAAAGCGTCATCTAGAGTTAGCAAAAATAATCGAGGATCTACTTATTCAATCGAGCCATATTGCAGTACAAGATGTATCGATTTTATCAAATGCCTACTTCAATCTATTGAAAGACAGAGGCTTACTGTCAGGTCAAAAAAATATCAACTACGAAAAAATTCGTCACCTTGTCTTAGATTACTGGGGCGAAAGCTTTCTTCAATACTATCATTTAGATGATCTGCTTTCTGAGAACTGCTGGCTCAAAAATATGTGCAGGAAACATCGTAAAGCATTTTCTTATCTTGAGCATTGCATTGTATTAAAATCGCTGGTTCCAGAGCAAAAACCAATTGAAACATATAAGCAATATGTTAGCTTAGCATCTATAGAAAAAACAAACTTAGATCAGCAGCACGAAGCTCCCCCTGTATGGGTTAATAATAAAATAGATATGATATTATCTGAAGATCAAAAACAATGGACAAAATTAATTCAGAAAAATTCTGTTAAGCAGGCACGTCAATGTGATCCTGCACTTTACGCTCGGTTATATCGTAATCATAAGAACTGGCTATTACTGACAAATAAATCTGCTGTGGTATTACCTTCAGCCATTCCCAAGCCACGTGTAGATTGGAAAAAGCGAGATCAACAATTGATTAAACAACTCATCAAAATCCGGGATCAATTATTAGAAGATCTCGACTCTCCACAATGGACAAAAAAGTTTTTTATTAAGCAACTTGGCTCGGTAAGTATGATTGAAAAAAACTGGAGGTTTTTACCACTCACCACCGCCTTTCTAGAGCGTTACGCTGAGTCTGTAGATTGTTATCAAATACGCCGTCTTACACGAACATTTATTCTCCAATACACTGAAAATCAGTTCTATCCACCGAGTGTTTTTCTTCGACTATCCGGATTAAGCCCTGAACGATTAACGCCAGAAGCTCGTAGATTTTTTAATAGTATTTGGGGGGGAAATTAAAAATGAGTGATTGTCTGATCGAATATTTACCGAAAGATATGATTTATTATACTGCGAAAAAAATTAGTCGACATGGTCAAACTCGGTTTGATATTGATACTTGTTTATTTAACCCTCTTATTAAACGGTATATTCATCTTAAATTGCCAATTGAAAGTATTCTTCTTTATTACCATAAAACTCCAATTGCCAATCCTGATCCACAGAAATTATTTAACCACACCCTGAAATCAGTGGATTTTTCAGCGCTCAACGTTTTAGATTTATCCAAGAACAATTATCAAAAAACGCATAACGGTCAGTTATACTTTGAGTTTAATTATGATTCACCCATATTAAAGAAAAATATGACAATTCTTTTACCTAAGCTTATTCTTGCTCGGGATCTATTTTTTTCACACCCCTATCTTTTACGTGCAGCACTTTTTGCAGAAAATTATTCAACAGATATTTTAGTGGATATGAATGATGAAAATGCTATACATATTAATATTGCGCAAAACAAAAAAATTATGAGAGCTGATATCTCTGATCCTCATTTTTTAAAGAAGCTAGCTTTAATTTTATTACAGCCGGACTTAAATAAGGCCTTCCTTAGTATTTATCAAAAAACAATTGTTGATCAAAAAGGTGTTAAAAGCTTTAATTTTGATATGGAAGCTCCTAATATCAAAAATATTAACCTAACAGTAGAGGGTATTTTTAATAAAAAAACAGGTATTTACAGAATTGAGCGCATCACGTCTTTCAAAAATCTTGATACAGCTATCAACCGCCCTATTCAATTTCATTTCACTTCAAAAAAGATTATACAACAAATAAAAAATGCTCAAGGACAAAATCCCAAGCAGTCAACACCAACATGTCCACCTAGAGAAAAATTAAATCAAAAAGCTGATGCAGATATCGATAAACTAATAGCCAAACTAAGAAACCTCCCAGGAAAAATTTATACGATAGAAGAATTAAAAATTTCTTTAGAGACGCCCCCTTCCGAAACTACCATACGGCAAAGACGAAAGCAGATGGATAAAGACCAAAATCAAGAAGAAGGATTTGCTGGCGGAGAAGGAGATATAGAGGGTACTCTGCCTGGAGTTACAACAGAATCAGATATTCAACTAGAGCGAGTCACTCATAAAGACTTGATTAAGGTATTGGACAAAATTGAACAAAAAGGATATGAAATCAAAGAAATTAAGAATTCACCGTTTAAAAAATATAAACGTTTCCGAGGCCACAAGTTTTCTAACGCCAATCAACTACGATACTTTTATGTCTATAGAATTATAAACACAAAAAATGATGAACAATTCTATCTATGTGAAATTGATACATCAGATGGAAAAAAGAACATCTCTACACTATTACTCCGATATGAAGAAAAAACTCAATTATTAATTGAGATAGATTTCGAAAAATTAAACAATTCAATACTTTCTCAATCACTCAGTTGGCCTAAAAAGTTTATATCTGAAGTAAGAGGTATTACCGCCTTTACTACAATTAATCATCCTTCAAAAAAGGAACAACTAGACGATGTAAATTATTATGTTGACTGGGCTCAACGGATCTTAGCAAAAGCAAAATCGATATAAAAGTTAAACAGTAACATGGCATATAGAAGCTATTTTCCTTCTATAATCACATTTCCCTCACTACTCAGGAATTATTTCGAGAATTCAGATGACACAACTCACTTGTTTTAAAGCCTACGATATTCGAGGCAAACTCGGTACAGAACTGAACGAAGATATTGCTTATAAAATTGGCCGTGCTTATGGGCAAATTTATCAACCCCAAACCGTGGTTGTGGGCTGCGATATTCGTCTAAGCAGTGAAGATTTAAAGCAAGCAACCATTCGTGGCTTAAATGATGCGGGTGTGAATGTTTTAGATTTAGGTATGACAGGTACAGAAGAAGTTTACTTTGGCGCATTCCATTTAGATGTCCAAGGTGGTATTGAAGTAACGGCCAGCCATAACCCTATGGATTACAATGGGATGAAACTGGTTCGCGAGAACTCACGACCAATTAGTGCGGATACAGGTTTAAAAGAGATTCAAGCATTGGCAGAATCTGGTGAATTTACTAAAACTACGGTGAAAGGCTCAACTGAAAAATACAATATCCTGCCTGAATTCATCGAACATTTGATGACCTATATTGATCCAGCAAAAATTATTCCGTTGAAGCTAGTAGTAAATGCCGGTAATGGCGCTGCTGGGCATGTTATTGATGCAATTGAAGGAAAGTTCAAAACACTGAATGTTCCTATTAAATTTATTAAAATACATCATGAAGCGGATGGTACTTTTCCGAATGGTATTCCTAATCCATTGCTAGTCGAAAACCGTGATAGCACTCGCAATGCAGTTTTGGAGCACGGCGCAGACATGGGCCTTGCCTGGGACGGCGACTTTGACCGCTGTTTCTTATTCGATGAAAAGGGGCAATTTATCGAAGGCTATTACATTGTCGGCCTATTGGCTCAGGCCTTCCTGCTGAAACAGTCAGGCGAAAAAATTGTGCACGATCCGCGTCTAGTATGGAATACCTTGGATATTGCTGAACAGTACAAAGGTGAAACTGTGCAGTCTAAGTCAGGACATGCATTTATTAAACAGGTTATGCGCGAACATAATGCTGTATATGGTGGAGAAATGTCTGCTCACCACTATTTCCGTGATTTCTCTTATTGTGATAGCGGTATGATTCCTTGGTTATTGGCAATTTCTGTACTCTCAGAAACCCAGCAAACATTGTCTTCACTGGTTGAAGATATGATTGAAAAGTTCCCTTGTTCAGGTGAAATCAATTTTAAAGTTACGGATACTCAAGCCACCATTCAAAAGATTTTTGATCACTTTGCCGATCAAAATCCTGCAATTGATGAAACGGATGGCATCAGCCTGAATTTTGGTGCATGGCGTCTAAATGTACGTGCTTCCAATACTGAACCTTTATTACGTCTCAACATTGAAAGCCGTAAAGACCAAAATCCACAACCAATACAAGACTATGTGGATGAATTAACGCAGTTGATTCAAGGTTAAATTGTTCTGCATGCTAATAAAAAACCATTCAACTTATCATATAGGTTGAATGGTTTTATTTTTAGCTGAATTCCCGATGGGTTCTCTAAAAACGGACAGCTTATTAAAATAATGAGTGATCCAATGGAATTTCAACCCCTAAAGACACGCCGCTATCTCCACTATACACGTCAGAGTCACTGACCCAACCACTTAATTTCAACGGCGTATTCGGACGAAGATAATGTGTCCACGTTAAATCCAGAGCTTTGATTTCATCTTTTTGTGGAAAAGCATGATTGATTTCAAGTCCTGACTGATTCACTTTTGCCAACAAGATGCGACCATTTAAACGATTCATTTTATCGAAACGAATATCCCCACCTAAACTATACATCTGACCATCACCGCCCATAGCGTGAGCTAAAGGGAATCCATGTTGGTAGTAACCATCTGTATAATTATGATGATTATATGAATAACCCCAAACATCACCATTGGTACGTGTATCTGACCATTCAGTATAAAGCTGGAACGGCATATTCTTCACTTGTGAGGAATAATCGAGTCCTGCCAAATACATTTTCCGAGATGGCAGTAAACCTGATTCATCTTCACCGACAAACTGCCCATACAAACTCAATGGAACTTCAAACCATTGTTGTAGATTTAAACGCGCATCTAGGCCTGCAATTTGGTTTGAGGCATTCCCCTCTCCAGTACACCCACTATCATCACATTCGTTATCTTTACCAATAAAAGCATTCCAATAGGCTTTGAAACTATCAGGTTGACCTTGACCATCTATTTGGAATGTACGTGATGCACCCAATTCAAGATAAGGTAAAGGTTGAGCTGTTAAACGCATTCCCAAGAGATTTGTATTTGGCACGGCCTCATAATCATCTAATCGGCCAGCAAAAACTTGATACTGCCAAGGGCCAATCCAAGACAGCCATTTCGTTTCAAATGCCTTTTGCTCAGCGCGTTGCATTGTAAAACCGAATACTGGACGACTTGCATCCCCTCGGATTAGACTACCATCATGCCCAGGTCCCCAATAGGTTGGAATTTGTCCTGCAATCAACCATTGATTCCACAACTTTCCAGCTAAATATGACCCTTCAACATTCACATCATGCCCATTATCAATAATAGGGTCTTTATCAGCATTAATACGCAGTCTTGCATCCCATTGCGCCCCACCAGCATTGAACTCAACAGCCGCTTGATATTGTGATTTTTGTTCATCTGCAAAATGTTGCGGTACATTTTGGGGATCAGATTCAGCATATAAACTGGCTTTGGCCGTTGTATTTTCCGCACTTAAAGCAGCTTGCACGGAATCCAAGACTTGCTGCTGAACTTGATTATCAATCTTTGCATTAGATAAAGCACGTTGTATTTCATCACCACTTAAAGGCCATGTAGACGTGCTAATTTGAATCACACCTTGTTGATTTAACCAATTTAAATCAGTTCGTAAGTCTTCATTATTTAAAACAATTCCTTGTGCAATTGCTGGCAAAGAAAGTGCAGATAAAACCGCAAGTGACAAAAATCTAATACTTTGATATCTCATAAATATTCTTCATCTAAGTTCATTTTTAACAAACATCATAGCGATGTTTTTTAAAATAAGGGAATAAATACATGATTGTTTGCATAATCAATACATGACAGAGTTTTAAAATATTGTATCAGTCCTGCATAAAACCATTTGGATTTTGCTTTTGCCAGTTCCAACTATCAACCAGCATATCTTCTAACCCAAATTTTGGCTGCCAACCTAATTCTGCGACTGCACGGGCATTATCGGCAAATGACGTTGCTACATCTCCCTCGCGGCGCGGTACATATTCAAATGGAATCTCAACACCATTCACCTTCTCAAAGGTATCTCGAATTTGTTTAACCGAAATCCCATTGCCTGTGCCGATATTCCAAACACGACAACCTGTATCATTCAGCCGGTTCTGAATCGCCAACACATGTGCACAAGCCAAATCAACAACATGAATATAATCCCGCACGCCTGTACCATCTGGGGTATCGTAATCACGACCAAATATCGACAATTTTTCACGTCGCCCTACTGCAACCTGAGTCACAAATGGCATTAAATTATTTGGAATCCCATGTGGGTCCTCTCCAATTTGGCCACTTTTATGTGCACCAACAGGATTAAAATAACGCAGTAAAGCAATGGACCAAATAGCGTTTGATTCGGCAATCTTTTGTAACATTTGCTCGACGATCAACTTTGTATAGCCATAATTATTGCTTGGCATTCCTGTTGGCATATCTTCACTTAACGGTGATATATTCTTTTCATCATAAACTGTTGCTGATGAACTAAAGACCAATTTAAACACTTTGGCACGAATCATCGCTTGAACAAGATTAATCGAACCTGCAACATTATGATCAAAGTAAGCATGTGGAATGACCTGACTTTCGCCAACTGCTTTTAAACCAGCAAAATGGATGACCGCATCAATCTGATGCTGTGCAAAGATCTGATTTAAGATCTGCGCATCGCGAATATCACCTTGGATAAAAGTTAAACTTTTATTTGCTAAAGCTTGAACTCTCGATAATGACACTTCAGAGCTGTTTGATAAATTATCCAATACAACAACTTCATGTTGAGCATTCAATAATTCCAAACAAGTATGTGAACCAATATAACCAGCCCCACCGGTGACTAATATTTTTGCCATTTTATTTTCCAAGTAAAATATCTAATAGACCACGGGTAGAGCTATCAAAATCAACATAATCTTTTTCTGTACCAGTCAAAATTGGAAGTACTTGATTCGCAATTTGTTTACCTTTTTCAACACCCCATTGGTCAAAAGCATTAATATTCCAAAGTACAGATTGCACAAATACTTTATGTTCATACAACGCAACCAACATACCTAAGGTATAAGGATTAAGCTCTTTGAGCAAAATGGTTGTACTAGGCTGATTACCTTCATATTTTTGATAATTCTGTAGACCCGCCACCTCTTCAGCATCAAGTGCCTGATTACCAAAGGCCAATAGTCGAGACTGAGCCAAACAATTTGATAACGCTAAATGGTGTTGATTAATCAATGCATTGGCATTTTTTACATAGGTAAATTGGTTAGCGGCATAACGATTCACTGGCGCAATAAACTCACAGCTTACTTTATGTGCACCTTGGTGTAACAACTGATAAAAAGCATGTTGTGCATTTGGACCCACTTCACCCCAAACAATAGGGCAAGTATCCAACTCAACTTTCTGACCATTACGCTGAATCGACTTCCCATTCGACTCCATCTCAAGCTGTTGTAGATATGCCGAAAAATACTTTAAACGACCATCATAAGGCAAAATAGCCTGAGTCTGAATTTCTAGGAAGTTATGATTCCATATTCCCAAAACAGCCATAAGAACAGGAATATTTTGGCGCAAAGGAGCATTTTGAAAATGCTCATCAATTGCATGAGCACCTGCAAGTAAACGTTTAAAGCCTTGTACACCAATATTTAATGCTATCGGCAACCCAATACATGACCATAAAGAGTAACGCCCACCAACCCAGTCCCAGAGCAAAAACTGATTTTGGTGTGCTATACCCCATTCCGTCATTTTTTCAGGCTTAGTCGATACCCCAATAAAATGATGCTGATCCACCGCTTCTGATTGGCCCAATTGCTTTTCAAGCCATTGGCGTGCAGTTTGCGCATTATAAAGTGTATCAATTGTTCCAAAAGACTTAGATGAAATAATAAATAATGTCGTTTCTGGGCGTAATTGATGCAGTAAATCTGAAAGTTGGCTACCATCCATGGTAGATACGAAATGCATTTTCAGTGGTTTGACTGTATTGACTTTAAAATCAGACAGAGCGTGACTCACCATTAATGGCCCTAGATCAGACCCACCCACACCAATATTGACCACATCTTGTATAACTTCACCCGTTGCACCACGGTACTGACCCGCATGAATTTTCTCAACCAATGCATACATTCGCTCTAATTGCTCATGTACTTTGCCTGCTAATTTAGGATGCTGCTCATCATGTTTCGGTAAACGAAGCGCCCAATGCATAGCTGCACGCTGTTCTGTATAGTTAATTTCTTCTTCTGAAAATAAACGTTTCGTCCATGTAGAGAGATCACGAACTTGTGCAAAGTCAATCAATGCGCTTATTACGGACTCATCAACACGATGCTTACTAAAATCAAAAGTGATTTCATCATATTGAACAGAAAAATGCTTAAATCTTTGGTCATCTTCGGCAAAAAAAGTATTTAAGTGCTTCTGGCCAATGGTTTTACTTAAGTGTTGTAAATGTTCAAGTGTTGTTGCTAGCGTTTTTTTAGGAAAAATAGTTAAATTTATCATTATCTTCCTACTCCCATATATGCAAAACCCTGACTTTTAACATAATCAGGTTGATAAATATTACGTCCATCCAAAATCAAAGGATGGGCTAATTTAAGTTTTAATTGCGTATAATCAAGTGACCAATATTGCTTCCATGCAGTTAGAACACATAAACCGTGTGCCTGATTCACCGCGTCATACTGATCTTCACATAAAATTAAATTATCACGTTCACCATAAATTGTGTGTATTTCTTCTAAGGCTTGTGGATCATGCAAACGAACAGTCACACCTTGCGCCCACAGTGCAGCAAGCATCGGATGAATAGGTGAGAAACTGGTACTTGAGGTATGTTGCTTAAAAGCAGCCCCCCAAATCGCAATCGTTTTTCCAGCTAAATTTCCATGAAAATAATTCCACAACTTGCGAAAAAGAAACTCTTTTTGTTGCTCATTGATATCCCAAACCTGTCCCAATAGCTGACTTTTTGTTCCAGTATTACTGATGGTATTTGATAGAGTCAAAATATCATGTGAAAAGTTTTCACCACCAAAACCTGCACCTGAATATAAATACGATTCACCTATCCGACTGTCTGCTGCCATTCCATCTCGAACATGGGCAATATCAATACCCAACTTTTCAGCAACATCTGCCAAATCATTCATATAACTGATACGAGTCGCCAACATGCCTGAAATACTGAGTTTGGTAAATTCAGCATCTAAAACAGGCATAAATAAATATTGTTGCTGGCGTGGGAATAAAGGTCGCAACATTTCCTCTAAGTCACCCTGTACTTGTTGGTCAGCACAGCCAATAATCACTTTAGAGGCACTCGTCACACTTTTAAAAGCTTGACCTTCCTGAATAATATCCGGGAAATAAACCCAATGATCTTTTGTTAATACGGCTTTTAATTTTTCAGTACCATTAAGACCAAAAGTAGAGGCATTAATCATCAATTTAGGATGAATAATCGTGCGCATTTTTAATTTCTGTACAACATCAAGTGCCTCAGCCTCTTGAGTTGGATTGAAACTAAAAAAATACGCATCAATATCTAAGGGAAGAGCCGCAAAATTACAATAACTTAGAAAACCACTTTGATGTTGTTTTTCTAAAGCACGAACAACATCTTGATCTCTAAGATTGAATAGCGCTGTATGGTCTTGTAAATCATTACAAATAAAGACCTGATGTCCACTCTCTGCAAGTAATGATGAGATAACACCCGCATACAGCGTTGTACCAAACATTGCGATTTTCATGGCTCATCCCTCTTTTTTTTATAACTCTAACTCTTTAATCAGTGCTTTAAACTCATCACCTAACTTGGGATGGTCAACACCATAATGTAAAACTGCTTTCAAATAGCCAATTTTGCTACCACAGTCGAACGTTCGTCCTTTCATGCGATATGCTTCAACAGGCTTTGATTGCTGTAGCATTGCAATCGCATCTGTCAATTGAATTTCATTCCCAGCACCTTTCGGTGTTTGTTCTAATAAAGTCATAATCTGTGCAGGCAATACATAACGCCCAACAACTGACAAATTAGAAGGAGCCATACCTATTGCAGGTTTCTCTACAATTCCTTGCATGACATAACTTTCACCTTCAGCAGGAATTTCAGCAACATCGACAATACCATATTGATCAACCAAACTATCAGGGACAGCTTCAACCATAATTTGGGCTGCGTTTGACTTAGTATAACGCTCAATCATTAAGCTTAAATCGTTGCGCGTATCACTATCTTTAACCAAGACATCAGGTAGGAGCACAGCAAAATCATCATCACCAACAATAGACTTCGCACATAAAACAGCATGGCCAAGCCCTAAAGGTTGTGGTTGGCGTACACTAACAACACTTACACTCGCAGGTAAAATGTCGGTAATTTCTTTAAGTAAATCAAACTTCTTTTTTTGTTCTAATGTCGTTTCTAATTCAAAGTTACGATCAAAGTAGTTTTCTATAGATGCTTTCGATGAATGTGTGACTAAAATGATTTGCTCAATTCCAGCAGCTACAGCTTCTTTGATTACGTACTCAATTGCTGGGCGGTCTACCACCGTAACCATTTCTTTAGGAATCGCTTTACTTGCAGGCAAGAATCGGGTACCTAGTCCAGCCACAGGAAGAATCGCTTTTTTAATCATAAAACACACTTTTGCATCAAAAAATTATTTATTAACACTACACTATTTTTTATTTCAAAATGTTTAAAAATAGTGCAAATAACCCAAAGTTTGTATAAACGTATCAAATATTAAAAACACAAATATTTAATACGCAGCTTTATTAATGAAACCTTTAAACACCGTTAAAAATATAATTTTAATATCCAATAAAAGACTCCACGTTCGGATGTATTCCAAGTCACATTCAACACGTTTTTCCATCTTATCTAGGGTATCTGTTTCCCCACGCCACCCACGAATTTGTGCTAAGCCCGTAATACCAGGTTTCACTTTATGTCTAAGCATGTAACCAGTGATCAGTTTACGATACTCTTCATTGTGTGCTGCTGCATGTGGACGCGGACCTACAACAGACATACTGCCTAATAAAACGTTAAAAAACTGCGGCAGTTCATCTAAAGATGTCCGTCTTAAAAAGCCACCTATGGGGGTTAACCGGGGGTCATTTTTAATAGCCTGAGTCACTTTTGTTCCATTTTCCATGACATTCATACTTCTAAATTTGTAAACTAAGATCGGCTTTCCATTTAAACCATAACGCGTCTGCTTAAAGAAAACCGGACCTTTAGATGTCAATTTAATAGCAATTGAAATACCAATTAAAATTGGAGAAATCAACAGTAAAATAACCAGTGCAAAACAAATATCTTCAATGCGCTTCAGTAAAGTATTAATACCTGTTAAACGAGTATCTATAATTGGAATAATCGGCGTACCATTAATATCTTCAACACGCGAGTATAAAAAGTCATGCGAGAACAACTCAGGAATAATTACTGTTGAACATGTAGTATCTGCTAAAGACTTAATAACTTGATCCGCTTGTTCAATATTATCTTGATTGATCACCACATAAACCTTATTAATTTTTTGTTTGTGAACAATCTCCATTGCATCATCTAACCCACCCGAATAAACAAAGCAGTCATAGTCCTGTCTAAATGAGAACACACCTATTGGGTTAAAGCCTGTCCATTCGGAGTCTTTTAAATCTTGAAAAAGCTTAAGTGCTTTATCAGAATCACCGAGGATAAGCACATCATTAGCGCGAATAAAATACTTAAAAAACAATGCATAAGATAAACGTATAGCAATACGCAGCGCAGACATGATGAAAACCACACTCATAAAGTAGGTGAATATCACTTGTGCATTCATCTTGCCTAAAAAGAGTAAAATAGGACCAATTAAAGCGACACTAAAAAAAACATTTTTCAAACAAAAAATAAGTTCATTAAATAGACTAACGCCGCGCCATGAGCGATAAAAATCAGTCAAGCCACCAATGAGCTGAAATAAACTGACCACACTCAAAAACATTAAAAGCGTTCTATTATCTACAGGAATATTATTTATTTTAGAAATAAAATAAAAACCCAAATAAATTGCTACAACATCACAAAAACGTTGTAATATTGACACATATGATGCATGTAACCTTGAAGCCATTTTTTGCCTATATTTTGTTTTTCCAGGCTTAATAAAAGTCAATCTTTTATAAAGTGTAAATTAGTTGAAAAGCTCGTTCTTATGAGACACAAGAAGTTACCCCAACCCTATAATTAAAATGATATTATTTACATTTACCACTATACCAAGAATTTAAGTTTCTCAAAGAGCAGTTTGTATAAATTAAGTACTAAATTTTGAAACCAATAGCTACTATTTATAGTAGTATTCACTTTAGTTGCTCAAAACATCTTGAATTCATTCTTCTGCGTCCACTATCGTAACACCATCCCCATTTCCAAAAATATTGCCATGCACTCTTTAAGTGCGCTTTTAATAATATAGGATTTTTATAAGACCCTTGCTCATGTGCGTGCACTACTTGCACAAGAGGATAGTAAACATTACCAAATTTTTCAGCACAGCGACGTGATAGATCAACATCTTCCATATACATGAAAAAACGCTCATCGAATCCATTTAACTCAAGTAATGCTTTAGACTTAAAGAGCATAAAACAACCATGAAGATATGGAACAAAGATAGGTTTGGAAAGGTTAAAATTTTTCAGCAAATAGCTTTCATCGAGTTGTTCTGCAAATTTTGGAGAAAAACGACGAGCAAATAAATTTAAAGGAGATGGAAGTAGTCGAGCACCATATTGATTTTCGCCATCCTCATACACTATTTTGGGAAGAAATAATCCTTCATTCCGTTGCTGGGCAAAAGCGACTAATTTTTCAAACTGTGATGCATCAAATATAATATCGGGATTACATACTAAAAAGTAATCAGACTGCGCTGCAAATCGCTTAATTGCATAATTATGCCCATAACCAAATCCAAAGTTTCCTTCAGACTTGAGATAAGTTACACGAGAGTGATTAAATGAAGCCGCCCAATCACTACTATCATTGTCGACCAATATTACTTTTTGAATAAAAGATACTGCCAGTAAACTATCCAAAGTAAGTTTTAAGTCTTGATAAGAATGTTTATATAATACTATAGAAGCAAATATTTTTATATTAAACATGATAATCTCTACTTTGATTTACCCCATCTTTAATTGCTTTAAAATAATATTTTATATAATCAATTTTTTTGTCTTTCAACAAAAATAAAAGTATTTGAATAGCAAAGTTAGTGACCATTAGTTTCGAAGTCAGAATTTTTGGAATATAGGGCATTTTCCACATGAAAAACAAATTACGAACCCGATAGTATCTTCTATAACCTGAATGAACTGGGATTTTAAAATTTAACAACTTAATCGTATCATCTCCAACACTATGTCTCATAACAGCCTTTTCTGACATATATAATTTATAGCCTTTACTTAAAGCTCTAAAACACCACTCTGTATCAACATAGTCAATAAAGAATTCTTCTTTCATATTTCCAATTTCTTCTAAAGCAGCAACTGAAACTAATGTTCCAGAAGAAATCAAAAAACTTACTTCTATAGGCTCTTGTATATTTTCTACGGATATCTTATCTATCAGGCCAAAACTGTTAAATTTTAATGCAGGAAAATAAAAACCTTTATTTTCATCTAAAAATCTCGGACCAACTGCTGCAATTTTATAATTCTTATTTTTCATATAATTATAATCAGATATCAAATTTTTAATAAAACTATTATCTAAGCTGCTATCTTGATCAAAGAAGACCACATATTCACATCCCAAAATTTTAGCTCGTTCTATTCCAATATTTTGAGCTTTTGCTATCCCTTCATTTTTAATTAAAGAAAAAATTTCTATTGAATCATTATCAGATAAATTAATCTTTTCTAGCGAAAAGCTCTTCCCATTATTAACTATAACAACTCTTCCTCCACTTTCAATTAAATTTCCAATAAGAATTGATAACTTTTCAAAGTTAGGATTATAAGTAACAACTAAATAGCAAATATTCAAAATCAACCTCTCAAACCCAACATCATCCAATTAAAAATAAATGCTAAGCAAATCATAAAAAACATTCATATTAAAAACTGAAGAATCACTAAAGAAGTTCATATACCCATAATATGAAACAACTATAGATATTATTAAAAATTTAAGATAAAAGTTTAATGTATTATTTGGGATGATAATAAAACTTGATAACATTAAAAAAGTTGCAATATCAGTAATTCTAATAGCAACAGCAGGAAATGAGCCACCCAAAACAATACTAAACACAATTATAGAAAGACTAACAATAGAGTTAACTTTAACATATTCTGAAACATTTTTTCTGTTAAAAAAAGCACAAAAATATATTAAAAAAATCAAAAGAAGATTTTTTAAAGAAAAAAAACTATAAACTCCATAGTAACTAGATACATCATAAACTGAATAATCAGTTAATGAAATATAATACTTACTTAAGAAAGCAACTGGAACGATTACTAAAAATATAAAAAAAACTTTACCCTTAAAAAATTTATATAAAAATAATGGGAATAATAAAAATATCATACTACTATGAGTCAATAATGAAATCACTAAAAAAATATACCTCATCCACCCCCTAAAACAAATCAACGCCAACATATAAAAACTAACAGCCAAGCTTATCCTAATTTGAGACATTTCCCACAAAGGAAAAAAAGAAATAAAATAAAATAAAATAAAATAAAATAAATTCAAAAACCCAAATCTATATAAACTTATAAATTTAAAAAACAAAGAAATAAAAGCATGCAAAAATAAAAGGAGAATAAATCCATTTTGAAAAAAAGAACAAAACCAGCGTATCAACTGAAAAACTAATTCACCACTTCTTTTCTCTGGATAGTAATACATAATTGAGTATATATAATAGTCTGCGGTAAGATTTTCAGGTCTTAAAGCTATGAGAAATGAAATCAAAGCCGAGATCAAAAAGATGAGTGAATAATAAAAAAGTTTACGAGTATCTAATTTCAATTTATATAACTCTTAAATAGATTGGGAATTATAAATTTTTTGAAAAGAAGAGCCTATTAAACTTCTTCTTACTATAAAATTCTTACGTATAAAAAGATTAATATCATCTCTACTATCTTGGGTAAATTTAATTAAATAAGGTACATGTAGCTTTTCTTTTCGTCTAAGACACAATGTTAATGCAATAAATATAGATCTAAACTTAAATTTATTGTTATAATAATGGCCTGAAGATCCCGAGTTCAATGTTACTATATTATATGTTCTCTTAGACATAACAATAGCAGCAGATATATAGCACATTAAATAATCAGTATTCTGGATATTTTGAATCACATCAGTATTACCTTTATAGCTGCTATAATAAGTATAAGGACTATCACTTAAAACACACTTCTCAAATTCCTGAAACCAATCTCCAATAAACTCATTGCCTTTCGGTGCCATAATAAACCAATTTTCTACGATTGGATTATTTTCATCAGTTGTACAGTCATCAGAATAGAATACAAAAACATCTTGTTTTTTATTTATCTTTCTATATATCCAATCAAAGTTTTGTGTTAGAAGTATACTCGCATCCATCCATATCCCTCCATGACTATTTAAAAGCTTAAGCCTTATATAATCAGCAATAATTTGAGGTTTTAAGTTTGGATTAATTTTTGAAATATCAACGTAATTACTTACATTATTTTTATTTAACAATACAACTTCATATTTCTTACATAGATTTTTAGTATTTTCATAACATAGGTCTACTATTGGATTACTATCTTGTGAATCCCAATACATCCAAATTTTTTTAGGTATATCTTCTATATTCTCAAAGCTATCTATTTTATTAACACTCTTCAAATATACCCATTTCTCATTAACTTTACTGCTATTTATAAAAACAAAATTAAAAAAAGCATAGAGTCTAATATAGATTGAATTAATTATCCTTTTAAAAAACATATTTATATTAGCCTCTTAGCTTTTTTACAGTTTGCTTGATTAAAATTTTCAAAAGAATACTCATTGTAAACATATTTAATAAACGAGTATCTTTAATGAAACCTAGAACAGCTTGATATCTTCCTTCATTTTTTGCTTTTACATGCATATAAATTTCGAATAAATGAGCTATACTTAGATTTACAATATGTTTTCTACACCCAATTCCCATAAGATTAATCAAAGCTTCTCTATAACCATTTTCTTGTTTTTTATTAACATGATTTACAGCACTACCTTGCCTTACACGATAGTAAACTAGAGGTTCTGATATGTGATAGATACTTTTACTATTTAAATATATTTTGGGAAAAACGTGTACATCCTGTATAAGCAAACCATCAGGAAACTTAGCATTCTGTATTAGTGAAAATTTCACAACTCTTAACCACGATTGCCATGAACAGTTATTAAACACAGCAGCTAAAAACTCCTCATCGTTATCATGTATGCCTTCTTGTAGGTTATCATTTACAACATTAATTATTTTTTTATTTTCATGTATAAAAGTGACCGCGTTAAAATCAATAATATCTACATCTCTATTATTTTGGATACATTCTGTGATCTTTGAAATATAATCGTTCCTAACGTAGTCATCAGGATCCAGAAAACCTATATACTCTCCTTTTGCTTGCTGGATCCCATAATTTCTCGCCACACTCTGACCTTGATTACTTTGCTCAAGAATCACGATATTGTCATAATTTCCACTAAGAAAATTATGACAGATTTGCATAGATTTATCTTTTGTTCCATCATTTATTAAAATAAGTTCTGTAGAATCGAGTAGTTGAGGTACTATACTCTCTAGAAACTCTAGAATATATTCCTCTACGCCATATATAGGCACTATAATACTAAGACTCTTTTCTCTCATAACTTTAAATTATTCCAAAAAATTATAAAATTTTATATTAAAATTTATTAGCAGCATTGAATGATGGCGCTAAACGATCTTTATCCGTCAAAAGAATTTCTAGATCTTTTTCAATAGGCCATTCAATATTAATTGTTTCATCATTCCATAGAATAGATCGCTCACATTCTTTAGAGTAATAATCTGTCGTCTTGTATAAAAATTGAGTATTATCTTCTAAAGCAATAAAGCCATGTGCAAACCCTGCTGGAATCCAAAACTGCTTATGGTTATCTGCCGTCAGTTCAACTCCGACCCACTCACCAAATGTAGATGAATTTTCACGGATATCTACTGCAACATCCCACGCGCGACCTTGTACTACCCGTACCAATTTGCCTTGAGCATGCGGGTTGAGCTGATAGTGTAAGCCACGAAGTACGCCTTTTTTAGAAAAAGAATGATTGTCCTGAACAAACTTAGGGATATCCAAACCACGTTCAGTCAATGCCTGCTCAAATACTTGCTGGTTAAAGCTTTCCATAAACCAACCACGATCATCACCAAATACCCGTGGTTCAAAGATGAGTAAATCTTTGATTTTAGTTTCAATAATATTCATATTTTTACCTGATTGATGGTCGGCAAGAAGTGATTTATTTCATTATAAATCACTTCTGCCAATTTAGGGATTAAGCTTTATTTGACTGGTCTTTATATAACTTAAGCAAATACTGTCCATAACCTGTTTTTTTGAAAAACTCGCCACGTGCTTTAAGCTGATCTGCATTAATCCAGCCATTATTAAATGAAATCTCTTCCAGACTCGCCACCTTGAGGCCCTGACGATGCTCAATGGTCTGTACAAATTGGCTTGCTTCCAATAGTGAGTCATGTGTACCTGTATCTAACCATGCAAAACCACGGCCAAGTACTTCTACATTGAGATTATTTTGTTGTAAATACACATTATTCACATCTGTAATTTCGAGCTCACCACGGTGCGATGGTTTAATATTTTTCGCAATTTCAACCACAGTGTTATCGTAAAAATAGAGACCTGTTACCGCATAGTTAGATTTAGGCTGCTCAGGTTTTTCTTCAATACTTAATGCTTTACCATTTTCATCAAAATCGACCACACCAAAGCGCTCTGGATCATTGACATAATAACCAAATACCGTTGCACCTGTTCGCTGCTCGGCTGCACGCTTAAGCTGCTGACCAAAACTTTGGCCATAGAAAATATTATCACCTAAGATTAATGTAACGTTATCTTGCCCAATAAATTCTTCGCCCAATATAAATGCTTGTGCCAAGCCATCTGGTGATGGCTGTACTTTATAAGAAAGACGAATACCCAGTTCCTCACCCGTTCCCAATAATTTTTCAAAATTTGGCAGGTCTTCTGGTGTTGAAATAATTAGAATATCCTGAATCCCTGCTAGCATAAGCACTGATAGTGGATAATAGATCATTGGTTTATCATAAATTGGCAATAACTGCTTAGATGTGCCCATGGTAATTGGGTACAAGCGTGTACCTGAGCCACCTGCCAGAATAATACCTTTACGTTGTTTTAATGCTGTCATTTATATAGTCTCTTTAATCATATGCTCAACACCTTGCTGCCACTGAGGTAAATGTAAAGCAAACATTTGTTGGAGTTTGTGAGTATTTAATCTTGAGTTGAGCGGTCGAACTGCTGATGTAGGATAATCAACCGTCGATATTGGCTTCACTGTTTTAATCTGAAGTGACAATCCATGTGCTTTGGCAACATCAAAGATATAGTTTGCATAAGCATACCAAGATGTCTCACCCTGAGCGGCCAAATGATAATGACCGAGCAAATGCTTTTGCTGAGGTTGTGGCTGTAAAGCATAATAACGAACAATTTGCGCTGTTACATCTGCAATTAAAGCTGCGCCAGTAGGTGCACCAATCTGGTCATCAATAATACTAAGCTCATCTTTACTTTGAGCCAGCTTAAGCATGGTTTTTATAAAATTATGACCACGTGAAGCATACACCCAGCTTGTACGCAAATTGATAAACTTTACCTGACTTTGTTCAAGCGCAATCTCACCATTTCGTTTGGTTTTTCCATACGCATTTTGAGGTTCTGTCGTATCATCTTCCTGCCAAGCTGCTGTACCCTGTCCATTAAATACATAATCTGTAGAATAATGTATGAGTAAGGCATCTATTGCTTTGCATTGTTCGGCCAAATGCTTCACCGCAATATGATTGACCAAATCGGCCTGTTCAACCTCTGACTCTGCTTTATCAACTGCAGTATATGCTGTTGCATTGAGCACAATATTAGGTTGGAATGTTTGTATCACTTTTTCAATGGCTTCAAAATTTGTGATATCACCACAAAAACCATGCTGAACATCTTCATGTCGATCTAAAGCAATGACTTCACCTAAGGGCTGAAGCGATCGTTGTAATTCCCAGCCGACTTGTCCATTTTTGCCCAATATCAGTATTTTCATGTGACTCATCTCTTGTACCTAGGCTTGGTATTGGTTTTGTACCCAGTTTTGGTACTCACCGCTTTGCACATGCTTTACCCATTCCTGATTTGCCAGATACCATTCAACTGTTTTACGTAATCCAGACTCAAAAGTTTCAACAGGTACCCAACCCAGATCTTTCTTAATTTTACTGGCATCAATTGCATAACGTAAGTCATGCCCAGGGCGATCTTTTACATAAGTGATCAAGTCGTAATAGTTTGCGATACCCTCTGGCTTATTGGGTGCTAACTCTTCAAGTAAATTGCAAATCGCTTTCACGACATCAATATTTTGCTGTTCATTGTGTCCACCAATATTATAAGTTTCTCCAACTTCAGCTTCAGTTACAACTTTATATAAAGCACGTGCATGATCTTCAACATATAACCAATCACGAATCTGGGCACCATTCCCATAGACAGGCAAAGGCTTTCCAGCAAGTGCATTTAGAATAACAAGCGGAATAAGCTTTTCTGGAAAGTGATATGGTCCATAGTTATTAGAGCAATTCGTTAATACCACGGGTAAGCCATAGGTACGATGCCAAGCACGTACTAAATGGTCAGAGCTGGCTTTACTCGCAGAATACGGAGAGCTCGGTGCATATGGTGTGGTTTCCAGAAATAAATCTTCTGTACCTTCTAAGTCACCATACACTTCATCTGTTGAAATATGATGAAAGCGAAACTCTGCTTTTTTATCTTCTACCAGACCATTCCAATAATGTCTTGCAGCTTCTAATAACTGATAAGTTCCAATAATATTGGTTTCAATAAATGCTGCTGGTCCTGTAATAGAACGGTCAACATGAGACTCTGCTGCCAAGTGCATAACAGCATCGGGTTGAAACGTTTCAAACAACTGATCTAATTCAGCACGATCACAAATATCTGTTTGAGAAAACTGATAACGTGGATGGTCTGCGACGGTTGCCAATGACTCCAAATTACCAGCATAAGTTAGTTTATCGACATTAAGTACACTATTATCAGTATCCTGAATAATATGACGTACCACTGCCGAACCAATAAAACCAGCACCACCTGTTACTAAAATTTTCATATGCAATCACTTAATAAAAATTAAAAACAAAAACTTTAAATTTACATTTCATTACACAACTTTTGGTGAAAATTTGAGTCATGAGCTAATATTTTTTTAAATTGCTTATCATTTTCACCACCTGCAACATTAATTTCAAATAATGATTCACCACAAGAAATCACTTTAAAGTGAATATTTTTGCGAACGATTCTTTTCGCTTTAAAACCATTACTTACTGTTAAATATTTAAACCAAAAATCATCTGCATGTGGGCATAGTTTTAAAAAAATATCTTTACTCCTATTTAACCCATTCAAAGCACCAACTGGATAATATACCCCAGATGTACCAGTTGGTAAAAAACTATATTTAGGCTCTATAATATAGTTATTATCAGAGGTTTTAAGCCATTCCTTATACTTTAAAAAATCTCCATTTTTTCTAAGTATATAGTGCCCTCTATATGCCAACACAGTATTTGGTGTTTTATTCACTTCCAACATTAATCTCTGTAACCACCAGCTTGGATAATAGACATCATCATCAATTGTAATAATAGGCTTACCTAATTCCGCAGTATAGTAAGCTTTTTTATAAGATTTTAAATTTTCTTCAACAACAATTAGATTCAGTCCTCTAGATTGATACTCCTCAATATGTGTTGGCAACCCACCAAAAATATTAATATCTTCCTGACTTAAAACTAAAATCACTTCATACTTAAGATCAGTTCTCTGCTGGAAAATTGACTCCAAAGTATAGAATAATGTTGGAAAACGCTTATGGTATGAGGTTAAACTTATAATAAGTGGTGCTGACTTTTCCACACTTTTTTTTGAGTATATTCGACAATATCCTACATAATACCTAAGAACATACATTAAGATTTTAGATTTAATATTATTTATTTTATGCAAGATAATTTTTATCACTTTGACATCCTTTTTGAAATATAATATTTAATAAGATTGTTAGGCATAAAATAATAAGAAAATAGATATACAACCCCTCCAAAAAATATCAAGCCTATAAAATTAAATAAATTTATATTAATATATTTTTTCACAAAATAAACAGCTAAAACAAAAATAAAACATGCTGAAACCACAGGAAAAACTGTAGTAAATATTGAGCACACATTAATTTTAATCACCTTAAATAAGATATATAAGTTTAGACCAACTACTAAAATATTTGAATAAAAATAATATTCGGAAAATTTCACAATATCATACGATGCAGAAATCAAAAAACAACTTACATAAATTACAGCAGAAAGAATTCCTGTATAAAATAAAATATTTGTCTTTCCTTTGGCAGTAAGTACTGCACCTGTCGTGCTATTTAATGCTTGTAACATACCAGTTGGTGCAAGCCAAAATAAAATAGATGCTACTAAACTCCATTGATTACCAAATACGAATTTTACAAAAGGCTCTCTTAAAATCATTAAACCACTCATAAGTGGAAAGGCTAAGAACGAAATAAGACACAAGGCATCTAAGTAAGTTTTATTAAATTTTTCCTTATTATCTTGATATTGGCTTAATACAGGCAACATAGATCTACTCACTACAAAAGTGAATGTCTGTAAAGGAAACAGCATAACTCTATATGCAAGGTCATATGCACCAAGCACAGCACTTGTCATAACCTTACCAATAACCCATCGATCCGTATTTCTAGAGAAATAATTAACAAAGTTAAAAGCAACTAAATTCCCACTAAAGGAAAAAATTTGTTTTATTTCTTTAAAATATCGATAACCATATAAAGATGGTTTCCATTCAGATATATGCCAAATTAGTAAAGTTGAAAGTATAGCGTTAAGTAAAGACTGAATCACTAAACTGTAAACACCCCAACCTAGATATGCAGCTATAATTGCTAAAGTTGTCGCACTTAAGCTACTAATTGATTCTATAAATGCTACTTTTTTAAACTGAGAATTTCTTTCTATTAAGGCTAAGTGAGAAGATGAGGAGCTCGTAATTGGAAAGCTCAATGAAAGTAAAATTAATACACATATCAGGTCTGGCTGACTAAAATAAGTTGCAGCAAATGGTGAGGCACATATAATAGCGATAGCAACTACAAAGCCTATAATAATGTTGAGCCAAAAAACTGCATTTTTTAATTCTTCTGTTAAATCTTTTTTTTGAATAAGTGCGGCAGACGTTCCCATATCACGAAACAAGAATCCCAATGCAACAATAACCCCTGCCATTGCCATTAGACCATATTCAGCAGGTGGAATCAGCCTAGCCAAAACAACTAAACTAATAATCTGGCAAAGAACTTTAGTAATTTGAGCCAAAGCTACCCATTTAGTATTATTTATCAAACTCACGATTAATGATTCCGAATTACAACAGAATGTAAGCTAAATTTTAAGTACATCAATTATCCCCAAACAAATCACGCGTAAATACTTTCTCAAGTACATCATCTAAATCAGATACAATTCGGTTGGCAATAATGATATCGCTTTGTTGTTTGAACTCTGCTAAGTCACTTATGACATCTGAACCAAAGAAAGAAGATTCTTGAAGCACTGGCTCATATACCACTACGCGGATACCCTTTGCTTTTAGGCGTTTCATAATGCCTTGTATCGCAGATTGCCTAAAATTATCACTGCCCGCTTTCATAACCAGTCGGTAAATGCCTACTGTTTCAGGCGCTTTCTTGACAATTTGCTCTGCAATAAAATCTTTACGTGTCGTGTTGGATTGAATAATTGCAGAAATCAGGGTTTGTGGTACATCCTGATAATTGGCAAGTAATTGCTTGGTATCTTTAGGAAGGCAATAACCACCATAGCCAAAAGATGGATTGTTATAATGCGTTCCTATTCGCGGGTCTTTACCTACAGCGCTAATGATGTCTTTACTATTTAAGCCACGTGAGGCGCAATAGGTATCTAGCTCATTAAAATATGCGACCCGCATGGCCAAGTATGTATTTGAAAATAGTTTTACAGCTTCTGCTTCAGTCGAATCCATTAAAAGAACATCTACGTCTTCTTTTAAGCTGCTCGATTTAAACAGTGCACCTATCTTTTGGCCTATTTTTGATGTATCACCGACTACAATACGTGACGGGTATAAGTTATCTAGAAGTGCTTTTCCTTCGCGTAAAAATTCGGGTGAAAATACAATGTTTAAATTTGGATACTGTGCCTGCATTTTTTGAGTAAAACCCACAGGAATGGTAGATTTAATTACAATAATGGCCTGGCTGTTTTGATGGTTTAAATCTTTTAAAACCTGTTCGATGGAGCTGGTGTCAAAGTAATTACTTTGCTCGTCGTAATTGGTGGGTGTAGCAACAATAATCACTTCGGCGTTGGCATAAGCAAGTGTCGAATCAAGTGTTGCTTTAAAATTAATTTCTTTGGCAAGATATCGTTCAATCAATTCATCCTGAATAGGTGCTTTTCGCTGTTGAAGTAATTGCACACGAATATCATCTATATCTAGTGCAATTACGTCATGCTTTAATGCGAAAAGCATTGCATTTGATAACCCAACATACCCTGTACCAACAACAGTTATTTTATACATTCAGAATCATCCCAATTATTTATCTAAATGAATTATCATTTTAAAACAGGCATTAACACACATGATTTATCGTAAATCCACTAAAAAAACAATAACCACACAATTAAGTTATTATATTATCTTCTTAAGGATGGAGCTAACTTAAAATAGATTACTCGAGTTAATATCTTAGCAAAATGTCATTAATCTTGAACACGGTGATGATATCCATCTACATATTTTTCCAAGTCCTTATACAAATTGAGTATTGTATTTTCACTGATAAAACTTAATTGCCATTTTTCAAAACATATAGAAATCATTTCAAACTCGTAGCTTTTTTCATATGACTTTAAAATTCTTTCATGTGAAGTTTTTTCTACCTTTTCTTCATCAATTAATAACTCTTCATACAGCTTTTCGCCTGGACGTAAACCCGTAAATTGTATTGTAATATCACCTAGACCTTTTTCATCCATAGGTTTAAACCCACTTAGACGAATCATTTGCTTGGCCAAAGCAACAATTTTAACAGGTTCACCCATATCCAGTAGAAAAACATCTCCGCCTGTTCCCATTGCCCCCGCCTGAATCACCAACTGCGCAGCCTCAGGAATGGTCATAAAATAACGAGTCACCTCAGGATGCGTTACTGTAACAGGCCCACCTTTTTCAATCTGTTTTTTGAACAAAGGAACGACAGAACCTGATGAACCTAATACATTACCAAAGCGAACTATACTGATTTGTGTTTGCGGTTTTGTGGCAGCTAAACCTTGACAATACAATTCGGCCATCCGTTTCGATGCACCCATGACATTGGTTGGACGTACAGCTTTATCAGTAGAAATCAAGACAAAGGTTTCAACTCCTTGAGCCACAGCGGCATCAACACTCCGGGCCGTACCAATTGAAGTATTATAGATCCCTTCAAACGGGTTCGCTTCAACCAAGGGCACATGCTTATAAGCTGCTGCATGGTAAACCGTTTGCACAGCATGCTGTTGCAATATACGTTCCAACTTTATCTGGTGAGTCACAGAACCTAGTATAGGCACTACTTCTACACCTGCGTTTTGTAATTCGCGATCAATGGAATACAGTGCAAATTCAGACATTTCAAATAAAACAAGACATTTTGGTTGATGTTTCACGATCTGACGGCAAAGTTCCGAACCAATTGATCCACCTGCACCAGTTACCATCACCACTTTATTTTTAATATTTTTTTCTAAAAGGGCTAACTTTGGTGGTACTGGATCACGTCCCAGTAAGTCAATAATATCAACTTCTCTAATGTCGGAGACTTGAACGCGCCCTCCTACCAGTTGGGTAACTCCTGGCAGCTCCATAATTTTGACATTAGACGGTTCAAAAGACTCAATAATTGCTTTTTTACGTGCACGACTTACAGATGGCATAGCCAGTAATATTTCTTCGATGTGAAACTTACGAAATGCTCCGAGTGCCTTTTTGGGTGAAAAGATTTTTAGTCCGCTTAAAGACTGCCCTTGTAATGAAGCTTTATCATCAATAAAACAGACGGGCAAATAGTCATCCGAGCGATATAATGCAGCCGCAATTTGCTGCCCCGCAAGACCTGCACCATAAATCGCGACACGCTTACGGTTTTGCTTTTTCACAAAAGTACGCAGTGTGGCATAGCGAATCACGGCGCGACTCCACCACATCCAAGAAAACAGCACAAAGCCGTACATGAGCGGAATGCTCATAGGAATAAAGGCTAAACCTAGTTTCTTAACCGCATATAACCCAACAATTTGAATAAATGTCGCAATCGAGATCCGTAGCAAATAGTCTTCATTGAAGGAGCGTACAATCGCGCTATAGATGCCGAGTAAGGCAAAAATTGCAACACCAAAGACACCGACATACAGATACCAGAAATCTAAGCCTTTCATGACTGGAACATTGGGTTTGGCTAGTCGAATGGCATAAACCAGCCACATCATCAAAGGCAAAACACAGATATCCATGACCACTAAAACAGCTTGTTTTTGACGGCGCGGCAAAGATGCAATGACTCGGATAATGTCTTTCACGATGGGCTCAATGGTTTAGATAAAGGCAAAAAGTTGCATAACAAATTATACGCTGTTTCACATGGCGATTTGTGAGATCACCTGTTGGATACTATCCACCGTTTTTTGCATGTTGCTGTCGGACAAAGTCGGATGTACCAAGAACATTAAACTGCTTTCTCCCAAGCTTTTGGCATTAACCAGTCGTTGCTCAGGACGCCACGGCGTTCCATCGAAGGCTTTTTCTAAATACACTTCTGAACATGAACCACTAAAGCATGGCACACCCAGTGCATTAATTTCCGCCATAATGCGATCACGTGACCAACCTTCTGGTAATTGTGCTGTATTCACTTGTACATAAGCTTTATATGCCGCATGGACATAATTCACAGGTGGCATTGCCACAGTAAAATAGGGGTTATTTTCAAAACTTGCTAAAACGCGACGCATATGCGCATTACGCACTTGCGTCCATTCTGGCATTTTTTGGAGTTGTAAGCGTCCGATGACAGCCTGCATTTCCATCATGCGCCAGTTGGTGCCAAAGCTGTCATGCAACCAACGAAAACCGGGCGGATGCTGTTTGTTATAAATGCTGTCAAAGTTTTTACCATGGTCTTTATATGACCACATTTTTTTCCATAAATTTTCATCATTGGTGGTAACCATACCGCCTTCACCACCCGTGGTCATGATCTTGTCTTGACAAAATGACCATGCGCCAATATGCCCGATTGAACCTGCGGATTGACCTTTATAGAATGCACCATGGGCTTGCGCACAGTCTTCTATGACCCAAATCCCTTTTTCCTCAGCCAACTGCATGATCGGATCCATATCACACATCCAACCCGCCAAATGCACACAAATAATGGCTTTGGTTTTCGGAGTAAGCACAGCCTCAATCGTACGACGTGAAATATTCTGTGAATCCAGTTCAACATCGGCAAAAACAGGATTGGCACCAGCCGTCACAATTGAACTGGCAGATGCAAGAAATGTCCGTGAAGTGACAATCACATCATCGCCTGTGCCAATGCCAAGGGCTTTTAAGGCCAAATCTAGTGCGACTGTACCATTGGCTACAGCCACGGCATATTGGGTCTGTGCAAATGTTGCGAACTCTTTTTCAAACTCACGACACTCTTGTCCTGTCCAATAATTGACTTTATTGGATAAAAGGACCTTTGACACCGCATCTGCTTCAGCTGAGGTGAAACTTGGCCACGGTTCAAATGCAGTGTTTAACATGATTTTTTCCTAAATTTATCATTTACTGGTCAGTATACGGGCAGGATTTCCTACCACTGTTACGCCTGGAGGCACACTTTTAGTGACCACGGCACCCATACCAACGACTGCGCCTGCGCCAATCACTAAAGGTTGATCAGGTGTGCCCTGCTTAATCATCGCACCTGCACCAATATAAGCATGGTCTTCTATATGAATATTGCCATTGCATTTTACGCCCGGCGCAAACGTGACAAAATCACCAATCACACAATCATGCTCGACATAACTGTATAAGTTGGCATGAAAACATTTACCAATTTTAATATTGGATGTAATCGTGACAAAAGGGCTCAACGCAGCACCTGCGCCAAGTTCTACCGCATCCATCAACAGCGTATTATCTGCCTGCACTGACCACAATGGAAGACCATCTTGCTCTAGTTTCAGTGCAATTTTTTCACGTACTTGGCTGTTGGCAATTGCAATCAGTACCGCTTTGAAAGATACAGGCTGTGCTTTAAATTGTTGGTAGTTCATGGCACGATGACGATTCACTATCGTAATTTCAGTCAAGGCATCATCAATAAACACAATTTCAGCAGGCTCTTGCTGACGTGCTAATTGTTGACGTGCTACAGGCATCAAACTACGTCCACACCCCGAAGCACCATATACGGCATAAAGCTTAGTCATATTTGCTGCCTGTGAATTTATGCATAGTGACATCACCTTCTGCACTAATATCATCTTTCGCGAGAACTTTTTTTACCGTTTTTAGCATGATTTTAAAGTCGAGCCAGAGGGAGTGATTGTTAACATACCATGTATCCAGCTCGAACTTCTTTTCCCATGAGATGGCATTACGGCCATTCACCTGCGCATAACCCGTAATACCGGGGCGCACCTCATGACGTTTGGCTTGCTCGCTATTATATAAAGGCAAATATTCCATCAACAAAGGCCTTGGTCCTACGATACTCATATCGCCTTTAATGACATTCCATAGCTCTGGCATTTCATCCAAACTGGTGGCGCGTAGCATTTTACCAAAAGGCGTTAAACGCTCACTATCGGGTAGAGGATTGCCTGCTGTATCCAGTGCATCTTTCATGCTGCGAAACTTAATCATTTCAAAAGGCTTGCCATGCAGACCCGGACGTACCTGACGGAATAAGACAGGCGAGCCTAGATTTTTTTTCACCTTATAAGCCACCAAAGCATAAATAGGAGACAGCAGCACCAGCGCAGATGATGCAATAACAATATCCAATAACCGCTTTAACATGGTTCACTCTTAAGATTAGATGAAGATGGGGAAATGGTATCCATTTTAGCAATGATTATACCCCGTTCGACGCCATCAGATTTGTAAAATATTTCAACGGTCAAAGGGACTCAAGTAGTCGCTGTTCTAAAAACCGCCAAACAATATAGCTGTTTAGAGATCTGTCCAACGACGATTGACTGCATGACCCGGGTTATTCATGCTGATCACCTTCGCGTAGTTTCCTACTGCAGTTGCATTTTCAGGAATGTCTTTCGTCACCACGCTGCCCGCACCTATAGTGGCATTATTGCCAATTTTGACATGCTCAATGATGCAGACATTGGGCCCAATATAAACATTATCGCCAATTTCTGCGGCTTGACGGCCGCCATTTGCACCAATGGTGGTAAATTGCGATAAATTCACATTATTGCCAATCACGGTTGTCGGATTGACGACCAACGGCCCGCCATGCCCAATAAACAAGCCGTAGCCAATTTGAGTTGTGGTATGAATATCTATGCCGTACTGCTTTTTTTTATAATAATAAATAGGATAAGCCAACTTTGCCCATACAGTTTTTGAACTGGCTAAACGTAGCCAAAATGAAAAATTAAAACCGCGATTGAAAAAATAAGTTTTAAAAAATGTTTTAAAACTGACATGACCGGTATAACGGTATAAATCACTTTTTATATATTTTAAGGTCATTTGGATCGTCTCTAAAATTGGGTATATCGCTTTTAATGAATATCCATTTCAGCCATCATGTGCTTATTCACTTGATGCACATCATATTTATTCAGCGCAATTTCCCGCGAACGCTGCCCCATATATTCAATCAATTTTGAATCTTCAATAAAGTACTGCATGCTTTGCACCAAATCATCGACTGATTTCACCCCGACCAAATAACCATTCACACCATGCGATACTGTTTCACGGCAACCGGGTGCATCAGTGGTAATAATCGCACGCCCCATCGCCATCGCCTCAAGTACGGTGCGAGGTGTACCCTCACGATAAGATGGCAGCACGTAGACCGAGCTTTCCGCAATCGCAGGACGGACATCACTGAGTTTACCCCAATATTTGAGGCGACCATCGGCAATCCATTCATCGAGTTCGGCTTTAGAAATCGCTGATGGATTATCATCAATCCAACCGACCAAATGAAACTCAGATTCAGGATATTGTGCTTTGATGATACGTGCCGATTCAGCATATTCACGCACACCTTTATCCCCCAAAAGCCGTGCAATGAGCAAGAATGAGGCTTTGACCACGCCTGCATCATCTTTTGGTAAAGGCATGACATCAAAATCTTGCACACTCACCCCTGAGCCATTTACCACCACAGTGGGTTTATCAGCATCAAGCAAATGCATGTCTTGGAACAGCTTTAAATCGTCTGGATTTTGGAAAAAGACTTTGTAGCTACGTTTTAATGCTTGCGCATATAAGCCATGCACCAGTTTTTGAAACAGACTGCGCTTACCCGCTTCTACATTTTGAAAGGCATAACCCAGACCAGTAATTAAAGCAAAACGATGTGGCACTTTCGCCAGCCATGACGCGAGCGTGCCATAAATCACAGGTTTAATAGTATAGGACAGCACATACTCAGGCTGAATTTGACGAATTTGCCGATAGATATGTTTTAACAGTTTTAAATCCGCCAGCGGATTGGTGCCTGTGCGCTGCATGGGAATTTCATGCAGATGATAGCCAAGGACTTGCAGTTTTTGCTGTTCTTCTGGGAATGATGCGAATTCAGGTGCCATAATGTGAATTTCATAGCCGTGCGCAGAAATCGCTTCTAATAACTTGCCACGAAAATTGAGTACAGATGGCAAAAAACTGCTGATCATTAAAAACTTCATGCCTTTTGGCTCCACACCTGCATATATTGACGGCTGACAGTTTCAATACTGAAATTCTGCTCAACCCGTTCACGCGTCGCTAGTTTTAAGCTTTGCTTTTCTGCTTCTGATTTTTGTGTATAAGCTAAAATGGCATCTACCAAAGCTTGTGCATTACGTGGTGGCACAATGCTTCCTAAATCCTGTACAATATATTTGGCATCGCCAACATCGGTGCTGATACATGGCAAACCTGATGCCATGGCTTCGACCAACACATTCGGAAAACCTTCGGTAATCGAAGTCATGAGGAATGCATCAATGGATTGATAAAATGCTGGCATATCTGAGATTTGGTCTATTAAATGGACTTTTTCAGCATCTAACTTATACTGCTCGAATAAAGCTTTCACTTCAGGATTTTCTAGGCTTGCACCACCACCTGCAATTTTAAAAATGATGTTTTTATCTTTCAGTAAGCCCATCGTTTCAAACAAATAGGGATAGCCTTTGGCCGTGTGATAACGCCCTGCAAAACCAATCACGGTTGGTTCATGCAATTGAGGATTGGGCTGAAATTTATCTAAAAACACGCCATTGGCAATCACTTGACTATTGCCATTTTTAAAGCCAAAGGCCTGATGCTGCTGCATAGACGAATGCGCACAATAAATAATGGCACTGACTTGTTGGGACAGTATTTTGCTTAAGCCCAAGGCAATCTTGGTACTGATCGATTCATCTTTGGGAGAAGCAAGCGAATGATGAATACCCCACACAACTTTGGGTTTTCTCGCTAAACCAATGACACTGAGACTGGTCAACGCATTGGCATGGTACATCCAGCATTGCACCGTTGCAGGCTGTAGTTTTTTAAGCAATGTACGCAGTTTGCTTACCGTACCCAATATGTTTATACCATTCCAATCCAGTGCATAATGCGCCTGACAACGATCTAAAGTACTTTGATACACCTCTGATGTTTTCATTAAAGCAATGATCACATGTTCGTATTGGTGTTCAGTGTGTTGAATCAAACGTGCCAGCATCATCTCTGCACCCCCCACGCCTGCAAAGTTGGTAATCACATGCACCATCGACGGTTTGCTCATGCTGCAGACTCCATCATACGCAAATACTGCTTAAGTACGGTTTGCTTATGAAACTGCTGAATATGCACTTCAAAATCAGCTTCTTGATATTGCACATAATCTGCAAAAATTGCCTGTTGCATGGCTTGAGTCAGACCTGCCTGATCATTGCATTCAACCAATAAACCAAACTTGGAGTTTTCTAGAATTTCCATAGGGCCGCTTGGACAGTTGGTGCTCACTACTTTCACTTTAGAGGCTAAGGCTTGAATAAGTACGCCCGGTAAACCTTCCCAATTAGAACTTAAAACAAACAGCGATGCATATTTAAAATAAGCGTATGGATTAGCATCAAAGCCCGGTAAATCCACCACATCGTTTAAACCCAAGTCAGCCACTAGAGCCTCAAACTCAGCACGTAATTCGCCTTCACCTAAAATCAATAATCGGGTTTCAGAATGCTGATTATGCAAGGCTTTAAAGGAACGAATCAGAAAGCCAAAGTTCTTGGCTTCAGTCAAACGCCCGACTGCTAAAATCACCTTGTTGCTGTCATTAAAAAAATGATTCGTCACAGGTGCTTTTAGCTTTTCAAAATAGGCATCGTCCAATACAGGGTTATAAATCGTGCTCAGATTATTATTTTTATAGCCATAATATTCACGAAAATCGGCTTCAACCCCTTTAGAAACACAGACCACTTGCTGTGCCATGGGATAGGTCCAATTCACCAAAATTTTCATCACAAATTTAGCAATGCCTTGCAACTTCATATTTTTTGACGGCGTAGATACTTCACGGAAGATCAAACGTGTTGCAACACCTGCAAGCTTTTTCGCAATCCCTGCCACAATATTGGTATGGGTTTGCGTGGCCACTAAGCAATCATATTGCTCAGCTTTCATTTTTATTTTTAAAGGCGTGATGCTATTCATCACCCGACCACAATTAAAATTAACCAATTCAATTTTAGAGCTCACTTCGGGTAATAGCTTGGCTTTATCGCCATTCAGGTCACATACACCCAAATGAATTTTGATCCCTTGTTCAGCAAAGCTGTTCGCCAGTTGAATGACTGTACGTTCTGCACCACCACCGCCCAAGCTTGGCAAAAAGAACATGACTTTATTCAACATATGCAGACCTAAACTTTATGAAATGGGAGAATATTAAAGATGGTTTTTTGAGGCTTGAATCGCCATGGCGCGTTCCACACGGGCACGGTAATCGGTGATGCCAACCAAGTCGCTATCACTGGCACAGATGCTTTGAATTTTGGCTTGATAATCAGCAAAGCTCGACACCACTTTGGCAGGTACACCAATCGCCACGCTATGATCAGGAATATCTTTGGTCACCACCGAACCTGCACCAATCACCACATTTGAGCCAATGCTCACGCCCGGCATAATAATGCTATTCACACCTATAAAGACATGCGAACCTACTTGAATCGGGGCAAAGCGTTGATAGCGTTTCCTTTGCTCATCTTTGACCAAGCAGGTACTGCCATCATGGGTAATAAATTTCACGCCTGAAGTCACCGTGACATGATCACCAATTGAGATTAAAAACGGTTCTGAGCCCCAATTTTTAATATAAATTCGGCAGTTTTCACCAACTTTCACCCCCTTTTTACGTGCATATGCCACACTGCCCTTTGCCATAAAATAAGCCAAATCAAACAGCTGTCGAAGAGCAGAAACCATAAATGCCATACGCATGACCTATGTCAGAATCAGAAAATCAAAAGGGAGAAAATTAAGCTGAATATTTTACGCTGAAAATATGTTTTACGATATGCATAGCACTTTATACTGATTTGATTTTTTTGGCCGGAATACCGACATACACCCCTGATTCAGACAGAGGTTTTGACACTAAACTGCAGGCACCAATTACACTGTCATCAGCAATAGTTACACCATCAAGTACCGTAACCCGTGCACCAAGCCAAATATTTTTCCCTAAACTCACGCCCTGCTTGGTGATTGCATCTTTCACCAACAGATCAGGCTCACCAAATTTATGGTTGCTGGCAATCAAAATACTTTGCGTACCAATACGAGTGTTATCGCCAATCGAGATGCCACCACAGCCATTTATAAAAGACTTAGAGTTAATGCTGACATCTTTACCAATCGACACCTTGCCACCAAAGCATTTGATATAACAGCTTTCACCAATAAAACTGTGATCTGCAATTTCTAAAATCGCACCTTGCTCGACAATTAAACTGACATGATCGCCAATATAGACATTCTTACCGATCTTGACTTGGCCATTAATCTCTAGGGTACACGCTTTGCCGAAGTAACGAAATTGTGTGCCAAATGCCATGTTGTACATCACTTTACGGCACTGTGAAGCAAACCAATTTATGTATTTTAAGATTTTAAAAAACATCAGTTTTTGTTTCTCCACACCACATATAAAATGGCAAAGTTATAGAAAATTAATGCCACAGGCACCGCAAGTAACATATACACTTTATCAGCAAAGACAGCATAGAAGCCTGCAAATAAAGCGAACTTAATCATGAGTTCTACGATTTGCAACTTAAACAGCACTTGGCTATTTCGTTTGGCAATCAGAAAAGCTGAGCTTGGTGGATTACAGAAAATCGCCCAATAGCCCAAAGCTAAAATTTGGAAATAGCTCGAAATGCCGACCCACTCACTGCCAAAAACCCAGAAATATAAAGATTCAGGCAATACAAAGACTAAGGCAAATAACGGCAGTGAAACTAAACTCAGTAACACGCTGGCTTTTAACGCATTATGGCTTGAATCTGCATCTTTAAACTTGCGAATAAAAAACTGACGCAGGGTTTGTGAGATCAGATTAATCGGAACACGTAAAGTCCGTTCAACAATGGCATAGAAGCCCATCGCCTGCACACCGACAAAATGCGACACAACATAGTAGGGCAAGTTATGCGAAAAACTATTCAGTAAGGCATGGGGCGTATTGGCATAGATAAAGTCTTTATAATGTTTAAATGCCTGCCAACTCACTTGATAGAGCTGATGCTTCAGTAAATAGATCAGCACCGCCACAATCATAATGACCGAGCTGAGGTTATAACTGTTTACCAAGCTAATTTGCGTCACGAGCGGTAATGACAGTTGCACCGCTACCACAATAGCACTTCTAAAAATATTTAAACGTGCACAGAAATATTCTTTATGTGCGGAAAATTGATAATTATACAGACTTTGAATCAGGGTATTGGCAAGCACACCTGTAGCAACTGCACCTGCCATTTCAACATTTAAAATTGCACTGATGACGATGCCACTAATGACAGCAATCACAGTTGAGAATACAGCCCCTTCAAAAATCAGACTCTTTTTGTCTTGCTCGTCCGCGACTAACAATGCTTGATCAAGACGTAAATTGGCAACAGTCGATAAAACACTGACAATCGCCAATGCAATCCCGTAAGCACCAAAGTCAGCAACAGAATATAGGCGTGTTAAAACAGGAAGTGCGATAAATGTAATTATCGCACCGACCAGTAAACTTAATGTAATCAGTCCAATGGGCTGATATTTTGCGAAAATTTTCGCAATCATCTGTTCAATATCATTTTAAGTTGTTTACGTACCAACGCATAGCCAACTGAATACCTTCGGCAATTTTAAACTGTGGCGCATAACCCAAGCCTTGCTCAATTTTGGCAATGCTGGCTTGTGAATGACGTACATCACCTGCACGAAACTCACGATAGACAGGATCACGGTCAAAGTTCACATCATTTTCAGCAAGCGCGACTTGAATAGCACGATATAACTCATTCAAAGTTGTGCGGTCACCTAGTGCAACATTATAGACCTGATTTTTTGCTTCATCGCTTTGCGTTGTCGCAGCTAAAATATTCGCTTGCACAACATTTTGAATAAAACAGAAATCTCGACTGGTTTCACCATCACCGTTAATAAACACATCTTCACCAGCAATCATTGATGATGTCCATTTCGGGATCACTGCTGCGTAAGCACCTTTCGGATCTTGGCGTTGACCAAACACGTTAAAGTAACGTAAGCCAATTGTTTTAAACCCGTAAGTTTTCGCAAATACGTCTGCGTATAACTCATTGACGTACTTCGTCACTGCATAGGGTGAAAGTGGTTTACCAATATTTTCTTCTACTTTTGGCAATGCCGGATGGTCACCATAAGTCGAACTGCTGGCTGCATAAGTAAAGCTTGCAACACCCGCATCACGCGCAGCAGTGAGCATATTTAAGAAACCACTGATATTGGTTTCATTGGTCGTGATCGGATCGGCAATTGAACGTGGTACAGAACCGAGCGCTGCTTCATGCAAGACATAATCCACACCTACACATGCTTTTTGGCAATCTGCAAACTGACGTATGTCACCTTCAATAAAGCTGAATTTTGCCCATTGCGCCTCAGTCACTAAGCTTTGTACTTCATCCAAATTATGCTGATGCCCTGTGGCAAAGTTATCTAAACCCACCACAGTTTGATTGAGCTTGAGTAAAGTTTCTAAAAGATTCGAGCCAATAAAGCCTGCTACACCTGTCACCAACCAAGTTTTAGGTGCAGTTTTGAGCTTGTCACATACCTGTTGATATTGATTCATAATGGTATGCTCCTTACAAACGTAGATCAGATTCGGCTTGAGATAAGACGTATTTCAAGTCATACAGCACATGATCAGCTTTACCCAAAGCACGAATTGCATCAGCGCCCATCACCTTAAATTGCTGATGGGCA
The DNA here is from genome assembly GCF_003289665.1 of Acinetobacter sp. SM1B. Lineage (NCBI taxonomy): Bacteria > Pseudomonadati > Pseudomonadota > Gammaproteobacteria > Moraxellales > Moraxellaceae > Acinetobacter > Acinetobacter sp. SM1B. The sequence goes on from NZ_QMBM01000001.1 coordinate 2,553,079, forward strand.
ACCGCAAGAATCACAGCATCATATTTGCCATTTTCTAAGTTTGAAATTGGGCTAATACCATATTCATGCTCAGCCTCAGCAGCATCTACCCAAGGGTCATAGACATCAATCTGAGTGTGATATTCCTTGAGTTCATTGACGATATCAATGATGCGTGTATTACGAATATCTGGGCAGTTTTCTTTAAAGCTTAGGCCTAAAATCAGTACTTTGGCATCTTCAACTTGAATGCGTTTTTTCAACATGGCTTTAACCAGTTGAGTCACCACATAAGCACCCATACCATCATTTAAACGGCGACCCGCTAAAATAATTTCAGGATGATAACCCATCGACTGTGCTTTATGAGTTAAGTAATACGGGTCAACCCCTATACAGTGCCCACCGACTAAACCCGGACGGAATGGAAGGAAATTCCATTTAGTACCAGCCGCTTGTAATACCGCTTCAGTATCAATGCCCATTTTATTGAAAATCAACGCCAATTCATTAATTAAAGCTATATTCACATCGCGCTGAGTGTTTTCAATCACCTTCGCAGCTTCTGCAACTTTAATACTTGCTGCTTTATGTGTGCCTGCTTCAATAACCAAGTTATAGACTTGATCGACATAATCAGCGACTGCAGGTGTTGAACCCGAAGTGATTTTTAAAATATTAGTAACGCGGTGCAATTTATCACCCGGATTAATACGCTCAGGGCTATAACCTGCATAAAAATCCTGATTGAATTTTAATCCTGAATTTTTTTCTAAAACAGGAATACAAACTTCTTCAGTTGCACCTGGATAAACCGTTGATTCATAGACAACCACATCACCCTTTTTCAGTACTCTAGCAATACTTTCGGATGCTTTAACCAAGGGAGTCAGGTCGGGTTGCTTAAATTCATCGATCGGGGTTGGAACTGTAACAATAAAGAAATTACAGTCTGCTAACTGCTGTAAGTTCGTGGTGTAGCTTAAATGCGTTGCTTGCTTTAATTCTTCTGGTGAAACTTCTAAAGTATGATCTTGTCCGCTCTGTAGCTCATCAATACGCTTCTGATGAATATCAAAGCCCACCACGGGAACTTTTTTTCCAAACTCAACAGCTAGCGGTAAACCGACATAACCTAATCCGATGATGGCAATTTTTAATTCAGAGAGTTGTAACATACTAAAGCCTATGTCATCGATGAATCATCAATCATCGTTATGTTGTAAATAGCGTTAAATTATATCAGAAACTCAAATTTCGATTGTGTAACGATGTTCTATAAGGACTGTAATTTTAATCAAAAATATTTATAGGATTAAAAAATTCAACTAACAACAAGATCTTTAAAAAGATATTCATACATGCATGTCTTGATTAAACTTACGATTTAAAGCAAATTTAAAGCTATATTGTACTAGGCGAATAGTATAAACTTGACATTCTAAAATGAGTAATTTGGGTACTTAAACCCGCATTTTAATGATTCAAAAATTTTATAAATAGGATCTGTATTCTAGTGAGTTACTATCGTTATAGCTGTATGTTAGCTTTAAGTCTAAGTATGACGGGTTGTGCCATTACTTCAGGCTTACAAACCTATGACCTTCCTAAAGAAGGTACATTTCAGACTGATTTAGGCTCGACAGTCAATGTTATTAAACTAACTCAAGAAAATTTAGTAGCTGTTCAACCCGCCCAAGTAAATCAGCAAAATTTTGCCCATCTCTTCAACCAACAACAACAAAGTTATCATTTAAATCCGGGTGATATTTTATCTATTTATTTATGGGCATATCCTGAAATTACACCACCCACAAATACAATAAGCAATCAAGAAGCGATTAAATCAAACGGCTATCAAATTGATCAAAGTGGCTATATCCAATTCCCTATTATTGGCCGGTATAAAGCTGCTGGAAAATCACTAACACAAGTCAATCAGGAATTACGAAACCAACTTGCTCGTTACTTAAAAACCCCAGATGTGATTGTTCGCGTACTTTCCTACCAAGGCCAACGTTTTTCTGTCCAAGGTAACGTAATGAAAGGTGGTCAGTTTAATCTAACCGACCAACCAACAAGTATTTATACTGCGTTAGGTATGGCGGGCGGAGTAAATAGTCAATTTGGTGACAATGCATCTTTAACTTTGGTTAGAAATGGTCAAAGTTATGTACTCAATAGTATTGAACTTGAAAAAGCTGGATATTCTTTACACAACTTACTCATCAAACCGAATGACACAATTTATGTCAACTCACGTGAAAACCAAAAAATTTATGTGATGGGAGAGTCTGGCAAAAACCAATCTTTACCAATGCGTGAACAAGGCATGAGCCTCAGTGATGTCCTCGGTGAAAGTCTAGGTATTAACTCACTTTCAGCAAATCGAGGTAAAATCTACGTAGTGCGTAGCTATATAAATAGCCCGATGACTGAAATTTACCATTTAGATTTAACCAGTATCGGTGACTTTGGGCTCGCTAACCAGTTCAAAATGCGCAGCAATGATATTGTCTATGTCGATGTTTCAGGCTTGGCCCGTTGGCAACGTGTGGTTAACCAAATTATTCCATTCTCAAATGCTTTATATAACCTAGATCGTTTGGGGAACTAATGAAAATTAATCATATTTTGGTGGTGTGTATCGGCAATATTTGCCGTAGCCCCATGGCAGAATACTTTTTAAAACAGCAGTACCCACACTTACAGGTTGAATCTGCGGGTATTTCAGGCTTGGTGGGTCATGCAGCCGATGACAAAGCCCGTTTATGTATGCAACGTCACGGCATTGACATGAGTCCACACGTGGCAAAAAAACTCAATACAGACTTAATTAAAAAAGCCGACCTGATTTTGGTGATGAGCCAAAATCAACAAAAGCATGTGGAACAAACCTGGCCCTTTGCCAAAGGCAAAACCTTTAGATTGGGGCACTGGCAAAGTAAAAACGTAGCCGACCCCTATCAGCACGATCAGGCCGTATTTGATGAGACCTGCGAGTTAATTCAAACCTGCATTGCCGACTGGAAAAAATATATCTAGTTTCTTGATATTCTATTTTTTTAAAATTCTACTTTTTTGATATTTAAACTATGAGCCAAACCGCCAACACCGAAGATACCATTGATTTAAAGGAATTGTTTTTTTCCTTAATCGCACAATGGAAAATGATTACCCTTTGCGTTCTACTCAGTATAGTCTGCGCTTTACTTTATTTAAGAACTACGCCAGACACCTATGCAGTAGATGCTTTGGTACAGGTCGAAGACAGCAAAGGGGCCTCTGCAGCGTTATTGGGTGATCTGTCCAATATGATTGAGCAGAAATCGCCTGCACAAGCTGAAATTGAAATTTTAAAATCACGTTTGGTGTTGGGCAGCGTGATTGACCATCTGAATTTAAATATTCGCGTTTCAGGTACAGAAGACAGTTTCTGGAATCGTTTAATTGCCAAGCATGAATATGACAGTGAATATTCATCTCAGTCAGTGCTGTTTAAAGACAATCAAAAAAGTTTTGATATCCGCCAGTTCGATATCCCGCAATATTTTCAAGATAAAAACTTAATTTTAAAATTTGCACAAGGCAAATACAGCCTGACCGATGAAGAAACCGAACAGGTGGTTTTTTCTGCACCTTTAAACCAAGTTAGTCAATTACAGTCTGAATTTGGGGTGTGGAAAGTCGCTATTTTTAGTCAGGACAGCTTTAACGCTGCCTATAACATCCAAAAACAAAGCTTACCTGCTGCCATGAAAAGCTTAACCGCAGACTATTCTGTGGCAGAAAGAGGTAAGTTAACAGGCGTGTTGGGGCTGAATTACCAAGGGTCAGACAAACAACACATTACCCAAGTACTGAATGCCATTTTAGCAGCGTATAGCCAACAAAATATTGAGCGTCGTAGTGCAGAAACGGCACAGACTTTAAAGTTTTTGGAAAACCAACTCCCAGAACTGAAACAACAATTAGATGTCGCAGAACGTGAATTTAACCGTTTCCGCCAACAGTTTAATACAGTCGATGTGACCAAAGAATCTGAGTTGTATTTAACCCAAAGTATTACTTTGGAAACCCAAAAAGCGCAGTTAGAGCAACAAGTGGCTGAAGCTGCCGCCAAGTACACCAACGAACACCCTGTGATGCAGCAAATGAATGCACAATTGGGGGCAATTAACAAACGCATTGCAGAGTTAGACGGCACACTCAAACGCTTGCCAGAATTACAACGCCAATATTTACAACTGTTCCGTGAAGTAGAAGTCAACCAACAGCTGTATACGGGCTTGCTTAACTCTTACCAACAACTGCGGATTGCCAAAGCAGGTGAAATTGGTAATGTGCGTATTGTCGATACTGCGGTAGAACCGATTGAGCCAATCAAACCAAAGAAATTACTAATTCTAATTTTGTCTGTTTTCTTGGGTGGTTTTCTGGGTACACTCTTGGCATTATTACGTAATATGATGCGTTCAGGGATCAAAGACTCCACACAAATTGAAAATGAATTGGATCTTCCGGTATATGCAACGGTTCCACGTTCGCCTGTACAAGAAAGCCGCATTAATATTTTAAAGAAGAAAAAGAATATTCCTATTCTGGCTGTTAGAAATAGTGATGATATTGCCATTGAAAGCCTGCGCAGCATGCGTACTGCCATTCATTTTGCTTTAAGTTCTGCAAAAAATAACCTGATTATGATTTCAGGCCCAGCACCAGAAGTCGGGAAATCTTTTATTTCGACCAACTTAGCCACAATTTTGGCGCAAAGTGATAAACGTATTTTGATTGTAGATGCTGACTTACGTCGTGGATATATGCACAAATACTTTAATTATGACCTTAAGCCTGGCTTAACCGAATACCTGAATGGTCAGCAAGAGTTAGGCAGTATTGTACGCAGTACTGAGGTTGAAAATTTAAGCATCATCAGTCGCGGCAAAAGCCCTGCTAATCCGTCAGAGTTGTTAAGTACTCAAAAATTTGCAGAGATGCTCACGCACTTGTCGAGCCAGTTTGACCATATTCTGATTGATACCCCGCCAGTTCTTGCGGTCACCGATGGGATTATTATTTCACAATATGCGGGTGTGAATTTGGTAGTGGCACGTTATGCCAAGACGCAAATGAAAGAGCTTGAACTGACTGTCAACCGCTTCGAACAAGCTGGCGTGAAAGTGAATGGCTTTATCTTGAACGATATTCAACGTACAGCTGGTTCAGGTTATGGCTACAATTATGCTTATGCTTATGCTTATAAAGCCAATAAAGAATCAGACTAAAGACAGCTATTAGCCGATAAAAAGCCAGAACTTGATTTCTGGCTTTTTATTTTGTATGACAAACGTTTATATATTCAAATCCTTATAGTTTTTTTAAGGACTTCGGCATATATTAATTTGAAAATGTACTGGTGGTACAAAACACGTCATTCATGAAGTCTGCTAAGATGCTAAAAAACTTTTTGAATGTAATAGAATTAGGAAAAATTTCACATGAGTAAAGCCTTACCCATTGCTGTAGCTGTTATTCTAGGCGGTGCTGCACTTGTTCCCGTTTATTATGCATCTCAACACCCAGCTTCAGCCGAAGCCCAAGTTTCAAAAAATGCATCTGCCGTAGAAAAAATTAGCTATGCACTGGGTTATGAGGTTGCTCATCAAACTCCACCAGAACTCGATATTAACAGTTTTGTAACAGGTGTCCGTGCCGGTCATGCTCGTAGCCAACCTGCCTATAGCGAAGAAGAATTAAAACAAGCCTATGAGCAGTTTCAACAAGAAATGCAGCAAAAACAGGCCAATGATGCGAAGCAAGCAAAAACAACCAGTGACAGCTTCTTAACTGAAAATGCGAAAAAAGCAGGCATTAAAACAACCACTTCCGGCTTGCAGTACCAAGTTACTAAAGAAGGTACAGGTAAACAGCCAAAAGCCTCTTCAATTGTGAAAGTACATTACACTGGTAAACTGGTAGATGGCACTGTATTTGATAGTTCAGTAGAACGCGGTGAACCGATTGAGTTTCCATTAAATCAAGTCATTCCAGGCTGGACTGAAGGTCTGCAGCTGATGAAAGAAGGCGGTAAGGCAACTCTATATATTCCGTCAAATCTGGGTTATGGTGAACAGGGTGTCCCTGGTACGATTCCTCCGCATAGCACTTTGATTTTTGATGTGGAATTAATCGAAGTAAAATAATACAAATAGGGAGAGCGATCAGCTCTCCTTTATTTTTGAGAATTGATAATGAAAATACAAATCAGTTTAATGGTTTTGCTGCTCAGTTCAGGCAGCCTTTTTGCTAAAGAGATCAATAATATAAGTAGTGAAGCTGAGAAGATTGGCTACAGCTTTGGTTATCTGATGGGTCGTAGTAATGCTGACACTTTAAAGGATCTTGATTTAGATGCATTTAGCCAGGGCTTAAAGACAGCCGCTGCTGGACAACAATCCAGTTTAAGCGATGAAGAAATGACCCAAGTGCTGACTCAGTATAAACGTCAAAGTGATGCCAAAGAATTGATTGTGCTTAAACAGAAAGCTGAAGAAAATGCCAAAGCTGGTAAAGCATTCTTGCAGGAAAATGCCAAAAAGCCCGGCATTAAAACCACCAAATCTGGTCTGCAATACCTGGTGCTGAAAGAAGGTAAAGGGAAATCACCAAGCGCTAACAGTAATGTCCGTGTCCATTATGAAGGTCGCCTGATTGATGGTACCGTTTTTGACAGTTCGATTGCCCGCCAGCAGCCAGTCGATTTCCGTACCACCCAAGTGATTACTGGCTGGACAGAAGGCTTACAGCTCATGAAAGTCGGTGCTAAATACCGCTTCTTTATCCCCGCTGATCTGGCCTATGGACAGATTGGTTCGGGAGATATCATTGAACCAAATAGTACCCTGATTTTTGATATCGAATTACTGGAAATTATTAAATAAAAATTCCTTTAATTGTAAAAGTTAAAAAGAGAGGCAAATTATTTGCCTCTCTTTTTTTGTACTGATGAGAAACGAATTAGTTGGAGCTTTTCATGTATATTCATAGCAGTTTTGCTATTTTATAGTTTAATCAAAATATTCAACAACAATAGAGGACTTCAGCATGGCAGCAATCAAGACCCGCGAAATTCAATATACTGCGCAGGATGGCAGCACTTTGATTGGTTATTTTGCCGCACCGGAAACTGATGCACCTGTAGCCGGTGTTATCGTGGCACCCGAATGGTGGGGCCGCAATGACTATACTGAACAGCGTGCCCGTGAACTGGCGGAACATGGGTATGCCGCGCTGGCAATTGATATGTATGGTGACAAGAAAGTAACCACCAGCTCTGATCAGGCCTATCAATGGATGATGCAGACTTTCGAAGATCCGGACACTATCGTGAACCGTGCGAAAGCTGCTTTAGATACTTTGGCGGCACAGGATGAAGTCAATCCGGAGAAACTGGCGGCAATTGGTTTCTGTTACGGCGGTAAAGTGGCTCTGGATCTGGCTCGCTCAAATGCGCCTTTAAAAGCTGTGGCTACTTTCCATGCCAACCTATCTCCTAAAGCACCTGCACAAGAAGGCCAGGTACAGGCAGAAATTCTGGTCCTACATGGTGAAAAGGACAGTATGGTGAGCCTGGATAATGTCGCCAGCTTTAAAGAAGAAATGCAGGCGGCTAAGGTCGAGCATAATGTGATTGTATTTGAAAATGCCAAGCATGGATTCAGTAACCCGCAGGCGGATGAGCGCGCCAAGGCCAATGGTGTCGATCTGGGCTACAATGCTGAAGCAGAGAAACAAAGTTTGGCTGCCATGTATGAATTACTAGCACGACAACTCGCCTAATAACAGATAAATTCATCCGGCTCATGATCGAGCTGGGTCATACATGAAAAAAATAAATTCAATGAAAGGAGCCAATATCATGACTGAAAATAACTGCCCGTACTGTAATTTTGACGAATACGATATTATGGCTAAAAATGATTTTGCTGTCGTGTTACATGAACCCAACTCCCTGTCCAAAGGACATTATGTAGTTACTCCATTACGTCATGTGGCGTCATTTTTTGAAATCACAGATAAAGAACGTAAGAGCATGATGTCCTTACTTGAACAGGCTCGTAATGAATTGCAATTACGCTATCAGCCTTCCGGTTTTCATGTCGGGTTTAATGATGGCGAAGTATTTCAGGAAAAATCAGAACATTTACACATTCATATTATCCCACGTTATGAAGGCAAGGTATTAAAGCTGGATGCACGCTGGGGCATTGAAGAATAAGAATTTAAATTTTTTTCCCGAGTGAATGCTTTTCGAAGTGTTCACTTGTCCCTTCCATTTTTCATTTTTACTCTTTTTCAGTCTTGCTGTTTTAGCAGACTTTTCATCTTTTAGCTGGGTCTCTTCAGTTATACTAGGCCTCGTTTTCCAGTTTGTTCTATCTTCATGTTTGTATTTTCAGATGCCCTTTTAGAATGGTTTGATGTGCATGGCCGTCATGATTTGCCGTGGCAAGTGGCTGATGATCCCTATAAGGTCTGGGTCTCTGAAATCATGCTACAGCAGACTCAGGTCAAAACCGTGCTGCAATATTTTGAGCGGTTTATTCAACGTTTTCCGACAGTACAGGACTTAGGTACAGCTTCTTGGGATGAAGTCGCACCCTATTGGGTTGGGCTGGGCTATTATGCTCGTGCCCGCAATTTGCATAAGGCAGCCGGTATTGTAGCAAGGCAGGGGCATTTCCCGACGAGCCTGGAAGAATGGATCGCCCTGCCCGGCATTGGCCGCTCAACCGCGGGAGCCTTAATGTCTTTGGGTTTACGTCAGTACGGCGTGATCATGGATGGTAATGTCAAACGGGTGCTGGCACGATTTTTTGCGATCGAAGATGATCTGTCTAAACCGGTTCATGAACGTGCCTTGTGGGAGCTTGCTGAACAGCTTTGCCCGGTTGAACGGAATCATGACTATACCCAGGCGATTATGGATCTCGGTGCGACCGTCTGTACTCCGAAAAAGCCTTTATGCCTGTATTGTCCAATGCAGCAACATTGCAAGGCACATCAACAGGGTCTGGAAAATGAATTGCCCTTTAAAAAAGCCAAAAAGCCGGTACCGGTCAAAGCAGCTCAAGTGCTGTTGATCCAGTCAGGTGATGAATGGCTATGGCAGCAACGTCTTAATAGTGGTCTTTGGGGCGGGCTTTGGTGTCTGCCAATTATTGAAGACACTCATACATTTGAACAACTGTGCCAGCAACTGGGTCTGAAAAATCTCGTACAAAAGATCCAGATCAGCCACAGTTTCACCCATTTTACCTGGCAGCTTGAAGCCATGGTTTTTGCAGTCGATGCAAATCAGCAGGAACATCTGGCGATTGAGTTACAAGGCTTCTGGATGAACCCGGAAACTGCGGTCAATGCAGGTATTCCAACCGCCATGAAAAAATTGATTTCTACCGTAAATTTATGACATAGTCTGGAACAAGAAGAATCATACTGGCCTCATTTAAGGATAAATATTTTGCGCCATTCTCTTGCGTTTGTCGGGCTTTCTTTGGTGATGTTATTTCTGGTGGCGTGTAGTAGCGCACCGAAACATCCTTCTGCGGTTCAACTTAATCCGGCACTGGTCAAAAAACTGAATCATATGCGTATGCCCTCTTCTCTGCCGATTCCGGTAGATCGGGTCCAGGCTCGTGAATTGAAAGATACTTGGGGAGCTTCGCGTAGTAGTGGCCGTTTGCATGAGGGCATTGATATTCTGGCTCCACGTGGAACCAAGGTTCGCAGTGCGACGCCTGGTCTGATCGCGGATTTACGGAATAACAATTTGGGTGGTAAAGTAGTCTGGATTCTGGGTCCAGGTGGTGCCTGGCATTATTATGCACATCTGGATGGTCATAAGCGTGGCCTGAAAGTTGGTGACTATGTCAAAAAGGGCGATGTCATTGGTTATGTCGGTAATACTGGCAATGCCCGGCATACCGCGCCACATCTGCATTATGGTCTCTATTTAAGTGGTAAGGGCCGTGGTGTTGTTAACCCCTATCCATATTTACGTTAATTTTAGGAAGTTTACATGTCAGAAGCGTTGATCAACCGTCTGGTCGAATTTGCTGAATCAGGCAATCAACAGAAAATCGTGCTCAATGGCCAGACCTATCAGGGCTGGATCATGGAAATTACCGAAGAGGCGCTTCTGATCAGTACTGGTTATGCCGATAAAAGTGGTAAGGATATGTGGATCCAGTTCAGTGATCTGCAGCAGGCAGAACTCTCCTACTGGGACAATCAGCAAGATCAGTGGACGACATTTAAATTATAAGATAATTAAAAAAGGAGCATCCCTTGACGATCCAACGCTGTGGCTGGTGCTCTGATGATTCTCTGTATACTGCTTACCATGATCAGGAATGGGGACAGGCGCTGCATGATGAAAAACGCCTATTTGAAATGCTGTGTCTGGAAGGGCAGCAAGCCGGTTTAGCCTGGATTACTGTACTCAGAAAACGTGAATCTTATCGCAAACATTTCTTTCAATATTCGATTGAAACGATTGCTTCTTTTACAGATGAGCAACTCACCGCAAAACTGCAAGATGCTAGTCTAATCCGGCATATCGGTAAACTGACTGCGATTCGTGATAATGCCCGGGCCTGGCAACAGCTTAAATCTCAAGAAATTGATGTGGTCACATGGTTGTGGTCCTTTGCCCAGCGGCCCCGATTGAATAATGATGTGGCAGATTATCGTCAGGCTCCGGCACAAACCATTGAAAGCCAGAACATGTCCAAAGCCTTAAAAAAAGCAGGCTTTAAGTTTGTCGGTCCTACGATCTGTTATGCCTTTATGCAGGCAGTTGGCATGGTCGATGACCATGAAAATCACTGTCACTTTAAAACAATATCCTCCCATTCAAATAAGAGCTGAATCTATGTCCACTAATACTATTCAAGCCTATGCCGCAATGTCTGCCGGTGCTGCTCTGGAACCTTATCAATTTGATGCAGGTGAACTTCAGCCGTATCAGGTCGAAGTGAAAGTTGAATACTGCGGCCTATGCCATTCTGATATTTCAGTACTCAATAATGACTGGGGATCTTCAGTATATCCTGTGGTGGCCGGACATGAAGTCATTGGAACCATTACACAACTGGGTTCTGAAGCCAAAGGTCTAAAAGTAGGTCAACGTGTCGGTATTGGCTGGACTGCGGAAAGCTGCCAACATTGCGATCCTTGTATTTCAGGCCAGCAAGTGCTGTGTACCGGTGGTCAGGTTGCAACCATCGTCGGTCATGCAGGCGGTTTTGCAGATAAAGTCCGTGCTGGCTGGCAATGGGCAATTCCCTTACCCGAAGATCTGGACCCAGAAAGTGCTGGCCCCCTGCTCTGTGGCGGGATTACTGTATTTGACCCGATTCTAAAACATCAGATTCAGGCCATTCACCACGTCGGTGTCATTGGTATTGGCGGTTTGGGACATATGGCGATCAAGCTGTTGAAAGCGTGGGGTTGTGAAATTACCGCCTTTACTTCAAATCTGGATAAAACCGATGAGCTGAAAGCGATGGGTGCGGATCATGTGGTGAACAGCCGTGATCCGGCAGCGATTAAAAAACTGCGTGGTAAATTCGATTTACTGCTCAGTACCGTGAATGTCACTTTGGACTGGCAGGCTTATCTGGCAACACTGACACCAAATGGTACCGTGCATATGTTAGGTTTACCTTTGGAGCCAATGCAAATCTCGGCTGGTTCTTTAATTGGTGGTGCCAAATCTGTGACGGGTTCACCGACAGGTTCTCCAGCAGCTTTACGTCAATTACTGAAATTTGCTGCGCGTAAAAATATTGCGCCACAAATTGAATTATTTCCAATGTCAGAAATCAATGCAGCAATTGAACGTCTGCATTCTGGTCAGGCCCGTTACCGTATCGTGTTAAAAGCAGATTTTTAAATTGTTGATTTAAATACACTCATCTGCCCTTCTGCGATAGTCGGGCAGATTTTTATCCGTTGGAGCGTAAAACTTCGGGGTTCAGCCCGAGGATATAAGCGACTGGCGTAAGCCATTAATGCGGTGTTTGCTGTTGCTGAATATAGTGTTTAATAATTCCGATTGGCGCACCTCCGCATGACGCAGCGAAGTAACTTGGAGACCACAGGGCATTGCCCCATAATTTGCTCTTAATTTCAGGATGCTTAGTTCGTAGAATGCGACTAGACGCACCTTTTAAGCTATTCACTAAACTAGAAATGGCGACTTTAGGTGGATAATTGACGAGCAAATGTACATGATCATGTTCACCGTCAAATTCTATCAATTCAGCTTCAAAGTCTAAGCAGACACGTTCAAATACTTCACGCATCGTTTCAAGCATGGCATTGGTGAAAACATCTCTACGATATTTCGCCACAAATACCAAGTGAACGTGCATATTAAAAACACAGTGACGACCTGTTCTAATTTCTTGACTATTATTCATAGACTAAATATATTCTAATGATGAAAACACTTAAATTACGTATAAGAGACAAACATTGCAAGGTACTAGACCAATTAGCATTTGAGGTGAATTTTGTTTGGAATTATGTGAATGATTTAGGATTTAAACATCTCAAGCGTAAGGGTGAATTTCTATCGGCATACGATATTGCAGAATACACCAAAGGTACTTCTAAGGAATGCAACCTGCATAGTCAAACTGTTCAAGCCATTACAGAAGAACTTATTACCCGAAGAAAGCAATTTAAAAAAGCAAAGCTGAAATGGCGTGTAAGCAACAAAAAATCAGCAAAACGATCTTTGGGTTGGATACCATTTAAAAAATCAGGATTCAAGTATGCCG
>NZ_QMBM01000001.1:2566008-2589967 GCF_003289665.1 Acinetobacter sp. SM1B
TTTGACATCCTCCCCCAGCTAAAGCAAGGGGATTCCTACTGCTAGACGCTCATGCCCGAGCGCAAGAATATTCAGTGCGGAATTTACATCCCGATCCCATGAGCTACCACACTCACCACACTGCCACTCTCTTATTCCTAAACCTGCTCTACCTTTCGGACTACTGGAGCGTGAGCCACAGCACGAACAAGTTTGGGTGGTATAGGCTTCATTGACTTCTTCATACCATACCCCTGCGTTCTCGCATTTATACTTGAGCATGGTTCTTAGTGTTGTCCAACTGGCATCTAACACAGACTTGGCTAGTTTAGTTTGCGCTAATGCTTTGGCATTCACATTGCCAACGAAGATTGCTGCATGTTCTTTTACCAGTTTATGGCTGAATTGATGCAGCATGTTTTGTCTTACATTTTTAATCTTGGCGTGAATTGCTTTCACTCGTTTTTTATTTTTTTCACGTTGAGCAATACCAAGTTTTTGTTCATATTTCCGATAGATTTGAGGGGCTTTAAGTTTTACGCCATCTGAACAAGTGGCTAAATCTTTTAAACCTAAATCTATGCCAATTGAGGTTATAGCGGCGGTTTTCTCTGTTTTAGCATTGTCAACTACAAGACATACATACCAACGGCCTCGGCTATCTTCAACGAATGAGCCTGTTTTAACCCTGTATTGACTTAAACCGTAATTATCCCATAACTTGAATTGGTGTTTACCATATTGAACACAGCCATCAGCATATTTGATTGCAACCTTTTTAAACGGTATCCAACCCAGTGAGCGTCTAGCTGATTTTTTATTACTGACACGCCATTTTAGTTTTGCTTTTTTGAACTGCTTGCGTCTTGTGACCAATTCTTCTGTCACTGCCTGAATAGTTTGACTGTGCAAGTTGCATTCTTTCGATGTGCCTTTCGTGTATTTTGCAATATCGTATGCTGAAAAGAATTGTTGTTTTTTTTGAAGATGTTTAAAACACAAATCATTGACATAATTCCAAACTAAATTTACTTCGGATGCTAACTGATTTAGCACCTTGCAATGTTTGTCTTTTATGCGTAATTTGAGTGTCTTCATCCAATTATTTTAACAGTATTTTTCTTAATAGTGACTATAGTACAAGTATTTAAAACGACATTTCGTGTCGTTCATGTGGTTTACTCCAGTCGCTTATATCCTCGTGCTGAACCACGAGGTTTTACGCTCCAGTGGATAAATCAAATATGCGGCTTTCGTTTTTATTCTGTGAACTTTTTTAAGGCTTTTATCGCTTTTTTTGCAGGAAGCGCTACACTAATCAACATTGAACTTTTTTAAAATATAATGACTTGATTGAGGTGACACCGATGTCGCAATTGAATGTTGATCCACAAGAAATTGCCAAATTTGAAGCTTTCGCAGCCATATGGTGGGATCAGCATTCCGAGTTCCGCCCTTTGCACATGATTAATCCACTACGTCTGAACTGGATTGACGAATATGCTGGCGGCTTGAGCGGCAAGAAAGTTCTGGATGTGGGCTGTGGCGGTGGCATTCTGGCCGAAAGCATGGCACGCCGTGGTGCTGATGTGCTTGGTATCGATATGGGTGAAGCACCACTGAATGTGGCACGTCTACATGCGGAACAGGAAGGTGTCAGCAATATTCAATACCGTCAGGTTCCTGTTGAGCAACTCGCCGAGGAACAGGCGGGACAATACGATGTGGTGACCTGCATGGAAATGCTGGAGCATGTTCCAGATCCGGCATCGATCATTCAGGCTTGCCATAAGCTGGTAAAACCAGGCGGTCATGTGTTCTTCTCGACCATTAACCGTAATCCGAAGTCATATCTGTTTGCCATTATTGGTGCAGAATATGTGCTGCGTATGCTGGCACGTGGTACGCATGATTACAGCAAATTTATCAAACCATCTGAACTGGCGCATGACATCCGCAACGCTGGTCTTAAACTAAAAGATATGACGGGTCTGCACTATAACCCGCTGACCAAACGGTACTGGTTAGCGCCCAATGTAGATGTTAACTATATGGTCTATACGGCAAAAGAACAGGCGAATGGAGCTGCTGAATGAAAGCAGTTCTCTTTGACCTCGATGGTACCTTAATTGACACTGCTGCCGACTTTGTCCGCATTATTCAGGATATGTGCCGCGAAGAAGGCCGTGAAGTAGTAGCACCAGAGTTGATCCGCACTCAGGTTTCAGAAGGTGCTCGTGCCATGGTCAAGCTGGTCTATCCGGAACTCGAGCTGGAAGATCCTCTCCTGCTGGCGCATCGTCAGCGTTTCTTAGACCTGTATGGTGCCGATATTGCAGTAGATACTGACCTGTTTGACGGCATGTATCCACTGCTGGAAGCTTTGGAGGCACGCAGTATTCCTTGGGGTATTGTCACCAATAAACCACGCTGGTTAAGTGAATCGCTGCTTGCGGCATTGAATCTCTCAGAGCGCTGTTCGGTACTGGTCTGCCCGGAAGATGTGGGCCGTACCAAACCGGATCCGGAGCCAATGTATCTGGCAGCAAAACAGATTGACCTGGCGGCTAAAGACTGTATCTATGTCGGCGATCATCCACGTGATATCGATGCCGGACGTGCAGCCAATATGTATACTATTCTGGCAGCCTATGGTTATCTGCCTTTAGAACATAAAGATAATTTAAACGCCTGGCAGGCCGATTGTATCGTGCATAGTGTAGAAGAATTACATCAACGAATTCAGGATCTGGTTTTAAAGCCAGTACTCGGCTAAAACTCAGGTTCCGGTCAGAACATTAAACTTCACAACAATAAGCAAGAAATAAGGAGGTCGTTCATGAAGTATTCAGAATATCAACCTCGCTCAGACCTGTTAAAGGATCGTATTATCCTGATCACAGGTGCCGGCGATGGCATTGGACGTGCAGCAGCGATCAGCTATGCCCTGCATGGTGCGACGGTAGTGCTGCATGGTCGTACCCTGAACAAGCTTGAAGTCATCTACGATGAAATTGAAGGTTTGGGTGCACCACGCCCGGCAATTCTGCCTTTACAGCTTTCCAGTGCTTCTGAGCGTGATTACGAACTCCTGTTCGAAACACTGAGTAAACAGTTTGGTCGTCTGGACGGAATTCTGCATAATGCAGGCATGCTCGGTGAACGGATTGAACTGGCAAACTATAGCCCCGGCGTCTGGGATGATGTAATGGCTGTCAACCTGCGTGCACCCTTTGTGCTGACTCAGGCCCTGCTTCCTCTGCTCGAAAAATCTGAGCATGCTTCCGTGGTCTTTACCAGTTCAGGTGTAGGCCGTCAGGTGCGTGAACGCTGGGGAGCTTATTCAGTTTCCAAGGTTGCTATTGAAGCGGTAAGCCAGCTATTTGCCAAAGAAAATGTACATCCACATGTGCGCTTTAACTGCATTAATCCGGGTGCAACCCGGACTGCGATGCGTTCTAAAGCCTATCCGGATGAAGATCCACTAACCTTGCCAACCCCGGAATCGATTATGCCGGCTTATCTGTACCTGATGGGTGATGACAGCCTGCATATGAATGGTCAAAGTATTGATGCGCAGGATTAACTGCTGATTAAAGTGAAAATGATTGAAATGAGGGAGCCTTGGTTCCCTTTTTTATTGCTATTTTAGAATGAAATAATGCATAAATCTTATCTGACTCCACCCTGGTCGCATTGAGTTTCGCTAAAATTCACCCATACTATCGCTAACAGATTTTGATTCGAGTGCAACATGACTGACCTAAACAACATCACCGTGACCACTTTGGAAGATGGCATGGTGTCACTTCTGATTGATCAGCAGCCAGTTTCTGAAAAATACGGCGTGAAGTTTGAAGCCAGCATTGTGGACGACATCAAGGTACTCGAAAATGGCAGCAAGCTGAAACTATTCGAGCAGTTTATCTTTTCCCATACCGATCTGAACTTTGAACATGCCTATTACTATGTGACAGGTATTGAAAAACTGGATGATGGCTACCGTCTGGCTAAACATTTTGTGTATCGCATTAAAATTGAAAATCAGCCGGATATCGAACATGTAATTAGCAATCAAGGCAAGCCCATGACCACGGATGATGTACGTGCCTTTATTAATGCACATATCCAGAAGTCCCTGACTGACTATACCGATCTGAACTACGCTTACTAAGCCAGGTTTAAACCGATATAAGAGCACGCCAAGCGTGTTCTTTTTTTATTCGGGAAACCTATTAAAAACAGCTATAAATCGGTTTTTTAAATACTAATAATAATTTTATTCGGTTTTCCAAATTAAAGCCTGAGCGCTATGATACCTGTATTCAAGATGATGACCAGATAAAGGAGAATCCAGCATGGCTGACCAAAAACGTAAAATCGAGACTATTCGCCATATTGAAAGCCTGCAATTATCAGCTACCTTGATTCAAGCTTTAGATGATGCCACTGAAGCGGAATGTGTGGCTGAAGCGATCCAGTCGTTACAGGGTTTGACTGAACAATGGAACTAGTTCAGACCTGCAAATATTGAGGTACTATTCGACTGGAATACAGGAGATAAATTGCCCTAATTAACCGAGTTTCTCTTGACCTCACCATACATTAGCCTCAGGATAGTATTTCACAGCTTCTCAAGCGCTTAGCCTGTATGAAGTGTTCAAAAACTACTGAAATCATGGCATAGTCATAATCTCTCTGCATTCTTTAAAGAATACATGCCTGATCTTCACAGTTTCTCTGCAATTTTTGCGTAAATTAGACTGTAGAAAATGAACAATTGATTGAGGGTTCACCATGAAAAAGCTTTTGGTTGCTTTGACAATGTCTATCAGTACATTAATGCTGACGAATGTTGCCAATGCTGCGCCGCATTTTGATGATGAACGTCATATGGATCAACGTCAAGGTCAGTCTAAAAAATTCCGTGATCGCGCAGATGATGACCATGAAGACCGTCGCCGTATGCGTGAAGAGCGTGGTGTAAAGCGTTTACAGCAAATGAAATGGCAACCCGGCTATGTGATGCCACAGCATTATCGCGGTAATGGTTATAAAGTTGAATATAAAGACCACAAGTTGCCAAAACCTGACCGCAGACAGCAATGGTATAAAGTCAATAATGAATACATTTTGGTGGATTCGGACAACAACAGTATCATTCGAATTCTTGGACATTAAATCCTCACATTTTCATAGACCCAACTTGTTTGGGTCTTTTTTATTTTAGTCAGGTGGTATTGGATGCTGTTCTTGACTAAAAAAACCTGTAATTCCCTCTTATTCTTCTTTTTTTCTTCATAAATTTAACAATTCGCCTAAATTGCCCTCACGGTTTCTCTCTACTGATTCGCTAATTTAGTCTCATCGAAACGATAATGATGAATTCAGGTGAATGCCATGAAAAAAGTGTTAACAACAATCGCTTTATCCTTGAGTGCTTTAGTTGCAACTTCTGCAATGGCTGCACCGCAACATGATCCGCGTTATGCGCCACATAAACCGGCACCGCATTGGGATCATAAAGATGCGAAAAAATGGGACGATCGCCGTGATAACCGTCGCTGGAATGATAAACGCTATAACAACCGCGTGGTAAATCCAAGCCGTGACTGGCGTGTCGGTCAAAAGCTGCCTAACCAGTATGACAACCGCCGTTTTGAAGTAAGTGGTTATGAAGCACGCCGTCTGCCAAATGCAGGCAGAAACCAGCAGTGGTACAAAATCAATGGTGATTATGTGCTAGTCAATGAGCGTAATGACAAGATTATCCGTATCCTCAACTAAATCTTAATTCTGTATCTTTTCTCCATTGCACCTGAAGTCCACGCTTCAGGTGTTTTTTTATTGCTGTACTTCGTTCCCGGCTTTTTTTAGAATCAAATTCAATTAAGTATTATTTTCTAATATAGGCCAGCGCATGAACCCAGCAGAACCGTCTCAAAGCACAACTTTGCAATATGTGCATTGGTTTCGCCATTCTGCGCCCTATATTAATGCGCACCGTAACAAGACCTTCGTGATCATGTTTGATGGCGAGGCGGTGCTGCATGACAATTTCCAGCATATTATTCACGATATTGCCCTACTGCATTCTCTCGGAATTCATCTGATTCTGGTGCATGGTGCGCGTCCACAGATTAACCAGAATCTGGCAACGAGTCAGATCAGCACGCCTTTTCATCGTCAGCGCCGAATCACAACCCGTGAATCGTTGAGCTGTGTCATGAATGCGGTGGGTTCAATCCGCCTGCAGATTGAAGCCTTGCTCTCAATGGGACTGGCCAACTCACCCATGTATGGCGCCCGTATAGATGTCGTATCCGGTAATTTTGTTACTGCCAAGCCTTATGGGATTCGTGACGGTATTGATTTCCAGTTAACCGGTGAAGTCCGTACCGTAGATACCAATGCGATTCAGCGTCATCTTGACAGCCATAACATTGTGGTGCTTGGACCAACCGGTTATTCCACCACTGGCGAAGTGTTCAACCTGCTGGCGGAGGAAGTTGCGACCAAAACTGCGATTCGTATCAAGGCAGACAAGCTGATTTTCCTGGGTAAACAGCATGGCCTGCTGAATACGGATGGACAATTGCAACGTGAAGTGCAGCCAAGTCAGCTGGATGCTTATATAATGCAGGATGCTCAAGACCTGCCATCCGAACTAAGCTTGCAACTTCGCGCTGCACAGGAAGCCTCGATGAATGGCGTCAACCGTGTGCATCTGATTTCCTATGCTCATGATGGTGCGCTGCTGGAAGAACTCTTCACCCGAGATGGTTCAGGCACTCTGATTACCGATGCTCATTATGAAGATGTACGTATGGCTACCATTCAGGATGTTGGCGGTCTGATTAACCTGCTACGGCCTTTGGAAGAAGAAGGCATTCTGGTGTATCGCTCACGCGAACGTCTGGAAAATGAAATTGAACAGTTCGCAGTCATTGAACGTGACGGCATGATTCTGGCCTGTGCCGCGTTATATCCGATTCCAACCACAGGCAATGAGCTGCGTTCTGCTGAAATTGCCTGTGTCGCTGTCGATCCAAGTTATCGCAAGTCCAACCGCGGCAGCCAGATTCTGAATTATCTGGAAGATAAAGCCCGGAGCATGGGTATTCAGCAACTGTTTATTCTAACCACCCGCACTGCACATTGGTTCCTGGAACAGGGTTTTGAACAGTCCTCTGTCGATGATCTGCCCGATGCCCGTCAGGCGCTATATAACTATCAGCGTAATTCCCTGGTTTGTAAAAAGTCACTTTAATGTGACTTTTTATTTGTTTATATATCTTATTTTTTGCTAAAGATATGTAGATTTCTCAAATATTTAACTTAAAAAGCTTTGCATGGATTTTCATATCCATATCTTTATATTTTATTAAAAAAATTAAATATATATTTCAATAACGTAAATTGTATAAAAATTAAATTCCATAAAGATTCCAAATCACTTTTCTACATAAATTTTGCGCTTTTTTATTTATCTTTTTTTCTCATTAGAAATTCCCGAATTGTTATTTTTTTGGAAAATAAAAAACGATTAGCGTATGCCTAACTTGTCTATTCCATCTAATTGGCTTTTTGTCAGGAGTTTATATTCATGCGCCAATCTACGGTTAAATTCATTGCAAAAACAGCAGCTCTGAGTACTGCTATTGCTGGCGTGATGTTGCTCTCTGGCTGCTCTAAAAAAGAAGAAAGTGTAACGCTGAATATCGGTTTCCAAAAATATGGCGTCCTTCCAATCTTGAAAGAACGCGGCACTTTAGAAACTGCATTAAAACAACAAGGCGTAAATGTGAAATGGGTGGAATTCCCGGCAGGTCCACAATTACTTGAAGGTCTGAATGTAGGCAGTGTGTCTTTTGGTGAAGCCGGTGAAGCACCGCCAATCTTTGCTCAGGCAGCCAACTCAAATCTGGTGTATGTCGCAAACCAGCCTGAAGCACCTAAAGCTGAAGCTCTGATTGTACAAAAAGACTCAAATATTCAGTCTGTCCAGGACCTGAAAGGCAAACGTATTGCACTCAACAAAGGCTCAAATGTTCATTACTTACTATTAAAAGTCCTTGAAGCCAATAATCTGAAACTCAGCGATATTGAAGTGGTGTACCTGCCGCCTTCTGATGCACGTGCCGCTTTTGAGCGTGGAGCGGTTGATGCCTGGGTGATCTGGGATCCGTTCTTTGCAGCAGCAGAACATCAGATTGGTGCACGTGTGATTGCAACTGGTGAGAATATCGTGAGTAATCATCAGTTCTATCTGGCTGATCGTAAGTTCGCTGAAGCGAATCCACAGATCATTGATGCGGTAGTGAAGGAGCTGAACCTGACTACTGAATGGGTATCTAGCCATCAAGATGAGGCAGCGAAACTTCTAGAAAAACCAACAGGCCTGGCATTTGACGTATTGAAAACTTCAATTTCACGTATGGGCTTTGGGGTAAAACCGCTCACGCCAGAAGTGGCGCAAAAACAGCAGCAGGTCGCTGATGCCTTTTATGGCCAGCAACTGATTCCAGCAAAACTGAATATTCAATCAGCAATTTTAATCCAATAAATCATAGGAAAATATCAGGGGATCTAATAATGACTCAACATCAGCGACACAACAAAGCAATCACATGGTTCAAGACCTCCAGTCATGCTATGAATGCCGCATTAGTTGCTTGTGCGATGTTGGGTTCAAGTGCCGCTTGGGCAGTTGATCCGTCAGTGAAACAGCTTCGTGTAGGCTACCAAAAAGCTTCGGTAAACCTGGTCATTGCACAACAGCAAAAGCTGCTTGAACAGGAATTTCCAAATGCAAAAATCAGCTGGAACGAATTTCCAGGCGGACCACAAATTTTAGAAGCATTAGCTGTAGGTTCTATTGATATCGGTGCGACTGGAGACACTCCTCCTGTCTATGCTCAAGCTGGTAATAAGCCATTGCATTATTTTGCTTATGAAACTGCAAAACCGCTCTCTTCTGCCATTCTGGTACAACACAATTCCAAAATTACCAAACTGAGCCAGCTCAAAGGTAAGCGTGTCGGCGTTCATCGCGGTTCCAGCTCGCATTATTTACTGGTCCAGGCAGTACGTAAGGCAGGTTTGCAATGGACCGATATCCAGCCAATCTGGTTAAGCCCTGCGGATGCACGCGCAGCTTTCCAGAAAGGTGCGATTGATGCCTGGGCGATTTGGGACCCGTACTATGCTGCAGCGCAAGTAGAAGATAAAGCCAGAGTCTTATCTTCAGGAAAAGGCTTAAGTCCCAATTATACCTTCTATCTGGCTTCAGAAAGTTTAATTAAAAAACACCCGCAAGCATTAAAAGGAATTATCAAACAGGTCAATGTTGCAGATAAATGGGTACAGCGTCATAAAACTGAAACTGCAAAAATCTTTGCGCAAAGTACTGGCTTAAAACCAATTGTCAGCCAGACCTTTATCCAGCGTCGTCCTAATCCATCTGGTGCTGCACCGCTCACCAAGAAAGTGATTGCCGACCAGCAAGAACTCGCGAACCGTTTTAGCGAACTCAAGATCATTCCAAAATCTATCAATATTCAGCAAGCCGTTTGGGCAGGCAAATAATTCAAGGATCAAAGACATGAAAATTTTCTGGTTTATTCCGACACATGGTGACAGCCGCTACTTAGGTACCAGCAAAGGTGCACGCCAGGTCGATCATGCCTATATGAAACAGATTGCAGTTGCGGTCGATAACCTGGGCTATGAAGGTGTACTGATTCCAACAGGCCGTTCATGTGAAGATCCATGGTTAACCGCAGCCAGCCTGATTGACGCGACCAAGAAATTGAAATTCCTGGTTGCGCTACGTCCGGGTGTAACGACTCCTGCACTGGCTGCACGTATGGCAGCAACCTTTGACCGTTTATCTGGTGGCCGTGTCTTGCTAAATTTGGTCACTGGTGGTGATGAGCAGGAACTAAAAGGCGACGGCGTGTATGAAGATCACGAAACCCGCTACAAGACTGCAACTGAATACACGACGATCTGGCGTGAAATCCTGAAACGCTCTCACACGGGTGAAAGCTTCACTTTCCACGGTGAACGCTTAAGTGTAGACGATGCAAAATTGCTCTATCCACCCGTTCAAGAGCCCCATCCTCCACTGTGGTTCGGCGGTTCTTCAGATGCGGCGATTGAACTTGCAACAGATCAGGTTGACACTTACCTGACTTGGGGTGAACCACCTGCAGCAGTCAAAGAAAAGATTGAAAATGTCCGTGCCAAAGCTGAAGCGAAAGGCCGTAAGCTTAGCTATGGTATCCGTTTACATGTGATTGTTCGTGAAACCAATGAAGAAGCATGGAAGGCCGCAGAAGAGCTGATCCAGTATGTAGATGATGCAACCATTGCAGCAGCGCAGGCAAAATTCAAGCAAATGGATTCAGTCGGTCAGCGTCGTATGGCTGAACTGCACAACGGCGACCGTAGCAAACTTGAAGTCTCTCCAAACCTTTGGGCAGGTGTCGGTCTGGTACGTGGTGGCGCAGGTACAGCACTGGTAGGTGACCCTGAAACTGTCGCAGCACGTATTCAGGAATATGCTGATTTGGGTATCAATACCTTTATCTTCTCAGGCTACCCACATCTGGAAGAGTCGATCCGTTTTGCTGAACTGGTATTCCCACTTTTACCACTTGAAACCCAGAAAAAATTGACTCAGCCAAACCTGACAGGTCCATTCGGTGAAATTGTGGCGAATAACTACACACCAGATGAGAACAAGAAAGCTGCGAGTGTTCAGGAGCCAGCTTAATGTTAAAAGTCGTTTCTGTTGAAACCATCGCAGAAAAGAAGGTTTCACGTGGAACACAATTCAGGCAGCGTTTGCTGCCCTGGTTAGTTCCCATTGGATTAATTTTGATCTGGCAGATCGCGTCTAGTACCGGCCTGCTGGAAAGCCGAATTTTACCTGCACCGAGTGCAGTCATCGCCGCATTCTGGGCTCTGCTGATGAGTGGCGAACTCTGGACCCATGTAAAAGTCAGTGCTGGCCGTGCCCTGAGTGGTTTACTGGTGGGTGGTGGTTTGGGGCTGCTTCTAGGTTTACTCAATGGTTCATCCAAGGCTGCCTCTACCCTGCTCGATACCACTTTACAGATGATCCGGAACATCCCTGCCCTGGCCTTAATTCCACTGGTGATTTTGTGGTTCGGTATCGATGAATCAGCCAAGCTGTTTCTGGTCGCTATCGGCGTGTTCTTCCCGATCTATATCAATACCTATCATGGTATTCGCTCAGTCGATCCGCAGCTGATCGAAATGGGTAAAAGCTATGGGCTCACCCGTTGGCAACTGTATAAAGAAATTATTTTACCGGGCGCAATGCCTTCGATTCTGGTGGGTTTACGTTTCTCGTTAGGTTTAGTGTGGGTACTGCTGATTGTGGCTGAAACCATTTCTGCACAGTCCGGGATTGGTTATATGACCATGAATGCACGTGAATTCCTGCAAACCGATGTGGTACTGGTCGGTATTTTACTGTATGCCCTACTTGGCAAACTGGCGGATGTTCTGGCGGTTGCCTTGGAACGTTTCCTGCTGCGCTGGCATGCTGGCTATCAAAAATAAATGAATAATATTGAGGAGCATATGATGACTGATCTCAGCTTAGGGCGTCTCGCCAATGACCAAACTGCACCACAAGACTATGCTGCGGCAGATATTGATCCCCATGCAGTCATCGGTGCCGAAATTATTATTGAACAGCTGCATAAGTTCTATGGCTCGGTCAAGGTTCTGGAAGATCTGGATCTGCATATTCAGCCGGGCGAATTCCTGGCAATTGTCGGTCGTAGTGGTTGTGGTAAAAGTACCCTGCTGCGTCTGATTGCCGATCTGGAAAAACAGAGCTACGGCGAAATCAAGTTCAAGTCAGCACGTCATATTCGTGAAGGTATTACTGCGGACGATATCCGGGTGATGTTCCAGGATCCGCGTTTGTTGCCATGGCGGAGCATTGAACAGAATGTGCAATTGGGCTTGCCGAAAGATCAGCATGCCAATGCATCAAGCATGCTGGAGAAAGTCGGCTTAAAGGAAAAAGCAGGGCTATGGCCATCGCAACTGTCGGGTGGTCAGCGTCAACGTACAGCCTTGGCACGTGCTTTATCCCATAAACCACGTATCCTGCTCTTGGATGAACCATTAGGTGCCCTAGATGCCTTGACCCGCCTTGACATGCAGAACCTGATCGAGAAGTTATGGACTGAACAGGGCTTTACTGCGATCCTGGTGACTCATGATGTCAGTGAAGCCGTACAGTTAGCAGATCGCATCATCCTGCTGGACAAAGGTCATATTGCCAAAGAGTTCCGTGTCAACTTGCCACGTCCACGTCAGAAAGGAACCCAGTTTGCTGAACTGGAACAGCGAGTTCTGAATGCCGTACTGGCAACCTAAAAAGAAATAAAACCCGGCTCTAGAATCCGGGTTTTCACTTTGAAGGATAGATAATTCTTAGAATTTCATCAAAATTAAAATTACAGTCCATCTTAAAAATAAAATGTCATGAATCTGACATTAATTAAACTGATTTCTCAATAACAAAAGGCTTCAAAATAATTTAAACATTTTCAAAAGCTTGATTTTTATACTGGGATTCGCTAGTTTTGTAAGGATTACATAGTTGATCTACAGAATAAATCATCATTATTCAAAAAATTAGACTTCTACTTTGTGCACAAATCTGATGATTTGCCGTACAATTCAATATTCCCTTTTTTAATTGTTTTTATATTGCTGATGGAACAAAAAAAGAGTACTCAAAAGCGCAACCAGCTGCTCAGTGCCGCTCTAGACGTTTTTTCCCTATATGGTTTTAGTGGGGCAAGTCTGGACGAAATTGCACAAATTGCAGAAATGCATAAATCTAATATTTTCTATTACTATGAAAATAAAGAAGCTCTCTATGTAGAAGTGTTAACCACCGTACTGCAAAAGTGGCTTGCACCGCTGCAAATGCTTGAAGCCGAGCTAGAACCGGAAGAAGCGATCACCAATTATCTGATGCAGAAAATTGAAGTATCACGCACTCAACCGAAAGCATCTCGCCTGTTCGCCTTGGAAGTGATCCAGGGGGCACCACATATTCTGGAAATCCTGAAAGGTCCACTGAAAAAACTGGTGAAACGTAAAGCCAAGGTGATCAGTAACTGGCAGGAACAGGGCAAGATTTCTAAAGATATTGATCCTGAACTGCTGATCCTGAATATCTGGGCAGTGACACAGAACTATGCCGACTTTGCTATACAGATGGAAATGGTGACCGGCAAAACGCTGCGTAACCGTAGCATGCAGCAGCGTGTGATTCAGCACACTGTACATATGATGCTTTACGGTGTACTACCACGTCCTGAACAAAACGCATAAGTTTTGCTTGGCATACGACCATAGTCATTATGGTCGCCGATCCGGTCTTTGACCTTATTCTTATTTTAACATCTGATATAAAAATAACAGTTTTTGCGCGCCTAACAATAAGTTTTCCTCCCAGTCGAGATGCGCTGTGTCATTGGCACCATCGGTAATGTATTTTACAGAAATCAGGCGTACGCCAAGTTTCTTGCATACCTTGGCCAGTGCATAGCCTTCCATGTCGACCAGTTGGCAGGGCACTTTCGGTTGTCCTGTTTCGAAGCTATCTCCGGTTCCGCAAATACCTTTGGGCAAATGATCAAAGAAAGGCTCAAGCTCGATTGCTCCCGGGAAATGCTGATCCATCGGGGTTAAGCCGACGTCAAAACCGAGTGGTGAAACATCCATATCGCGCTGCACAAAATGGCTGACTTCGACCAGGGCATGCGCATCAAAATGCGAACTGCCTGCCGTACCCAGGTTCAATAAAGTCTTACAGCCTGTGTTCTGAATCACTTCAAAGGCTTTAAAGGCTGCGTTGACTTTGCCAATACCGCTATAATGCACATCAATACCTTGTGCTTCAAATAAGCCTTTGGATTCATTGGGCAAAGCCATAATCAGTGCATGTTCAGACATTGGGTTTCCATATCAATTTTAAAATACTGGACTATTAAAAGATAAACAGGTAAGCACTGCAAATAAAAATCGATTTCTGCTCAGCAGAAAATGGTCTCTGCCCTGTCTGCTATAAACCTGTTTAAACTGCCAGAAAAGTAAAGCTAGCTCTGATTATTAGAGCGCTAAGGAAGCAGGAAATATTGATTAATTTTTATTTTATTCAGCCGATTAAGTTCTGGGCTAAAGATTTTTAAATAAAAGATATTGCATAAAAACACAACAACAAGACGAAACGTAAAGATTATGGCAATATATAGCCTCTTCGAATTTCCAAGCACCTGATTCGCCCATGAAGCTGCTCCGTCTAAATGCCTTATCGTCTCGCACAGAGTTACCTAAAACGGTGGTTACCATTGGTAATTTTGACGGTGTGCATTTAGGTCATCAGGTCATGATCAAACAGCTGAAAGCCGTGGCGGAACAGCAACAGCTGAAAAGCGTGGTAATGATCTTTGAACCACAGCCACTGGAATATTTCAAAGGCTATGAGGCCCCACCCCGTATATCATCTTTACGTGAAAAGGTGGAATACCTGACTGAACTGGGTGTGGACTATATTGCGGTGGCGAAATTTGATGAAAGTTTCCGTAGTCTGAATGCAGAACAGTTTGCCGATATTCTAAAAGATAAACTGAATGCCGAGCATCTGGTGCTGGGTGATGATTTCCACTTCGGTAAACACCGTCAGGGCAATAGCGAATTCCTGCGTAACTATGGTTTTCAGGTCACCAATCTGGATACCGTACAACTCGACGGCGAACGTGTCAGTTCGACCCGTATCCGTCAGACACTACAAGCAGGCGATCTTGCCCTGGCTGCCAAACTCCTGGGGCGCCCTTATAGCATTACCGGGCGGGTACAATATGGCGACCAGATCGGCCGCACCATTGATTTTCCGACCATTAATGTGCGCTTAAACCGCCATAGACCGTGTTTGCAGGGTATTTATGGCGTGGAAGTGGTGTGTGAAACCGAATCTTTAAAAGATAAAGCTAGAGCTGGTGATGCAAGCAAAACAGGCATTGCTGGCTATGACCCCACCGGTCTGTTTGGCGCCGGACATGTCGGGACCCGCCCGGCCATTCAGCAGGAACAACCAGAATGGCGATTAGAAGTACATTTCCCTGATGTTTCTGCTAATCTGTATGGCCTGTTGATGCGGGTGACATTCTTAAACTATTTGCATGGCGAAAAGAATTATCCTTCGCTTGAAGCCCTAAAAGCCGGAATTGATGACGATGTCGAGAAACTACTTGAGTTTCGTCGAAATCACCCCACATTTCCCTTTTAATCCCCCATATTTTTATTGTAAAACGTGTCTGTCAAATGACAGATTGAATTGGAAGACAACTTGCATGAGCGATAAGCAAACTCCTGAAAATGCAGTGGATTACAAAGCCACGCTAAACCTCCCAGGTACTGACTTTGCAATGAAGGCAAATCTGGCAGTACGTGAAGCGAAATGGTTAGAAGAGTGGTATGCCGACAACATTTATCAGCAGATTCGTGAGTCGCGTATTGGCAAGAAAAAATATGTACTTCATGACGGCCCTCCGTACGCAAACGGCCAAATCCACTTGGGCCATGCAGTCAATAAAGTTTTAAAAGACATCATTATTAAAAGCCGTGTCATGGATGGCTTTGATGCCCCATATGTACCGGGCTGGGACTGTCACGGTCTTCCAATTGAGCTTAAAGTTGAAGAAAAAGTCGGTAAAGTCGGCGTGAAAGTCGATGCGTCTACCTTCCGTAAAGCTTGCCGTGAATATGCCTACACCCAAGTTGAATTACAAAAGAAAGATTTTGTACGTATGGGTGTGTTCGGTGATTGGGACAATCCGTACCTGACCATGAACTTCAAACAAGAAGCGGATATTGTTCGCTCACTGGGTGCAATCGCAAAAGCTGGTCATATCGAACCAGGTCTGAAACCGGTCAACTGGTGTCTGGACTGTGGTTCATCTCTGGCTGAAGCAGAAGTTGAATATGAAGATAAAAAATCAGACGCGATTGACGTCGGTTTCACTGTAGTCGATCTGGCTGACCTGTCTGCACGTTTAGGTGTAGAAGTCGCTGACCGTACTGATATCGTGATCTGGACCACAACGCCTTGGACGCTTCCTGCGAACCAAGCCGTTGCCCTGCATGCTGAAATTGAATATCAACTGGTGAAAGCGCGTGGCGAAGAAAAAGCGGCGCAAAACTTTATCCTGGCGAAAGATCTGGTGGAATCTGCAACTGAACGCTACGGTTTTACCACTGTTGAAGTCATTGCTGATTTTGCCGGTAGCAAACTTGAGCACCTGATTCTGCAACATCCACTGATTAACGATCGTCAAGTGCCTGTAATCTTGGGCGAACACGTGATTGCCACCAGTGGTACCGGTGCAGTACATACGGCGCCTGGCCATGGTGTGGACGACTATAAAGTTGGCTTGCTGTACAACCTGAAAGTAGAAAATCCAGTCGGCGGTAACGGTGTGTATTTACCAACGTCTCCGCTGTTTGCTGGCGAGCATATCTACAAAGCCAATCCGCAAATTATTGCTGCATTAGCAGAGGCCAACAAGCTTTGGGCACATCAGCCAATCAAACATAGCTACCCGCACTGCTGGCGTCATAAAACCCCAATTATTTTCCGTGCGACACCACAATGGTTTATTAGCATGGATGCCAAAGGCTTACGTCAAGGCGCATTGAATGCGATCGAAAACGAGATCAGCTTTGTGCCGGACTGGGGTAAAAACCGTATCCAGGCGATGATTGAAGGCCGTCCAGACTGGTGTATCTCTCGTCAACGGACTTGGGGTGTGCCAATTCCGTTCTTTGTACATAAAGATACCAATGAGCTACATCCTCGTACGCCTGAACTGATCGAAGAAGTCGCTAAACTGATCGAACAGGAAGGTATTGATGGTTGGTACAACCGTGATGCACGCGAGTTCATCGGTGATGATGCTGAACAATACAATGCGGTACGCGATACCCTGGACGTATGGTTCGACTCGGGTACGACGCACTACGCTGTATTACGTGAACGTGAAGAACTGCAAGATCCTGCGGATCTTTACCTTGAAGGTTCAGACCAACACCGTGGCTGGTTCCAGTCTTCGTTGTTAACCTCGATTGCCATCAACGAACGGGCACCATATAAAGGCTTGCTGACGCACGGCTTCGTGGTGGATGAGAAAGGCCGCAAGATGTCGAAATCGTTGGGTAACATTATTACCCCACAAGACATCATTAAAGATATGGGGGCAGACGGTTTACGTTTCTGGATCGCATCGGCGGACTACCGCTATGAAATGACTGCAGGTAAAGAAATCTTTAGCCGTGCATCAGATGGTTACCGTCGTATCCGTAACACACTGCGTTTCTTGCTTGCCAACTTAAATGGTTTCAAACCATCAACTGATGCGCTTCCTGTAGATCAATTGATCGCGCTTGATCAATACATCCTGCAACGTGCGGCTGAAGTACAGAAAACCGTTCAGCAAGCTTATGAAGATATGAACTTCCATATCGTAACCAATGCCTTGACCAACTTCTGTATCAATGACCTGGGTGGTTTCTACCTCGACATCATCAAAGACCGTCAATACACCACCAAAGCCGATTCTCAAGCACGTCACTCTGCACAGACTGCACTGTATCATCTGGTACAGGCATTCGTACGCTGGATGGCACCGATCTTGAGCTTTACTGCACAAGAAGCTTGGCCATTGATTCCTGAGCAGTCAGAGAAATATGTGTTCACTGCTGAATGGTATGATATTCCAGCTGCATCTACTGCAAACTTGGTGACTGAAGCTGAATGGCAAACGCTGATTTCGGTAAAATCTGCAGTGAACAAGTTTATTGAAGCGGCGCGTACTGAAAAAACAGTGGGTTCGAACCTGTCTGCCAAAGTTGAACTTTGGGCGTCGAACGAGCTGAAAGCGGTATTGGACAAACTGGGTGATGAACTGCGTTTTGTACTGATTACCTCTCAAGTGATCGTGAATGACTTTAAGACTGCCCAAGGTGAAGCATCTGATCTGGAAGGTCTGAATGTGAAAGTTTCTGCAGCAGACGGTGAGAAATGTGTACGCTGCTGGCATGTACTTCCTGATGTAAACACACATGCATCACACCCAGGCTTGTGTGGCCGCTGTATCATCAACCTGCCGACAGGCCAAGGCGAAGAGAGAAAATATGCCTAATCCACAAGAAAAAAAGGGCTTATTCCAGTTCTATCCTCACAACTTGTGGTGGTTAGGTCTGACTATTGTTTCAATTATTCTGGATCAATGGACCAAATGGATTGCGACCACTAGTCTGAATTACGCAGATCCAGTACCCGTCCTGCCCTTTTTAAATTGGACATTACTGCATAACTATGGCGCAGCCTTTAGTTTTCTGTCCGATGCCGGTGGATGGCAACGTTATTTCTTTACTTCGCTGGCAGGAGTAGTGTCTGTGATTTTCGTGTTCTGGCTGATGCGTATGCCAAAGAACATGAAAGTTTTACCTTTGGCCGTTGCCCTGATTCTGGGCGGTGCCATCGGCAACCTGATTGACCGTGTTTCTCTCGGCTATGTAGTCGATTTTATTCATGTTTATTATCAGAATAGCCACTTCCCTGCCTTTAACCTTGCAGACAGTGCCATTACGTTAGGTACTATTTTAATGCTGATTGACACCTTCTTCTTAGAAGGAAAACGCAACCAACAGCAGGCGAAATAACATGACTGATTTTATTAATCCTAATGAGGAAACTCGTATTGAAGCTGGCTCTAAGGTTGAGCTTCATTTCTCAGTAGCCATTGAAAATGGTGTTGAAATTGACAATACCCGTAGTCGTACTGAGCCGGTAAGTCTGGTGATGGGCGATGGCAGCTTGCTACCAGGCTTTGAAAAAGCGCTGTTCGGTTTACGCGCCGGTGACCGTCGTACCGTAAGTCTTCCTCCTGAAGATGCTTTCGGTCCATGGAATCCTGAAAACGTACAAAAATTTGATACTGTGAAATTTGGCGAACGCCCAATTGAAGGTCATATGATCGAGTTTGAAGACAAAGCGAAACAAAGCCTGTATGGCGTGGTGAAAACCGTCGGTGATGACATCACTGAAGTGGATTTCAACCACCCGCTAGCTGGCAAGAACATTACTTTTGAAGTAGAAATCTTTAAAGTAACCCCAGCCGGTCAACAAGGTGTGAAATTGATGTAAGCATCATTTCACGACAAAGCGCCTTTGGGCGCTTTTTTTTATAATGCAGATACCAAGATACAAATCATGCCTATTCATCCTTGCTTATTCTGATTAATTTAAATTGAGTGAAGCAATGACAGGATAATAAGATGAAGATTTACATCATTGTAGGCAGTATTCGCGAAGGACGTGTAGCGATCAAAGTAGCTGACTGGATCTTTAAACAAATTAAAACCTATCACTTCAGTACAGTGGAAGCTGAAATTGTCGATCTGAAAGAATGGGACCTGCCGATGTTTGCTGGCGCACATCCTCCACTCACCGGTATTTATGACCAGCCTAAACAGCAGGAATGGGCTGATTTCATTGCACTCGCAGATGCCATTATTTTTATCAGCCCGGAATATAACCATGGCTACAGTCCAGCCCTAAAAAACGCCCTGGATTATCTGGGTAAGGAATGGCAAGGCAAACCGGCGGCTTATGTCGGCTATGGTGCGACCAATGGCTCGCGCTCTATTGATCAGATCCGTCAGGTCGGTACACAGCTTGGTTTAGTGGATACCAATGCGGTAATCGAAATCCGTGATATTTTTAGTCGTGCTATGGACTATACCTTTGAAGGGAATGAATTCGATAATAAAACCTTACGAGGCGTGGTAGACAAGCTGATTCAGTACGTCAGTGCATAAGTTGCTGCGGACAGCCACGTCCGTTTTAGCTTACAAGCCAAGCAGAAATCACTGCTATTTGCCTACAAATATACACGCTATATTTAAGTCATCACCGGACAGGATGTCCAATAGCGATATAAGAATAAGAAAAAGCGCATTACAACAGGAAGTTGCCAGATCCGACAGGAGTCAGATCTTCACAGCAAATCCAGAAGACCTCGACAGGATGTCGAGGTCTTTTACTTTATGGGTTTTCTATAAGCTTAAGTGCTCCCGTAATCCTGCTGTAAATTTCAGCACCACTGTACGCTATGGCGCACAAGTATTGGGGAGAATTGAGGCTATACCAAATCCGGAATTCCTCTTATAGTTAAGACATACAGGACAGGATGTCTTGAAGAATAAAAAACAATAAATGCAGCAGGAAGCTGATCGGTATGATAGGAGTTATACCTTGATAAATGAATCTGGAAAAGCCCTGACAGGATGTCAGGGCTTTTTCTTTTATACCTTTATAAGCATATTTTTACTCTTAAACGAAAAGAGGATTCCAAAAAATCCTCTTTTTTTAAAAATCAGTACTTAAAGCGCTGTAAGCTTTAACAAACGTGCCTGAGGACCATCTTCAATCACCCAGATGCCCCCATCCTGAGCCTGTACTGCGCCACGAATCCGTGCTTTCATATCGAGCCGTTGAACTTCTTTGGCAGGTTGCTGCATCGTATCTATAATAATAATTGCCTTGGAAGAAAGACCTGTGGCTATCGCTTTATTTTGCCATTGCGGGAACATTTTTCCGGTATAGAAGTTCAGGTCAGAGGGAGAGATTACCGGCGTCCAGTCCAGTACAGGTGC
The DNA here is from genome assembly GCF_003289665.1 of Acinetobacter sp. SM1B. Classification (NCBI taxonomy): domain Bacteria; kingdom Pseudomonadati; phylum Pseudomonadota; class Gammaproteobacteria; order Moraxellales; family Moraxellaceae; genus Acinetobacter; species Acinetobacter sp. SM1B. The sequence continues at coordinate 2,586,769 of NZ_QMBM01000001.1, forward strand.
TTCAAATTCAGGTCGGGTACTGTGGTCAGGAATTGGCTTTCCATCATAATGATCACCATTTGATACTAAAGGATAGCCATAATTTTTAGCCTTGATAATCTTGTTTAGTTCATCGCCGCCCTTCGGTCCCATTTCAATCACCCAAAGCTGCCCTTGTGGATCAAACGCCATTCCCAGAGGATTACGGTGTCCAAGACTCCAAACCTGCTGGGCAATTTCACCCTGATTCATAAAGGGATTATCGGCAGCGATCGAGCCATCATCGTTCAGGCGAATAATTTTACCGGCATTAGACTTCATATCTTGTGCAGGATCAAACTGTTGACGTTCACCCGAGCTGATCCAGAGCTTGCCATCCGGCCCGAATACAATTCGGTGACCATAGTGCCCCTGCCCTGAAGAAAACTTAGGTACTTGTGTCCAGATTTTTTCGATCTGGGTGAGCTGTGGTGTACTACGCTTCAAATCCAACTTGCCACGAATTACTACTGCGCCATAACCGCCTTGACCCTGTTCAGCATAGCTCAGATAGATCCATGGGGTATTGGCGAAATCAGGATGTAATGCGACATCTCCCAAGCCGCCCTGACCGCCATAAGCCACTTCCGGGGTGCCTTTAATTTCAGTCTTTTTCTTGGTTTCTGGATCGAATAAGTACAGCCTGCCTTTACGCTCGGTAACCAGTAGACGACCATCCTTTAAAGGTGCTATCGCCCATGGTTCATTAAACTCGGCAATATTATTGACCTTATAGGCTTGCTGTACTTGAGTGGAAGAAGGTGCAATTACAGTTTCGGAAGTAGAGTTTGCCGCTTCCGGACTCTTATTGAGTTCCTGTGACGTCTTGTTCTGTGCATGACAGGCAGTCAGGCTATAAGGGATAAAGCCTAAACACAACATTGCTGCGAGATGAACCTGTTTCATTGTTATTCTACATACTTATTAAAACGAATAACTTACAATTTAGCATCTCAAACGCTCACTAAAAGCATAAAAAGGTTAACAATCGTAAACGGAAATAACCCTAGCTTGCGCCGATAAGTCCTAACTATATTGAAACCATCCCTTGCTACAGGCTGAATCACATTAGACTTTCACCTGATAGAGCTTTTGGTCCGCAGTTTTCACTAAGCGATCAATCGATTAAATCTCAGGCATAAAAAAACACCCCCTTTCAAATGACAGGGGGTGTTTAGAATAATGAGCTGGCGATGACTTACTCTCACATGGGAAACCCCACACTACCATCAGCGCTAAGAGGTTTCACTTCTGAGTTCGGGAAGGGATCAGGTGGTTCACTCTTGCTATGGTCGCCAGCACAACTGGTATGACTTTGCGTTTGGTCTTATTTAGATGCCAATGCTTGGTCAAATGAGTTTAACAGATAATATCTGAGTTGCAGTATATGTTCTAGCGTATTCTGAATCAAGATCAGTCGTTATTGACTGTTTGGTTTTGAATCGATTTCAGCTTTAATACAACAACTGTTTGGGTGTTGTATAGTCAAGCCTCACGAGCAATTAGTNACTTCCACATCCAACCTATCAACGTCGTAGTCTTCAACGGCTCTTTAGGTGACATAAAGTCACAGGGAAATCTTATCTTGAGGTAGGCTTCCCGCTTAGATGCTTTCAGCGGTTATCCCTTCCGAACATAGCTACCCGGCGATGCGACTGGCGTCACAACCGGTACACCAGAGGTTCGTCCACTCTGGTCCTCTCGTACTAGGAGCAGATCCTCTCAAATTTCCAGCGCCCACGGTAGATAGGGACCGAACTGTCTCACGACGTTCTAAACCCAGCTCGCGTACCTCTTTAAATGGCGAACAGCCATACCCTTGGGACCTGCTTCAGCCCCAGGATGAGATGAGCCGACATCGAGGTGCCAAACACCGCCGTCGATATGAACTCTTGGGCGGTATCAGCCTGTTATCCCCAGAGTACCTTTTATCCGTTGAGCGATGGCCCTTCCATACAGAACCACCGGATCACTAAGACCTACTTTCGTACCTGCTCGACTTGTGGGTCTCGCAGTTAAGCGCGCTTTTGCCTTTATACTCTACGCGTGATTTCCGACCACGCTGAGCGCACCTTCGTACTCCTCCGTTACTCTTTAGGAGGAGACCGCCCCAGTCAAACTACCCACCAGACATGGTCCTCGTCCCGGATAACGGGACAGAGTTAGAACCTCAATATTACCAGGGTGGTATTTCAAGGACGGCTCCATGGCAACTAGCGTCGCCATTTCAAAGCCTCCCACCTATCCTACACAAGTAAGATCAAAGTTCAATGTCAAGCTGCAGTAAAGGTTCACGGGGTCTTTCCGTCTAGCCGCGGGTACACCGCATCTTCACGGCGATTTCGATTTCACTGAGCCTCTGCTGGAGACAGCGCCCCCATCATTATGCCATTCGTGCAGGTCGGAACTTACCCGACAAGGAATTTCGCTACCTTAGGACCGTTATAGTTACGGCCGCCGTTTACTGGGGCTTCGATCAATAGCTTCGCTTGCGCTAACCACATCAATTAACCTTCCAGCACCGGGCAGGCATCACACCCTATACGTCCACTTTCGTGTTTGCAGAGTGCTATGTTTTTAATAAACAGTTGCAGGGGCCTGGTTTCTGAGGCTGCCAACAGCGCAAGGAGCAAGTCCTATCACCGCCGGCAGCGTACCTTCTCCCGAAGTTACGGTACCATTTTGCCTAGTTCCTTCAGCAGAGTTCTCTCAAGCGCTTTGGTCTACTCGACCTGACCACCTGTGTCGGTTTCGGGTACGATTCCTGTTTAACTGAAGCTTAGAGACTTTTCCTGGAAGTATGGTATCAGCCACTTCACTGCACAAGTGCAGCTTGCTATCAGTTCTCAGCATAGAGTACCCCGGATTTGCCTAAGATACATGCCTACAACCTTCCACCTGGACAACCAACGCCAGGCTGACTTAACCTTCTCCGTCCTCTCATCGCATTAAACAGAAGTATTGGAATATTAACCAATTTCCCATCGACTACGCCTCTCGGCCTCGCCTTAGGGGTCGACTCACCCAGCCCCGATTAACGTTTGACTGGAACCCTTGGTCTTTCAGCGAGCGGGTTTTTCACCCGCTTTGTCGTTACTCACGTCAGCATTCGCACTTCTGATACCTCCAGCAGACTTCTCAATCCACCTTCATCGGCTTACAGAACGCTCCCCTACCACTT
>NZ_QMBM01000001.1:2589972-2591198 GCF_003289665.1 Acinetobacter sp. SM1B
CCTTCATCGGCTTACAGAACGCTCCCCTACCACTTGCAATAAATTGCAAATCCGCAGCTTCGGCATATAGTTTTAGCCCCGTTACATCTTCCGCGCAGGCCGACTCGACTAGTGAGCTATTACGCTTTCTTTAAAGGGTGGCTGCTTCTAAGCCAACCTCCTAGCTGTCTATGCCTTCCCCATCGTTTCCCACTTAACTATAATTTAGGGGCCTTAGCTGGCGGTCTGGATTGTTTTCCTCTTGACTACGGACGTTAGCACCCGCAGTCTGTCTCCCGGATAGTACTCATTGGTATTCGGAGTTTGCATCGGTTTGGTAAGTCGGGATGACCCCCTAGCCGAAACAGTGCTCTACCCCCAATGGTATTCGTCCGAGGCGCTACCTAAATAGCTTTCGGGGAGAACCAGCTATCACCGAGTTTGATTAGCCTTTCACCCCTATCCACAAGTCATCCCCTGGCTTTTCAACGACAGTGGGTTCGGTCCTCCAGTCAGTGTTACCTAACCTTCAACCTGCTCATGGATAGATCACCCGGTTTCGGGTCTATACCCAGCAACTAAACGCCCTATTAAGACTCGGTTTCCCTACGGCTCCCCTATTCGGTTAACCTCGCTACTCAATATAAGTCGCTGACCCATTATACAAAAGGTACGCAGTCACCAAACAAGTTGGCTCCCACTGCTTGTATGCATGCGGTTTCAGGATCTATTTCACTCCCCTCACAGGGGTTCTTTTCGCCTTTCCCTCACGGTACTGGTTCACTATCGGTCAGTCAGGAGTATTTAGCCTTGGAGGATGGTCCCCCCATATTCAGACAAGGTTTCACGTGCCTCGCCCTACTCGACATCATCATATCAGCCCTTTCGTGTACAGGACTATCACCCACTATGGTTGCACTTCCCAGAGCATTCCACTAAAACTGATATGACTTAATGGGCTGTTCCCCGTTCGCTCGCCGCTACTGAGGGAATCTCAATTGATTTCTTTTCCTAGAGGTACTGAGATGTTTCACTTCCCTCCGTTCGCCTCGTATGACTATGTATTCATCATACGATACCTGGCTTATACCAGGTGGGTTTCCCCATTCAGACATCTCCGGATCACAGGATATTTGCCGCCTCCCCGGAGCTTTTCGCAGGCTATCACGTCTTTCTTCGCCTCTGACTGCCAAGGCATCCACCACATGCACTTAATTACTTGACTATACAACCCCAAACAGTCGTTT
>NZ_QMBM01000001.1:2591298-2642931 GCF_003289665.1 Acinetobacter sp. SM1B
AACCAGTAAAAATCCACACAAGTTGTTCTTCATAATCTCTTAATGATCTTTCTAACACCTCGTCAGTGCCAGAAGCTGGACTCAAAACACCGGATAACTCAGCGTCTCGCTTCGTTCATCACCGTGTATCTCGTCGGTATGGGTGCATTCTAGAGGATTTCAGAATCATTGCAACCCCCAATTCACTATATTTTTCACGTATGTATCTTTTTTCTACGAAAATCACTAAAAAATCGCTTTTTTATCTAAAATTTAACCATTTTTTTGAAATAAAACCTGTATTCAGTGCAATTCATTTTAAAACGGTTATTTTCATTAAGACTTAATAGCTCTCAAAAAATTACTAAATCTTAATAAGACTGTAAAATTTCAACTCTGTATTCAGAATTTTTCAAAACTTGCTTATATCAGCTTACATATTTTGCTATTTTCTATCCGACTAATAGATATAGGTCCTATCAGTAAAGTCAGTTTGCTGCTTTCATAGCGACTTCTTTTTCTAATCACAGGTTTTAAAAAGTCAAAATAGTCAAATCAGCCGTATTCAGCTTTATATAAGTTACGAAACCTGACTTTTTAATATCTATATAAAGCCAAAGAGAATATTAAGATAGCGAAGCTACGTATTGGCGATACTTATGTCCCACCCAGTGATGCATGACTTCTTCAATCACTTCTTTCTTACCTTTATAGTCCTCAGCAGCAAATAACAATTTAGCCCGACGAGGTAACCGCTCTTTGACTAAGGAAAAGAGAAGATAGTGTGATGCCAGATCGAGTTTCTGTAATAAAGTATATGCCTGTTTAAAAGATTTCTGTTTCTGCTCAGGCGTATCGTATTCAAATAGAAAACGTAAAATAAAATCAATTTCCTGATCAAAAATATCTTGAGTCCGATAGTGATACATAAACACTGCTTACCCTCTTATTTTAAATTTCTAGATCTTCTTTGAGACCTGATGTGATCAGCATACTGATAATTTTCTGGATGTCAGTATCTATCCGGCGATCTGTAGTGGATTTAAAGCAAATAAAAAATTTGATTTTTAAAAGAAATATAGAAAGAAAAACTGGAGTTTTACAAATAAAAAAGGAAGAGATCTCTCCCAAAATCTCTCCCTCGGAATTGAATCTTTACCCGATCCAGTATGTCATTATTATAGTTATTTGCTTCAGTATCTTAAAAAAAGTCTCTTGGGGAAGAGACTATAAGTTGTGGAGTTATTTATTATTACCACTACCCTCTAGATGTGCTTAAAGCGAATTCTCTAGATGAATAAATCTTATACATAATAATAAGGAAACGCAAGGAATTCGGCAAAATTTAACTCTTGTTTTTATAAGGTTTTTTTTGAATTTGCTTATTTGATTTTTGAATATAGAGTCATATAAAAAAAAGCAGGCCGAAGCCTGCTTTTAATTCAATAACTTAGAAAGTGTCTTAATCAACAAAGGTCACTTTTGCAATCGCTTTTTTGCTCGCCTGAACAATCAAAGTCACGTTTTCTTTCACAGAAAAAGACGTATCAACTGGTTGCCAGTCTACTTTTACTGCACCACGACCCAGCGCATCTTTGGCTTGTGCCGAGTTTTTAGTCAGACCCGCTTCACGCAGGATTGAAGTAATAAAGATTTCACCACCGAACTCGCTTAATGAAATGGTTACTTCCGGTGTGCCTTCAGGAAGTTCACCCTCAGTAATGATATTACCCGCGCCTTTATGTGCATGCGCAGCAGCCTCACTTCCATGGAAACGTTCAACCAGTTCCAGTGCAAGAATGCGTTTCACTTCCTGTGGATTACGACCTTCTTCAATCTCTTTCAGCAATACCTGAATTTCCTCTACAGATTTGAAGCTAAGCAGATCAAAGTAACGTTCGATCAGTGAATCCGGCATTGACAGTACTTTCTGGTACATCGCACCTGGCGCATCAAATACGCCAATATAGTTACCTAAAGATTTAGACATTTTATTAACGCCATCTAAACCTTCAAGAATTGGTACTGTAATACAGACTTGTGCTTCCTGGTCATAACGACCTTGAAGGGTACGACCCATTAACAGGTTAAAGGTCTGGTCTGTGCCACCCAGCTCTACGTCCGCTTCTAGTGCTACTGAGTCATAACCTTGTACCAGTGGATACAGGAATTCATGAATCGCAATCGGTTGCTGGTTGTTATAACGTTTTGTGAAGTCATCACGCTCAAGCATACGGGCAACAGTTTGCTGTGATGCCAGTTGAATCAGATCAGCAGCAGTTTTTTGTGCAAACCATTCCGAGTTAAACACCACTTTGGTTTTGTTTGGATCAAGAATTTTAAATACTTGTTCTTGATAAGTTTTAGCGTTTTCTAAAACTTGCTCTCGCGATAATGGTGGACGTGTTGCACTTTTGCCGGTTGGATCACCGATCATCGCAGTATAGTCACCAATCAGGAAGAAAACTTCGTGGCCCAGGTCTTGGAACACTTTTAGCTTATTGATCAGTACAGTATGACCTAAGTGCAAGTCAGGTGCAGTGGGGTCAAAACCCGCTTTAATTTTTAGTGGACGATTCTGCTTTAATTTCTTTAGAAGATCTTCTTCAGAAATAATTTCGTGTGTGCCTCGTTGGATGAGGGCAAGTTGTTCTTCAGCCGGCAGGAAATTTGACATTACAAAACCCAAATACATCAGTTATTCAATTTGTGCGATATACTAACACTTTTTCAGCATATTGCAGGCTTAAGAATAACCATGACAGCGATCTATATTGGGGTAATGACCGGCACAAGCATGGATGGTGTCGATATTGTTGCTGCTTCTTTTGATCCACTCCAGCTTCATGCCACCCTCACCCTACCTTTTGATCATGATCTTCGTGATGAATTGATGGCGCTCACACTGCCAGGCGATAATGAAATTGACCGCATGGGTAAAGCAGATGTTGCGCTGGCACAGATGATTGGTCATGGTATTAATGCGCTGATAGAAAAAAATAATCTGGATCGCACACAAATCAAAGCTATTGGCTCACATGGACAGACTATTCGCCACCGTCCTGAACATGGCTTTACCTTGCAGATCGGTGATCCAAACATTATTACTGAAATTACCCAGATTCCAGTGATTTCCGATTTCCGTCGCCGTGACCTGGCGGCTGGTGGCCAGGGTGCGCCGCTAGTTCCGGCTTTCCATCAGGATATTTTTCAGCATGACAGTATTCACCGGGTGATTCTAAACCTGGGCGGTATTGCCAATGTCAGTATTCTGCCTGCTGGTCAGCCAGATCAAGTCTACGGCTTTGATACCGGTCCAGCCAATATTCTGATGGATGCCTGGTGTGAGCGTTATACCGGCCAGCCTTTTGATGAAAATGGCAACTGGGCAGCCTATGGTACACCCATCCGTAGCCTGTTAGATCGTTTGCAGGAACATACATTTTTCTCCAAAGAACCTCCCAAAAGTACTGGCCGTGAAGACTTTAATTTGGAATGGCTGGATGAACAGATTGCTGACTGGCGTAGCGCTTTAGAATATGATGAGCTGGAAGATACTCCAGAAAATGTTCAGGCGACGCTCATGAAGCTCACCACACGTGCCATTAAAAAAGCGATTTATCGCTCTGGTCTGGATACGGGTGAAGTCTATGTTTGTGGAGGTGGTGCTTATAATTCACATCTACTGGAACAGCTGCGCTGGCGTTTGCGTAAACATCACTGGAGTGTGCAAACCACAGCTGATTTAGGCTTAAATCCAACATGGGTCGAAGGCACTGCCTTTGCCTGGCTAGCGATGCGCTTTATGAATCAGCTGAGTGGCAATCTGCCAGCTGTGACTGGGGCTTCAGGCTATCGTGTGCTCGGTACGATTACAGCAGTTTAATCTCATGAACTCTTATAACTATATTATAGTTAAATAAAAAATGTCTGCATTATTGCAGACCTTTTTTCAATCTCTGTTATTGCATCATCAGTTTGGCATTTTCATTCCGAAACGCACGTAAAATCTGCTGACCTGCCCGTCCGGTTGGAGTTAAGCCTAAACGGATCTGCTCTTGGCGGATCGCCTGACGGGTTTTATCCCCAATCAAACCATCCACTGCCCCAATGTCATAACCTTTATTGAGCAAGAATTGCTGAATCTCTCGACGTTCTGCACGTGATGTGCCAGCATCATCGGTTGGCCATGCTTGCACCAAGCCACCTTTACCTTGCAAACGATCTGAAAGATGTGCAATGGCTAAAGCATAGCTTTCAGCTGCATTATAACTATAAATGGCATCAAAGTTTTTAAAGACCAGGAACACCGGGCCATTGGCACCGGCAGGCGCCAATAAACCAGCTTGAGAGGATTCCGATAAATTCCCTTGAACTAATGCCGAACCATCGGCACGAACCAGACCTTGATTGATCCAACTACTCAAGGATTTTTTATTGCGACGACCTTCACCAGAAACTGACATACCTTGAGGAATTTTTACTTCAAAACCCCATGGCTGTCCGCTCTGCCAGCCGCGTTTTTTCAAGAAGTTGGCTGTTGAAGCCAAGGCATCCGGGATGCTGCTGACGAGATCACGACGCCCATCACCATCAAAATCGACCGCCAGTTCATCATAAGTGGATGGCATAAACTGGGTGTGACCAAAAGCTCCTGCCCATGAACCTTTAAGCTGGTTTTCATAGACATCACCACGTTGCAACAACTTCATGGTAGTAAAGAACTCACCACGGAAATAGCTTTGACGACGACCTTCACAACTCAAAGTACCGAGCGCCTGTAATAAAGGATATTTACCAGAAATATCACCATAATTACTTTCCACGCCCCAGACTGCCACCACAGTTTCAGCCGGAATGCCATAAGCAGCACTAACTCGATTTAATACGTCGCGATGCTGCTGTAATTTCTGACGGCCTTGCTGTACGCGCTCCTCATCGACCAGACCAGACAGATAGTCCCAAATTGGGGTAGAAAATTCAGGCTGGTAATTCAGGCGTTCAATGACTGAATAATCCGGGCTTAAATTTTGGGTATAACGATCATAAGTACTGCCGCTCACACCTTTGGCAATCGCTTGACTACGCAAATTGGCCAGACAGCTTTGAAAATTATTCTGAGCTGCATAATTCGGGCGATTTGAAGTAGAGGTCAAATCCGTCGACGTGACACGCTGACCATTAATAATAAGTTCAGCCTGTGCCTGTGAAGCCGCCAAGACCACCGAACCAATAAAAAGTGCAAGCCGTTGCATAAGACCCTTGAATATTTAGATTTTGAATTATGTTTCTACCTTAGCAGCTCATAAGGAAAATTAAAGCGCCAATACGTAACTTTAAATTCATAATTTCTACACTTTTAAATTCATTTTGTAATTTTTAAATTTAAAAATACTTATCCACAAGGCTACTTTAAATTCAAATCAAATGATTTTTTAAATTTAAATTCAAAACCAACAAACATCCATTTTGAATTTAAAAAAATTAATGTGGATAACTTGTTTGGAAATAAGCCGCCACGCAGCAGAATGCTTATAGCTTTCAATATTCTGGTTTTAAATTCATTAACAACAGGTGGGTCGATTTAAATTCAAAAACTTTGAATTCATTTACCAGCTATAAATTTAAATTCATATTTTTTTAAATTTAAAAGCACGAGTTTAAATTCAAAGTTCGATTTAAATTTGAATTTATTTTTATGAATTTAAATTCAAAACTGTGTTCCAGTTTTAAATTCAAATGCTGATTTTCAGGCTGATCCTCAACTGAACAAGCTAAAAATCAGACCAAAAATAGGTTTTTTGGGTTGTTATATTTATACTCAATTGATCAAACTATAAGCAATTGATTTTAAAAATGATCCGACCAATGGCAGGGATTTTTAAGGAGGCGCAATCATGCCTGAAAGCCGACAAATAAAAAAGCGACCACAGGTGTGATCGCTTTTTTTATCAGCAAGTTAAAGTTTAGATGCTCATATCTTCGCTCAATGCCAATGGATTCGGTAAAATCTTCGCCAATTGACGACATAGCATAGTCAATTGTGCACTGTCGGTTGGTATCAGGGTGATGTGACCAATCTTACGGCCTTCACGTTCTGACTTATTGTATAAGTGCAAATGCGCCCCTTCCAAGGCTAGAACATCTTCAGATTTTGGATGTTGACCGATGATATTCACCAGCACGGTTGGACGGATCACGTCAGTTGAACCTAAAGGCAATCCAGCCACCGCACGCACATGGTTTTCAAACTGCGAACACACTGCACCTTCAATCGACCAGTGACCTGAATTATGCACACGTGGTGCCATCTCGTTGGCGTATAGCCCCTTATCTGTCACAAACAGCTCAAGAGTTAATACACCCACATAGTTCAGATGATTCAGTAGGCGAGTGATGTAATCTTGTGCGACTGGCTGCAAGTCCGCACTGTTGGGTGCAGGTACAATCGAATGAGACAGAATGCCATTATGATGATGATTTTCGGCCAATGGCCAGGTCTTCACATCACCATCTTGACCACGTACCGCAATAATTGAGACTTCACGTGAGAAAGTGACAAAACTTTCTGCAATCAGTTCACCGGCAGGACCCAGTTCTGCCCAAGCCTGATCAGTTTGATCTGCTGAACGTAGAACGAATTGACCTTTACCATCGTAACCACCACGAGAAGTTTTAAGTACAATCGGCAGACCGAGTTCTGCAACAGCAGCTTTTAAGCTCTCTACTGAAGTGACTGCTTTATACGGCGCAACCGGAATCTCAAGTTCATCAAACAGGGCTTTTTCAGACAGACGATGCTGTGCAATTGCTAAAGCCTGACGTGGCGGATGCAGGTCTTTGTTTTTCGTCAAAACATCTACATCAGCCAGTGGTGTATTTTCAAATTCAAGACTGAACACATCTGCACTGTTGATAAAGTCTTGCAGACCATTTTCAGCTTTGCTGGAAAATACCGGACCTAATGCAGCCGAAGGGCAATCTGTAGTGGCTTCAAAGAAAGTACATTGAATGTTTAAAGGCAATGCCGCTTGTGCCATCATTCGACCGAGCTGACCGCCACCAAAAATACCGATGGTTTTATCCATTGTGTTTTATCCCGTATTAAGCTTGGCCTGGAATATTGTTGCTAGCGACTTTATCCGTTTGTGCAGCACGAAAATCTGCAACATTTTTCGCGATTTCTGGACGGGTCAGACCTAAAATTTGCGCGGCCATAATGGCTGCATTGGTCGCACCTGCAGGACCAATCGCCAAGGTACCCACGGCAATGCCTGCTGGCATTTGTACAATTGAAAGCAATGAATCGACACCATTTAAGATAGAAGATTTTACCGGCACACCCAATACTGGCAGATCGGTTTTTGCGGCACACATGCCTGGCAAATGCGCTGCACCACCAGCACCGGCAATAATCACCTGGATGCCACGATCGCGTGCTTGTTCTGCATATTCAAACAGACGGTCAGGGGTACGGTGTGCAGAAACGACTTCGGCTTCAAATGGGACACCAAGCTGCTTAAGCATATTGGCAGTGTGTTCGAGAGTTGCCCAGTCTGATTGAGAACCCATGATAATACCTACTAGAGGAGCATCTTGTGCAGCAGCCGCATTCATTGCAATGTTTCCAGAGATTAAAGTAAGAGAAGATAAATCTCGACGAGAGAGCCAAGCTTTAATGGGAGTTCGTATTATAGACTGAAAATTCAGCTTCATAAAATTTAACGGTCAAAGCAAGGCTCGATTTTTCTTATTTTTTTAATGAAATCTCAAAATCTGGAATAAAAATAGGGAAGTACACCACTTGAATGATATTAGGGGCTACGGAACACGAAATAGACACAGCCACACAGGCATAATCCTGCCCAGAGATAATCCAGTTTAAATGGCTGTTTAAACATAAACAGCATAAAGGGCACAAAGACCAGTAGCGTCACCACTTCCTGGGTGATCTTCATCTGACCGACTGCGAGTCCGTGTTGCGCCATCAGACGTGTTGCAGGAATCATCAGGCTATATTCAAATAAAGCAATGACCCAGCTAAATAAAATGATCTTCCACATTGGGGCATCATGCGGTAAAAATTTCAGATGACCATACCAGGCCAATGTCATAAAGCAGTTTGCACAAACAAGCAGGAGCAGGGGCCAGAACATAGCGGATGCCGGTAGAAAATTTACAGGATATTTTACGGATTATTGCAGCAAAAGATAATCGTGAACCTTGGTTTTTTATCACATCTAGCATCGTTTCTTCACATAAAAAATCACGCCAGAATGCCTATCTTTTCCCGCAAAGCCTTGCTATCGTTGCCGGTAAATCGAATAAATCATGACAACAGCACAGAAAACAAAGTGCTGTGTCAGTACAAAATGGAGTGAAGTCGATGCATCTGCATATCTTGGGCATTTGTGGCACCTTTATGGGCTCGCTGGCCTTACTCGCGCGAGACCTCGGACATAAGGTGACAGGTTCAGACCAGAACGTGTATCCACCGATGTCGACCCAACTGGAAAATGCAGGCATTACTTTAATGCAGGGCTATGACCGTAGCCACCTACAACCACATCCCGATCTGGTCATTGTTGGCAATGCCATGAAGCGTGGTATTGATGCCGTGGAATACATGCTAAATGAAGGCCTGCCTTATATTTCAGGTCCACAATTTCTGGCAGATCACGTACTACAAGGTAAACACGTGTTGGGGGTAGCTGGTACGCACGGTAAAACCACGACGACGACAATGCTGGCGTGGGTACTGGACCAGGCAGGGTTAGAGCCAGGCTTCCTGATTGGCGGTGTACCACTGGGCTTTTCTGAAAGTGCACGTTTAGGTGGCGGCAAATACTTCTGTGTAGAAGCCGATGAATACGATTCTGCTTTCTTCGACAAGCGCTCCAAGTTCGTACATTACCATCCTAAGACTGCGATTCTGAATAATCTGGAATTTGATCACGCCGATATCTTTGATGATCTGGCCGCAATTCAAAAACAGTTCCATCATCTGGTACGCACTATTCCGTCTGAAGGTCGCATCATTGCACCGATTACGGAAACCAATATTGATGAAGTACTAGAGCAGGGCTGCTGGACACCGATAGTTCGCACTTCACTGGATGCCAATGAAAAAGCTGAACTCTCTGCACAACAGTTGTCTGCTGATGGTTCACATTTTAAAGTGCTTCAGCATGGCGTAGTGAAAGGCGAAATAAAATGGAATATGACGGGTCAGCACTCGGTTGCCAATGCTCTGGCAACTATTGCTGCTGCTGAGCATGTCGGTGTATCCATTGAAACTGCCTGTGAAGCACTCTCGAATTTTGGCGGTGTAAAACGCCGTATGGAGCTGCTTGATACGGTACGTGGTATCGAAGTCTATGATGATTTTGCCCATCATCCGACTGCAATTGATACTACCCTCGACGGCGCACGCAAGCGTCTGGGTGAACGTAAGCTTTGGGCGATTATTGAACCGCGTTCCAATACCATGCGTATGGGCAGTCACAAAGAGGGTTTGGCTTATTCAGCACGTCTGGCGGATGAAGTGATCTGGTATCAGCCTGAAGGTCTGGATTGGGATCTGCAACCTGTGATTGAGGCTGCACCAAATAAAGCTGTGGTAGCACGTACTTTGGATGAGATCATTCAAACTGTTGTTACTGAAGCAGGGGAAGGCGATGCTGTGGTGATCATGTCCAATGGCGGTTTTGGTGGCTTGCATCAGAAACTGATTAGCGCCTTACAGTAAATTATCTAAATCAATACTTGTAGCCTTTATTCCATAAAATTTCTCAAGGATCGTATACACATGTCTACGATCCTTTTTTAATATTAAAAAATACTTAATTTTTTTAAGGAATTAACTATTTTACCAATGATCTAATCCTAAAGTCCTGCTAGCTTAAAGCCATTACGTGTTTCTCAGCTGACAGTCGTCATAGCTAAATACGACTGCCAATCCTCCACAATAATCACTAAGAAGGATAGTTGCCATGTCAAATACAATGAAAGCAATGGTTTACTATGGCGCCAATGAGATCCGTTTTGAAGAACGTCCCATCCCGAAAATCTTGCAGCCCGATGATGCCGTTATCAAACTGACTAAGGTCACGATCTGCGGGACCGACCTCGGCATCTGGAAAGGTAAAACCCGGAAATTGAACAGGTGGCAAAAGAAAAAACTGGCGACTTTAATGGCCGGATTCTCGGTCATGAAGGCATTGGCATCATTGAAGAAGTCGGTTCAGCAGTCAAAAACTTTAAAAAGGATGATCGGGTCATTATTTCCTGCGTCAGCCGCTGCGGTACCTGTGAAAATTGCCAGAAACAGCTGTATGCACACTGTCGTAATGACGGTGGCTGGATTATGGGTTATATGATTGATGGTACCCATGCCGAATATGTCTGTACACCTTTTGCTGACACTTCTCTTTACCATTTACCTGAAGGCTTAAATGAAGACGTCGCCGTCTTCCTGTCCGATATCCTGCCAACCTCACATGAAATTGGTGTGCAATATGGTGATGTCAAACCGGGTGACAATGTCGCGATCGTAGGTGCAGGGCCAATCGGGATGAGTGCCTTGCTCACTGCTCAATTTTATTCTCCAGTCAATATTATTATGGTAGATATGGATGATAACCGGCTGGAATTTGCCAAAACGGTAGGCGCAACTCATATCGTTAACTCTGGTAAAGAAGATGCCATTCAAAAGATTTTAGAAATTACCGATGGACGCGGTGTCGACTGTGCCATTGAGGCGGTAGGGGTAGAACCGACCTGGAATATTTGCCAACATGTGGTGAAAGAGGGTGGACATATCGCCAACGTCGGTGTACATGGCAAATCGGTAAATTTTGAACTGAATAAACTGTGGATTAAAAACCTGACCATTACCACTGGTCTGGTCAATGCCAATACCACTGGCATGCTGCTCAAGACCTGCTGTTCCGGCAAAATACCATTAGAAAAACTGGCCACGCATCACTTTAAATTTAACGAGTTTGAAAAGGCCTATGATGTGTTTAAACACGCGGCTGATGAAAAAGCCCTAAAAGTGATGATTGACATGAACTAATGCAAATCAGACAAAAAAAGTCCGCCATGCGGACTTTTTTTATTTTTAGTCTGGATTCACCAGATCAGAAATAAGGGACATAACCACGTTGTTTATAACCCTGGGGTGAAACCAACTGTTGATGATTTTCGTCAACACGATACAAGATCTCGAGCAAGCCATCCAGATTTTGCTGGTTCAGATAATGCGGCTGAAAAGTGCTATGACCCAGCTTGGAAAAGAACGAAGCAATCTCGCTATGCTTATGTACATATTTCATCGACCACTCAGCAAAGCTTGGCGCTTCCACGGTTGTATCAGCGAAACGATACACCTGCTGATGCCGACGGTCTTTCAAAATACTTTGAAAAAGCTGCTCTACAATCTCAGGTTCACCCTGCAAACACTGGAAAAACTTTCCATGTGCATAATACAGTGCTCCATAGATCTGATGCTCATAATTGAACTTTCGTGCAATTGCTAAAATATCACTCAGGTCTTGTAATAGATCTTGTTCTGTTTCGATGCGCGTACTGGCATAACAGAGTTGTAGCATGAATGATTCCTTTAAATTTCAAGTATTGATTTTATAGTCAATATATTGGGTTTAGGTTATTTTTTAATCAAATATCAGCTATTTCTTACACTGTTTTCAGTTTGCATTTTGTAGCTAAATTATTAAAAATTAAAGAGACATCATTGAAAAATAATTACTCGAATGATAATGCTTTTAATGAGGGTGAAACATGCTAAAAGATCTTTTTATCACGTTAAGCTTGTTATGTCTGTGTTTCGCGCTAGTCATCGTGTTGCATAGCTGGGGCTTGCAACGTGAGATTAACATGCTGATCAGCAGCATGCTATTAACTTGGGCACTATTGATTTGTGTGGATCATCGCGCCTTTTTTCAGACCAGCATCTCCCTGATCATCGTTATTTTGATCATGCTGCAACAGTATGAACAGATTGTCTGGATGGGATTAGGACTCTTCAGCGGCACTCTGCTTTATAGACTGCCACAAGCCCATAAACAGGGCTTATCGTCTCTTATCCATTTGAATCTGTTTATTCCAACGGGATGGTTTAAAAGGCTAAAGTCGCTACGTCATGTAAATTCCGATCACGCTTAAACATGACATGCACATAAGAGCATTGTGGAATAATTTTCAGCTGTTTCTGACGTGCAAATTCGACCAGAATATCCAGCATTTTACGGGCCACGCCTTTACCACGCAGTGCATGTGAGACCCAGGTATGGTCAGCAACAATGGTGTCCGGTTCACGCCATTGATAAGTAATTTCTGCTACGCGCTGACCATTGTCTTCCATGTAAAACACACCGCCGCGCTTTGAGTCCTGATGTTTGATGTTGCTCATTTTCTTACCTGTTGTACTAATCCAGGATCAACCTGTTATATCGTCATATCCTCATCCATTAAACATCTTATAGATGTTTAGTCCCATCTTTGAGTTAGATGAAGTCCTACTGAAGTACATCCCGTATGCTTTCATTTTTGTCAAACACCGACTTGGCAAAAGGGCAGAGTGGAATAATTTTCAGAGCATGCTTTCTAGCAAAACCAACCGCAGCTTCAACCAGCTGCTGTCCAACACGTTGTCCGCGTAGGCTATCATCCACCCAGGTATGATCAATAATGAACTTATCATCACCTGCCCGGGAATATGTCATCTCTGCCAGGCGCTGGTCTTTCTGCGCCACATACCATTCACCTTTAGTTCCTTGTTCCTGGTGTTCAATCTGCATAGGTTTACCTCAAGATTTTATCTCAGACTGCCATAGTCCTCAGCTTTACAATGTTGCAATTTTTTTAATTCCGCTGAGTAAAATTACAGCCTGCCTCATGTGAAATTTTCTGGCAAAAGCATAGAATGTGCCGATCCTGTATTGATCCTCCCTCATGTCTGCTTCTGCTCAACCTCTTTCTGTTACACGCCAATGGATCTGTGTGATTACCTTGGCCTGTGCCGCTTTTATTTTTAATACGACCGAGTTTATTCCAGTAGCACTACTGAGCGATATAGGAAAGAGCTTTGCCATGACTCCAAGAGAAGTCGGGCTGATGCTGACTATTTATGCCTGGGTAGTCGCATTACTGTCTTTACCGATCATGCTACTCACTAGAAATATTGAACGCCGTTTCCTGCTTACACTGCTATTTATGGTCTTTATTGCCAGTCATGTGCTGTCTTATTTTGCCTGGAGTTTCATTGTCCTGGTTATCAGTCGGATCGGAATTGCAGTTGCTCATGCACTGTTCTGGTCAATCACGGCATCACTGACAGTGCGTGTAGCACCGAAAGGAAAAGAATTTCAGGCCTTAGGCCTACTATCTACCGGTACTGCGATGGCAATGGTACTCGGGATTCCTTTTGGCCGGATGATTGGCGAAGCGTATGGCTGGCGTAACAGTTTTGGGCTAATTGCAGTAATTGCCACGTTAGTCTGCTTTATTCTGGTCAAAACTTTGCCACATTTACCGAGTATTAACTCAGGCTCCTTTAGCAGTTTAAAAAGCCTGATCAGACGACCCAGCCTGATGCTACTTTTTGCACTGACTGTATTGGTGATCAGTGCCCAGTTCACAGCCTATAGTTATATCGAACCTTTTGCGTTGAATGTGGCACATTTCAGTTCTGCACAGACCACAACATTGCTGCTGATCTATGGCGGAGCAGGCTTCCTGGGTTCCTACTTGTTTGGTAAATTTGCACCACAGTTTCCACGACTGACGATTCCATTTTTCACTTTAGGGCTGGGTATATCGATGCTCTTGCTATTGCCAATGTCAGTGAGCCTTTTTGGCTTAAATAGCCTGAGTCTTATGTGGGGAGTCAGTATTATTGGTTTTAGTCTGGCTTTACAGGCAAAGACTTTAAACCTCGCCTCAGATGCCACCGATGTAGCCATGGCAATCTTTTCAGGTTTATACAATGTCGGGATTGGTGGGGGTGCATTACTCGGCGGGATCGTGACCGCGCAAATTGGCTTGGGCTGTATCGGCTGGATGGGAGGATTATTGGCATTTTTTGGATTTGCGCTTAGTGTGTTTCTGGTACGCCGTCCTGATTTTCTTAAAGCTTAGTGAATGATTTTTGTAAATAAAATTGTATCCCTAATTAAAATCTGTCATGCTTAATTTATATTGAGCTATCGCTCAGACAAAATTTAGTTTGAACAAGGGGAGTAGCCTCCTCCAAACGTTTAAGAATGAAATTTCAGTTTTTGAACGTGTCAGAATATCGTCATTACACTTTGCAAAAAGTCGGTATCTGAGCATCTTTAGGTTACACTTGATGTAAAAAAGTGAAACACTAAGATGTAGGCAAGACCTTGATCATGTTGTTATAGATGTTTTTCATCTGGCAGCTGGTCAAGGTTTTTTTATGGCCAGTCGTCCGATGTGGAGAATTCACATGGAAACAATTGGTACGCTCTGGCTGTATCTTGTCTTTTTCGCAATTGTCGCCGTCATGCTGGTGATCGATTTTGTCGGCTTTAAACATCAGCATGGTCAGGAAGTAAAAGTCCGTACCGCTGCCTACTGGAGTATTGCCTGGGTCAGTGTCGCGACTTTATTTGGTGGTGGATTATGGCTGTATCTGGAGCAGACTGCAGGTGCGGCAATTGCCAATACCAAGGTCATGGAATACTTTGCCGGTTATTTGCTGGAAAAATCCCTGGCAATTGATAATGTCTTTGTCTGGCTGATGATCTTTGCCGCCTTTGCCATTCCACCAGCGCAACAACGTAAATTGCTGTTATATGGTGTACTGGGTGCGATTGTGCTCAGAACAATCTTCATTTTTATTGGTGCCTGGTTTGTACAGGAATTCTCCTGGATTCTGTATCTGTTCGGTGCGTTCCTGGTGTATACCGGCTTCAAATTCCTGCGTGGTCAGCATGAAGAAGACAGCAATATTGAAGATATGGCCATTCTGAAATGGCTACGTAAACATATGCGTATCACCCCGCAACTTCAGGGCGATAAATTCTTTGTCCGTCAAAATGGTTTGCTTTGGGCAACGCCGTTATTCTTGGTGCTGATTCTGGTCGAAGCCTCTGATGTCATCTTCGCAGTCGATTCTATTCCGGCTATTTTTGCTGTCACCACCGACCCCTTCATTGTGCTTACTGCGAACCTGATGGCAATTTTAGGCCTGCGTGCAATGTTCTTCCTGCTCTCAGGTGCAGCCTCAAAAATGCATTATCTGCCTTATGGCCTAGGTTTGATTCTGGTCTTTATCGGCTTTAAGATGCTGATGCTGGATGTATTCCATATGCCGATCTGGATTTCACTGAGCTTTATTGTGATTGTCTTGACGGTGACTGCGATCTTGTCGATTCGTCATAGCAAGAAACATAACGAAACTACGCTGTAAAGCTAATCATAAAAAAAGCCTGCTGATGCAGGCTTTTTTATTTGTCTATAAGCTCAGCTGCATACGCACGCTCTGTTGAAATTATTCGTGATTGTCTGATCTCATAAAAAAAATGCATGGTTAAATATGAATGTTCATATAAACATGCTAATTTTTTCAGCTACAATCAATCGAAAAAATCAAAAAGCGCAGGTTTTAAATGTCTTCTATCATTGCAACGACGGCAGTACGCGGTCGCTTCCTGGATATCAAGAATACGGTTGCCCAAGCGCGTGAAATTCACGACCAAGTGCGATATGTAGAAGATGGCTTGCTCATCAGCCAGAATGGTGAGATTCAATGGTTTGGCAGCTGGGAAGAGGGGCAGCAGCATCTGCCTGAAGGAGTGCAAGTGGCTCATTATCCTGAGCAGCTGATCGTACCAGGTTTTATTGATACCCATATCCATTTTCCGCAAACCGAAATGGTCGGTGCTTATGGTGAACAACTTCTAGAATGGTTAAATACCTATACTTTTCCGACTGAAATCCAGTTCCAGGATCCAGCTTATTCAGAAAAAATTGCCGAATTTTTTGTGGAAGAATTACTTAAAAACGGCACCACGACCGCATTGGTCTTTTGTACCGTCCATCCTGAATCAGTCAATGCTTTATTTAATGCAGCGACGACGCGTAATATGCGTCTGATTGCGGGTAAAGTGCTAATGGACCGTCATGCACCGGAAGCACTGACGGACACCGCAGAAACAGCGTATACCGATTCTAAAAAGTTGATTGAAAAGTGGCATGGCAAGGGCCGTAACCTGTATGCGATCACGCCACGCTTTGCTCCAACTTCAACAGCTGAACAGCTAGAAAAAGCAGGACAACTTAAAGCGGAATATCCGGATGTGTATGTGCATACTCATTTAAGTGAAAACAAGAATGAGATTGCCTGGGTCAAGGAATTGTTCCCGGAACATCAAAGTTATTTAGATGTTTACCATCACTATGGTCTGACTGGTTCTAAATCGGTATTTGCTCATTGTGTGCATCTGGAAGAGCAGGAGTGGGATTGCATGCATCAGACCGACTCGGCTATTGCCTTCTGTCCAACCTCAAATCTGTTCCTGGGCAGTGGTTTATTCCCTTTGAAAAAGGCCTGGGACAAAGGCGTTAAAGTGGGACTGGGCACCGATATCGGAGCAGGGACCTCATTTAATCAGCTGCAAACCCTGAATGAAGCCTATAAGGTGCAGCAGTTACAAGGTAATAAACTGTCTGCCTTCGAATCGCTATATCATGCGACACTAGGCGGGGCCAAAGCCTTGAGTCTGGAGGATCAACTCGGCAACTTTAATATCGGTAAAGAAGCCGACTTTGTTGTATTAGATCTGAATGCGACGGCGTTACAACAGCTGCGTCAAAGCAAAGCCAAAAATATTGAAGATGCATTTTTTGCACTGATTATGCTGGGTGATGACCGTAATATTGCAGCGACTTATGTTTCTGGAGAGGCGGTTTATGTCAAAACAACAGCTCAGGAAAAAGCCTGAAAAATCACGCCGTCGCATATGGTTCATGCTATCAGCAATAGCCATTGGCTGCGCTTTTTTACTCAAGCGCGATTCACAATTGCCGAAAAAATGATTACATTAACACAGGGCAAAACAGGTGCATCTGCCTGCTGGATGTATTAAAATTGCTGATATATCAGGTGTTGCAGGTCAACACCTTTTTTATTTTGCTATTTTTACTTTTTAGGTATCTACCCATGACCGTTCAAATGAGCGTAATGATTTCCGCTGAAGAAATTCAAGCTAAAGTCAAAGAGCTTGGTGCTCAAATCGATGCACACTATGCCCATAGTGACAAAGAACTTGTGCTCATCGGTTTGTTACGTGGTTCAGTGATTTTTATGGCCGATTTGTGTCGTGTGATTTCAAAACCACATGAACTGGATTTCATGACTGTGTCCAGTTATGGTGGTGGCACGGTATCGTCACGTGATGTAAAAATCCTGAAAGATTTAGACGGTGAAATCCGTGGTAAAGATGTACTGGTGGTAGAAGACATCATCGATTCCGGCAATACGCTGAGCAAAGTTCTGGAAATTCTGCAAACCCGTAACCCAAACTCGATTCAGCTCTGTACCTTGGTCAGCAAACCTTCACGCCGTGAAATTAATCTGGATGTGCAGTTCCTTGGCTTTGAAGTCGAAGACAAGTTTATTGTCGGTTACGGTCTGGACTATGACCAGAAGTACCGCCATTTGCCTTTTATTGGTGAAATTGGTCTTTAAGAGATCCAACTTTAAAAAGTGGCGATAGCCACTTTTTTTATGTCTGCTTCACATGAACAAAAAGCTAACATTCCGTTTCAGGACTTCGCTAGATTGAAGACTTGACTTATCCGATGATGATTTCTGAACATGACTTAAAAACAAAGACATGATAAGAAAGGAGCATACATATGTGGTCACTTATAGTTGCAATTGTTATTGGTTTTATCGCAGGTTTAATTGCGCGTGCAATCCATCCTGGAGATGACAAGGCAGGCTTTATTATGACAACCCTACTGGGGATTGCCGGTTCATTACTTGCGACCTATGGCGGTCGTATGCTAGGTCTTTATGAGGAAGGTTCAGCAGCAGGCTTTATTGCTTCGGTGATTGGTGCCATTATTATCCTGTTTATCTACAACATGGTCACCAAACGCAGAACTGTCTAAATATTTAATTGAATAATTTCTGTTTTGCATTGAAAAAAGCACCCTGTCGGGTGCTTTTTTATTGCTAGGTTTTTAAAGATTCAATTCAAAGCTTCTGCTCTCGATATACTTCAGATGACCAAGCAAAAGTTAAGATTAAAGACCGAGTTCTGTCAGAATCTTTTCAATCTGTTCAGCCGGATAGGCACCCATGACTTTAAAACCATTCGAGAAAATAATTGCTGGAGTACCTTGAATATTTAGGGATTTAGCCAAGGCCAAGTTGCGTTCTACCGGATTAGCGCAGCGTTTGCCAGATTTAGGCTGAATACCTTTACTAATCAGATCCTCCCAGGCTTGAGCCGGATTTTTTTCACAATAAATCTGTCGTGAAGGGGCTATAGATTGCGCTTTCAGTGGCAGAACAAAAGTGTAAATGGTTACGTCATTGAGCTTTTTAAGTTCTAGTTCAAGCTGTTTACAATAGGGGCAATTGGGGTCAGAAAAAATCGCCAACTGACGCTTGCCAGTGCCTCGTACTGTTTTCAATGCATCCTGTAAAGGCAGCTTTTTCCAGTCGATACTGTTCTGTTTCAGCACCAGATCCCGGGTAAGATTTTGCTTATCGGCAAGGCGAATCATAGACCCACCGATGAGATGCTTGGCATCCTCGTTCAGGTAAATCACTTGTCCATCCATAGAACCACTATAGATCCCTTTCATTTCAGTAGTCTGAAGATTTTCAATCTTCAGGTCTGGGCTATGTTTGGCCAGGTTAGCTTTGACTGTATTGATATCGGCAAAGCTAAGGCTCGTAGCCAATACCGTCATGGCCAGCAGTAGGATAGGTTTCAGCATGAATCTCCTGCTCATGTCAGAGTAAAGTAGTGCTAATTCTATGCGTTTCATGCAGAAAAATCAGATGATTTATGTACTGTCATGTTTCACTATTCTTAATGTTTCACGTGGAACATAAACTACTTATGAAATAGAAGTAACCGGATTAATCTCTACAGAAATATGCACGATTTCTTCATGAATAGAAATCGCTTCACGGACCTGATCAGGACTTAAATCTAGCGCAGTCTCCAGCGCCACAAAACAGGCAAACTTGCCTTTCCCAACGCGGGAAACATGCAGGTCAGACAGTTTTACTAAAGGACCAAATTCCGCGACAACTTCCCGGATTTCATCTACCACCGGTGCATCCATATCGGCATCCAGCAGGGTTTTGGCAGTCTGTTTCAATAAACCAATAGACCAGCGTGCGACCAGAACCGAGCCAACAATCCCGAGCACAGCATCCAGAATATCCCAGCCAAAATACTTACCGGCAAGCAGGGCTATGATGGCAAAGACTGAAGTCAGGGCATCTGCTACTACATGCATAAATGCTGCCTGATGATTCAGGTCGTGCTGATGGTCAGAATGGCTAGGATGATGCTCATGATCGTGGTGATGCCCATGAGCATGTTCGTGTCCACCATCATGCAGCAACCAGGCACAGACCAGATTAATAAATAAACCTAAAATCGCAATAGGAATGGCTTCATTATAGTGAATCTCTACCGGAGCAAACAGGCGTTCAATCGAATGGAAAGCCATAAAGCCCGCAATCACTAATAGCATGATGGCACTACTATAACCTGCCAGAATTTCAATACGCCAAGTCCCCATATTAAAGCGAGGATCATCGGCATAATGACGTGCTGCTTTGTAGGCGGCAAAGGCAAGTCCCAAGGCCAGGACATGGGAACTCATATGCCAGCCATCTGCCAGCAAGGCCATGGATTGAAAGACCCAGCCACCCATAATCTCAAATACCATCATCACGGCAGTCAGGATTGTGGCGAGCAGTATTTTCTTCTGTGCCAGTGGATTGCCTTGATCAAACTGATGGTTGTGCTGTGGAGCGGTATTGTTTTGCATTCGAGTGGTCTTGTTTATATACTCCCCCTTAGTATATTTATTTTTGGAGACTTGTGGTGAGTCATTTGCATGAAGATAAAAAAATATTAAATCGTGTACGGCGTTTAAAAGGTCAGATTCATGCGGTAGAAGCCTCACTGACACAGCAAGAACCCAGCTGTATTGATGTGCTACAACAGGTCGCTGCCATTAAGGGGGCGGTGAATGGTCTGATGAATGAACTGATTGAGGAGCACCTTAGAGAGCATGTAATCAAAGATCCAGAAGCTGTCAATGAACAGGATCTTCAGGAATTTTTAAAATTGCTCAAGCGTTATGGCTGATTTTTTCTGCTGAATATTTTCGTTTTGTTTACAGCAAGATAATTGACCGCTTTTTCATCTAACCGATACACTGCTTTCCATTCAAATTTTTATTCAACATCATTTTTCTGGAAGCGTGATGTTGAACTTCTATGGCAGCAGCATGACAATAAATACCACATGGCGACCATTCGCCATGGTCAGCCTTACATTGATTATGGGGACTATCGGCACGGCACTGGCCAGTCCGCTTTACCCTATTTATCAACAGGTTTGGCATCTATCTCCAAGCCAGATTACTTATATTTTTGTCGCCTATATGTTTGGCTGTCTAGGCACTCTGTTGTTTCTGGGACGAACCAGTAACAGTATTGGTTTTTTAAGAACCTTACAAATCGGCTTGGTATTTATCAGTCTAGGCTTAATCATTTCCGTCTTTGCAGACAATGCACTGATTTTATCAGTGGGGCGTTTCATTATCGGCATTGCCTCAGGTCTCATGACCACTTCTGCCATGATTGGCATGATGCAAACCATTCCCGAGAGTCATAAGCAGTTTGCGCCGCAACTGGTATCAATCCTGACTGCGGTTGGCTTTGGTTTGGGTCCTTTGGTCGGCGGAATCATTGCGCAGTTTTCTCAGATGCCACTGATCACTCCATATCTACCTATTATTTGGGGGGCAGTACTATGTTTTATTGGCTTGTTCTGGTTAAAAGTGCCAGCATTTGAACGTCAGCCTTTTAGTATTGCACCGAAATTACTGCGTCCTGAGCCTCAATATCATGCTTTGTTTATGATCGTGGGTTTGACCGCATTTTCTGCCTTTGCTGCCTTTAGTTTATTTGCCTCACTGTCACCCTCTTTTGTGCAGGATATTCTGCCTTGGCATGGGCCTCTAGTCAGTGGTACCGCCATCACCTGCATTTTGTTGATTTCTGCCATGGTGCAGTTCTTTGCTAAAGCGGTTGCTGCAAAGAAATGTCTGAATATTGGCTTGATCATTATGTTTGCGAGTCTGATAAGTCTTGCACTGTGTATGCTCCTCAAAACGAGCATTTTATTTTTTGTCAGTGATATTCTGTTTGGAATTGGACATGGTTTTGCCTTGATGGGCGCATTTGGTGTGATTCATGCGATCACAACCTTACAGAATCGGGCCGCAGTCATGTCGACCTATCTGTTTATGGGTTATTTAGGCACAATTGTGCCAATTATTGCAGTGGGTTATCTGGCCGATCATTTTGGCTTGGGTTTTGCTGTTATCAGCTTCTGTGCGGTGATTAGTATTTTATGTGTAGTTCTCTGGGTATCACATCAGAAACTGCATGTAAAAGCCTGATAAAAAAGCCCTCAATTGAGGGCTTTTTTATATATCTTGAAGATTATTTTCCAATACAGAACGATCCAAAGATCTTGCCCAGCAGGTCATCCGCACTAAAATCACCAGTGATCTCACCTAAAGCATTCTGTGCCAGACGCAAGGATTCTGCCACTAACTCACCTGCGTTATATACCACCAGTTGTTCACGAGCTTCAGTCAGATACACCTGGGTACGCTTCATTGCGTCTAAATGACGAGTACGGGCAATAAAGGTATCCTCTTCAGGCTGG
Organism: Acinetobacter sp. SM1B; assembly: GCF_003289665.1. NCBI lineage: Bacteria > Pseudomonadati > Pseudomonadota > Gammaproteobacteria > Moraxellales > Moraxellaceae > Acinetobacter > Acinetobacter sp. SM1B. The sequence continues at coordinate 2,613,267 of NZ_QMBM01000001.1, forward strand.
AAGCCTGCATGCGCCGTAATCGCATCTATGAGCGACTGGACGCCAGTTTCTTGCTTGGCTGAAACGGTAATGTGACGGAAGCCCTTAAAATCCCCCATGACAGCATCGGCACCGGTCAAATCTGCTTTATTACCAATTAGCATCAGGCGTTTCGGTTCAATATGTTCAGCAAAATACTCCTGTGCCAGTTGTAATGGATCATCACCCTGACTCAGGTCATAGACCAGCAACAGCAGATCTGCTTGTTCAATTTCCTTGATTGCGCGACGAATCCCTTCTTTTTCCACAATATCACCCGTTTCACGCAGACCGGCAGTATCAGTCAGGGTAATTGGCAAACCATTTAAGGTAATTTTCTCATGCAAAACGTCACGTGTCGTACCCGCAATATCGGTCACAATGGCGCGTTCAATCCCGGCCAAAGCATTTAGCAATGACGATTTACCGGCATTGGGTTTACCGGCAATGACCACCTGCAAACCTTCACGTAGAAGCTGGCCCTGACGCGCAGATTGCTGTACTTGAGTGATTGCACTGGATACGCCATCCAGCAGATTTAGAATCTTGCCATCAGCCAGAAAATCAATTTCTTCTTCCGGGAAATCAATTGCGGCTTCTACATGCAGACGCAAATGAATCAGCTGTTCAAGTACGGCATTCACCTTGGTCGAAAATGCACCTTGCAGAGAACGTACCGCAGAACGTGCAGCCGCTTGTGATGTCGCATCAATCAGGTCAGCAATGGCTTCAGCCTGGACCAGATCCAGCTTGCCATTTTCAAAGGCACGCATGGAGAATTCACCCGCTTTAGCTGCTGTTGCCCCAAGTTCCAGCAAACGTGCCAGCAGGGCATTCTGGATGACCGGACCGCCATGGCCTTGCAGTTCCACCACATCTTCGCCCGTGAAAGAATTTGGATTCGGAAAGCAGATCGCTAAACCTTCATCCATGACTTCACCTGCCGCATCATAAAACTGGCGAAAACCGGCAAATCGGGCTTTAGGCAATTCTTTTTGAGTTAGCGCCTGGGCAATTGCATAAGATTTTGGACCAGACAGGCGGATCACCCCAACACCGCCACGTCCCGGTGGTGTCGCAATCGCAGCAATCGTAGTGGTTGGGTTGAGCATAAAATTCACCTGCAGAAGAACAAAAAGTACAGCCAAAAAAAATCCGCCTAAGATTACCATCTTAAGCGGATTTATTCAGCCCGTCAGTTCAACTTAGTTGACTGGCTTTGCCTCATCACGTTGTGCACGATCTTTGGCAACAGACTTGTTGATCAAGCTTTGCTGCAGGATGGTGATCAGGTTGTTGACAATCCAGTACAGCACCAGACCAGCCGGGAAGAACAGTAAGAATACTGTAAAGATCACTGGCATGATCTTGAACACTTTCGCCTGCATTGGATCAGTCGGTTGTGGGTTCAACGACTGCTGGATATACATGGTTGCACCCATCAGCAATGGCAGGATGAACCAAGGATCCATTGAAGATAAATCCTGAATCCACAGCATCCATGGTGCATGACGCAGTTCCACAGATTCCATCAGTACCCAGTACAATGCCAGGAAGATTGGCATTTGCAGCAAGAGCGGTAAACAGCCGGCAAGTGGATTTACCTGCTCGCGTTTGTACAGTGCCATCATCTCTTGAGAGAAGCGCATACGGTCTTCACCGAACTCTTCTTTCATACGCTGCATTTCTGGCGCAATCACACGCATTTTCGCCATAGAGCGGTAACTCTTCGACGACAATGGCCACAGGATCAGTTTTACCAGAATAGTCAACAGAATGATCGCCCAGCCCCAGTTACCTACCAGGCCATGGAAAAATTCCAGACCAACAAATAGTAGTTTGGCAATCGGCCATAACCAGCCATAATCTACAGTCTGGTTCAGACCTGTTGCCAGATCTTTGAGCTCTGACTGGATTTTTGGACCAGAATAGAAGGTCGCATCAATTTCAGCCACAGTACCGGCAGGTACGTTGAAGGTCGGAGAGGTAAAGCCAATGATATTCATGTTATCAGTTGACTTACGTGATTCCAGCTTCGCCGTATAGGCCTCGCCATTGCCCTGTGTCAGTTTCAGGTTACCTGGTACCCATGCACTGACAAAGTAGTGCTGCACCATCGCAACCCAGCCGCCTTTGGCTTCAGTGCTGAGTTTTTCTTCAACAAAGTTGTCAAATTTCAACTTGTTGTAATGCTCATCCGGGGTACCCCAAGCGCCACCTAAGAAAGTACCTAAAGTAAAGATACCTTGATCAGATTTGCCTGGATCCTCAGAATTGTCACGCTTGATCTGGCCAAACATTTGACCTTGCCAAGCCTGTCCACTGCGGTTGATAACCTTGTGGTTCACGACAACTGGATATTCACCTTCAGTAAAATTGAAGGTTTTGATGACTTCTACACCATCTGCCGTCTTGAATACCATTGGTACAGACAGAACTTTTACATTCTCGCCATCTTTATTTTTGACTGCCTTGGCATCTGCCAGGGTATAAGCAGTTTTTTCCAGCTCATAGCTTGGACGGCCATTACGGCTGCTGTCCGGTCCATTTAGACCAATTAAACCTGACTGCGCGACATAAGTACGTTTCGCATCGCTTTCCAGCATGACGAAAGGTTCATCGCTGTCTTTGTTTTTGTCATGATTGAGTAATTCAACACGAACAATATCACCACCTTTAGGATTAATCCAAAGATGATAAAGGTCAGTTTGTACTGAAATAAGCTGCTGACTTACAGGTGCTGTAGCATCCGTGGCTTGCTGCGCTGGAACATTTGCTTGTGGCACATCAGAAGCGGCGGTAGCCGTCTGAGCATTTGGCAAATCTGCTGACACTTCTTGCGATACAACTGCAGTTTCCTGCTGAGGTTGAGTTTCCGCATTTCCATAATCTTTTTGCCACGCCAAAATGAGCAAATATGCGACAACAAACATAGCCCCGAGAATTGCAATCCTGGCCCATTGTTGCATATGTATTACCCCAAGTGGTGAGAGTGATTTTGGTTCAATAAACGATCACGAAAGGGTACAGCAACGTGAAGCGTTTGAGAATCTATTTGCTGAAATGAAATAAAACGAATCGCTTTCGGAGGAACAGGATCGTATCCTGAGCCACCCCACGGATGACAACGGCAAATACGTTTAGTAGCCAGCCACACACCACGCACAGCTCCATGTGTATGGACTGCTTCCAAGGAATATTGAGAACATGTTGGAAGATAACGACAGCGTGGTCCAAGTAAAGGACTAATCGCAATCTGATAGAAACGGATCAACCAATGCAGTAAACGTACCATTGGCCATCTCTACTTTTGTGGGGAGGGAGCTATTTTTATATGCTTTTTGGCAAGACGGTTGAGTTTCTGCCAAGCAAATTGTAGTTGCTGGTGCAATTCTGCATTCGGGACTGTATCAATACCAGCTTTTGGCATCACCACAATATCCAGATCGCTGAGCTGCTGTTGATGCAGGCGAAAACTTTCGCGAGCAAGACGTTTTACTCGATTTCGTTCATGCGCACGGCGCACTTTTTTCTTGGCAACAACTAAACCCAAACGGCTATTTGGCAGTTCGGACGGTTTTGCAAGAAATAAGAAATGGGGTTGATGCACTTTTAAAAGCGCACCATCAAAGACACCTTTATAATCGGCAGCACAGCGTAATCGTAACTCTGTGCCAAAACCATAAAGTGTTGTCATATCACCCAAAGTCGGCGAAGCCTAACTGATTAAACAGTTAAGCTGTGACGACCTTTTGCACGACGGCGAGCTAGAACTTGACGACCAGCTTTAGTAGCCATACGAGCACGGAAACCATGAACGCGTTTACGCTTTAATTCAGATGGTTGGAATGTACGTTTCATGTCGAAACTCCAAAAATGATCTTTCTATGAAGGTCCGCGATTTTAGTGCTCATTGCTTGAGCTGTCAATGCAAAAGCATATTTCTTTTCAAATTAGTCTAGGAATTGGCTTGCCTGATACTTTTCAAATCGTGTAGTCAAAGAGTGAATAAAATAGTTAACCACAATATAAATAATTGTTTTAATATTATATTTTAGTTATTAACATCTATATCAACAGATTTATCCACAATACTATACACAATTCAAATTTAGATTCTCGTTTTGAATTTAAATTTAAACCATGTGCTGGTTATCCACAGAAAGTCTGGATCTTATAAATAAATTCAAATTTATAAATTTAAATTTATTACTATTAGGGAACTGTTTTTCTGTGGAAAATGCATTTTTAATTTTAATAAACATAATCTTATATTGTGGATAAAACTGTTTCTATAATTTTTATACTTTGTGGATAACTTTATGTTATATTTTATCCACAGCTTGCGGATAAACTTATCCACACCAGGTTTTAAATTTAAATTTATGCATGAAAAGCGCTTTTTTGAACGATTTATGCTGAATATTTCATGACAGATGTGGATAACTTGGTTAGAATGGCGACCCGCTTTCAGGTGCGGCAATGGCTTTTGAATAAACAATGGAATGAATAGGGGATTCACATGCTTTGGACAGACTGCTTAAATCGCTTGCGACAAGAGCTCTCTGGAAATGTCTTTACAATGTGGATACGCCCACTGGTTGCAGAGGAACTGGACGATACTCTTCGTCTTTATGCACCGAACCCTTACTGGACGCGCTACATTCAAGAACATCATCTGGAGCTGATCTCGATTCTGGCGGAACAGTTATCTGAAGGCCGGATCCGTAAAGTCGAAATTCTGGTGGATTCCCGTCCTGGTGCGATTTTATCTGCCAGTGAACAGCCAGCAACCACCACGGCTGCTTTAGAAACACAGCCAGTGAGTACGCCTGCGCCTCGCCCACGTAAAGAAAAAGAAGAATCAGTTAAAAATAGCCGCAAGCGTCAGCTAAATCCCTTATTCACTTTTTCTCTATTTGTGGAAGGCCGCTCGAATCAGATGGCCGCAGAAACCTGCCGTAAGGTTTTGACCCAGCTCGGTGCATCTCAACATAACCCATTATTTTTGTATGGCCCGACCGGTCTGGGTAAAACCCACTTGATGCAGGCAGTAGGGAATGCATTATTGCAAGCCAAGCCGAATGCCCGCGTGATGTATATGACCGCAGAAAGCTTTGTGCAGGACTTTGTCAGCTCGCTGCAGCAGGGCAAGGTTGAAGAATTCAAGAAAAACTGTCGTTCTCTGGATTTATTACTGGTCGATGATATTCATTTATTGGCGGGTAAAGAGGCTAGTCTGGTTGAGTTTTTCTATACTTTTAACGCACTGTTGGATGAATCGAAACAGATCATCCTGACCTCGGATCGTTATCCGAAAGAATTGACGGAGCTGGATCCACGTCTGGTTTCACGTTTCTCCTGGGGCTTGTCGGTAGGGGTTGAGCCGCCCGATATTGAAACCCGTATTGAAATTTTACTTAAAAAAGCTGAAAGCAATGAAGTGGATCTGCCACGTAACTGCGCACTGTTTATTGCACAACAAGTGGTTGCCAATGTGCGTGAGCTGGAAGGTGCACTAAACAAAGTGGTGGCGATTTCCCGCTTTAAAGGTACACCGATTGATCTGGATGTGGTACGTGAATCCTTAAAAGATGTTTTGGCGATTCGCGCCCGCACCATCAGTACTGAAAATATTCAGCGTGTGGTCAGTGAATATTTCCGTATTCCACTGAAAGAACTGGTCGGTCCGAAACGTACCCGTATTTATGCACGTCCGCGTCAGCTTGCAATGGGTCTGGCACGTGAATTGACCGGAGACAGTTTCCCGGAAATTGGCATGGCATTTGGTGGTCGTGACCATAGTACCGTGATGCATGCCTGTGAAAAAGTATTGAGTCTGCGTGAGGAAGATCCGATCTTCAACGAGGACTATAAAAACCTGCAGCGCCTGCTGCAAAGCTAAGCCAAAACGCTCAAATTCTGCGCTTGCTATGCGGCTTTTTTTGCCGCATAGTACAGTGCTAAATAATTAACTTTTCCATATTAATCTTCAGTTTTCAGAGGAATGTACCGTGCGTTTAAAAATCGCGAAAGAGAGCTTACTGAATGTTCTATCACATGTCGTAGGAGCGGTTGAACGTCGCCATACCTTAAACATTCTGTCTAACCTGAAAATTCAAGTGACAGCTCAAGCATTAACGGTAACTGGTTCAGATCTTGAGGTAGAACTGGTAGCAAGTATGCCTCTGAATGAAGGTGCATGTTTGCAAGCTGGTGAAACCACGGTTCCTGCACGTAAGCTGATTGATATCTGTAAATCTTTGCCATCAGCTGCGTTGGTAGATCTGCAAATTACTGAAGATCAGCGCTGTATTTTGAAGTCTGGAAACAGCCGTTTTGTGCTCGGTACCTTGCCTGCTGAAGACTATCCATTACTGTCGACTGAAAACAGTCAGGGCACCCAGGTAACTGTGACCCAGCGTGAACTAAAACGCCTGTTTGAAAAAACTGCGTTTGCGATGGCGGTACAGGATGTACGTTTCTACCTGACCGGTACATTACTGGAAATTGATGCTAACCAATTGCGTGCAGTGACTACGGATGGTCACCGTCTGGCGCTGTGTGAAACAGCTGCGCAATCGACTGCAGCTCAGCCAATCCAGGCGATTGTGCCACGTAAGGCAGTAGGTGAATTACAGCGTTTACTTAGTGTTGAAGATGATCAGTTATCATTGCTGATTGGTCGTGAATTGCTAAATGTAACTATCACTGTTGCAAACCGTGATAAGGAGCAGGGGGATACTACAGTACGTTTCACCACGAAACTGATTGATGGTAAATTCCCTGACTATCGCCGTGTGATTCCACGTGGTGGTGACAAGCACGTGATCATCGCACATGATGTATTCAAGCAATCTCTGCAACGTGTTGCGATTTTGAGTAATGAAAAACTTCGTGGTGTATTCCTGAACTTTAATGCGGATTCACTGCAACTGCGTGCCAATAACCCGGAGCAGGATGAAGCGATTGAAGATCTCGCCATTCAGTATGCGGATGCACCAATGGAAATGTCTTTCAATGCGCAATATTTGCTAGAAGTTTTGGGTGTGCTGGACGGTGATGATGTCTCCATGAGCATGACCGAAGCAAACCAGTCGGTGTTGGTTCAAGATCCTGCACATACTGATCAAACTTATGTGGTCATGCCGATGCGCGTTTAAGCGGCAGCATCCAGGCACAAGCTAATCATGCATATTACGCGTTTGCATATAGAGCGTGTACGAAACTTAAAAACGGTTGCTCTCCAGGGATTGCAGCCGTTTAACGTTTTTTATGGCCAGAATGGTTCAGGCAAGACTTCTATTCTGGAAGCCATTCATCTGCTGGCCACAGGGCGTTCTTTTCGTACCCATATTCCTAAAAATTACATTCAGCACAGTGCTGCGGATGCGATCGTGTTTGCCCAGTCTGATACCGAAAAAGTCGGTATGCAGAAAATGGCCAGTGGTGAGCAGTTGATCAAGGTAAATGGTGATCTGGTGGCGACCCAGGGGCAGCTGGCCAAGCTGCTACCTTTGCAGCTGATTGATCCACAAAGCACCGATATTATCGATCATGGTGCCAAGCCACGCCGACAGTTATTGGACTGGTTAATGTTCCACGTGGAACCAGAATTCTATCATGCCTGGCAATATTATTCGCGTGCCTTGAAGCAGCGCAACAGCTTGCTAAAGTCCAGGCGCTACCTCAGTCTTTCAGAGCTGGAGCCGTGGAACCAGATGCTCAGTCAATATGGTGAGATTCTGCATTCACAACGGATCGGTATTGTCGAGCAATGGAAAGTTTTCTTTGAGGAAGACCTGAAACATTTGCTGCCAGATCTCACGATTAGCCTGGATTATAGTCCCGGTTTTCATGCTGAAACTGGCCTGCTCAATGACCTGACCAATCATCATGAGCGGGACGTTGAAAGACGCTATACAGAATACGGCCCACATCGCGCAGATTTGCGTCTGAAGACCCCTCTGGGAGATGCAGATGTGATCCTGTCTCGTGGACAGAAAAAGCTGCTGCTGATGGCGTTAAAACTGTCTCAAATTGCAATGCTACATTCTTGTAATAAGGAAACTGTGGTATTATTAGATGATCTGACAGCAGAATTAGATTTAACCGCACAACAACGTTTAATTGAGCGATTGAGCCAACTTGGTAGTCAAGTTTTTATTACCACTTTAGACCACGAATCAGTACAAAAGCATTTACATGATTTGTCTATCTCATATCAGTTATTCAATGTTGAAAACGGTATCGTTCAGGTTGTTGTGCAATAGTATTTTAAAGTTTTACCCATCTTTGGATAGACCTATTTTTCACTAGGGAGAAACCATGAGTTCAGAAGATCAAGCTGCTTCTCAACCAGAACAAACCATTGAAAAGGCTTATGATTCCTCTAGCATCAAGGTATTACGTGGTTTAGACGCTGTGCGTAAGCGTCCGGGCATGTACATTGGTGATACAGACGACGGTACAGGCTTACACCACATGGTTTTCGAGGTGGTCGACAACTCGATTGACGAGGCGCTGGCAGGTCACTGTGATGAAATTTTAGTGACTATTCATGAAGATGAATCGGTGTCAGTATCAGATAACGGCCGTGGTATTCCAACTGATATTCACCCTGAAGAAGGTGTGTCTGCAGCAGAAGTAATTCTGACTATTCTGCATGCCGGCGGTAAGTTTGATGACAACAGCTATAAGGTCTCTGGTGGTCTGCACGGGGTAGGTGTTTCGGTTGTAAACGCCCTGTCAGAAAAACTGGAACTGACCATTCATCGTGCTGGTCATATTCACCAACAGGAATACCGCCATGGCGATTCACAGTACCCGTTAAAAGTCATTGGTGATACAGACCGAACCGGTACCCGTGTACGTTTCTGGCCAAGTGCTGAAACCTTTAGTCAGACCATTTTCAATGTCGATATTCTGGCGCGCCGTTTACGTGAATTGTCATTCCTAAATGCCGGTGTGCGTATCGTACTGCGTGATGAACGCATTAATGCCGAGCACATCTTTGATTATGAAGGTGGTCTGTCCGAATTTGTAAAATATATCAATGAGGGCAAAACTCACCTGAATGATATCTTCCATTTTACTACGATGGCGGAGAACGGGATCGGGGTAGAAGTGGCATTGCAATGGAATGATTCTTATCAGGAAAATGTACGCTGCTTCACCAACAACATCCCGCAAAAGGATGGTGGTACGCATTTAGCCGGTTTCCGTGCTGCACTGACCCGTGGTTTAAATAACTATATGGACAGTGAAAATATTCTGAAAAAAGAAAAAGTTGCAGTATCTGGTGATGATGCACGTGAAGGGTTGACTGCGATTGTATCGGTGAAAGTACCTGATCCGAAATTCTCATCACAGACCAAAGAAAAGCTGGTATCGAGCGAAGTAAAAACTGCGGTCGAACAGGCCATGAATAAGTCATTCTCGGAGTACTTGTTAGAGAATCCGCAAGCAGCGAAATCAATCGCGGGTAAAATCATTGATGCAGCACGTGCCCGGGATGCAGCGCGTAAAGCACGTGAAATGACACGTCGTAAGAGTGCGTTAGACATTGCCGGTCTTCCAGGTAAACTGGCAGACTGTCAGGAAAAAGATCCAGCATTGTCTGAACTGTACCTGGTCGAGGGTGACTCGGCGGGTGGTTCTGCGAAACAGGGTCGTAACCGTAAGATGCAGGCAATCTTGCCACTGAAAGGTAAAATCCTGAACGTGGAACGTGCACGTTTCGACCGTATGATTTCATCGGCTGAAGTGGGGACACTGATTACTGCACTGGGCTGTGGTATTGGTCGTGAGGAATATAATCCGGACAAGTTGCGTTATCACAAAATCATCATCATGACCGATGCTGACGTGGATGGTTCGCACATCCGTACCTTGCTGTTGACCTTCTTCTTCCGTCAAATGCCGGAACTGGTTGAACGTGGTCATATTTATATTGCACAGCCACCGCTGTACAAGCTGAAAAAAGGTAAGCAGGAACAGTACATTAAGGATAATGATGCGCTGGAAACTTACCTGATTTCGAATGCGATTGATGAACTTGAACTGCACATCAGTGCGGATGCACCTGCCATTCGTGGTGATGCACTGGCAAATGTGATTGCGGATTACCAGACCTCGCAAAAAAGCTTGAATCGTTTGACGCTACGTTATCCTGCAACGTTGCTGGATGGTCTGTTGGCGCTTGAAGCATTTAAACTGGATCAGGCAGCTGATCTGGATTATGTAGAAAACTGGGCAATGCAGTTGCGTCAACACATCGAAGACAAGCAACCAAGCCTGCGTCCTGAGCTGGGTATTGAAACCTTCGAGAAGGAAGATGCAGAAGGCAACAAGTCTGTGACTTATCTGCCACGTATCACGATTTATATCCATAACCTGCCACATGTTTATCTGCTTGATTCAGGTCTGTTGGGTTCAAGTGAATATGCACGTTTATTGAAGAACTCGAAGAGCTGGTTTACGTTACTTGAAGAGGGTGCTTACCTGCAAAAAGGTGAGCGCAAGATTCTAGTGAATAGCTTCCATGAAGTATGGCAGCACATCCTGCAAGACTCACGTCGCGGCATGATGATCCAGCGTTATAAAGGTCTGGGTGAGATGAATGCGGATCAGCTGTGGGAAACCACTATGGATCCAGAAAACCGTAATATGCTACAGGTGACGGTACAGGATGCGATTGAAGCAGATCGTATGTTCTCTTGCTTGATGGGTGACGACGTAGAACCACGCCGTGCCTTCATTGAAGAGAATGCTCTGAATGCAGATATCGATGCATAACTGATACACAATACACTTAAAAAAGCACCTTTCGGGGTGCTTTTTTTATGATCAATTTATGCTAGTGTCATTTTAACTGGTTAGCATATTCAGCAGCTGATCAGTGATTCTGGCACCCTATCTGGTGATTTTTTTATTCGCAGTATTTGTCTGATCTGGGCCAGCCTATAGCAATAAAGAGGTTTATCCATGGATAGCCAGCTTGAAGAAGTTCGTGAAATTTGGGCTAATGCATTCTATACCGGTCATTATGAGGTTCTGCGTCAGTATGAACATGAAGACTTTAAGGTAGTGTTTGAGCAGAAAAACCGTGTAGAAACCAGTTATGTCCGTTATGACAGGATTGCGCATGCGGTCAAGAATGGGGTCTGGAAGCCGCATAAGCCTGAAGTAGAATATGAAGATTACGAATATAATGCAGATCAGACGGAATGCTGTGTGATGACTGGTTTGGCTAAAGATAAACATCGTATTCAGGAATTATGGCGCTATGAAAATGAATGGAAAATCATTGAACTTCGATTTCTAAAATCCTAGATTTTCAATCGCTTAACAAATTTATAAAAATAAAGTAATTAATAAATCAAAATATGTATGAATATTCCCATTCCTAAATAAGTTCAAAGCTTGATCAATAGTGTGGATAACTCTAAAGTTATCCATATTTATTTATGTGAATAAGATAGTATTTATCCACAATAGGTTCACTTTTAAATCAGCTCTTATTTCAAATTCAAATTTATTCTCTGGTGACTTGTGGGTAAATATTTTTAAATTTAAAATAATGTTTTAAATTTAAATTAGCAGCTTATGCGGGATTTCTGCGTTTGAGCCAAAACTGTCCAAAACAGATTAGTTTGCTTACTTTTTTATAGAAAATTAAAATAAATATTATATAAAATAAACGCTTATGTGGTTAATGTAGTTTTATTTAATAGTGGGCGTGGAACTTATTTTTTCTTGAAAATTTAAATGTAGTTAAACTACATAATTATTTTAATAATCAAGTGAAATTTAATTTTATTTTTAAAATCACTGGGTTAAATATGGTTATTACTGGTTTATTCTTTGGGTTGCTTTTCTAGATCAGTATTTATATTCGAACTTTGCTGAACTACTTTCTACAAGTTAGAAAGAGGAGTAAAAATTAAATAACTTCTGTTAAACAGAGTTTTTGATGAAGAAACTTGAAAAATAGAAACAGGTGATTTGATCTGTCTTAATTAAAGAATAAAAAGCGCCTAGAAGGCGCTTTTTATTCTTTTAGTACATTTACGGTGTCAGAATGACTTTACGACAGTCTTCTTCCTTTTTATCAAAAATACGGTAACCTTCCGCAGCATCTTCCAGTTTCATGCGATGGGTAATAATCACATCTGGAGACAGATCTCCATTTTCAATATGTTCGAGCAACTGCGGCAAGTATTTATGCACATGGGTTTGTCCCATTTTAAAGGTCAAACCTTTGTCAAAGGCATCACCAAACAGGAAGCCATGAATTGGACCGGCATAAACCCCAGGTACACTCACCACACCGCCACGGCGGACCGCTGCAATACATTGTCTGAGCGCTGAACCACTCGAACCTTCTAATTTCAGGTTGGTCATTACGGTTTCCAGAACACTCCCTTTGGCTTCGAAACCAACGGCATCAATAACCGCATCAACACCGCGATAACCTGCTGTATTTTGAATAATAAATTCAGCTGCATCGACTTCATCAAAGTTGACCGGAATGACCCCATAGGTTTGATGAGCAAATCGCAAGCGATAAGGGTGATGGTCTACCATGAAGATCTGTTCGGCACCGAGCATCCGTGCACAAGCTGCAGATAACAGACCGACTGGACCAGCACCATAAATTGCCACTGTAGAACCACGGGTGACTTGAGCATTGGTTACTGCCTGCCAGGCTGTTGGCAGAATATCGGTCAGGAATAATACTTTTTCATCAGGCAAGGAGCCGGGAACCTTAAACGGTCCGACATTACCTTTGGGAATCCGCACATATTCAGCCTGACCACCCGGAACACCACCATACAGGTGGCTAAAGCCAAACAAGGCTGCTCCTGGTGGAATCTGTTTTTTATTGAGAATTGCACCACGACCCGTATTGGTATTTTCACAGGCAGCCATCAGTTCATGTTCACAGAAAAAACAGTGACCGCATGCAATGACAAAGGGAATGATCACCCGGTCACCTTTTTTGACTTCTGTCACTGCAGGGCCGACTTCTTCTACAACTCCCATAAATTCATGGCCGAAAATATCACCGTCTTCAGTGGCCGGGATTTTACCCCGGTATAGATGTAGATCTGAGCCACAGATAGCGGTGGCTGTCACCCTTAAAATAACGTCATCTGGTTCCTGAATCACTGGATCTGGAACAGATTCAACTCGTACATCCCGAGCACCATGATAGGTAAGAGCACGCATGCGGATTTCCTCTCTAGTTCAACATAAATAGTCTCAAATAAGGCTGCTGATTATTAAAAAGCCTTTTTATTAGAGCCTTATAACCTGACCTAGAGCTGTAAATTAATGTATGAAATAAGGAAGCCGAGTGTTTAAAAAATAAACTTATATAGTATTTGCGTAATTCACTACAAAATATGTCAAAAATCGAGTAAATGATTAACCAAGCTGAGAAGTGTAGGAAAATAGGTAAGAGAAAAGATTTACTAATAGCAGAGAAAATATAAACCCATAAAAAAAGGATCAGTAACTATAGTTAATGATCCTTGAAGCTTTAAACAAATATTAAAATTAGCTTTCCCTAGAAAGACTGTTCCAGTTCCTCTAATTCCATCATCAGTTCCAGCATCTGTTCTTCAGCAGTTTCCAGTTGTGCTTTCAGTTCAGTCTGCTCATTCATGAGCTTAAGCAATTCATCCTTACGCGCTGCATCATACAGACCAGTATCTGACAGCTTTTCTTCAATTGCAGCCAGTTTTGGCTGCAACTTTCCGATCTGGCTTTCACATTTTTCAATATTTTTGCGAATCGGCCGAGTCCGCTCACGTTGGCGAGCAGCCTCCTTGCGTTGGGCTTCTTTATCCATTTTACTTGGTACAGGTTTCGCTTCAGCTTGCTGTGTTTTCATCACTTCAGCAGTTTTAGGCGCATTTTTTAATAATTCTGCACGTGCCTGACGTAACCACTCGGCATAAGCCACCAGATCGCCATCAAATTCAGTACATTTGCCGTTATGAACTAACAGCAGCTCATCACAGACACTGGCGATCAGCTGACGTTCATGCGAAACCAGCACGACAGCACCTTTGAAATCTTGTAGTGCCATCGTTAAAGCATGACGCATATCCAGGTCCAGATGGTTGGTTGGTTCATCCAGAATCAGCACGTTTGGACGTTGCCATACGATTAATGCAAGTGCTAAACGGGCGCGTTCACCGCCCGAGAAACTTTCACTTGGTGTATCCATGCGTTCGCCGCTAAAGCCGAAGCTGCCGAGGAAAGAACGCAAGCTGGCCTCACTGATTTTAGGATCAGCGATACGTGCCAGCTGCAACATCGGGCTGGCGCTACCATCCAGTGCATCCATCTGGTGCTGGGCAAAGTAGCCAATATTTAACAATTCCGAGTCTTTACGAAGACCTTTAATTAAAGCTAAATCACCGACGAGAGATTTAATCAAAGTCGATTTACCAGCACCATTCATCCCCAGCAGACCAATACGGCTATTGGGAGTAATTTGCAGGGTAACATTACGCACAATCAGCTTGTCGCCATAACCGATATCGGCATTTTCCAGCTGTAGTAATGGTGAACTCATTTTGGTTGGTTCACGGAAGCTGAAAGTAAACGGCGTATCTACATGCGCAACGGAGAGTTCCTGCATACGCTCCAGCTGCTTGATTCGGCTCTGGGCCTGTTTTGCCTTGGTGGCTTTGGCCTTAAAACGGTCAATAAATTTTTGCAGATGGGCACGCACTTCAAGTTGCTTTTCATAGGCTTGTTGCTGCTGTGCCAGACGTTCGCTACGGGTACGCTCGAAAGTCGAGTAATTACCGGTATAAAGTGTCAGTTCCTGATTTTCGATATGTAAAATATGATCGGTAATGGCATCCAGGAAATCCCGGTCATGTGAAATCAGCACCAAGGTGCCTTCATAGGCTTTGAGCCAATCTTCTAGCCAAAGAATCGCATCTAAATCTAAATGGTTGGTCGGTTCATCCAGTAATAACAGATCAGAACGGCTCATCAAGGTACGCGCCAGATTCAGACGCATACGCCATCCCCCTGAAAAACTGGCAACATCCAGCTCGGATTGATAATCCATAAAGCCCAAACCTGCCATCAGCTGTGAAGCCTTAGATGATGCTACATAACCGGAAATTTCGTCAAAGCGGCCATAGAGGCGTGCCAGTTCAGCATCATCCAGTTGTTCAAGATGATTCAGCTTTTGTTGGATATCCCAGTATTCCTCATCACCGGACAGGACAAAATCAATCGCCTTCATATTCAAGGCTTTGATTTCCTGGGCCATATGCGCCACAGTCCAGACTGCAGGACGGGTCAGGGAACCACTGTCAGACTCAATCCCACCCAAGAGTGCTGAAAATAGGGTCGACTTGCCGGCTCCATTGACACCGGTCAGGCCAATTTTCCATCCAGGATGCAATTGCATGGAGGCTTTCTGGAAAAGGATGCGTCCACCGCGGCGTATGGTTAACTGATCTAACTGAATCATGGAACTGTACTGACATTCGACAAGAAGAATGGCGCTATTCTAAAGGAAAGCCCATCAAAATAAAAAAATCTTGCTGGAGAATTCACAGGATCCTGCACTTCATCCATAACATAGATTCATATTTTTGAATCTATGTTTAAATAGAACAGGTATTTTTAATGACAAACAAGATGATATTGAAATATAAATTTCAGTAAAAAATAACCAAGAATAAATAGAGTAGAGCAAAATGAAAAAAGGATCTTTGATTTTAGCAGCCTTGACTGTACTTGCCTCAAATATGAGTTTTGCCAAGGTAGATATCTGCGTCTTTGATTTATTGGGCAAATCTGGTGAATCTTACAAGTTACTAGAAGAATGGCAATTAGTGAGCAAGCAATGGGGGACTGAAGTACAACTTCTTGCTTATCAGGATGAAGCCAAAGTCGATCAGGACTTTAAAGCAGGCAAATGTGATGGACTGTTTATGACCTCCATGCGTGCCCGGGCCTATAACAAATTTGCCGGTTCAATTGATGCTATTGGTGGTGTGCCTAGCAATGATATTGCCATGAAAGCCATTAGCTATGTACTGGATCAGCGTAATGCCAAACGTCTGGTGTCTACCATTGGTAAAGACAAGTTTGAAGTTGCCGGAATTGTGCAAATTGGTACGGCATATATTTTTGTACGGGATCGTGCCATAAACAAGATTGAACAGGTTAAAGATAAGAAATTTGCAGTTTTGCATTATGACTATGCACAAAAAGTCATGGTAAATAGGATTGAAGCTGTGCCAGTTATGTCGGAAATTTCTAATTTTATTCGCCGTTTTAATCAGGGCGAAGTCGATATTGTGGCTGCACCTGCTTATGCTTTTAAGCCGCTAGAACTGTCTAAGGGCTTGGGGAATAAAGGTGCAATGATCAAGTTCCCTGTAGTAAATGTGACGGCAGATTTAATTATTCGGCCAAATAAATTTCCGGACAAATTTGCAGCACACTCACGTGCCTGGTTCATCAAACAGTTACCGAAAACCATTGCTACTGTTAAACGTATGGAAGCAGAAATTCCAGCTAAATATACGCTAAATTTAAGTCGTGAGGACTATACCAGTTACCAGAAAATTCTCCGAGATGGCCGGATTGATCTGACTAATCAGGGCATCTATGACCCAAATATGATGCGGGTATTGAAACGTGCGCGTTGTACGGTAGAACGTACCAATTTTGAATGCTCATTAGGCGGAGAATAGTGCTCTAATGTATTTGTTTGTAAATTGAATTAAAAAAATGTAAGTTTTTAGGATTTTAAATAAATCGCTAAAAAATTGATATCTATGGACTTCCTTATATCCAAAATGTGAATACGGGACACATTTTGATAATAGGGGACAAACTCCCTAAATATAATGGAGTAAATACTCTATTTTTTTTAAAGAAACTTGCTAATATTTGTCACAAGTATGGAAACTCCATCGAAGAACAAGATTTTGCAAGGATTATTAGAATGAAAAAAACACTTCTAGCATTGGCGGCGTTTTCTGCCGTTAGTTTCGCAGGTACAGCGCAAGCGAAAAAAGTCGATATCTGTGTTTTCGACTTACTGGGCAAATCTGGTGAGTCTTTCCAGATGGCTCAGGAATGGGCACTGGCAGCGAAATCATGGGGGGCAGAAATTAATCTGATTGCCCGTCAGGATGAAGCAGTTGCAGATAATGATTTTAAAGCAGGTAAATGTGACGGCGTATTTATGACGGCGATGCGTGCACGTCAATACAATAAATTTGCTGGCTCTATTGATGCGCTAGGCGGCGTGCCAAGTAATGCGATTGCACAGCGTGCCATTACCTTCGCTTTGGATAAACGTAATGCTGCCAAAATGGTCAGTAATTTAGGCGGCAAAAAATATGAAATTGCCGGTATTGCACCACTGGGCTCGGCTTTTATCTTTGTGCGTGACAAAAACATCAACTCGATTGAAAAAGCCGCCGGTAAAAAGTTTGCTGTACTGGGCTATGACGATGCACAAAAAATCATGGTGCAGCGTGTAGGTGCCCAGGCAGTCGTGTCTGATGTATCCAACTTTGTGGCCAAGTTTAATAATGGTCAGGTAGATATGGTAGGTGCACCTGCTTATGCTTATAAGCCACTAGAAATCTATAAAGGCTTGGGTAATAGTGGCGCGATGTTTAACTTCCCGGTGCTGCATGTCACTTCAGACTTTGTGATCCGTCCTGAAAGCTTCCCGGCAGGTTTTGGACAGAAATCACGTGATTGGTTTGTTAAGAACTTGCCAAAGAGCATGGCGATGATCAACCGTTTAGAAGCCGGTATTCCAGCCAAATATAAAATGAACCTGAGTGCAGAAGACAAGACCAAATATCAAAAAATGCTTCGTGACGGCCGTATGGATATGACCAAGCGGGGAATTTATGATGCTTCTATGATGAGTGTACTGAAACGTGCCCGCTGTTCTGTCGATAAGGCAAACTTCGAATGTTCACTACCAGGTGAATAAACTGATTTTAAAAGGAAAAAAGCCTGGAAAATTCCAGGCTTTCTTTATGTTAAGACAGGCAACTTTACCATTGCCTGCGACTTGAAAATGATTAGAATGAATATCAGTTATGCTGTCATCTTTCTCATAAAAACAATGATATGCAGCAGTCCTGAGAAAACAAAAACAATTTTTTAAGGAATAAAATATGAAAACTTGGTTGAAGGCGTTCGCACTCGGTACAGGCATGGTCGCAGCGTCCGGTACAGTACAGGCGAAGCAAATCGTCTGTGTATTTGATCTGGTCGGTAAGAATGGCGATGTGTACGCTGTGATGAAAGATTATCAGCTGGCTGCAAAAAACTGGGGTGCAAATATCGAGCTGCGGGTAAATACCAATGAAGCTGTGGTTGCAGAAGATTTTAAAGCCGGGAAATGTGATGGTATTAGCGTCACAGGGATGCGCGGACGCCAGTTCAATAATTTTACCGGTTCACTGGATGCTATTGGTGCGATCCCAGATCTGAATCTGGCAGTTAAAGTGATGCAAGGACTGGCAAGCAAGACTTTTGCCAAATATATGTTACAAGGCAAATATGAAGTCGCCGGAGTCATTCCAGTGGGTGATGCTTTCCTGCTGGTCAATGACCGCAGTATTAATACCGTAGCTAAAGCAGCAGGCAAAAAAATTGCTGTACTGGATTATGACGAAGCGCAAAAAATCATGGTGCAACAGGTAGGTGCACAGGCGGTCAGCGCTGATGTCACCAACTTCGGTGCCAAGTTTAACAATGGTCAGGTTGATATCATTGGCGCACCTGCTGCCGTATTCAAACCCTTAGAGCTGCATAAAGGTCTAGGTAGCAAAGGTGCGATTGTGAATTATCCGATTTTACAGGTGACAGGCAATATCATCATCCGTCCAGATAAATTCCCGGCAGGTTTTGGGCAAAAATCACGTGAATGGGTGAAAGGGGAGTTGCCACGCGCTTTCGGAATTTTAGGTAAAATGAAAGCTGATATTCCCTCTAAATACTGGATGGATATTCCAGCAGCAGACAAACCCGGTTATCAGAAAATGATGCGTGAAGCGCGGATTGATCTGACGAAGCGCGGTATTTATGACAAACGTATGATGAAGCTGTTATGGCAGTTCCGCTGTAAGCAGGACCCGAAAAACTTTGAGTGTGCACTACAGGATGAAAATTATAAACAATCCTGATAAATTTACTCTGATTAAGCTTTAATTTACAAAGACTGACCATATATTGAGTATGCTATACTTGAAACATGGTCTTTTCTTTTTAAAGATGCCCGAACCGAACAGAGGAATCCATCATGAATGCTCAAGCACTTGTGCTGACTGACAATGCTGCCAATAAAGTACGCCAATTGCGTGACAGTGAAGGTAACCAAGATCTTATGCTACGTGTCTATGTGACTGGTGGCGGCTGTTCAGGTTTCTCTTATGGCTTCAACTTTGCTGAAAGCCAGAATGAAGATGATGCAGAATTTATTAACGGCGATGTGAAGATGCTGGTCGACTCACTTAGCTACCAGTATTTAGTAGGTTCAGTCGTTGACTATATTGAAGGGCTGGAAGGTTCACGCTTTGTGGTACAAAACCCGAATGCTACGACTACATGTGGCTGTGGTTCATCTTTCTCGATCTAAACATGATTTGAGATTTAGACCATAGAAATCAAGAGTCCTCAAAATGAGGACTTTTTTTATGCGCTATTTTTATAGTTAAGCTTCGAGTTTCACCGCTTCAAGCAAGTCGAAGATCACGGTTGTCACATCCTGACTCAGCTCACGATTATTAAAAATCTCATAAGCGCTAATAGTAATATCGGTATCGCTCGGTAACAGCTTTTGTTCTTCTTCAATCAGGTCATTGATCGGCAATAGAGTCTGTTTTACTTGCAAATGTAGAATGTCTTGATAGGCAATATTTTCATCCTCAAGTTCAATCAGCTGCTCATTGAAATAAGGGAGCAAAATCGCATGTAAATAAGGCTGAAGTTCTACAATATCAAAGATTTCGATATCACGAGTTTCATCAATTGTGCTGATATGATCATTAGCTTCAATCAGGATATGGTAATAACTCATGCCGATCTCCACAGAGGGCTTTAGTGAATGATAGATGCTCACAATAACATGAAATCATCAACTATGGTCGTTCAAAAAGATAATAAAGACATAAAACTTATAAGGAATTAAATCGCTTAGGATTTGCGTGTATATAGCAAAGTCTTGTCTGCCGGGCGCAGTTCAAAATTTTCCAGCTTTTGTTCACCTAGTACTGGATACATCAGTGCTTCAGGATCACCATGATGCAATAAACCCAAGGCATGGCCCAGTTCATGTGCCAGTGTTAGACGCAAGTCATCTTGCGCATCAAACTGATAGATATGGATTTCATCGCCTTTAAAAATTCCTTTATGGAACTGGCGTGGTGGAAAGCGCTGCTGTGCCTGATTAATATTATTGTGGTGAGACTGAACACTGCTTTGGTAGGCGGCAACCTGAGTATTAAAAGATAATTGCTGTTGTTGCAGATATTCCGCTTCACGCTGGAAACATTCTGACCTGAATTGAAGCTCGTTAAATTCCTGTTGCAACTGCTGACGTTGATGAGCAGAAAGTCCCGGCTGATTGCGCCGTAGCATGAGTTGCTCGAACTGGAGTTGTAGCAGATTGCGCTGCTCTAACAGCTGACGCTGTTGCTGATCCAGATGATTTCGGGAGGCGGTCAGGTTTTCTGCCTGACGTTGATATTGGGCTTCATCGCGAAGTAATTTCTGTGTGGTTTTTTTCAGTGCATCATATTCCTGCTGGCGGTGATCATAAATCAGCTTGATGCTGAGCTGTGCATTTTCATCATAGACCATTAGGTCATCACGGCCAGTGCCACGATGCCAGATTTCAATAGCTTCTTGTGCCAGTTGAATCACTTCTTCACGAGTCAGTCCAAAGCCCGGATCGACCTGGTCCACTTTAAAGCGTAAGCGCGTATCAAAAGGATGGATGAGTCGGTCAGTCAGAGAATTGAATTTTAGCTGCGGATGAGACTGGGTCTGTAGATGCAGAAAACCTGCAACTAGTAATACCACTACGACTAGACAGAGCAAAAGACGCATATTTTTTATTTAAATGTTTATTTTTAAAAATATAGCTTAAATTTGGCATTTTTCCCATGCTTATTTATGTCACCCTTCAGCTTTTGGATAAAGTCCTAATTCGGCCAAGGCCTGCTGCAAAATTTTAAGACGGATCGCCGGATCCATATTACTTTGCATCTGCATATTCAGTGAAAATGCCACGATTTCGTCCTGAGGTGTTTCGATCCAACCGGTGAGCCAGCCGACTTGCGGCTCCACATCCATACCCCAACCGGATTTAGCATAAAGCCGATAAGCTTGTCGCTCCTGTAACAGTAACATGGTTTTAACTTGCTGCTGAACCCGAGGATCAAAGGCAAGCTGCTCTTGAGCAAGCGCAGAGGCAAATTCGACTTCTTGTTTCGGGGTGACTTTCAAAGGTCCGACTAACCAGAAGTTGTCGACCTGATGACCAATCTGCTGATTACCAAATTGAATACGTTGTACTTCCTGTTGCATTAGTTCCAGACCAATGCGACGTGCCAGTTCCTGATAGACGGGTACAGCAGAAGCTTGCATGGCTTGGCCGAGAGTCATGTCTTTTTCCCAGGCTGCAAAACTGCGCTTCTTGCCATCCCATTTAAAAATTTCATTGGTCGTGGCTTTACCATGTTGCAGGCCAATCAGAGCATTAAATATTTTAAAGGTTGAAGCAGGAACATATTCGGTATGTGCACGACTCAAATCATTGCCATAGACCTGTAGATGTGGACCCCGTTGAATTACTAAAACGCCAGAGCTTTGTGCCTGATCAAATAACTTTGCAATAGCTTGAATAGATTGAGTTGAAGTGATTTGAGAGGGCGAATTTGAAACAGGGAAGCTACAGGCTGTCAGGCTCAAGTAACTGAGTAAAGGCCACAAAATAAGAATTTTCATAAGTTCAGGATATTTTAATATTTGATTTAACTTAAACAGCTTTGCCTGAAAATACGATCCAATTTTGGTAATTTTCCATTAATTCTTTCAAGTCTAGGCATAAAAAAACCGCGCTTTCGCGCGGTCTTTTTTAAGCTTAAGCTGATAAATTATTTTTTATCATCTTTCACTTCAGTGAACTCAGCATCTACAACGCCATCATCCGCTTTTTGTTGTTGACCTTCACCGCCTTGGAAAGCATTTGGATCAAAACCTTGCGCACCGCCTTGGCCTTGAGCTGCTTCATAAGCACGTTGAGTAATCGGCATGATGATGTTTTGCAGCGCTTCAGTTTTCGCTTTGATCGCTTCTACATCATTTTCTTTAGTTGACGCTTCTAACTCAGACACTGCAGTTTCGATTGCAGTTTTTTCGTCAGCAGTCACTTGTTCACCAAGATCTTTCACTGCTTTTTGAGCAGAAGAAACCAAGGCATCCGCTTCGTTACGTGCTTTAGCCAGCTCTTCAAACTTACGGTCTTCTTCAGCATTCGCTTCAGCATCTTTGATCATTGCTTCGATTTCAGCATCAGACAAACCTGAGTTTGCTTTGATCTGGATAGATTGCTCTTTACCAGTGCTCTTGTCTTTCGCAGATACTTTCAAGATACCATCGGCGTTGATGTCGAACGATACTTCAATTTGTGGCACACCACGTGGAGCTGGTGGGATGTCACCTAACTGGAAATTACCCAACAGTTTGTTTTGCTGCGCCATTTTACGTTCACCTTGGTAAACCGAAATGTCTACAGCAGGCTGGTTGTCCGCAGCAGTTGAGAACACTTGCGATTTTTTCGCAGGAATCGTGGTATTTTTCTCGATGATTGGAGTCAATACACCGCCCATGGTTTCAATACCAAGTGTTAAAGGCGTTACATCAAGCAGAAGTACGTCAGTTTTGTCACCAGACAATACCGCACCTTGAATCGCAGCACCCATTGCTACCGCTTCGTCAGGGTTCACATCTTTACGTGGCTCACGACCAAAGAATTCTTGAACTTTCTGTTGAACCATTGGCATACGAGACTGACCACCCACCAGGATTACGTCAGAGATGTCAGAAGTCGAAAGACCAGCGTCTTTAAGTGCAATACGGCAAGGCTCAATCGTACGCGCAACCAGGTCAGCAACCAAACCTTCAAGTTTTGCACGAGTAACGTTGATCACTAAGTGTTTAGGACCAGTCGCATCTGCAGTGATGTATGGAAGGTTGATTTCAGTTGCGTTAGAAGAAGAAAGCTCGATTTTTGCTTTTTCAGCAGCTTCTTTCAGACGTTGTAATGCAAGTGGATCGTTTTTCAGATTCACGTTTTGTTCTTTCTTGAACTCTTCAACTAGATAGTCGATTAATGCGTTATCGAAGTCTTCACCACCCAGGAATGTATCACCGTTGGTAGATAACACTTCAATTTGCTGGTCGCCATCAAGGTCAGCAATTTCAATGATTGATACGTCGAAAGTACCACCACCCAAGTCGTATACAGCAACTTTACGGTCGCCTTCTTTCTTGTCCATACCGAACGCAAGTGCAGCAGCAGTTGGTTCGTTGATGATACGTTTAACTTCTAAGCCTGCAATTCGGCCTGCATCTTTGGTAGCTTGACGTTGCGCATCATTGAAGTAAGCAGGAACAGTAATCACCGCTTCAGTCACTGTTTCACCCAGATAGTCTTCTGCAGTTTTCTTCATTTTTTTCAGAACTTCTGCAGAGATCTGTTGTGGTGCAAGTTTCTTATCGTTTACTTCAACCCAAGCATCGCCATTGTCAGCTTTCAGGATTTTATAAGGCACCAGACCGATATCTTTTTGTACTGCCTGGTCTTCATAACGACGACCGATCAGACGTTTAATCGCGAATAATGTGTTTTTAGGGTTCGTTACCGCTTGGCGTTTAGCTGATTGACCAACCAGAATTTCACCATCTTTGTACGCAATAATAGATGGAGTTGTACGTGCGCCTTCAGCGTTTTCGATAACTTTAACTTTGTCGCCTTCAAGTACTGCAACACATGAGTTTGTAGTACCTAAGTCAATACCAATGATTTTAGCCATTTGGATGTTTCCTCTAAAATTTTTTTGTGATTTACACTTGTTATCCGATATGAGAGCCGTTCGATTTTTTTCAAGTAAATTTTTTGAAAAATTTCACAAACTCCCGAATTTATTTGGCTTAAGCGCCAACCATGACCATGGCAGGACGTAATAAACGGCCGTTCAGGGCATAGCCTTTTTGCAAGACTGTACCGATCTCATTGGCTTTGGTATCTGGTGCAATACCAACTGCCTGATGTAACTCGGCATTAAAACCATTCTCGGTATCAACTACGACCACACCAAATTTTTCTAATGTTGTCAGTAAACCTTTTAAGGTTAGTTCTACGCCTTCCCGTAACGGGCCTTGTTCTTCACCCGCAGCGAGAATTGCACGTTCCAGGTTATCTACAGTTTCTAACAGCTCTTTAGAGAACTTTTCCAAAACAGTATCTTTATGCTTTTCTGATTCGCGCTGAATGCGTTCTACACTTTTTTGTGCCTCATATACGGCATTTGCAGTACGTGCTTTTTCCAGTTTTAAATCGCCTTCAAGCTGTGCGATTTGTTCCTGTAAAGACTCAACGGTAACTTCAGCTTGTTCAGGTTCAGCTTGAGCTGTTTGTTGTTCCGTTTGCTCTTGCTCAAGTTCTTGAGCTTGATCGTTTTGCTCAGTCGCCATTGATTTACTCCGTTTAAATGGGTTCTTAAACATGTACAGTCCTTCGGTATCAGTGCTAACTGCGTGAATGCTGAACTGCCATGATTTGGGAAGTTCTTAATTACATAAAGAAGTCGGGGCTGGGCTTCAAAATTCAAGCGAAATGAGTGATTAATTTTAAGATTTATTGCAAAAGGCTGTGTTTCTGTTATTCCAAACTGGATTGAAATGAGAAAAAGCAGACAATTTCTCTGTTTTGAAGATAAAAACCTCAGAATTTTTAGTTAGTTTTGATCTTAGTAATTAGATGAGAGATGAATGTATAAGTACTTAAATTAGTTTTTAGAAAATAAATCATTCATTAAAAGAATGTTTTTAATCAGAAAAATTTTTAATCGTATTTTTAGATATAAATAATAATATTTATCTGTTTTAAAAGTTAAATCAAAAGCACCATCATAGCTTTATCAACAGTGACCTGGTTCAGAAGGAGAGAGCCGAACTAGGTTACTGTTCCTGATTCGTTTTACTCTTTTATAGCTGAATACCCCAAGACTCAGCTATTTTTTTGCCTGAATGTTTATATTGATTGTTTTTTAGACATAAAAGCGATTAATAACTAAGCAATAAAGTATTTCACAAAAAATGATCAACTTCGTATTATTCGTTTCAGATTCTATCGCTGTAGTTTCTTCTTATTTTGAAATGTGTTTTTCAAGCTTATCCTCTCTAGATAAGCTTTTTTTTTGCGTAAAATTTATTAATTTTCTTCTCAAATTCTAGTGATCAATCACTTATAGAAAAGCTGTAAGTTAAAGCCTACAAGGATTCAGGACAATATCTACTTTGTTAGATGCTCGAATCAGCCTAATATTGATTTATCGAGAACAGGAAGTTCTTAAAAATTTGCTGAGAAGCATATAAACGAGAGGATGTTCGTTTAAACACAACCCTATAAAACCCTTGAAGAAATACGCTTCAGGGGTTTTATTCTATAATAGCTATCTAACATCTATTTCTGTTCATAAAGACATTAAAAAAAGCCCGAGATCGGGTTTTTTTATAGATGAAACTTATCTGGATCAGTGGCCGTTTAGGTCGCTTTCAAATTTTTAGATTAATCTGACTATTCTAGCGACGTGATTCCTGCCAGCGTTTGACACGTTCATTACGGTTCTGTTCAGCTTTACGTCGTTGCTGCTGTTCAGCTGCTCGGCGACGTGTATCTGCCTGCTGTCCACGCTTTTTACGCTCTGCCTCGGCTCGGTTTCTAGCCGCTTGGCTGCTACTGATTTTTTTGCGTTGCTGTTCAATACGCTGGCGTTCCTGCTGACGTCTGTGATCCAACTCAATCTGTTTTCTACGTTGATCATTTAACTGGCGTCGCTGTTGCTCTAGTCGCTGACGTTCCAGTTCAGTTCGGCGACGTTCCTGCTGTAAACGTCGTTGCTGTTCATATTCCCAACGCTGCCGATCATAACGGTTGTCATAACGGTAATCGCGGTCATAGCGATAGTCATAAGCTCTATTATAACGTCCGTCATAATAGTCATCTTCAGGGAATGCGACACAACCTACAGCCAATAAGCTCGTCGCAATTGATACGAATATCAGTTTTCCAGCCAAAGGTGAGCACTCCTTGTTAAGGTCAATCCTACAATTTGCGCCTAAACAGCAGCTTAAATTGTCAATGACAGGGGGATAAAATGAGATTAGCTTATTGATCTGCCTAAATTTGTATGTCGATGTAGGCACTTATATAAGAATATGGTCAAAATACACCCTGATCATGTAGAAAATATGAAGAATTAAGCGAATAAGGATGGGAAGCTATGGTGATATCGAGTCAGCAATTACAGGCCATGATGGATAAGGGGCAAGGGGTAGCAGCACGTCTGCTGGACCGATTACCTAAAATTGCTCAGGAAAGAATAGTCAGAAGTCTGGATTATCCTTACCACTATCCTGAACTGGATCCCTTTGTAAAATGTCTGATGGCCGTGCAGTTAAAACAGGGCAAAACTGGAATAGTCAGAGAAGATATCGCGCAGTCACGTATTTTCTTTGAACAGAGCATGCAATTGCTAAAATCCAAACCGACTGCTATTCGCCAGGTTGAAGATATCCAGTTACCCTTGCACAGTGGCATCGTACAAGCACGTCACTATCACCCGGCTCCAGCTAAAAAGTTACCTTTAATTATATTTTATCATGGAGGAGGCTTCCTGATTGGCAGTCTGGACACGCATGATGAATATTGTCGTTTGCTGGCCAAACACGCGCATGCCCAAGTATTGAGTGTCGCTTATCCTTTGGCGCCGGAACATCATCCTTCACAAATTGTTCAAGTCTGCGAAGATGCACTGGCTTGGGCACATCAACACAGCAAGCAGCTCAGAATTCTAAAAAAACGCATTGCAGTCGCAGGGGACAGTGCGGGTGGCAATCTGGCAGCAGTCGTAGCTCAGCGCAGTGCAGACAAGGTTTATGTACCTCAGGCTCAGTTATTACTTTATCCAGCCATGGACTTTAAAAGCCGTCATCCTTCCTATTTTGCTTACAAAGATGGTCTGGTACTCACTGATGGTGATATCGAACTGGTGACTTATCATTATGTGGAACGACATGAAATTGCATTGGATGATCCACTCATTTCACCGACCTATGGCAACCTGAAAAATTTACCGCCGGCTTATCTGATTACTGCTGGTCATGATGTGCTGCATGATGAAGGGGCTATTTATGCACATAAGCTGCGTCAGCATGGAGTGAAAGTACATTATCATGATTATACCGATCAGACGCATGGCTTTATTAATCTGACCAGTATTTCAAGACGCGCCAAAAAGAATGTAATTGAAATGAGCAAACACTTCCGTAAGTTCTGGGATAAGCATAGTTAAAAATAGCTCTATATAGAGTAATAAATCAAATCTCAATTAAGGTGTTTCACGTGAAACACCAGTTTTTACTTTTTGTGTACCTTGGCTTCGGGAAAGACCAGATTGAATTTAGGTACATAAAAGCTTTGTATATATTTGGCTCGAGAAAAATCCGGGAAAATCGATTGAGTATTTTGCCACTCTACCTGAGCGAGTTTGGATAGATAGCCTCGGAATTGCGGGCTAAACTGATAATGTGAGGATTTCCAGGTTTGTCGAATCTTTAACATGGATGTTGGAAGATGATGACTATTTAAATAGAAGGAACGTGATGATTTAGATTTCTTCAGACGAACAGTCATGTTTTGCCCTTGATGAGTGATTCGGCAAATGACTTCCTGTCCTTGTTCCTGCCATTCAAATTCTGCGTATTCCTTCGGTATCCCCCATAAGTGCTGACCGTGAACAATAGATTCATGCGTAGAAACATAAATCTTTGGAATGGTAGACAGACGTCTTCGACTTATTAAAGGATGGTCCATAATCAGTAGCTCATCATAAGGACCTACAGGAGAATGGTGATAACGTACCAGCATAACTTGTACAACACGACCCAGCGGAGAAGGGGCAATTCCAAAATTCCGAGATTCACGGATAAAGTGCGGAGTAATCCAGTAATTCAAAATAAAACCCTCTCCCTGTAAATGCCAGGGAGGAAACTGATGAATATTTTTCTCCTGCAAACGGTGCACGTTCATTCTTATTCTCTTGTAATTGGTCGGTTAGGGTAATGCATTAATGGGTATCAAAGATTAATATAGCTTGATTCTCAACCCTTACTTCTGAGTAGATGAGTTAAAAAATGTTAAAAAAACCATTATATGCAATAGCTTTAACAGCTTTAGCTTTACCAGCACTGGCGGCCAATTCCATAGTTGAAATGAAAACTTCTATGGGGAATATCGAAATTGAGCTTTATAATGATAAAGCACCGATCTCTGCCAAAAACTTTGAAGACTATGTAAAAGACAACTTCTATAAAGGCACCATTTTTCACCGGGTTATTCCAGGTTTTATGGTACAGGGGGGCGGCTTTGATGCGAATATGGTGGAAAAGCCAAATAATAAGTCAACTATTAAGAATGAATCTTATAATGGTTTAAGCAATACACGTGGCACTTTAGCTATGGCCCGTATGAATCAGCCAGATTCAGCCCGTTCCCAGTTCTTTGTGAACCTGGTCGATAATAACTTTTTGAACCGTTCTCCTATGAATGCGGGTTATGCAGTATTTGGTAAAGTAACTAAAGGCATGGATGTGGTTGATAAAATTGCTGGTGTTCCGACTGCCAACTATGGAATGCATCAAAATGTGCCACTAAAACCAGTTATTATTAATAGTGTGAGCATTAAAACAGCAGGCCCGCAAAAATAAGTAAAAAATGATATAGAAATATTTTACGGTTATTTTTATTTTATAATCATGTGTTTATGTGAATAATAGAATAAAAATGATCCATATTGGTGCATAAAAATAGTACACTCGTGATTTGTGTCAGTGAAAAGCACTTGCACGTGTAGGAAATTGCCCTATAATGCACCCATACCGACGAGATACACGGTGATGAACGAAGCGAGATGCTGAGTTATCCGGTGTTTTGAGTCCAGCTTCTGGCACTGACGAGGTGTTAGAAAGATCATTAAGAGATTATGAAGAACAACTTGTGTGGATTTTTACTGGTTGATTGACGAAATTATTTTCATTGATTGAATGGTAGAAATTACTCGAAGTTTATTTGAGAAATTGATGTCAGAAAATTGATGAGCCAAGATTTGGTGTTTTGAATAAAGCACTATTGATTTTAAACTGAAGAGTTTGATCATGGCTCAGATTGAACGCTGGCGGCAGGCTTAACACATGCAAGTCGAGCGGGGAAAGGTAGCTTGCTACTGGACCTAGCGGCGGACGGGTGAGTAATGCTTAGGAATCTGCCTATTAGTGG
>NZ_QMBM01000043.1:0-219 GCF_003289665.1 Acinetobacter sp. SM1B
CTATGATCCAGTAACAGGCAAAGTCAGTTATAGCTACCAACAAAGTGGCAGCAGCAAAGACCACAGCGGTGGTGATACTAGCGTAAGCGATACTTTCCCAATTGTAGTGACAGACAATGCCAATGAAAGCTCAGCAGCGACGAATCTGGTCATTCTCATCACAGATACCGCCCCAGAAGCCAAAGCTGACACAGGCACAGTGACAGAAGACGGTGCAGC
>NZ_QMBM01000044.1:0-219 GCF_003289665.1 Acinetobacter sp. SM1B
GCTGCACCGTCTTCTGTCACTGTGCCTGTGTCAGCTTTCGCTTCTGGGGCAGTATCTGTAATGAGAATGATCAGATTCGTCGCTGCTGAGCTTTCATCGGCATTGTCTGTCACTATAATTGGGAAACTATCACTTACGCTGCTATCACCACCGCTGTGGTTTTTGCTGGTGCCACTTTGTTGGTAGCTATAACTGACTTTGCCTGTTACTGGATCATAG
>NZ_QMBM01000045.1:0-206 GCF_003289665.1 Acinetobacter sp. SM1B
CGTAGAATGCGACTAGACGCACCTTTTAAGCTATTCACTAAACTAGAAATGGCGACTTTAGGTGGATAATTGACGAGCAAATGTACATGATCATGTTCACCGTCAAATTCTATCAATTCAGCTTCAAAGTCTAAGCAGACACGTTCAAATACTTCACGCATCGTTTCAAGCATGGCATTGGTGAAAACATCTCTACGATATTTCGC
>NZ_QMBM01000046.1:0-202 GCF_003289665.1 Acinetobacter sp. SM1B
AATGCCGCGCATTATACGCAACTTAATCACTAAGCTCTATAAGCTATCAGCTTGTTCGCTCAAAGACCAAACAACTTCAACACTGTATGATTACATACTGCGCGAAGCGTAGCTTCTTGCTTAAATTTCAAGGAAAAACGTTGTTTTTCTGATCTTGAAATTTGGTGGAGACTAGGAGAGTCGAACTCCTGACCTCCTGCGT
>NZ_QMBM01000003.1:0-32204 GCF_003289665.1 Acinetobacter sp. SM1B
GGTGGCCTAACTTAAATAAAAAAGTCTCCGACAAACCCGGTACGGTTCAGTAGTCATTCCCCTAGCATTTCCAGTAGAACCCGTTTTACCTAAAATTGTCTTAGCATCAACAACATCTCCTTTTTCAACATCTATGGTAGATAGATGTGCATAAAAAAAATAAATTGAACGGCTGTTTGTAATATTTCTTGATGCATAAGTTTTTTGCTTTTCAGGCAAGTCATCAATGTTTACTTCTAATACTATAATTTTCCCATATGCCTTTCCACTATCTGTTGCAATAGCAATAACTCCACTACATACCGCAAAAATATTTGTACCGGAATCAGCAGCTAAATCTATACCTTGATGGTTTCTAGTACCTCCATTTCTAACT
This sequence comes from Acinetobacter sp. SM1B, assembly GCF_003289665.1. Classification (NCBI taxonomy): domain Bacteria; kingdom Pseudomonadati; phylum Pseudomonadota; class Gammaproteobacteria; order Moraxellales; family Moraxellaceae; genus Acinetobacter; species Acinetobacter sp. SM1B. Next base: position 377 of record NZ_QMBM01000003.1, read on the forward strand.
TTCCCGAAAGTAGCACTTTTTACATTAGCTAGACCAGCAACTCTTAACTGGTTTATTGCTAAAGGATCTACCCACATTCCACTGCCTCCAACAATTTTATTTTCTTGTATTTCGATACTTGGTGTTGGTGTTGGTGTTGGTGTTGGTGTTGGTGTTGGTGTTGGTGTTGGTGTTGGTGAAGAAGTTTGCCCCAATAAAATTTTAATTGTTTCATCTAAAGATAAATTTATTCCAGAAGTTTTAGATTTATCCAATACATAATCATAAATATTAATATGTGCATCGATGTATGCTCTTAGCCATATTCCATAAGCAACTTTTGCATCGTTGTTATATCTTTTCAAATAATCTAAAGCATTTTGTTTACCCTTATTTCCAAATTGTGCAAGCAATAACATTTTTGCTCTTTCTGGGGAAAAACTATTGTTTATGAATGACCTCGCACCTCCAGCTCCTTCATGATGTAATAGATAAGCAAATTTAGCTATTGAGCTCGGCTCTGTTAATTTTTGATAAGGTAGTTTTGACCATTTAAAATTTATAATTGCATAAGCAGCTGCTGCATCAATCGAAAACTCAGAGTTGAATCTAAGATTTAAAAGTTGCTCCTCAGTAAGATATTTATTTTTTGAAGCATATTGCCCTATTAAAGATTCTTGGTTTTTACAAAGTTCAAGCCAAGTACCTTTAAGAAATTGTGTTAATCCTGCGGCATTTGTAGTGGTATTAAAACTTTTGGAATCCCATTCCCCATTACTTTTTTTTGCAGCTTCAGCGTGAATTAAAGCTGCTAAACTATGTGGAGTAAATCCATGACGTTTCGAAGCATCTATAACAAATTTTCTATATTTATTATTTACTGTATTGAGTATGAAGTTCTCTTCTGTAAATTGGCTTGCAATTATATGGGTACTATTACCTGAATCAGTCCTTTTTTGACTATTTACTGGCTCAGGTAAAATTATAGATGGTTGACTAGTATCTATTTTTTCATTTATCCCTTTTACGATAGGATCTGCTAAATTTTTTAAGGATTTTTTGATTTCCTTTATTGTCTGTTGAACTATACCCGATTGAGGATAGTGATTGCCGGAGACTTTCATTTGCCTTGAAGTCAGCCTTAAAACTTTTTTCCCTATTGGTAAAGTTTTATGATTAGCTATTAAATCAAAATTACTTTTTATATTTTTGTAATAAACTTTTAAACCTTTTGAATGATCTAAGATTTCAATATCATTAATTACACCATCTTTAAAATTTATTTCTTTTGATTTACCATCATATTCTAGTTTTACAATTCCTTTTGAAATAGGTTTAAAAGATAAATCTAATAATATAATTTTTAAAATCAATTCAGCTTCAATCTCATTGATCTCATCAATATATATTTTTTGACCTACTTGTATTTTATGAATAGAAGAACTATTCAACTTATTAATTTTAGCTAATTTTTGTACTGTAATATTAAATTTTTTTGAGATACCCCACAATGTATCTCCTTTTTTTACAATATAATAATTCACAGAGAACACCTTTATAATTATTGAATGTCTTCAATCTGAATTCCATGCTCACCCACATCAAATTCATCTTCTAAATCTTTAGTATCTAAATCTTCAAAGATATTTGACCATTGCTTAAACCCTACTAATGCTTCATAAGCAACCCATTCTTGAGAAATAGATAATTGCGTTTTACCATTAGAATCAGTTTTACCTTCCCATAAAATTTCCTTATTTTCAGGTATGAACATAGTTACTTCAGCACCTTCAATTCCACTACCACCTAAACTATTAAATAAAAAATCTACAGCGTATGGTCCAGATTTAGGCAATTCAGGAATCTCATAAATAGTTTTGGCTCCTTCTTTAAATATATGCTGCCCTGCTCTACACTCAAACTTCCCACTTGTAGTACTAAATACTCCCTGTCCATTAATCTTTAACTGAGATCCGCCCGCAGTCAGTACAATTTCTTTAGGACTTATAATTTCAATCTGATCTTCAGTCGAAATAATTTTGATTTGTTTGCGAGCAATAGCTTCAATTGCATCATCTTGTGCTTGAAGCTCAATTTTGCCTTTTGCCGCAATGGCTCTGAATCCTTTTTGCGCTGCAAATAGGCTAATCCTGTCCTGAGCATGGGCAATTAAAGATTTCTGGGTTGAAAAATTGATGCTATCCGCGGCACTGTGGTTAATCTGTTTATCGGCTGATAAATGCAAATCTTCATTCGTTGAAAGTGCAATCGAATTGGGTGCACAAAGTACCATTAGCGCCTGTTTAAAGGTTTCAGCCGTACTTTGATCCTGCTGTTCAATTTGGTTCAGAAAATTTGTCAGATGATCAAGTGCCTCTAAAGGATCAGTTTGCTGGTTTTTAGCAACGTCACTTAAGGCCTTACTATTATTTAAACTTGATTCGAGCTGGCTTTTAGACGGGCTACTATTTAAGTGGTTGGCATTAGCATTTTCCTGTTTATGCGTTGAAAGTAGCAGGCCAGCCCCCGCCCTCACTGCTCCCCACTGATCCGTCCTAAGCTCAAATCCTTCACCACGCCCATCACTCACTTCATCTTCTTTAGGGTGGCTTAAATTTCCTAAATTTAGTTGGCTAGCCCCATGACTACTTTGTAGCTGTACACTAATCTGTCCGGTCGTATCATCAAAACGAAGCTGGTTAAAACCTTCCCCATTTACTTCCTGAGAGCGGATACCGCTCAGTTTTTTGGTTAATGGCAGTTTGCCTTTGACATCAAACATCGTCTGATGCCGTTCAGCTTCATGAATACGACCCACCACAAATGGCCGGTCGACATCTCCCTCAAAGAAATCAATGACGACGATTTCCCCGATACGTGGATGGAATCTTGCTCCATAGCCTTCACCTGCCCACGGTGCCAACACATCTACCCAAGCCGAGTCGCTATCATTATCATTGGCACCAGCGCCACCATCATGTTGATGGTCATCACTGCGGGTAAACAGGAAACGAACCTTGACCCGCCCCCATTCATCCACGTAAATAGTTTCACCCTCAGGTCCAACTACTTTCGCTCGTTGTGGATGGGCCATAGGCCGATGCTGTAATGGATGATATTCAGGTACGACAGGAATATGACGACGAACCAAATACAATTCATTACTCTGTCTTTCATCATCTAATACTTTCCAGTGACTGGACTGTATTAAGTGATCCAGCTGCAGCAAAATATCTTTAGGTAAATTATTCTGGTTATAGAAGTGTTTGCCCAAAATTAAAAATTCACGTTCATTGGCTGGATGTTGATCTATTTCAGGATGATCATGTAATTCAAACCAGTACCCAACTTGTACATCACGCACACTACTACTGGCCTTAAAATATTTAGACTGCAAGGCATGGGACTGGTTTAGCTGCTGGCTGAGTTGATCCAGTTGAGCAGAACTGGCTGAAGTCATTTGATCTTCTCCATTCAGGTCGCTGATCCAGGCCGGGCTAATGGTCCAGACATCTTCAAGATTCAGGCTTTGATTATCCTGTACTTCGCTATGCTGATGGCTACTGAGCAGTAGCTGACTTTCATTCTGAGCCAGCTGATCCGCGTGCCAGCGCTGGGTTTGTACTAAGGTTGGATTTAAAGAACGCTCTGCCAATAGACCAGTAATCGTGTCAAAAGGTTCGGTGGCATGGCTACGATGAAAACGGATACTACGGCGCTTTAAAGCCTGAAAATGCGGCTGGTCATCAATCAAACGTAGAATTTGTGGCTGAATGGTCTGAGCTGAAACGGGGACCATGATTTCCTTTTCATCGATCAGCCAGTTAACGCCTTCACTACGCCATAAGCGGGTCAGAAACTCATAATCCGTTTCATTGGACTGCATCACAAAAGGTCGAACATCGTAGTCCCGTGACAAGGCAGAAACATCCAGGCTCAATCGTGCTGCAAATAAGGAGCTGCGAGCCTGCCATTCTTTAAATAAAATTTCACTAATATCCCGAACGCTTTTATTCATAAACACTCGGCTATTGCGGCGTTTATGCCATAAGGAAGTTGCATCTTGCAGGGTCAGTTTATACAGCGTCAAAGCTCCGTCGCTTTGTCCCTGGCTTGCCGCTGTAATCAGACCTGTCGTTCGAAATAATTCTCCACAGTCAGTCACCTGATCAACTGCAACCTGACAGCCAATAAATTGTTTTAAAGCGAGATTTGCATTGGTTGAAAGGCAGATCAGTTCTGCCTGTAAACCCTCATTAATCTGATGATGACCTTCAATGCGCTGAATAAAAACCTGTGTATTTAAAACCTGATTAGAAAACTGGATATGTAGGGCTCGTTTTTGCAGATTAAGCCCAAGAGTCTCAAGGATGGTATGAATATTGTTTAGCATCTTATAGTTATTTTTAAGGAGTATTATGCAGCTGATTTTATGAAAATTGCCCCCTATACGTCCATCATGCTTCTTATTTCACATGATTTAACCATGAATTTATTACTCATCAGCTCTTTTATTGAGGTTTTAATCTTTTAATGTTTTATTGACAAAATGACTAATGATTTCTGTTATTTGTGCTCACAGAGCAGAATCGTTACTGCTACACTTTATGCTTATATCAATCAAAAGAGCGTTGTGACATGCTTGATCTCCAGTCCAAACTGCCTGAATTGGGCGTGACGATTTTCAGTACCATGTCTGCCCTTGCTCAGCAACTCGGGGCACTGAATCTTTCACAGGGTTTTCCCGATTTCCCTGCACCACCCGATTTGATTGAAGCTTTAGGACGAGCAAGCACATCCGGTTTTAACCAGTATGCACCTGGAGATGGTTTACCGTTATTACGCGCTTTGGTCGCTGATTTATATTTACAGCGTGATCAATTATCACTAGATCCCGCTCAGGAAATTACCATTACACCTGGCGCAACGATTGCAATCTTCTGCGCAATTCAGGCTGTAGTGCGTGCAGGTGAAGAAGTCATTATTTTTGACCCGAGTTATGACAGTTATGCGCCGACGGTACAGGTTTTAGGTGCTAAACCGATTCATCTCGCACTCCAGCATCCGGATTTTTCAGTGAACTGGAACCAGGTCAAGGATGCGATTAATGATCGCACCCGCATGATTATTGTAAATACCCCGCATAATCCTACTGGAAGTGTCTGGTCTAAAGCGGATTGGCAACAGCTGATTGAACTGATCCGTGAACGCAATATTGTGGTGCTCTCTGATGAAGTTTATGAACATCTGGTCTTTGATGATGTACAACATTATTCAGCACTTTCCTTCCCGGAATTACGTGAACGCAGTTTTGTGATTGGTTCCTTTGGCAAAACCTTCCATGTCACCGGCTGGAAAACCGGCTTCTGTGTAGCTACCCCGGCCTTAATGAAATTGTTCCGTCAGGTATATCAATTTGCCAGCTTTTGTGGTGTAACACCAGTACAAGTGGCATTAACTGAATATTTACAACAGCATCCTGAGCATATTCCCCAGCTGTCGGCCTTCTATCAGGCCAAACGGGATTTGTTTAATTCATCCATTCAGAATTCACGTTTTCAGTGGAGACCATCACAGGGGACTTACTTCCAGAATCTGGATTACAGCAAAATTCGACCAAATTTAGAGGATGTTGCTATGTGTCAGTATTTGGCCCATCAACATGGGATCGTGGCGATTCCGGTATCAGTATTTTATAAACAGCCGCCAAAAGATTTACGTTTGCTGCGTTTCTGTTTTGCCAAAAAAGAACAAACTTTGCTGCAAGCGGGCGAAATTCTTTCCAAAGTTTGATTTAAATATTTAAAGACTTACATAGCTTCAGCCTTAGTTACCTAAAAGCTAAGGCTATTTTTCTGCAAATTTCCGATAATTATTTTTTTCTCCCTTTCTAATAATCAAGAACAGGATGTCTTATGGCACAGCAAGCATTGGTTCAGCAGCAAAATCTATGGAAAACATTTTTTATTTTCCTGTTGCCGCTGGTTGTGACCAATATCCTGCAAAGTTTGTCCGGTACGATTAATACGATTTTTGTGGGGCAAATGCTAGGCGTACATGCCATTGCTGCAGTTGCGGTTTTTTTCCCAATTCTGTTCTGCTTGATGGCTTTTGTAATTGGCTTGTCCGCAGGTTCAACCGTTTTAGTAGGACAGGCTTGGGGAGCAAAAAATCTGGAAAAAGTCCGCTGTGTTATTGGTTCTACCCTGTTTATGACCCTAATTGGCGGTAGCCTGATTGCATGTTTTGGGGTGATTTTTGCAGAGAAGATCCTGCTGCTGCTTGGAACCGATCCCGATGTGATGCATCTGTCTCTGCCTTATGTGCAATGGATGCTTGCTGGTAGCCCGCTGATTTTTATTTATATTATTTATACTTCAATTCTGCGTGGTGTGGGTGACAGCACGACGGCCTTATTTGCCTCTGCCCTGACGATTGGAGTTGGTCTGGTGGTGACACCTGTTCTGATTGCCGGTTATTTCGGTTTCCCGAAAATGGGGATTATCTCGCCTGCTATTGCAACTATTCTTGGTAACATAGCAGTCCTGTTATTTTTAGCCCTATATTTAAATTATAAACAACATCCACTTAAGCTAGATTGGGCTTTACTAAAGCATATCCGTCATCATCCCGGCTTAAGCAAAATTATTCTGCGCTTGGGCATTCCTACCGGTGTTCAGATGATTACTACTTCAGCTGCAGGTTTGGTGATTGTCGGTCTGGTCAACCGTTATGGTGCGGAAGCTACAGCAGCTTATGGTGCAGTAAATCAGGTGCTGAATTATATCCAGTTCCCTGCACTTTCCATTGCGATTGCTGCTTCCGTTTTTGGTGCCCAAGCAATTGGTGCTGGTAAAAATGACTTACTCAATAAAGTAACACGTACGGCCCTGAGTATGAATATCCTGTTTACCGGTAGTCTGGTGGTGTTGGCCTATCTATTCTCTAAATATCTGATGGCACTGTTTATTACTGATCCGCAAGTTGTAGTATTGGGTCAGCAGCTATTATTTATTGTACTTTGGTCAATTCTGTTCTTTGGTGCCAGTGCGATTTTTGCTTCGATTATGCGAGCCAGCGGCACAGTGACCGTACCGATGATTATCAATATTATCGCCATCATCGCAATTGAAGTTCCGGCAGCCTATCTATTCAGCCATTGGTGGGGGCTGCAAGGCATCTGGTATGGTTATGCCTTGGCTTTTGTCTGCCTGTGCATCATGCAAGGCTTGTATTACCAGTTTGTCTGGAAAAAGAAAACCATTGAAGCGCTGATTTAACAGTAGCTTAAGTATGTATAAATTTAAAACTTATCTATTTTTAAAGTAAATACATCTCGTCTTTATGCCTATTCCATATTCATTATAAGGATTTAATTTTATCGTATTTTTAAACTCGATTATTCCTTGTTATAAACCTGGTGAAATACAGGATAACAACAGGATTTCAGCATATCTCAACGACAAATTAAACTGGGTGCCTTCATTCCAACGACGTCGCGACATGCAGCTGGTTGGCGGCATCCAGCGTCCCGGCCCCAAGATCATTTAAGCCTTGATTATGCAATTGAACTAGCAAAGACTGCTGAACGTGGCCTGTTTGATGCTTATTTTCTTGCCGATGGTTTGGCTGTTAATTGGAGTCATGGCGCTTCTAAGCATAATAAAAATGTAGGTTATAGTGACAAAGTTGTTGGGTTTGAACCCTTGACCTTATTTGCGGCTATTTCAGCAGTCACCAAAAATATTGGCTTTATTGCCACTGCATCGACCACCTATGAAGAACCCTATCTATTAGCACGTAAATATGCCTCTTTAGACCATATTAGTAGGGGTCGTGCTGCATGGAATGTGGTGACGACTATCTCTGCTGAAACTGCGCGTAACTTTGGTTTTAGTCCACATCCAGATGCCAAAGTCCGTTATGAACGTGCGGATAAATTTATTGAAGTCGTGCAGAAACTCTGAGATTCCTGGGAAGATGATGCCTTCCTCTACGATAAAGAAAGTGGTCATTTTTTTGAGGCCGCTAAACAGCATGAACCGCTTCCTCAAGGAAAATATTTTAATGTCCAAGGCGCACTGAATGTCTCTCGTCCACCACAAGGCTATTCGGTGAATGTGCAGGCAGGTCAGTCTGAAGATGGGCGTGAACTGGCAGCGAAATATACCGAAGTGATTTTCACAGCCCAACAAAGTTTCACGGATGCACAGGCTTTCTACCGTGATGTTAAAGGCCGCTTAGCTAAATATGGTCGTCATGCGGTGACTTAAAAGTGAGGCCAGGCGTATCGGTATTTGTCGCCAAGACCGAACAGGAAGCTAAAGAAAAATATGCATTGCTCAATAGCCTGATCCACCCGGATGTCGGCCTGGGCTTACTTTCAGGTTTAGCCGGCGATATTGATCTTTCACACTATGATCTGGATGCCCCCTTCCCCATAGAAGATATTAAGATCAAGTCCAGTCGTCAGCAAATGATGCTTGAGATTACAGCGAAGCATCACTTTAGTATTCGTCAGTTATACGAATATATTGCTTCTGCCTGTGGTCACTGGACATTGATTGGTACACCTGAACAGGTGGTCGATCAGTTACAGGAATGGTTCGAAAATGAAGCTGCAGACCGCTTCAATGTGTTACCACCAACAACGCCTGCCGGCCTGGATGACTTCGTCAATTTCATTATACCGGAGCTGCAACGCCGTGGCCTGTTCCTGACTGAATATGAAGGCAGCACTATGCGTGAAAATCTGGGTCTGAAACGTCCAGTAAACCAGTATCTAGTGACTCAACCCAATACGGCTATAGCCTCTTAGATCAGCCTTTATAAAAAAGATTAGTTTGAATTACTATTTTATTTTCTGTGGAGGAGAGAAAGAAAAATTATTGCTAGTCTTTCATTTCTTAAATTTAAATATAAAAAGTCCGCAGAAGCGGACTTTAATTTAATAACTTTTAATAATTTAAGCTGATTTCTTAGATTTACCTAACTTAGTGGCAAAAGCTGTGACCTTCTGATACCCCGTTGGTAAAATACGTTGGATTAAATCGATCGCTTTGGCATCGTTACCAATCAATAAACGGCGTTTGTCTTTTTGAACGGCCTCCAAAATCTGACGCGCTGCTTCTTCAGGCGGACAACGCAATAATTTATTGAAGCTACGCGCAGACTTTTCAGGGCTCATCCCTAAAGCCCTGAGGCTGTCATTCATTTTTGCGGCATTGGCAATATTGGTACGAATTCCCCCCGGATGCACGCAGAGTGCGCTTACACCACAATTTTCAATATCCAGTTCTTGACGTAAAGACTCAGTAAAACCACGCACTGCAAACTTGGTGGCATTGTAGGCAGACTGGGTTGGCTGCGCAGTCAGTCCAAATAAACTCGAAATATTCACCACATGACCATCGCCGGTCTTTTTAATGCGTGGCAAGAATTCTTTAGTGCCATACACCACGCCCCAGAAGTTGATCCCCACGATCCACTCGAGTTCGTCATAAGATGCGCCTTCCACTGTTGACCCCAAAGCGACCCCAGCATTATTGAAGATCATGTTGATACTGCCATGATCCTGCTCGACTTTTTCCGCCCATGCACGGACTTCTTCCAAATCGGCAACGTTGACCTTGTCGAGGGTGGCACGCACGCCAGTGTCTTTAATCAGCTCAAGTGTTTTAAGTAAACCTTGTTCATTCACATCACTTAATGCCAGATGACAGCCCTGTTTCGCCAAAAGTACAGCTAACTGCTGACCAATGCCCGAACCTGCACCGGTAATCGCTGCAACTTTATTATTAAAATTTTTCATAAGTTTCCCTTATTGATGAAACTGCCTGCCCAGACAGCATTTCTTGTTCTGTCGTGCTTCATGCAGCAATTCTCTTCAATATAGTTTTGACAATACTCATTGTCAATCATGATGACTTATCTGTTCAGGACAATCTAGGTTGGTGATCAACAACATAGGTCTAAATGCAATTTATTGGTAAGATATTCAAAATTTCGGTGCTTATGAGCTTAATCATTCTATGACCAATTCGGCAATTCCTGTGGAAAAACAACAAAAAACGATGACAAAGGAACGTCAGTTTAAGGGACTGTCTATGGCTGAACGCCAGCAGGCACGCCGGGAAAAGCTGATTGAAGCGGGTATTCAAGCGTATGGCACGCATGGCTTTTTTTCTGTAACCGTCAAAGATATCTGTACTGAAGCCAAACTGACCGAACGCTATTTCTATGAATCATTTAAGAAAAGTGAGCATCTGTTTCAAACTATTTTTCTAAAACTGATCGATGAATTGCAGCAAAATGTCATGCAAGCCATGATGCAGGCTTCCTCTGATCCTAAAAAGATGATCGAAGCTGGTCTGACTGCCCTGCTCACTACATTGCGTGATAATCCACGTATGGCCCGGATTATTTATATCGATGCCATGCTGGTACAGGAACTGCATAATCAGGCTACCATTCACGAAACCATGGGCCGTTTTGACCGCATGATTCAGGCCTTTGTCATGCTGATGATGCCGAACCTGAGCCGTTCTGAACAGGAAATTTCTCTGGTATCCACGGGCTTAAATGGTTATGTCACCCAGATTGCCATTCGCTGGGTCATGAGCGGTTTTAAACAGTCCATGGAGGAGGTTCTGTCCTCATGCAGTATTGTATTTTTGGCACTTTTTGAATCTTTTTCAGATAAGAAATAATATTTAGCGCAATTATTTCTTAATTTATTTTCTATTTTTCAATCAATTGTTATTACAGATATTTTTCCTCTATCAAGTAACTTAAATTGTCACAAATCTTTGCGAAAGCAGGGCAAATATCCCTTTCTGCAATGATACTGTCATAATTAATCTTTGTAATAGGCTCGTCATAAATATAAAACGGTCCACCGTTGACTTATAGGAAATGCGCTGTGAAAGATGACTACATTTTAATCGTCGATGATGAGCTTCCAATTCGGGAAATGATCCATACGGCACTGGATATGGCTGGCTTCAATTGTTTAGAAGCAGAAGATGCCAAACAGGCCCATCAAATGATTGTGGATCAGCGTCCAGCCTTGATCCTGCTGGACTGGATGATGCCCGGTGGAGTGAACGGTGTAGACTTATGCCGTCGCCTGAAACGCGATGAAACCCTGTTAGAAATTCCAGTCATTATGCTCACTGCACGAGGCGAAGAAGATCATAAGGTTCAAGGTCTGGATGCCGGTGCAGATGACTACATGACCAAGCCATTTTCTACCCGTGAACTGGTATCCCGTATCAAAGCCGTACTGCGCCGTACCAATAGCCTGAATGGTGAAAAAAGTATTGAAGCCAATGGCCTGTTACTCGATCCTGCAAGCCAGCGTGTCAGCTTTAATGATACTATTCTGGATATGGGGCCGACTGAATACCGCCTGCTGGCCTTCTTCATGACCCATCCAGAACGTGCCTATACCCGTGCCCAGCTCCTGGATCAGGTGTGGGGTGGCAATGTGTATATTGAAGACCGAACCATTGACGTGCATATCCGACGCCTGCGCAAAGTGCTGGAGCCATATGGCGCCGACCGTTTTGTACAGACTGTACGCGGAACCGGCTATCGCTTTTCGACCCGTATTGATGTCGCACTCGGCTAATTTGACTTAGGTAAATCCTGCTTTATGTATAAACCCTACCCTGTTCCTGAAATGGCCCGTGGGCATAAACTGCCAAGCTCCAATAGCTTATGGGACTTTGCCAAGCAGGATTTACGCCTTCTGGCCTTCTTCCTGTTGATCGGCAGCCTGATTGGTTTCGGGATCGGGTATTTCTGGGTCTGTATCGTACTGGCTTTTGTAGCATTCTTTGTCACACAAATCCGTTCCCTATATTTGGTCAATGACTGGATTTCCAATCGTCCTTATGACGTACCACCCAAGATCAATGGCATCTGGGGTGCCCTGCTCTTTAATGTCTATCAGGCCCAGCGTCAGGAACGCATTGTACAGGCAGAAATGGTCGAGCTGATTGATCGTGCCCAGTCTTCTCTAGGCGCGCTACAGGAAGCCGTGGTACTGATCGATGAAAATCAGCAGATTGAATGGTGGAATCCCGCAGCTGAACGTCTGCTCGGCATCAGTGCTGAAGATAAAAGCCGTAATATTCTGAGTTTACTCTCTCAGCCAAATTTCGTTGATTATTATCATCATATTGATGATGCACCTGACGGTCTCAAGATGCAATCTTCGATCTTTGAAGACCATTATGTACAGATCAAGATGACCCGCTTTGGGGGTGAAAGCCGTCTCTTGGTCGCTTATGATGTGACCCGGATGCATAATCTGGAGCAGATGCGCAAAGACTTTGTCGATAACATCTCGCATGAGTTACGTACGCCTTTAACGGTGCTCAGCGGCTATATCGAAACCTTTACCGATCAGGAAGATATCAGTCCACGCTGGAAACGCGCCTTTGACCAGATGCAATCCCAGACCCGGCGTATGAATGCCTTGGTCAATGACTTGTTACTATTGTCTCGTCTGGAAAATGACGAAAATATTGCCAAGAATCAGATTATCGACATGCCCAATCTGATGAACCAGCTATTTGATGATGCTCAGGCCTATAACGTGGATTATGGTCATACGCTGAACCTGGATATTGACAGTCATTGTGATCTGATTGGTTCCGATATGGAAATTGCCAGTGCTTTCAGCAACCTGATCACCAATGCGATTAAATACACGCCAAAAGGCGGTACGGTCACCATGGGCTGGCATGATGATAGTGAATCGGCTTACTTTGTGGTAGAAGATACCGGGATCGGGATTGACCCGAAACACGTACCGCGTCTGACTGAACGGTTCTATCGCGTCGATTCTGACCGTAGCCGACGTACTGGCGGTACAGGTCTTGGACTTGCGATTGTAAAACATGTACTGATGCAGCATCAGGCACAGCTAAAAATTGATTCTCGTGAAAATCAGGGCTCTACTTTTAAAGTGATTTTCCCGAAGGAACGCTTGAGCTTCCCGGACTGATTGAAACCTTATCCCAATAAAAAGGTGCCTTTTGGCACCTTTATTTTTAATGGCTTGTTAACTCAATACTTCTTCTTTGGACATGGCCCGGAAATAGGCAGGACGATGAGATAAGCGTTCCAGATAGGCTTCAATCGCCGGATAACGTTTACCCGTACGGGTCTGAATGGCATCTAATGGGAAACTCATCTGAATATCAGCAAAACTAAATCGACCGGCAAAATATTCATGCTCGCTCAGGTAGTCTTCCAGATATTGAATATGATCTTTAAGACGCGGCTGTACAAATTTACTTTTAATTCCACTGGTAATCTGTCGCGCCATAGGACGCAGCAAAAATGGTGTGTGCTTCTCAACGGAATTAATGACCAGATGCATAACCAGTAACGGCATCAGTGAGCCTTCGGCATAATGCATCCAGTACCGGTACTGCTGTTTGGTAGTAGAATTGAGCGGCTGAAACTCCATACCCACATCATAAGTTTCCTGCAAATATTGTAAGATTACCGCAGATTCTACCAGCACCTGATCACCATCAATCAGGATCGGCGCCTTCCCCAATGGATGGATCATCTTCAACTCTGAAGGGGCAGAAAAGTTAGGCAGCCGTTTATGGAACTTGATTTCATAATCTAGCCCCAATTCTTCCAATGCCCATAAAATACGGAACGATCGGGACTGCTCAAGATGGTGTAGGATACGCATGTTAGACTCTTTTGTTATTGTCGTGTTATTGCCGCTTTAGCATAACAAAAAGTGTCTGGTTTCGGTGAAATGCTTTACGAATTATATTACATTTCAATCAGCCTTCTTTACATATAGCGAGATCAAAGTAATGTAGTTCGAATTTCCAGACTCCGTAGCAAAGTTTTGGTCACTGGCGTTTTTTGACAAATTTCCAGAATTTTTAGCCGCAATGTTTCATCTAACGGATTTTGAAAACTTAAACGTCGTTCAATCCATTCCTGCCCTTCCCGATTGGCAAAGAAATCGGCTTCAACCTGAAACTCCCCCAGCTCCAGATCTTTATGGCTGGCATACATACGCAAGCTAATCATGGTGCAGGAAATCAAGCCTGCCAGCAGAAAATCATAAGGTGCGGGACCACGATCCTGACCACCAAAAGCTTCCGGCTTATCTGTCAGATATTGGTGATTGCCATGACTGATCTGTCCCTGCCATGGTGTTTCCAGACTATGTACACGAGCACTTGCAAGCATGGCCATTTCTTCTTCCTTATTTTATTGATGATCCATTTATTTTGAAGGACGCATATGGCCCGGGAAAGCAGGGGCTTCAAGTCGTGGTCCCTCGTAGGCAGGAATCGAGCCAAATCGTTCATGCTCTGCAATCCATTGCTCACGTGCCATTTTCAATTCTTCAGTCGTGCGGCCAACAAAGTTCCACCATAGTAAAATCGGGCTTTCAAAAGGTTCGCCCCCCAGCAACAGTACACGGCTTCCGGCATGAATCTCGATATTTACCCGATCCAGCCCCGGTTCCAGAATCACCATATTATCTTCAGTCAGTTCATGTGCGTTGATACTGGCCGTCCCTTCCAGTGCCAGAAAACCATATTCAAATTTCGGATGAAGCGGTAATACTGCCTGGGTACTGTCTGCTGCATACAGATCCACCCCGAGCAGTTCACTATGTACCTTCACTGGTGATATTGCCTTAAGATATTCCCCGACCAGTACCGTGAACTCAATGCCTTGATCCTCAACCACAGGCAATTCCGGATAATGATCAAACGCGGGTGCCATATTGACCATATCATCTGGCAAAGCGATCCAGAGCTGTGCGGCATGCATTTTAGTTTCTGTTTCAGGTGCAACTTCAGAATGGGAAATGCCATAACCAGCCGTCATCAGATTGACCTGACGCGGACGTAGTAACTGCGCACTGCCCAGACTGTCACGATGCATCATAGTACCTTCAATCATCCAGGTAAAAGTCTGCAGACCAATATGTGGATGTGGTCCTACATCCAGGCCATCCCCTTGCGGGAAATGAGCAGGTCCGGCATGATCCAGAAAACACCATGCCCCGATCATCCGTTTATGCCGGCTTGGTAACGCACGCTTGATCACTGTTCCCTGACCAATTTCAGCACGGCGTAATGGAAATTCTGCAATAAACTGATTGACGTATTTTGTACAATCATCTGAATTGAAAAGTTCGATATCATTATTATTCGACATGTTCTGGCTCACTCGGCTGGGTCAAAAGATCATAGCAATTCAGATCGGTAAAAAGAGTGCTACTTTCAGGATTGTGCTTGTCATATTTGCAACAATCTTTAACTTCAACGGTCTGATCTGTACTTGATCTGATTTCTTGTTTTCATGGGTACTCCAAATCTTGAATCTATCCTTAAAATTCGAGGTCGCAACTAGGTAAAGATCACTCAAACCTTTTTTAGCATTTTTCATTTTAATAAGGTGAGGTTTACACATACTGCAACAAACAATTATCTCGGATTGTTTCACGTGAAACAGACTTATATTTAATTTTTTGTAAATTAAATCAAATAATTAATTCAATAATACCTAAGTTTTGGCTTTCTCCTTTCGCAGAAAAAATGTTTTGTTACTTTTTCCTTCTCCATGCGTCGCAATCTATCCGTTTGACCATAGATTCCTGACCCTAAAGTTTGCTCATAATATGTGCGAATTTTTAATGGATTGAAAAATGACGATTGCCGATGGCAGGATGGATGCAAATATGCAGGCTTCCTTGCAGAGTCTTAATCGGCATTCTTCGGAACAACTGCAACCTTCCGAGAATGACCTGAAGAACCGTCAAGTGCTAGAAGATGCACTTGTGGATCGGCACGCCCGTATTCCTGTGCAATTTCTACCTCATTTTTACGACTATCTGTACCGGCATAACTACCATAGTCTGCGCCAGATCCACTTACTGGCACAGTTGGTGTTCCTGCTATATTTCTTTGCCGATATCTTTATCATCCCCGACCTGATGATGGTTTCTGGGTTTACTCGGGTGATTTTGGTCTTAGCTTTCTGGATCGTCTGTGAACTGTTATTTCAATACAGCCAGAACATTCGCTTGCTCGATCTGATCCTGCCGATAGGGACTACGCTTTGTGCTGGAGTATGGATCCTGCTCCTGCTCTCTTCTACCAGCCTACATGTAGAAAATTACTTGTATGCTGCATCCATTTTTATTCTGATTACCAATCTCTGCATCAAGGTTCAATTTAGGGCTGCACTATATTGTTCAATCCTGATCAGCCTGCTGGTCCTGATAGCAATGACGCAGCTAATGACGTTATCGGAAGCTTTTATCTTTATGGTCGTGTTCAGCCCAGTGTTGCTGTTTAGCCTGTATTTTAACTGGAATAATATCTTGCATACCCGTCGTGCATTTATCCGTACTTTATTAGATGAATGGAACTACCATATGGTGCGTAATCTCGCCCATACTGATGAACTGACTCAGCTCTATAACCGCCGGCATTTTGTTAATCTGGCAGAAAACTGTATTCATGACTGGCCAAGATATTCAAGCACCTGTCTGCTGATGTTTGATGTGGACCATTTCAAGCAGATCAATGATAGTTATGGGCATGATGTCGGGGATCGGGTATTACAGTTAATTGCAGATACAGCGCGTAAGGAAATGCGCCATAGTGATGTACTGGCACGTTTTGGTGGTGAGGAGTTTATTATTTTGCTGTCCGATACACAGTTGCAGGATGCTTTGGTAATTGCCGAGCGCATTCGTAATTCGATTCAGCAGCAGTATCTCTATGCCCGGCCTGAGCTGGTATTGAAATTTACAGTTTCGATTGGTATTGCTGAGTTAGAGTCCCATACTCAGGACCTGGATGATCTGATTAAAAAAGCGGATGTGGCGCTTTATGCTGCCAAGAAGAGTGGACGTAACCGGATTGAAGTGTATCGTCCAGATATGAGTTCACCGTTTCAATCTAATTTACAGAATTTTTATACTGAAAAATATATTAACTTATGAACAGTCATAGAGGTGACTTAAATGTATAGACAGTAAATCTAGCCTATCTCCTTTGTTGCTTTGTACTCACTCTCCCTTTTTTGTAACCGAAAATATTTATTCTAGATGACTACTTTTAAAGTGAATTTTTAAGGAATAGAATAAAATTTATACAAAACTTAATATATAAAAAATTTTATTTTTTATGGGGAAGGCTGAATGCCACAGGAATATCATAAGGAGTCACGCCTTCTGATTCAGCAGGCGCTTAAAGATCCTCTGGTGTGTATTCCTCAGCCATTAAAATCTGCCTATTATTCTCATCAGAAAAAGCTGCATCTGAGATATCTGCTTCAGGTGAATCTGTTTGCACAGTTTGCTTATGCTTCCTATACCCTTGCGGATATTTATGTACTGCATGACATCCACACCCTGTTGCTTGTAACCAAACTGGGTTTTACCTCAGTCATGACCCTGATCACGGTCTGGATGTACCAGCATAGCCGGAATTTACCACTCTTTGATCTATTGCTACCCACTTCGATTATTGGTGCCAGTGCGGTCTGGTTTTTTAATTTAAATCAGTCAGAAAGTCCTTATAACCTGATCTATCAATATTCCTCTCTGGTCTTTATTGTTCTGGCAAATTTAAGTGTACATATCCGTTTCAGGCCTTCCCTGATCATCTCGGCCCTGATTACCTTCATGATCTATATGGGTGTGTATTTCAATGTTAAAGGCGATCTGCAACAGCTGGTTCTGTTTTCTCTGATTTATTTGCCGGTGCTAAGTTTTAGTATTTATATCAGCTGGAATTCAACGCTTAAATCTCGGATTGTATTTTTACAACATACCTTGAACGAATATAACCGTCAGGCTTTTGAGCATATGGCGCATACCGATTCCCTAACAGGATTAAATAATCGCCGCTTTTTTGAATATTTGGCTCAGCAACATCTAACACATAGGCTTGAAGAAGGAACACCGAGTCCTAGTTCATTAATCGTCTTTGACGTCGATCATTTTAAAAAGATTAATGATAACTATGGTCATGATATTGGCGACCAGGTACTGCAAATCATTGCAAAAACAGCTCAAAGTGAAATGCGAAATACTGATATTCTGGCGCGCTACGGCGGGGAAGAGTTTATTGCCCTGCTTCCTGATACGCATCTGGATGATGCTCTAAAAATTGCCGATTGTTTAAGGCAGCGCATTGAACAGACCGAAGTATTTCTTGATCAAGTTCAATCCTTAAAATTCACCATTTCAGTGGGTGCGGCGATCTTGGAAACCTGTGAAACGGACCTGTATACCGTAATTAAACAGGCGGATATTGCGCTGTATCAGGCCAAGGCCAACGGACGGAATCGAGTAGAGCACTATGACCCTTTAACCAGTCCTAATGTCGTACTGCTGTCACAAGGCTCATGGAATAAGGATCGGGCAATTAAAATCGTAGGAACCTAGTTAAAAGATATCTTCATCGAAACGGTCTTGGTCGATTTTATAAATATGAAAGCTCCGTTCGATCTGTATGCCTAAACCAAATTCAATCATTAAGGATGTGAGCTTGTCTCCATCAATCAAAACAATGCCTGATTTCTTTGCGGACTCAATAGCTTCTTTACTGAAATTAGAAGTGGTAATAAATACACCTTTCTTGGCAACTTGATCTGCCAAAGCACCTTTGAATTGTTGAATCTCAGGACGACCAACTGTATTTTCCCAACGCTTGGCTTGAATATAGATTTTATCTAGACCTAATCTATCTTCACTAATAATACCATCTACTCCCCCATCATTCGTTTTGCCAATTGCTTGAGCCGCGTCCTGATGTGATCCACCATAACCCATTGCCACAAGAAGATCGACTACAAGCTGCTCAAAGAACTTTGGTGTTTTCTCTTTAATAAGTTGTAAAAGTTCTGCTCTAATATTTGACTTCAATAATTCTGTTGTATTTTGAATAGTTTCTTCAGGAGTCTGCTTACCTTCTAATTCTTCTATTTTAATAATTTGATTAGTACTTTTTTCTAGGCTATTAATATCCTCTTTTATACCAAATTTAAATTCTTTAAAACTTTCGAATTGTGCCAAAAATTCATTGGTTATTGCATCTAAATTATTAAGATTTAAAGTTTTACCTAACTCACTGATTTCACAATATGCCCTTTTAGGCTGATTTATCAGACCCGCCTTTACCAAATACGTCTTTGCCCAAGAAACTCTATCTTTAAAAATATTCTTTCCACTTGGAAGTGTTTGATTGAGTATGTCTTTTGAGAGCTTTGAGCGTTCAGCTAATATATTTGCCGCATCTGAAATTTTTATAGGCTCATTTAACTCAAACAATAACTTTATTAAAGGAAGCATCAATTGATCATAAGTAGGCAATGACATTCAATAAACTCTTTTTTAAAGTCTAATTTTCATGCAGTATAAACAAAAAAAGAGCGCCTAAGCGCTCTTTTTTTATTTTGAGATATCAGGCATCTCTTTTAAAAATTCCTCACTGCCGCGCGCATAGCGCTTGGCGTAAAATCGGCTAAAAGCTATCGCTTTTAGAAATCCCAATTTTACTCCCATTCAATCGTTGCAGGTGGTTTAGACGATACGTCATAAACCACACGAGAAACTTCAGCAATTTCATTCATGATACGAGTCGAGATTTTATCTACCAGCTCGTATGGAAGGTGAGCAAAACGAGCTGTCATGAAGTCAACAGTTTCAACTGCACGAAGTGCAATGACCCATGCATAACGACGACCATCACCTACAACACCAACAGATTTAACTGGCTGGAATACAGCAAATGCTTGTGCAGTTTTGTCATACCAACCGCTAGCACGAAGTTCTTGCATGAAAATGTCATCTGCTAAACGGAGAATGTCAGCATATTCTTTTTTCACTTCACCCAAAATACGAACACCTAGACCCGGACCTGGGAATGGGTGACGATAAAGCATTTCAAATGGAAGACCTAAAGTAGTACCCAATTTACGTACTTCATCTTTGAACAGGTCACGAATTGGTTCAACCAGTTCAAATGCTAGATCTTCTGGTAAACCACCCACGTTGTGGTGTGATTTAATCACGTGTGCTTTACCTTGTTTGCTTGCAGCAGATTCGATCACGTCAGGGTAAATCGTACCTTGAGCCAGGAAGTTTACACCATCAAGCTTACGTGCTTCTTCAGCAAATACTTCGATGAATTCACGGCCGATGATTTTACGTTTTTTCTCTGGATCAACTTCACCCGCAAGTGCAGTCAAGAAACGCTCTTCAGCATCAGCACGGATCACACGGATACCCATGTTTTTCGCAAACATGTCCATAACCTGGTCGCCTTCATTCAGACGAAGTAAACCATTGTCTACGAATACACATGTCAATTGATCACCAATTGCACGGTGTAAAAGTGCCGCAACAACTGATGAATCTACACCGCCTGAAAGACCGAGCAGTACTTTTTGATCACCAATCTGTTCACGAAGCTGTTCAACACGAAGGTCGATAATGTTTTCAGAGTTCCACAGGCTACGGCAACCACAGATATTGTGAACGAAGTTAGACAGTAACTCTTTACCTTTGGCAGTATGAGTGACTTCCGGGTGGAACTGAATACCATAGAAACGGCGTTTTTCATCAGACACCATTGCGACCGGACAGCTTGGTGTGCTGGCAGTAATCTGGAAGCCTTCTGGAATTTGAGTCACTTTGTCACCGTGGCTCATCCAGACTTTCAATTTGTCTGCTGAATCTTCAAGATCGCCAATAAGACCATCACGGATTTGAATGTCTACTTCTGCATAGCCAAATTCATGTACTGTACCTGGCTCAACCTTACCGCCAAGTTGTGCAGACATGGTTTGCAGACCGTAGCAAATACCCAATACAGGAATGCCCAAGTTGAACACAACTTCTGGCGCACGCGGGCTGCCTTCTTCGTGAACGCTCTCAGGACCACCTGACAAGATGATACCGTTTGGATTAAATGCACGAATGTCTTCTTCAGACATGTCATAGGCAAACATTTCAGAATATACGCCAGACTCACGTACGCGACGTGCAATCAATTGGCTATATTGAGAACCGAAATCCAAAATCAGGATACGATCTTCAGTGATTTGAGTATTGGTAGTCATGACAAACAACTATAGAAAGGCAAACGAAAGATAAGCGCCGTATTCTATCATTTTTCGCTGCATTAAGCACACTGTTTCAAGGCGCTTGAAATATATACATATTTAGCACTGTATCTTGATCAGACTGAATTTTTTGTCAGATCTGCTTCAATCCTGGATTCCAGATTGCATGAGATTGAAGCAGAACTTTAAATGTGGTTATTGCACTTTTTCGATACTAATCACATCAATATCGGTAGGTTTCTGACGATGAGTATCTACCTCGCCAAGCACACGAACGTTATCGCCCGCTTTTAAATTCAACGGTTTCCATAGGTCATCATCAACATCAATAATAATCGTGCCACTACTGTCTCGAAGTTCAAAATCATCACTCTGCGGTGCAACTTGACGCACAATTTTACCTGTTAAGGTTACACCAGTTTCATCCGGCATTTTTTGTGCTTGAGCAATGCTGACTTTATTTTTTTGAGCTTCAGCAAGGAGGGCCTGATCTGACTTTGCCCATGCACCGCCACTAACAACGAGTCCCGTCATTAATACAGCTAAAATTTGCTTTTGCATTCAATATACTCCTTAAACAACAGGTCTAAATTCCTGATTCTATCTAAGCAGAGTGAATGCACTGAACGAAGCTTAATTCGGTAAAGCTAGTTTAATGTTATGTATCCACAAAAAAAGCGGTCTTAGACCGCTCGATTGGAGCGTTGCTTTGTTATTGGTGCTCAATCAGATGATCAAGACTGAAACGACCTGCACCCTGTAATACCAATAGCAATAAGCCACCTGCCATCGCAAAGTTTTTCATAAAGTTCACTGCATCCTCAGGCGTACCATGAAATAAAAATGCAGTCACTAAGCTAAAGCCAACCAAAAGTGCTGCCACTACACGGGTCTGCAAGCCAAATAAAATCGCTAAACCACCACCCAATTCCAGCAAAATCGTCACAGGTAATAATTCAGCAGGAACACCCATAGCTTGCATATAACCAACCGTTGCGTCATAACCAGCGATTTTGCCCCAACCTGCCACAATAAAAATATAAGCCATTAAGGCACGTGCAGACACGAATGTTACGGATTCAAGTACAGGATGAGCAACAAGATTGGCGATAATACGATTTGGATTCAACATGATAAAAACTCGAAAATGATTGCTAAAATATGAGCACATCTTATAAGTTTCATTTTTAATTATTAATAACCAAAATAAGATTCATCGTTTTATTTTTAGAATGATTAGACTGGAAATAGACCACTTTTGATGCTGACTTTAAGCCTAATCACTGTTAGGATTTGGGCACACTTTTGCTTGTATTGGCGCCATGGAACTGCTTGATTTTATCCTACATGTAGATGACCATCTGCTTGAATTCATCACCAATTATGGGGTGTGGATTTATGCCATTCTTTTCCTGATTATCTTTGTAGAAACGGGACTGGTAGTCATGCCTTTCCTGCCGGGTGACAGCTTGCTGTTTGCTGCGGGGGCACTTGCAGCATCTACTGGGGCCATGGATCCGTGGGTACTGATTCCGCTCCTATTTGTGGCAGCAGTACTGGGCGATACGCTGAACTATCATATTGGCAAGTTCATTGGGCCGCGTGTGTTTGAAGTTGAATCGCGCTTTATCAATAAAAAACATCTGCTAGCAACCCAGCAATTTTTTGCCAGACATGGTGGCAAGACGATTATCTTTGCCCGTTTCGTGCCTTTCGCCCGTACCTTTGCTCCTTTTGTGGCCGGTGCTGGCAGCATGAATTATAAATACTTCCTGAGCTATAACGTGATTGGTGGTTTTTTGTGGATCAGCTCTTTTGTGATTTTGGGTTATCTGTTTGGAAATATGCCAATCGTTAAAGATAACTTTACCTATTTGATCTTCGGCATCATCATTATTAGTGTATTGCCAGGCATCTTCGGTTTTATTCAACAAAAACTGAAAAAGAACAAAATGGCTTAAATCCTGATCGCTGAATTCAGTTAAACAAACTGATGATCAGCGGAATCAGGCAAAGCAGCACAAACAGAACCGACCCTTTATATACGAGGTCGGTTTTTATTTTCTCAGATTTCCCTGCCAGAATTGCCTGACCAAACGCCATCCAGAAGACAAACACCGGTAATGTCACCAGACTAAATATCGCGAAGACCAGTACGAAATTAGTTGGATTTTCCCAGGTCGCCATGGGAAAAATACCAGAAGCAAACAAAGCCGCTTTAGGATTCTTTAAAGTCGCAGTAAACATCTGCCAAGGCCGGATCATCGGGTGCTTATGATTATGCTGCTCTAGCTGCCTGGCTTTAAACAACCGGAAGGTCATCCAGCCTACAGTAATTGTGCTCAGTATATGCAGCATGCCCTGGAAATTCGGCCAGATCGGGACAGCAAGATGTATTAGCAAGGCCCAGACATTAATGGCATAGAAGTAACCCAGCAGAATAGCAGGTATATATAAACTGGTTCTGGCCTGACCATGTTGATGTGCCGCACTGGCAACCAGTGCATTGCCTGGGCCCGGAATCATCAATACTGTAATTACAGCCAGAATAAATAGCCAGTTTTCGATCATACGCAAACTTACCGCAAAGAATGGCGCAACATTAACGAATCTGCTCAATATATAACAAGATGAAAATTCTCATAAATTTGTTCCGAGCAGTCATTCCAGCTAGTTTTATATGCATAATAACGCCCCTTTCCGGACTGCGATGCTAAAAAAATGCCGACCTCAGTCAGCATTTTTATTTTCTATCTTCATCATTATGTTTTTGGTACAGCCTGGCGAATGATCAGTGGGCAGCTCTTATAGCGTGCTGCCTGAACAATCGCTTCCTGCTCACCTAAAACACGTGCCAGTTCGGTCTTCTTGGTATTAGAGGACTGACCCATATTCACTGAAATGCTCGGCCCAATGCCCCAACCACTATGGCTACCCCAGCCACCACCTACACCGACGCCTACGCCAACACCCGTTCGTTTCGGCGCTTGTACACCATTGTCGATATACTGCTGAATACGGTTATATTCGCCTTGCAGCTGACCGCAGTCATAGGACTGGTATTGGGTTGGCGACACATAGGTCGGCTTGACGGTCGTAGCACAGGCACTTAACAAAGTCAGGCCCACGATGCCAAGACTGAATTTCATGAGTTTCATGCTGGAATCATCAATCTTATTTTTGCTCAATCTCATTGAACAACGATTGATAGGCCTGAGTCAATTTATGATCAGTAGCCAGATGAATTAAGGGCTGATTTTTCTGATGGGATTCTTTCATGACCACCGATGGTGGCAACATATTTTCCAATACTGGCAAGCCCTCATCTTTCAGCTGTTGCACCACCTCACGTGGCAGTTTGGCCTGAGCCTGAAATTGATTAACCACAATCCCTTCAATTTCCAGACGGTTATTATGGTCGTCCTGGGTTTCGATGACATTTTCAATCAGGGTATGCAGGGCACGTTTGGAAAATACATCACAGTCAAAGGGAATCAGTACCCGATCTGCCGCAATTAAAGCTGATAAGGTAAAGAAATTAAAAGCCGGCGGCGTATCAATAAACACCCGCTCATACTGACCCGTTAACTGTTGTAAGGCATCACGTAGTTTATAGATCTTATGTTTGGATTCCAGTGCATGTGCCAGTGTGCCGAGACTTGGGCTGGCTGGAATCACATCCAGATGTTTAAACGGTGACTGGTGCACATAGCTTTCCAGGCCTTTAGTGCGGGTTTTTAGAATTGAGCCGATGGCATTGCCAATCAGACCCTTGTTCTGCTGGCTGCCCAGCACTTCATCAAAATAGTTTTCAATATTGGGTTCTAATGCAGGCTTGTCTGCCGAATAGGTTGCATCATCACCAAGCAGATACTGGCTGGAATTAGCCTGTGGATCGAGGTCAATGAGTAAGGTTTTATGCCCCTGATGTGCACTGATTGCTGCCAGATTAACAGCAATACTCGACTTCCCCACGCCACCTTTTTGGTTAAATACCACACGTGTACGCATTAAAACCCCCTATTATTTTTATCAATCTATTTTAAATTTAGCCAAACAAAATGATGTTATTTTCTAGCCAAAAGTTGGCTTGATAATCACCAGTGCCATAATTGCAGCTAATGAAATAATTGCAATAACCAGGCCAGCACGACGTTGAACCAGCAGGACAGAATCATCTTTTTTATAGGCTTTCATCAAAGATGACACCAGTACCAGAAATAAAATGACCTTGGCATAGAACCAGGGTTGTACTTCAAAGTTTTTTATCACTAGCGAAATGACACCCGTCAAAGCAATTACGGCAAGTGCCAGATGCTGCAAGGCAACAAATAGCTTGCGTGCGACCGGATTAGGTAAATTGCCCTGTGTACCAACAAACAAGGTAAATGCACGTGCCAGAATCGCGATAATTGCCAGACTGGCCGCTGACATATGGATAATTTTGACTAATAATTGGGTTTCCATATGTTCCTCTTAGTTTTTTGGGGCATGTGCACATTCAGGACTGGTCGTATCCTGACCGCTCCACTCTTCTGGAACAAAAGCATGGATTGCTAATGCATGGATTTTTTCCGGGCTCAGTAAATCGCCTACTGCGGCATAGACTTTCTGATGACGCTGTACCTGACGCAGGCCTGCAAAAGCTTCACTCACAATTACCGCTTTAAAGTGTGATTCCTTACCCGGGTAATAGCCACCGTGACCAGAAGACTCATTTACCACCTCAAGATGAGATGGAGACAGGGTAGCCAGACGCTCTCTTAAGACTTGTTCAATACTCATGGCCTTCTCCGCAATTACAAATGATCCAAATTCTATTCAGTATACCCTGTTCTGTCATGAGTTTTACTGTACTCAAGGAGAGTTAAAGGTTGCCAAGGCCCTGTTTTAACAAAATTTTGCATAAATTTTGTCGATTTATAGCGCTGAATTGGCTGAATTGATTTTATTTTATGCAAACGGTGCAAGATTTCTCATAAAGTTATTGACCCTGTTTTTGCATGCTGTATTATACACGGCATGCGGGAATAGCTCAGTTGGTAGAGCACAACCTTGCCAAGGTTGGGGTCGCGAGTTCGAGTCTCGTTTCCCGCTCCAGATTCTTTTTTGTTTAGTTTTTTAATAGTAAAAAATTATTCGACCCTGCGGGAATAGCTCAGTTGGTAGAGCACAACCTTGCCAAGGTTGGGGTCGCGAGTTCGAGTCTCGTTTCCCGCTCCAAATTCTAAAAGCCCTGATCGAAAGATTGGGGCTTTTTTATTGTTGATTTTATTATATTTTTTAAAAACTCTCCTTCCTTTGTTATTCGATTCAATAAAAAATATTCTTAATGTAATTCGTATTTTGTGACCAAGATGTGACCATGGCGTGCCCACAACAAAAAAAATGGTCTCAATTGATCTTAAATGTCCTCAATCGATCACCACTTTCAGAGCTTTTTTGAAGGCAAAAAATCACCCTGTTCTCTTCCAAACAAGGTATTTTTTACCAAATGATCAATAATTTGTGACCATTTCACTTTTTGATGTGACCATTTGTGACCAAACTACTCACTAACAGATTGTTCTTTATTGTCTTTTTCAAAAACAAATAAATCCCCTACCTGTACATCCAAATAATCACAAATTCGATCGATGGTCTCCAAATCAATTCGAGTCAATTCGCCATTATAAAGCTTATGCAAAGTTGTCTTATTAATGCCTGTACCACGAATTAAGTCAGCTACACGCATTTTTCTTTCAGCCAACAATATTGGTAGCTTACAAATAACCATTAATTTTTCCTCTAATACAATGAAAATTTAATTGCATTTAATTAAATTCGAGGTTATTTTAGGTCTAAGGATGAAAAATTCCTTACATCCGATGAATTACGCTAGGAATACAATTATGTCATATACCTATCTCACAGCCCAGCAACTGGCTGAAAAAATCCAGTACGACGCTCGTACCATTCGCAACCAGCTGAAGGACAGTGTCTTTATTGAAGGTGTTCACTACATCCGTCCTTTTGGTGGCCGCAAAATTCTTTTTGTTTGGGAACGTATTGAAACTGAAATGCTTAAATTCACTGGTTTAAGCATGGATGCTTTGCAATAAGGCTTAGGAGGTTTAACTGATGGCTACCATCCGGGAACGAAGTGGCAAACTGATTGCCGACTTTCGCTACATGGGCATTCGTTGCAGAGAAACAACCAATCTTGAAGACAATGCTTATAACCGTCGCATTTTGAAAAAACGTCTCGAACAGCTTGAAGCTGAAATTACTTTGGGAACTTTTGAATACGAAAAGTACTTTCCAAAAAGTAACCGTGTTGAGGAGTTTAAGGAAAAAAGAAGTCAGCAAATTGCTGTACAGACCAAAGTTCCTCTTTTTAAAGAGTTTACTGAATTGTGGTTTAAGCAGAAACAAGTTGAATGGAGAACCTCATATCAGCAAAAGGTTTCAATTGTGATCAAAAACTATTTGATTCCTGCTTTTGGTAATCAGGTTCTCTCGAAAATCAAGAAGTCAGACTTGCTGAACTTCCGTGCCTCTCTCGCCAAAGTGACACACGGAAAAGATCAAACAAGTCTGAAAGCATCGAGGATCAATCAAATCATGACGCCTTTACGTATGATACTCAATGATGCGGCTGAACGATACGAGTTTGAGTCGCCTTATAAAAATATTAACAATCTGAAGGAAAGCAAGATTGAAGTCACACCTTTTTCTCTGGAAGAGGTGCATAAAATTCTTACCACAGTGCGTGAAGACTTCCGCCCCTATTACACCGTTCGCTTTTTTACGGGTATGCGTACCAGTGAAATCGATGGTCTGCAATGGAAAAATATCGACTTACAGCGTCGTGAAATCCATATCAGAGAGGCGTTAGTGAATGGTGTGCTTGGTGGAACCAAAACTTATGGTTCTGACCGCACGATCCAGATGAATGACCGCGTTTACCAAGCCTTTCTCCAACAGAAAAGCTTAAATAATGGTAAATCAGAGTTTGTTTTCTGCAATCGTGATGGTGGACCTCTCGATTATCGTCTGGTGAATAAACGTGTCTGGCATCCGATCTTGCGCTTTCTAGGATTGAAGTCTAGAAGAGCCTATCAAACACGCCATACAGCAGCAACTCTTTGGCTGTCAGCAGGAGAAAATCCGGAATGGATCGCACGTCAATTGGGACATTCAACGACTGAAATGCTGTTTCGAGTCTATAGCCGTTACATCCCCAATGTTACGCGCCGCGATGGCAGTGCATTTGAAGCCATGCTGGAAAAACTAAATACAGAGGAGCTTGCACATGAATAGTAAAGCTTTCTTTGGTGGTGTGGTCGTCAGCCCTGAAGCAGATATGGTCGCTCGTGAATTAATCCATGAGCTACACATTCCCAAACTTCACAATCTAGCTTTTTTGTTGGAAATCAATAAATGCTTCGATGATCACCAGGCGTTGAGACTCTGGTTACAGCGAATGTTGGATGAAGGGCAAGCCCATTACGATGACTTGGCCCAACAGGCCCGTCTCCGCTTAATGAGTCTCGCTCACTAATAAAACAAACACAGACAGAAGGTCATCCAATCGATGACCTTAGTCCCTCTATACCTATAAAAAGGTGAACACATGCATAAAGATATTTCAATTTGGATGCCACTCTATATTGGCGACCTACAGGCAAAATTTGCACGAATGACGGCAGAACAAATTGGTGCGGCACTGCTGTTAATGATGGATTTCTGGAAAAATGGTGCCATTCCTCATGACTTAGCTACTGTATGCAGCATCACGAAATTACCTCAGCACACCAAGGCTAAAACTTTGTTGAATACGCTGATGGCTCTGGAATTGTTTGAAGTCGAGTCTGAGCAGATTCATTCAAGTTTTTTAACCAGTTTAAAAAGCCAGGCATTGCAAAATCAGCAAATGAAATCTGATAAAGCTAAAAATGCAGCTCAAGCACGCTGGAATAAATCCGCAAGTAATGCTCAAGCATCAACTAAGCAACGAAAAGTAAATACTCAAGCAGCTCCTGAGAAGAGCCCGAGTATTACTCAAGTCATGCTTGAATCATGCCCTTCATCTTCATCTTCATCTTCATCTTCATCTTCATCTTCATCTTCATTTTCAAATTTTGAAGAAAAAAATGAGAGTTTTTTAGAAAATTCAAAATGGATTTAGGAGATCAGCCATGAAAACCATGCTTAAAACACTCCAGTTTCGCGCAGAAACAACAGAAACACTTTGCCCTACCCATCATATACCCCTGATGGAAATTGCAGGTCACAGGCTCTGTAAATTGTGTGCCAAAGAAACCGTCCATCACTCACATGCAGCCTATGAGGATGAACTGCAACAGCGATTGCTACAACAGAAAATTAGAAATTCAGGACTTAATAAACGATACCTGGATCGTGGCTTCAAGAATTATGTAATTGCATGCCCTGCACAAGACAATACCATCAAGCTATGTCAGGCCTTTGCACAGCAAATTATTTCTGACCACAACCCGAACATGTTGATGATTGGTACACCGGGTACAGGTAAAACCCATCTGAGTGCATCAATTATTCGCAACATTCTGCATAACAGTACAAAATCTGCGCGCTACTATACCAGTGCAGAAATTGCTCAAAAAATGATGGACACCTGGTCAGATGCTTCACGTTCTGAGAAGGAAGTTATCGACCATTTCTCTAGTTTTGATTTATTGGTCATAGATGAATATGGCCTGCATGACCGGCATGAAAAACGCCTGGAGATGGTGCATAAGGTTTTGTATAGTCGTTATGACAATATGAAATCTACCCTGCTGATTTCCAATTTCACAGTCCAAAATATGCAGCGGGATTTAGGTGTAAGATTATGGTCTCGGTTACATGAAAATAATTTGATTGTAGTGCCGTGTTATTGGGATGATCGAAGAATAAGCGGATAGCCAAACTCTTTGCTTAAGCCAATTATCTTACTGAGATAATTGGCTTTTTTATTACAAAAATTATTTACAGAAACTCTCGTTTGCATAAGTATTACTGAAGATAATACTTCAAAGCTGCCTATAGGGCAGTGAACCGGGATGCTTCAATGCCGCAATACTGAATCAATTTCTAAGCTGCCTATATGGCAGTGAACGCTGCTTCCAAAGGCGACTGGTAGTTATGCTGTTTCTAAGCTGCCTATATGGCAGTGAACCGAAAAATGGTCTCTTGAAAGTGTTCTGCAATTTTCTAAGCTGCCTATATGGCAGTGAACTAATTTTGAAATTCTCTGACCAATACTCACAATTTCTAAGCTGCCTATATGGCAGTGAACCTCACACGATGACGCAAATGCGTAGCTCGAATTTTCTAAGCTGCCTATATGGCAGTGAACATGTCTTTGCTGAAGCAGAGGGCTTATTCAGTTTTCTAAGCTGCCTATATGGCAGTGAACGACGCCCTACCTGTTTCGCTGATTCCAATTCATTTCTAAGCTGCCTATATGGCAGTGAACTGAGCTGCTTTGAAAAGTTCTGATTTCTTCATTTTCTAAGCTGACTATATGGCAGTGAACACCGAATAAACAGAATATAAATTGGAGCATGTTTTCTAAGCTGCCTATATGGCAGTGAACTTGATGACAGTTCAAAACTCTTATGAAACTGTTTTCTAAGCTGCCTATATGGCAGTGAAGCAAAAGCAGAGATGCGGAGTAAGGTCATGACATTTCTAAGCTGCCTATATGGCAGTGAACGCGTTGGAAACTACAATTTCCCAGCTTTAGAATTTCTAAGCTGCCTATATGGCAGTGAACTCAAATTTGGCTTTTCCATAGATATTTGTATTTTTCTAAGCTGCCTATATGGCAGTGAACTGCTGCATTGCCAATTTCTTCAACAACGACAGTTTTCTAAGCTGCCTATATGGCAGTGAACTATGGCTTATCTGAAGGTGAGGTTGAAGGCTTTTTCTAAGCTGCCTATATGGCAGTGAACTGATCCGGTTGCGCGTACTTATTCTGGGATGTTTTCTAAGCTGCCTATATGGCAGTGAACATGAACATGGCACTTTAAAAGCTGCTCAGACATTTCTAAGCTGCCTATATGGCAGTGAACCTGAACTTCAGGCTTTTATTGAGGCTAATACTTTTCTAAGCTGCCTATATGGCAGTGAACCGCGCTCGAAATATCGAAACAGGTGAAGTGCTTTTCTAAGCTGCCTATATGGCAGTGAACTGAGCCAAATACTTACTCGAAACGCTATGCATTTTCTAAGCTGCCTATATGGCAGTGAACTTCGAATTGGTCGTTTCGGGGATGCTCTTGGATTTCTAAGCTGCCTATATGGCAGTGAACGCAAAACAGTCATATCAAATGGCGTGTTGAAAGTTTCTAAGCTGCCTATATGGCAGTGAACGCATACTCTAGAGTCTGAAAACTTCTCACACTTTTCTAAGCTGCCTATATGGCAGTGAACCCACCAGAAGACATGTAACTATCTACCGGATATTTCTAAGCTGCCTATATGGCAGTGAACTAAACCAGCGGCGCTTGTAGATGCGGACGGCATTTCTAAGCTGCCTATATGGCAGTGAACCTATGATTGTTCTTTGTTTTTTATGTATTTCATTTCTAAGCTGCCTATATGGCAGTGAACTTAAAATACCCATAATGCCCATAATATCGGAATTTCTAAGCTGCCTATATGGCAGTGAACACTAGCAATAAAAAGGGAACTG
>NZ_QMBM01000003.1:32298-55609 GCF_003289665.1 Acinetobacter sp. SM1B
CAGGGATCACCAGCTTTAGCTGCTTATCTGCATTTCTAAGCTGCCTATATGGCAGTGAACATTTTAATAATAATGAACCTATCCACTTAACTTTTCTAAGCTGCCTATATGGCAGTGAACGGGCAGCTTCGCGCTGGCCGTTCTCAGAGTACTTTCTAAGCTGCCTATATGGCAGTGAACACTAGCAATAAAAAGGGAACTGATGATCGCAATTTCTAAGCTGCCTATATGGCAGTGAACCAGTGACAACATAAACCTTTGTTGAATCGAAATTTCTAAGCTGCCTATATGGCAGTGAACTAGATACTCAATCTTTTAAAACCAATATTTTTTTTCTAAGCTGCCTATATGGCAGTGAACTGCCTTGTTGGATTTGACGTTTAACCTCTACATTTCTAAGCTGCCTATATGGCAGTGAACCCATCCATTATTATCAGCTTACCGGAAAACTTTTTCTAAGCTGCCTATATGGCAGTGAACAGTAGTTCCGTCTTGGTTTTCTCACTCAGATGTTTCTAAGCTGCCTATATGGCAGTGAACAAGAAGATAAAGGCGACTTCATCTGGAGGCCATTTCTAAGCTGCCTATATGGCAGTGAACCATCCGGCATAGCATTGCCGAAATTCCCCATCTTTCTAAGCTGCCTATATGGCAGTGAACCGTCAGATGGATGCAGCAGCTGGAACGTTAGTTTTCTAAGCTGCCTATATGGCAGTGAACATCGATGCAGTCTTTGCAATCATGGCCTGATCTTTCTAAGCTGCCTATATGGCAGTGAACTTGCCCATCTTCCTTGGCTTGGATTAAATTCATTTCTAAGCTGCCTATATGGCAGTGAACTTTTGACATTAAAAAACCCTGATCTAATTAAATTTCTAAGCTGCCTATATGGCAGTGAACGCGTGATTGAAGCCGCCTTAGATTTTGATTAATTTCTAAGCTGCCTATATGGCAGTGAACATTGATTGGGCTAGCGGTGTTTCTGGCTCTTGTTTCTAAGCTGCCTATATGGCAGTGAACACAAGCAAATTTAGGCTTAGGCCGAACAGTCATTTCTAAGCTGCCTATATGGCAGTGAACAAAAACCGCATGGTGTGCTGCCAAATCTTCCCTTTCTAAGCTGCCTATATGGCAGTGAACACCTGACCAATATCAGAGTGAAACTTCACAAATTTCTAAGCTGCCTATATGGCAGTGAACAAGAAGCGAACGGTGGTGGTGTAGAAACAATCTTTTCTAAGCTGCCTATATGGCAGTGAACGTGTCTTCCAAATAAACCGATTGCAAGCCATTTTTCTAAGCTGCCTATATGGCAGTGAACGTTGCTGTAGTTTGGTTCGATAGATGCATCTATTTCTAAGCTGCCTATATGGCAGTGAACAGCCCAACTACAGTGGTGATTGAGAGATGATTTTTCTAAGCTGCCTATATGGCAGTGAACTATCAATCTGCTCCTCAACAAGATATTCCGAATTTCTAAGCTGCCTATATGGCAGTGAACCGCAATAGTGCCAATGTGCTTGCTTAGATCATTTTCTAAGCTGCCTATATGGCAGTGAACATTTGCCGACCCCATCGAGGGCGATGCATTGATTTCTAAGCTGCCTATATGGCAGTGAACATCTCACTCATCTCTCAATCACCACTGTAGTTTTTCTAAGCTGCCTATATGGCAGTGAACAGTACGCAGGAATTAAGTTCTTCCCTCAAGCATTTCTAAGCTGCCTATATGGCAGTGAACATGGGTGATAGCGATGAGGGCTTAGGCGCTCTTTTCTAAGCTGCCTATATGGCAGTGAACTCTGGTCAGCCGTGGCCATGAATGAATGGGCATTTCTAAGCTGCCTATATGGCAGTGAACAGAATGCCAACTGAGTTAAAAGAGAAGCTTGATTTCTAAGCTGCCTATATGGCAGTGAACAATGCGGTTTTCAATGTCGGTGGCTTCTTGCTTTTCTAAGCTGCCTATATGGCAGTGAACAAGTGGATAGTCACTTGAAACACTTGGATTGCTTTCTAAGCTGCCTATATGGCAGTGAACATATCGATTAATTCTTGAAATACCCCCTCAGATTTCTAAGCTGCCTATATGGCAGTGAACCCGGCAATGCCACGTTAGCCAGGTGGTCGAGTTTTCTAAGCTGCCTATATGGCAGTGAACGCTTTCACTGACGAAATGGGATGAAATTCAGTTTTCTAAGCTGCCTATATGGCAGTGAACATGGCCGCCTACAATCCCTGCATTTCGCTCATTTTCTAAGCTGCCTATATGGCAGTGAACTTATTTGAGTCGGGTGAAAAGGTATTCACACATTTCTAAGCTGCCTATATGGCAGTGAACGCTGAGGCAGAACAACGTGAAGCTCGATTGAATTTCTAAGCTGCCTATATGGCAGTGAACTGCTTATAAAAGTTTGATGTGTTATTTGATTATTTCTAAGCTGCCTATATGGCAGTGAACTAGGCGCGAACTTTGCGCTTGTCGTGTTTAAATTTCTAAGCTGCCTATATGGCAGTGAACATCTAGATCATTCATCCTTTTTATCCTCGAAATTTCTAAGCTGCCTATATGGCAGTGAACTTCCAGAAGAACAACTCACCAAAAAGATTGTTTTTCTAAGCTGCCTATATGGCAGTGAACAACGATTTGATTTTAATTTTCCATTGTTTAAATTTCTAAGCTGCCTATATGGCAGTGAACTTGCGCGGGCCATAGCTGCATCACCTCTTTGCATTTCTAAGCTGCCTATATGGCAGTGAACACAGACCTCAATCGGGGTAAGCGGATTCATTGTTTCTAAGCTGCCTATATGGCAGTGAACGAAATCCCAAAAGGATATGCTGGCTTTTTAATTTTCTAAGCTGCCTATATGGCAGTGAACAAATCAATATCCATGAAGGAAAATGGTTTACATTTCTAAGCTGCCTATATGGCAGTGAACATTCTTCCAGGTCATTGCTGTGATTTCACCAATTTCTAAGCTGCCTATATGGCAGTGAACTGCATCACTTAAAAAAGGTCGCACCTCATATCTTTCTAAGCTGCCTATATGGCAGTGAACCTAAGGGGGTTCTATCATCCCACACATCAAAATTTCTAAGCTGCCTATATGGCAGTGAACCCTGGCTATTGGGATTACCGCACCGAATGCATTTTCTAAGCTGCCTATATGGCAGTGAACTTCTGACTGCTGACGGTGGTGTCACTGTGAATTTTCTAAGCTGCCTATATGGCAGTGAACGCCTGGAATACTCAAACAAGCAAAACGGACACTTTCTAAGCTGCCTATATGGCAGTGAACAAGTGCGGCAAGGAATTGGTAGCTGAACAAAATTTCTAAGCTGCCTATATGGCAGTGAACCAGGCGCAATGAGCGCCTTTTTTATTGTCCAATTTCTAAGCTGCCTATATGGCAGTGAACGACAGTGCAATCACTGGACACCCAAAGTCCTTTTTCTAAGCTGCCTATATGGCAGTGAACCATTTCGTGTAATCCAGAGCACAGCCCCCTCTTTTCTAAGCTGCCTATATGGCAGTGAACAGCAATTTTAAAGCAAAAAATAAAGTTATAACAGTGATTTAACTCTTAAATCTCTCAAAAGACCCAAGTTTTAAACCACTATCATAAGCTATTGATTTTATTAAGCTGTTAAAGAGTATAAAAATATTGGGTTAAAATTCTGGTACAGATGACACCGAACTTAATCCATAAGTGCTAAAAACCTGAGTTTCAGATTTTTCAGCAGATTGCTTTTCGATAAACAATTTAAAACGTTTTTCACTTTGCTGATCTGAAGTGCTCAGGCTTTTCATTTCAATATAAGGCAAGTTAGTTGTGGTCACCACATTGCTATATCTTGCTAATGCTTCATCAAAACCAATATCACCACGTTTTACACGGTGTCGTGCCAAACGCTGAGCATTGGTTTTCACTTGCTTACGCTTGTAAATGGCATAGCCTTTAATGTCGCTAGGTACTTCACGAATAGAAGTGATATGTACATAATCTTCTAAACGATCAAGCCAATGTCTGATATCTAATTTTTTTAAATCAGATTCAAAGTCAGCAAATAAACGTAGCTTTTTTCCTAAATTAATCTTCGCTTTTTCATTATCGCCTTTTTCTTCATAAATATAGTGAGGAAAAGACACACCAATATTGACTTTCTCCTCAATATTTTTTTGTTCCGCTAAAGCAATATGCAATTGTGCATAAAGCTTAGACCAAATGAAATAAGGAGAAATTTCAGCCTGATCAATCAAGGTGATTTCTTGATAAAATTTCATATTAATCCTTAGAGCTTTGACCAAAAACACCACCACGTACGAGCACAGCCATCACATAATGCTCTTGTTCAATATTTTCTAAAGATTCTCCTAAAGCATATTTATCAAATAAGCTAAAGAAATCCTGTTTGGCTTTAGGTGTGCGATACGCTTTGCCTAAGTTCGTCACAGCACCATAAGGTTCTATAGCAATAGCAGATTTTTGCTCTTCAAAGTCTGGATACCACGTATCAATGGTACGTAATGCATTACCAATTTTTTGAGAATGCATCGCAGCTACGTCATTCACTTGATAAAGAATTTTGCTCTTATCGCCCTTACCTTTATCTAAAACAAGTTCTTCACTTGGATAAACTTCCTGAGCTTTTCCAACTAAAGCGTAAGCTTCTACTTTAATTAATAAGTAAGGTATTTCACCTTTTAAAGCTTGTGCAATTTGATCTGCTAAGTTTTGCACCTTAGCATCTACACAGTCAAAATCATGTAATTTATAATCAAAGGCATTAAACGTTACAGCATCACTTTCATTAACTTTCACTACAACTTCAATCTTTTCTGCACCTACACGGTTACGCCACAAAAAGCGCGCATTAGCAATATTTAAGGCATAACGTTTAGCTAGCTCAACAAAACCATGAGTTTGAATATAGTTTTTCGCTACTTCTTTATATGAATTTAGAAATGTTTCATTATTACATGCTGATGGTTGTTCAATACCACCTAAAACTTTTAAAGTGAATGCGACTTTTAACGTATCTTGATGCTCTGCTAATGCACATGCATCAACAATTTGAAGATTAGCATTTTCCACTTTAGCATCTAATTTTAATGGATCAGCATCAGCAGCTTTTAAACGGTTTGAGATTGTGCCACGCACTGACTTTTCAATCAGCTTTAAAGCGGATTGTTCTGTACGATTTGCCCATGTTGTTCCATAAAAATAACCATCAGACGGAACGAGTTTTTTTTCAAATGCAAGAACACTTGCAACTGCTTTTTCATTTTTAGCCATGAGTATTTTTCCTTGTAAAGTCTAAATTAATGTGTATTTTGGTTTTGACATAGATATAAATTATTTTCTAAATCAACATGGTATTGCCATAATAACTGGTCAATACTTTCAATCCGATATGGCATCACAAACTCACCTAGAGTCAGCACACTTTCTGCAAAGCGATGTGGTGTATTGGCATCTCGCTGGTTTTTGGCTTGTCCGAGTTCTGAAATTCCCTGAAAACCCACTGCAATAGGAACAAGCCAGCCTTGTGCTTGACGTTTTGATGTCCAAGTCACTTTGCCTTCATCATCTTGAATTGAACTATGGGTGACTTTGAGATAATCCAAGACACTATCCAAAGCATCTTTGCCCTCTTGCATACTTTGTATAACCAAATCACGACGTTCGATGAGTACATGCCCAAGCATCAACTTATTTAAAATCGGACGTAATTGCTGTGATTGATCTTCATCATCATCAAAATTTAATATTGTGCAGGGCTTAACTGAGAGCACATCACCACTCGCAAATTTCATACCAGCCACAATCTCATGTACAAGCTCTAAAAGCTGATCTCTCTGTCTTTTAGATGAACTTTCAATTTCAATCAATAAAGACACTTCTAAGTGACAACGAGCTTCTTCGTTAAAAGCATCTGATGTTAGAGGAGCATCATATTTGGATTTATAAACGTCTTTAGGATATTTTTTTCCATAGTCAGCGTCAAAAATTGATGCTTTTCTATATACTTTTAAAGATTTTACAAAATCCTTTTTTCCCTTATAGGTTTGCAAATTAAACTCATGGCAACTCACTGCTACTTTCTTTAAGTTAAGATCACATCCTTGTTGCTTGAGTTTACGTTGAAGTGCATGCACTGCCCCAAGCCATGCGGTCATTGCAGGAAAACCAATCGTATAAGGACTGCTCATGGCATTGGCATTATGAAGTTTAAGATGCGGAATCAATAAAAAATGACGCATTAAAAAAACTCCTTGGCTTGTCGCAATGATTCTTCTACACGCTGTTTCACATCATTGATTTCAGCCGTTCCCAACATTCCAGCTTCACTAATGATTTTTTCGTAAGTGCGTAAAATCCAACGCGCAATGTCTTCACTCAGCTCATTACGCCATTCACTATCATTTTCACGTTGTTCTGCGTACATTGAATCAAGCCAAATACGCTGTAGTTTAGGTAAACTTGCGTAATATTCTTGTTGTGACCATCCCGCAGGATGAGATTCTCGGATTTTTAGTCCTTCTAATATGACTTGATCAATCACAAATTGAAGGATGTTTCGAATTGCAGTTC
Source organism: Acinetobacter sp. SM1B (assembly GCF_003289665.1). Classification (NCBI taxonomy): domain Bacteria; kingdom Pseudomonadati; phylum Pseudomonadota; class Gammaproteobacteria; order Moraxellales; family Moraxellaceae; genus Acinetobacter; species Acinetobacter sp. SM1B. The sequence continues at coordinate 38,898 of NZ_QMBM01000003.1, forward strand.
TTATATCAATATTGTTTAGATCTAACTGCATAAATTTATGCAATTGCACAAAACTATCTTGATAATTTTTTCGATATAAACACTGCGCAAAAAAATCAGTTCTTGGCAATCGTACTGTACGTTTTTCTAAAATAGGTGGACAGCTTGAAAGTAAATAAGCAATGCCCTTATTTTTGACATTTAACAAACTATAATTGCCCATTTTGATGAAATCACCATTACTGAAACCAATTTCAGTAATGTCAAAAACTTCACTAAACCCGCCTTCTAAAAATTTATTCTCTTTTTTAAAACTTCTAGCATGTTGTCCATCAACCCAAATATTCATATCATCAATACGATTTTTTACTTCATACATCAACATTGATGCTGTTTTAACAGATAATAAGTGATATTCATTATTCCCTATTGGGAAATACACTTGTCTAGTTGAGCTATGCGTTTCAGGTGTAGATTTTTCACCATAATAAACTTTTAAACACTTTGCTTTTATGTATTCGAAATCGGCTTTATTTTTTTCAAAAAATTGAATTAATGATTCATTATTGTCTTCAAATTTATGAATTAGTTTCTGATCATTATCCAAATCTTGATCGAGTAAATCATACAGTTCATACACAATTGTATTCGTCGCCGAGTTACCTGATACATCCACTTTATTCTTTAAATGAACATTGCCAGTTTTGATATAACCATCATTCACATAATGACCTAAAAAAATTTGACTCGTATCTGTGTCAATTTTGGCATTGGTAAATTTTGCAGGATGGGTTGTGACATTTGGCTTCACTTTACGAATGATATTGTCCAACCATACTCCTATATTATATTTAGCATCTGCTTCTCCCTGATACTCTAGACGTACCTTTAATCGAGCTTCTTCATCAAATTCATTTTTTTTGCCACGTAGCTTAGAATTAATTTTTGACTGTAAAAAATCTTCCTTTCGTGCTTCCAAATAGCTTACGATAATATTTTGCATACCCCCTCCCTTTATTTTGAATGTTGAATCACTAAGCCAAATTGGTCTGAATACATCAGTGTTTTATTCTCGTCATATTGTGGCAACATAATTTCCCCATAACGTTTTGATAATTCTTCTATTTCGTCTTCAATGTGCTGATTTTCTGAAATTTTTTCAATAACCATACGACACAATATGTCGCTATAGTTTCGATTAAGCCATAAACGTTGCTGTTCTAAATCAGTCATTTCAGAATATTGAATCTTGTAAAAACCATTTCGATCAATATATTGTCCAAAATCATCTTTTTCAGAAAACACAAGCTTACGATCTTTCCATACTGCAAAGAGCTGAATATTGGGTGAGCTTTGTCGAAATGGCATAAACTGTTGCGGTAAAGCCGTTAAAAACCAATACTGCGTTAACCAAGCATTTAATGGTTTTGCTCCAACTTGCTTATAATTGGTAAGACTATGTGCTAAAACTGCATGTTCTAAATCAGCTAGTTTTTCGGTAGCTTTTAACGGTGAGTTGGCTTGAATTCTTGGAATAGCATTAATTCCAGCCTCTTCATTTAAATCCATCAGATCTGATAAATTTTTGGTCTTTAATTTAAACTTATCATTATTGATTTCAAAACCTGGTTTTTCAAAAGCCACTTTCGCACCACGCAGCCCTTTTAAATTATATTGCAACAGACCAATATTCGGCTGTTCTATATCTTTTTCCAAGCTACGGTGGCGTAAAACCCGCCCTGCCAATTGAATAATGGAACGATAAGAAGAAGGTTCAACAATTGCCCAATCAAAATCGTGATCACGCCCTACTTCTTCCACAGGTGTTGCCACGAGGATAAAAATCACATGTTCACTATCCGTACTGTCCAAATGCTGACGAATCACTTCATTTGAAAATGCGATAGGCTGTTCATGTTGTTTTTCTTTACGCTTGAGTACGGTATCCAAATGACGTTCTTGCTCACTACGTAACAATAAAATCTGCCGACTGTGGTACGCCATCGCACGAGGAGCAATTTTTTCTGACCATTCAGCATTGAGTAAAAATTGTGTGAGTGCAACACAAGGTGGAATATTGGCAACGCGTAACACTCCAAATGACACTTTTTTCCCTGTTGTTTCATCAACTGTATGATGGTGATGATGCAATTTTTCTATATGCTGACGAATACGATCAAAATATTGTTGTTGCAGACTTTCCTCAAGTTGCTTCTGTTCTTTCGGTGCCACCAAATCATGACATTCAATAATATAAGCTTTGTGTTTAATCACTTGTTGTACTAAAGCTTTTGACCGAATTTCAACAAATGCTTCATGAGCATTTTTATACTGCTGAATCGTGTTATCTGATATTAAGTCAATACCTTGGATTTTTGACTTAAACTCATCTACCCACATGCCGACTGTTTGAACTTGTTTGAGCTTTTTAAAAGCGCAATATACTCGCCATCCTTGCTGATATACATTGAAAAAACCTTCTGCTAATGCTGGTGGAATCGTTGCCGATGAGATCATCACTTTACGACCTAACATCGCTGTAAGATGAATTAATCGAGCAATCGCAATTAAATCTTGGCCATTGAAGTCATCTACTTCGTCGATGACTAAATCAGAAGAAGATAGGCGTAAACTAGGTAAAATATATTTGCCACCACGTTTAGTTTCAGTTGCCGACATGATGTGATCAATCGTACAGGCTAAAACAGGCTTATATAAAAAGGCTTTATTACGTTCGGCTTGAGCTTGTGGAAATAGAACATTCATAAAATCAGCTTGAGGCATTTCTGCATAATCAAGCTCATTGTCTAAAAGCTGTTCTAAAGATTCCGAACCGATTTCATCCAATGGATTCTCATCTTGATTATTCTGTTTCTGATGCTGTTGCTGATGTAATTCTTGTACAGCTTTAGAACCAATTAAGACCGCAAGTTCATCATTACCCAAACCAATATCTTTACGGTATGAATCTCCAGTTTGTAAAGTTAAAGTCCGTAGCCCCAATGCCAGCACATAACGTAGTGATAGTCCATCTTTAGATAAGGCTTGCATAATTTTGGCATTAGCAATGGTTTTACCTTTGCCTGTACTTGCCATATTGACAATAAACCATCCCTGTTCGATGTCATCGTCATATTTTTGTCGAAATTTTTTGATCTCTTTAACTGCATGATCTTGCCATTCAAAACCTTGCGGACTTTTCTTTTTTAATTTTTGAATATCATACGCAGGTTCCATTTCATCCGCTAAACGACTTAAGGATTGTACAACACGCATGGCATTTTTACTGACATGTACTAAATGTTCATCTAAAAATTGCTTCGGCTGTTTAGTTTTATGATCAGTATTAGCAATTAAGCTCAAATTTGTTTTCCACGTTTTATCCGCATCACAAGATGAATAATAATGATCACCCAACATCAAACATAAACGTGCATGGTGTAAAACTACACGCCAACTGCCATCTTTTAAGACCTGTGCAATATTCTCTTGCTCTTGCAACAAACGCCTAGACCATTTTTGAATCTCTTTTGTCCATGATTGAGATTGGCTTAATAAACCTTGTGGAAATTCAAAACACTGTTTTAGGCGTTGCTGATATTCTTCTTCATCGAATTTATTTTGATAACCCCATTCAGCTTGAATATAAGAAAATAATGAAGAGAAACTTCTTACATCTTCATCTATAAAATCTTCTAAATAATCTTTTGACTTTTTATTTTCATCTTTAGATTTTAATGTAGGTAATCGATGGTGTGACACAATTAACCATGCCACCAACTGAGCTAAAGGTGGTAAATAATCCAGAGCTTTGGTTTTGTCTAAATTCTTTAGGACTGTTGCTTTAAGTTTGCCTTCAACCCATGATTGATGAATGAATAAATTCAACCATGCCTCATCATTTTTTGGATTTTCTGAAGAATGTACTAAGGCATTAAGTAATAAACAGGATATCCACTCATGGCGTAATGGATCACCCTTTATACTCTGTTTATTCTTTGGTTGCAGTTTTTCTTGAAATAAAACTGTGGCTTTTCCCCAATCATGTAATAGGGCTGAAATAGCTACTAATGCTTTAATTAGAGGTAAATAATGCCAATCATTTTCCCATTTGTTTTGATCTAACTTTTTCTGTGTAGTATTTACTGGCACAATTCCCTCAGCATTAAACTTATTCCGATTTCCTACAATCCATAGCAATTCACTTCTACGCCGTCCTCGAATCCAATGACAACTCACCGCTGTACTTTTGGTCACGGTTTTACGCAATAATTTTTTAACAGCTATTAGACCTTCTTCGGTAATGATGGTTTGCCACGTGTTATCGCCAATCCTGTCAGCAAAAGCATCCAAAACACGTCGGGTGCGTGGAATGGCTTTCTTTTCACATTGGGAAATAAAAGTCACAATCATAATGCTTACTCCTCTACATCATGATTTTTGCAAGCTTGTGCTTTGACTTGATCAAACATAAAGTCGAGTGCTTTATGCTCGGTAAATTTTTGCAAAATCTGCTGTCTAAATTCTTGCTCAGTCATTTTCTCTTTGGCACAAATAAACGCGTACGGTAAAACCACAGCATCCTTAATTAAATCTGCCACATCAAACACTAAAGCCCCTCGACGCGTCTTGCCATGCATGACTGCAAAACCGTGTGGAATTCCAAGTACCCAAAGTGTTGTCGCTGCTAAACCATAAGCCAGATAATTGCCATGATTTAAAAAATCATTAGCTAAATCACCTTGTTCAGGGTTACGGCTAAAATCTTTTAAGCCTGTACGTGTTGCTGCAATTTTATAAAGCTGTTTTGTCGTTGCTGCCTCTGTAAGGAGTAAATCACCTACTTTGGTTTGCTGTGGAATTTTATTAGCAAAGCCATCTAAAGCTTGTGTTATATCTAAATCATCAATATAAAAGCTGTACTCTTTTAAATCTCGGTCTTTTGACCAAATTTTTCTTATAAACTCAATCCGCGTGAGTTGAAATTGTTTAGCTACTTCTAGGCGTTTGGTATCATCAAACCAAAATTGCATCCAGCCTTGCATATACTCAGTTGGGCGATATTCACTCTGTGGTGTCATCCACTCGATTTCACAGCCCATAAAAAGAGGCGTTCCACCACCACCCGTAAAACCTACAAGCACCCCTGCACTGGCAAGCATACGCATGGCTGCTTGAGTAATCGATGTACCTGTACCCAATAAAATCACTGTAGTATTGGCAATCGGAATATTCCAATATTGATTTTCGTTTTTAGCCTCAGTCAGATAAAGTACTCGACCATCTTTCTGCATCACACGACAATGTTCAAGATAGTACAGATTGGCACGTTTCGAATGTAATATTGCTTTTAGATCTGATGGATTGAGCTGTTCCATTCTTATCATCAATTATGAAGAAGAGTTGTCCTTAAAATATCCTTTTCCAATAATTATTTGAAGAAATTTCAGGAAATTAACGTCACATATTGACGCAGTCTTTTTAAAGAATTTGTGTGATTCATACAGTTAAAAATATTTTTGAAACTTAATAGTTTAATACACTCGGGCTAATATCTTCTTCTCTTTTCCCCCCAACCAGACTAAATACTCATGCTCAATCGCCTGCTGATAGGCCCAGTCTGCAACCCGATGTGAACGCCGCAGATCGGTCAAAAAACCGAGTTGCGAAATCTCCCGACTAATCGCCTGATCATGCAGATGATTACGTTCTCTCCATTGATCTAGGAATTGCTCGGACGCTAGATAATTACTTTTCTGTGAATTACATTTATCATCTGCCAGGACAAAATTATGTCCGGTATCGGCAGGATATAGAGACCAGGGAATAAAATGATCCACGGCATATTTTGAGTTTTTCAGGCTTTTGCCACAGTAAAAACACTGGCATTGCTGTAAGTCAATTAAGAAGTCCGCGACCTGCCCCAATTGATTACGACTTGGAGCAAACATGAATTCATCTAGGTCAGGCAAGCCATCAAGTACAACTAGGTTCTGCTTGTTCAGTCGGACAAAATCAATCCAGCGCTTCTGGCACAGCTCTTCAATAATTTCACTGAATTGTCTTAAGCAATACATCACCTTGGGCAACAGCTTAAGTGACTGTTTGCAATCCTGCAGATGATAGAGAAACTCTACCGTTTGACCATTCAGATTCTGCAAATATACTACCGGCATTTGCTTAACCGTTGTCGCAACTGTTCGCTTCAGCCTATTCCAGTAAAGTACATTCTTTCTCAACGCGGCCAAGGTCTTGAATTGTTGCTGTGCATTCTGAATTTCACTGATGATCTTTGCCTGCTTACCAGTGCTTTGATGAATAGTAAAAGGCTCATACTGGTTAAACTGAAACGGCAGAGACTGTTTCCAGTACAGGTCAATAAACTTTTCCGCAATATCCTGATAGTCCAAATGCAAGGCAGCACCGGTATCTTGACCCTGTTCAATCGCCAGACGCGTGATACTTATCAGCAAAGCAAACTTATATGTCGAAGTAAAAGTCCCTGACTGCAATATCTGCTGAATATGCTTCAAGAATTTCAGCTGTTCTTGAGGTGTTGGTATTTCAGCTGTACTAAATAACATGGCTAAGCCTGCATTTTTCTAATCAGGATATTTAACCACTCTTCTGTACGGTCTGGACGTTTATCTACTGTAATCCATTGCTGTAAAAGTAAAGCCTGGTCGATTTGTTTGAGTAAGTCATGAGCTTGCTGCTCATTTAGATCAGTAAAGCTACGCCCCTCTTTCTCACGATCTGTATTTCCATATTTAAAAGACATATAACACACACCATTTGGCTTTAATGCTTTAAATATGCGCGCCAGCACTTCAGTCAGGCGATCTCTTTCACAGTGTAAAAGAGAAGCACAGGCCCAAATCCCATCATACTTAGCTACTTCATTCAGCTCATAAAAACTTTGCTGACGTACCTCGATGCCTGTCAGCTCTCTCGCCTTTTCAACCAGCTCGGTAGAATAATCAATTGCCTCAACTTGATAGCCTTTTTTCTTAAATGCCAAAGTGTCCCGACCCGAACCACAGCCCAAATCCAGGATCAATGCCTGTTCCGGCAAATATCTTAGAAATGGTGCGTAAAGACTTTCCATTTCAACCTGATAGGTATTTTCAAAAAATGCTTGAGCATGTTGATTGTAATAATTTGATGTTTGATTCATTGTCTAAAAGCCAATATCTTATGTTAAAGAACATACTGATTTTTCACTAGATAAGTCAAATGATCAGTCCTATGAATGAATCAAACTCTTATTTCACTGTATCCGGACAACTGAGATAGAAACCAAACTGGTTCTTGTAAATGGAAAAAATATGGGCTTCAGATTTCGCAAGAGTATTAAACTGCTACCTGGATTAAAAATTAATCTGACGCATAAAGGCATTAGTAGCGCGAGCATTGGCAAACCTGGTGCTTCTTTAAATATTGGCAAAAAAGGCACCCGAACCAGCGTTGGTATTCCAGGCACAGGCCTATCCTATTCCAAGCACCAACCCTATAAAAAAAGAGCAGGCAACCAAAAAATTCCTGCTCAGGAACAACAACCACTCTATACATCACATACTGAGAAACCCAAATCGAATGTCTGGATTTGGGTAATTTTTGGATTATTTTGTTTTATTGTCGGGGCAATTATTTTTTGAATTTAGCCATTCTTTGTACCCCATAATATCCACTGCTAGGCAAAATTTAATTCATTCATTACTATGGACGGATATTAAATACAATAAAGGCTGCCGCTGATGTCTGATAATGACAGTACTATGGATTATGATGAAAATGATTTAATCGATTCTCCCTTGTCTCAAATTTTAAAAGAGGATAATGAGCAAATTGAAGTTCTAATTTATCGATTACCCGATAGTGACTGGACACTGGAAGTGGTAAACCAAAATGGTACTTCTACGGTATGAGATGAAACATTCCCGTCAGATCAGGAAGCTCTATCTGTCGCTTTAGATGGAATTAAAGCCGCAGGCGGTATTCAGGCCTTTTACGAACTCAGCGACCTCGAAGCAAAGAAAAATATTTGGTGGTGTATCAAAAAGTATGCTAAAAAAAAGCAGGTTGAATTTTGATAAAACAGAGAAATGCAAATAACTCTAGAAATCAAATGGCCAACCTGCCTCAGTGACAGTATAAAGAAAAATGGCATCAAAGTAGATGGGAAACAAAACTACCAATGCAAAGACTGCAAACGTCAGTTTATTGGTGACCATGCTCTGAGCTATCTAGGATGTAATTCTGGCATTACTCATAAAATATTACAGTTAATGGTCAGAGGCAGCGGTATACGAGATATCGCTGAAGTTGAGCGCATTAGTATCGGTAAAGTCTTACGGACTTTAACTGAATCGGCCTATCAAATTCAGCCTAAACAAAGTCATTATGAATCTCTCGAAGTAGATGAATTCTGGACTTTTGTTGGAAATAAAAATAATAAACAATGGCTTATTTACGCCTACCATCGAGAAACAGGTGAGGTTGTTGCTTATGTTTGGGGTAAGAGACATTTAGCTACAGTCCAAAGGTTGAAGACAAAGCTTAAACAATTAGGTATTCACTACACCCGAATTGCAAGTGATCATTGGGACAGTTTCATCACTGCTTTTAAAAACTGCAAGCAAAGTATTGGTAAGTTGTTTACTGTAGGAATTGAAGGTAATAATTGCAAAATAAGGCATCGAATAAGGCGTGGTTTTAGAAGAAGTTGTAATTTCTCCAAAAAGCTTGAAACACCACCTGGAAACCATTTTAAAGCCTTCGACTTAACCTTCTTTTACATCAATAATGGCTTCATTTAATCTCAGCATACTTTTTAAAACACCACCAAATAATTTAATGAGCATTTAAGAATATCAAGCCCATTAAAAATGGGATTGATATTCTTAAAAATTAGGTAAATTTCACTCAACTATTCATCTCTGATTTCAATAGATGCAAACTCTTGTTCAGGCGTGCCTTCCACCAGATGATGTCTGCTATACAGCAGATAATACAGAATGAATAAACCATAAATTAGCGCTGCCAAACACCATACTTTTGGATTAACCATTAAACCCGCCACCACTGCAGCACAGGCCAAAACCAATGCTATACTTGAAGTGACGATGCCGCCGGGTGTTTTATATGGTCGTGCTAAATCTGGACGGGAAAAACGCAATTTAATATGCGACATCATCATCAACACATAAGAAATGGTGGCACCAAACACCGCAATCAAAATCAGCAAATCTCCTTCACCCGTTAATGACAATACAAAGCCAATTACCCCAGGAATCACAATCGCCCATTTCGGCGCTTGTTTATTATTGGTGAGCGATAATATTTTCGGTAAATAACCCGCACGCGATAGGGCAAACACTTGACGCGAATAAGCATAAATAATCGAGAAGAAGCTTGCTACTAAACCTGCTAATCCCACAAAATTCACAAAACTGGCAATCCATGAATGCTGTCCATAGACTGCAATTAATGCATCAACCAATGGTGCTCCTGAATTTTTCACTTGCTCTGCACCCATCGCACCAGCACTTAAAAACAAAATCAGCAGGGCAAATGCAGCCAGAATCAACATTGAACCAATTAAACCACGTGGTAAAGATTTGACTGGATCTTTGGCTTCTTCAGCAGCCAAAGGCACGCCTTCAACTGCAAGGAAAAACCAGATTGCAAATGGGACAGCAGCCCAAATGCCCATGTAACCGAGAGGCAAAAATGAACTCGCCCCCGCAGTATTTAGCATTACTGCAATATTAAATAAATTGGCAGCATTAAAGTGTGGAACCATTGCCACTATAAACACCAACAGCGCCACACAAGCAATTGCGGTAATGCCAAACATTATTTTCAGAGCCTCACCTGCACCTTGTAAATGAATTGCCATGAAAAACACATAGCAAAACAGATAAATCGGCCAGCCACCTATGCCAAATAAAGCTTCACAATAATTGCCAATAAAAACTGCAATTGCGGCAGGTGCGACTGCATATTCAATCAGAATTGCAGTCCCTGTAAGATAACCACCAAATTGCCCAAACGCCACTCGCGCAAAACTATAGCCCCCGCCTGCTGTTGGCAGCATGGTCGACATTTCTGACATCGACAAGCTCATGCATAGATACATAAATGCCACTACAATCGTAGCAACAAATAATCCGCCCCAACCACCTTGCGCAATACCAAAATTCCAACCTGCGAAGTCACCCGAAATCACATAAGACACCCCTAACCCCACCAACAGTAACCAACCGACGGCACCCTTTTTCAGTTGGCGTTGGGCAAAATATTCGGTGTTATCTGCGACACTCTCCGTCATTATCATTTCATTTTTCATGATGCTCGATCACCTTTTCACCAAATTCGACCACTTTAATATCGGTGAAATATCGGCTTTAAACTTGACAATAAATCATGAGCATAGTCGCTTGAAGTCAAGTTGCTCTTTTTTTTCTTTTATAAGATCAGCTCAAAGTCTGGGACTCCGCACCCAAGATCAGCATGAAAAGGAGTACAACATGAGCGTCCAACAAAATGAATATTTAAGCATTCAACAACTCTACGAATTGGCAAAAAAAGCCATGCAAACCTATCCAGCATGCTATCAAGGCGAGATCAAATTACTCTGCCAATCTGAAAATGCCACCTTTGTTGTGAAAACCGCTCAACAACAATATGCACTACGCATTCATCGTCCCAATTATCATTCCAAACAACAAATCGAAAGTGAACTAGCATGGTTAGATGCGTTAAATGCGCATGGCATCGCGGTGCCGATTGCCATTGCCGACTGTCATGGAGATAAAGTCCAAACATTGGCACTCAGTCCAGATATTTCAAGGCATGCAGTGCTCTTTCATTGGGTGAAAGGTGTAATGCCTACAGCAGATAATGTCGATCCATGTGATTTTAAGCAGTTGGGTGAAATCACAGCACAACTGCACCTGCACAGTAAAACATGGGAGATGCCAGCCTACTTCCAACGTATTGTTTGGGATCATGAAAGTATGGTTTTTGCCGATGGACATTGGGGTGACTGGCGTCATGCCCCACAGTTAAAATCGGTAGATCATGCCGTGATTGATGAGGCAATTTGCCGTGTTGCCACCGAGCTAAATCAATTTGGGAAGTCCAAAGATCACTATGGGCTGATCCATGCTGACCTCAGACTGACCAATCTGTTGTTGAATGAAAAAAAGGTTGGTGTGATTGATTTTGACGACTGCGGCATGGGCTGGTTTATGCATGACTTAGCTGCAGCAATTAGTTTTAATGAACACTATACTGCTGCACCCAAGTGGGTCGAACAATGGTTGAATGGTTATGAAAAAATTGGGCATGTGAGTGCAGAAGAGTATGCGTTGGTTCCCACCTTTATTATGCAACGTAGAATCCAATTGATGGCTTGGTTCGGTTCACATGCCTATACCGACATGGCCAAAAGTTTGGGAGCTCAATGGTCGGATGAAACTGTGCGACTTTGCAAAAAATATCTTAACAACCAAATTCCAGCAGGTATATAAAAAAATACCTGTAGGCAGAAGCAAACCGTAAAGCATTGAATGGCATAGCTCTTGCTTAATTTAGAACAATAACGGTTCTGTATTAAAAGAGGCTATGCATGATTCAATTTAATCCTCTCTCCATCAACGCTCAAGACATCAGCAACCAAGGCATTTTATCAGCTGCCGCGACAGGCCTAAGTGACTTTATTCTGCATAAAGGTGCCGATGTCGATCGCATTTTTGGGATCAGTGGTATTAATCCTGAATTATTGCTCAGCCCCACCCTCAGTTTGCAACTCACCAATTATTGCGAAGTCTTGGAACAATCCGCAAAACTATCACATTGCGATAATTTCGGACTGCATTATGGACAGCAATTTCATCCCAAAGCTTTAGGACTGATTGGCTATATTGGTTTATGTTCAGCATCGCTGGAAGATGCATTAAAGAACATGACCTCACATTTTAATCTGCATCAAAAAGATACTTTATGCCGTATGGTTGAAGTCAATGATGCCTATCGTTTCGACTACCAAGTCCAGCATGGTGCAATTTTATCGCGACGACAAGATGCCGAACTCACAGTGGGCATGTTTATGAATGTAATTCGTGAAGTCTTGGGCACACACTATTCACCACGCGAAATTCATTTTGAACACCCACGTCCCGAGTTTTGGCAAGAACACAGTAAACTGTTTAATGCATCAGTGTTTTTTGATCAGCCATTCAATTCAATTTTGATTGCCAAATCAGACCTTAAAACCGCAATGCCACAGTCAGACCCGTTGCTGCTCACCATGATGCTCGACACTTTAAAAATTCTGAATACGCAATCGCAGTCACAAACTTTAACCAATCAAGTCCGTGCACACATTCAGCAAGATTTGATTCATGGTGAACCCAACTTGGAAAAAGTTGCACTAGATTTACATATGAGTCCATGTACCTTATCACGGCGCTTAAAATCACACGACATCACCTTTACTCAACTAATTGATCAAGTTCGTTATGAACTGGCCAAACACTATATTCAACAGAAGAATTTACCGATTTCTGAAGTAGCATTTTTATTAGGCTATTCCGAAGTCAGTGCCTTTTCCCGTGCATTCAAGCGTTGGTTTGGCTGTACACCACGCCAATTACGACATTAAGTGGTAAGACATCAATAAAAAAGAAACCCCGCTCATTGAGCGGGGTTAAATATGTATGACATTTAAGTTTATTTTTGCAGTTTACTTAAGGCTTGATCCAACGCTCCAACCAACCAATCAATATCCTTTTCTTGGAACACCAATGGTGGACGTAACTTCAAGACATTGCCATATGGTCCCGCAACAGAGGTCAGCACACGATGCGTATTACGCAATTCTTCAATCAAATCCAGTGCCAGAGCTTTATCAGGCATTTTGGTGAAACGATCTTGTACCAATTCGAAACCAATAAATAAACCAGCACCACGCACATCACCAACACAGTCATACTTTTCCATCAGCTTACGCAATTCTGTCAAAAGTAGACCACCAAGGCGCTGACTATGGGCTTGTAACTCTTCTTCTTGAATAGTTTTCAGCACGGCCTGCGCCGCTGCCATCGCCACAGGATTCCCCCCAAAGGTATTGAAATAAGGGATTTTTTGACTAAAGGCAGACAACACATGATCTTTCGCGAGTAAACCTGATACTGGAATACCATTGCCCATCGGCTTGCCTGTGGTAATGATGTCGGGCACCACACCATGACGCCCAAAACCCCAAAAAGAATCGCCTGTACGAGCAAAACCAGGCTGTACTTCATCAGCAATGAAAATACCACCATTGGCATGCACTACATCCACTGCTTTTTTCAGGAAACCAGTAGGATTTGGCATTACCCCGTCTGATGAAAAAATGGAATCGGCTAAGAAGCCTGCAAACTTGATGCCATTGGCATTCATATCATCAATTTGTGCTTGAATTTGCGCGGCGAACCAGTCACCTAAATCTTCACCCTCAAAACGATATTGATCAGGTGCTGCCACCAAACGAGTTGTAGCAGCTAAGGTCTGTCCTGTACCAAGCGCAGGCGAACAGCCCGAAGTAAGATCACTAGTACCATGATAGGCTTCTTGCGACACAATAATACCCGTACCACCACTGTATTCACGGGCAATACGAATGGCCAAATCATTCGCCTCAGAACCCGTACACATATACATGGCTTTGTTAATTTCAGTCGGTGTGGTCGCTAAAAGTTCGTCGGTATAATCTAAAATGCGCTCATGTAAATAACGAGTATGTGTATTCAACATTTGCATTTGTTCATTTACGGCATTGATTACCGCAGGATGGCAATGTCCTATACTAGCGACATTGTTATAAGCATCCAAGTATTGATTGCCTGCAGCATCCCAAAGGTATTGTCCTTGCCCTTTTACAAGATGCACTGGGTTTCGATAAAACAAGCGGTAAGATTCACCTAAATTTTGGCTACGTCGATCGGTCAGTTCTCGGGTTTCAGAATCTAGTGCACTCGCATGCTCGGCACGGAAGCTATTGGTATCCATAATGGTAGATCGCGTATTCATCTACTATTCCTCTCTCACAAACTGTTTTTTAGTGCATTTGAATGATTTTTATATTGCACACTGCTCATTTTAAAGACTTGACTTTAGAGCGCGATATGTAATTTTTGAAGTCAAATCTTATAAGATAATTTCTTCACAATACGAGTGATAGGATATCTATTTGAGCACTTTTATTATGAAAAGTGAATAAATAGCCTTTAAATGAATTCGCTAAAGAAGCCTGACAAAAAATAAAGTTGAATTCCATCATCCCTAATAAATGATAAAACTACTGAAATTTATTTACAGGCTCTATATTAGTAATATGCATTTATCAACATACAAACTGAACTTTGAGCTATTTAGCAAAACTCATCCAATTTTTGGTGGTGTATCAAAAAGTATGCTAAAAAAAAGCAGGTTGAATTTTGATAAAATAGAGAAATGCAAATAACTCTAGAAATCAAATGTCCAACCTGCCTCAGTGACAGTATAAAAAAAATGGCATCAAAGTAGATGGGAAACAAAACTATAGCTAAATTCTAAAAACACTAGCACATGGAAACATCTGTAAAACCTCATTTCCTATGGTTTTAAGTGTGATAATAAAGTAAGTATTCAGCTATAGCTGGGCTGCATGCCTTGCATGGTTAAAATAGGTCCACCATAGACCAATAAGGCATTTTGCGCCTGTTGTTGTGTGTTTGAAGCGGTGCTAGACAGACTGGTTGCACAACCACTCATCATTACCACAGTGGAAGAAATCAGAGCCGTGAGTGCAAAAGAAATTTTATTAAAAAGCATGGGTTAAACATTTCATATTGCTAAATATTATATTTTGCTCCATACGAGCATTCGTTATAGGTATAAAACTTTAAATACAACACATCATCACTCTGACCTTAGTACTTTAAGCAAACTCTTGTCAGGCAGAATAAAGTGCTCAATATTGAACGAATTATTGCAATAACTTTAAGATGTGTTGCAAACGGACATTGTCTATATTTTCTTTATACACTGCATAAATCGGCGCAATACATGGATTGTTCGCCTTGAGTGCTTTGTAAACAATCTGCTTATTCCAAAAGTCACGAATGGCCTCAGGCACGATGGATAAACCAATCCCTGCAGCAATCAAGTTTAAACTCGAGGTTAAACGTGGCGCTTCTTGTACAATTTTGGGACTAAATCCAGCTTGGTAACAACTGGCCAAAATATTATCAAATAAATCTTGCCCCGCTAAACGTCGGTACAACACAAAATCATGCGGTTCAAGATCCAGCAAATGAATTGGTTCGGCTTGTTCAGCCAAAGGATGATTGTTGGGTAAGGCCACAATGAGTGGCTCATCTAGTATATGTAGACTGGTTAAACCAAGGCCAATCGGTGCAGGTTTGCGTAAGAACACAATGGGCTTTGTTGCATAAATATGTAAGCATCTGATTTAAATAAATTTAATTTTGGATCAAAAAATAATCAAAACTTTTAAAATCATATAGTTATGAAATCTTTGTGCAACAAAGCCATATACTTATCAAAAATTGATTCCTATTTGGTTTTAATTACCATTAAAAAAGATCAAATTTGAGCATTGTTATTGTAATAATCAACTATACTCATCCCTACTGTATTCATTGTAATCTGCTATGTGAACATCATAATAGAAACATGATATTTTTTGCCAACTCACAAATATAGCTAACTAATAGTGAGTATCTAATCGAGGAGGAAAATTTGAAACTTTCAATAATAAATAAACTTTAAAAACAAGGAAAAAATGATACCTCCTGCCATATTCAAAAACTCTAAATATACGTGAATATTGCTGTATTATTTTTATTCAATAGCACACATGGATCTGACATCTGAACTACTTTTGAAGTTTCCAGCAACACAGATAAGTACTCTAAAAAATTTCAAAAAAAGCAGAATCACCATTCATCCACAAGCGTATGGTTTCAACTTATGCTACTTAAATATGTTTAAAAATCTCACTGCAGATTTAGATATTTCTAATCGCATAAAAGAACTCCATGTGTGGAAAACTTCAGAATTTGATGGCTACTCCATTTTCAATAATATTCACCTTTGTACACGACAAAAAAAGATAACTCATTGAAATAATGGCATAATACTTGTTTTCTGACGACGAATATGATGACACATTTCAATGAGTTACATCTCATCTTAAACAAATATCTAAAGTGGAACAAGTCACATGCAAAATGTTTTACACTGATTATGCTTGCATTAATTGTAAAACAGACATGTAATCTTTCTTCTGCATCTAAAGCCTTACCCATCAAGTGCTTACCACAATCATTTTATCGACGTATACAACGCTTCTTTGCAGATCAGTATTTCGATTATCGTCAAATTTCTCAGTTAATTTTCAATATATTTTCATTCGATAAAGTCCAATTAACTTTGGATAGAACTAATTGGAAATAGGGAAAACGAGATATTAATATCTTGATGTTAGCCATCGTCTATCGTGGAATAGCGATACCTATTGTTTGGACATTGCTCAATAAACGTGGAAATTCAGATACAAAAGAGCGTATTGCTTTGATTCAACGCTTTATCTCCATTTTTGGTAAAGATCGTATAGTGAATGTGTTTGCAGACAGAGAATTTATCGGTGAGAAATGGTTTACATGGTTAATTGAAAA
>NZ_QMBM01000002.1:0-131910 GCF_003289665.1 Acinetobacter sp. SM1B
GGCAGAGTAAAACTTGAAGTGCGACATAAACCACCTAATTAATTTAAAGGGTTTATGGAGTATATAAAATTGTCATACCATCATCTTAACTTTGAAGATCGTACTGCATTAATGCTTGAGTCAAGAAAAGAAGGCTTTTCAGCCAGAAAATTTGCTGAACTCATTAAAAGACATCCTAGTACGATCTATCGTGAGCTTAAAAGAAATAGCATCAATGACGTTTATCAAGCTCGATATGCTTCTGATAACACCTTCGCTAGACGTAGACGTGGTCACAGAAAACTCAAAATCGATTCAATCCTCTGGAAATTTATTGTTGAAGCGATCCGTTGTTTATGGTCTCCTCAGCAAATAGCAAAGCGTTTAAAGACATTTCCTGATTTGGATCAAACAATGAATGTAAGCCATACAACGATTTATTCAACGATACGAGCATTACCAAAGGGTGAGTTGAAAAAAGACTTATTATCCTGTCTGCGTCATGAAAATAAAAAGCGAAAAGCTAACGGTGAACCTAAAAAAGATTCTATATTACAGGATATTAAAACTATTCATGAGCGCCCAGCCGAAGTTCAAGAAAGAAAAATACCGGGTCATTGGGAAGCTGATTTAATTAAAGGTAAAGACAATAAAAGTTCGATAGCAACACTTATTGAACGAAATACACGGCTCTGTATCTTGGCAACATTACCTGATGCAAAGGCAGAATCAGTGCGCAAGGCTTTAACTGAAGCTCTGAAATATTTACCTGCAGAACTGCGTAAAACGTTGACCTATGACCGTGGACGCGAGATGGCAGAACATAAAATACTTGAAGAAGATTTAGGCATAGATGTATATTTCTGTGACCCACATTCACCCTGGCAAAAAGGCACATGCGAAAATATGAATGGTTTAATTAGGCAATATTTACCTAAAGGGATTGATTTAAATCAGGCAGATCAGCATTATTTAAATCAAGTTGCCATGTCACTGAATACTCGTCCTAGAAAAGCGTTAGATTGGCTTACACCATTAGAGAAATTTGCTCAGCTTGTTGATTATCATAAGACTTTTCAAACTGTCGCACCTCATGTTTGAATTCGCCCTTCTTTAATTTAATATCCAAAAGCTTACCAATACCAACTTCCTTATGATCGAAATAATTTTCATCAGTAATATTATTAATTAAAGAAATATCATAGCTATCTTTTGTTTTAAATTTCATTCGATTAAATCTTTGAATAGCTACTCTAACTATAGAATTTTTAGGAAGGGTGTTTTCTGTTTCCTTACACTCTAAAATCAGATAATTATCTGTCTTTAACTCTTTTCTTAAAATCTGAACACGATCAGCTTTACCTTGAATATCGCCATCAGCTATTAGCAACATTTCACTTGCGACCGCTTTAGCACTAAGCCCTTTATCTTCTAATTGATCTGCGTAATCGTCGCTAAAGCACCAATGTACTAAATTACTCCCTGCATATTCTACAAATGTGTAGTGATAATTCGGCATAAAGCGACGGTACTTTTTATAAAGTTCTTTATTCGATTTCTCTAATTCAGCTAAATATTTTTCCATATATTTAGTGATATAGAGCCGATCGGTAATGCCTTCAACCCAAATGGTGCAATTGGCTAGATATACAGAAGAAGGTCTTACACCTAATGAGGCAAGTAAGTCACGATCACGGTCACAACGATAAATTTTAAAGTCAAATTTGCTTTGATCATCATCTTTCGGCTGTTTTACAAATTTTTGAATCATGACTTGATCAGATTCATCAGCCATATCTAGTAAATGATTTGAATGTGTAGTAAAGAAATAATAATGAGGTGTTTCGTTTAAGTAGAAATTCATCAATTGACGAACCATACCAGCATGCATGTGAAGTTCAGGTTCTTCAATAAAGAATGCATGTGTTTCAGTATTTCCATTTTTATCTTTGCTTTTTATATAAGCTTCATAGGTTAGGATAATTGCTTGTTGCAGACCATCACCTAATTCGAATAAAGGTCTTTGAGCATCTTTACCAATTTTTATATTCACAACGTCCTGGTCATGCTTGGGAATAAGTGAAACAGGTTCGTTATCAAAAAAATATTGGCTTAATTTGTCTTCGTAATTTTTTATCAATTCACGTTGTTCAGGCTCACCTAGAAGATGAATTTTAAGTTCGTGGTATAAACATTCACCTGTAATAATATTTTGGGAGTTGAACTTTTCTTTATCAGGGAAATAATCTTTTTGGGCACGTTCAATGTAAGGTTGTCTATTTACCTCTTCTGTCACAGGGCGCATGCCGCGAAGAATAGGGATATATAATTTTGAATAAGATTGCAAATATTTATCTATAGTATCGGAGATTCTAACAGTAGCATCATTTTTGGTGAATCGAAATTTAGAAATTTCCTCTTTTAAATTATATAATGATTTAGGATCAAATTGTTTTGGTAGACTATCTAGTTGTTTTAATTTATTTAATAAATCAGCTTTATTAGAACCACCGAAATGACTGTTGTTACCTATTAGAGTGCCATTGGTAGAATTAACTATAGGATAAATTTCAGCATAGAAGTCATTCTTATTATTTACATCATTATAGTCATTTATCTTATATTTTGATAAAAAAAGCTCTCTCAGAAACCTACTTTTTCCTGCATTATTTTTACCAATAAAAAAATTAAGTCTTTTGATTTCTATAACTTCTTTATTCTCTGTGTCTGTATCATTATCTGAAGTATAGTCTTCTAAATTTTCTGCCCAATAATATAATTTTTCTGTCATAAAAATGCCCCCAGATATAGGTGCTAATTTAGCAGTAATTCATCACTTTTCAAATGAGTTATAAAATAGTGATTGATCATCTGGTTGGTCTTTATTTTAGAAGAATAACACTTAGATAGATAACGGTCTGAATCACTCAGCTACACTTTGATGCACACTCGAACCCCAATGGTGCAAAGTGGCCTATTTTTTAGCCGCACTTAATAAAATTAAATCATCCTTATTCTGGCTTATATATATGTGGTCGATTTTAAAAGCATTCTACTTAAATCTATTCTATTTTATATTGTGGCACGCTTAATGCATTTATTTATATACAACATAAATAGAGGAGAGCAATACACTTGATCACTCATAATCACAAACATCGGTTAACCATTCATGTATAAAAAGAATAGCAAGGACATGAGCAATCAAAATGGAATAAACCGGTGAAATACAAAACTTACTTTTGCTTTAGAACAAGCCCCATTTCAATGTTATGGGGCTTTTTTTCGCCCTTTTAAGCAAGTTTATTTACCTCATCCAAATAACTAAAAATTGGCACGCTTTCTGCATTTTCCTAAGTAATACGAAATTCTGGTTTTGTAATATCCACAGGAGATGCACATGAACAATCCGACATCAAATAAAAAAATGCATCCATGGCTTCACTTTCTGGTTGAGCTGCTCAGCGTACGTGCAGGCTTTCACATTAAACAGTCTTCCCAATATCAACCCAAGGATCAACATCGTGCCTAAACAAAAATTGGCACGGATCAGTATTACCGTGCCAGAAACAACGCTACATGCGATGGATCAAAAAATTGTCGAGCAGCACTATGAAAGCCGCTCGCAGGCCATTGTCGATATGATTAACCGCCACCTGATTGATGATCTGGTGATTCGCGATGAAGTCATGGTTGGCACGCTTACCTTGCTCTATGACGTCAGCTTGAAACCGCTGCGCAGTCAGCTGGTCGATCTGCAGCAGCAGTATCTGGCACAAGTGATCAATTCGCTTCATATCCAGCTGGATGATGAAAAAATTCTGCAAGTCATGCTGATGCAGGGCGCGAGCAGTGACCTGAAAGAAATAAGCGAACAATTTATTGCACTGAAAGGCGTGATTAAAGGGCATCTCGAACTGATGGATACCGTCATGCCACCCATTCCACAAAATACCGAACACACTTAAGGAGAACAGCTGTGCACAACTTATGGACTGTACAGGACTGGCAACACGCCTACCAGAATAACAATATCCAGCTTAGTGACCTGATTGAGTATGTTGCCGGATTGAATAATGACGATCATGCCTGGATTTCAATTGCAACAGCAGCACAATTACAGGCACAAATTGATGCATTGACTGGCGCAGATAGTGCAAGCTTGCCACTTTATGGGGTGCCATTTGCAGTCAAAGACAATATTGATGTTGCAGGGTTCTATACCACAGCAGCATGTAAAGAGGCAGCTTATCTGGCGACTTCCGATGCAACAGCAGTAGCCAAATTAAAAGCTGCCGGCGCGATTGTCGTGGGAAAAACCAATCTGGACCAGTTTGCGACGGGTCTGGTCGGTGTGCGCTCCCCATACGGCGCGGTGAAGAACAGCTTTAATCCTGAATATATCAGTGGTGGTTCGAGTTCGGGTTCCAGCGTGGTGGTAGCCAATGGATTAGTACCATTTTCACTGGGTACAGATACTGCAGGTTCAGGACGTATACCAGCAGGGCACAATAACATTGTCGGACTCAAACCGACCAAAGGCTGGTTTTCGACTACAGGCCTGATTCCGGCTTGTCGCACCATCGATGTGATTTCGATTTTTGCATTAACGGTGGATGATGCCTGGCAGGTGGCGCAAGTCATGCAAGGCTATGATGCCAGCGATGATTATTCCAGAATGCATCCTCAGAATGAACCGAGCCAATTTTCAAAAGGGAAAATTGCCATTCCGGATACACTCGAATTTTATGGCGATGCTGAAACTGAAAAAGCATTCCAGCTGGCGATCGCACGTGTACAAAGCTTGGGTTATATGGTTGAGCCGATTGATTTTGCTCCATTTCAACAACTGGCAGCGGCCTTGTATAACCGCTCTTGGGTGGCTGAACGTACCAGTGCCGTGGAAAAAATGGTGCAACGCGAGCAGACCCATCCGGTCATTGGCCAGATTATTGCGCAGGCAGACCGGTTCAATGCGGTCGATGCCATGCAGGATGAATATGAACGCGCTCGCCTGAGCCGTGTTATTCAAAATACACTGGCAGATTATGATGCCTTGATGGTGCCTACTGCACCCACCATTTATCGCATTGCAGAAGTAGAAGCGGATCCTCTGGTCAAAAACAGCCACATGGGCGCTTATACCAATTTTGTCAATTTTGCCGATCTGACAGCTTTGGCGCTACCAAATAGCATTCGTGCCGATGGTCTGCCAACGGGCGTGACCTTTATTGCGCCAGCCTGGATGGATGAAGCACTGGCCAAATTCGGGCAAAAATGGCAGCAAGCAAGCCAGTTAAAGTTGGGCACATCTGAACTTAGCTATGAAAAAATAACTGAAATCTCATCGGGTCACAACGTCAAACTGGCTGTCGTCGGTGCACATCTGACCGGTATGCCACTGAATTTTCAGCTGACCACACGTGGTGGCACCCTGATCAAGCAGACCCGGACTACTTCGCATTACAAACTCTACGCTTTAAAAAATACCACACCGCCAAAACCTGGCCTGCAATACAACGCGAAAGGCTTTTCAATTGAAGTAGAGGTCTGGGACATTCCGCGTGCACTGTTCGGGGACATTGTTGCAGAAGTTCCGGCACCTTTGGGGATCGGCAATGTCCAGCTGATTGATGGTACTTGGGTCAAAGGCTTTATCTGTGAAGGCTATGCACTTGAAGATGCAACAGATATCAGTCATTTCGGTGGCTGGCGCGAATTTATAAAATCTAAACAACTTTCAAATACCAAATTTAAATGTGAATGCATAGGGGAAGTCGCAAAATGATCAAAAAAGCACTGATGTCCGTTTCCGTACTGTCTGCAATCCTTTTAAGCGGTTGTGACAATACCGCTAAAGTACCTGAACCAAATGCCAAGGCAGAAGGGAGTTTGACTACTCAGCCCATCCGGATTGGTTATAGTGACTGGCCGGGATTTGTGGCCTGGCAGGTGGCGATTGAAAAAGGCTGGCTGAAAGATGCCGGAGTTAATGCCGATTTTAAATGGTTTGACTATTCTGCTTCACTTTCAGCTTTTGCTGCCAACCAGCTGGATGCAGTCATGGTCACCAATGGTGATAATCTGGTCACTGGCTCTGGCGGGACCAAAGGCGTGATGATCATGGCGACCGATTATTCGGCCGGGAATGATGTAATTATTGCCAAGAATGGCATTAACTCAATTGAGGATCTGCGCGGTAAAACGGTTGCAACTGAAAAAGGTCTGGTCGATCACTTGTTACTGTCCACTGCACTGGATGATGCCAAAGTTGGCCTGAATGAGGTCAAACTGGTCAATACCATGACCAATGAATTGCCACAGGTATTTGCCACTGCCGATATTGATGCGATTGCAGTATGGCAGCCAGTGGCAAATCAGGCACTATCTGCGGTGGCCGGTTCCAAGATTATTTTCACCTCTAAAGACAAGCCGGGATTAATCTACGACACCTTGACCGTGAATCCGACTCATCTGGAAGCCAATAAAGAGCAATGGAAAAAGGTGATTCAGGTCTGGGATAAAACCGTCAAATACATCAATGATCCGGCGACTCGTGAAGATGCTGCACAGATCATGTCTAAACGTGTCGGGGTCGATGCGAAGACCTATATGCAGTTCATTGATGGTACGCATTTACTTGATCTGGCCGCCAACAAGAAAGTCTTTACCAAAGGTGATGGTTTCGACTCGATCTATGGTTCCAGCTATCATGTGAACAAGTTCAATGTGGCCAACGGCATTTATACGACTGAAATGAACGTGGATGGCGTGATTGTTCCTACATTAGTACAAGAACTCAAATAGAGCATATCTCCTCATTCGGGAATATAATCTAGACCCATAAAAAATCCCCAGATTGGGGATTTTTTATTATCAGATTAATATCAAAAAATTAAAGCTGCGTACTTTTAGAAAAGACATTGATAAAAATAATGCCAATAATCATGAATGCCAGCCCGATCAGTGCAGGAAGATCCAGTTGCTGTTTAAATACCAAGAGACCAACCGTTGAAATTAAAATAATGCCGGCTCCTGACCAGATCGCATAAGCAATGCCCATCGGAATGGTTTTCATGGTCAGTGACAGGAAAAACAGGGCAATGGCATAACCAAAAATGGTAGCAAGCGAAGGCCAGAACACACTAAAACCATTAGAGGCTTTCAATGCAGAAGTGGCAATGACCTCTGCTATAATGGCAATCGACAGATATAAAAAAGACATATTTCTCCCTATAACACCCGTTCTGCATGTTGCATCAGGTGATCCTGTTCTGACTTCAGCCAGCTTTCAGCTTGTGTAGTCGTGGGGGTTGTATATTGAAATTGGTAATCTGGCTGGTATATATCCAGCTCAAAAATCAGGTCAATGTCGCGACCATCTAAAATGACATGCTGAACCAGACTGCTTCCATTGAGAACTTCAAAATTTTCCAGGTTAAAAGCTTTACCTGTCTCACTGCTGCAGGTGCTGTAAGTTTTAGCTTGACCATCAGTCCCGATAGAAACCTCAAAACTTTCCAACAAGGCAAACACGGTCGGATCGACAGCTTTCAAATCCATTTGAGCAACTGCACTTTGCACTTCAGGCAAACGCGTCAGGGCATAGGCAATATGATTGCCACAAATAATCACGCCACCATCCATTTCCAGTTTTTGACCGGATTGACCTTCAAACGCAGACTGAAGACGCAGGCCTAAAAATAAACCGTGCTGTATCTGTTGGCGCCAGTCTTCGACATAAACATTACTGGGTGAAAATTCCAGAATGCAGTTGCCAATCGCATGCAACCTGGCTGGTTCCGGCCACTGCACATGATTCTGGTAATTGGCGTAGTCTTTCACGTCCCAGGACAAGAGTTGGCTAGCGTTATCCCAAAACGTATTGCCAATCCAGCCTTGGCGTTCCTGAACCGCAGTTCCCGTCTGGCTTTTTAGACGAAGATCAATGGTAAAACTGTGCGACTGAAACCAGTACACAATGGTATTTTCATCAGTTAGGCCATTATAAAAACTGATGCTTTTACGCCGGAAAGCTCCGTATAAAAAGCCCGGAATAATCTCTGGCTGAGGGATAGTGGGCTTTAAAGTCTTAATCACTTCAAACAGATTCATGATGCTGTCTCCGCCTGTTCTTCAAGTCCAAAAGAGGAAAGTGGTACAGCATTTTTTAAGACCAGCTCACCGCTAGCGACGCGCTGTTTTAAATATTGAAAGGTCTGGGCGGTCTGATTAAACAGATGCTCGCCCCCGATCAGGGCAGAATATTTGGAATTTTCAGTGTGAATAACCGGTTCAATCACGGTGTCATAATTGCAGGCGCAAAACAGCGGGAATGAATAACGTTCTTCAGAGACCTTTTTCACGCGGTGCTTGGTGGCGAGATATTTACCATTTGACAGAATTTCCATCATGTCACCGATATTCATTACCAGTGTGTTTTCAATCAGGGGAATGTCGATCCATTCACCGGCTTTATTCAAAACCTGTAAGCCGGGTGCGGTGGGTAACAGTAAGGTAAAGCATTCGTAATCGGTATGTGCGCCAATGCCTTCGGCGTCTTTCACTTCCGGATTATAGGGATAATGAATCAAGCGTAGCTGACTTGGTGCATCAGTAATTTTGCTTTCAAAAAAGTCCTCACGAACGCCCAACGCCAGTGCAAAGGCAGAAAAAATCTGCCGGCTGATCTCACGCAGATGACTATAGTATTGGCTGACAATAGACTTGAAATCCGGATGGTCTGGCCATAAGGTTGGCCCCAGTAAAGGACAGTCTTTTCTTACCCCCTGATAATCATAATTGACATCATAGGCTTCTTTTAAATCATAACTGTTGCCGGCAAACTGTTCTTCGCCAATCGGCACATAGCCACTATGGTTTTTTGATTTGCCAATATAGTGCTGCATTTTGATGTCCAGATCCTGAGAAAAATAGGACTGGGCCATTTCAATCAGGGTTTTAGCGTAGTCAAAATTAAACTGGCTACCTTGCAGATAGAGAAATCCAACTTCTTTACAGGCATGATCCAGAGCATTTGCTACTTCTACACGATCGGCTAAATCCGGACTTTGCAATTTTGAAATATCAACCAGTGGGAGTACATATTGCGCTTGCATGACAATCACCTCTTATGTTGGTCGTCCAACACAGCGATTAAAACCTTCGGGTCGTCCCAAATGCATTTT
The DNA here is from genome assembly GCF_003289665.1 of Acinetobacter sp. SM1B. Taxonomy (NCBI): domain Bacteria; kingdom Pseudomonadati; phylum Pseudomonadota; class Gammaproteobacteria; order Moraxellales; family Moraxellaceae; genus Acinetobacter; species Acinetobacter sp. SM1B. The sequence goes on from NZ_QMBM01000002.1 coordinate 9,168, forward strand.
GGATAAGATTATTTATTGCTGCTGACCTTGGTCATACGCGGAATGACCGGCAATTCTGCCAGTGCCGGATCCAGTTCATCTTCTTCAGCATGCACCAGATAATCGACACGTTGTCTTAACTGTTTAAATTCAGGACTAAGCATGACGTCTGGATGGCGTGGACGAGGTAGATCAACTTCAATAATTTCCTTGATTTCACCCGGATTGGCTTTCAGTGCAACAATACGGTCGGCCAGTAAAATCGCTTCATCCATATCGTGGGTCACAAAAATAATGGTAATGTCGATGTTTTGCCAAAGATCCATCAAGTGGCGTTGCATTTTTTGTCGGGTATGCGGATCGAGTGCCCCAAACGGTTCATCCATCAGCAGGATTTTTGGCTCATTGACCAAAGCCCGGGCAATCGCGACACGCTGTTTCATCCCGCCAGACAGCTCATGCGGATACTGGTTTTCATACTTTTCTAGACCAATAATATTGATCCATTCGCGTGCCTGTGCTTCGGCCGCCGCACTACTTTGGCCTTTCATGCGCGGACCAAACATGACATTTTCCTTGACGGTTTTCCATGGAAATAGGGTATAGCCCTGGAACACCATGCCACGCTCCGGACTTGGGCCGGTAATGGGCTGTCCATCCACCAGAATCTCACCACTACTATAAGGATCCAGACCGGCGACGACACGGCTAAAGGTTGACTTGCCGCAACCGGAAGGACCAATCACACAAATAAATTCACGCTTATGAATTTTGAGATCAAGGGCATTTAAAACCGTACGTTCGGTTTTGCCATGACTGAATTTTTGCGTCAATTGCTTTGCTTCCAGAATCACCGGACGGCTATAAATCTTGTCAAAGTATTCGCGGGTATTAAATTCAGTGTTTTGCATCAGTTAGCTCCCGGTTTCCATTTAAATAAGCGTTGTCCCAGTTTCATTAAAATCACATCACACAGCAGACCAATCACCCCAATAATCAGGATCGCGGCAAAGACATTATCAAAGTTCTGATAGCGGGCTTGCTGGGTAATAAACCAGGTGATCCCGGATGTACTGCCAATCAGTTCTGCTACGATTAAATAGGTCCATGCCCAACCCAACAGTACGCGTAGATTACGGTAAATCTCTGGCATAGCTGCTGGAATCACCACATAAAACAGGCTTTTGAGTTTATTGGTGCCTAGGGTAAAACCGGCTTCAATCAGGCTGCGATCCACCAGACGTGTGGTATTGGCAATAATCAGGATTTGCTGGAATAAAGTTCCAATCACAATGATGGCAATTTTGGGTGCATCATTAATGCCAAGAATGGCGACAGCCAGTGCACCAAAGGCTGGAGCAGGCAAGTAACGGAAAAATTCGACAAAGGGTTCAGTCAGCTGGGAAACTTTATTGGAGAATCCACATAAAATGCCAAGTGGAATACCGACCAGGGAAGAAATAAAGAACGCAGTAAACACCAGCTTGATACTGTGCCATAGACTTTCATGAAACCAGGGCGCATTGGCCTGAGCAGGCTCTGTGGTAAAAGCCGTGACCAGTGCAATGGCAACTTCATGGGGTGCAGGCAGATAAATCGGATTCACCAGAATACCTTGCGGCGGAGCCAGACCCTGATCTACCGCAGACTGGGCAGCAGAAAAAAACAGGTTTTTATCAATACGACTATCCACCTGTAAATAGGCAACACTACCTGAATCCGTAATCTGGACTTGTGGATGCCAGATAAATGGCAAATAGCTGACTGCACACCAGATGAGAATTGGTATTAAAAACGACCCCAAGCCAAACAGTAACTTATTTCTGTGACTGAGTTCACGTGCAACGTAACTCATAGTGTTGCCCCTCAATATTACAAATTTTATAAAACGTAATACTGACTAAGCAAAATGGATGCCATGATTAACTAAAATCTTCAATTTGATAAAAGAATCTGATATTCAAAAATCATTAAAAAATAAAGTTTTTGACTTACTTAAATTAACCTTCTGGTTACGTATAAAAACATAAAACATAGCATTTCAGTCTTTATTGGTTATTTTTTGATCCAAACTATTTCATATCTTTACATTGGTTTAATTCAGTTTTGTTTTTCTTTAAGGTATTGCTCACTTCTTAACTCATTGAATTATAAAAGGGGAGCAATGCTAGAATTTAAAAATCAAATCGTACACGGCGCAATTTTCGATATGGATGGAACCATGTTTGATACCGAACGCTTGCGCTTTCAAACCTTGCAACAAGCTTCACGTGAGCTGATTGGCATTGAATTTTCTGAAAGTTATTTAATGCAGTGTTTGGGCCTTAGTGCTCGTAGTGCAGAGCAATTGGCTAAAGAGCGTTATGGAGAAGATGTACCTTATGCCGAGATTCGTCAACGTGCCGATGTGCTGGAACTGGAGCACGTGCGTCAGTACGGCGTTCCGATTAAAAAAGGTTTATTACAAGTGCTGGAACGCCTGCGCAAAGCTGGTCTGAAAATGGCGGTAGCCACCTCAAGCCGACGTGCGATCGCAGAAGAATATTTAATCAATGCCAATGTCTATAAGTTTTTTGATGTACTGGTCTGTGGCGATGAGATTAAACAGGGGAAACCTCATCCGGAAATTTTTATCAGTGCAGCCGAAAAAATCAATTTAAGTCCGGCCCAGTGCCTGATGTTTGAAGATTCTGAAAATGGTCTGCGCTCTGCCTATGATGCAGGCGGGATGACGGTGCTTTTCAAAGACATCAAAACACCGAACGAGTCGATGCTGGCACAAGCCCAGTATTATTATGAAACGGTCGAAGATTTCTTGACGGAACTGAACCAGTTTGTTCCGGTTCTGGACATGCCGGAACTGGAGACCACTTTTCCGCAAACACTGAATCAGTTGACGGTCGGGATACACGGTTTTGGTGCAATTGGGGGCGGTTATCTGGCTCAGGTATTATCACACTGGGATGGATACACTCGTCCGCGCAAAATAATTGCTTCGACACGTAATCCGCTGTATCAATCAAGCGTCAATGCTTTTGGTACTTATTGTATCCGCTATGGACAGAATTCGTTTGATCAGCGTATTGAAAATATGAGCGTGATTGATGCACATGATCTGGAACAGATGCAGAACATGTATATTGAATCCAGTCTGGTTGCCATTTGCGTACCTGAGGAAGCACTGGTTTCTGAAGCGGAGGTCATTGCACAAGGTTTATACGCACGTTATCTGACTTATGAGCAGCAGGATCAACCACTGACAGTGCTCATTATCCTGAATAAAATCGGTGCTAAACAGAAGGTGATACAGCAGATTCTGAACAGTCTGCGACGGATTACCGATGAACAGACTGCACAGAAGATTATGGATCAGCATTACTTCTGTGACACCGTGGTCAACCGTATGGTGTCCAAGCTATCAGACCAGAAACTGTATCGTCAGTTGCGCATTAAATACAACATGTTCAAGCAGTACCAGCTAGATGAAGATCTGTCCACCGTTGATCTGGATGATTCAACCGCATTGAATGCCGAGCAGGAACATCAGGCAGGTCTATATATAGAAGACCTGCGCCGTAACTTCCAGCCGAGTCATATCCTGCAGTCGATGGATCTGATTCTGTTTAATGCTGAAACGGATATGCCGATTTATGTAGAAAATAACAGTCCCTTACTGGCGAAAATGCGGCAGATGATTCTGGTGGATGATATTGCCAATATCCAGCTGATTAAAAACCGCTTATGGAATGGCGTACATGCGATGATGGCTTGGTATGCCAGCCTGCGTGGACATCCGACTATTGGGATTGCCATGTCAGATCAGGCAGTCAGAAAATTTATGCACCAGTCCTTAGCTCAGGTGAAACATAGTCTATGTTACCAGATTCCAAAACATGCCTCAGATCTGGAACGTCTGGCTCAAAGCTTTAGTGAATCTTGTGCCCATGCTTATCAGGACCCATGCGCACGTGTAGGTCGTGAACCCCTCAGAAAACTTGAGCACAATGAGCGGGTGATAGGCTCGTTGGCGACCTTGCTCAAATATAGCTTGCCTTTTGATGTGGTTTTAAAAGGAGCAGTGCTCGGTTATGTCTATGCGCTGGAGCAGGGCGAATGCGAGCAGCAGGAACTGTTGATGCATTTGCAGATCCAGTTAAGACATATGGCATTAGAACCGCAGCTCTATGAGATGTTGTATGACGAAATGGCACAATTCATCAATCAGATCATTGCTGGAAAACTGTCCTTGCAGAAATTCATGCAACTGAATTTACAACAGGCATTCAGCTGAATAAAACGTTAAATCTAAAAGACCCAGAATTTTCTGGGTCTTTTTTTATGGAAATAGGCAATGTTTTAAACAGTAGTCGCTTCTTGCTGATAAATACAGGATTGCGCAATCTGTTTTTTCTCGGCTGCGGTCATTTCAATATCTTCCCATTTTTCCATTTGCTGCAAGAGCCAGCTAAAATCTTCCAGTTTGGGTTGGGCACTTTCACCATGCATATTACGGATAATTGTCTGAATCTTATGGAAGTCATAAACATGCTGATGATCAGAGCATTCAAACTGGATAATCTTATAATCGACCAGCATCTCCCAGACTTCAAACAGGTCAGTTCTCTGTTGCAAATCGGCCTGGGCTTTCTGAATCGCAGTCACTAAAGCTTTTAAGGTCAGTGGATGTTGTTCTGCCCACTCCTGACAGACTGCTAGTACTTTGTCTGCCACTGCAGGAATAATATTTGGGCTGGAGACCACAATAAAACTATGACCTTCAATCTGTGCCTGTATATTCCACGGCTCACCCACACAAAAGCCATCAAAGACATGTTGGGCAATACCTTTCACCATCGAGGGCGGTGGCGAGGTTAGCATATGAAAGTTTTTAGCCAAATCTGGATCGGTCAATGCCAGCCATTCACGTAAACAGAAATGATGGATTGAATATTTATATACATGCGCCAGATTCACACGTTTATTTTCTTTCAGGGCTTGCACGACTTTTTGCGAACTGGTTTTTTCATCGACATCCGGATGTAAATCCAGCGCATAGCAAAGATCCTGGCGCAGACTTATAAAGGCCTGATTAATACTGAGCACCAAAGGCGTTTGCAGATTGGCTTTCAGTTGATCCTGACCAAGTGCCGCGGCTGGCAACATCGCAGACAGGCAGTGCGCGACATCAAGGAAACCATAAGCCAGACGGTCACGCAGACTGGCCCATGAAGCTTCCCGGATCAAGTTCACATTTAAACCTTGTTCCTGAAAATAACCCTGTTTTTCCGCCCATAAGATTGCGACACAATCGAGCAAAGGAATAAAGCCGATATTAATTTCATGCTGTTCCAGTTCAGACATTTTCTTCTCCTTATTTGCCCGATAACAGTTTTTGTGCATCCAGCAGACGTCTTGCCATTTCGCCCAAAGTTATGCGGTGACTCATGGCATTTTTGCGCAGCAGAGCAAAAGCCTGTTCTTCGCTCATGGAATGCAGTTGAATCAGCAAGGATTTAGCTTTGTCGATGTCACGGCGGTCTGCCAGCTTATCTTGGGTTTCCTTGAGATCATTCAGCAGTTTTTTATGCTTATGGAATTGCTCAATGGAAATCTCCATGATGCTATTCAGCTTGCTCGGATCAATACCATCAACAATATACGCCGTTACACCGGCATCAATCGCGCTTTTGATGGTGTCCTTGTTGGAGTTCTGGGTAAAAAGAACCGTAGGTAATTCATAATGGCTGACGCAGCTTTCGATAATGTCTCGATGCGGGTGATCCATATTCAATAGAATGACATCTGCCTGCAGATTCTTGACATGCGCCATACTCAGATCATGGACGATCAGGCAGGCAACGACGATAAAATCATGCGCAGTTAATGAATCCTGAATAAATTCAGCACGCTCGGCATTGTCATCAATGAGTGCAATTTTAAGTTTTGGCATATTACAGCTTTATTTTGATCCAATGATCGGTACATCTTGAACGGATTTATATGCAATTTTTGCGCCATTTTTATGCAACGTTAAGCAGAGTTTTCTGTATTTTTATGATTCCTTTTTGTGCAAAAGCTTTGAAACAGTGCAATTCCATCAATGTCGTAGGGGATTGCAATGCTTATAAATAAGTTGGGCTAGCGCTTTATCCTTAAAAAATAAGTAAAAAAGCCTTTTTTTATAAAATTGGCATAGATCCTGCTAAGTATTTAACAAGATAAGAGTATTGAGTCAAAGGCGACTTATACCTGAAAATTTAGACGGCCAATGACGTCCGTTCTGTTCGATTCTGACCTGCCAAAGCCACAGGCCAGGATATTTATAACGTTCAGTTCTGGAGGAAGATGGTCATGTCTTCAAATTTACAAGCTCAAAAAGCAACAAAAATAAGTCTATTCAGTTTTTCCAGCGCAGCGATGCGTGCCTTCCACATGAGCTGGCTGGCATTCTTTGTCTGTTTCTTCGCCTGGTTTGCCTGTGCGCCGCTGATGCCGGTCATTGCGGGTGAATTCAATCTGACCAAAGCACAAATCGCCAATATCAATATTGCTGCAGTTGCTATCACTATTCTGGTTCGTCTAATTGTGGGGCCTTTATGTGACAAATATGGTCCACGTAAAACCTATTCTGCATTACTGATCATCGGCAGTATTCCTGTCTTTGGTGTCGCAGCTTCTAATAGCTACGAATCCTTCCTGTTCTTCCGCTTATTGATTGGCGCCATTGGTGCCAGCTTCGTGATTACCCAATATCACACCAGCATCATGTTTGCGCCAAATGTCGTAGGTACGGCAAATGCGACAACTGCAGGCTGGGGCAATGCAGGTGGTGGCGCCACGCAGGTATTGATGCCATTAATGCTGGCTGCCCTGGTGATGTTCGGTGTTGAACAGGCAATGGGCTGGAGAATTGCACTGATTGTGCCGGGCGTGATGATGGTGATAGTAGGTTTCCTGTACTGGAAACTGACTCAAGACTGTCCTCAAGGCAACTTTAGTGAATTACGTGCCCAAGGCGTCAGTGTCGGCAGTGATAAAAAAGGTGGCATGGCGATTCTGATGCATGCGGCGAAAAACTACCGCGTCTGGATCCTGTTTGGTGCCTATGCTGCCTGTTTCGGTATCGAAATCTTCATTCATAACATCGTGGCAATGTACTACGTAGAAAACTTCGAGTTTGGCCTGAAAGAAGCGGGTATGGCTGCGGGGATCTTTGGTTTGCTGGCGTTATTTGCACGCGCCCTGGGTGGCATCGTATCTGACAGAGTCGCACTAAGCAAAGGTCTGGATGGCCGTACCAAAGTATTGTTTCTGATGATCCTGCTGGAAGGTGTGTTCCTGGTGGTGTTCTCACAAATGAACAGTGCAATGTTGGCAATCCTGACCATGACGGTATTCGCCCTGTTTACCCACATGGCCTGCGGTGCGACCTATGCGCTAGTGCCATTTATTGACCGTGATGCACTGGGTGGTGTGGCGGGCATTATCGGTGCAGGCGGTAACGTAGGCGCAGTTGCAGCGGGCTTCTTATTAAAAGGCATGCTGGATATACAGACCACATTAATGGTGCTGGGCGGACTAGTGGTGATTGCTGCGAGCTGTGTACTAATGATCCGCTTCTCGGTTGAGCATAAGGAAAAAGAGCAGCGTCTGTTTGAACAGGCGATCCAGGATCGCAACCTTGCTGAAGCGCAAAATTAATACCAGATATTTTAAAATTAGTAGGAAGTAAACATATGAAAATTATTATGATTGGTCATGGCATGGTGGGCCACAAATTTATCGAATCTGTACTTGAACAGGCGGGCGATGAGGTTGAAATCACTATTCTGGCTGAAGAACCACGTTTGGCATATGACCGTGTTCATTTAACTGAATATTTCAGTGGAAAATCAGCAAAAGACTTGACCCTTTGCCGTAGCGACTTTGCGGATGCATATGGGATCGACCTGCGCTTGGGCACTAAAGCAGTTTCAATCAATCAGCACACTCGTACTGTGACTACCCAGCATGGTGAAGAGTTAACTTATGACAAGCTGATTCTGGCAACAGGTTCCTATGCTTTTGTTCCGCCAATCCCGGGGAATGACCGTGAAAACTGTTTCGTTTACCGTACGATTGAAGACCTGGATGCCATTCGTGCAGCGAGTTTGAATGCAAAAACTGGTGTGGTAATCGGTGGTGGTCTGTTGGGTCTGGAAGCAGCTAAAGCCCTGCGTGATCTGAATCTGGAAACACATGTTGTTGAGTTTGCGCCACGTCTGATGGCAGTCCAGATTGATGATCTTGGCGGAAAAGTTTTACGTTTAAAAATCGAAAATCTGGGTGTAAAAGTTCATACCCAAAAAGCAACCTCATCTATTGAAGACGGTGCCAATGCTAAACATGTGATGAAGTTTGGTGATGGTGCTGAACTGGAAACCGATATTATCCTGTTCTCTGCAGGGATTCGTCCACGTGATGAATTGGCGCGTCAAAGCGGGCTGGCCATTGGTGAACGTGGCGGAATCATGATCAATGATTACTGTCAGACTTCTCATCCAGATATTTACGCGATTGGTGAATGTGCACTCTGGAATAACAAGATTTTTGGTCTGGTGGCTCCAGGCTATGACATGGCACGTATCGCTGCAAAGCATGTACTGCAAGAAGAATGTGCAGCATTTACTGGTGCAGACATGAGCACCAAACTGAAACTGATGGGTGTAGATGTTGCTTCGGTGGGCGATGCACATGCCATGACACCAGGTTCATTGAGCTACTTCTACGCCGATGAAGCGGCTCAAATCTATAAGAAAATCGTGGTCAATGCCGAAAAGACCAAACTGTTGGGTGCAGTACTGGTCGGTTGTGCCAAAGAATATAACGATCTTCTACAAATGATGCTGAATGGTCTGGCCGTACCAGAACAACCGGAAAGCCTGATTATGCCGGGATTTGATCAGGCGACTGCTAAAGCAGGCGGTAGTGGTGTCGATCTGTTACCTGACAGCGCAACCATCTGTTCATGTAATAACGTGTCTAAAGCAGATATCTGCTCTGCAATTGCTGATGGTTCAACTTCACTCGGCGCTCTGAAAAAATGCACCAAAGCAGCAACCGCCTGTGGTGGCTGTGCGCCACTCGTCACTCAAGTATTGAAGTCCGAGTTGCAACGCCAAGGCGTAACAGTAAATAACCATTTGTGTGAACACTTTGCTTACTCACGTCAAGAGCTATATCACCTGGTTCGGGTTAATGAAATCAAAACGTTTGATGACCTGATTCATCAACATGGACATGGGCTGGGCTGTGACATCTGTAAACCGACAGTAGCGAACATTCTCGCATCTTGCTGGAATGATTTCGTCTTGAAACCAAGTCATGCTGGCTTGCAAGACAGTAATGACTACTACCTGGGCAATATCCAGAAAGATGGTTCTTACTCAGTCGTGCCACGTATGGCGGGTGGTGAAGTTACGCCTGATGGCCTGATTGCGATTGGTCAGATTGCTAAAGAATATGGCCTATATACCAAACTGACAGGCGGTCAACGTGTCGATATGTTTGGTGCACAAGTGCATCAATTACCTGAAATCTGGGAAAAACTGATCAATGCAGGTTTTGAATCAGGTCATGCTTACGGTAAATCCTTACGTACCGTGAAATCTTGTGTCGGTAGCACCTGGTGCCGTTATGGCGTAGATGATTCGGTTGGCTTGGCGATCTTCCTGGAAAACCGTTACAAAGGCCTGCGTTCTCCGCACAAACTGAAAATGGCGGTATCTGGCTGTACCCGTGAATGTGCCGAAGCACAAAGCAAAGACGTGGGCGTGATTGCCACTGAAAAAGGCTGGAACCTGTATGTCTGTGGTAACGGCGGTATGAAACCGCGTCATGCTGAACTGCTGGCATCAGATCTGGATACACAAACTTTAGTCCGCTATATCGACCGTTTCTTCATGTTCTATATCCAGACTGCGGACCGTCTGCAACGTACTTCAGTATGGCGCGACAACCTCGAAGGTGGCCTGGATTATCTAAAAGATGTCATCGTGAATGACTCGCTTGGTCTGGCAGCAGAACTCGAGCGTCGTATGGAGCATGTGGTGGGTACTTATCAGGACGAATGGCGTACTGCGATTGAAGATCCTGAAGTTCGTAAACGCTTTAAAACCTTTATTAATGCCAAAGCTGAACTGCAAAATGATCCTCATGTTCAATTTACTGAAGTACGCGGCCAGATCCGTCCGAAAACTGAAGCTGAACGTGATATCACACGTATTCCAGTAGTTGAAGCCTGATTCAAAGCATAAGGAAGAAAGAAGATGACCATTTTAAAAGATATGAATGAACTGAATTGGGTGGAAGTGTGTGCACTGGATGACATTACCCCGAATACCGGTGTAGGTGCATTAATTGAAAATCAGCAAATTGCTTTGTTCCGTGTAGGTCATGAAAAGCGTGTTTATGCCTTAAGTAACCAGGATCCATTTAGTAAAGCATTTGTAATGTCACGCGGGATTCTGGGTGATCTGCAAGGGGAACGCGTCGTCGCTTCACCGATTTACAAGCAGCATTTCAGTCTGGCAACCGGACGCTGTCTGGAAGATAAAGACCAAAAGCTGCTGGTATTTCCGAGCAAGATTGAAAATGGCAAAGTCTGGATCAGTCCGACCCCTCAAAAAACCTATATCACCAATAATGGTACTTCTCAGGAAAAGATGAAGCTGGTTTTGGTGGGCAATGGCCTGGCTGGTATGCGTTGTCTGGAAGACCTGCTGGATATGGCACCTGACCGCTATGAAATTACCGTGGTTGGTGAAGAACCTTGGGGCAATTACAACCGCATCATGTTGTCACCAGTATTGTCTGGTGAGAAAACCATTGATGACATCATGCTGCATCCACATGCCTGGTATGCTGACAAAGGCATCCGTCTGATTGCCGGTGATCCGGCAGTTCGCATCGACCGTCCTCGTAAACACGTATATACCGAAAAGGGCGAAGTGATCAGTTATGACCGCCTGATTCTGGCGACTGGTTCCAAACCATTTGTTCCACCAATTCCGGGGAGTGATTTAAAAGGTGTACTGAGCTTCCGCGACATTTATGACGTCAACAACATGCTGGATTACTGCAAGACTCGAAAAAATGCCGTAGTCATTGGCGGAGGACTTTTAGGTCTGGAAGCAGCGTATGGACTAAAACAGCAAGGCATGAATGTGACTGTGTTGCACCTGATGGACCGTATCATGGATCGCCAGCTAGACAGTAAAGCCAGCCAGATGCTGAAAACAGCGATTGAGCAGAAAGGTATCACGATTCTGACTGCAGCGAATACCGAATGCCTGTTTGGTGAAGAAGGTCATGTGACTCAAGTCAAACTCAAAGACGGGACTGTGCTGGATGCTGATCTGGTGGTGTTTGCCGTGGGGATCCGTCCAAACATGACTTTAGCACAAAGCGCAGGCTTACGTTGTAACCGTGGTGTATTAGTGAATGACACCATGCAGACTTTTGACCCAAGTATTTATGCGGTGGGTGAATGTATTGAACATCGAGGTCAAACTTTTGGTCTGGTTGAACCACTTTGGGGCCAGGCCTTTATTTGTGCATCACATCTGGCCGAGCATGGCAGTCTGACGTTCAAAGCGCCAACTGTTCCGACTCAGCTGAAAGTAAGTGGCTGTGATGTATTTTCGGCAGGTGACTTCGAGCCAAAAGAGGATTTTGAAGATATCGTGCTAAATGATGAGAAACGTCAGATCTATAAACGCATTATTATTCAAAAAGACAGAGTAATTGGTGCCGTGCTGTTTGGTGATACTGAGGATGGTGCTTGGTATGCTGAGCTAATTGCAGATCAAACCCCAATTGCAACGATTCGTAACAAGCTGCTTTTTGGTCGGGATTTTGCATTAAAGAAAGCAGGGTAATTAGATCTCTGTAATTAGTACTTCATAAGAAGGATGTCATAGCCTCAAATGGAGTGCTAAAGCAACCGTTTACGTGTAGGCATTCCCTTACTTTTGAAAGATCAAAAGTAACAAAAATCTTGGATTCCCATACATTACGTCCTGTAATGATGGGTATCGGTGGCATCCATGCCACCTCACGATAGTGAATGCTTACATGAATTTCATTTTTCAAATAAAGCCAAGATAAAAATCGGAATTACGTGAATTTAGATAATTTAGGAGCACAGCAGCAATGAATAGTATCCCAGTGGTGGAACTGCCTAGCTCCACAGAATTAAAAACTAAAACCACACAGACCACATGCCCATATTGCGGCGTGGGTTGTGGTGTGACTGCACATGTAACGCTGACCACATCAGGTCCTAAAGTGACGGTCGAAGGTGATGTCAAACATCCTTCGAATTACGGAAAATTGTGCATCAAAGGCAGTAATCTGGCCGATACTTTAGGCTTGGCAACCCGTTTATTGCATCCAATGTTAGGCCGTAAAGACCAGCGTGAAGTTACTGATTGGGATACTGCAACTTCAACGATTGCCCATAAATTCCAGCAATACATTGAGCAGTATGGCCGTGACAGCATTGCCTTTTATGTCTCGGGTCAGCTGCTGACTGAAGACTATTATGTGGTCAATAAGTTTGTCAAAGGCTATCTCGGCACGGCAAATATTGATACCAATTCACGCCTGTGTATGTCTTCGGCTGTTGCTGCACATAAACGAGCTTTTGGTGAAGATCTGGTTCCAGCCAGTTATGAAGATTTCGAACATACTGACATGGTGGTGCTGGTGGGTTCCAATACTGCATGGTGTCATCCGGTGCTCTACCAGCGCATCATGAAAGCCAAGGAACAGCGTGACCTGTTTGTAGTCGTGATTGATCCGCGTTTTACCAGTACCTGTGAAGCAGCAGATCTGCATTTGCCTATTCTGCCAGGGCAAGACGTTGCACTATTTAATGGCCTATTACAGTACTTATATCAGCATGGTGATGTAGATCAGGAATTTGTTGCTGCACATACCCAAGGGCTGGAACAGGCCTTGGCCAGCAGTACTGCGGAAGCTTCGATTGAAGATGTTGCGGCACGCACCGGTATTTCAGCTGCTAAGCTGAGTCAATTCTTTGAAAAATTCGCCCAGATTGACAAAGTCATGACGTTGTTCTCCATGGGTGTAAACCAATCCTCCCGTGGCGTAGATAAAGCCAACAGTATTATTAACTGCCATTTGCTCACGGGTAAAATTGGCAGACTCGGTGCAGCCCCATTCTCTATGACCGGCCAGCCAAATGCGATGGGCGGACGTGAAGTCGGTGGCTTGGCCAATATGCTGGCAGCCCATATGGATTTAGAAAATCTGGAGCATCAACAGCTGGTGCAAAAATTCTGGCAAAGTCCATATATTGCCAAGCAAGCGGGTTTTAAGGCAGTTGATCTATTCCAGGCAGTCGAAAGCGGCAAGATCAAAGCCATCTGGATCATGGCAACCAATCCGGTCGTCAGCTTGCCCGATGCCGATCAAGTGAAGCGTGCTCTGGATAAATGTGAATTCGTAGTGGTCTCTGATATCTGTCAGGATACGGATACTACTCAATATGCTGATGTATTACTTCCAGCTTTAGGCTGGGGCGAAAAAGATGGAACCGTCACCAATTCGGAACGCCGTATTTCAAGGCAACATGCCTTTTTAGATGCGCCGGGTGAAGCCAAAGCTGACTGGTGGGCGATTGCACAGGTGGCGAAGCAAATGGGTTTCAGAGGGTTTGATTTTCACAATAGCCATGAAATTTTTAAAGAACATGCCGGCCTCTCTGCCTATCAAAATGTAGAAATTTCCCAACGTCTAGAAACCCCATATTTCCGTTATTTTAATCTGCAAGGCTTGAGTAATTTAACCACAGAAGAATATGACAAACTGGAACCAGTGCAATGGCCGGTTTGGGATAAACAGCAACCTGCTCAATCTGTAGGAAGATTATTTGCCCAAGGCCAGTTCAGTCATGCTGATGGTAAAGCAAGATTTATTGCAACTACTGCAATTGATCCGGTCAATCAGGTTTCCAGTGAATATCCTTTAGTTCTGAATACTGGTCGGATTCGTGACCAATGGCATACTATGAGCCGCACTGGATTATCTGCCAATCTCAGTACACATCGTGCCGAACCGTATTGTGAAATTCATCCGAATGATGCACTGAAATACGGGATTCAGGATAGTGAGCTGGTCGAAGTTCGTTCTGAATGGGGACAATGTATTTTACGTGCTCAGGTTAGTGACAATATCCGTCGTGGTCAGGTCTTTGCACCAATCCACTGGAATGATCAGATGGCATCCGATGCACGTATCGGCAAGCTGGTGAATCCAGTGGTCGATGCCATTTCTGGCGAGCCTGAGTTTAAGCATACGCCAGTGTTGATCCAGCCATTCCATACCCAGTGGCAGGGCGTGCTGTATGTGCGTGAAAGTTATGAAAGTTATGTGCAGCCATTTATTGACAAGAGCATCTGGTGGACCAAGGTAAAGGCTATTCGTGCGACACGTTATGAAATTGCGGATCGTCAGAAATTCAATACCACAACCCAACAGTTAAAGAACTTATTGCCTTTTACTGAAGAGGACTTTGAATGGCTAAATCTGGAAGACCAGACCGCGCATATCAGCCATAGCATAGTGTTGCAGGACGGCAAGCTGATTGCCAGCCTGTATATCGCACCAAAAGAGCTGTTGCCAGATCGCGACTGGTTATCGGGGCTATTTCAGCGTGAACGACTCAGTGCCATGCACCGTAAAGCGTTGCTGGCCGGTCAGGCGATCTCAATGAGCAAGAGTGAAGGTGCGCTAGTGTGCAGCTGTTTTAAAGTCGGTAAAAATCGCATCATCCAAACCATAAAAGAAAAAAATATCACCAATGAAAAACAGGTGACCGCATGTCTAAAAGCCGGCGGCAACTGCGGTTCCTGCTTACCTGAAATTCGTGGCCTGATTAAAGCTTGCCAGACGGAGTCCGTATAATGAAAAGAATCCATAAGAGTATAAATTATCCACCCACCGATTTAGTCATCCTGGCCGGTGGCCAGGCGCGTCGGATGAATGGCATTAACAAGCTGCTGCAAAAGTTTGATGATGAAATTCAACTGATCAAGATTCACCAGCAGCTTAGATCGCGTGTTGGTCAGGTCTGGATCAACAGCCACCGTGATCACTCCATTTATGAACGCCTTATTCCATCAATCCGTTATTTTCAGGATGATGAACCGGGCTTTCACGGACCCTTGATGGGCATGAAAAGTGCCTGGTCTCATGTGCATTCGGACTACGTGCTGTTTGTACCATGCGATGTGACTTACATTCCAAAAAAGGTTATTTCTGGATTACATCGGGCCATGCAGCGAGATCCTCTTTGTGAAGTGGCTGTAGTGGAAATAAATGATATAGCGTTGTATCCATTCTGCTTACTTAAACGAAGCAGTTTGCCGACACTAGTTCAGCATCTCGAACAAAATCAGCGCAGCTTAAGACATTGTTTTGCGAAAATGCACATGCAAAAGGCGCGATTTAAAAATCATGCACTGTTTTTTCACAGCATTAACTCCTTTGATGAATTGCAGCAGCATCAGCAACTGCATTTTCTCTAAGTGCTGAGTGAATGGTGCTTAAAAGCAGGGCAATACACCTGTTTAAAACTCTTATTTTTCTTAAATTCCAATAAATCGCACTCAAATATTAAAAAACCGCAATTTCTGCGCAAAGTTGGAACATTTATTGCAATTTAACCCTAGAGCAATAGCAATTTAATAGGGCATCGGTCAGCAAAACATTTGGCTAGAAACAAAGTTGATGATCGACCCTGATGGAATAAGTAATGAACCACATCAATCCTTTACAGCAGGCTGAACCAGTCCCGGTATTTCAGGATCAGTTTGGACGCAATAAGCGTAAGCTCCGTATCTCTGTGACGGATCGCTGTAATTTTAAATGTGTTTATTGCATGCCAGAACATCCAGAATGGATGAAAAAACACGATTTACTCAGCTTTGAAGAACTCTATCATTTTTGTGAATTCATGGTTCGCCGTGGTATTGAACAGATCCGGATTACCGGTGGCGAACCTTTAATGCGCCAAGGTGTGGTGCATTTTATTGCTGAATTACAACAACTGAAAAAAAGCGGCTTGAAACGTATTTCAATGACTACGAATGGTCATTATCTCAAACAATATGCAGCAGAATTAAAGCAGGCCGGGCTAGATGACCTGAATATCAGTCTGGACAGCCTGGATGCAGAGCAGTTTGAACAATTAACTGCAAAAAAACTGCAACCCGTATTAGAAGGCATTCAAGCAGCCCAGCAGGCTGGCTTTCAAATCAAAATTAATACAGTACTCATCAAAGGCATCAATGATGACCAGATTCTGTCTTTGGCACACTGGGCCAAACGCGAACAAGTTGAATTGCGTTTTATCGAGTTTATGCCACTCGATGGCGACCAGAACTGGTCACGTGATCATGTGGTTAGCGAGCAGGACATTCTGGATCAACTGGCACAAGTATTTGAAGTAAAGATCAGACAAGGTCAGGGGACTAATCCAGCACGAAGCTATTACATTGAAGGTATGTCGATCGGCATTATTTCAACGATTACTAATTCATTCTGTGGTAACTGTGACCGTTTACGACTGAATGCTCAAGGTGAATTATTTAACTGCTTATTCTCAACTCAAGGTCTAAAACTCAAAAACAGTATTCAACAGTTAAGACAGCACCTAGCATCAGCTGAACAAACCCTGCAACAACAGCTGCAACCCTATATCTGGAATAAAGCTGCTGGCTTTCAGGCCATTCAGGCTCAGCAAAGACTGTTCAATCCCTCCCATAAAACCCATTCAAATTTCCGAAAAATCAGCATGCATATGATAGGAGGCTAAGATGACTACAAAACTTCAATCATCGATTACCGTCAAAATCGAATCTTTCGGTGCGATCGAACGTCAGTTACCTCAAGATTTAACTGTGCAATGTCAGATAGACAGTCTGGTTGCCGATGTACTCAATAAAGTCATTCAGTCCTTTCCAGAAGCTTTCAACTTGTTAGAGCGTTGTGCCTGTGCCATCGGTGAAGACATTATTTCTCGCCAGACCCGATTAAACCAGGACAGTACTCTAGTGTTACTGTCACCGGTCGCAGGAGGTTGAGATGGAACTGAAACAATTTACCCGTATTCAGGACACACCGCTGCAACAGGACGTATTTGACGAGATTCAATATTTTCCTGAATGTGGGGGAATTGGTATTTTTGTCGGAACAGTACGAAATCATCATGAAGGTAAAGCGGTTAAAGCACTGAAATATACCGCTTATGCACCTGTTGCTGAAAAGATGATTCGCCAGATCGAGCAGGAAATTCAGGCTGAATATGGCGTGTCCTATGTCCGAGTTGTACATCGCATCGGTTCATTGGATATTGGTGATATCGCCATTATTGCCATGGCCTATGCACCACATCGTCGGGAAGCTTTTCAAGCCTGCGAAGAAGCCGTGGAACGGGTCAAGCATGAAGTACCGGTCTGGAAAGAAGAATTCTATATGGATGGCAGTAGTCAATATGTCGAAGGTTGCTGCATTCGTCGTGACCAAGGTTCAAATCATCACCCTCATAGAAAGCATGCGCATACTCATAACTGTACTGATGCACATACATCGGAAAAATTGCCTTTGAACCTGATCCAGCCAGATGTTCCTGTTTATCAATGGCCGCTATAAATTGAAGTTTGAGTAAAAAATGAAAAGATTCAAGAAGGATAAGCCATGAAAGATGTCGGAATGAAACCGGAGAGTTACCGCACTGCTATTGCCACCGGGATTCTGCATGCGCCGCCACACTGCATTGAATTACTGCGTAATGGTAATACCGACAAAGGTGATGCGCTAAAAACCGCTCGGATCGCAGGGATTTTAGGCGCAAAACGTACTGATGAACTCATTCCTCTATGTCATCCACTGCCAATTTATCGGGCCGATGTGGAATATGAGCTTGAAGAAGCTCATGTAGTGATTACTGCGGTAGTGGAAACGATTGGTCCAACGGGTGTGGAAATGGAAGCACTGACAGCAGTCAGTCTGGCAGGTTTGACCCTTTACGATATGCTGAAACCACATTGTGAGCCGGAAGAATTATGTCTGGATCAGGTTAAACTGGGGCAAAAAAAGGGTGGAAAATCACATTTCACCCGTGTTCTGAAAGAACCTTTACCAGCCTCTGTCATTGTACTTTCTGATACCGTGGCATCTGGCAAGAAAGCCGACACAGCCGGGCAGAATGTGATGGAAATTCTGGAAGAAGCTAATTTTGGCTTTATCCACTATCAGGTGATTCCGGATAGTCCTGAACAGCTAAAAGCTTTAATTGAACAGCAAAAAAATGATTATCCATTAATTCTGACAGTGGGTGGTACGGGACTCGGCCCTAAAGATCTGACAGTGGAAACTATTCAACCTTTACTAACCCGTGAAATTCCGGGACTGATGGAAGCTGCACGCAGTTTTGGTCAACGTCGTACACCTTACGCAGCACTGAGCCGTGGTGTCGCAGGTTATATTGAAAACAGCCTGATCCTTACCTTACCGGGTAGCCGCCAAGGGGCTAAAGAATCCTTAGTGGCGATTTTACCTGCACTCGTACATCTGTTTGATGTACAGAAAAATATTCCCCATGCAGGAGGCTATGAATGAATTCTGCTGTAACGACAGAACATTCCGTCTGTGGCAGTGAACCCGGCCTAATTTCTGTCGATCAGGCTCTGCAGATGATTCTAGATCATACTGATCATTTAGCCATTGAAAAACGGCCCTTAAGTCAGGCACTGAACCGTTTCGTAGCCGAAGATATTTATTCAAAAACTCAGCTGCCGATATTTTCGCAAAGTGCTGTAGACGGTTATGCCATCTGTATGGATATCGACATGCCAGCAGAAAGCAGTTTTGAACTGATCGGTGAAATTCGTGCTGGACAGGGAGCTGATCTGATACTTGAACCAGGTCAGGCAGTACGCATCTTTACTGGTGCGAAAATTCCGTTGCAGACCACGACGGTGGCACGACAGGAAATTGTACAGCTCAGGGACTCGACCATTATCTTGACTGAAGCCTTGCGACTGGATGCTGATATCCGTCAAGCGGGTGAAGAAATTTGCATGAGCCAATGCCTGGCTGTTCAGGGGCAGCAACTCAGTATTGGAACAATTGCAGCCTTGAGTATGGCAGGGATTCGGGAAGTTTCAGTTTATCGCTATCCTAAAATTGCAGTGGTGATTACTGGGGATGAAGTCGCTGAAACAGTTGAAGACTTAAATTCCGGCAAAATTTTTGATGCCAATGCTCCTTTAATTCAAGCTTGGTTCCAGTCCAGAAACCAGCAGGTTGAGATCATGCATGTTACCGATACCGAACAGGCGGTCAGCGCGCTATTTCAAAGGCTGAGAACCCAGTACGATCTGATTCTGACCACCGGTGGTGTATCGGTAGGAGATTATGACTTTGTCCGTCCGGTCGCACTAAAACTGGGTTTTGAACAGTTATTCTGGAAAGTCAAACAGAAACCTGGCAAGCCAATGTTCTTCGCCAGATCTGAGCGACCCGATCAAAGTCCATGTTATTTACTCGGCCTGCCGGGTAATCCTGCTGCGGTCTATATAGGCATGCAGATCTATGTATCAACCTTAATCAGTACGTTACAAGGTCAAAAGCAATTACCGCAATGGTTTAGTGCAGTAATGAGTCATGACTTAAAAGCCGATAGCCGGGAACGTTTTTTGCGTATGGCAGTAAATTTTGAATCGGGAATGTTAAAGCTTTCCAGCTTGCCGAAGCAACAGTCGCATATGCTGAGTAACCTGATGCAGGCCAATTGTATTGTCCGTATTCCGGCAGCGCAAAGCATCCAGACCGGTCAGATCCTGCAAGGTCTGTTTATTTAAGGAATATGTCACCGATGAAAAAGGGATTGATCTTATTCAGTGCAGTTTTCCTTTCCTGTTCAGTCCAGGCTGGCAGTACCGTCCGAGTCTATGCGGCCGCCAGTCTGAGCAATGCGGTGACAGAGATTGCCAGACGTTATGAAAAACAGTATCCCTCAATCAAAGTAGTGCTGGTCTTTGCAGCGTCTTCATCGCTCGCCCGACAAATTCAAACTGGTGCACCGGCTGATATTTTTTTCTCTGCCGATCAGGACTGGATGAATTATCTGGTCAAAAAACAAAAAATAGCTAGATCTCAAGTAAAGCCTTTATTAAGCAATGAACTGGTATTAATCAGTCCTTTACAGCGTCAACAAAGCTTTCAGGCCAGTTCTCAATTTAATTTTGCTCAGTCCTTTCAGGGGTATGTATGTACCGGTCAAATGGAATCTGTGCCTGTCGGTAAATATGCCAAACAGAGTCTAACCAATCTGAAATGGTTAAAGGGTCTGCAAGGCCGCATTGTCGAAACAGATAGTGTACGTTCGGCCTTGGCTTTTGTGGAACGTGGTGAATGTCAGGCCGGGATCGTGTATAAGACCGATGCGTTACAGAGTAAAAAAGTGAAAATTGCTGGAGTCTTTCCAGCTCATACGCATAGCCCGATTGTCTATCCAATTGCCCTGACTCAGCAGGGCAGTAAAAATGCCGATGCAGTCAAATTCATGCGTTTTATGAGTCAGCATACTGAGGCGAAAAAGATTTATCAGCACTATGGTTTTAAACTCTAGGATGGTTCCAGTATGCTGACACCAGAGGAACTCAGTGCATTGTATCTGTCAGCAAAAGTTGCAGGTTTTGCCACAGCGATCAGTTTGCCGTTTGCCATTTTATTGGCTTGGATTCTGGCACGTTATGAGTTTCGTCTGAAATATGTGGTGGAAACACTGTTGCACCTGCCGATGGTTTTACCACCTGTGGTATTGGGCTATTTATTATTGATCGTCTTTGGTGGCAATGGCTGGATTGGACAATGGTTGCAGCAGTGGGGCATTCAGCTGGCTTTTAACTGGAAAGGTGCAGTGCTGGCCGCCATGATTGTAGCTTTCCCCTTAATGGTGCAACCGATCCGGTTGTCCTTTCAAATGATTAATCCGCAACTGGAACAGGTAGCAAATTCTTTGGGTGTTCATCCCTATAAAGTTTTTTGCAGTATCAGCTTACCGCTGGCGTTGCCCGGTATTCTGATTGGCAGTATTCTCTGTTTTAGCCGCAGTCTGGGCGAGTTTGGTGCCACTATCACCTTTGTTGGCAACATTCCTGACGAAACCCGCACCATTCCGATTGCGATCTATTCCCTATTACAGCAACCTGATGGCGAACAGATGGCTTTACGACTGGTGCTTTTATCTCTAGGTCTGGCTTTTGCAGCATTATTGGCGAATTACTGGATTATGCAAAAATATCAGCAGAAAATTCAGGAGCGCTAATGCTACAGTGTGAGTTTCATTATCAAAAGGATGCCTTTAGTTTAGATGCAGCAGTCCAGATGCAGAATTCTGTCATGGGAATTGTTGGACCTTCGGGAGCAGGAAAAACTACTTTTCTTAAATTACTCCTTGGGCTCTATCAACCACAATCTGGCTATATTCATTTAAATAAACAGATCCTGACTGATACAAATCAGAAAATTCATATTCCCATCCATCAGCGTAAAATCGCCTTGGTATTTCAGCAGGCGATGCTGTTTCCACATATGAATGTTGAACAGAACCTGCTTTACGCCAAAAAATGGGGCAAATTGGAACAGGAAAAATTCCAATTAAAGGAGATTGCCGAGTTACTAGAAATTGATCATCTATTGCAGCGTCGGGTTCAGCAATTATCGGGTGGAGAAGCACAACGTATTTCGATCGGGCGGGCGTTGTTGTCCAGTCCTGAATTACTGCTCTTGGATGAGCCATTGACTGGCCTGGATACCAAACTGAAACAGCAGATCCTGCCATTTTTTACTCGCATCCGCGATGAAATACAGGTGCCGATGATTTATGTGACCCAT
This sequence comes from Acinetobacter sp. SM1B, assembly GCF_003289665.1. NCBI lineage: Bacteria > Pseudomonadati > Pseudomonadota > Gammaproteobacteria > Moraxellales > Moraxellaceae > Acinetobacter > Acinetobacter sp. SM1B. The sequence continues at coordinate 31,116 of NZ_QMBM01000002.1, forward strand.
CATCATGAAGAGCTGGAACAGCTGGATGCAGAAATTATTGAATTACAGGATCATCAGCTAAGCAATTCGCCGAAATACCTTTTTTAAGAATACTTATAAATAAAAAATAAAATAAATTTCAAGTAATTTGGCTTGGCGTATAATCTTCAGCCATTACCGGATGCTACATGGATGAATATGACGGATATTGCACAGACCGAAGTAACGCGGTCTGCCTCAAAAATGGTTTTACCCATTGTCTTTGCTGTTGCCCTTGCACATTTCTTAAATGACCTGATTCAAGCCTGTTTACCAGCCATCTATCCCTTATTGAAAACTAATTATGACCTGAGTTTTGGTCAGATCGGCTTAATCTCTCTCGTGTATCAATTGACGGCGTCTTTATTACAACCTTGGGTGGGCTTCTATACTGACAAATATCCAAAGCCTTATCTTTTGCCGATCGGTATGGGCTTTACCCTGTTTGGGATTCTGCTGTTAGCTTTATCGAAGAGCTTTGTAATGCTGCTGGTTTCCGCTGCAATTATTGGGATCGGTTCTTCGACTTTTCATCCGGAAGCATCGCGTGTAGCGCGTATGGCTTCTGGTGGTAAGCTCGGTACTGCACAATCAGCCTTTCAGGTCGGTGGTAATAGTGGCTCTGCAGTAGGACCGTTACTGGCTGCACTGATTATTATTCCGAATGGACAAGCATCATCGGCATGGCTGATGCTGTTTGCTGCTTTTGGCATATTTGTATTGTTTAAGGTTAGCCGCTGGACCATCACGAATAGCCAGACACAACTGAAAAAGATGGGTGCTACAGCAGCGTCCAAACTGCATGGAATCACTTTAATCCGTGCGCTTGGTGTCATTGGTATCCTGATGATCGCCAAATTTACTTATACCGTGAGCATCAGTAATTATTTTACTTTTTACCTGATTGATAAATTTGGTATCTCAATCCGAGATGCGCAGCTCTATCTATTTGCCTTTTTGGGCGCCGTCGCTTTGGGCACTTTCTTTGGTGGACCCATTGGAGACCGGATTGGCCGTAATGCAGTGATCTGGTTTTCCTTTTTAGGTATGGCACCATTTGCCTTACTCATGCCGTATGCCAATTTATTCTGGACTTGTATCTTTTCAATTTTCGCTGGCCTGATTTTATCGTCAGCATTTTCAGCGATGGTGGTGTATGCTCAGGAAGCAGTACCAGGCCGTGTGGGTACGATTGCCGGTTTGATGTTTGGCGTAATGTTTGGCATCAGTGGGATCGCAGCAGCAGGATTAGGTTATGTGGCAGATCATACCAGCATTGCCTGGGTATTCCAGTTATGTTCATACCTGCCATTATTGGGCATACTGAGTTTCTTCCTGCCTAAAACTCAAAAATAAAAACAGGATCAAGACCTACGTTCAAAACAGAATATTGCCTATCTTAAAACCTCAAAGATGAAGCATTTTTGAGGTTTTCTTTATATTTCATCTGAACTTTATAAAGGGAAGATTAGGTAAAAATATGTGATTGATATTACATTGCTTTATTTGGTAAATATTATGTTAGATTATAATGAATAAAATATATCCAATTTAAGAATTGGAATAATAATTGCTTAATCTAAAACAAAGAAAAATCAATTCAGTAATTACAAATTTGGAGGGGAAGCGATGAAAGTAAGAATAATATTTACTCTCGCATTATTAGGCGGCATTTGTATGTTTACGACCGTCACTATGGCAGGTGAGGGTGGTTTGCATTTTGCAGAAAAAAATATTGCTAAGGCAGCAGAATATCTTGAGAAAAAGAAAGTAACGGTAGCAGATAGCGAAGTCTTACATGCCAAAACAGTCGAAGCTAAAACTCAAAAATAAATACTCAAGTTATCCAGAATAAAGCTCACTCCATCATGAGATAGGTGAGCTGTTCTGCAAGTTATCAAGTTATATAGATCCACTAACTGAAATATAATTTGCATAGATTCATAAACAGCATTTCTGTAGAGATAAATTTTTACTTTTACAAAAGATGCCTAAATTGCTGCTACTCCAGTTTCGCTGGTTCTGATTCGCACGACCTGCTCTAAAGGAGTGACAAAAATTTTGCCATCACCAATTTTATCGGTACATGCCGCTTTAATGATACCTTCAATCACCTGATCTACCTTTTCATCCGGGACGGCAACTTCTACTTTTACTTTCGGAAGGAATTCAGCACTATACTCAGCACCATGATACATTTCAGAGTGACCTTTCTGGCGTCCGGCACCTTTTACCTCAGTGACTGTCAAACCATGAACACCCTGATGAGAAAGTTCAGCACGTACATCATCGAGTCTGAATGGTTTAATAATTGCTGTTATTAATTTCATCTCGATCTCCTTGGCTTATCTTAATTCTTTAAAAATAGAAGCCATTGAAGAGAGATACAATTTAAATATGTATTTACTGTTTCAAATTCACTTCATAGACACGAAATCCGCATGAATGATTTTTCAGATTGCTTTTATATGAATAAAAGGGAGGATTAAGTTAGAAATGAGTACTGCTACTTTTTTTAATCTTATTTCTTTGCTTTAATTCTGCTTATCCTGATTTAACCTTAACCAATTCTCATTTTTAATATAAAAATAATTAATTCAGAAGCTTAGTTGAAAAAATTATTTTCTAATTGATTAGCAATAGAATAGTGACCAAACATTTATTAAATACAGCTTCACAATTCAAAAGAATTCCGCTAAAACTACAATCAAATGTTAATAAAATGTAATTTTTTGTATGAAAAATTTATTTTCAGCACTCATTGCTGTTGGGGCTCTAACGGGTTGTATCAATACCACTCATATGGGACACGGAGCTGACCGTAAACAACTCATGTTGTTATCTCAAGATCAGGTCGTTGAACAGGCGAAGCGTAAATTTACCCAAAAAACGGGACTTATCGAAAAAGAATATTTAAGTGAAGCTGAAATACGTTGCGCTAAAATTATGAACAGGATAATTCCTTATACGGATCATTACATTTCAGCAGATCGAACAATTAAATGGGGCGTTCATCTTTATCATTCAGACAAATCCAATGCAGGTGCCTTGGCTAATGGTATGATTTTCATGAGCTACAAGATGGTAAATCGTGCGATGCTGGATGATGAAGCGCTGGCTTACATTCTGGCACATGAAATGGCACATGTTATTCGTGAGCACCAGCGTGAAACACAGAGCTGGAAATATATTGTAAGTCCACTTTTAGTGGGAACTGCCTGGGCAACAGCAGGAACTTCAGCACTGATTACGGGCATATTACATGATGGGTATGGTAGTACCTATCAGCGCCGCATGGAGAAAGAAGCAGATTTGTTGGGACTCGAACTCATGGCAAGAGCAGGATATAACCCTAAACAGGGAATTGCAGTATTCGCTCAGTTCTATCCGACTTTTCTGAAAGAATACCCGATACAAAGCAAATTACCTGCATTTATGCAACGGCATCCATCTTTAAAGCAGCGTTTAAAATATGCCGAAGAAAATCTGGATAGCCCGATGGCGCTTTATGATAAAAGCACTACGGAACAGTTGAGCTCTAAAAATCTGATTGAAATCAAACAAGATCCGAATACGAGGTTACTGATTAATGGTCAACTGGTACGTAATATTGATATTGAGTCGATCACCAAGGATGCAGAAGGTAAGCTCCATTATGTACTCAAATCGAATGTGCAAACCAGCGTCACCAGTCAAAGTCCAGTGAGTCAGCCAAAAGACGCCTTGAGCACAGTGAAAAGGGTGCTATAACTTGATAAACATGGATTTACCAGACTTCAACAGCATATGATTTATAGTGTTTTAAACTGAAATCAATTGTTTGATGATGCGTTGAAATGAATGAGAGTAAATACCAAGAAATTAACCGCTAAATTGCTCACGGCCCATTGGACACGTGAGCAGGACATTATACTGATTGAAAATAATAATTTACCTATTGAACAACTCAGTGAAATGCTGAAATGCAGTCAAGAAGATATTATGGCACGCCGAAAAGTCTTAGGGCTGGTGACGCGCAACAAGCAGTTAAGACGGCTTTTATAATGATTGAATTAACCCTGCATGATGCCACTGACGCCCGTGACAATCATATCAATCGCAATTGTCCCAATCAGCAGCGCAGCAACACGACCGACAATATCGACATATAAATCGATATAGTTGGAGTATTTATGCTGTAAATGATCATGTAAATATTTCATTAGAATTAACAGGCTACATGTCAGAAAAAGGGTAGAGAAAATCACCAGAACGGTTTGCCATAAACTGAGCTGAATGCCGGTAATCACGGATGCCGAAATGGTTCCCGGACCAATCATAAAGGGCATGGCAATGGTGCCCGCCAGATGACTGGGTGCACCACGCATGACCCCAATCGTATCGGCACCTTCAAACACATAACGATAGCCAATCACCAGAAAGATAATACCGCCAAAAATCTGGAAGGATTCAAAGCGGACGTGCAGCACTTCCTGAAAGAAAGCTTCGCCAGTCTTGGCAAAAATGATAAAAACAATAAAGCTGATCAGGCTGCCCTGAATCAATGCCATGTTGAATACTTTGGCCTCGGAATTACGGATAATTCCGAGCATGTAAATACTCATCAAAAAAGGATTGAGCAGGGAGAAGAACAGGGCAAAGGCATTTAAAGTTTCTGACATTATTCAATCCTTTTTAATGGGTCTTATCCTAAGATTCGCGATCCGGAAATAGTGGGCGTTTACCCGGGCTAATCCGGTTGATATGCAGATACATCATATGACGTTCATATTTATCCAGAATGTCATTGATCACCTGTTCTTTGCTATAACCCACCAGATCATTACCCTGAGAGCCTTCAAACAGGTAACTTTCCAGGCGGTAGTAATAACGCTTGGTGCGTTTCCCGCGGGCACTGAAGTTTGGCGTGTCATAACGTACTGGCCAAATGGCATAGACAAAGTTTTCTTCTTCATCCAGCTGAATGACTAAATCCAGATGATAAAGTTCAGGTTCATGATCAACCGGTTTTTCCTGTACATCAACGTGTATCCCTTTGCTGATCAGCTCGCTGGCTACAGCCTGAATTGCCGGTTTACACACGTCATCCAGCATGTTTCGGGTTTGGTTCAAGCTGGGATGCAGCATGACCCGACTCAGGCGTTTCTTCCAGTTAAAAATATCGACATTGCCGACCACAGGCGCTGCATTCAGACTGGTACTGGCTTGACGGAAATCTTCAAGTCGCAAAGATTTATATAAACCTGCCATCACAAAGAAGATCACGAAACTAAAGGGCAGGCCCATAATAATCGTGGTGTTCTGTAATGCTGTCACGCCATTGGCCATCAGCATCGCCAAGGTCAGCAAGCCAATCGCAATCGCCCAGAAAATACTGAGCCAGCGTGGAGAGTCATGCTCGATATTGCTAAATTTAGTGGTGAAATTGCCTAATACCAATGCTCCAGAATCTGCCGAGGTCACATAGAATAATAAACCGGTAATCGTGGCCACGCCTGCGGTAAACATAAAGCCGGGATATTGGGCTAACAGGTCATAAAAACCGTGGGCCGGGTTATCGAGAACGGTCGCTGCTAACTGAGTATTACCATCAAAAATAACGCTATATAAGGCGCTGTTACCAAAAATAGATAACCAGGTCAGGGTAAATAACAATGGAATAACCAAAGTCCCAGTGACAAATTCACGAATGGTACGACCACGTGAAATCCGTGCCAGGAATAGCCCCACAAAAGGTGACCAGGCGATCCACCAGGCCCAGAAGAACAAGGTCCAGCTATTCATCCATTCTTTCGGCTGCTCAAAAGGAAAACTGGTCAAAGACAGTTGAGGAAACTGGCTGATGTAGTCGCCAAAGTTCTGGATCAAGGCACCCAGTAAAAACTCGGTATTGCCGACAAATAGAATGAACAGCAGTAATCCGATCGATACGTAAATATTGATCTCTGAAAGAATGCGAATACCTTTGTTGACCCCCGCAGCAACAGAAAAAATAGTAATAATCACGGCCACCAGAATTAAAGCGGTCTGGACCCAGAGATTTTCCGGTAAACCAAACAGCACATGCAGACCATAATTTAATTGTACGACGCCAATACCGCAGGTGGTGGCAATACCAAAAATCGTCCCGAGTACCGCAGCAGTATCTACTGTATGTCCAATTGGACCATTAATTTTTTTACCGAAGATGGGATAGAGTGCCGAACGGATGGTCAGTGGCAAGTTATAACGATAACTGAAATAGCCCAGTGCGACCCCAATGAGCGCGTACATACTCCAGCCGGTTAAACCATAGTGAAACAGCGTCCAGACCATGGACTGACGTGCAGCCTCAAAGGTTTCGCCTTCACCCACCGGTGGATGCATATAATGGGAAAGCGGTTCTGCCACCGAGAAAAACATCAGGTCAATCCCGATTCCGGCAGAAAATAGCATCGCCGACCAACTCAGTAGACTAAATTCTGGCTTGGAATGTTTAGGACCCAATTTAATCTCGCCATAACGTGAGCAGGCGATAAAAAGGATAAAGACCAGATACAGTGTTGCCGCCAACAGGTAGTACCAGCTAAAGGTCGCACTGACCCAGTTTAAAATATTGGTAATAACCTGATTGGCCTGTTCATTAAATAAAATGGTGATGATAGAAAACAGCAGAATAAGCGTTGCCGAAAAATAAAAGACCACTTTATTCAGACTATCTTGCACCTCTTCGTTTTTCTTTTGCATAAATCCATGACCATCGTTTTGTTGCCGGATGATCTACAGTGCAGTGTGATTTGAAAGCAAGAGCCTGCGGTAAAGCTGCCTTGTTTTTGTGAATTACAAACTTTTGCAAATCCAAAACAAACTGCGCTGTACATCAAGGGTGAGCCGGCACTATAATTTTTATTAATTGAACGTTCAATTAAAAAAGCGTTTATGAATTGTTACATCACTCCGCTATTGATCTAGCAGAATGGTTTTCTATTGTTATATTCGTTATTCAGGTTAGTCCTATGCCAAAAGTTGGTATGCAGCCGATCCGTCGCCAGCAATTAATCGATGCCACCTTAGCTGCCGTGAATGAATTGGGTTTTGCCGAAAGCTCAATCAGTCAGATTGCCCAGCGCGCCGGAGTATCAACCGGCATCATAAGTCATTATTTTGGCGGTAAAAATGGACTCATTGAAGCAACGATGCGTTATTTATTGCAGCAGTTAGGTAAGTCTGTTGCAGAAATGCAGTCCCAAGTGGATAGCACACCTGAACAACGTTTACTGGCCATTGTGCGGGGCAACTTTGCTGCCCCACAAACAGATAAAGCGGCCATGAAAGTCTGGCTGGCATTCTGGGCTAGCAGTTTGCATCAACCTGATTTACACCGTTTACAGCAGGTCAACCATTACCGCCTGCATTCCAATATCAAGTACGAATTCATGAAAGCGCTGCCTAAGGCACAAGCTGAAAAAGCCGCTCAAGGTCTGGCTGCGCTGATTGATGGCTTCTGGTTAAGGGGTGCACTGATCAATGAAGAACTTGACCCTGAAATGCCGATAGAACTTTGTAGTGACTATATCCGACAGCAACTCAAGAATGACTCAACTGCGAGGGAATCCCATTGACACACTTTAATCTGCAACGTCCTTATATCCACGGACAATTTGTCGATGCTACATCCAACAGCACATTTGAAACAATTAATCCGGCGACCGGCGAAGTTCTGGCGGAAGTCCAGATTTGTAGCAAAGACGATATCGACCGTGCGGTAAAATCAGCTCAGCAAGGCCAGAAAGTCTGGGCAGAAATGACGGCGATTCAACGTTCCCGTATCCTAAACAAGGCTGTCGCTATTCTTCGTGAACGCAATGACGAGCTGGCACGTTTAGAAACTCTCGACAGTGGTAAGGCTTTTAGTGAAACCTCAACTGTCGATATTGCAACGGGCGCTGATGTGCTTGAATATTATGCGGGTATTTTGCCAGCACTCGAAGGCCAGCAAATTCCACTACGAGAAACATCATTTATTTATACCCGTCGTGAACCTCTGGGTGTGGTGGCCGGAATTGGTGCATGGAATTACCCGATTCAAATTGCCTTATGGAAATCTGCTCCTGCACTGGCAGCAGGCAATGCCATGATCTTTAAAGCCAGTGAAGTAACACCTTTAACTGCGTTAAAACTGGCAGAAATTTATACCGAAGCCGGTGTTCCGCATGGTGTATTTAATGTGGTAACAGGTGGCAGTGAAATTGGTGCTTATCTGACCTCGCATCCTGATATAGCCAAAGTTTCATTTACTGGTGGTGTTGCCACCGGCAAGAAGGTCATGGCGCAGGCTGCGAATTCTAGCCTGAAAGAAGTGACTATGGAACTTGGTGGTAAATCGCCCCTGATAATTTGTGAAGATGCTGATCTGGATCTGGCGGCGGATATTGCCATGATGGCTAACTACTATAGTTCCGGTCAGGTTTGCACCAATGGAACCCGGGTATTTATCCCTTTGGCCTTGAAAGCAGAATTTGAAGACAAGATTTTGCAGCGTATTCCTTATATCCGTATGGGGGATCCACTTGATCCTGAGACCAATTTCGGTCCAGTTTCCAGCTTCTCTCATATGGAAAAAGTGCTAGATTATATCGAACAGGGCAAAAAAGAGGGTGCTCGTTTACTTTGCGGTGGTGGCCGTGCCGAAGATGAGCAATTTGCTCAAGGCGCTTATGTGCTACCCACGGTATTTACCGATTGCCGTGACGACATGACGATTGTCCGTGAAGAAATTTTTGGACCGGTCATGAGTATCCTCAGTTATGACTCGGAAGAAGAAGTGATTCAACGTGCCAATGCCACAGAATATGGTCTGGCCGCTGGTGTAGTCACGCCTAATTTGTCTCGCGCCCATCGGATCATTCATCAGATCGAAGCCGGTATTTGCTGGATCAATACTTGGGGTGAATCGCCAGCAGAAATGCCGGTCGGTGGCTATAAACATTCGGGTGTTGGTCGCGAAAACGGTATTGTCACGCTACAGCAATATACCCAGACCAAATCAGTTCAGGTGGAATTGAATCCTTTCCAATCCGTGTTTAACGCATAAGGGGAGGATGAATGAATTACGACTATATTATTATTGGTGCAGGTTCTGCGGGTAATGTACTGGCAGCGCGTTTAACGGAAGATCCAGAGATCAAAGTCTTGTTGCTGGAAGCGGGTGGTCCGGATTACCGTCTAGACTTCAGAACACAAATGCCGGCTGCATTGGCTTATCCTTTGCAGGGACGCCGTTATAACTGGGCCTATCTGACCGACCCCGAACCTCATATGAATAACCGTCGGATGGAATGCGGGCGTGGTAAAGGCTTGGGTGGTTCTTCGTTAATTAACGGCATGTGCTACATTCGCGGTAATGCCATGGATCTGGAACAGTGGGCCAGCCTGAAGGGGCTTGAACACTGGAGCTATGCCGAATGTCTGCCATATTATAAAAAAGCGGAAAGCCGTGATATTGGTGGCAATGATTATCATGGCGATTCTGGACCGGTTTCGGTGGCAACGCCTAAACAGGGCAATAATGAACTGTTTCATGCCATGATCGAAGCGGGTGTACAGGCCGGTTATCCACGTACCGATGATCTGAACGGTTACCAGCAGGAAGGCTTCGGTCCTATGGATCGAACTGTGACGCCGCAAGGCCGTCGTTCCAGTACAGCACGTGGTTATCTCGATATGGCCAAAGGTCGCGACAACCTGACGATTATTACCCATGCCATGACCAATAGAATTCTGTTTAACCAGAAACAGGCGATAGGTGTAGAGTATTTCGAGGGGCAAAATACCTTGCAGCCGATTCAGGTGTTTGCCGATCGTGAAGTGCTACTTTGTGCTGGTGCAATTGCATCACCGCAAATCCTGCAACGCTCAGGCGTTGGCCCGGCCGAACTGTTAAAAAGTCTGGATATTCCGGTAGTTCAGGATTTACCGGGTGTGGGTGAAAACCTGCAAGACCATCTGGAAATGTACTTGCAATATCAGTGTAAAAAACCGGTTAGCTTATATCCGGCTTTGAAATGGTATAACCAGCCGATGATTGGGGCAGAATGGTTATTTTTGGGTAAGGGCATTGGTGCTAGTAACCAGTTTGAAGCAGGTGGTTTTATTCGCTCTTCAGATGAATTTGAATGGCCAAATATTCAGTATCACTTTTTACCGATTGCGATTAACTACAATGGCACCAACGCCATTCACGAGCATGGTTTTCAAGCTCATGTTGGCTCAATGCGTTCGCCGTCGCGTGGCCGTATACGGCTGAAATCCAAAGATCCATTCGAGCATCCGAGTATTCTGTTTAATTACATGAGTACGGAACAGGACTGGCGCGAGTTCCGCGATGCGATCCGGATTACCCGGGAAATTATGCATCAGCCGGCATTGGATCCCTATCGTGGTGAAGAAATCAGTCCGGGAAAACATTTACAAACTGATGCTGAAATTGATGAATTTGTGCGTCAGCATGCAGAAACGGCTTATCATCCCTCTTGCAGCTGTAAAATGGGTGAAGATGACATGGCGGTAGTCGATGGTTATGGACGCGTGCATGAAATGCAGAGTCTGCGTGTGATTGATGCCTCGATTATGCCTTTGATTATTACCGGTAACCTCAATGCAACCACCATTATGATGGCTGAAAAACTGGCAGACCATATTCGTGGCAAGCCTGCTCTTGCGCCTTCATCTGCACCTTTCTACAAGGCATCTCCCGCTTAACTCATAGCTTAATTTTCTGTTGCCGAATGCAAACAGGAATAAAGCAAAATTTACTTTACCTCAAGCTTTATAAGGCCGTCACCGGTTTAGGTCTTATTTAGCCTGTGCTTAATACAATTTATATTTTATGAAAATGTTATATAAAGCAGTGCTGTTTGGCTGTGCTGCTGTTTCAAGTTTTTACTGTTATGCCGATGATGCGGAAGTAAAACAAATAGAAGCAAGCGGAAACTTGAGTGTAGTCTCCAAATACGTCTCCCGCGGTTTGACCAATGCGCCTGAAAATGATGATGTTGCTGTACAGGCTGCATTGAATCTGGCTTATGGTAATTTTTATGTCGGATATTGGGGATCTACGCTTGGATACTCTTATGCAGAAGTGCAGGGGCGTCAGGGACATCGTTCAGACAAATTCGAGCATAACTTTCTGCTGGGTTATACCCATAGCAGAGAAAATTATGATTGGGATCTATGGAACGCAACCTATTATTATCCGGGCGGCAAGCATACTACCGGAAATGAGCTAGGTTTAAATATAAGTCGTGCATTGAATGATCAGACCAGTATTGGCGCCAGTTTATCGACCTATCTGTATGATGTGGCTTATGTCAATCAGGGCGATACTTTTTATACACTTAACCTGAGCCACCAGTTGAATGATCGCCTCAATGCCAGCGTTACGGCAGCAGGGAGCTATTTTAACGATGAAGGCAAATATGAGGGTGGTGAACTGGGCGATACCGAAAAGCAGTTTGCCTTTCGTTATGCTTCTGCCGGACTTAGTTATACGCTTTTACCGCAGTTGAGTGTGTCTGGTGAATATATCTTTGGCGGTTATGACCGTTATGATGACAAGCAGCGTAATCTTGCAGTAGTTGCACTGAGTTATGATTTTTAAAATTATGAAATCATTCAGACTAGGCGGGTGAAAATCTGCCTTATCTGCAACTATTGATTAATAGCATAAGCCATGACTTGAAGTTGATTCATGCTCCGGCAGCTCAGGAAAGGTTGAGGGTTTGGTTTAATCTGCCAGAATTTCAGACAAATATTATCAATTTCATAAAATAATTCTATAATAGCGCCCATTCTCGGCAGCGTTATCCAGACACTTAGTCAAATGGCATAACCTGACCATTTTCTATTTTTCATTCAAGTTCTCCTCCGTGAACCGGCTTGTATATTCAGATTCAGCATCTTATCTGTCCGTGACGGCACATAAGAACATTTAGGTATCCACATGGAAATTAAGGTCAATTATCTCGATAATCTTCGCCAGGAAGCCAAGTTCGATGACTTCACGGTAATCGCCGATCAGCCGATCCGCTATAAAGGCGATGGTTCGGCACCCGGCCCATTCGATTATTTTCTGGCGTCATCGGCACTTTGTGCAGCTTATTTTGTCAAAGTCTATTGCGCAGCACGTGACATTCCGACTGATAATATCCGCCTTTCGCAAAACAATATTGTTGATCCTGAAAACCGCTATAAACAGATTTTTAAAATTCAGGTGGAACTGCCGGCTGATATTTCTGAAAAAGATCGCCAAGGAATTTTACGTTCGATAGACCGTTGTACCGTCAAGAAAGTCATTCAAACCGGTCCTGAATTTGTCATTGAAGAAGTAGAAAGCATTGATGCCGATGCTCAAGCCTTGTTAATGCCGAGTCTGGCTTCTGAAAACAGTACGTTTATTCCAGGTAAAGACCTTCCGCTGGAAGAAACCATTGCCAATATGTCTGCCATTCTGGCAGGCCTTGGCATGAAGATTGAAATTGCGTCTTGGCGTAATATCGTGCCGAATGTGTGGTCGCTACATATCCGTGATGCGCAGTCGCCAATGTGTTTTACCAATGGTAAGGGCTCAACCAAAGAAAGTGCGCTGGCATCTGCTTTGGGTGAATTTATTGAGCGTCTGAACTGTAACTTCTTCTATAATGACCAGTTCTGGGGTGAAGATATTGCCAATGCAGAATTTGTGCATTATCCGGATGAAAAATGGTTCCAGCCAGGTCCGAATGGTGAGCTGCCTGTAGAAGTTTTAGATGAACATACCCGTGAAATTTATGATCCTGAAGATGAGTTATTGGGTACCCATCTTTATGATACCAACTCGGGCAATAAGGCTCGTGGCATCTGTTCATTGCCATTTGTACGTCAGTCTGATGGTGAAACCGTGTATTTCCCATCAAATCTGATTGAAAACTTATACCTGAGCAATGGTATGAGTGCCGGCAATACCTTGGCTGAAGCGCAAGTACAATGTCTTTCTGAAATTTTCGAACGTGCGGTAAAACGCGAAATTCTGGAAGGTGAACTGGCACTACCGGATGTGCCTGAACATGTTCTGGCAAAATATCCAAAAATTGTTGAAGGCATTAAAGGTCTGGAAGAACAGGGCTTTCCGGTTCTGGTCAAAGATGCTTCTTTAGGTGGTCAGTTTCCGGTCATGTGTGTCACCCTGATGAACCCGCGTACCGGCGGTGTATTTGCCTCATTTGGTGCCCATCCTAACTTTGAAGTAGCATTAGAACGCAGTCTGACTGAGTTGTTACAAGGCCGTAGTTTTGAAGGTCTGAATGATCTGCCAAAACCAACCTTTAGCAGCAATGCAGTAACTGAACCGAATAACTTTGTTGAGCATTTTATTGACTCAAGCGGTGTGGTGTCTTGGCGTTTCTTCAGCGCGAAATCAGATTATGATTTTGTCGAGTGGGATTTCACCAATAATGGTCAAAACTCGAATGCGGATGAAGCTCAGGAATTATTCACGATTCTTGAAGACATGGGCCATGAAGTTTATATGGCGGTGTATCAGCATTTAGGGGCAACAGCTTGCCGTATTCTGGTACCGGGCTATTCGGAAATTTATCTTGTAGAAGATCTGGTTTGGGACAATACCAACAAGGCTTTGTTATATCGTGAAGATATCCTGAATCTGCATCGACTGGATGATGAAAAACTGGAAGCACTGGTTGAGCGTCTGGAAGAAGCAGATGAGGATGACTATACCGAGATCAAAACCTTGATCGGTATCGAGTTCGATGAAAATACCGAATGGGGGCAACTAACGATTCTTGAACTGAAACTGCTGATTTATGTAGCTTTGCAGCAATTTGAAGAAGCCAAAGATCTGGTTGAGCAGTTCCTGCAGTTCAATACCAATACTGTTGAACGTGGCCTGTTCTACCAGTGTATGAATGTCGTTCTGGAAGTCATGCTGGATGATGACATGGAACTGGAAGATTATGAACACAACTTCCGTCGTATGTTTGGTGATGAACGTATGGATGCAGTCATGGGTTCAGTTGAAGGCACAGTCCGTTTCTATGGTTTGGCTGAAACCAGTATGAAGCTTGAAGGTCTGGATCGTCATTTACGCCTGATTGACAGCTATAAAAAACTGCATGCAGCGCGTGCCAAGTTTGTGGCTCAGCAATAATCCATAGATAGCTGCATCAAAAAACCGCCTCCAGATAGGCGGTTTTTTTTATTGCTTTAAATATTTAAGATTTACAAATCAGACAAATTCCTGACAAAAAGCTACAGTATTTTGCGCCAATACTGGGCATAAATTAATTCATAAACAGTAATTTACATAATGAATAGTTAAATTACTCACTTTGCTATTCATATTTAAGAAACCGATAAAAGAATCTTAATGATATTTAATGAGGAAGATGAATGTACCTCAAACAGCTGATCGAACAATTAAAAGTAGAATTTAATTCTTCTTCGACTGATCCCGAGCAGCGGATTGATCACGCTTTACATCAGCTGATTCCACACAGTCTGGAGGTGCCATACCCGGGTGAAGGACAGACCTTAAAACGCTGGCAGATCCTGAGTCAGGTTGCTGCCATAGACTTGAGTCTGGCCAAACTATATGAATCGCATCTGGATGTACTGGCGATACTGCATGAACTGCGTGCTGGTCCTGAGCAGATTGTCGGATTGACTGCTATCTGGGCGGCAGAAGGTGGTCCTAAACCTTTACAGCTGGAAGATGATCTGCTTTCCGGAATTAAACCATGGTGTTCAGCCGCGGGTCAGGTACAGCAGGCTTTATTGACCTATCGGGATGAAGAAGAACACTCGCAACTGTTACTGGTAGATATGACCCAGCATGGGATTCAGATCAATACCAGTGCCTGGCATGCTGTAGGGATGCAATATACACGCACGGCTGAGGTCAGCTTCAATCAGGTCAAAATCAAAACCATCAGCAAGCCAAACTATTATCTGGATCGTCATGGATTCTGGCATGGTGCGGCTGGTGTCGCTGCCTGCTGGTTTGGTGCAACGCTCAAACTGGCCGGTTATTTAAAACATGCCATGCATCATAAAACTAATCCATTTAGAGAAATGTATCTGGGTGAGGTCAGTAGCAAGCTGTATGCAACTCGGGCACTATTTTATGAGACTGCAAAATTGATTGATGCTGACCCTAGGCATAATCATGAGCTAATGATCCGAGCTTTACGTGCCCAGGTCGAAGACACTGCACTGGCAGTACTGGAACTTTGTGGTAAAGCCTTGGGTGCGGCACCATATTGCCAGCAGGCGGATTTTGCCCGCTGTGTAGCAGATTTGCCCGTATTTGTCCGGCAAAGCCATGCTGCATTTGATTTGCAGTGTATTGGTCAACTGACGATGGAGGATGAACAGACATGGGCACTTTAAAACATCCAATCGTTGAAGACCGTATTATTCAGGGTAAAGGAACAGCGCTAGAAGAATGGCAGCAGAGTCAGCAGCTCCATCATTTAAAAGCGCTTGAACTGAGTAAAATATTTCCCCTAAATAGTCGCATTTGTATTGTTGCTCCACATCCGGATGATGAAGTTCTTGGCTGTGGTGGACTGATTCAGCAGCTGGATGCAGCGGGTTATGAGATTGTTCTTTTTGCAGTCACCAATGGCACAGCCAGTCATCCCGACTCCAGACTATATACACCAGAGCAGCTGGATCATATCCGACCCCAGGAAACAATAAATGCTTTAGGCGTTCTCGATCTGAAACAATCGATACAGCGTATTGCGCTGAATATCCAGGATGGTGAAGTAGCACAACAACGTGACCAGTTGGTTGCTGCTTTAAAACCGTATTTGCAAGCAAATGATATTCTGGTAACCACTTTTGAACATGATGGCCATCCTGATCATGAGATTACAGGTCAGGTAAGCAAACAGCTTGCAGCAACGCATTCTTTAAAATGTTTACAGGTGCTGATCTGGACCTGGCATTGGGCCAGTCCTGGAGATAGTCGTATTCCTTGGCATAAAGCCCTTAGACTTGAACTCAACCCAAAGCAGTTAGCGCGTAAAATAGAAGCCATGCAATGTTTTAAAAGCCAGCTTGAACCGGACTCCAGTACAGGTAAAGCTGCTATCGTATCGGGCAGCGCATTAGCACGTCTTTTACAGCCATGGGAGGTCTATATTGATGACGAAGGCCATCTATAATCATGACTACTTCGCCGAGCTGTATCGCATAAATAATGGCGATCCCTGGCAGTATGAACAGCGCTGGTATGAGAAGCGCAAACGCGATATGACATTGGCTGTACTACCTTATCCGAAATTTAAAAATGGTATTGAAATTGGCTGTAGTAATGGAGTACTGAGCGCCGAGCTAGCTGAACGATGCGAAGCTTTACTGTGTATGGATGCCAATTCGACCGCCATACAGCTAGCGAATCAACGCCTAATCCATGGTCATGTCAAAGTGGTGCAGGGGATTGTGCCTCTGGATTTGCCACCACAGCAATTTGATCTGATTGTTGCCAGCGAAATGCTATATTACCTTGAAGAAAATATTATGCTGCAACTGGTTGAATGGATGAATACGCATCTCAGTCCACAAGGCTGTATTGTGGCCTGCCACTGGCGACATGCGATTGAAGGCTTTAGTCTGAATGGAGAACAGGTTCATCAGATTTTAAAACAGCGATTGCATTATTATCACCACACACAGTTACAGGATGCCGATTTTTTTCTGGATGTCTGGACACATGACGTAAATTCGATTGCTGTACAGGAAGGATTGTTATGAAAAAAATTGGTGTTGTCATTCCGGCCTGTAACGAAGAAGAAGAAATCGAACATTGTCTGCAGGCATTGGAACAGGCACGCCAAAAATTTTATCAGGACATGCCTCAAAGTCATTGCATACAAATTCAAATTCTTGTCGTGATGGATAGCTGTACTGATGCTACAGCAGAAAAGTTAAACACTTATAATGTTTTAGCTATAAGTTGTAACTATCGTTGTGTAGGAAAAACCCGTGATCTCGGTATACAGCATTTGATCCAACAAGGCTATGACTGGATTTGCTGTACGGATGCAGATTCCAGAGTACATCCAGACTGGTTTAAGACCATGCTGCTGCATCAGCCTACACATGTGATTTGCGGAGTCGTTGAAATTGCGCAATGGGAGCACTTAAGTTTAGCTACCCAAAAAAAATATCTGCACCATTATCAGGATTATATGGGGCATCGGCATATTCATGGTGCTAACCTTTGTTTTAAAGCATCGAGTTATAAGCTTCTTGGTGGCTTCAAACCTATGCCATGTCATGAAGATGTAGATCTGGTTAAACGCGCGGAAAAAATGGGAATGCATATTACCTGGTCTAACCAGTTGAGAGTGGTAACCAGCAGTCGCCTGATTTCACGTGTCCGTGAAGGATTTTCACAATTTTTATGGAGCATTGAACGACAAAATCAGGATAACAAATCCAATACAAAATGCCTGAGAAAAATTATTTGAAAATTTTTGAAACTATATTTTTCAATGAATCATAGGCTTAACAATTTGGCCGATTTTTTTGATTAAAACCTATTCCATTTAAAATAAAACCGCTTATAATTCATCCAAATTAAGCCCTGTGAACTAATACATTTCAAGTATAAGTTCATGGGGTTTTTCTATGGATCAACGGTTTGGGATACCGCACCGAAATTTTTACTGGTTCTTACTA
Organism: Acinetobacter sp. SM1B; assembly: GCF_003289665.1. Classification (NCBI taxonomy): domain Bacteria; kingdom Pseudomonadati; phylum Pseudomonadota; class Gammaproteobacteria; order Moraxellales; family Moraxellaceae; genus Acinetobacter; species Acinetobacter sp. SM1B. The sequence goes on from NZ_QMBM01000002.1 coordinate 48,858, forward strand.
TGTACGCTCCGTTATTACCTGCTTCTCTTCGTGCGCTTCCACGTAGTCATTGGCAACGTATTGCCACTGCACTATGTTTTTTCGCTCTGGGTTTTAGTACCGCTGCCTGGGCACCGTTGATTCCACTGGTGCAGCAGCGTCTGAATTTGAGCCATTCGGATTTCGGTGTGCTATTGCTTGCCGCTGGCGTAGGTTCAATGATTGCCATGCCATTGGCAGGTCGTATGGCACATCGTTACGGCTGTCGTTCCGTTATTGCTACGGTACTGGCTGCATTTATTTTGATTCTGCCTGCATTGGCATTTAGCCCGACTAAATTGCTATTGGCAGCCGCTTTATTCTGCTTCGGTGCTAGCGCTGGCGCACTCGGCGTATCGGTTAACCTTCAGGCAATTAAACTGGAAAGTCAACAACGTAAAAGCATGATGTCACTGTTCCATGGCGTATGTAGCCTGGGTGGTTTGGCAGGTGTGTTGGGTATGACCAGTATGCTGGCATTTGGTCTTGCACTGCCTTTGAGTGTACTAGTGATCAGTATGAGCATTTTACTGATCATGGTATTTGCTGTGCCATTCTGTCTAAAAGCAGAAGCTGCATCTGAAGCAACAGAATCTGAAGATACCACCCAGAAAGTTGCCCATAAACCACGTCCAACATTTGCAATTCTTTGCATGGGATTGATCTGTTTTATCGCTTTTCTGTCTGAAGGCGCAGCGATGGACTGGAGTGGAATTTACCTGAATACTCAATTTAAAGTTCAAGCATCTCAAGCTGGTCTAGCTTACAGTTGCTTTGCTGCTTTAATGGTTGCAGGACGTTTAAGTGGCCATTTGATTATTCGCTTCTTTGGTGAAAAGAACACGATTCTGTACAGTGCCACTTTGGCAGGTTTGGGTCTTCTGACTGTGGTATTTGCACCAGTGTGGTATGTGGCTTTGATTGGCTATGCGATCCTGGGTCTGGGTAGCGCCAATATCGTTCCGTTGATGTTCTCACGTGCAGGACGTCAAACTGAATTACCAAAACATATTGCTTTATCTTATGTTTCTGTATTTGCTTATACCGGTTCTTTGCTTGGGCCAGCATTGGTGGGATTCGGAAGCGAGATCATAGGTCTAAGCCAAGTATTCTTTATCATTGCAGTTGGCCTGATCAGTATTACTGTACTGAACCAGCTGACTTCTGCTCCAGCAACTGCGGCAGAAGCAGAAAAAACACAAACACCAGCATAAAGCTGGTGTTTTTTGTTTAAATCAAAGCAATTTAATGCTGTAAATAAAGATCGTGAGAGGGTGACTTACTAAGTGGCTGGTAAATATACTGGCTACTTACGTGTTTAAGATCTTTTAAGAAACAATCACGCCAATGCACTATGTCATAGTCCATCAGACCTTGAAATAGCGCCTGATAACGTGCAATACGTTCAGACTTTGGCATTTTTACTGCCAGCTTTAAGGCTTTGATCATGCTGTTATTATCATGAGGATCGACCAGTAAAGCTTCACGCATCTGCTCAGCAGCACCCGCATATTTGGACAGAATCAAAATGCCCGGATTTTCTGGATCTTGAGCAGCAATATATTCCTTCGCTACCAGATTCATGCCATCACGTACCGAATTGACCCAGCAGATTTCCGACTTGCGATATAAACGCATCAAGGCATGATGGCCTAAAGCATCATAATGACAGTCAAAGACCGGTTGATCTGTATGAGAGAAATCCTGATTCAGCTGATCGACACCTCGTTTTAAATCCCGATACAGATTGGCATAGGTCGGAACTTCCAGTCTGCAAGGACAGGCAATCTGAAACTGGCGTATCTTCGACAACATTTCAGGAGTTTCCTGGAAACATTGACGCAGCGCATCCACCTTCTGTAATAAGCCCTTGCTATAGTCAATTCGGTCTACTGAAATGATATGTTTAACATCAGGTGATGAACTGAAATCAAATGGCAGTTCAGTATCAGTGAGTTGTCCCGCACGACGCTGGATTGCAGCAGGATGTACACTGATCGGATAAGCTTTTACTTCTACCTGACGCTGTCCATTACGCAGAATATTGTTGGTATGTGCAGTTAGAGACAAGGTAGTTTTCAGGAAATCATAACAGTTTCTCTGATCCTGCTGCGTTTGCATGCCAAGCAGGTCGTACTGTGCCAGATGCGCTGCAAGATGCTGGCTGCAGGCTAGATCTTGCCATTTTTGTGTCTCTGGAAATGGAATATGCAGGAAGAAACCGATACGATTGCGCATGCCCAACTGACGGCAGTAATGTGCAACACTTAAGAAATGATAGTCATGCACCCAGATCATGTCACCCGGTTCAATAATTTTCTGCAACTGGCGGGCAAACTTAAAATTGACATCCTGATAGATCCGGTAATCCTGATCTGAGTAATCAATATATTGATTCTGGTCATGCATTAGCGGCCATAGTGCACCATTCGCAAAACCACAGTAAAAACCCTGATATTCAGCTTCAGAGAAACTACAGGTATGATATTCAATCTGCTGATCTTTCAGTACGTCAAAGGAATTCTGCCTATATGCCGTCTTTTTGCCATTCCATCCCATCCAGATGCCGCCTATACCATTTAGGGCATCTTCCAGAGCAACCGCAAGACCACCTGCCTGAGTGGCATTCGGGTTCGGTAATGTTACACGGTTGGATAATACAATGAGTCGGGACACGTTTTTTCTCCTTTCATTTCTTGTTTTAACGCTTTTAGTGATGTTAAAAATTCATGTAAGAAAAAACCGACATCTGCCACGTCGTTTAAACGAGCTTTGGCTGCGCTTTCTCCTGGGCCAACTTTGATTGACATACCTCCATAGTCATTAATGATGTGAAAACCAGCTTCATCCGTTAAATCATCCCCAATGAAAATGGGGTAAAACTGCTCAGCTTCAAGATCCTCTAAAATATGCTGGATTGCCGCACCTTTATTGCAACCGTGGGGAACCAGTTCATAGACACATTTGCCGCTTTTTAATTCAAAACTTGTAAATTGTTTAAGATAATTATCAATAATGGCTTTTGCCTGATCTGCATATTCAGGATGTTCACGGAAATGCAGGGCAACTGAATGGGTTTTAGTTTCTACCCGGATCGGCTGCCATTTATGCTGCTGCTCAAGTACACTAGATTTGAGCTGTTCAAGTTCTTTGTGATTGATATAAAAAAGTTTTCGACCTATACCGTCTTGCTGTAGCAGCTCTACGCCATGTGATCCAATAATATTCCAGCGATAAGGCTGAATCAGTCGTTGTGCTTGCTCGATAGAACGTCCAGTAACCAGATATAAAGGTAAAAATTGCTGGATTTGTGCAATATTATTTAGGGTAGAAGAGGGGATAAAACTCTGTTCGGGATCTGGATGAAATTCTGAAAGTGTACCGTCAATGTCTAAAAATAAAATACAGGGTAAGGAATTATATTTAGCTCTCCGATCCAGCTTTTTCGCTATCTCGGGATAAATAGAATCTAGAACAGCATTTGTAGTTTTCATTGTTAGGGTGTAATAAATTACAGTCTCTTGATGCATTGATTATTTTTATAACATGTCAAGATCTGGGATCTGCTTATTCCTATAATGAATAATACATTTCACCTATCTACTGTAACGTTGCAATATCTTGTAAAAATGTCTTGAAAATCACATTTCTATAAAATTTTTTCTCAATCAGAAATTTCTAAAATCTATCAAGATATGAATAAGCATAGTTTTGTATAAGAATTTTTATAACAGACAAGGAGCATTGTCAGTTTATAAATGCAGTGTTAAGAAGTGATCTAAAAGGAAAAACAGAGAGAAGGAAATCATTTCGTCAAATCAAACTTAATAAAAACTATGAACATAGATAAAAATGCATGGTTCATTGATCGAGGAATGCATCATCATAATAATTCGGATATAAGCAATGAAGCTCTCAATAAATTTTATGCTGCCATGGCAGCGACGGTCACTGTGGTTGCAGTGACCGTAGTTGTGGTCAATAAAACTCTCCCCCCAGCAATTCACTTCAGATTTAAGTTACCTAGAACCACAATCTTTTACTGACTCTACAGGCATGACACAATCTGCCATTACATTAAAAAATACTAAATTAGGAACACGACAGTTCGAAAGTCAAGTTCAACGACCATTACTCACAAATGCAGATGCAAAATGGAGCAATTACACTCGCGATTATGATTATCCCAATATGGTCACTTTGCCTGTACAGTGGATCAAAATGCGTGATGATACCAAAATCGCAATTCGTGTTACCTTGCCAGCTGATGAGAACAAACAGCCAGTTTATAAACCTCATCCAGTGATTTTAATCCAGACCGCCTACGATACAGGTCTTGCAGGCCAGATTGTGGATATGGCAGGCGGCCCGAATCCTGAATTTGTACGTCATGGTTATGCCACAGTAGTTGCCGATGTACGTGGTACCGGTTCTTCAGAAGGGGGATGGCAGGCATTTGATAGCATTGAACAGCAGGACAGTTTTGAAATTATTGACTGGGCCAGCAAACAGTCATGGTCAAATGGCAATATTGGTCTCTATGGTGTTTCTTATCTAGGTATTACCAGCCTGCTGGGGGCGTATACCCAGCATCCAGCCGTAAAAGCCGCATTTCCAATGGTACCAATTGGTGAGGGTTACCGTGATATTTTATTCAATGGCGGGCAACTCAATCCCAACTTTATTCCATTATGGATGAGTCTGATTGGCTTGCTTGGTGCATTACCAGTTGATGCGATTCAAAATGATCCGGTGAATGGTATTACTCTAAGGCTGGATAAAATTCAGCATTTGCTGAAGGCAAAGCCTCACCATCAAATCATTCTTGTTTTCAAAATTAGCTTTTAAAATATAAGTCGGATTATCTCTTGGGAATGTTAGTAGCTATAAATACAAATTGAATAAATATCATTATTATTATTTAAAACTGAAAAGAACTAACAGATAAAAATTTTATGCTTTATGATCAGCATATTGAAAATGCTTTATGAAAATTCTACAGGAAGACATGTTAGAACTTCGTCATTTAAAAACTTTAGTTGCTTTACGAGAACATGGTTCATTGGTCGCCGCTGCAGGAGATTTGTGTCTTACACCTTCAGCCTTATCTCATCAATTGCGTGAGATTGATCAATGGTTTGGCGTAGAAGTCGTAAATCGCCGTAGTCGGCCTGTGAGCTTTTCCAATGTTGGACAGCGATTACTTAAACTGGCAGATGAAATATTGCCTCAGGTACAAATCGCCCAAAGTGATATTACTCGCATTGTCTATGGACAGACGGGACGTATTATTTTCTCATCTGAGTGCCATAGCTGCTTTGACTGGCTGATGCCTTTACTCAATCAATATCGCATCCAATATCCAGATGTAGATTTAGATTTTGCCTCTGGTTTTGAAGCCAATCCGCATGAGCTGTTACAAACTGGTGAGTTTGACTTGCTGATTACTGCTGATCCGATTGCATTAAAAGGGATAGAGTATTTTTCGATTTTTGAATATGAGTCACGTTTGGTACTTTCCAATACTCATCCACTGGTACGTGCCAAAGAGATTAGCGTACAGCAACTGGCAGAAGAAACACTGGTGACTTACCCGGTGGATAAACATCGCCTGGACATCATGTCACGCCTGTTTATTCCAGCCAATATCTTGCCAAAGCAGATCCGGACAACTGATTTAACCCAGATGTTGATTCAGCTGGTGGCAAGTGGACGCGGAATTGCAGCATTGCCGGACTGGGTCGTAAATGAATATGAGCAGAAAGGCTGGGTAAGCTCCCGCCGTCTGGATTGCGTCGCACCTGAAGGATTACGCCGTACTTTATTTGCAGGCTATCGCACTGAAGAAAAACAGAAAGATTATTTTGAAGGGTTCCTGAAGCAGTTAGAACGGTTCTCCAAGAAAAGAGAGGCATATTATGATTAACGCTTGTTACCATTTCTTTGAAAGTATGTGTTATTCAAGAAAGACTCTGATCCACTGTTCAAACTGAAAGCTTGAAAATAATCCCGCCAAAATCAGAGCCTTTCATTTCAACTCAAGCTGCAAATAAAGGACTGAATCCATGCTTACGCAGCAATTTCCGGTACATGCTGGAACTGCGATCTGCCGGGAAATGTGCTTCTAAAGACAAGTCTAAAGGCAGATATTCAGGTTTCTGGTTTTCGACGATTAAACGATCTTCTTCAAAAATTTTCAGGTTAAAGTCATAAGCATCTTCAACTGGCAGGTCTTTGTCATAATTCCGGCAGATGGGTGCAAACAGCCGCGTAGTACGTGCTGTCATAGGCGAAGCTGCATTCATAATGACCTATTTGGCATCATTGGGAAAATGAATGGTCAAGGTCGCGGTAAAGGGTACACTGATTTCAAAATGGCGTAGCCATTTAAAGTCTTTTGCACCGCGCTGATCCAGCCCGATCGGATAGCGTCCAACGGTACTGATATAGTCAGCAGCAAAACCATCATCGGTTTCATAGGTTTGATAATCGGGTACTTCTGAATTATCCGGATCGCCAAAAGTATCTGGATGTACCCAGGCAAAATGTGCGACATCAATAAAACCTTCTAGCTGCCGACCGGCAAAACACTGAATATCAACTTTCGGGCAAACCAGTTGCTGGTAATCTGCTTCGTCCCAATAAGGCATTTGCGGAATATTTGCCTCAGCCTGTTTATCTGCCAGCAGTGAGCACCAGATCAGACCATATTTTTCTACGGCGGCATAGGTTTTTAGATTGAAACGCTCAGAGATTTTTTGCTGCGGATGGGCCGGGATACGATTACATTTTCCACCTGATCCAAAGCGTAGACCGTGATAAGGACAAACCACACCTTGTCCATCATTTTTTCCCAGACTTAAAGCAACCCCTCGATGTGGACAGGTATCTCGCGCCACAATAATTTCATCCCCCATTTTATAAATTACCAAGGGCATATCCAGCAACATGGTCCCGATTGGCTGTTCAGAGACTTCGCGTGCCAAGGCTACCGGATACCAGTATTGCGCTAACAGATGCCAGTCATGTTCTGAAAATGTCATATGAACAGGTAAGTCAGGCTGATGCGTGAGGATGGTTTTACTATTCATGATTGCCTCAAATCGGTGATATTCGATTGAATATAGATCAACAGCCCATTCACCGAAATTAGAGAAATCCGTATGAGGTATTGAGAAAATTAGAACACTCTTTACCATTTGAAGATCATTCTCTTTTATATGTGAGCATATTTTGAGAATTAACGCGTCTTTACGGAAAAGATAGACATCACAAATCATTTATTAGGCTGCTTGCTGAGAAATCTGACTTTTTAATTGTTCCATCTGTTCAATAATATGCTTGATCATTAGCTGGGAGGCTCGTGAAATCTGACGTTTTGGCGCCACACAAAGGGCAATGGTCAAAGGCCGTACACCTTTTTCCGTAATCAGTTTAAAGATCAGTTCATCGCGTTGCAGTTCCGGGAAGACATCCAGATAACTCAAGATGCCAATACCGGTATTGGCCTTGATCATGCTGTTCATCAGGCGGATATCATTAGATTCCGTTTTGCGTGCCGGAATGAATTTGTGATGTTTGTACATGGCCTGTACATAGTCATGAATGATTAGCGGCTCTGCTGCAATAAAATGATTGTCATCCAAGGTATCTGAAAAATAGATTCGTTCAGCCTCAGCTAGGGGATGCTGTTTGGACATGACAAAGCCCAAAGGCAATTCCAGAAAATGCAGTACTTCCAGCTGATGATGGGCTTTGGGATTAAGAATCAGCCCGAAATCCAGTTCGGTATCGATAATTTTTCGGGCAATCACTTCACTGTCTGCCACCCGTATATTGAAATTGATCCAAGGATACTGCGCATACATATGCTGTAGTGACTGCATTACAAAGCCTTCGCTCAAGGCAGAAATTAATCCAAATTCGATACTGCCACGTTTGAGTCCCTGAATTTCATCAAAGCGGATACAGGTCTGCTGAAACTCCTTTTGCCATTTTAGAATATCGGCATATAGCATTTCACCCGCTAAAGTTAACTTCAGTCCGTTGGGCAAACGTTCAAACAGGTCAATACCTAGCTCTTCTTCAGCCAGGGCGATTTGCCGGTGAACTGCAGATACCGAAATAAACAACTGATCCGCAGCCTTGCGTAAACTGCGACTTTTCGCCACTGCAATAAAGTAATCAGAAAAGCGTGAAAACGGGGTATTTATCAATTTACTCAAGCCTGTTTCACCTGTACTTAAAATTCAATAAAAGCTTTATGCGAGTTTTATGCCAAATCAGGCAGCTAAGGTCCAAGCCAAGCAAGTATTACAAGGTACTGTTCTAATTTTTAGAATGATTTATACGAAACATTCTAATAGACGAAAAAGTAAAAAAACAAGTAATTTCAATTGTAAATAACTGGAACGCTAGCCAGCACAAGCCACGTTTCAGGGGATTAAAAATATTCAGGATTTTGCAGAAAAAAGGTTTGATATGAACGCTATTCCAATGATCAATGTATTTAGCAAGCCATGCTACAGCCAGTTTGATGATCAGGATTGGGAGATTCTGGCGCATCATTGGTATCCGGTTGCACGTATTCAGGACGTGAACGAAAAGCCACAGCAAGTGACTTTGCTGGATGTCAAACTGGCAATTTATAAAACTGAAAGCGGCGTCATTCATCTGGTACGCGATATCTGTCCGCATCGTGGTGTACCACTGAGCAAGGGCTGGGTTTCTGGGGAAAATATTGTCTGTCCCTATCATGGGCTGCAATACAACGAACAGGGAAAATGTATCAAAATCCCAGCGCAACCCGAGTTGACTAAAATCTCAGACCGTTTCTCGCTCACAAAATTTCCAGTCGTAGAAAAATACGGTCTGATCTGGACCAGCCTGTTTAGCCGGAATGAAATTGCTGCCAATTTCCCGGTACTAGATACCTGGGATACCGCAGAACATCAATCTATTTTACCGCCATTTGTGGATATTGCCGGTTCGAGTGGTCGTCAGTTAGAAGGTTTTATTGATGTCGCGCATTTTGCCTGGGTACATCACAATGCTTTTGCCGATCGTGATAATCCGGTGGTGCCGAAATACAATACCGAACGTACGCCATATGGTCTGCATACTGAATATGTCAGTAATGTCAGCAATTATCCTCATGGCATGCAGCATCTGGCACCTGAAGGATTTTTATGGAAACGCGTGTTTGATGTCTATCCACCATTTTCCGCCATATTAACTGTACATTTTCCAAATGAAGGCATTCTTAAAATCCTGAATGCCTGCTGCCCAGTGTCACACAACCAAACCAGACTCTTTGTACCATTAACCCGAAATTTTGATACCACTGGCGATTTACAGGCAGTTTATGATTTTAATGCACAGATCTTTGCTGAAGATCAGGAACTGGTAGAAAGTCAAAAACCGGAAGAGCTGCCACTGGATATTTCCATGGAAGCACATTTTGAAGCAGATCGCTCATCAACAACTTATCGACGTATATTGGCAGAATGGGGATTAAGTAAACGTTATATTGTTTAAAATAAACCAGTAGATTTTATTTAATAAGCGGGGACTATATTTAAATAAATTACACTTTCTTAAAATGCAAAGAATCTATTTAAATATTCAATCATTTAAAATTTATTCTGGTATAAATAAATGAGCTGTCCAAATCATCAGCAGATATTAAAGTTTTTAAGACTTTCCAATGACGTGGGACGGCGTGCTACCCAGCTGGGACATCATCCTTTTGGAGCAGTACTGGTGGCGCCAGATCATGAAACGGTGCTGCTCACCCAATGTAATATTGATACGGTCAATCATGCAGAATCAACATTAGCCCGTATTGCTGCGACCAATTATCCAGCAGATTATTTATGGCAATGTACGCTTTATACGGCAGTAGAACCTTGCTGTATGTGTGCTGGAACCATCTATTGGGCCAATATAGGCCGTGTAGTTTATGGTATTTCGGAAGGACATTTACTTGAATGTACCGGTAATCATCAGGAAAACCCAACGATGAGTGTCAGCTCACACTATATCTTTAGCCATGGACAAAAGGAGATTGAGTTGATTGGACCAGTGCCTGGGATTGAAGCTGAAACGGTCAGTTTACAACAGCAGTTCTGGCAAAGCAGATAAGCCTTTTTAGAAGAAAATCCCATTTTAAGAATGGGATTTTTTATTTTTAAATAAATTATTTTAAATATAAATGCACATCTTGATAGCATTTAATTGTATTAAATGCACTTATTTAATTCATTTTATTTAATATTAAAAAAATTATTTATTAATAAAAATTAAAATAATAAAAAATTACTTTTATTTTAAAAGAAATAAATCAAATAAATCATTTTTTAATCAAGTTGGAATAGTTATTGCTAATTATAAAAAGAACCGATTTTACTCATCTGAGTAAAGTTATTGATTAGTGTGCATGGGGCACAAGTACAAAAAGAGCGGAAGAGAATGAAAGAAAAAAAGACCTTTAAAACCGGATTCAAAACACTGATGGGGATGCTGTGTGCGGGTGGCCTGATGGCGGCATCAATGACTCATGCACAGGATAAAGCAGCATTTGTATATATTGGCCCAACCAGTGACCATGGCTGGACCTATTCACATGATCAGGGCCGGATCAAGACTGAAAAAGCGCTGGCCGGCAAATATAAAACCTCCTATATCGAAAATGTTCCAGAAACTGCCGACGCAGAGCGTGTTATCCGTAACCTGGCGCAGCAGGGGAATAAAGTCGTTTTTGCCACCTCATTTGGCTATATGAATGCCATGGAGAAAGTCTCCAAGCAGTTCCCGAATACGGTATTTATGCACGCTACTGGTTATAAGCAAGGCAAAAATCTGGGCGTATATGACGTTCGTACCTATGAGGGTGCCTATATGCTCGGTGTGGTTGCTGGACAGAAAACCAAAAACAATGTTTTAGGTGTCGTGGCATCATTCCCGATTCCTGAAGTGGTGCGCAACATCAATGCTTATACTCTGGGTGCACAAAGCGTGAATCCAAAAGTGAAAACCAAAGTGATCTGGGTCAATTCATGGTTTAACCCAGGCAAGGAACGGGATGCTGCATTGGCATTGATTGCTCAAGGTGCCGATGTGTTGATGCAAAATACTGATTCTCCAGCAGTCGTTCAGGCAGCTGAACAGAAAGGGGTCTATGCATTTGGCTGGGACTCGGACATGAGCAAATTCGGTCCTAAAGCCCATCTGGCGGCTTCGGTACTCCATTGGGAAAAAATCTACACCCCAGTGATGACTCAGGTCAGCAATAAAACATGGAAGCCAAGTGCACTGTGGTATGGGGTAAAACAGAAAGCAGTCGATATTGAGAGCTTCGGACCAATGGTAACCGCAGGTGAGAAAAAGAAAGCACTTGCTGTTCGGGATGCGATCCTGAAAGGTACCTTGCACCCATTTACTGGCCCGCTCTATAAACAGGATGGTTCAATGGTCATTGCTAAAGGTAAAACACTGGATGATGCCACCTTGAGCAAAATGAACTACTACGTAAAAGGTGTAGAAGGTTCACTTCCGAAATAAAAAACAAAATAACAGCCATCACATCATTCTAAACACAGGCTCATGATTCATCTGGCCTTTAGCAAAAGGCAGATGAATCAACCAGCCGCATAAATCAGGGCACTTATGATGAATCCAACACATGATCTGTCTACACCTATGCCCAAGATGAATACAGGTTCAGGCAAGGATATTCCGCGACTGGAGCTGGTCAATATCTGTAAAAGCTACAACTCACTCAAGGCAAATGACCAGATTCATTTGACTGTATACCCTGGACAGATCCACGCCATCTTGGGTGAAAATGGTGCTGGGAAAAGCACCCTGATGAAAATTATTTATGGTGCACTCAAAGCCAATCAGGGACAAATTCTGTGGAATGGTAAAGAAGTCCGAATAGACAGTCCATCAATGGCGAGAAAACTCGGGATCGGCATGGTCTATCAACATTTTTCCCTGTTTGAAACCCTAACTGTTGCTGAAAATATTCTATTGGGACTGGATGAAAAAGTAGATTTACCGAACCTGAGCAAGAAAATTATTGCCGTTTCTGAACAGTATGGTTTACCTGTCGATCCGCGAAGGGAAGTTCATTCCTTATCGGTAGGTGAGCGGCAGCGTGTAGAAATTATTCGTTGCCTGTTACAACATCCAGCGCTGATTATCCTGGATGAGCCGACTTCAGTTTTGACACCCCAAGCGGTACGGCAGTTATTTAAAACTCTGCGCATGCTGGCATCTCAGGGAGTTTCTATTTTATATATCAGTCATAAGCTGCATGAAATTAAAGAACTCTGTGATGAAGCCACGATTTTTCGTAATGGACAAGTCACCGGAAACGTCGATCCACGAGAAAAATCGACCAGTGATTTGGCCCGCCTGATGATTGGCCGCGATTTACCCACTTATATACGCGCAGAATATCAGGGTATACCAGAAACCTGTTTTCAGGTTGAAAATCTTGGCTATCAGTCTGATGATCCTTTTGGTGTGTCCTTACAAAATATCAATCTTAGCGTTCAGGCAGGTGAAATTGTCGGTATTGCCGGTATTTCCGGAAATGGACAGGCCGAACTGCTGTCTTTATTGTCCGGCGAAGCGCTGACCAAAACCGGCAGGCTTTATCTGGAACAACAGGAGATTACTGCATTAACTGCTGGCCAGCGGCGTAATGTGGGACTTGGGTTTGTACCGGAAGAACGTTTAGGTCGTGGTGCCGTCCCCAATATGACATTGGCTCAAAATGCGCTATTGACCGCCTATCGTCAGAAATTCACCCGTTGGGGCTTGATTAAATTCTCAGATATCCAGACTTTTGCTGAAAAAATTATCAAAAAATTTGGGGTTAAGGCCAGTGGTGCGAACGCAGAAGCCCGTTCTTTATCGGGTGGGAATTTGCAAAAATTTATTGTCGGCCGTGAAATTCTGCAGAAGCCAAAATTCCTGATTGTGGCTCAGCCCACATGGGGCGTAGATGTAGGTGCTTCCATGTTTATCCGCCAGACGCTGATCGATCTGTCACGTCAAGGGGTCGGTATTTTGGTGATTTCCGAAGAACTCGAAGAACTGTTTGAGATGAGCGATCTCATTTGTGTACTCGCCAATGGCGAGCTGTCGAATCCAGTTCCAACCCAGCAAACCAATGCAGAAAGTATTGGCTTACTCATGTCTGGCATTCAACGCCATGAAGCGACCTCGACCACGGCAGAGGAGCAACACGCTCATGCTTAAGACTTTATTAGAACAACAAATGATCTGGGGAGGATGAGCACATGCATTTACTCGAACCACGTGAACATCCGTCACAACTGATGAAATGGCTGTCACCAGTCATTGCTCTGGCAGCCATGCTGGTCGTTGGCAGTATTTTATTTTTGATGCTGGGGATTAGCCCTGCACAGGCCATGTATGTATTTTTTATTGAACCGCTGATGACCTCCTATGGCTGGAGCGAGTTGGCCGTTAAAGCAGGTCCTTTGATTCTGATTGCCCTGGGTTTAGCTGTTGGGTTTCGTGCCAAACTGTTCAATATCGGTGCCGAAGGTCAGCTGATCATGGGTGCCATTTTTGGTGGTGGTATCGCACTGCTGTTCCATGAACAGGCAGGTTGGTGGATTTTACCTCTTATGATTTTTATGGGTGCAATTGGCGGTGCCTTATGGGGCGCAATTCCTGCATTACTGAAAACCCATTTTAATGCCGAAGAAACTCTGACCACCTTGATGATGAACTATGTCGCACTGTTTGTATTGCTCTATCTGGTCAATGGTCCTTGGCGTGATTCAGAGGGCATGAATTTTCCGCAAACTGTCATGTTTAGTGAAAGTGCAACCTTACCGATGATTCTGGAAGGAACACGGGTTAATGCTTCAATCTTTATCATCGCTGTGGCTGTGCTTCTGTTCTGGCTCTTTATGCGTAAAAGTATGACTGCTTTTAAACTGGAAGTCAGCGGACAAGCACCTCTAGCTGCTAAATATGCTGGTTTCTCATCTTCCAAAGCGATCTGGCTGAGTCTGGTGATTTCCGGAATGATGGCGGGGATTGCCGGGATATGTGAAGTAGCAGGCCCAATCGGTCAGCTGAATCCGAGCCTGTCACCGGGTTATGGCTATGCCGCAATTATTGTCGCTTATCTGGGTCGTCTGAATCCGATTGGTATCGTACTTTCCGGATCGTTAATGGCATTGATTTATCTCGGTGGGGAAATGGCACAAATGCAATTACAGCTTCCGGTCGCAATTACCGGGATATTCCAAGGCTTGCTGCTGTTTTTCCTGTTGGGATCGGATGCCTTGATTGAAAACCGTTACCGCTTTGCCAAAAAACGTGTAGTGCCTACAGCTGAACCTGCTTCGGCAAATGCTTAACAAGATCGGAGGAAAAACAATATGGCTATAGAAATGACCGCAATTCTAGCCGGCACAATCGCCGCAGCAACGCCTCTAATCTTTGCCGGTTTAGGTGAGTTGGTGTCACAGCGCACTGGGGTAATTAATTTAGGCGTAGAAGGCATGATGCTGGTCGGTGCCATTGCCGGTTTTGCCTTTGCTGCCCAATATGAAGCCAGTGTATTTAGTGCCTTATTGATCGGTGGGCTGGCAGGTATGCTGATGGCATTGATCTTTGCTTTCTTCACCTTATCACTTAGTACTAATCAGTCGGCCTGTGGTTTGGCTTTAACTATTTTTGGGCTGGGTATTTCTGCATTTTTAGGTCAGAACTATGTCAGCATGGCTTTACCGGGTTTAAGTAGCTGGAATATACCTGTACTGGCAGATATTCCCTTCATTGGTCCAATCCTGTTTCAGCAAAACTATGTGGTCTATCTGTCCATACTGGCATTTTTTGCTGTGTGGTTTGTATTGGCAAAAACCCGTCTGGGCTTGCTGTTAAAAGCAGTAGGAGAGTCACCTGAAAGTGCACATGCCATGGGTTACCACGTACTGGCTATTCGCTACGGCGCCGTCCTGTTTGGCGGCTTGATGGCAGGTATTGGGGGAGCATTCTTATCTACTGTATATACCCCAATGTGGATTGAAAATATGGTCGCAGGTCGGGGCTGGATTGCAATTGCTCTGGTGGTCTTTGCTGTCTGGAAACCATCCCGACTGATGCTGGGTGCTTATCTGTTCGGTGGTGTGACCATCCTGCAGTTTCATGCGCAGGCATTGGGGATCAAAGTACCCAATGAGTTTTTAGCAGCTCTGCCTTATCTGGCGACGATTGTAGTACTAGTCGTAATTTCCCGAGACAAGAAACTTTTGAAGATGAATCTGCCAGCGTCATTAGGCAAAACGTTTGTGCCTTAAACCTATCAATTAAAAAGATGATATAGAACAAAATGAAAATATTAGCAGCAGCCTATGTGCTGACCATGAATAGTCAAAATGAATGCATCAAAAATGGGGCGATATTGATTGAGGGAGACCGAATCAAGGCCATAGGAACCAAGACCGAACTTACCCAAAAATATCCCAATGTCATCGTGCGTGATTATCCTGAAGCCCTATTAATGCCAGGCTTAATCAATACGCACTGTCATTCCGGACTATTAAGAGGCACTGCTGAAGGACTGCCAGTATGGGATTGGCTGGAACAGTTTATTGATCCAATGCATCGTGTGCTTCAACCTGAAGATGCCAAGGCTGCCTCGTATTTGTGTTATGCAGAAGCATTATTATCCGGTACCACGACCATTGTCGATATGTGGCGCTACATGGATGGTAGTGCAGAAGCCGCACAACAGCTTGGTATCCGTGCTATCTTGGTACCTTATGTCGCCGAGCACCCTGATCATGACTATTTTGAAACCCTAAAAACGAATGAAGCCCTGATTAATCGTTGGCATCAGCAAAGTCATGGCCAAATTCAGGTCTGGGTGGGCTTAGAACATCTGTTTTATGCTGAACCTCATGCACTCAAACGTATTCAAAGCTTATGCCAGGATTATCAGACCGGTTTTCACACCCATAGCAATGAAAGCCAGTTTGATGTCCAGGAAAACTTGCGCCGTCATGGTGTACGTCCAATCCAGACACTGGAACAGCTGGGTCTTTTAGATTTGCCACATACCTTACTTGCACATTGTGTGTGGGCAGATTCTAATGAAATTCAAATTTTGAAAGAACACAATGTTGGAGTTGCCCATAATCCAGTTTCAAACATGAAACTGGCCTCAGGTGCTGCGCCTGTACTGGATATGCTCAAACAGGGGATTGCTGTCGGTTTAGGCACAGATGGAGAAAAAGAAAATAACAATCTGGATATGTTTGAGGAAATGAAGACGGCTTCTTTATTGGCCAAGTTTTCTTCTTTGGATGCAGCAGCCCTAGATGCATGGTCTGTTTGCCAGATGGCCACCTGCTTAGGTGCAAAGGCATTGGGCATGCAGGATCAGATTGGTAGCCTGCAAGTGGGGAAGCTAGCTGACATTATTGCTGTAGATATTGCGACCCCACGTATGACGCCGCTGGTGGATGAAGGCCGATTATTTAATTTATATACTAATCTTGTACATGCTGTTCAGGGACAGGATGTCATTATGACCATGGTTGGCGGTAAAATTGTCACTGAAGGTGGGCAATTGCTGAATGCAGATCTACAAAGTTTAATCGATGAAGTCAATCGGGTTACACCTTTACTCTTTAAACGACGTGATGCATGGATGGCACACAAAGGTAAAGCTATCAATGAATTAAATCGAAATTCAGCTGAGGAAACTGAATAAATACTAGCTTAGCAATGAGCTATATTGCAGACTGTATAAACCAGTAACCCAAATTTAAACCTGTATACCTATCCTAATCGCATCGTCCTATTTTAGTGATTTCAAAGATTCCACATATCATGATGACGCTAAGCAGAAATATTCGAGGAGCAGATTATGCTGCCATTTATGTGGTCGGAGATCTGCATGGTTGCTATCGCCTTCTGATGCAAGAATTGGAAAAAATCCGGTTTAATTTTGAGCAAGATTTGCTGATATGTACCGGTGATCTAGTGGATCGAGGCAGTGAAAATCTGGAATGTATTTCTTTATTAGATCAGCCATGGTTCTCGAGCGTCCGAGGCAATCACGAGGAAATGTGCATCAAAGGGCGTGATGATGTATGGGTTCAGGATATGCATGCACGAAATGGTGGCGAATGGTTCTATCTGTTGTCCACCGAAAAACAGGATGAACTCAGCGAAATCTTCTCTCAGCTTCCATTGGTCATTGAAATTCAACTTGAAGATAAAAAGATTGGCATTTTGCATGCGGATATTGATATCCATGACTGGAATCAGTTTAAGACAAACATTGCCAAAGGCGAACGAAAAATTCCGGGTTTAACTTCAGCTTATACTAATGCGTTATGGGGAAGAGGCCGTATCCGGCATCATTCCAAGCGCTATGGAACCGTTAAAAACATTGATGAGATCTATTTAGGGCATACCATTGTGAAAAAACATATCCGGATTGATAACTGTCACTATATTGATATCGGTTCCTCTTATACGCAGAAGCTGTGTATTGTCAAAATTAAATGAGGATAAGGGCGGTAGTATAAAAGATCTCCTTACGAAGAAATAAAAAGCCATCAATATGATGGCTTGATTAAACGATTAATTAATAGGTTTTATAAGGTAAAAACTTGCCAGACAATACGACATCTACCCGGTCACCGTTCGGGTTTTCCTCACGCTGAATATCCATGCTGAAGTCGATGGCACTCATAATGCCATCACCAAATTCTTCATGGATCAGCTCTTTAATAGTCGAACCATATACATTCACCACTTCATACCAACGGTAAATTAAAGGATCCGTAGGCACACTGGTTGGCAAAGAGCCTTTATAAGGTACAATTTGCAGCCATGCCACCGCCTCATCACTAAGGTCAAAAATCTGACCAATTTTCTCTGCCTGTTGCTTATTAAATGCCATTTGTCCCAGGCAGGCAGCCGTTACCCATTCTTTAGAAAGACCAATTTCCTTGGCGACATCTGCCCATTTAATTGACTTTAAAACTTTCGCTGAAATGATCATGTCAGTTACTTGTTGACGATGGGTAATCATAAAAATCTCCAGGTTATTTTTGAAATACATTTATATGAATTTTCATTAATGCAGTTCTCATGCCAACTAGAGGACCAAATTAATTTTAAATAGAGTGCAAAAAATTGAATGATTTTTAAATAATTTATGGCACAGCTTTTGCTTCATTTATAACAAGCATGGCAATGGCGCCATAACAAAATTACCTGTTCTGATATTTAAGGCAACGACGCCTAAGGTTTCAAAGACCTTAGGCGTCTTTTTGTTTAAAAACAGGTCCAGATATTAAAAATGAGGACGATGACATGGCATATCTTGCTCCTGCAGAGTTTGCAAAAAAAGTGGTAGATGCGGGTGAATCCAAATTACATATGGCAACCCGTGATGTATTGATTCGTGCCTTTATGGCAGGTGCGATTTTGGCGCTGGCAGCGGTATTTGCCATTACCATAGCCGTGCAAACAGGATCAGCACTAATTGGTGCGCTTCTGTTTCCAGTTGGTTTTTGTATGTTGTATTTATTGGGCTATGACCTGTTAACTGGGGTGTTTGTACTTACGCCGCTGGCATGGCTAGATAAACGCCCAGGGGTGACATGGGGACGTATTCTAAAAAACTGGGGCTTGGTGTTTGTAGGGAACTTTACAGGCTGTTTAGTCGTTGCGGTGCTCATGGCAGCGGTTTATACCATGGGTTTTGCAGCGGATCCAAACCCTGTCGGCGTGAAAATTGCGCATATTGGTGAGGAGCGGACATTAGGTTATGCCGAATACGGATTCGCCGGCTGGATGACTATTTTTATCCGTGGCATGCTGTGTAACTGGATGGTGTCATTAGGTGTCATTGGCGCGATGATGTCTACTACGGTGAGTGGCAAATTCATTGCCATGTGGATGCCAATTATGCTGTTCTTTGCCATGGGCTTTGAGCATTCTGTAGTGAACATGTTCCTGTTTCCATTTGCCATGATGATGGGCGGTGACTTCTCGATTGCTGACTACTTCCTATGGAATGAATTGCCGGTTGCTTTGGGTAATCTGGTGGGTGGTTTGGCATTAACAGGTCTGGCACTTTATACCACCCATGTCCGTACTGGTGTTAAAAAAGAATTTTAATATTCACCATTTTATAAAGGGATCGTATAGATCCCTTTTGAGCTTTCAGCATGAAAAAAACATTAAAAGTCAGTATTGGGCAATATTCTACTGCCGGAATTAAACAACAGAACCAGGATTTCCATGGAGTATATCTGTCCGAAGGACATGTGCTGAAACAGAAAGGTATTGCCTGTGTTATAGCGGATGGAATCGGTAGCAGTAATGTCAGTCATCTTGCAGCAGAAACCGCCGTTGGCAGTTTTTTATCTGACTATTATTCTACTTCAGATGCCTGGAGTACACAGACTTCAGCAGAACGGGTGATCCGCGCGACCAATTCATGGCTTTATGCACAGACTCAACAAAGTCAAGGACGTTTTGATAAAGACCGAGGTTATGTCTGTACCTTATCTGCACTGATTTTAAAACAGCAACAAGCCCATATTTTTCATGTTGGTGATAGTCGTATTTACCGCATTCGCGATCATGAAATTGAATTACTGACCCATGATCATCGTGTCTGGTTGTCATCCAGAGAGCATTATCTCAGCCGAGCCTTAGGTGCAGATTATCGTATTGAAATTGATTATCGAAATATTGAGCTCAAAGAAAAAGATATTTTTTTACTGATGACCGATGGGGTCTATGAATTTGTCACAGATCAACAATTATTAGATTTAACTTTAATAGATGCAGATTTAAATCAACTTGCCAAAGCATTAGTTGAAAAAGCCTTAGAACAGGGCAGTGATGATAACTTAAGTCTCCAGGTGATCCGTGTAGAACAGCTGCCTGAACTGAATCAGTTTCATATTCAGCAGGATTATGTATTTCCACAACAGCTCAGTAAAGGTGAAGTTTTTGAAGGTTATGTGATTGATAAGATTTTGCACCAAAATCATCGCAGTTGCCTGTATTTGGCACACGATACTCAGCAGCAGCCTTTGGTCATAAAAACTTTGGGAGTAGATTTACAGCAAGATAAGCATGCCGTAGAGCAGTTTCAACTCGAAGATTGGGTATCGAAACGTCTGAAACATGACAACCTGATGCAGTGTTATCCACATAACACAGAGAAACAATATTTATTCCAATGTTATGAATATTTGCAGGGTGAAACCTTGGCCCAATGGCTGCATCGCCAGGAAAAGCCTTTAAATCTCGATGAGATTTTACCAATTTTGCAACAAACGGCCTTGGCTTTAAATGCGATGCATCGGCTGGAGATGCTGCATCAGGATATACGGCCAAAGAACATCATGGTTTTAAATGCAGAAAGTGCCATGAAAATTAAACTGATTGATTATGGTTCAACAGCAGTAAGAGGTCTGGTCGAAATTAATCCTAAAAATGCGAATCGAGCACTCGGAACCTTGGCATTTATGGCACCGGAGTATTTTATTGATCATTCGCCATCTGTACATTCAGACCAATTTTCTTTGGCGGTCATGGCCTATTATTTACTGACCAAACAATTACCTTATGGGACAGATTTAGCTCGCTGTAACAGTTTAAAGCAGCTTAAAAAAGTTCAATATCATTCCATCAGGAAATATCGGCCTGATTTACCTATATGGTTAGATAAAATTTTAGGCCAAGCGCTGAGTATTGAACCGACACATCGTTTTGAGGCTTTGTCTGAACTCATTCATAATCTAACGCATCCTTCCAAAGAATTATTAAACTCTAAACCACCAGCAATCATTGAACGTGATCCTTTACGTTTTTGGCAAATGAGTTGCGCCGTATTAGGGCTATTATTTTTACTGAGTATTGCATGGCCATTTATTTGAAAAGACAGGATCAAACCATGCTTAAAATTAGAGGGATATAGATAAGTTTTTATTCAAACTAGACCATAAGGTTAAATGTCAAAAGCACAGCAATCAATCAACAACCAGATAAAACAAGAACCCTATAGTTGTCATTTGAACAGACTTCTAAGATAAGCAGATAACAACAAAAAAGCAGGGAACCAAAATGTCTGCTCAAATTTTATCGTCTATCCTGAGTACTGCCATGATATTGGCATTCGCTGGATGTACATCGTCATCCAAGTCTCCGATTACAGACAGTTATGGTTCTCAACCTGAGCTGCCTGAACCCAAATCCAGTTTGTTCCCTGTCGTTAATATCGCACCAGCCAAAGGTTGGCCGGTAAATACCATGCCTACACCGGCTGCGGGATTAAAAGTGCAGGCATTTGCCAAAGGTCTTCAGCATCCACGTTGGCTCTATGTTCTGCCGAATGGAGATGTATTGGTGGCGGAAACCGATGCGCCGCCCAAGCCTGAAGATAGTCAGGGGATTAAGGGTAAAATCATGAAAATGGTCATGAAAAGGGCGGGATCTTCTCATCCAAGTCCTAATCGTATTAGTCTACTTCGTGATAATAACCATGACGGCGTTACTGATCAGAAAACAGTATTTTTGCAGAATTTAAACTCACCATTTGGCATGACCCTAGTTGGAAATACACTATATGTAGCGAATACAGATGCTTTAGTAGGTTTTCCTTATCAGCCAGGTATCACTCAAATCAAAGAAAGTGGTCGCAAAGTATTGGCTTTACCGGCAGGTCCCTTAAACCATCATTGGACCAAAAACGTGATTGCCAATCCTGAAGGAACCAAACTCTACATTACAGTTGGCTCCAACAGTAATGTAGCTGAAAATGGCCTAGACCAAGAAAAAGGACGAGCTCTGATCATGGAATTTGATATGGCCAGTTCTAAGGCACGTCCATTTGCAACTGGCTTACGTAATCCTAATGGCATGGATTGGCAGCCTCAAAGTGGAGCATTATGGACGGTAGTCAATGAGCGGGATGAAATCGGGAATGATTTGGTACCTGACTATATGACCTCAGTGAAAGACGGCGCTTTTTATGGCTGGCCTTATAGTTATTATGGTCAACATGTAGATACACGGGTAAAACCACAAAATCCCGGACTGGTAGCACGGGCGATTAAACCGGATTATGCATTAGGCAACCACACGGCATCATTAGGTTTGAGTTTTTATAAAGCTGAGTTAATGCCTCAATATCGCGGCGGTGCACTAATTGGTCAGCATGGTTCTTGGAACAGGAAACCACATAGTGGCTATAAAGTAATTTTTGTACCATTTAGTAATGGTCAGCCTTCCGGTACCCCACAAGATGTCCTGACAGGCTTTTTAAGCAAAAATGGAGAGGCACTAGGAAGGCCAGTGGGTGTAACAGTAGATTTATCAGGCGCAATATTGGTTGCTGATGATGTAGGAGATACGATTTGGCGTGTGTCATCAGATGAACAGGTCCGTTAATCAGCAAGAAAAGGGATAGAAATATTGATGTTTATATTCAAAAACTTAAATACCAGTATGCTATAGTTTTACTTGGGAAAATATTCAGAAAAATAAAAGCCTTATAGTCTCTCCCAAAACTATAAGGCTTAGCGGCTGTAGTCTCTTCTTTTATCACTTACTATCCTGGTAAGTTCGCTGTCTTGGCGACTTTATTATCGTTATAATGCGATTATTATCAGCTTTCCTTGCTGACTCTTTATGTGAAATATAATGTCAAAAATTTTGACGATAGAAAATAGGGTAATTACTCTAATTTGTGTAAGCAATTTCCTACAAAAAATAACACTTTTATACAAAATAAAACATTATATGAAAATTCTTGTAAATATATTTACTTATAATGCACTTAAACCAATGTATTTTAATGTTTTTTATTAAAAAACAATTAATACGATATATACCCTTTAGGTATCATTGCTTGACCCAATGACCATAATTGAGCTCTTCTAAGAAGCCAATTTAACAGATTAATAGCAATCTATATTCTCCATCATTTTCAACAGGAGCTCTATGCACACAGGGTAAAACTTGCTCTGCTGGATGATCAACAGCGAGTCGCCAGAGATTTCCCGTGCCTAAATTAACAGGCTTTGCATCAGCTTTAGCCCGATAATGCAGATCGAAGAAATATTCTTCCAGGAACATCTCAAACTCAGTTTCTGGTCCGTCATGTAACTGCTTGAGTTGCTCCCTGATTTCAGGAATCAAGATTTTTTGCTCAACCTGGTCATTGGGCAAAATCTCACTTGCAGCACCGTGATAGGTGCATAAAAATGTATCCGTTTCGATAGGGGAGCGATCCACATGATAGGAATAGACATCGGTCGAAATAAAATCAAACTCGTCGTCCCGTTCATAGCATTTCAGCAAATTCAGGCAAGGAGAAGCGCCGTAGTCAGTCAATAGCTGCATATCTTTTAATATGATCTCTCTAGCCACATGACCCTGTTCAGAAAGCTGAAGCGCCAAAAGATCTTTAACAGAAACTTCAGTCATATTTTCTTTTAAATCAAGTTTAGCAACGATTTCATTAAAATCACCAGACAAATTTCTAGACCAGCAGATGGCATTCGCCTTGCCCAGAAAATCCGAATATACGAGTTCAGAAAAAGTTGAAACCACTCGAACTTGAGGATTGCCAGAAAGGGTATTGGTCATTTCAGAATGAAGTCACTACTTATAAATCGTGCTCAATAATACACTTTGATGTTTAGAAATAAATAATGATCGGCAACATAAACTAGAATCTTAATTTCCCTAATTTGTACAGTCCACTCGGTAAGATGAATTTAACTCATCTTTTACTGAATTTATATCGTTTTACTCATGTTTGGATTCGCGCTTAAATACAGCCATACAGCAATTTGCTTTTTTTATAAAAATTTAGGTGGCATATCTCCATGAGTACAGCATTCCAATGTTCAATTAAACGTATTCGTTTTGATGAGAACTATGAACCAGCAAACAATACACGTTTAACCACCAACTTTGCCAATCTGGCACGTGGTAAAAGCCGTCAGGAGAATCTTCGTCGTACACTTGCGATGATTAACAACCGCTTTAACAGCTTGGCAACGGCCGATAATCCTAGAGGTGATCGTTATTCACTGGAGATCGATATCATCTCTGCTGAAATTGATATTGAGGGCAATGGTCAAACCTTTCCTTTTATTGAAACCTTGAAAAGTACCATTATCGACCATCATAGCAATGAACGCATTGAAGGCATGATCGGGAATAGCTTCTCATCTTATGTACGTGATTATGACTTCAGTGTGGTATTGCCATCACTCGGCTGTAAAGCCAATGAAAAACCTGAAGATTTTGGTGACCTGCACGGCAAGCTGTACCAGCATCTTGTGAATTCAGCAGTCTTTAAAGCTGAATTTAATAAACAACCTGTGATTTGTCTGAGTGTTTCCACTACGAAAACCTACTACCGCAGTGCCAATGTGCATCCTGTTCTAGGCGTGGAATACACCAATGACGACTACTCACGTACCGATGAATATTTTAAAAAAATGGGCTTAAGTGTTCGCTACTTTAAACCTGAAAATAGCAATGCGCCGTTGGCATTCTATTTTGCGGGTGACTTGCTGCATGATTACACGGATTTTGAACTGATCAGTGCGATCAGCACCATGGAAAGCTTCCAGAAAATCTATCGTCCTGAAATTTACAACACCAATTCACCTGCAGGTGTGGTGTATCAGCCTAGCTTGAGCTATGGCGACTATTCATTGACCCGCATTGTCTATGACCGTGTTGAACGGGGTGAATTGGCAGTCAAACAGGGTAAATGGACCGAGGAAAACTTCATTAAGCCGTATAAAGACATTCTGGATGAGTGGGCTGCCAATTTTAAAGTAGCAACGGCTCAGCAAGACAACGCTGCCTGATAGATCACATATATAAACGAATTTAGAGAAAGAAGATTAGACATGGCACTTTTACAACCTGAAAAGTTACTCCCGACCTCTACAGCAGGCAGCTTGCCAAAACCGTCCTGGCTGGCAGAACCTGAAAAGCTCTGGTCAGCTTGGAAACTCGAAGGTGCAGAATTACTAGAAGCGAAACGTGATGCCTTAAAACTGTCTTTGCATGAACAAGTTCATGCTGGCATTGATATTGTCAGTGATGGTGAACAGACCCGTCAGCACTTTGTGACCACGTTTATTGAGCATCTTGAAGGGGTGGATTTTGAGAAACGTGAAACCATGCGTATCCGTAACCGTTATGATGCCAGCGTACCTTCAGTAGTCGGTGAAGTTTCCCGTAAAAAAGCAGTGTTCGTGGATGATGCAAAATTTTTGCGTAGCCAAACCACGCAGCCGATCAAATGGGCACTGCCTGGTCCAATGACCATGATTGATACTTTGTATGATGGTCACTACAAGAGCCGTGAAAAACTAGCATGGGAATTTGCCAAAATTCTGAACCAGGAAGCACTTGAATTAGAGGCAGCAGGGGTCGATATCATTCAGTTTGATGAGCCAGCATTTAATGTGTTTTTTGATGAAGTGAATGATTGGGGCGTCGCGACTTTAGAGCGTGCGCTTGAAGGTCTGAAATGTGAAACTGCGGTACACATTTGCTATGGTTATGGCATTAAAGCCAATACCGATTGGAAAAAGACCCTCGGTAATGAATGGCGTCAGTACGAAGCAGCCTTCCCTAAACTGCAACAATCAAAAATTGATATTGTATCGCTTGAGTGTCAAAACTCACGTGTGCCGATGGAGCTGATTGAGCTGATTCGGGGTAAAAAAGTCATGGTCGGTGCGATTGATGTGGCGACTAATCAAATCGAAACGCCTGAAGAAGTTGCCAATACACTGCGTAAAGCATTGCAATTTGTGGATGCAGACAAACTGTATCCATCAACCAACTGTGGGATGACACCGTTGTCTCGTCAAGTGGCTCGGGGCAAACTCGAAGCACTAAGTGCAGGGGCTGCGATTGTTCGTCAAGAGCTGGGCGCTTAGCAGGAAATGGTCTTCACCAGAGGAGGGTAAATGATCCATAAATTATTTGCCTGACTTTGAGTAAAGGCAGGTTACATATACATTTGAGACAAAAGAGATGATTGAAGCAACTGACTTTAGAAATGCAATGTCCTTATTAACCACGGCTGTAAATGTGATTACGACCGAAGGTATAGCAGGAACACATGGCTTTACCGCATCTGCCGTTTGTAGTGTGACGGATACACCGCCGACATTGCTGGTGTGTATGAATCAATCTTCTCGCTCGCATGCACATTTTATGAGAAATAACGTGCTGGCAGTAAATGTACTCAGCACGCAGCATGAATACATCTCAAATGCATTTGCATCTAGTAAATTCAGCTCAGAAGAGCGATTTAAGATAGGCGAGTGGACAACTCTTAAGACAGGTGCTCCAATTTTAGAAGATGCTTTGGTGAGTTTTGATTGCCAGATTGAAGAAATTCAAAAAGTGGGAACACACAGTATTTTCTTATGTCGAGTCATCGCGATTAGACAAAGTCAGCAGGAGGAGAGTCTGGTGTATTTCAACCGTGCGTATCATCAGGTCGGTCAACTAGAAACTGCGTAAATGTTCATTATTTTAATATTGAATTCTTTTAAAGTGTGTAATCGAGACCAGAATCCTCAGCCTGGTTCATAAAAATTAGGCTAATCAAAGTTTAGCAATTTGATTTTTAGCTTCAATTTCTTCGGAAAATTTCAAAATTAACTTTGATGAACATCAATATTGGAATTACATATTTAACTGACGTCTACCTAAAGTCTGCTGCACACTTTTTTAGCTAAAAGGGTACAAGATTCAGTTTCATTCAGAATAGGAACTTAATTTTTTTAGTTTCTTTTACTACTAGATTTTAAAATGTCTATTTTATCGTAATCTTGAATCAGTACGCCTTTATCTACTAAAAGCTCTTTTATCCTGTTGTTTTAATAAAATACTTTATACTGCTAAAGCCATCTCATGACATGCAGGACAGCTCATGCGTTTCCTCCAATCTATAAGAACAGCGCTTCAGTCCCGACTTTATTTCTTTATTATCTTTCCATCTATCCTGATTTGGTATTTTATTTTCTATTCAGCGACTCATTTAAGCTGGTCTACCTGCATTTTGATGAGCTGGAACATTACCATTTATGCCTACTTACTTTTTACTATCAAAAAGCTCTGGCACATAGACCATCACCATATTCTACAACGTGCCATAAAACAGGATGCCAGCAAATGGGTTATTCTGGTGCTTGTCATCATCACTTTAGTGATGTGTTTTATTGCCATAATTATTGAAATTCATCATTTACCTAAAGATGCTGCCATTAGAACCGGCCATTTAGGGCTATCCATCCTGACTATTATTTCGGCCTGGTTCCTGATGCACACCATTTTTGCAATTCATTATGCCCATGACTTTTATTTAGCCCTAGAAAAGCATAAACATGGCGGACTGGCTTTTCCTAGTACGCCAAATCCAACCTATCCCGATTTTCTGTATTTTAGCTATATTATTGGCACTTCAGCGCAAACGGCCGATGTATCAATTACCCGCCAACCCATGAGAGTACTCAATACTTTACATTTGCTTCTGGCCTATGGGTTCAATACCACGATTTTGGCCATCGCTATTAATGTAACAGCAACCTTTATCAGTACTTGAACACACAGCATTTAATAATAAATAAACTGTAGTGCCAAGACTGTGACTTGTAAATTTCTCAGATGTTCAAATGAGTGCAATTGGAAAAATGCAATCCATGCAATAAAAATTGGTAAATCAGAGCGCTCACCCATTCATGAGCTGTTCTGAACAAGAGTTTATTAAATAAAGAGTTGTTTCTTCAGGCGAAATAAATATACGATCATGATATTGAGAACAAAAAAGAGACTATACCGTGCGTCATTCTTATCATCTTGAAAAACATTATTTTGAACGGGCGGGCTGGTTGCGCGCAGCTGTACTCGGGGCAAATGACGGAATTATTTCTGTCACCAGTCTGGTGGTGGGAATGGCAGCCAGTGGCGCGTCCACACATACCTTGTTGGTGACTTGTGTAGCCGGATTAATTTCCGGAGCTGCGTCAATGGCTGCTGGAGAATACATCTCGGTCAAATCCCAGCAGGATATTGAAAAGAATGATCTGAATATGGAGGCACGTGAGCTTAAACGTCATCCAGAACATGAACTGAAAGAACTGGAAAATATTTATATCCAGCGTGGCTTAACCCCTGAGGTGGCCCAGCAAGTTGCCTTGCAGCTCACCGCACACAATGCTTTAGATGCACATGCCCGCGATGAAATTGGTATATCAGAAAACACTTCGGCTCAACCTTTTCGGGCTGCATTTTCGTCCGCTATCGCTTTTACTATAGGCTCACTATTTCCTCTACTTTCTATTTTGCTCTTGCCTGAACAGTACCTGGATAAAGGCGTGATGCTGATCGGTGTGCTTAGCCTCGGGATTATGGGCGCACTGGCAAGTTATACAGGAGGGGTGAGCATCTGGAAAGGTTCGGCTCGAGTCATGCTTTGGGGGGTGATTGCCATGCTATTTAGCTCCTGGATCGGTTCATTATTTAATGTGGCTGTAGCTTAAACATACTTAGGATGTGTTTTTCAAATTCGCACTAGTCAGGGAATCACATCCTTTTTAAAACAATAAGTCTAAACAAGGTTGGAACAGTAGCATTGAAAATTTTATGAAGTTCGCGAAAAAAGTATTTTAAGTCATTTTTAAGCTTCAGATTTTAGGCTAAAGCATCTTAAAGTCTTTGAACTAAAAAAATGCTTAAGCTGCCTTCTTTTCCCGGTCTACGCCAGATCAAATCCATCAGCCTTGCACGCTTTAACCTGTTACTCGCTATTTGGCTGGGGCTGGTCTTAAACTTTGCTTTCTATCAGAAAATTCATCAACTGACACCCTATACCAATCTCAAGGCAGGCGCATTATTGGCGGCTACAGTCCTAGTGGTTATCAGCTTGTACAATCTGGTCTTGCAATGGCTGAACTGGAAATGGAATGCCAAAATACTCGCCAGCGTGTTGATCATTCTGGGGGGTTTTAGTGCTTATTTTGTCAATAGTCTGGGTGTGGTGATTACCCCGGAGCAGATCCAAAATATGCTGCAGACCGATGCCCGTGAAGTCCGTGATCTCTGGTCAATACGACTGGTGATATGGACGCTGGTCTTTGTGGTTTTTCCGCTGTGTATCGTCTGGATGCTAAACATTCAGCCTGCATCTTTCGGGCGTCAATTGTGGCATAAAAGCCTGAGCAGTCTGCTTTCAGCCGGATTAATTCTAGGACTGTTATTCTGTTTTTATGTCGATTATGCAGCCATCTTCCGCGAGCACCGCGATCTAAAGGGCATGATTTCCCCGCAAAACAGCATTGCATCCACCGTATCCTATTATAAAAGGAAAGTACCTAAAGCCAATTTGCCTTTGATTCCTTATGGTGAAGATGCCCATCTGCTACAGCAAGCTCAAATGCAGAAGCAACCTAAATTGATGGTGCTGGTGGTCGGGGAGACTGCACGTGCCGAGAGTTTTGCTTTAAATGGCTATGCACGTAATACCAATCCTGAACTGGGCAAATTGGCAGTAATTAATTTTAGTCAGGTCAGTTCCTGTGGTACAGCAACTGCCGTTTCAGTTCCGTGTATGTTTTCAGGCATGTCCCGTCAGAATTATGACGAACAGTTAGCCAGCCACCGTGAAGGTTTACTGGATATCGCTCAGCGTGCCGGTTATCAGGTGACCTGGATCGACAATAATTCTGGCTGTAAAGGAGCTTGTGACCGGGTGCAGCAATACCAGATTCCTGCACCACTGAAACAGAAGTGGTGTGATGCTGCTGGGGAATGTTTTGATGAAATTCTGGTGGATAGCCTGAAAGATTATCTGGCACATCTGGACAAAAATAATTTGAAACCGCAGTTAATCGTGTTACATCAGATGGGCAGTCACGGGCCGGCGTATTTCAAGCGTTCCAAAGCGCCGTATCAGCCGTTCCAGCCGACCTGTAACAGCAATGCCATTCAGGGCTGTAGCGCTGAAGAATTAAAGAACAGCTATGATAATTCGATTGTCTATACAGATCATGTGCTCGCTCAAATTGTCGAGACTCTAAAACAGCAAAGCCAGTATCAGACCGGTTTTTGGTATCTGTCTGATCACGGAGAATCGACCGGAGAGCATGGTTTATATCTGCATGGTGCACCTTATAGTATGGCGCCGACCCAGCAAACCCATGTTCCGATGCTGATGTGGTTCTCAGAGCTCTGGACGCAGCAGAATGCCCAGCAGGTGAGCTGTCTCAAAGCACAGACCAAACAGGCGCGCAGTCAGGATCATCTTTTCCCCAGCTTATTAAGTCTGCTGGATGTAAAAACGCAAGTGGCTGAAGTTAAAAATGATATGCTTGCACAATGCTCATCATCATTAAAGAACAGAGCTTGAAATGCATAAAATACTGATTATCGAAGACGACTTTATGATTGCCGAGTCGACTGAAACCTTGCTCAAGCTGCATCAATTTGATGTGCATTGGGTCAACAATGGCCTGGATGGTTTAAAGCAGTTACAGCAGCAGGCCTATGATATTGTCCTGTTGGATCTGGGCCTGCCGATGATGGATGGCATGCAGGTACTTAAACATATCCGGCAGAAGTTCCCCAATTTACCAGTGCTGATTATCTCCGCCCGGGATCAGTTACAGAACCGAGTCGATGGACTGAATCAGGGGGCAGATGATTACTTGATTAAACCCTATGAATTTGATGAACTGCTGGCTCGTATTCATGCTTTGATCCGACGCAGTAGTCCCAAGAATACCGGGTCAGAGAGCCATAAAAAGTTATCACACAGTGGTCTGGAATTGGATCTGGAGCAGCATATCGCATGCTTTAACAGTCAGCCGATCGAGTTGTCTAATCGGGAATGGTCGATTCTCACCGCATTACTCACTCATCCCAGCAAAATTTTTTCTAAAAATGATCTAGAAGACAAGCTTTATGACTTCGATAGTGATGTCAGCAGTAATACCGTTGAAGTGTATGTGCATCATCTGCGGGCGAAATTAGGCAAAGACTTCATCCGTACCATACGTGGTCTAGGATATCGCTTAGGATAGAGCCTTATGCAGAAACGTTATTCTTTGCAAAAACGCCTGATTATCTACATTTCGTTGTTTAGCCTGGTACTGGGCTGTATCCTGATTTTCGCTGCCTACCGGATTGCCCTCGAAGAAATAAATGAAGTGCTGGATAAACAGATGCAAAGTCTGGCCGAGCGCATTGCAGAAAATCATCCGCGACCGCTACAAAGCCAAATCGATCTGGAAAAACAGTACAGTGAAGAAGATTTGTTTGTAGATATTTGGTCCTATGCAAATACAGCTACTCCCTTGCATCCACAGGATGTGCTGGTTGCACCGGTCAAGAAAGCAGGTTTTTACAAGCATCAGACGCCGTATGGAA
Source organism: Acinetobacter sp. SM1B (assembly GCF_003289665.1). NCBI lineage: Bacteria > Pseudomonadati > Pseudomonadota > Gammaproteobacteria > Moraxellales > Moraxellaceae > Acinetobacter > Acinetobacter sp. SM1B. The sequence continues at coordinate 80,385 of NZ_QMBM01000002.1, forward strand.
CCTGGCTCACCTATATCATTCCAAGTGACCAGTTGCAGATTCAGGTGAGTCAACAGCAAAATGTCCGGCAGGAGCTGGCGCTGGAACTGGCTGGCAATATGTTTCTGCCTTATGTACTTTTCTTGCCTTTTGCCGTGTTCGGTTTAGGCTGGATGATCCGGAAAAATTTTCAGCCTTTGCATGATTTTAAAACGGAACTGGCCAGCCGCAAGGCACAAGAATTAAAGCCGATTGAAATGAAGGATTATCCCCTGGAGCTAGAACTGACCATTCAGGAAATGAATCATCTGTTTGGACGAATTTCTCTGGCTCAACAGGAACAACGTCAATTTGTCGCAGATTCTGCCCATGAATTACGCACGCCACTGACCGCACTCAACTTGCAGCTGCAAATTTTATTGCAGCAGTTTCCGCAGAGCGACTCGCTCCATAATCTGAGTCAGGGCGTTTTGCGCATGCAGCATCTGGTCAACCAGTTATTGAGTCTGGCCAAACAGGATGCTTCCGATAGCTTAACCGAGCCGGCACAAATGCTTTCACTCAATCAGATGACCGTGGCCTGCATTGAGCAGCTGATCCAGCTGGCCTTACAGAAAGAGATTGATCTGGGTTTAGAACAGCAGCAGGAATTGCTGATTCATGGACAAGCTTCAGCTTTGCACTCGATTATTTATAATTTAATTGATAACGCGATTAAATACACTCCGAAAGGCGGCGTGATTAATGTATCGATTTTTCAGCAAGGCCAGCAGGCGGTTTTAAAGATTGAAGACAGTGGGGCAGGAATAGATCCTGCTCAATTCGCCCAGATCCGGCAGCGTTTCTACCGGATTCATAACCATGTTGAAATTGGTAGCGGTTTAGGTTTGTCGATTGTAGATAAAGCCACCGAGCGCCTGGGTGGTACGCTGGAATTTTCGCAAAGTAGCAGTCTGGGCGGCCTGTGTGTACAAGTTAAATTTCCTGTGATCGAAGCCTGAGGGGATAGGCTTCAGTTTTTGCAGTTAAGGCTGTCTGATGTTAGTGAGTATAGGAGCAGCGGCTTTTCCCAATGATAGTTTTTGGCTAAACAGCGTATAGCCAATGACATTCATGCACCAGATCATCCAACCGGTCCACAGGTTATGACTCAGGAAATGCGCACCACGCATCATTTGCGCCCAGCCCATGGCGAAGCCTAAAATCACTGCTGCGATCAGGAAAAAATAAGCCCGCTTGCGGTTAGCAATCCGATAGACAAAATAACCAGCCATCAAGGCAAAACCGCTGGATGCATGTCCGCCAGGAAAACAGTGTCCGGCAGTAGCACTCAAATCCCACAAAATACCCTCATGGGTGGGAATGATCATATCCCAGGGGCAAGCATGCGCCGATTGGGATTTTAAAATGCCAATCGAGGCCGTGGTCAGCACCACCATGCTAAAGAAATAGCCAAATTCCCAGCGCCTTTGATGCCAGTTCTGCCATTTCAGTGAAGCCAGCCAACCGGCTAACAATGTTATGTACACCAGAATCAGCAGATTTTTGACATAGCGGTGATTGAGCTCGGCCAGTGCCCAGTGTTGCCGCAGGGGAAATTGTCCCTGATCGTCAATGAACGGATAAATCAGCTGTAAATCAATTGCTCCACCTACATCAAAAAAATTCCAGAGCATCAGAAAACTGAAAATCAGCAGCAATATTTGGGTCAGTAAAAACCGGGAATGCTCGGATATCATTTTAAATCTTCCATTTTTCTTGCTGTAGTAGGCTAGGGATCAAATCAAGTAACCCGCTAAAATAAGACCCCAGGTCACGGTAATTAAACTGAGTGCTACAAACTGGGCAGCGCTGCCCATATCCTTGGCATTTTTAGACAGTTCATGCTGCTCCATGGATATACGGTCTACCACCGCCTCAATCGCCGAGTTAAGCAGTTCAACGATTAGCGCCAACAGACACACGGCCACCATCAGTGCTTGCTCAACCCGGCTCACCGGCATGACAAAGCTCAGAGGAATCAAAATCAGGTTGATGAGCAGGATTTGCCTGAAGGCCGCTTCATTTTGAAAAGCTGTTTTAAAGCCGGCCAAGGAATAACGGGTCGCATTCAGAATACGCTGTATTCCCGAGGTGCCTTTATAGGGTGAACGGTAGGAAGACATAGCTGTCATGAGTCAATAAAAGGAAACTCTAACTTAAGATTACAGGCTTAAAACTCTCTTAAAAAAAATGGTCTCTATGTGTTTTTTTAATAAAAATAATATTTAAATTTATGTGCAGAATTAAGAATTTTTTAAGTTTGGGCGTTTATCTTAAGTACTAAGTTATTTTTCGTGATGTGATCCACATGACCTGCGGCAGATTCGATCTTGAATCATTCTGTTAAGAACAAGAGAAAGTATTTATGCCTAATTTAACTGCAACAATTATGGATGCTACTTCTGGTATTGGTCAGGCTATTGCAAAGGTTCTGGGCCAAAACGGGGTCAATCTGGTTCTTGTTGGGCAGAATCAACAGATTCTGCAAAGAGTATATGACAATATAGCCCAATGTTATCCACAGCTACAACTGGATTTAATTCATTGCAACTTTGCCGATCAGCAAAGCAGGGAAGAGCTGGTAAAAGCTCTTGCTACGCTGAATAAACCCATTCACTACTACATTAACAACATCAGTATAAGTGATTTCAAGCTATTTACACAGCAGCCACAAGAAATCATGGAACAAATAATGCTGATTAATGCAGTTTATCCAATGCAGCTGATACAAAAGATCCTGCCATTGATATCTATCAGTCCGCCTGGCCAGGTCATTAATATAGGTTCAACCTTTGGCAGTATTGGCTATCCTGGATATGCGAGTTATTGTGCCAGCCAATTTGCCTTGCGTGGTGCAACCGAAGCACTAGCCCGTGAATACAGCAAAAGTTCAATCAGATTCAGATACTTTTCATTACGGGTTACCGAAACCAATATTCATCATTCAAATGCAATAGAAATGAATATCAGACTGGGAAAAAATATTGACAGTCCCGAATTTGTTGCTGAAGAACTGTATCAGTTTTTACATCGAGATTGTCAGTCGTATCAGGTCGGCTATCCTGAAAAAATTTCGATAGCTGTTAACCAGATTTTACCAGACTTAATATCAGCATCGATTAATAGAGAGTTACCAACGATTTGTGAATGTGCAGAAAAAGTTGCTAGTTTCTAACTGTGATTCACAGACTAAAGAAGCAGGATATTAATATAGTTCCCTTAGAGTGGCAGGTATCAATCCCTCCTTGGATACCTGCTTTTTTTTAGAAAAATACTCAAAACTAAAGGTGCAAATTACAAGTCTTCCAAGTAGAAGATAGCTGAAGCTATGATTAGTTGTATTGGTATTGGATTTCACTTATATATTGATCCGAAGTCCACTTCATACTTTAATATTTATATCAATTTAACTCTAAACCAAAATATTCTTTTTATTGACCAGTTAACTCTTAAAATTAAAAAACATTCAAAAATTAAAATGCCGGCATTGAGCCAGCATTTTAATTTAAGTGAGCTATTTAACCGGCTATAACACCGCCATCATTGCGCGTAATCACAACAGTTGCTGAACGTGGACGTGCGGTCTTGTTCGAACGATCTGATTGACTTGCAGGCCAGTTACTGGTTGGAGCATCAAAGGTTTTAGAATCTTCACCTGGATGCTGTACATTGATGAAAATGGCCTTATAGTCCGGTGTCATGGTCACACCTGTAATTTCACACTCTTTTGGACCAGTCAAGAAGCGACGTAAATTTTCATCGGTTACTTTGGCACCCGCAATCGTCGCTTGACCATTAGAGGTTGTTGCTGGACCACCATCACCTACTTGTCCAGGCAGGGCAGCCAGCATCATACAGTTAGTGGTATCTGTATAAGCGCCGTCGTCAGTCTGAATCCAGAGTACGCCGCGAGGATCAAACCACATACCATCTGGTGAAGACAGATCATTATTATCATTTAAGCCCGACAGGTTGATATTGGCATCCATCGATGCTTCAGCACCGAACAGGTAGATATCCCATTCAAAGCTTTCTGATGCAGTGTTTTCTTCCTTAAAGCGAATAATATGGCCATTCACATTACCCTTACCGCCTTCAGGATCTGAGTAATTACGTGGGTTGGCAGCATCAACAGGTTGCGCCGAGCTATTGCCACGGTTACTGTTATTAGTCAGGGTAACGTAGACTTCACCATTCTCCGGGTTAACGGCTACCCATTCAGGACGGTCCATCTTCGTTGCACCAACGGCATCGCCTGCCAAACGTGCAAAAGTTAAAACATCCGCATCAGAGCTAAAAGGATATACCGCATTTTCTGCAGTTAAACCATTTTTACCGTGAGCAAGTTCAATCCATTGACCAGTTCCATCTGCATTGAACTTGGCAACATAGAACTTACCGTTATTCATATATTTGTCACCAGCACGGTAGCCGGTATTGATATCTTTTGGATCCCATTTTGCATCAGAGACAAATTTGTAAATGTATTCACCACGTGAGTCATCGCCCATGTAGAAGGCAAACTGTTCACCTTCAATCGCACGGCTAGCACGACAGTCTTCGTGAGCAAAACGGCCCAGTGCAGTACGTTTTACCGGATTTGCACTGTTATCAAATGGGTCAATTTCAACAATCCAGCCAAAGGTATTTGGTGCATTACGATAGTCTTGACTTGCAGAGGCTTTGGTTACGTTAGCTGACCAGCGGTCGTACATATCTTGTGATTCAACTCCAGCCTGAGCAGTTTCCCATGCATAACGTGAAGATTTATCTAAATAAACAATACGGTCTTGATCATCGCGTTCCGGAACTTTTTGTCCTTGTGCATCTAGAACATAAACAATACTATTTTTCTCATCACGTTTAACTGTACCATCGGCATTTTTTTCAGTTTGATATGAAATATCTAAGCCTAAGCCATAACGTTTAAGTGCGGTTTTCTCAGCTTCACTACGATCTGCATATTGGTCTGTGCCTGAACGCTGGAAATAACCAATAAAGTTTTCCTCGGTAGTTAAATAAGTGCCCCATGGTGTATAACCATTACCACAGTTATTGTGTGTACCACGAGTCTGACGACCGTTAGGAGAGAAAGCAGTGCGGACTAATGGAGAGTTTGTTACCGGCCCAGAAAAATCCATCACTGTTGAAGCCGTAATACGGCGGTTAAATGGTGATGATTTAACGATTTCTACCGCTTGAGTTTCGGTGTTTTTCTTAATATGCACAATTGATACACCGTGTGCATTCACTTCACGGATGACTTCATCTTCTGGACGACGACCATTAACTTTTGTTGGTCCTTGAGGATGTAAAAAAGTTTGATTGATATATTCATGGTTCATCACCAGCAGGCCATGCTCAGATGCATTCTCGTCATAACGGCCAGTCTTAGTGCTTAAACCAAAATAGCTCATACCATCGTGGCAGTCACCAGAACGGAACTGAAAGCTTGGTCCGTTCGGAATATTGTTATCGTCCCAGTCAGAGTAGATAGGATGAATTGAATCTCCCATTGCATATAGGACAGTGGCTGTATAGCCTTCAGGAACCGTAACCCAATCATCTAGGTTTTTTTTCACTGGGCTAAAACTTAATTTTTCTGGACGAGCATTGTTGTCTGTTGGCGGATTCGGATTGCTCTCATCGTCCCCAATATTGCCATTTTCATTGTCATCGCTACACGCAGTCAGGCTAGAAGCCAGTGCCAATGCTGCAGCCCCACTTGCAGTCTTTGCAATCAAGTCACGACGTGACATAGATTGTTCTAGAATATCCCGAAAATGATGATTATCTGAAGTGTTATTGTCCAGTTCCTGATTTTCATCATAAGGTAGGTAATCTGTCATTGTTTTATTCCCACAACTAAGGTTTGGTTGTTTTAAAGTCAGAAATAAACTAGCAGTTAAATATGACTAAAAGGTGAAGCTTTTATTTCAAAATAATTAAATAAAACATTAATTTATATAAATAAATTAATATAAAAAAGCCCCCAGTAAGGAGGCATTTTTCTTAATTAGCTATTTTTTAGATGCCGCTTTTCCAGAAATTTTCCGGCCATTAAACCTAGCTCAAACAGCAGCCACATGGGTATAGCCAGCATGATCATGGACAGGGCATCAGGGGGCGTTACAAACATGGCCACAAAAAAACACCCCACCACAATAAAGCGTCTTTTTTCTACCAAGGTCTGTGTGCTTACCACACCGATCAGAATCAATAACAGGGTAATAATCGGAATTTCAAAGGTAAATCCAAACACCAGAAAAAGTTTTAAACAGAAGGCCAGATAACTGTTAATGTCAGTCATGGGCGCGACGGTTTCAGGCGATACACTGATAAAAAAATGCAGGATAGACGGTAAAGCCACCAGATAGGCAAAAGCGATACCCGCATAAAACAGGACAATGCTGCCAATCAGGAGCGGCAAAGCCAGACTTTTTTCTTTTTCATATAGTGCCGGCTTAACGAAGGCCCAAAGTTGATACAAGATAAAAGGCATGGCGATCAGCAGGGCAACAAAAAAGTTCAATTTAAACGGTGCCATAAATGTCGCAGTTACATCGGTGGCAATCATGGTGGAACTTGCCGGTAACTGGGCGCGTAAAGGCTCGGATAAAAGCTGATAAGTATGCGTCGCAAATGGTAGCAGACAGAAAAACAGTCCGATCAATATTCCTACAATCTTGAAAAGATGCTTGCGCAGAATCACTAAGTGTCGGGTAATCGGCATTTCTTCTAGATGAACTTTCTGGGGATCGCTGCTGGCTTGAGTCGACGGTAAAATATTCATACGGCCACCTTCATGTCAGGATATTTTTTTTCTTGCTTAGCGACCTGCCTAGCCGGAGTTAAATGAACCGGGGAAAGCGGTTGATTGACCAGTTCATAACTTGACTGAGTTTTCAGTACCGGCTGTTCTGAAATTTTTGTGACCGGCTCAATTGGTGCATTGAGATCAGCCATTTGTGCCTGCATTTTGGCTTCCAGTTCCTGAATACGTTTCAGCTCGGTTTGCATTTGCTCACGTAGCTCAGACAGACGCAATTCACGATCAAGATCATTTTGTATATTGCTGACGGTTCTTTTTATCTTGGTAGACCATTTACCTATAAAACGAACTGCCTCAGGTAGCTTATCTGGTCCGAGCACTAGAAGTGCAATTACCCCAAAGGCTAGCAGCTCAGTCATTCCAATATTGAGCATGACGATACCTTAACTTTTGATTGAACTCTCGCTGACTTTAACTTCAGCATCAATAGTGCGGGGCTGTTGAATTTTTGCCGCTTCAGCCTCTTCTTCACGTACAGATTTTTTAAAGTCCTTGATTGCACCGCCAACATCTTTGCCCAGATTTTTGAGTTTAGACGTGCCAAAAAGTAAAATTACGACGATTGCAAAAATAAGTACGTGCCAAATCGATAATCCTGCCATGTTGTCCTCATTACATCTTTTTTAAATTTATGGGCTTATCTCAACATGAATAAATGACAAATCCATGACGTTTTGATGGCAGTTTGGAGACAGGAAGCAAGAGGGAGGTTCGCAATGAGTTGTGCTGTTTATTTTTTTAAATTTTTCTGGTTTATAAACTTAGTAAAGTTAATATCTTAAGAAATGAAAAAAAGTAAACATCCCCAGACCTCTATCATGTCAAAGTAGAGGTCCGGGAAAAATTAATAGCGAATCCCTAATTTTTTCAATTTTGAAATTAAGGTCGTTGGATTAATTGCAAGTAATTTGGCAGCACCATCTTCACCAAAAATTTTTCCTTCACAATGCTGGACAGCCCGTTGCAGGTTTTTAATTTCCAATTGTTTAAGGTCATCAATAGTAAGAATATCTGAATTACCATTCTCCACGATTATCTTTGTAGATATACCGTGTAATTCAGAAAGCATTTATTAGCTAATTATTCGCTATATAGCGAAATATAGACAACATGAACCCTAATGTTCGCCATATAGCAAATATAAGATAAATATAGTAAGATATTCGCCATATAGCAAACTTATATATCCTGGTTAGCAATATTTCGCTAAATGACGAACAGGTGGGGGTGATTTTATGGCTAGTCGTGCAGAGATTGGAGCAAAAATACGTGAAGCAAGGCAGAAATTAGACTACACACAACAAATGATGGCAAAAAAATCAGGAGTTAATAAATCTACCATTTCTGAAATAGAAAATGGTCATTTCACAGGCTCATTTGATATTTTTGAACGTCTAATAGATGCGGTTGGACTGCAGTTTGAAGTCAAGCCCAAAAAACGAAATCTGCCAAATTGGAATGACATCGATACTTTATTTAGTGAAGAAGATTGATGGACAACTTTCAACTACCAACAGAAATCAAGTCTATTGAAGTATTTACAGATAATTTCAAACAAGGCTTGTTGACGCATAGTGGTCATTATTACTATCAACCAGTACAAGAACAAAGATTTGTATCTCTTACAATGACTTTACCGGATATGCAGGGATATTCACATGGGGCATTACATCCTATTTTTTCCCAAAATTTACCAGAGGGGCATAATCGCCATTTTATTGCCAGTAAACTTGCTCGATATGCCAATGTAAATGAAATGTATTTATTAGCTCTGCAAGAAGCTAATGGTATTGGCATGTTGTCCTATAAAAGTGAATTGCAATTACCAGAAGTAGAAATAGTTAGCCTCGATGAAATTCTTAACTACAATAGCCAAGTTCCACTTTTTCCACAATTATTAGAAAAATACTATTTACGAAACTCTTTAGCTGGAGTTCAGCCCAAAGTTAGCATTCCCAATGTGACTAGTATAACGGAGCGCACTGTTCAACAAAAAGACCTGATTGTTAAGTCTTATGATGCAGACTTTGATTTGCTTACGGTAAATGAATTTGTCTGTATGGAAGCTGCTCGTCATTGTGGTTTGCAACCACCAAAAACATATCTATCAGCCAATTTAGAAACCTACATTATTGAGCGTTTTGATAAAGCTGCTGATGGAACCAAGTTAGGCTACGAGGATTTTACGACTCTTCTCAAAAGATCTAATGACCCGAATGAGAAGTACAAGGGTAGCTACGAAAACTTGCTTAAAGCCACCTACCTATACACTCGAAGTGAAGCAGAAGTCACAAAAATGTATAAGTACATTGTTTTTAATTGCCTGATCGGGAACGGTGACGCTCACCTTAAAAACTTTGCTCTGCAATACACGCCAGATATGAGCGAGATCTTTGTATCACCACCTTTTGATATCACACATACACTTATTTATAAAAATATTGATGATCAACTCGCGCTTAAAATAAGTGGCAGTAAACGATTCCCGACTAAGGTAGAGCTGTTAAAATTAGCTGAAAGTCCTGAATTTCGCATTAGAAATGCCAAAGAAATTATAGAGTATTTCAGTGACCAAATTGCTAACTATTTAAAGTTATCCAATGAAATTGAATACTTAGATGGATTGCGAGAATCTATTGAGCAGAATCTATCAAAGGTAATGAGCACTCATTCAATCAAGCCTGTATATAGACATGACAAAAAGAAAAAGTACAAATAATCCATTCTAGAATAATTTACAACCGTAGTAGCTACTATTATTGAGAGATGCCCCCAGAGACGTGGGATTTATTTTTCATTCAATGATATAGAATAAACCCGAACAGACTGGTCATATCGGTAACAGGCTGACATTTATTGAGGGAGGGAAGTCTTGACTTAGGTATTCCTTGGCAGTTTGGCGGGATCAGAGATAGTAATATTGCGGTTTTGAGATTAGTAGATATAAGTAACACCAGAATGGATTTCTCAGATTTACAGTAGAAATTCTTTTAAAAAGCTTGAATACCAAGATGCAATTCGCAAGGAAGGTGAAGATTTTGCGATTGAATACAAACGAAAAGCTTTGGTCGCTAATGTATAAAAATCGATGAGAATTTTTGATAGATCGAAGATTTTATTTGATAAAACTAGTAATGATTTTTTCCTAAGTGAGTTTTATTTCATTATTAGCTTTATTTTTTCGCAATTTCATTTTTAGCTTTAATTTCTACTGAAAATTTCAAAATTAATTTTTATGAACAACATATATAGAGATAGGCTATCTGCATAACATCCTATTTAACATAATATACATTATACGAAATCAGTCTATAAGCCCAAAATAGAAATGTCCGGTTTCTCCAAAGTAAATATGTCCGCTTTTAGAATATGCGCTTTTGCAATTTTCTTAGCGGACGGTTTGATATGTTGGTGTCTATGTCGGATAAAGAACTTAAACGATTGTCGGTCTTGCAGGAAATCTGTGATCAACGCATAACTCAATCCCAGGCTGCTCAGCTACTTCATATTTCAGAACGTCAGATCAGACGCTTACTACAGAAATACAAAGCCCAAGGTCCAGTTGCATTAGCCCATGCCGGTCGTGGCCAAATCAGCAATTCTAAACTTCCTGAAGAAATCAGACTCAAATGCCTCAATATTGTTTCTGACCAACTCCATGGTTTCGGACCCACTTTAGCGCATGAAAAGCTCACCACCGTACATGGATTCGATCTTTCAGTAGAAACCCTGCGTTCTTGGATGATTGCAGCTGACTTATGGATGCCTCGATCCAAGCGCCTGAAACGACCGTATCAGCCTCGTTACAACCGGGATTGCTTTGGTGAACTGATCCAAATTGATGGCTCACACCATGACTGGTTTGAAGGACGCGCTGCTAAATGCTGTCTGCTGGTGTTTATCGATGATGCTACAGGAAAATTGCAGCATTTACGCTTCTGTGAGTCAGAATCAACCTTTGACTATATGATTTCAACACGCTTATATGTCGAACAGCACGGTAAGCCTTTAGCGTTTTACAGCGACAAACATTCAGTCTTTAGAGTGAATCAAAGCAGCAAGAAAGACACCAAGATTACCCAGTTTGGACGTGTACTCAACACCCTGAATATCGATATTATCTTCGCTAATTCACCACAGGCCGAAGGCCGTGTAGAACGAGCCAATAGAACGCTTCAGGACCGTCTGATCAAAGAAATGCGTCTGGAAGGCATCAGTTCGATTGCCGAAGCCAATGCCTGGCTACCCTGCTTCATTGAGCAGTTCAATCAGAAGTTCGCCAAGATGGCTTTTAATCCTAAGAATCTACATCGGCCTATTACTGAAACAGCCGAAGAGTTAGATGATATTTTTACTTGGCGTGAACCCCGTAGAGTCACGAATAGCCTGACCATTACTTATGATAAATGCGTATATCTCCTAGAGAAGACAGAAGAAAATCAGAGGCTGATCAGTAAATATCTTGAGTTTCTGGAATACCCGGATAGTACAGTCGCGATTGAATATCAGGGAAGAAAAATCAATTACAGCATCTTCGATAAATTAAGTCAGCTCAACCAGCGAGAGATTGTTGAAAATAAACGTTTGGGTTCTGTATTAGCCCATATTCAACAGCAGCATGAAGAACTAGAACAACAAAATAAACACAATCGTTCTCAAAAGATGCCAAGCAGACGTGCACAGAAAACAGTAATCAAAGAACGAAATCTGAATCCTGTGCTTGACTTGGAAATGTCTGTATAGGACATTTCTATTTGGTTTTAAGGTAGGACATTTCTACTTAGGAATAACAATATTAATAATACGATTATCTATGTTGTTGCTCAAGCAACTTATATTTTTAAAGTACTTCAAACTCAATCCGACGGTTTTTCTTTCGACCTTCAGCTGTGGTATTTTCCGCTACAGGTTTACTTGCACCTAGACCATCAGTACTGAGCAAATGTGCTGGAATATTTTTTTTGATTAAATAAGTCTTTACTGCTTCTGCACGTTGCTGACTCAATTGCAGATTTTGATGAGCATTGCCTGAACTATCCGTATGTCCAATAATCCGTATTTTTTTAGCACCCACCTTGTTTAAAGCAATGACCATTTCATCCAGGATCTGTGCACCTGAAAATGCTAATACCGCACTACCAGATTCAAACTCAATAATTCGATTCTTTAATGCTGCATCAATGATCTGCTGTTCAGCCTGATTGACTGAAAGCTGGGTATTTAAGCGGTAACTTGCTGGTGTTAATCCCTGAAATTTTGCTTTAATTTCCTGAATTTCATGAGGATTTGATACTTTACCTGTGAGCTGAATATCAGTACCTTTTACTGTTAATTTACCGTTTTTGACCTTTTTCAGATCTTCATGAATTACTGTACTGACTGTATTTGACCAGTCTGCTGGTGCGGTGACCTGACGGATCTGGATGCGGTCCACCACATTTTTCTGCCCATAAGTTGTATATAATTTACTCAGTATTTCCTGTTTGGTCATCTCAGTGGGTACAGCACCTTCAATAATGATCGGTTGCGCACACACTGAAAAACTCAAAAAAAAAGAGATTAAGAGATTGATTTTATATATTTTTTTAATTTTAAGTATTTGTTTTTTATTTTCATTTTATGCTTCTGCAAATGTTTGTTTAAATAACTTGATGCCTTGAGCCAGACTCATCTGACGCTCACTTAAGGACTGTTCCAAGGCTGCCAAACCTGCATTATTTTCTAGATACGGGTCAATCCAGGCTGCATGGATCAAGGATACCCAGTGTTGACTATCTAAGTTTTCGGTAAAAATATCACTTAAAGCCTGTATATCTGCACCTTTAAAACCAAATAATAAAATAGGCTGTTCTTTATGTAATATACCAATCAACAGTTCTGTATGATGATGTTGTACAAACTGGCTGATCAGGCTGACCCAAAATGCTGCAATTTCATAGCAATAAATCATATTATGAATAGGTAAAATCAGCACTTTATTCAGGCGGCTAGTACCTTGCTGAACAATCGGTTGCAGCAATAATCCCAATCCAATCAAGCTCTGTGCCAGCTGATAGGCACTCAGATTCATCAGCTTTGCAAATGAATGAATCGTATGATGTTGATAAAATTCCTGCACTTCTTCATGGGTGGGCACCATAATCTGGTTGCTCAGCTTGCTGAGTTTATTTAGCAAAATATCAGTATCACTGATGGAACGCATCACCCGGTTGCATTGATAAAGCTCAACCAGAGCCGATTTATAGCGTAATGGCGAATACATGATATTTTCAAATGGCTGTTCATGCTCAATCAGATGACTGAGCATCATTGGAAACTGCCGCCCTGAACTGTCTTCACTGGCAATTAAATTGGCCAGCAAAAACAGTTTTTCTTGTGAATTGGCAATAAAGAAATCCAGCGCTGGTAATTGCGCATAGGTCTGCTTGAAATTTGCCTTCTGCATGGCAACCTCTAATGCTTCCGTAATCCACTGATCAATCAATTGAATAAGCTTAGATTGTCCACGCGACTTGAGAAAATCGCCACGTGCTGGACATTTACCATAATAAAATGGTGTGGTTTTTAACTCATACATCCGTATCCCTCCACCGCTTCGGCAGTTGCAATTGAATTTTCATCATGGTGCAGCTACTCCTGTGTTGGCTAATGCTGTGGCCGGATTGGTTTGAGCCAGACTCTGCTGTGCCGATACAGGAACACTTTGCGCAGCCACGACACGTACTGATTTATTGGAAACGACCTGATCCACCAGTTGCAGGTTGGCATAGTTTGGCTGTCCGCCGATAGAACTGGCATTCTGTCCACTGACCAGACGGAAGTTCACTTTTACCCAAAGTTCCGGATTTTCCTTGCTCTTCCAGACCATCTCAAAGTTGCTGCCTTTCTGGGTACGTTGTGCACTTTCAATCAGGCGGTTAATGCCATATTCGCCCGGTTCATCAAAAATGGTATGCGTTTTCCCTTCCAGATCCACTAGCGTAATGCGTGTGCCTGGAATCGCACCCGGATTTGGCCAGACAAAGTTCACCCATTGCTGTATGCCATTTTCAAACAGCATGCGTTGCCCATCGATATCAAAGGTATAAGCTAAAAGCTGAGGATTTTCCAATGGATAGAACTGGAAATTGGACTGGTTTACAGCAGGTGCTGTACCCTGCCCCTGAGTCAGTTCACCTGTGGCAACCCCATGAGCAGGTGCGACATAAGTCTGGAAATTTGCGACAAAAGCCGGGTTCAGACTGATTCCCAGATCCTGCCAGGTTTTGGAGGTCAAAGTATAGCCACGTCGGATCACCAGTGGATCCAGATGTTCTTTCACAAAGCGTGCAATACTGCCACTTTCACCAAAAATCTGGTTAATTTCATTGGAAGTGGCCTGTAAGGTTGCCTGACTGCTAAACGGATATTTCTGAGCCAGATTCTGGCTAAATGGCTGATAAGATTGCATGGTCCAGAGCTTGTTTATTTCAGCCTGTGCAGGAACCAGCAGCCCCTCAAAGGATTGGATTAATGGTGCAACCAAAAGTTTTTGTAACAGTTGCTGATCCAGCTCTGTCGTCCCTGCCGCCATTTTCTCTGCCACAAATTTTTGGCTAGTGTTAAAAATGGAGTTCTGTTCATGAATTGTCTGTTTGACCAGAGCCATACTGGCAGGACCAATATCACCTGAGCTTTTTAGATCATTGTACTGGCTGCGGATTTTTGCCATTGACTGCATGTAACCATCTAGAAGCGATTGATTTTGCAGATCATCGCGCTGACGTACCATCTGATAGAACATCTGGAACTCACGTGCAATCACACCATGCTGTAACGGGCTATTGGCCTGTTGCACTTGCTTCGCTTCATCACGATTCAGCACTTTACGTTTAAACCAGGCAATAAAGCCTTTTTGCGGCACCGCCAGTTCTGCCTGAACCATCGGATTATCCCAGCTGGTCTCTTGGGCCACACGTTGGATCAAGATACGGATTGGAGAATGTTCCGGTTCGCCCAAGAGATCCATCTGCTTGATCTGCTGATTGAAATCGCCTGCTTTGGCATAATGAATCGCGTTCAGGAATTTACGCCATTCTGCAATATATTCTTTCTTATAGAGCTCAGTCAGTTGACGACGGATCTGCTCAGGACTACCACTAAAGCTGAGATCATCAGATTGCGTGGTATTCAGCACCCAGTCCCGACTATCGGTTGTGCTGCTCGCTGCCTGCTCGATGGCTTCCTGTACATAACCTTTCCATGCCGGATAGGTATAAATTCCCGGCAAAGCATAGCTTCCCAACATGGCATTCTGGTTGGTTTCACCCAGAATCTGTTTGACTGTCATTGCGGGGAAACGCACGGCCGCACGACTCTTGATTTCATTATAGACACGGTCACGTGCAGAAATACCGGTGGTAATCGCTGTCAATATCTGACGGGTCTGATCCACCAATACTGCATCAGAATTCAACTGAGGGAAACTGTTTCGTCCTGATAATGTAATGGCATAACCCAGGATCTGCTCGGCTTTCTGGAGCATTTCACCCCGCGGTATTTCACCGCGGTTTTGTTCCAGCCATGTGCGCCAGAAACGTGTCAGCTGATCACTTAAATGACTGGAATCCATATACTGGCGATTGCTCAGCATCAGATAGGTTTTTAAGGCATTATAAGCATCCTGAGGATTCTGGTCTGAAGGTTCAGAAGCAATCTGGCGGCCTTGCGCCACATGATTCATTTTCACCTGAATATAATTTTCTTTTAGCACCGCTTCATTTGCCTTAACACGTTGCAGATACTGTGCAATCTGCTGCTGGGTGGGCTGCAGCACCAGCTGTTCAATGCCTTTAAGATATTCAGTTTCCAGTTTTTCCCGAATCTGCTTACCCTGATATAAACCAAAGCTGTATTTCAGTGGACGGTCCTGATCAAACTGATCCAGTTGCTGCAGATGCCCCTGTAAAATCAGCAAGGCATCCAGCTGATGATTCAGCGAACGGTTGGCCTGTGCCTGTATCTGTAGCACTTTGTTCAGGTCGGCCTGAACTTCAGTAATGAGCTGCTGGTTATTGCGATATGACCATAACCATAAACTAAGGACAATCGATACCCCAAGAATTGCACCGGTAAAGGCCATAAAACGCTGACGTTTTTTTGTCGGGTTAATATGCTGACGTACCAGATGCTTGTCTTTCAGGATCACATTGGAAAACAGGCCTTTCAGGAAATAACCGTGGTTCTGGGAAACTGACTGTTTCGGCAGACCAAGTTCACTGTCATCACTGTGGATCAAGTGAAAATCATCCGCGATCTGTTCCGTCATTGGGCTTTCAATTACGCCATCCTGCAAGGCACTGGTAAAGTAAAAGCCACGGAAAATAGGTTTAAACTGGTATGGATTTTCCTGGAACAGTGTAGAAATAAAGGTTTTTAAAACCGGTTTCAGGCTCTTAAATTCCAGTGGAAAAGTCATTACACTTGGAGAAATGTGCTGTGAATGCCGACGGCTCAAATGCGTTGTACTGACACTTTTCAGACCATCGTATAAAATATTGTAATGCTCCTCAAAAAGCTCTAGCGCCTGCTCGCTGGAATTTGCCGCATACGGTAAAGTCGCGCCCCAAACCTGATCAAATTCCTGCGCATCATAACAGTCAAAAAAATCGGTAAATCCGGCAATCAGGTCCATTTTAGAAAAGACCAGATACACGGGAGCAAAGACTTCTAGACGTTCAGTTAGATCCTGAATACGGGCACGCAGATTTTTGGCTAATTTAATGGATTTTTCCGGACTCTGGCTGACCAGCTCGGCAATACTGACAATGACAATCAGACCATTCACGGGCGCCTTTGAACGATTTTTCTTGAGAATATTCAGAAAACCGAGCCATTCGGAATGGTCCTCAGCATAGACCGAATAACGCCCTGCCGTATCTAGTAAGACTCCTTCGGTTGAGAAAAACCAGTCACAGTTACGGGTCCCGCTTAAGCCGGAAGACACCATCTGTTGATGATGTTCTTCAAATGGAAAACGTAAACCGGAATGGTAAATGGCCGAGCTTTTTCCAGCAGCAGGATTGCCAATCACCATATACCAAGGCAGTTCATACAGTGCCGTATTCCCCTTACGATCTCCGAGTCTGGACTTTCGGATCAGCTGAATCGATTCTTTCATCTGCTGCTGGATCAGCTGCAGTTCTTCTTTATTCTTATTCCTGTTCTGTTCAGCTTCGGTCGTACTGGCAATGGCCTCGGAAAGTTCCTCGCCTTTTTTGCCGTGCCGATAATGCTGGATCAGTGCATAAATACCCCAGACTACCAAGATCAGGATATAAACCGCCACCAGCATCCAGAACACATGGTCCGACACGGTATTTTTCATGGAAATAATCACCACGAAAAATGACAATGCCATCATCACTTTTGGATTGGTCACATACTGCCAGACATATCCCAAGATCGTATAAAATAATGTATTCACTGTAATCTCTTATATTTTTTCATTATTTTTCATTTTATTTAAAATTTTTCAGGCTGCATTCTGTTGAAGTTCTTCAACCAGACTGACTGGTTGATAAGCAAGAAATGTATGAGGATGCTGCACCGTATAGGCCAATGTAATGACATCATCATTCATTTGCATGCACAAAAATATCCCAAACAGGGCTTTCATCTCTACTGTACTGCCCAGATAAGAATGGCAATACAGGCCGTGATGCAGTTCTATCCCAGCTGTACCTAAATACTGCTGAATTTTTTTAGAGGTATTGATCTGTAATGGATCATCCAGCAACAGTACAAATGCGGTTTCCTGTTGCAATTGCTCAGTAAAGTTTGGACATTGTTGCTGCAAATACTCACTAATATTTTTGACATGCTCTAAGGTTTTAATTGATTTAATTTCCATTAAATCTTCAATGTTTAACTGTGGAGCAGACAGGCATATACTCGCTGCATATTCTCCCGGAAGATATTGTTCCGACTGCCATAACTGCTGATCCAGCCATTCCTGATCAATTTCAGACTGTACTGCAATCACCAGACTGACCTGTTCATGTTGCTGCTGAATATCATTGAGCAGGTTGATCCAGAGTGCATAAGTATTGTGATGATCGACATAATGGAACTCGACATGAATCTGGCGCTGCACAATTTCATATTCCTGTTCTAGCTGTTCGATCAGCGTCTGTTGTGCTTGATCTGGCCAGATATGAATCAATGTTGCCGGCAGCAGAATATGCAGATTCAATTTATTTAATCGTGCCACCTGTTCAAATGGAGTTTCTATTTCATTCTCTTCATCAAACTGTGCATTGATCCAGCCTGGATGCATACGGTATTCATAAGCGGTTTCTGCATCATAGAACATCGCTGACTTTCTCAGATGTGTCGCAATGCGATACAGACTTTCAGCATGTTGCTCCATCTGCTGCTGAATCAGTAAATTGATTCGTTGCAGCCGCATGCTGTGCAGAGTGTCATCCTCTTCTGCTTCGGCTAACAACTCGTCCAGATGTCGAATGCGATAAGACAGGATCGGCAGTCCATAGTGATTGACCAAGGTTTCATCCAGTTCCGGGCTTTTGAATGCCTGCATTGCGTCAATAATTTCATGATTTTCACCAAAGCTATGGATTGCTGCGGATGAATAGATTTTTAGAGTCCGCTCCTCAACCGGTTTATCCTTATTTTTCTCCAGTTCACTTTGCTGTTGCAAATGTTTTTTTTCATTTTCAGCGGCTTCTAACTTTTCTGCTTTAGCTGTCTGATAAGCTTTTAACGATGTATAAATCAGCCATGGGGAAAGCAATAACAAGCCGGAAAAAACCGGCAGCAGAATAAAAAACTGCAGCATCTCCATAGCCGTCGGATCATACTGCACATCGCGCCAGTAGTAGATCACCAAAGCGCTTGTCAGCAGGATGAGTGCCAGAATGATCGCAATAATACTCTTGATCATGCTGCTCTCCTCATCAGGCTGTAACAGGTTTCCTGATTATCTTCAGCGGTTTGTGGCATCAAAAAAGCGCCTTGTCCCAGCCCGGCACTTTGATCACCAAGCCGAATTGGGTAGATTTCTGCTTTGCTTAATACCAGACGCAGATCCACCATCAAGGTTGGGCTGCACCAGGTTGAAATCATCTGCTTAAGTTTTTCGCTATATTTTTGCTGCGGCAGAAAATCTAGATAGTCCTGACGACTCAAAGGACCAATCACGATTTCAATTTTTTCATCAATTTGGGTCAGCACTTCGCCACAGAAAGTATTGATTCCCAGTGATGCAGGATTTGATCCGCCCAGTGATGCTTTTTGCGCAGTATCCAGCTTAAACTGCTCAGTTAAATATTCCCTGATCTGAACCTGATGCTTGAACATGCAACCCAGCATGGTTTTCAGGACATAAGCACTATTATTTTGCCCCTGCATCAGACCGGAAAATTCAGCAAAATAATCATCCAGATGTTGCTGTTGATGTTGTTCACGCACATAGCCATTGAGCGCATGCAGAATCTCCAGATAATGATTTTCCTGCTCAATTTCATAACGTACTGGCAGATGATAGTGAATCGAGGCTTCGATATATTGCGCGGTCAGTTTATGGTTAAACAACCCGAGAAAATGCAGGGTCTCCTCACGCTGCTGACGCGGGCTTTGCTTGATACGATAGGTATAGGTATAAGGCAATACTCCCTGTGTTCCGGTCAGGCCAATTATCGGACTGGTCAGCTGAATTTTCTGATCGTTCCATTGCAGACACTCAATCTCGGATTTTGCAAAATTCAGGTGCAGTGAACTACTAAAACTAAAACTCTTGCTCCAATCCCTTAATTGATTTTCCTCAGGATAATGACGCAGCAGACGTGTTGCCTGCACCAGTTCAAAGCGGGTGGGCTGCTGATACAGCTGATCCACTACAGAAGCTTTTTGCCACCAACGTTCTGCACGCATTGGTATACCTCCTGTTCTGTTGCTGCATCAATCACAATCATTTCCACATAACTGTTCATTTGCACTTTCAGGTTAAAAATATGATTGAGCAATTGGGCAAAGATATACAGACTCGAGCCTCTGAAAGCCTCACTATTGATCTTGACCTGCGCACGAACACCACGCACAAACAGTGGAAATGGTTTGTGGTCCAGTAATTTCTGACTGAGGGAAAAATCAATCGATTGAATTGCTGCAATGATCTGCTGGTTTTCTTTGGAAGCCGGCAGGTTATACAGTTCTAGCAATTCTTTCAGATGCGTGACTGCATCACCTTTCATCAAAGACAGATTATTCAAGGAAAGATGGGAAATAATGCGCCATTGTTCTTTTTGGCTCTGCTTGAATCGATAAGGCAAAGATGGGCGCTTTAACAAGAGTCCGCGTCGAACCAGCTGACTGTCATTCAAGCTGAGCGCATTCTGATCCCTGTTATAGCTTTCATAAGGCAGATCACGGTTACAGCACAGCAGCTGAGTACTGATAAAATCAGAGGAGGTATTCTGAGGTTCCAGACTTCGAGAGACCAAAGAAAATTTCAGGTCATTCTGTTGTGTACTGGCAATTTCTGGCTGTAGATGATAATAAAATTGTGCGCCGTCATGCCGGTAATGACTCATGGCAAAAAATGGCAAAACCTGATGGGCAACCTGTTCTTTATCAGTCTTTTCACGAATCAGGTTCATCTCGGAGACCGCATACACCTGATAATATTCAGGATGATGCGCATCTGAAATGAGTGGATATTCCAGTCGCTGATGATTGATTTTCTGCGGTTCGGCCTGTTTTTCAAACAGGTTAACCACTGGCGTCACGAACAGTTTGAAATTGGCGAGATTCAGTTCTGAATAATTGCGAACCGCAGCCTGATCATTCAGGTTCATTTTAAAGTGAATATACAACTCAAAATTCGAGGTATCTGCTTCGATCTGATGGAGAAAATCCAGATTCAGGTTCAGGAAATTGAACTTGTCTGGAAAGCAGAAATATTCCAGTAATAGTCGATAGGCCTGATGGGTGTGCTGATCGACCGGCAGTATACTCTCCTCCTCGCTAAAGCCTGATAGCTCGAAAGGATTTGAAATCTTGATTTCCTGGCCATTGCCCTTTAACGAAAACTGGGTTTCTGTCTTAAAAACCTGATCCAGCACCTGTAAAGGAAAGCTGGAAATCGCATCCAGATAAATTGGTAGCTTATGCTTTTGCAATAAGTTCAACTGCTGATTAAAAATTTCAAAACCCAACACGAGTGTCGCATTACGGTTCAGATGAATGTGCGCCGAAGGATGGGTTTTAAAATGGACTGATTTCAATGCAGTTGGCAGTAAAGCCACCTCCTGGACCGTCCGGTATTCACACTGCACACCACGCACACTTTTGGATTTAAGTGAAGTATGTTTCGGGATCAAACGTACATCATTCAGCTGTTTGATTTTATTCACATCTTCAAAACTGACCATTGAACAGGCTGGAAACGGCTTTACATACTGGGGAAACATCACCGCAAAAATCGAACGGGTAAATATTTCATAGCTGTCATATAGCTTTTTATCAATCCGTGCAGAGATCAATGAAAATGCCTGAATCAGGCGCTCAATATGCGGATCGTCAATCTGTTCCTGATTTAAAGACAGACGTTGGGCAATTTTTGGATATTTATTGGCAAATTCACGGGACTGCTGGCTAAATTCCTGCAGCTGTTTTTCGTAATAAGGTAATAATTCTTCAATCGCGCTCATTCTTATTATGATCTTGGCAAAATAACATATTGTTGTGTGGTCGGTTTTAATAAAGCATCAAAAATTACAGGCTCATATAAAGGATGAATATTCAAATAGGCTTGAATGCTTAAGCACAGGCTACCCATATTATTTTCATCCAGCAGCATTTCTACCCGGACATGCTTAAGTCGTGGTTCATGTGCTGAAATAGATGCCTCAATCGAGCGACAAATTTTGTCACGATCCATCGGATTTGCAGTCGATAAGCCCACAAAATCAATAATTCCAAATTGCAGAATGGACTTTTTGACCAGCACATAATCATCAATCATATGGTTGAGCATGGCCATACGGCTGTTCAACAGATCCTCCAGATCCGCCGCAACTGCTTCACGCAACTGCTGAATTGACATGCCCTGTGCACGTGCTTCCTCTTGTGGCAGTAGTCGATCAAACAAGGTCGAACGGAATCCATAAGGATAAAGCTGATCCAGATTCATGTGTTTCCATCATCCATTTTAAATTTAATCATTCAGATAGAGGCCTGCAGGTGCAAGCCTCTAAATTCAGAAGCATTAAGCAGCGTAAGATGCCGTATTATTGGATAATGACCATTTTTTGGTTACCGCACCTTTCTGTGTACCGTTGATATCTTGCTGGTTATAAGTCCACTCAACCGCAGCATATTTCAGACCGAACGCTTCAGTCGGTACACCTTCTGCATTCACGCTTGGCATGACTTGAGAAACCAGAACGTGTTTCAGTTTGATCTGTAAGTACTTGATACGCTTGTCGCCGTTGGCACGGTAGAAGTCAATCTGAACTTCATCAAAGGTATAACCGGCAGAACATGCTTCCCAAAGTTTCGGGCTGGTAGCATCCAGATCTTTGACAAAAATCATGTCAGAATGTTCTACACGCTCAGCGGTATGGCCACCCACACTTGAAGACGTCGCAGATTTTGGCTGGCGAATATTGTGTGACCAGGAATTTACTTCAAGCCAACTTTTATGTTCAGAATCGCGTGATTCACCATCGACTTTATATTTGCCGCGAAATTGGACGTATATGTCTTTCATTGTTATTTTTATCCTGTTTTATAATCAATAATAGAAAATGCAACCGACCTAATTGCTCGATTGCGGCAGTTCAGTGACAAGTCGCAGGGATACAGACAACTCATCAAGCTGAAAATGTGGTCGCAAGAAGACCACTGATTTGTAGTGACCAGGTTCAGCTGGATTTTCTACAACCTTGATTGACGCTTCACGCAAAGGATATTGCGCCTTTGATTCCTGAGAGGCGCCGTCATCCAGTAATACATATTGAGATAACCAGTCATTCAGGAAGGCTTCAACATTGCCTGCAGAAGCAAAACTTCCCACCTTGTCACGCATCATCGCTTTTAAATAATGTGCGATACGTGAAACTGCCATGATGTACTGAATCTGGCTCGATAAAGCAGAATTGGCATTCGCGGCATCATTGTCATATTTTTTCGGCTTCTGAGCCGATTGAGCACCAAAAAACGCGGCATAATCGGTATTTTTGCAGTGCACCAGTGGAATAAAACCAAGATCACTCAGCTCTTTCTCGCGTCGATCCGTAATCGCAATTTCGGTTGGACATTTGAATACCACGTCACCGTCATGCGTTTTAAAGGTATGTACAGGAAGTCCTTCAACTAAGCCGCCGCCTTCGACACCACGAATCGCAGCACACCATCCATGCATATCAAAAGCATTAGTTAAGCGAGTACCGAAAGCATAAGCTGCATTCATCCATAGATATTCATGATGATCTTCACCAGATACTTCTTCTACATAGTTAAAACCCTCGGTCGCTGTGCCTTCTTTCGGATGATATGGCACACGTCCCAATACACGTGGCATGGTCAATGCAACATAGCGTGCATCATCACTTTCACGGAATGAACGCCACTGTACATATTCAGCAGTTTCAAAAATCTTGGACACATCACGTGGACGATCAATATCGGTAAATGATTCCAGTCCAAACATGCTTGGGCTGGCTGCAGAAATAAATGGTGCATGTGCTGCTGCTGCCACATGGGAAATCTGTTCCAGCAAATACATGTCTGATGGCGTCCGATCAAACTCGAAATCACCAATCAAGGTGGCATAAGGTGCTCCACCAAAAGAGCCATATTCTTCTTCATAGATTTTCTTGAATAAGGTGCTTTGATCAAAATCAGTGGCACTTTGGAAATCCTTGATCAATTCCTTTTTGGTAGTATTCAACATCCGAATTTTAATCAAAGAGTTGGATGGGGTTTCCTGACAGAAATAATATAAGCCACGCCAGGTTGATTCAATTTTCTGGAATGCTTCATGATGCATGATCTTGCTCAGCTGGGTTGAAATCAGGGCATCGATTTCAGCAATACGCTTGTCCAGTGCAAGGGTCATGTTATCGGATACAGTAATTGTTCCTGCCATGACTTCACGTGCCAGTTCACCAATCAGGCTTTTGGCACGGTCATGTTCTTCATTCGTACGCGCGATACGGCTACGCTCGACGATAGAGTCCAGTAATGAGTATTCTTCAATATTCAGGTGTTCAGCAGTTGCTGCATTTAAATTACTCATGCTCAGCCTCCACACTCATCTTGCGGATCTGATCAGTACTTTTCAGAACTTCGTCTAGCAAATCTTCCAGACGTTCATTATTGGAAATTTTATTACGCAAATCGGTTAAACGTTCACGAGCTTCAACCAGTCGACGTAATGGATCAACCTGCTGCACGACCTGTTCTGGCTTAAAGTTATCCATGGAATTAAAGGTCAGGTCCACAGACATCTTGCCGCCCTCTTCGGTCAGGGTATTTTCAACCTGAAAATTGGCCCGTGGTGCCAATGACTCCATCACTTCATCAATATTGTCCAGATCGACATTGATAAACTTTTTGTCTTTTAGCTTAGTTTTTTCCAGTTCAGATGCTGCTGAAAAATCTCCCAGCACGCCGACTACAAAGGGCAATTCCTTGACTTCGCGGGCATCCCCAACTTCCACATCGTAAGTCAATTGCACACGCGGTGGACGAATCCGCTGTAATTTCTTCTGTACACTTTCACGCTTAGCCATATTGCTGATTCCTATGAATTATTCTTTATTAGTTATTTCGAAGTGCACCAAATGGATTGGAGCTAGACTGGACATTTGGGAGGACGACCGGCTCTGTTTTCTTGGCGACAACATTGCTGCTAGATATTTCTTTTGCTTTATTACGTGCAGGAGCACTTATACGTGTTTTAGCCGAGCTGTTTTTTTTACTCGCCGTGGTCACCTTTTTTTTCTTGTTGCCTGAATCCTTCTCTGCCCTTAGAGGCATAACCGTAACGGGTTGGGATAAACGTACATTGTCATTAAAAACTTTGGTAATGGCGTAGGTTTGTTCATTCAGCGGACGGATTTCTGTAGTGCGCATATAGTTCAGGGCATGATTAGAAATCGCGACACCAGCAAGGAAGCTAATATCTGTTAGTTGACGTGTTATGTAATTTCCACGACTTAATTGATCTACTGCTTGAAGTGCTTTCAGATGCAGACCACGATCCAGATAAAGTTGAGCAATATCGGCTTTGATTTTACGCTGTAAATTAAGATCTTTCCGAGCGGCTTTGGCACAAAGCTGTTCATACTGTTGCAGGATTTCTGGGTCAGTATCTCCTTCGGCCAGTGGATGCACTTTAAGACATGATTTTTTTAGGGTTGCAGCATGCGTCTGCATCAGACTCATCGTGCAGACAGCCAGCATCAGCACGAGTATGGAACTCATATTTTTTTTCAAAATTAGCCTCAAACTTTTCTTTTTCTGGTTATTCGATTTTTTTACTTGAAATGACTTTTCTCTATTTATTATTTAAAAATCATCTTGCGAATTTAACAAAAAATGATCACACTAAGTCAACAACAAAAATTGACTTTTGTAAAATATTTTTTAACAGTCTCTAAAAAAATGTTAAAGATTATATGACTTTTATTCTTTTAAAAAACATATAAACATTAGGGTAAAAATTGATCAGAAGAACTGGTTCAATTGCAGTCATGCAAATAAATAACAAGAACAGCACAATCCTATCTTTCTAACCTTAAAAAGATTGTGCCTTGTAAGAATAAATAATGAGAAATACATGAATAATCTAAAAATTTTAATTACTAAATTATCTGATCATGCACGTTTATGTCTTGAGAAATCTGCCAACACTTGTATCAATCAGCAAAATTATGAAATAGAAATTGAACATTTTTTTCTCGAATTACTCTCGCATAACCAGTTAAATGATGTCCAGTTACTGCTTAAAAACTACAAACTTTCTAAGGAAGCTCTACTAGATGATCTAAATGAAAGTTTATTTCAGCTTAACAAAGGTAATTCGCGCACCCCTATTTTTGCCACCTCAATTATCCGCTTACTTGAGCAGGCTTGGCTACTAGCCTCCGCTGAAAAAGAACCCATCATTCGTAGTGGTCACCTACTTGTAGCTTTACTAACAGCTTCCGATCTGTATCAAATTGCGATGCGTTCATCCTCAATTTTTGAGCTGATTCCGATTGATACAATGAAGCATCAGTTCCTGGATTTGTGCCAGGAAAGTATTGAAAATGTGTCAGCTCAATTAATAACGTCTCAGCCAGTAGCTCATCGAAATGCTGAAACGACTGCAAAAAAAACTCCTGCATTGGATCAGTACACGATTAATCTGACCCAGAAAGCTATTCAAGGAAAAATTGATCCAGTGATTGGGCGTGAATTTGAAATTCGTTTGATGCTGGATATTTTGATGCGCCGTCGTCAGAACAATCCGATTTTGACAGGTGAGCCGGGAGTCGGCAAGACGGCTGTAGTGGAAGGATTGGCTCTCAAAATTGCCCAGCAACAGGTTCCTGATGCCCTGAAAAATGTGCAATTACATGTGCTGGACATGGGGCTGTTACAGGCAGGTGCCAGTGTCAAAGGTGAATTTGAGAACCGACTGAAACAAGTAATTCAGGAAGTGCAAAGTGCTGCCTATCCAATTATCCTGTTTATTGATGAAGCGCATACCCTGATTGGTGCGGGTGGCCAGGCCGGTCAGAATGATGCTGCAAATTTACTCAAACCGGCACTTGCAAGAGGTGAATTACGTACTATTGCCGCAACCACGTGGGCGGAATACAAACAGTATTTTGAAAAAGATGCAGCGCTCAGCCGCCGTTTTCAGGTCGTCAAAGTTGAGGAACCAACAGAAGCAGTCGCGATTGATATGCTCCGCGGCATGATTCCAGTGATGGCTCAGCATTTTAATTTGCAGATTGATGATGAAGCGATTATCGCTGCGGTACATGCGTCGCATCGTTATATCAGTGGACGTCAATTACCCGATAAAGCAATTAGTGTCCTGGACACTGCCGCCGCACGCGTTGCACTGACTCAGAATGCTCAACCGGCACAACTCGATCAACTGCAGGCACAATTGCACAATCTGGAACTGGAACACAAGTTACTTACTCAGGAAAACCAGAATCTGCCTATTCACCATACAAGACTCAACGAGCTTTCAGTAAAAACTGCAGCGATTAAGCAAAGTATCCAATGCCTGGAACATCAATGGCAACATGAATTGCACATTGTTCAGCAGATCCGGGAGTTTCAGGCTAGAGATCAGGACGAAAAGTCTAGTCAAAAAATTGCGGTATTACGTGCAGAACTGGCTGAAGTACAGCAAAAAAATCCACTGGTCTTTGAACATGTTAATGCCTACATCATTCATGAAATCATTTCGGATTGGACGGGTATTCCAGTGGGTAGAATGGTCAATGATGAAATCAGGCAGATATTAGAGCTAGAAAACCGTCTGGCACAGCGTGTAATGGGGCAAGATTATGCCCTGCAGCAACTGGTGCAAGGTATTAAAACCTCTAAAGCTAAACTGGAAGATCCGAATAAACCCCAAGGCGTGTTCCTGCTAGTGGGTCCAAGTGGTGTCGGTAAAACTTAAACAGCCCTGGCCCTGGCAAATGAACTGTATGGTGGTGAATCGCATCTGATTACTATCAATATGTCGGAGTATCAGGAAGCCCATACGGTTTCTTCCTTAAAAGGCGCGCCTCCAGGTTATGTCGGTTATGGTCAAGGGGGCGTGCTGACTGAAGCTGTTCGCCGCAATCCATATAGCGTGGTGTTGCTGGATGAAATTGAAAAAGCGCATCGTGATGTGCAGGAACTGTTTTATCAGGTCTTTGACAAAGGTATGCTGGAAGATGGTGAAGGACGGCTGATTGATTTTAAAAATACCACGATTTTGCTGACGTCTAATGTCGGATCCTCTGCCATCATGCAGGCCTGTCTGAATCATCCACCTGAACACTGGCCAAGTGCAAATCAGCTGATTGAACAGCTTAAACCTAGTTTATATCAGCAGTTTAAACCGGCGTTCTTGGGACGTATGCAGATCGTACCGTACTTCCCGTTGCATGATGATCTGCTACTCAAAATTATTGAACATAAACTCGGTAAAATTATTCAGCGAATACAAACCCAATATCAAACTGAAGTTACCTACAGCGATGACCTCTTAGAACTCATTTTAAGCCGTTGTACAGAAGTAGATAGCGGTGCACGTAATGTTGACCATATTCTGAATGCCAGTGTATTGCCTGCTTTAGCCACCCAAATTTTAATGGCACTGAGTGAAGAAAAAGTGCCCGAGAAAATTCAGATTGAAGTTAAAAATGATGAAATCATTTATCTTTTAGATCCACAGCAAGTTAAAGTGAAAATCAAACGCATCCGGAAAAAGAAAACGGACGCCGTATAAAATTATATTTAGAAATTAAAAATTAAAGAAAAAGAATAAGTTTCAGGTGAAGAATGACCCTAGATATTGAACAACTGCTTGCCCCCATCTCTGATCATCAGCCATGTGGTGAGGACTGCTCATTTTCAAATGACTTTCATGCCATTAAAAAGGCTAGAATTCAAGATGATCCTTTGCTGGATCAAGGTGACTGGATCTCTGAGCCACGTCAGGCAGACTGGCATTTTGTACTGAATAAATCGGTTGAGCTCTTAAGTGAAAAAACCAAAGATCTGCGACTTTACACCTGGTTAGCTGAAGCCTGGGCAAGAACTCACGGATTTGAAGGAATTTCCCGCGGCCTGGAACTGAGCCATCGCAGTATTCAGCAATATTGGCCGGATTTACATCCTTTAATTGAGGAAGATGATTTAGATCAGCGCCTGGGTTTACTGCAAGGCTTAATCAGCCAGATTCCGGCATTGATGAAACAGGTTCCCCTGGTCAGTCAGGCACCGTTTTATCATTTGGGAAATTATGAGGCATTTTTACATCAACAAAATGTCCGGTTACGCCATAACCAGCAGGATGAAGATTATGAATCTCTAACTGGCAATGATGAGCTGCAGAATTTCGAGCAATTACTTCAGGCAACTTCCCGCTCGGTACAGTTACAGAATTATCAGCAGGTCTTGGATATTCAAAAGCACTGGCAGCAACTCAAAATAACCCTAGATGATTTACTAGGTCTGGATGCACCGAGTTTTTCTGTAATAGATGAACAGGTTGATTCCATTATTGCCCAGATTAAACGCCTGTATAAAGTGGAACAGATCGCACATCAAAATAATGAAAACTTATTACAGCCGAAAGAATCAGCAATTCAGCTAGGTTATACGGATACAGTCTCTGCTGTTGCGCAGACTCAATTCAGATTACAGCCACAAAATCATCTGGCCAACCGGGAACAGGCGCTGAAAGTCTTAAATGAAATTGCTGATTATTTCCAGATACATGAACCGCATAGCCCGGTGAGTTATATGCTGCAAAAAACCATTCGCTGGAGCCAGATGCCGTTACACGAATGGCTGGCACACGTGATTAAAAATGAGAATCCCCTGGAACAGGTGCAAGAGTTACTGGGTGTACCCGATATGAATAATTCGAATAGTGAGTGGTAAGACTGAATGTTTAAAGCAGAAAAAGTTCTTTGGGGTGAAGGTTTATTTTTACGACCTCAGCATTTTCAGTTACAGGATGCCTATCATGAACAACGTCTGAACCAGATGATTCAGGCAACCTTTCCTTTTGCCTATGGAATTCAAGCGATTGAATTCGATGAGGCCAAGTTCAGCATGAATATCATGGCACTCAGCCGGATTGAAATGGTCTGGCAAGATGGGGAAATTTATCGTGCACCTTCACAGGATCTATTACCTGAGCCCGTGCAACTTGACAGTCTGAATCTGCGTACAGAAATGGCTGTTTATCTTGCTTTACCGATGGTTCAGGCAAGTAAACAGAATCTTAACCATGAAGATAATTCACAGTCCAGCCGTTATCATTCCCATTTAAGCTCGACTCATGATCTGTTTACCAATGCCGCTACAGCCGAAATTATCCTGTTACGCCGTCGTGCAGAATTCAAGATTTTTGAAATCAGCCAGGAGCCTGAACAGGCCCTCGATGGTTATTTTTATATGCCGATTGCAACAATGAAACGCCAAAGCTCAGGGCATTTTGTGCTGGATCATAAATTTATTCCGCCGATTCTGCATATCGAAGCCTCAGAAAATCTACTGAATAATCTGAAGCGGACTTTGAATATTATTCGCGCCAAGATCAAAACCATTCAGAACAACAACCGTGAAAATGAACAAAAACTGATTGAATTCCGTTCGGGTGATATCGTGTCTTTCTGGTTGGTGAATGCACTCAATACTGCACATGCTACCCTAAATCATATTCTGCTATATCCACGTATTCATCCGGAACGACTGTATTCTGAATTATTACGTCTGACCGGGTCATTGCTGACCTTTTCAACCGCGTATGCTGTCGACCAGTTACCGCAATATCAGCACCATCATTTACAGGACAGTTTTGGTCAGCTGGATGTCATTTTACGTGAACTGCTGGATACGATTATTTCAAACCGCTATATCAGTATTGCCCTTAAAGAAACCCGGCCATCTTATTGGGTGGGCAGCCTTGAAACAGACAAAATTTCCCGGGATACCCGTTTGTATCTCGCGGTATCAAGTCGTGTCATGCCCACCCATGACCTGATTGCTTATGTACCGATCCGCTTTAAAGTGGGCAGTACGATTGATGTTGAACAACGCGTGATTGCAGCCTTGCCCGCAGTGCCAGTTCAGCATCTGATTCAGGTGCCGACCGCGATTCCGGTGCGTTCTGGTGTGAGCTATTTTGAGATAGAACCGAATAATGAACTGTATCAGCGCATGCTTGAGTCCGAAACCATTTGTGTCTATATCCCGAGTGGGTTCCAAGACATTTCAATTGAGCTGATTGCTGTAGTCAATGGATAAAAACAATGAATAGTCTAAATAATGCCCCTTCACTATTTGACGATGGACAAATTGGCATCGGTTTCCAGGCTCGAACAAATACAGATACACCTCTATACTCCGCGACTGCCAGTCTGGTCGATCTGTTACATGATGGCTTCTATGTGGTGTTTCTGATTCGCAATCAGTATGTACCTGCCGATCTGGAATCCTTCCGCCAGAAAGTACTGGATATGCTGTCACGTTTTGAGACTCAGGCGAGAAAACTGCAATTTCCTGTTGAAGATATTCATGATGCAAAATATGCCTATTGTGCATTACTCGATGAAACTATCGTGACCCAGCAAGCCCCACATTTTTTTGATCTGCAAAATTTCTGGATGATGAGTCCACTCCAACTGAGTCTGTTTGGATCACAACTGGCGGGTTATCGTTTCTTTGAACACATGGAAGAAATCCGCAATAAAGATAAAGAACGCCTCGCCGTTCTTGAGGTCTATCATTACTGTTTATTGTTAGGCTTTCATGGAAAATACCGGATTGAATCAATGAGCCAGCTCAATAGTCTGATTAGTCGGGTTGGTGATCAAATTGATTATCTCAAAGGGAAAAAAGCCTTTTCTCCTTTTGCTGCTATTCCGGATCAGATTAAACACATCATTCATCGCGAATTACCATTTTTCTGGATTTTGATTTTCTGGTTGCTGTTTGCGTTAGCAAGCTTTGTAGGTTTGCACTATGTATTATCCAAAGACCGTAATGCAGCATTTTCCCAATATCAAAATGTGATTAGTGTTCCTGTAGAACAGGCCTATATCACCATCCATTTACCATAAATATTAGTGACTATGGCATATCAAAATAATAAACATATTCGTATTTTACAGTCTGTAAAGTCTCTGTCTTATTCTCCTCACTTTTACTTATTGAGCGGATTTATACTTGGAGTGTTATCAGTAGGCTCAGTTTTACTCGGCTATCACTATTATCAGAATCATAAAGCAAGCACTGCTGCACAGTTGACAGCAGCAAACGATCAAGGAGCAGATTCAAGCCATACTG
Organism: Acinetobacter sp. SM1B; assembly: GCF_003289665.1. Classification (NCBI taxonomy): domain Bacteria; kingdom Pseudomonadati; phylum Pseudomonadota; class Gammaproteobacteria; order Moraxellales; family Moraxellaceae; genus Acinetobacter; species Acinetobacter sp. SM1B. The sequence continues at coordinate 112,324 of NZ_QMBM01000002.1, forward strand.
TAGCAGGTGAGCAGCTTATTCAAAAAGCTGGTGCACCGTCGGATCAGGAAAATATCCAAAATCTGGAAGATGGTTTTGATCAAAATATTGACAACATGTTTAAGGTAGCAAAGCCAGCAAGTGCAAACGAGCCTGCAAATACTGGATCACCTTTTGACTCTGCATTTGCTATTCAAGAGCAAAAGCCTTTACCTCAGGCCAATGGTAAAATTAAACCGCTTAAATCCCAACCACAAACTATTCCATCTTCTGTTGCACCATCTAAAGAAATCCAACAATCTGAAAAAAATCCTGTAAATGTAAGGCTTGTTACTCAACCCACAAAACCAAAACAATTAGAAAAAACTGTTGAGCTAAAAACAGCAAGTACGTCTACTCAGGAACAGTCACCTGCGAAGACTCCAAAAGAAAATCCTGAAGTCGCACAGTCATAAAGCATGATCTACCTCATATTATCCAGTTTTATTTTACTTAGCCTCGGCATGTTAGTGCTGGTTTCTTATGATTTCAGAATCCGTTTGATAAGCTTATTCACGCAAATTTTACCCTATGGCAAGAACCGTATTTTGGCTGTCAAACAGCTGGCTTGGGAATTTAATCAGGCAGCTTCGTCAGCGAAAATCCAGTCACATTGGCATATTCAGCAATGGTGGATTTTACTGGCCGCATTGGCATTATTCAGCAGCATCGTCATTTTTAGCTTAACCCGTCCGATTACTGCCAGTACTTTTGAAGCCAATTATCTCCGCGAAGTCGATCCGCAAATCTATAGCTTACTGGATGGTCAGGTGCTCGCACCTCCTCCAGAAGTAGATGAACATCTGATTGAAACAGCCTTGCAGGAAGAAGCAAATTACTATGCCAACGTCGTTTCTGCGCAAGTGATTACTCCTTCACCCAATCCTGCTGGAAATGTACATCTGCCAAACAGTCATCATCATAACGATCTCAATACAGCCAACCGGAAATGGGACAAAATTAATCCACGTTATAAACAGCGTTTGTTGATGGTATTTAAAATTATGCGTGAACAGCATGGCTATGAACTGGTTTTATTAGAAGGTTATCGTAGTCCAGAGCGCCAAAATTCACTTTCAGCGAATCCAAATACCACACGCGCCAAAGGCTATCAAAGTTATCATCAGTTTGGTCTGGCCGCGGATGTTGCCTTTAAACGGAATGGCAAAGTCGTGATCAGCGAACGGGATCCATGGGCGATGCGTGGTTATGAACTGTATGGCCAAGTGGCAGAATCTGTCGGACTCACCTGGGGCGGTCGCTGGAAATCAATCAAGGATTATGGTCATACCGAATATCGTATGCCGGGTCTGAAAAAAACTGCTGAAATGGCGGCCCAGCTGATTAATGAAGGTCAGCTACAAGCAGCTGCATACTGACCTTCAAGCTCTAACAGATTTTATTGTTGTGCATCCAGAAAGGCTTGCATGTGTTCCAAAACTTGTGCCGGCTTTTCACCATGTAACCAATGACCTGCACCTTCAATGAGTTCAACATGGGCATGAGTAAATTGACGTTCAATCGCAGCGAACTGTTCTGGTTTGGAAATATAAAATGAGTTACCACCTCTTAAGAAAAGTGCTGGTATATCTACTGGTGTCAGATCTTCCCAATATAGAATATCCTGATAATGCTTATATAGCGTCTGCACATTAAACAGCCATTGTCCTTTATTAAAGGATTTTAGCAGGAACTGAATCACCATTTCTTCTTGTAAATATTCACGCATGATTTTTGTCGCATCCAAGCGTGAACTCACATTGGCACGCGCTACAGCAAATAAAGCTTCAAAAATTTTTGCATGATGATTTTCATGATATTGAATTGGAGTTATATCAAGAACTACAAGCTGCTCTACCCGATCTCGTGCAATATCGGCCAGCTTCATGGCAACTTTTCCGCCCATAGAATGCCCCACCACAACAAATTTTGTGATGTTGAGACTATCCAGGGTTTCAAGTACATCTTCTGACATGAGATGGTAATCATGTTGATCCGTATGTCCCGATAAACCGTGATTGCGTAAATCTAACTGAATGACTGTACGTTGACTTGCAAAATGTCGCGCCAGCATTCCTAAATTACTCAAGCTGCCGAATAAACCATGAATGAAGACCATTGGTACAAGTATTGAGTCATCATGAGTGGTGATTTGGTAGTTGAGGATCATTTGAGAATTCCGTGATTTCATAGTTTAGTTGTTGATATTGGAATTTTATTGGAAATTAATCAATTGCCAATTCTTAAAATTATAAACTTTGCTTAGGCTATTTATTAGATATAAAGTTTTGCTTAGGCTATTTGTCAAATGTATTTTTAAAGTTTGCTGAAGGTGCTGTTTGAATCCTCAAGCTTTGGATAAATCATCAGGAAATAGGCTTAATTTTTCAGTAAGACATCAATGGACTTAAAACTATCTCTTCCCTTTTATGATTATATTTACCAGATAAAATTGCTTAGGCTATTTTTTTTAATGATAAAGATTGAGAAGGTTAAGGCGATCTCTTCCACCGATTTTTAATATTTAATAATTTTAACTAATAATTCATTTTTATTGTTATTTCCCCCGGGAAAATTCGCATTAATCTTATTTTTATGTAGTTTTAATAAATTAAATATCAGAAAATTAACCTAAATCAAAGGCTTTGATTTATCTTCTTTAGCGGATTGCTCTGCCCTGCTCTTACAAAAAACACCTGTAGTCATGCCAGAGTTATTCATGCTCTGGTTTTGACGATCCAGATAATTTTGCGCCACCATCGCCATCATGGAAGCCATATTCAACTGACTATTTTCCTGAGAAGCTTGCAAAATATTCTGATAAGCCTGAATGCGATTACATAATACCTGACGTTCGGTACTGATACTCGGCTTGTATGTTGCTGTATGCGGTTCATCCAGAATGGCTTTGCTTTCATTGACCACACGCGTTTGCTCAGCAATATATTGATCAAATTGCTCCTGGGTCATCGTCTCGGCTACGGCGTAATTCGTGATGAGTACACCGTTGAGTCCCAGCAAGATAGCAAAAGCTAAGCGGTTCATTCCTGACCTTCTTTCCATACATCTTCATAATCATCAGCATCAATCATGAAACGAAAGCCTTGATCCAGGGCCAGATAAGGAAGAACTTCTGGGGCAATATCCTGTAATTCACGTACAGCCATAATTTCAAAGTCAGCATCGCTGGATACTTGTTCACCACCATAGATATACCAGCTCACTTTTGTTGCTGTATCTACTGCCTTGCGAATACCAACAATTGGATCCTGATTCAGGGTATGGACTGCCACGGCAATAACGTCATCCCCACTCACCTCTACATAGGCAGAACCGACTTCTTCGCATAACAATTTCTGTTCAGCGATTAGCTCTTGAAGCGGTGAAAGTTTCTGGGTGTTCTTTGACATGGCGCCATTTCTCTTAGATTTAATGCGCTCTAAGTGTAGCTTAGTTTTTATGATTCTGAATATGCTTTTATCGCCTATTGCATGGCATCTGCCTATAAAAATTTAGACAGATGCCGGTTTTTTCAAATTATTGGAATACTTTGAAACGGTCTTGATCCGGCATAAAGTCTTTGGCACGTGCTTCACCTTCAACTGAACCAAACACCAGCTGTGCTCTCAGTTTCCAGTTTGCTGGAACGTCCCATTCTGCATGAACTTTTTCATCTACGATCGGGTTGTAATGCTGTAGAGATGCACCCAAGCCTTCAGTATGCAGTGCTGTCCAGGTCGCAAATTGCGCGATCGCAGTAGAATGTTCTGCCCAGATCGGGAAGTTATCTGCATAAGATGGGAACTGATCTTGTAGGCCTTTCACGACATCTAGGTCTTCAAAAAATAAAACCGTACCTAAGCCTGCCGCAAAGGTTCCCATTTTCGCTGCGGTTTTTGCAGCACTTTCTTCATCTTTGGCATAACTTTTTAATTTTTCTGCGACAAAGCCCCAGAATTTCTCATGTTCACCATTAAACAGAATCACGGCACGGGAAGATTGTGAGTTAAATGATGAGGGACTTTGTTTAATAGCGTTTTGAATCAAATCAGTTAAAAATTCAGGAGATTGTGTGACATTCTTGCCAATCGCGTAGATCGTACGGCGTTTTGTAATTAAATCTAAAAACTGATTCGACATTATTGAAAATCCTTTGATATATCTTCGGAAAAACTGGAACCTTCACTTATTTTTATGAAGGAAATCTAATAAATAAGAATTCTATAATTCATTTACTCATTAGTACTTATAGCTTAAGAAAATATGCTTAGAATAGCTATATTATTAAAGTAATATCCTTATATATTCTCATGATAAAGAATGGCTTATTAATTTATTTTTTATCAAAAGATAAAATAAATGCCCTTTTATGAACCAATTTCTGTTTTAAAATAAGTCATCATGTTCAATGATGCAGCAGAATTTTTTTGAATGAAAAATAGAAAGAGTTGCTTAGGCTATTTGTGAGAATTGAACTCATCAAATAGTTTTTTGGAACCTATTAAAATTCATCCCCCAAATATGGAGGATGATATTAAATTAATCAGTTTAAATTTACTTAGAATTTGGCATTAAGGACTTGAGCAGAGACTTTATTTTTCCAAAGTTCACGTAATACTGGCAGATAAAACTTCTCGCCCAGATCAACCAGTTCAGCATCAATCAGACCATGGATATCATGCATAAATAGATAATCCAGCTCTACAGTCGTGAGCTTCATATGCTTTTTTTGATATTCCTTACGCTTCTGCTGTGCCTGTTTAATGAGCTGATCTGCAAAGGCTTTATCTTTGAACTGGGTAATCGCATTTAAACGCAGTTCAATAATCCCCCAACCAGCTAAAAACATCTGGAAAATTTCAAAATCATTGGTCGTTGATTCCCATGACATTTCATCCAGATTTTCATTATCGGGAAGTACAGGTAAAAGAAGTTCCATAATACTTGGAAAAATCTTTTTAAAATTCAAAATAAATTTAACAGGATGCTCACCTGGATAATCCTTGAATTGCACCTTTCTTTGAACATCTGTTAAATAAATATCAAGCATAAAACAATCATCAGTGGTTAATCTCATCTAGTGCTATTGTACGCAACTCTGCCTGAGATAAAAACCATTGCTGACTATTCCATGATAAAACAGGCTTAAAGATTAAAAATAAAAGCGTTACAAGCTTTATTTCGCATTCGCTGAAACCATTTTCTCAGGACGGACGACTTCATCAAACTGTTCAGCTGTGACTAAACCAAGTTCTACCGCAACCTGTTTTAGAGTTTTACCTTCTTTATAAGCAGTCTTGGCAACTTTGGCTGCATTCTCATAACCAATCACCGGGTTCAATGCAGTGACTAGCATTAATGAATCATGCAAGAAATGCTCAATCTTGTCACGGTTCGGCTCAATACCGACAGCGCAGTGATCATTGAAACTATTACAGGCATCACCGAGCAGCTGAATGGATTGCAACAAGTTATACGCGATTACAGGCATAAATACATTCAGCTCAAAATTACCCGATGCACCTGCCACATTAATGGTGGTGTCATTTCCAAGCACTTGCGCCACAACCATGGTCATCGCTTCGCTTTGAGTCGGATTGACCTTACCCGGCATGATGCTTGAGCCGGGTTCATTTTCAGGAATACGAAGTTCACCAAAGCCGCAACGTGGCCCACTGGCCAACCAGCGAATGTCATTAGCGATTTTATTCAGACTCGCCGCTAAAGTTTTTAATGCACCGGAAGCAAAGACTGCCGCATCACGACCTGCCAAAGCTTCAAATTTGTTTGGTGCAGTAACGAATGGCAGTCCAGTCAGTTTTGCCAGAGTTTGCGCTGCTTTTACTGCATAGTCAGGATGAGCATTCAAGCCTGTACCTACTGCTGTCCCCCCTAAAGGCAATTCATATAAACCATGCAGTGCCTGTTCCAGACGCAATAAACCGTGATCTAGCTGAGACACATAACCACTAAATTCCTGACCTAGTGTCAACGGCGTAGCATCCTGTAAGTGAGTACGGCCAATTTTAACAATATCGGAAAACTCCTGAGATTTGGCATGCAAGGTATCACGCAGTTTTTGTACTGCTGGAATCAGTAATTCATTGATTTGCAGACTTGCAGCGATATGAATTGCTGTTGGGAAAGAGTCATTCGTTGATTGAGCACGATTAACATGATCATTCGGATGAACCGGTTTTTGAGAACCTAAAGGATTTCCCAGATTCTGGTTAGCGATATTGGCAATCACTTCATTACAGTTCATATTGCTCTGCGTACCAGAACCTGTCTGCCACACCACTAACGGGAATTGACTATCCCATTGCCCTGCAATCACTTCTTCTGCTGCTGAAACAATATAACCTGAAAGTTCATGCGGAATCTGATTTAATTCGGCATTCGTCAAGGCTGCCGCCTTTTTAACCAGACCCATGGCACGAATCATAGGCCGTGGCAGACGTTCATTACCAATTTTAAAGTTCTGCAAACTACGCTGAGTTTGTGCTCCCCACAGTGCTTCACTGGGTACAGCAACTTCGCCCATGGTGTCATGTTCAATACGTGTTTGCATATTTAACCTCTTTATAAAGTTTTAGTATTTCCTTGTTCCATCTTAGGCAAAATAGAACAGCATGTAAATGATAATTATTATCAATAATTGGGATAGTGTTAATCGGTATTATTGCCCACGTAACGTGTTCTGATAAAAACGCCACTCGTCTTCAAGCATTTGCCGAATCGAACGCTGAGGCTGCCAGTTTAAAGTCTTCCTCGCCTTTTCCGCCTTAGAGCCAACCTGATCTAGTTCCGGATTAGTGTAATATAGCGCCTCTTCCGTCTTGATATTGATTTGCGTCACTTCACCAATTTCATCGAGCAATTTCTGAATCGAAATCAATTCGCCCGCTATATCAAAGGCTTCACAGGCAAAACTTTGTGTACTGAGCCATTGCAGACTCTTAATTACTGCATCACAACAATCTAATACATGCAAAAAACTGCGTTCTACAGTTTTATCTTCAGTATTGGCCTGTTTTCGCAATTCAATACTTTCCCGCTGTAAGGCCCCAACCTGCATGGCCAAAGGCACGATATTTTTTGGTAGCGGCGGTACCACTTCACCCAGTACCCCATGTTCAAAGGCACCCGAAATATTGCATAGTCTGAGGATCGCAATTTTCCATTCATTATCAGTACGTGCAGTATCACGGATAATTTCTTCTACCATCTGTTGAGACTTGATATAAGGGTTTGGATAACTGAAATTAAATGGTGTTTCTTCAGTCAGATCAGGACTGGATTGCCCATAAACAGCAAGGCTGGACAAATGCACAAGATTACGAACACCCGTCCGTTGCATGGCACGTAAGAGACTCATAATACAACTGACATTATCATTGTAATATTCCAGGGGTTTTAGTACCGATTCTTCTAATGATTTAAAGCTTGCAGTATGTACTACGGCGTCAATGGAGTTCTGTTCAAAGACTTTGTTTAAAGCAGGCGTATTGCGGATATCAATTTTAACAAAGGGCACATACATACCGGAAATGAACTCAAGACGCTCTAGCGTCTGCAGACTAGCATTGGCCAGATTATCGACCACAATGACCTGTTGCCCTTGTGCGAGCAGACTTAAAGCAATATGAGAGCCTATAAAGCCTAAACCACCGGTCACTAAAATCATTGTATACTACCTTTTTATTATGTAGCCCAGATCAACTGCTTAGGTTGATCAAGCCTGTAGTGAATTTCATGAGCACCTTAATTCTTATTACCTCCGCCCCGACGTCGATACATGCCTGGCATGCATTGGGACTTGCCAAAGCATTACAGCAAAAACAGGAAGACTTTCGGGTTTTCTTTTACCAGGACGGTGTGTCAGTTGCTAATGCTCTGCAATGGGTACCGGATGACCAGCGTCACCTGACCCGTGAGTGGCAGTCCTTGCAAATACGTCTGCCCGTGTGTGTAAGTGCGGCGTTAGCGCGTGGTATTACAGATCAGGAGAATGCTCAACGCCACAATATTCAACAACATAATCTTGCAGATCAGTTTGAATTAGTCGGATTAGGCGAACTCGCTGATGCTGTTCAGTCTGCACATCGTCTGCTTCAATTCTAATCGGTCTATTTTTTGGGATATGTTGCTTTTAAAAGGTATATTGTGTGAAATCTGTACTCGTTATATTAACTCAATCGAATCTGAATTCCTTGCAGGTTCATGAAAGTCTTTCTGCGACCATGGTACTCGCGACCTTTGGCTCAGATGTAAAAGTCTTATTAAAAGATGCAGCTTTAAGCTTATTACGTTCAGATCTGCAATTTGAACAGCTTAAACATGCGTTCAAGATTGCTTCCAACATGGTCGATAGTTTTGAATTTTATGATCTGACCCCAATTCTGGTAGAAAGTAAAAATCAAAACTCGCCTTTTATACAGAATACAGAGCAAGAAATTGAATTTGTCGAATTAGACCCAGCCTTTATGCAAGGCTTTGACCATGTATTGTACTGGTAAGGTTGCTCACCATGTCTGATAAAACTCTTTATATGATTCAAGCCAGCCATGCGGCTACAACACAGATTATCGAACAGTTGTCCCAACTCTATAGCGAAAATGATCAGGTAATTCTGATGGGCGATGCAGTCTTGTCAGTTGAGCATCCATTTATTCAGCAGCTGAAAGAGATTTATATTCTGGAAAATGAGGCTGAATTATTGTCTCAACCAGAAGTAAAAAATTTGAAAATTATTAACTATGCCGAATTTGCAGAACTATGCCTGGGCTTTAGTCGCTGTATTTCTATGAAGTAACACATACGGATCTATCATGAATTTAGAGTTAGACCAAGATGGTCATTTAGTTGACTATACCATCTGGAATGAAGACGTCGCACAGGTGCTTGCCGAGAGCTTAGAGTTAAAACTGACCCCTTGGCATTTTAAAGTCTTACAAGCTGTACGTCAGTTTTATCAACAGTTTGGTCATTCTCCAGCGACACGTCCTCTCATCAAATTCCTGATGAAAACTGTAGGGCCTGAAATCAACAATGCTGTACTTCAGGAAAAATTTAATACAGGCTTGGTAGCACGCCACCTTAGCCGTTTGGCAGGCATTCCCAAACCGGCAAATTGCCTTTAAGCAGATATATAATCACTACTCATGCAAGTTTAAAAACGATACAGTCTACTTAACTTGCATGAGATGGTTTTTATACCCTGTAGCTGCGAGTATAAAGTTTGCAATCATGCAGACCTTCATCTCTCAGCTTAATTCTGAAGACCACATTAATACATCAAACTGATATTATTCGCCTCTAGATCATACCGTACTTAAACTTATCTCATCAGAAATTATATCTGTTTCATAATAAGAATAACGCGTCTTCAGTTTTGCCGATGCTCGTGTCAGTTCATGTTGGTACTCAGGCAAGAATGTCTGTAGCAAATTAATATTGGCAAGTGCCTCCTCCTGTTTAAGCGCCTTATTTTCCAATAATGTTTGTTGCCTGTTTAGAAATATTCTCAGCTGCAAATATTCAGGCTTATGTCCATCCTGCATTGCAAATAGCATACTGGCAAAATCTGAAACAAACTGAGCGCGCTGTTGGTTCAAAGGCTGAGATTGATTCCGCACCACTCCCCGACGCTGTACAGCCTGATTCAAACTTTCTGCCTGACGGTCTAGAAGTGGCGTATGGGTATTCATCCCATAAAAAACCAAACCGCTGGTGCGGTTCAATCCCAATTCTTCCCGATGGATTTCATTATGGACCTGATAACCAATCAACCATAAGATTAAAAATAGAGCCACAGTACTAAGCAGGTAAACGCCTTTTTCATTCATATGCCACCTCCCGGTTAAAACCGTGCAGAAGTGATTCCCCAAGTGACAAAAATAGACAAACAGCGTTAAGCCAAATAACGATCTTCATGAGCAATGCTCCAATTTATTTTTCTTTTAATTTCTTATTGTTGTAAGTAACTCATGGTTACCTTTGCATTAAAACAATATAAAAATACAAAAAAAATGTGTAGCACTTTCCGACCAAAAGAAAACCCGAATTTTGCTCTCCGGGTTTAATTAAAATACTAATTAATGTCTTTTTAATACATTAAACTATTCATCAACTATATCAATAAAAGGTGCATTTAAAACCTTGGCTAAATCTGCTGGGTTTAGACCAATGTCCAAACCACGCTTGCCACCACTGACATAAATTTTATTCAGCCTTTCTGCTGATACATCAATCACAGTTTTCAGGCGTTTCTTTTGTCCTACCGGGCTGATTCCACCTACCAGGTATCCAGTTAATCGTTCTGCCTGTTTAGGATCTGCCATCTGCAATTTCTTACAACCGAATGCAGCAGCTACTTTTTTAAGATTAAGCTGATGATGAACAGGTAATACTGCCACAAAATATTGCTTTTCATCCGTGACTAATAATGTTTTAAAAACCTCTTCAACAGCTAGGCCTAGTTTTTCTGCTGCTTCCAAACCAAAGCTTTTGGAATTGGCATCATGTTCATATTCGTGAATGCTATATTCGATTTTACTGGCTTTTAAAAGTTTACAAGCTGGAGTCATGATATTGACGATTTTGTTTTAGATAGCTGCATTATATAAAATTCGCACCTTTCGCGAACATGTCTAGACTATTTATAAACCATATTATTCGATAAAGTTTCTACGAAAAGCCTCATTGTAAGAGGGTGAGTGTCGTTGAGTTGCCCCCTACGACCATTCATCGACTTAGTAGACGACCTTTTGCCAATTTAAATGCTTTATCTTTTGGCTGAATATTCAGCATTGAATACAATTCAATGAACATTTCAGTCAATCTCACTATTTTGCGATACAGGAATTAAAAATAGGGCGAATCAGTAAGTTTAACTCCCTACCTGATTCCACTGTTAAGCTCAGGAGTTGACTCTTTTTCTATGCATACTCATAACTCTAAGGGATCTTAAAATAATAGCTAATTGAGATATTTTTTAATTTAAAATAAATTAAATTCAATAACTTATTTAATAAAATCTTATATAATTAGAATTATTATATAAAAACCATTCGTGGGCACTTTTTAAACAGACTTTTTTGTCACTAAAATTTAAGATGAATAAGCTTTACACCTTAAATACTGCAAACATCTAGCAGGATCTGATCAAAAATAGTTGACTTCTTTATTGTCTGTCGGCAATGTTATATAAACATTATTAACTGTTTTAGCCAATTAGGCTTACAATGTAAGAATCCGACATAACTCCCATAAATGTCATTTTTTAACATTGCCAATTCCTTGCAAAGTTCTCATTATATAGCCCACTATCAGGCAGGCAATTTCTACACCAATTCAGACAAAATTTTTATAAAATGTAGAATTTCATGCCATAATGAAGGAAGTTTGCTGACATCTTGCAAACTTCTTTTGAAACTTTTGAATTGGAGCAAGCTGAATGAGTTCGACCATTTTGGTCATTCATGGACCGAATCTTAATTTGCTGGGAAAGCGTGAACCAGAAGTATATGGTCACTTGACTCTTGATGACATCAATCAGCAGCTCAGCGCTCAGGCTAAAAATGCCACTTTAGAATTAGACTCTTTCCAAAGCAACTGGGAAGGTGCCATTGTCGACCGAATTCATCAAGCACAACAAGACGGCGTGCAATACATCATTATTAATCCTGCAGCTTTAACGCATACCTCTGTTGCAGTGCGTGATGCACTTCTTGGCGTTGCCATTCCATTTATTGAAGTCCATTTGTCTAACGTTCATGCACGTGAGGCATTTCGACATCATTCATATCTGTCCGATAAGGCGATCGGCGTGATCTGTGGTCTGGGTGCAAAAGGCTATGCCGCTGCCCTCGATTACATCATTGAAAAAATTCAATCTTCTAAGCAATCTTAATTAGGAATACTGTCTCATGGATATCCGTAAAATCAAGAAACTCATCGACCTGATGATTGAGTCTGACTTACAGGCGATCGAAGTTAAGGAAGGAGATCAATCCATTGCCCTGACTCGTCGCAATCCAGTGGTTGCAGCAGCTGTTCCTGCAATGCCTGCACCTGCAGCTGATGTACCTGCTGCGAAATCCCCACGTGGTGCTGTGGAAAAATCTCCGATGGTTGGTGTGTTCTATGCAGCACCAAGTCCAGGCGAAGCACCATTTGTGAAAGTGGGTCAAACTGTTTCTGCTGGTGAAACACTTGGTATTATTGAAGCCATGAAAATCATGAACCCGATTGAAGCAACTCAGAGCGGTGTGATTGAAGAAATTCTGGTGAAAAATGGTGAAGTGATTCAGTTCGGTCAGCCACTTTTCCGTTACCGCGCTTAATCACCTCGGGGATTCATAATAATGTTGCAAAAAGTTTTAATTGCAAACCGTGGTGAAATTGCCCTGCGCATCACCCGAGCTTGCAAAACTTTAGGAATTAAAACTGTCGGTGTCTATTCAGATGCTGACAAGGACTTGATGCATCTACGTTTCTGCGATGAAGCAGTATGTATCGGTCCTGGCGCAAGCAGTGACAGTTACCTAAATATTCCAGCAATTATCACAGCAGCTGAGATTACTGGTGCAGATGCGATCCACCCAGGTTATGGTTTCCTGTCTGAAAATGCTGAATTTGCTGAAATTGTTGAAAGTTCTGGCTTTATTTTTATTGGCCCACGTCCTGAACACATTCGCCTGATGGGCAATAAGGTTTCTGCCATTATTGCCATGAAAAAAGCCGGTGTACCAACAGTACCAGGCTGTGATCATGCAGTAACCATCCACAATGCCCTTGCTGAAGCCAAAGAAATCGGCTTCCCGCTGATCGTAAAAGCTGCTGCAGGTGGTGGCGGACGTGGTATGCGTATCGTTGAACGCGTGGATACCCTGCTCGAGTCTGTACAAGCGGCACAACGTGATGCAGAAATGTGGTTCGGCGATGATACGGTTTATATGGAACGTTTCCTGCAAAAGCCGCGTCATGTTGAAGTACAGATCTTGGGCGATGGTAATGGCCATGCGATCCACTTGTATGACCGTGACTGCTCTTTACAGCGCCGTCACCAGAAAGTACTGGAAGAAGCTCCTGCACCAAACTTGCCTGAACAGGCACGTGCTGACATTCTGGAAGCTTGCGTGAATGCATGTAAGTTAATGCAATACCGCGGTGCGGGTACCTTTGAATTCCTGTTTGAAGACGGCGAATTCTTCTTTATTGAAATGAATACCCGTGTTCAGGTAGAACATCCTGTCACTGAAATGGTGACTGGTGTGGACATCATTGAACAACAGCTTCGTGTTGCTGCCGGTCTGGGTCTGGATATTCAGCAAGAAGATGTCGTTGTTAAAGGTCATGCGATCGAATGCCGTATTAATGCGGAAGATCCATCTACCTTTATGCCGTCTCCGGGCATGATTGAGACGTTTTACACACCAGGTGGTGCAGGTATCCGTTTAGATTCGCATATCTACCCAGGTTATAGCATTCCACCGTATTATGACTCAATGATTGCCAAGCTGATTGCACATGGTAAAGATCGTGAAACAGCCATTGCCCGTATGAAGCAGGCGCTTGATGAAATGATTCTGACTGGCATCAAGACCAATATCCCGCTGCATAAAGATCTGATCCTTCAGGATGAGAACTTCTGTGAGCAGGCAATGGATATTCACTATCTCGAAAAACATCTGCTTAAACAACTTGAAGGTGCTGAAGAAAAGGCTTAATCCTCTTTCAGTATCCTTAATAAAAAACCGCTGATCATTCAGCGGTTTTTTATTATCTGTAACCTTAAGGAAGAATACGTCTTAAAGTTGCAAAACACTGCTCTGCCTTTTCAGTAGCACAGAAATTAATCGTATGTGGATTTTGCCATTTCACAAAATACTGTGAGACTTCACCGGACTGATCTTCCTGATTGCCAGAACAGTCTTTCTGGTTATTGTCATATTTCACCTGAAGAATTAAGGCCGGAACCTGAGCGGTGGTATCTTGCGGCAACTGATAGTCATAGATGCCTGATGACCATTCATCACCACTTTTAATAATCACATTGTTATCACTTTTAAAATTATAATATTCAACACACTTGCGGTTAGTCGGGATTTCCATTCCCCATAAGCCCATGATTTCAGGACGTGTTACGATACGGAAGGTATTGGCAACAGCTGAAGCTTGTGCTGCTGTTTGGGTATTTTTATTTATATCTGCAGCCATCGCCCAGGTGGTTAAGGTAAGCAGCATAAGGCTTAGACATGTTTTTTTCATATTAAAAATAGTATTCCTTGGATTGTCCCTAACTTAGCATATTTTTGACAGTGGGGAGTATGGCGAAAAATCATTTCATCTACTTAAATAAAAATATCAGCTAGATACATAATAGCCATTTCTTTTCCACATTATTTTGTTTATATTTTGTACTTATGCGATTTTAAGTATTGATTAAATTACAAACAATCAAAAACAAAAAGAAAGATCTCAAAGCTTATTTAACTAAAAAAACAGCATGTGATTTTTCATTGTAAATATACTAAGGTAGCTTCATTTTGCGATTTGCTGATTTTAAAGAAAAACAACTGGATCCGGATAGCTCTGCATATCTCATTATTGCGCTGTTAATTCTTATCTGTAGCTTTATTGGCATTGCAACACGACCAACTGGCTATTTAGCATTTTTATGGCCAGCCAATGCAGCCCTACTCGCCTTCTTTTTACGCTTTCCACAGCTCAACAATAAAGGTGGCTGGCTAGGTGCGTTCAGTGCTTATATGTTTGCAGACCTGCTCACAGGTGACTTTTTTCTACAAAGCTTTTTTCTGACACTTTCAAATCTGTTAAGTACTATCGTTTCGCTATTCTGTATTCGCTGTTTCAAGATTAATTATAAGTACTACAACAGCGGGTTTACCTTTATTCATCTGTTCGGTATCTGTGCCTTCGCAGGATGTCTGGCCAGCGCAGCATTTGCAGTGATTACTCTGGTGAATATTCCCGGTTCCTTTATCACTCCGGAAAACATGAAAACTGACTTTTTCCTGTGGTGGACTGGGGAAATGGTTAACTATATTATCATCCTCCCTTTGGTACTGGCCTTTCCTAGTGCCAAGCAAATTCGTTATTTTGCGAAAAATCGCAGGAAAAAATCTTATTCTTTCAGTTATTTTCTTCCGATGATCACTGTCGCAGTCTGTGTGGTCTTGACTCATATTTTTGCCGGGCCTGGCGCATTAATCTATCCTCTGGCCGCCTTAATCTGGGCAGCACTCACTTATCGTATTTTTACAATCTCGATTATTAATACACTGGTTCTGATTACCACTTACAGTAGCCTGACACAGATCTATCTGGCTGATCAAACCCTGGCAGATTCTACGACTTTTGTGTCTTTACGCATCGGCCTGTTTATGCTGGCACTGGCACCACTGATTCTATGCATTATCAGCCAAAACCGGAATGAGCTGTATAAACATGTGCTTTATCTCGCCAATTATGACAGTTTAACCCGTACCATGAACCGCCATTACTTCTTTAAAGAAGGTGAAAGTTTACTGAAACAGTCTAGAAAATTGTCGTTCTCTCTTATTATGCTGGATATTGATTACTTTAAACGCTTAAATGATCAATACGGCCATCATGTTGGTGATGCAGTTTTACAGCAGTTCTCTGAGCTGGTGCGCACCAATCTGCGTAGCTGCGATCTGTTTGCCCGGATTGGTGGTGAAGAGTTTGTCGTCTTAATGTGGGATATAGAGCACGATGAAGCGCATTGGGTGGCTGAACGTATCCGTGAGCTGGTGCAGCAAACACCGATTTATCTGGAACATGGCAAATCGGTGCATATCACGGTAAGTTTGGGTATTACCCATCAGGAAGCACCACAGCAGACCGAACTGCAGGATCTGATCAATATTGCAGATCAGGCGCTTTATCAGGCCAAGCATATGGGTCGTAATCAGGTCGTACTTGCATCTTAAAATTTTTAACTCTTATTTTCAAACAGAGAATGTCATGAATTATCAGGAATATCTTAGCTATGATGGTCTGGGACTAGCCGAGCTGGTCGCAAAAAAAGAAATCCATGCTTCCGAGTTGCTGAATATTGCTTTAGAACGCAGTAATCAGGTCAATCCTGAATTAAATGCCATCGTGATCCCGATGCATGACTATGCCTTAAAACGTACTGAGACAAATTTATCAGGTCCTTTTGCAGGTGTGCCCTTCCTGGTTAAAGACCTGTTTCAGGAGTATGCCGGTTATCCGACTTCTTATGGCTGTACTGGCTTTAAACGTATTGGCTATATTCCGGATACCAATGCGGAAATTGTGAATCGCTGGGAAAAGTCCGGCATTGTAACTTTTGGCCGCACCAATACACCTGAATTTGGAATCAAAGGCATTACCGAGCCAGATGCCTGGGGTAGCTGTAAAAACCCTTGGAACTTAGCCCATAACAGTGGCGGCTCATCAGGTGGTTCTGCTTCTGCTGTTGCCGGGGGGATCGTGCCGATTGCGGGTGCGGGAGATGGCGGTGGTTCGATTCGAATTCCTGCTTCTTATTGCGGCCTGTTTGGTTTGAAACCAAGTCGGGGACGTACACCTTGGGGACCACAAATGAGTGAAGCCATGCATGGTGCAGCGATTCAGCACGTTCTGACCAAAACCGTTCGTGACAGCGCTGCGATGCTGGATGCTACGCATGGTGAAGATCATCATTCCATGTTCAAGATCGAACGACCACATACGCATTATCTGGAGATTATTCAGCAACCACCGAAAAAACTGAAAATTGCATTTAATACCAAATCCCCTATTGGCACCAAAATCTCCAAAGATGCAGTTCAGGCCATCAACCAGACAGTGAAACTTTTGGAATCATTAGGACATGAGGTAATTGAAGATCATCCAGCGATTGACGGAATGCAATTGGCTAAGGATTTTATTACCACCTGGTTCAGTCAGTTCTCTTATATGCTTGAGGAAATCCGTAGGCAATATCCGTCTAAATCAACTGATTTTGAGCTGGATTCTCTGGTGTTATCTGCTTTTGGTGCCAAGACCATGGCGATTGAATACATCCAGAACCTGAACAACTGGGGTATCTATGTTTCCCAGATGAATCATTTCTTTGACCGCTATGATTTATATCTCACACCAGCAACGGCGTCGGTGGCACCACACAATGGTGAAGTAAAAACACCCGCTTGGCAAAAACCGATTATGAAAGCATTACTGGGTATGGGAAAGGCACATCTATTGGCTCAGGGTAAACTGATTGATCAGATCGTCAAGGAGAACCTGAAATGGGTGCCATTCACCCAGTTATCCAATATAACTGGCCTACCCGCCATGTCAGTACCACTATACTGGAACGAGCAGAATCTACCACTAGGATCTCAGTTTATCGCGCCGTTTGCTCGTGAAGATCTGTTATTACAACTGGCTGCGCAACTAGAAGAAGCGCAACCATGGTTTGATCGTTATAAAGATATTCAAATCTAATAATTCAAGAATCATTACTTCAGGTGGACTTTGTGGGTTCCACCTGATTAGGCAAACCAGATAAAAATAGTAAACCCGTTAGCGTAGCTGCAGCAGCATATATAAAGATAGTTGCACCGCCAAATTGGTCCCAGTACTGACCAGCAAGAATACTGCCACTAGCGACGCCAATCCCCCACATGGTACTATAGAGTGCTTGACCTCGCCCCTGCTGTCCTGCCGAGAAATTCTGGAAAATCACCCGCATCGCAATCATATGAAATAGGCCAAAACTAAAAGCATGAATACTTTGTGCCATAAACTGCACTATAAATAGCGAAGGCAGCAGACCTACAATCAGCCAACGCAATCCTGTTAGCAACAAACAGATTATTACCAGTGTTCGCCACGACCAGTGATTAAAAAATAAAGTCGCATAAGCAAATATGATAATTTCTGCAATCACACCAACCGACCACAGCAGTCCAATCTGACTGGTAGTATATCCATGCTGACTGAGAAAATTGCTATAGAAGCTATAAAATGGCGCATGGGAAAACAGCATAATTAGCTCAATGATGAAAAAGCTGTAAACCACTGGTCGTTTCAAGATTGGCCATAACGGTTCAAGCTGTTTCTGTGCGGATGGCGCCGTCGAAGGTTCCTTAATGCTAAAGGACCAGATAAAAGCAAGAAATGAAATACACAGTAATAATACTGGCAGCATACTGATCGGGATAATTTCAAATATTGCTCCAACAGCAAAAACACCAACAATAAAACCCACCGATCCCCATTTACGCACTTTGCCATATAGCTCGGCACGCTTTTCTCCGAGCCAGAAAAGCGTCACACCTTCAAATTGCGCCAGAATCGCATTTTGGAAAAAGCTAAAAATCAGCATCAGCAATGCCACAGACTGAAAGCTGTTTGGAACGATAAAAATCATGAACCAGATACAGGCTTCCATCCAAGTAGCAATGCGCACCAGCAGCATGCGTTTGCCAGATTTGTCAGCAATCCAGCCCCAAATGAGGGGTGCAAAAAAGCGAGTGACAATGGCAATTGAAGATAGAATCCCGATCTCTGAATAACTAAAACCTTGATCTTCAAGATACAAACTCCAGAATGGCATGAATGCGCCTACAATGGCGTAATAACAGAAATAGAATCCGCCAAGTCGCGACTGGATGGGAAGATTGAGCATTAAAATAGGCTTACCTAATGATTTATAAACTTAAAAGATTTAAGAATGAATCACATTGTATTCGTTTGTCCTCATCTCGACTCAATAATCTATGAAGTTTATTTTTTGTAAATTCTTAGATTTTACGAAATTACTTTTACAAAATTTTATCCAATTTTTTGTTAATTAAATCATTGTCATACATCAAATAATATCAGAAATTTCTCATTATCAATAAAAATATCCACCTTATTTCATTAACATTTGATACTTGGTATATTTTTTATGAGCTTTTGGTTCATTACAGCTTTATATGAATGAGTATCCACAAATAATACTTCATAAAAAACCTCCCGAGGGAGGTTTGATTACAAAGTATGGACCAATACGTAGATGACTGTACTAATAATTACGATAGCCAATAAAGTTATTAATATTTCAAGCTTAGTCATTAAAGGACACTCTGACTTCTTGTTACTTATATTGTAGCCTATCTTAACACTGAATCCTAAATATAAAGGATTACTAGAAATTTTAAAATATTTGCACTTTATTAATTCAGATTAAATCTAATGAATCCAGTTAATTATATTTTCTATCATTAAATCGACAGACGATATACTTCAATATGCAATCTTTAAAAATATGCAATCTTTAAAAATTTGACTTTCATTATTCACACTGATCATTTTCATCAAAATCATTGAACCACATACAAAGATTTATCATTTTTAGTTTCTATTGAATATTTAATGATATTTTTTAGCTTCTAATAGACAAACCCTGACTTCACCTTAAGAAACAGGGTAACTTTATATCCAAATACATGTAGCCCTGCTCTACTAAAACTATTTAATAGGACTTACGCACTGTTATTTATAGACTCTCTGTGGTAGCAG
>NZ_QMBM01000004.1:0-22756 GCF_003289665.1 Acinetobacter sp. SM1B
AAATCATCTGCTACCACAGAGAGTCTATAAATAACAGTGCGTAAGTCCTAGATTATTCCATTTAACTCATTTGACTGTTCCAGGAACAACGTGATTAATTTTGAAGGCATCTCGTAGTATCAGCAAAATTGATCACTTTTTTAAGAGCATTTCTATAATAAATATATAGTATACATTTTCATCTTAAAATTTTGTCCAAAACCTGATTTTGATTAAATTATAGACAAAAAGTATAGGTGGTTTTCTATAATTATTATTTATTTTCATAAACTTATATTTAAACTAAAAATATATTTTAAGCACATAGAATTTTAAGTATAAAATAACGCAAATTTTTTCCGCATTTAGCCCTCGTAATTTACACAAGGCAACCTTATGTTCTCTGCCCTTTCGCGTATGAGTTTAGTCTCCCGAATCATCATTGCCATTATACTTGGTATTGGTGTCGCGCTGGTTTTTCCAGAATATGCGCCCTACCTCAGCCTGCTAGGCGACCTTTTTATTAAAGCTCTTAAATCTGTCGCTCCTGTCCTCGTTTTCATTTTAGTTCTAGCTTCCATTGCTAACTTTAAAGTGGGTCAAGGCAACTCCCGTATGCGCCCGATCGTGTACATGTATGCGATCGGCATGTTCCTGGCCGCAGTGAGTGCTGTAATTGCCAGCATCATGTTTCCAAGTACGCTGTTCCTTGACGTCGCTGCACAAGGTGACTTACAGCCACCAGGCAGTTTAAGTGAAATCCTGAAAAATCTGCTGCTCAGCTTTGTTGCGAACCCGGTAGTTGCAATTGCTGAAGCGAACTTTATTGGTATTCTGGCTTGGGCAGTGGCACTGGGCATTGCATTCCGTCATGCATCTGAAACCACTAAAACCGTATTAAATGATGCAGCAAATGCCATTAACCATGTAATCCGTCTGGTAATTAGCTTTGCACCTGTCGGTATTTTTGGTCTGGTAGCAGTTACTTTTGCCGAAGCGGGTCTGGAAACTTTAGAAAGCTACGGTCATTTGCTGGCAGTATTGCTTGGTACGATGGCCTTCGTAGCACTGGTAGTGAATCCATTACTGGTTGCATTGGTGACACGTGCCAATCCTTATCCACTAGTCTTTACCTGCTTGCGCGAAAGTGGCATCACTGCATTCTTTACCCGTAGCTCAGCTGCAAATATTCCGGTAAATCTGGATCTGGCGAAACGCTTAGGTGTGTCTGAATCCACTTCAAGTGTAGCCATTCCACTGGGTGCAGCCATTAACATGGCGGGTGCATCTGTAACCATTACCGTGTTATCGCTTGCAGCGGTAAATACGTTAGGCATTCATGTTGATTTAACCACCATGATTATTCTTTCTGTGGTTGCAACTGTTTCTGCCTGTGGTGCCTCTGGTGTTGCCGGCGGTTCATTGCTGCTGATTCCAGTTGCATGTGGCCTGTTTGGTATTTCTTCTGATATCGCAATGCAGGTCGTTGCAATCGGTATGGTGATTAGCGTATTGCAGGATTCAACTGAAACTGCACTCAACTCATCAACTGACGTTTTATTTACTACAGCTGTAGACCGCGCATCTAATTGATCTTATATTGATAATTCAATATTTTGCCAATAGATGTTGAGTTCTTATGCCATTACAGCGTTTACCCATCTGGGTTCAACTGGGTGCATTTTTTCTTGCCGTGAATGCCGGCATGATTAATGTACTCGGTCTGGTTACTCTCCTGCACCAATCCGTTTCCCATATGACCGGCAATATCAGTATGCTGGCAATGGCACTGGTGCAATGGCAGCCTGAACAGATTCTCTATCTGTGCCTGGTTACTGCGTGTTATGTCATTGGCTCAATGTATAGCGGTCTTATCTTGGGAAATAGCCACTTTCAGTTGGGCCGCCGTTATGGATATCCGCTCAGTCTGGTGGCTCTTTTTATTATCCTGTGCTGGATCTTGTTACCATATTTTCCTCATTATGGCTTGCTGTGGGCCTGTGTGGCGATGGGTGTGCAAAATGCCATGGTCAGTCACTATAAAGGCACGATTATCCGCACTACGCATTTATCTGGTGTATTAACCGATTTTGGGCTGTCATTAGGCTATAAGTTGCGTGGACTGGAAGTCGAATCTCGACGGACTATCCTTCATTTACTGATCCTGATCGGATTTTTAATTGGCGGTGTTCTTGCCAGCTGTATTTATCCTTATTTAAAATTAAACGCATTCCTGATCCCGGCAGCACTCAGCCTTAGTCTAAGCCTGATTTACTGGATCATTTATTTACGTTATCGACGCTTAAAGCATTAATTCTCTGGAAATACTCATGGTTAAAAACGCACTACAGGCACAATTGTTAAAGGCAGGTCTGGTCGATAATAAGAAAGCAAAAAAATTGTCAAAGCAGGCCGTTCATGAAAAGCGCACTGGTGATAGCAGTGAAGCTGAAATCAAGGCGAAAATTGAACAGGCCAAACAGGAAAAGCTGGCAAAAGATCAGGCCATTGAACAAGAGAAAAAGGCAGCGCTGCAGGAAAAAGAACTCAAAGCTGCCATCATGCAAATGATCAATCAGCATAAAATTCGGGATACTGATGGGGAGATTTCCTATCAGTTTATTGATGATTCTAAAATCAAGAAAGTCTATCTGAATCAGCAAATTTATAATGCCCTGGTTGCAGGCAGTTTGGTGATCGCCCGCGAAAATGACAGCTATGCTTTCCTGCCTAAAGCGCTGGCGGATCGTATCAATGCCAAAATGGAAGGCTTCATCATTGTGAATAATTCTGAGAAGAATGAACAGACCACCGATGAAGAAGATCCATATGCAGCATATGTGATTCCGGATGACCTGATGTGGTAATCCATGAAAGCCAAAAGCTCCCTATTTCGGGAGCTTTTTTTAAGCACTATTAACATAATGATTCGAGGTAGACAATCAAACTGGCTGTGCTGTATCAGCCATTAGCTCCTGAATAAATTGATCAAAACGTTGCCCTTGTACTGGTGAATGTTCCCAGATGCTACAGCCCAAGTTTTTTGCATCATCAAAGGCTTCATCCTCATAAATAATAGTATTCAAAGAATGTGCACCAGGAATGCCTTTGAGTAAATTCTGATTTGCTTCAATTTGCGAGATTTCGATCTGCTGAGGTACACGCATCAGTATTCCATAGACTTTTAACTGGGTATTGAACTGTGCAACACTGATGGCCAGTTGCAGCATCTCAGTATACATCTCCTGCTCTTCAGCCTCTGCTGACATAGGAATAATCAGTTTATCTGCTCGCATTAACACCGAGCGCAATGCATAACTATCATGCCCGGCGATATCAATCACGATATCATCATATTGAGTTTTGACCTGTTCTACACGCCGCATTAACTCATCTGGATGGTCTTTTAAAGAAATATGTTCAAAGCCAAAACCTGTACGATGCAAAGCCACCCATTCAAAATTCTGCTTGTCGTCATCAGTATCAATATAGAGTGTTCTGGCTTGAAGACGCAGATATTCTGTCAGATTCATCGCCAAGGTACTTTTACCTGACCCTCGTTTCGGGCTGGTCACCACAAAGATCGTCATGTTATTCCCGCATTTTTAATCAAAAATATTATTAAATACTTAAAATAATTATGGTTTTAAAATGAATGATTTAATTTAAAAAGTCAAAACTCATTTTCATTAGACTGTAAAAAAGCACCCTCAGATGCTTTGTTTAAAAAGCTTTCTAACTGAGATCAATTTTGAGTTTTCTGTCCAATAAACAGAATTGCATCCTGCTGATTGCTGTTCTCGGCCATCATATAAATTGACTGGCTATCAATCTGATTCAGCAATATCCCATCTACTTGCTGTGCCCCATTCAAACAGTCGGAACTTGCAGAACCTATTAAGACCAGATGAATATTAAAATATGGTGCATTGTTTTCCGAACTCACTCTTCCTGCAAATGCACATTTGTCCTGATCGCCGACAATTCCTGTCACCACTCCGCTACGGTCGATATTGACTGTAGTAATTACATTATTGGTTAAAGTTGTAGTTCGACCGCTATAGCGCCCTTGCAGGCTGGATATACTGGTATTGTCACGACTGTAATCTCTATTATAAATAAGGTTAAAAGGCCGATTATTGGTATTATTGACATTTCCCTGCAGGTTCTTTTCCGCCGTATAATGACCATTCAGGGTTACACTAGCAGTTTGATTGAAGGCAAAATTATAGTCGCGAATGTTGGTCGCACTAAAGCGATTGCCCGATAAAGAAAACTGCCCACGCATGATACCGGTATAACCATTATCTGCTGGCAGTGAATACAATAACCAGAAATTACTATTTTTCTCGATCACACCCAGAATAGAGCGCGGACTCAGATTTTCATCTGTAAAACTGCCGAGATAAACACCTGTCAAGCGGCTTGAGGATGAACCATCTACACCTCTAAAAATATCATCATTCCCATCACCGCAGGCATTCAGCGCCAAGGCTAGACCGACAATTGCTAACTGTTTTTGCATAATTCTACCCTTTGTATTTTTGTAGGAGGGTGATCTTTGATGTGCATCTTTGTCATAGCTGGGCTACTTAGAAGCTGATATGAAATGCCGATAAAGTCTCCTATTCGCCTGATGTAATTGACAGTTTTAAATACCTTACTGATCCTTTCAACGACTCATAAAGATGTCCGCTGGTTAATCAAATTCTAAATAAGCAGAATCTGCTTCTCTATCTGTTTTTGTATCTTTTTATAAGCATAATATTGATGGATCAAAATGCTGTAACGGGACAGATATGTTTTAAAACGTTATTCAAGGTTAATAAATAATTTCTAAGCCTATAAACTGTATGGCATTTTTACATTGAAGAGAAAGATCAGTTGGAACAGTTTAGATTTATTCAGAACATTCAAGATTGGGCAGATCAATACCCTTGGCTCGAAATGCTGTCTTCTTTAAGCATTGTGATTGCGGTGGCTTTTATCGCCAATCTGTTTGCCAAACAGGTTGTTGTTCGTGGAATTCGTAAACTGATTTCCAAATTACCTTTTGCCAACAACACGATCTTTGCGGAACACAGTGTAATTCGCCGTATTGCCAATATTGTACCCGCCATTGTGATTATGAATGGGATCAGCACGGTTCCACACTTGTCAGATAAAGTGCAGACCTTTGTACAGATGGGCGCTCAGGCTTTTATTTTCCTAACCATTGCCCTAGCACTGGGTGAATTGCTGAATATTTTTAACCTGATTTATCAGCGCAACCCCAAATCACGCAATAAACCGATTAAAGGCTATTTGCAGCTAGTGAAACTGCTGATTTTTATTGTCTGTGGATTGATGATTCTGGGTACCTTCCTGAAAAAGGATGTGTTTACTTTGCTGGCGGGTTTCGGTGCGATGGCTGCCGTGCTGATGCTGGTGTTTCAGAACACGATTCTTTCATTGGTGGCTTCAGTACAGATTTCTTCTTATGACATGGTGCGTATCGGTGACTGGATTGAAATGCCTTCACTGAATGCGGATGGTGATGTAATTGATATGTCATTACATACTGTGACCGTGCAAAACTTTGACAAAACCGTTACGACCATTCCAACCAATAAGTTAGTGACGGATACGTTTAAAAACTGGCGAGGAATGCAGGAAGCTGGTGCGCGTCGTATCAAACGTTCGATTCATATTGATCAAAGCAGCGTGCATTTTATGAGTGAGGAAGAACAGACCAAACTCAAAAACTTTATCCTGCTCGATCATTATCTGAATACCAAGACTGAAGAACTGGTCAAATTCAACCAGCAGTTACAGCATAATTCCCAATATAATCAGCGCCGTTTAACCAATTTAGGAACGTTCCGCGCCTATCTGGAATTTTATCTGCAACAGCATCCGGGTATTACTAAAGACTTTTCTCTGATGGTGCGTCAATTACAGCCGACCAGTGAAGGCCTACCGCTAGAAATCTATGCCTTTACCAATACCACGGTATGGACTGAATATGAGAATATTCAGTCTGATATTATGGATCACGTATTGGCAATTATTCCGGAATTTGGCCTGAAAGTGTATCAGGCACCTTCAGGCAGCGATTTTAAGGAAGTATTTACAGCGCCTGCTTCGCCAATTATTACTTAATTTAAAACGCAGTTACTCCAGGCCTGAAATGATACGTCATCTCAGGCTTTTTTATTGATGTAGCCATGTAATCTCATCGATGTCTTTTCAAATTTTTTATTTACCTGAAATCAACTTTTCCAGGTTTTAAGCTTTGCAACCTAAATTTTGATTTAGTTAATCATTTTGTGGCAATTTCACCTTAATTCAGCCTTATAAAAACAGAATCCTTTATAATCCGTGAAAAGCAAAATGCATGAGAAAAGAGCACACTAATGTTTCGATGGCTTGAACGGCTGGTAGATCCCTATCCCACCAAAAATCTGAACCAACCCTTGCCCACCAGTTTTTTCCCTTTTGTCTGGCAAGCGGCTTATGGCGTACGCCGTTATCTGTTGATTCTTGTCCTTTGTACTGCCGGTGCAGCCAGTTTCGAGGCCTTGCTGTATGCTAAAATTGGCGATCTGGTCAATTGGCTCAGCCAAAGTCAGCCAGACACCTTTTTGGAGCAACATGCCACTAACCTGACTTTACTCACTGTAGTCCTGCTGGCCAATATCTTCTTTGCCAGTGCGCAATCCTTGATCAAGCACCAGATTTTATACAGTAATTTCCCGATGCGTTTGCGCTGGCGTTTTCATAATCTGCTGCTCAAGCAAAGCCTGGATTTCTTCCACAATGACTTTGCCGGTCGTTTATCTGCCAAGGTCATGCAGACCTCACTGGCGATCCGTGAATTCTGGGTCATTCTCGGCGATATGCTGGCCTATGTAGTGATCTATTTCATTACCATTAACATCGTACTCGGTTCAATTTCTGCTTATCTGATTATTCCACTGATGGTATGGCTGCTGCTGTTTATCTGTGCCGCCAGCTATTTTATTCCCCGTCTCAGTAAAATCTCGCATGAACAGGCCGATGCCCGTGCGGTAATGACTGGCCGTGTGACCGATGCCTATACCAATATTCAGACCGTTAAACTTTTTGCTCATGCAGGCCGTGAAAGCCAGTATGCCAAAGCATCCATGCAAGAGTTTATGGTGACGGTTTATAAACAGATGCGACTGGGGGCCCAGTATGAAATCAGTATTTTACTGCTGAGCCTCGTACTCTATGGCGGTGTATTAGGGACAGCGATCTGGTTATGGATGGAAGGTCAGGCTCAGCTCGGCATTATTGCTGCAACTACAGCGATGGTACTGAAACTGAACAGTATTGCCGAATTCCTGATGTGGCAAACCTCGCAATTGTTTGAAAATGTCGGAACTATTCAGGATGGTATGGGAACTCTGGGCAAATCAATTTCGATTCAGGACAAGCCGGATGCTAAAGAACTGGAACTAAAACAGGGTGAAATCAAATTTGATAATGTTTGTTTTGCCTATAATGACAAAAACGTGATTGATGGTTTGAACCTGACCATTCGACCGGGTGAAAAAATCGGTGTGGTGGGTCGTTCTGGTGCCGGTAAGTCTACCCTGATTCAATTATTACTGAATTTCTATCGTATTGACCAAGGTCGTATTTTAATCGATGGACAAAATATTGAAGATGTGACCCAAGATAGCCTGCGCAAGAATATTGCCATGGTGACACAGGACACTTCACTGCTACATCGTAGTGTGGCTGAAAACATCAAATATGGTCGTCCGAATGCGACGGATGAAGAAATGTTTGAGGCGGTGCGTAAAGCTGAGGCAGAGGAATTCATTCCGCAACTAAGCGATATGCGCGGTAAGCGTGGTTATGAGGCCTATGTTGGCGAGCGTGGCGTCAAGCTGTCTGGTGGTCAGCGTCAGCGTATTGCGATTGCCCGTGTCTTTCTGAAAGATGCACCTATTCTGATTCTGGATGAAGCAACCAGTGCACTGGATTCAGAAGTTGAAGCGGCAATTCAGAGCAGTCTGGATGAGCTGATGAAAGGTAAAACTGTGATTGCGATTGCTCACCGTCTTTCTACTATTGCGCAAATGGACCGGTTGATTGTGCTGGATCAGGGTAAGATTGTTGAACAAGGCACACATGATGAACTGGTGGCATTGAATGGAATTTATGCGCATCTGTGGCAACGTCAGACTGGCGGATTTTTAATAGAACACGACACAAAAGAACAAGGATAGAACATGTTATATCTGGAAGACCTGCAGATTGGTGATGAGTTTAAAAGTCGTTCTTACCGCATGAGTAAGGACGAAATTCTAAAGTTTGCTCATGCCTATGATCCGCAACCGTTTCATGTCGATGCGGAACAGGCCGAACAGCATCCGATCTTCCGGGGTCTGGCCGCCAGTGGCTGGCATACTGCTGCGGTGGTCATGCGTTTATGGACCGAATGTTTCCCGGTTGCTTATGGTCTGATTGGGGCGGATTCGCATGTGCGTTGGCCCTGCCCGACCCGCCCTGATGATGAAATCCGGGTGATTGTGACCATCACTGATATTCAACCTTCCAAACGTAAACCTGATCGTGGCATCGTTCGCTATGAAACCCAAGCCTTGAACCAGCAAGATCAGGTTCTGTTTAATTCAACCACAAATATTGTGGTATTTAAGCGAGAATTTACAGCAGTTTAGTTTGATTTTCACCCACATTTTAGGCTAATCTGCTTGAAGTGTTTGGGTAAGGCTGAGAATTTTGTCCAACAATTTTAAAGATAAAACTGGCTAGTTCATGCCAATATGGGCACATAAATAGAAAAAATTTGACTGAGTGCAACGGATCGCGCATGAAGATGATTGCTCCACGCCAAGACCAAGGCATCCCGGGTGTTTATGGTCTTTTGCTTCTCGACGTTATCTCCCGCTGGGGCTATAACGATGAGTCGCTATTCAAACCTTTTGGGCTAACCAGCGAACAGCTGGCAGACCCTGAGTTCCGAATTCCAACTGCCATTGCCAATGATATGGTTAAACACGCACTCAAGCTGACGGGTGAACCGACCTTGGGCTATCACCTCGGCACACAGATGCGTATTTCTATTCATGGCTTTATTGGCTATGCCATCATGACGGCAAACAATATTACCGAAGCTTTGGTGCTGGCCAACCGTTTTATTCAGTTGCGTTTGCCCTTCCTGCAACTGTTCTTCTCGACCTTTGGGGTCAAGGCCACAGTACAGCTACAAACTGATATTCAGATGGAACCGCTGCGTACTGAAATTTCAATCGCCCTGATGATCGGTCTGATCAGTATGGCTAAAGCCATTACCGGGATCAGCGATGCAACCGGAGAAATCGATTTCGATTTTAAAAAGCCGGAAGGTTTTGAACGCTTTATGGTGAAATTCCCCACGCATCAGTTCCGTTTTGAACAGCCACATCTGTTACTTAGCTTTGATAAAAGCTATCTGATGAACAAACTGGTGCATGCCGATCCAATCGCCAGCCAGATTGCGATTAACCAGTGTGAAACAGAACTTTCTGCCCTGGGTGAACGACATCGTATTGCCATGCGGGTACGGGATATTTTGACCAATTCAGAACAGCATTATCTTAGTATTGAAGCAGTCGCCGACCGTCTGCATATGTCGGATCGTACCTTGAAACGTCAGCTGGCCGCAGAAGGCACTTCTTTCTCGACACTGGTCGATGAAGTACGTTATCGTCATGCAACTTCCCTGCTTTCACGAACAGACTTCACTCTGGAACAGATTGCCGATGAACTCGGCTATAGTGATGTCGCCAACTTCAGTCGTGCCTTTAAACGCTGGAGTGGTCGCAGTCCAAGCAACTGGCGTAAAGATCCGTATCTATAAGCCTTTTGTTTTGCAGCAAAAGAATGTATAAATCATGTCAAAAATGAACCTAAGCGATTTAAGGAGTTATCAATGAATCATCCTTCAGAATTAAAGTACGCAAGTACACATGAATGGGTACGCATTGAGGGTGATCTTGTGGTGACCGGTATTTCTGACCATGCACAGGATGCTTTAGGTGACCTGGTCTATGTTGAAGCGCCAGATCTTGATTCACACGTGACCGCAGGTCAGCAAGCAGGTGTTGTCGAATCTGTAAAAACTGCGTCAGATATCCATGCGCCTGTTTCTGGTATCGTTGTTGAAATTAACCCGGCACTGGAAGATGATCCGGATTTCATTAATGATGACCCGTATGGCAAAGGCTGGATTTACAAAATCAAGCCAGATAATATCGCGGATGTCGAAAAACTGCTCAGCAATACTGAATATGAAGCAGGCCTTTAATTTAACCTGTTTTAAGAATCAGCCTGCGGGCTGATTTTTTTATACCTAAATTTTTAAGACCTTTTACATATTAAAATGACCCCACATTTGTCGGTTTTTATTGTATTATTCACATAATCTCCCATATAGTCTTCGTGACGCGCTTTGTTGCTGAATATCGCATTCAGCATGTTCCATAAAAAAAAATACTAATTTTGGCCTAGCGTTTCACATTAAAATTTCTGGATCATGATGAACGCAACTGTAACGCCGTTGTGGACAAAGTCCTTTTTGCTTTGTCTGGCAAATAATCTGTTTTTGTTTATTTTTTATTTTGCCCAAACTACGATTTTACCGATTTATATTCTTAAAGAACTTGGGGGCAGCGTAACCCAAGCCGGATTAACCCTGACGCTATTCATGGTTTCTGCGATATTGATCCGCCCATTTAGTGGTTTGATTATTGACAAATTGGGACAGCGCCGTACTTTAATTATCTCGGCGACGATGTTCTGTTTCATTGCTTTTGGCTATTTATTTATTAGCAATATGACCAGCTTATATATCCTGCGTTTATTCCATGGGGTCTGGTTTAGTATCCTCACTACCGTTTGTGTTCCTGTGGTAAACCAGTTTATTCCGGATAGTCGCCGAGGCGAAGGCATGGGCTATTATGCCATGTCGGTGAATCTCGGAATTGTACTCGGCCCCCTCATTGGCCTAAGTCTTATTCCTTATTTAAGCTATACCATGGTGACTGCTGTACTGGTAGCTATGATCTTTATCGGTTATATCTTCTGCTTTTTAATCCCGGTGCAAGAAGTTAAACAACCTGACAGTGAAGCTGAAAAGACCCATTTAGGTTTAAGTGATTTTGTTGAGAAAAAATCCCTGACTGTTGCCTTAATGGTCATGATGATATCCTTCTCTTATGCCAGCATCATGTCCTTTATTGCCCCCTTTGCCAGTTCAATTCATCTGATGCAGTACGCAGGCTTATTCTTTGTGGTTTTTGCCATTTCCATGATCAGCTTACGCCCGATTACTGGCAAAATTTATGACCGTAAAGGTCCACAATATGTAATTTATCCTGCGGTTCTTACCTTTAGTCTGGGGCTATTGGTTTTAAGTCAGATTCATACACTGACTGGATTTATGCTGGCAGCCGTACTGATCGGATTAGGTTTTGGCAGTGCTCAACCTTGTTTGCAAACTCTTGCCATTCAACGTGCTCCCAAGCATCGGATTGGTTATGCCACTTCGACTTTCTACACCTGCTATGACATCGGCATTGCTATTGGCTCATTAGTCGTTGGGATGATGATTGCCAAGCAAAGCTTTAGCTTTGCCTTTATTATTTGTGCCGCTCTAACAGCCTTGAGCCTACTGTATTTTAAATTCGTGGTTCAACGTACAACTGTTATAGCTTAATCCAGTAATAAAAACCGACCTTATTTCATGTCGGTTTTTAATTTAAGCCTCTCAGATTTATGAGCTTTGTTCTATGCTACTGGCATCTTCATCCGTTTCATTGTCCGGCTTTTTCTCTTCCACCATGCTAAATGCGGTCGCCGTATTATTCATGGCTGGATTAGCACGCGTACTTTTCAGTTTGATTTGCAGACGAAGTTCATTGGTCGAATCAGCATTACGCAATGCTTCTTCATAAGAAATCGCACCTTCATTATAAAGATCAAATAATGCCTGATCAAAAGTCTGCATACCAAGTTCACGTGATTTGCCCATAATAGCTTTTAATTCATGGAAATCACCTTTCAGAATCAGATCTGATACCAATGGTGTATTCAGCATAATTTCGACTGCGGCACGACGCCCCTTGCCATCTTCAGTACGGACCAAACGCTGAGAGACAATCGCTTTCATATTAGAAGACAGATCCATCAATAACTGATTACGGCGTTCTTCCGGGAAGAAGTTAATAATCCGGTCGAGCGTCTGGTTGGCATTGTTGGAATGCAGCGTCCCCAGACAAAGATGCCCTGTTTCGGCAAAGGCAATTGCATGTTCCATGGTTTCCGTATCCCGGATTTCACCAATCAGAATCACATCGGGTGCCTGACGCAAGGTATTTTTTAAGGCATTATGCCAGGAATGGCTATCTACACCGACCTCGCGATGGGTGATCATTGACTTCTTATGTTTATGTACATATTCCACCGGGTCTTCTACGGTAATGATATGGCCTGCTGAGTTTTCATTACGATAATCAATCATCGCAGCAAGCGAAGTCGACTTACCTGAACCTGTACCGCCCACGACGAGTACCAGACCGCGCTTTTCCATAATCACATGCTTGAGTGACTCTGGCAATTTTAACTTCTGGAAATTCGGAATTTCTGCAGTGATGGTCCGGATCACCATACCGACATTGAGCTGCTGCTGGAACACGTTGACACGGAAACGTGAAACGCCCGGTACAGTAATGGCAAAGTTACATTCCAGTTCTGCTTCATATTCTTTACGCTGCTTTTCGTTCATCAGTGCATAGGCAAACAGTTTGGTTTTTTCTGGGGTAAGTTCCTGTTGCCCAAAAGGTTTCATTAATCCCTGATGCTTGATACTCGGAGGAAAGTCTGCGGTAATGAACAGGTCTGAACCACCATATTCAACGACCTTGGTCAGCATATGATGCATAAACTTACGTGCTTCTTCTAATAACTCTGCCGTGAACATATTTTCCTCTGTAATGCACAATGGTATAAATCTTCAAAAAAAGACTCATATCAATATATTTTGATTTTATTGTGCAGCGTTTTTTTAAAAGCCTCAAATACATTTGATTTATAAAGATAATTTTTTCAAATAATTCTGTGACCTGATTCAAGGAAAATAAAAATAAAGGGAAATGATCTTAATGGAATTAAAATCTAATAGTTATAACTACTGATAAATTAGAGTTCAGATTTTAGGAAAGTAAATTGGAAACTCATCGAAATAAATCCGCTCTATACTATTTTTTGAATAAGGAAATTAAATTAAAAGCCTTGATGGCTAAAGCGTTGTGATCTTTAAACCACCGTGGACAAACTTATCATCCAACTCAACTGCATTTGAATGCAGCTTGATTTCAGCAAAATGCTGGTCAGATTCTGGAAAGTGTAGTTTCCTTGGATTGTTCCAGTATCGTCATCCTACTCCCTTCTTCCTGAAGAGCGGGATTGATGCGACTGCTTTTTAATTTGATCTGCAAACGCATTTCATTACTTGAATCTGCATTACGCAAAGCTTCGTCATAAGAAATAATTCCCTGGTTATACAAATCAAATAATGCCTGATCAAAGGTCTGCATGCCGAGTTCACGCGAACGCGCCATAATAGTTTTCAGCTCGTAAAAATCTCCTTTACGGATAAAATCAGACACCAGCGGCGTATTCAATAAAATTTCAACGGCAGCACGACGACCTTGCCCATCCTCGATACGGATCAAACGTTGCGAAATCACAGCTTTCATATTGGCGGATAAATCCATTAACAGCTGATTGCGGCGTTCTTCCGGGAAGAAATTAATAATGCGGTCTAAAGCCTGATCGGCATTATTAGAATGCAGGGTGGCCAAACACAGATGACCGGATTCAGCAAAGGCAATCGCATGCTCCATACTTTCGGTATCCCGGATTTCACCAATCACGATCACATCCGGTGCCTGACGCATGGTATTGATCAGCGCGTTATGCCAAGAAACACAATCTACGCCAATTTCACGTTGGGTAATCATGGACTTTTTATGTTGATACACGTATTCCACCGGATCTTCCATGGTAATAATATGTCCTTCAGAATAGGTATTGCGGTGATCAATCATGGCTGCCAGTGTGGTGGATTTACCAACACCTGTCGCACCTACAATCAGAACCAGCCCACGTTTTTCCATAATCACTTGTTGCAAAGAGTTTGGTAGTCCTAATTGCTGAAAGCTTGGAATCTCCGTAGTAATGGTTCTGATTACCATCCCAACATTATGCTGTTGCTGAAAGACATTGACCCGGAAGCGTGATACACCCGGTACACTGATACCGAAATTGCATTCCATCACTGATTCAAATTCCTTGATCTGTCGTTCATTCATTAAAGCATAGGCAAACAAACGGGTTTTATCCGCTGCCAGTTTTTGCTGACCAAAAGGTTTCATCAAGCCCTGCTGTTTGATACTTGGTGGAAAATCTGCGGTAATAAAAAGATCGGAACCTCCATATTCAACCACTTTGGTCAGCATATGGTGCATAAATTTACGTGCTTCATCGAGCAATTCGGGTGTATACATATCCAGGTCCCTCAGATCATGTCCATCGCGCGATATAAAACGGTTTGATGCAGATCCTGAAAAATTATTGTTATTGTGAAATCACTTATTTTTTGATGTATTTATAAATATATTTTTAATGATTATTATTCTGTATGTTCTACATAGTAACGGTGCTGATCGAAACTTTATAAGCAGTCTTCCTCTCAGTAGCATTCACTCATGCCTTTCCCCCAACAGTGTGAGGAAAGGCATGACCGTAAATTTAAGCACTACGCTTTAAACCTTCCAGTCGCAGTGAATCTGTCATATTTAACAACAGTTGTTCGGTTTTTGTCCAGCCCAGACATCCATCTGTAACCGACTGTCCGTAAACCATACCATCTGAAATTTTCTGATTGCCATCAACCAGATGACTTTCCAGCATCACACCGCGAACATTGGTCTGTAGGCGTTCTGCCACGATCTGCTCTAAAACTTCCGGTTGTAACATCGGATTTTTGGAACTGTTGCCATGGCTACAGTCAATCACTAATGCTGGCAATTCCGCTGAATGTTTGGCTTTGATTTTCTCGATTTCAGATAACTGGTAGTTCGGACCACTATTTGATCCACGCAGAATCAGATGGGCTTTTGGATTGCCTTTGGAATTTAAAATACATGGTAAACCCGATTGGCTCATGCCCAGGAACTGATGCGGATGAGAAGCTGACTGAATCGCATCTAAAGCAATCTGAATCGAACCATCAGTGCCATTTTTGAAACCGATGCTGTATGGCATTTGGCTAGAAATTTCGCGGTGGATCTGAGATTCACTGGTACGTGCACCAATCGCACCCCACGCCAGTAAATCATCAAAATACGCCGTCGCCATTGGACTGAGGATCTCCGAAGCAATCGGTAAGCCCATGCCAATAATGTTCAGGTAAAGTTCGCGGGATTTTTGCAGACCCAGCTGCATATTGGATGAACCATCCAGTGCAGGGTCGTATAGGAAACCTTTCCAGCCGACTGTGGTACGAGGCTTTTCAATGTAAGCTCGCATGACCAGGAAAATCTGATCAGAAATTTGAGCCTGTAACTGTTTTAATTTTTCTGCATATTCAAGTGCGGAGGCTTCATCATGGATGGAGCATGGTCCGGTAATCACCATCAGACGGTGATCTTTACCCTCTAGAATGTTTTGTATGGTTTGTCGCTGTCCGGCAATCTGTTCAGCCAATTGTGGAGACAATGGCAATTGTGCTTTCAATTCTGCCGGCAGGCTTAATAGAGTTTCAGTTTGCTGTTGTTGTGATGTAATAACGCTATTCATGACTTTCATCCTTTGGACTGATCAATACAGTCCGAACTTTTATTTGAGCTTTATGGGTCTATGTGTCTGTGTGCTAAGGTTCATCAACTGGTTAAAGTAGAACCAATAAAAGTTGCTAAAGTATGAATAGTTAAAGTAAGTCATGGCTGTCTCCAAAATTAGTAAATATAACAAGCATAAAAAAACCTGATCAGGGTTGCCGATCAGGTATAAACTGGGTGGGCAACCTTTTACTTGCCCGAACGCATTCAGGCAATCATCTAAACTGCCAGAAATAATAATAAGCGTTTAAGTTTACAGGTTGCTTGAGCATGTTATGTAATTCATAAAAATGTGAATATGAAATTTAAAATACGCGGTATATCAGTATTTGACAAGTAAAAATTGTAAAAAAAATATTTATTAGTGTGGCTATTTTTATTTATCAATCCACCTATTTGTCATAGCTATACCAAAGTTTGACAAGATCTGAAGCTACCTCAGACCTTGTCAAGATTCAGTGACTCATTATTAAAGCAGAATCAACGTGAAACACGGTTCCAGGCATCGCGGATCGCATATTTAGCCTGCTCCCAGTTCAGACGCGACTCGCCTTTTACCTGTTCCCATTTGATTCTTAAATCGGATTCGGCATCTTCAAAACGGGTGTTAGCATCATAATGGGCACGATTTTCATAACCGACCTGATACGCCGTATGATAATCACGATCATAATCCAGATCGCTATAACTTGTACGTGCTTCAGTATAATAAGGCGTATTTAATGAATTTTCACGCCAATATGCTTCTTCTTCGGTTGGGTTTACCACTTCACCTACACCATGACCCGCTAACCCGCCAACCACTGCACCGACTACGCCACCGACAGCAGTTCCAACCGGACCAGCAGCAGAACCAATTGCTGCACCTGCAGCTGCACCGCCTGCAGCACCGACACCTGTACCTACCGGATGCGCACCCGGTTCACCAGTAATTGGATCGGCATTTAAATCATCACGCACTTCTTTTGGAGAATTCTTGATTAAATCACGATCAAAATTATCATTCGACATAGAGCTTATCCTTATTGTTGAAAATGGTTTTCTTAACGCATATCAATATGCTTTCATCACTATAAAGCTCTGAGCCAAAATGACTTTAGAAGGCTTGTGCGGATTCAGTTAAGCTCTGTGAGGGTTTTAGAGGCAAATGTATCCAATTTAAAATAAATAAACATAAAAAAGACCGGTATTTACCGGTCTTTTAAAATTAATCCGCTTAGTCAAAATGAATCACTGTACGGATTGACTTGCCTTCATGCATCAGATCAAATGCTTCGTTAATCTGCTCAAGCGGCATGGTATGGGTTACAAATGGTTCAAGCTGGATATCACCTTTCATAGCCTGTTCAACCATTCCTGGCAATTGTGAACGACCTTTTACGCCACCAAATGCAGTCCCCATCCATTTACGGCCAGTCACGAGCTGGAATGGACGGGTCGAAATTTCTTTACCTGCACCAGCGACACCAATAATGACTGATTGACCCCAGCCACGGTGTGCACATTCCAGTGCAGAACGCATTACGTCGACATTACCGATACATTCAAATGAATGATCTACACCCCAGCCTGTCATTTCCACAATGACTTGCTGAATTGGCTTGTCATAGTCTTTTGGATTTAAGAAGTCGGTTGCACCGAACTGTTTTGCCAGTTCAAATTTATCAGCATTGGTATCTACTGCAATAATACGGCTGGCTTTGGCTTGACGGGCACCTTGTACCACTGCCAACCCGATACCACCCAGACCGAATACTGCAACCGTATCACCTTCCTGTACTTTTGCTGTGTTATGTACTGCACCAATACCTGTAGTGACACCACAGCCTAATAAGCAAACGTGTTCATGATTTGCTTCTGGATTGATTTTCGCCAGAGAAACTTCAGCAATCACGGTATATTCAGAGAATGTTGAACAGCCCATGTAATGGTAAATTGGCTCGCCATTATAAGAGAAACGCGTGGTACCATCCGGCATTACCCCTTTACCCTGAGTCGCACGTACAGCAACGCATAGGTTAGTTTTTCCAGATTTACAGAACAGGCATTCACCACATTCAGCAGTATATAGAGGAATCACGTGATCACCCGGTTTTAAGCTGGTGACACCTTCACCCACTTCAACCACCACACCTGCACCTTCATGGCCCAGAATTGCCGGGAATACACCTTCGGGATCTTCACCAGATAAAGTGAAAGCATCAGTATGACACACGCCCGTATGGCTAATTTTTACCAGAACTTCGCCAGCTTTCGGTGGTGCGACATCAACTTCAACGATCTGTAATGGCTCGCCTGGACCGAACGCTACCGCTGCACGTGATTTCATTTAAAACTATCCTTTGTTTGCTGATTTAACAGATGACTAACAGTAACCTCTTTCTATTCTGAGATTCAACCATTAACATCCTTAATATGGGAAGAATAAAGCCAAATAATTAATGGAAACTCAATGACTCACCGAACTAAAATACTTTGTATCAGTTTTATTAGCTTATCCATTTTTTTGACAGGCTGTGAGTTAGATCCAAACACATCGACTAAAGCAAAAATTACACCGGTACAATCCCAGCACTGGATTCAAAAAACCGAAGCCCGGGAAAATGTTCAGGAAGGTTTAACCGCTTATTTACCGCTATATGACGGTTTTATGAGTATTGCAGCACGACTACACCTGATCAATCACGCCAAGCATCATCTTGATTTGCAATATTATATCTGGAACGATGATTTTATTGGCAATCTGGTATTGTCCCAGTTGCTGAATGCCGCCGATCGCGGAGTTAAAGTCCGGCTATTAATTGATGACCAGAATGGTACTCAGCTGGATGATAAACTGCTTGCGCTGAGCCAACATCCTAATATCGAAACCAAATTATTTAATCCTTATAAATTTCGTCACTTTCGCGCCCTAGATTATGGGCTGCGTTTAAAGAAAGTGAATCACCGTATGCACAATAAATTGATCATTGCCGATGGCAGTGTGGCTGTCACCGGTGGCCGTAATATCAGCAGTGAATATTTTGAAGCCAGCAATGATTTTCAGTTTACCGATGTCGATATTTTCTTTGCCGGCAATGCGGTCACAGATGCCAACCAGTCTTTTATCGACTTCTGGAATGATACGCTGAGTTATGATATCCAGCAAATCTTAGAGGAAAGGTCTAAACCGGATGATTTGGTTGAATTAAGAAAATTATTTGCTCAAAACCGTTTGGATGCCAAGGAAACCCAGCGTCGCGTCAATATTGCCGAGCAACAAATTGCCAAACAATTACAGTCACAACCTGTGCAATGGGCCAGTGCGCACTTTGTTGCCGATTCACCCAGAAAGGCACGTCACACGATAAATGATGAAGACTTCATCTATACCCAGATGTTAGATCTGATGGGTGAACCAAAAAATCAGTTAGACTTGGTGTCTTCCTATTTTGTTCCCACCCAATGGGGAACGGATTATCTGAGCAAGCGTGCCCGAAATGGCTTGAAAATTCGAGTTGTCACCAACTCTTTTTTGGCGAATGATGTGCCTGTGGTACATGCCTACTATCAGCAATACCGTAATCAATTACTCAAAAATGGTATAGAAATCTGGGAATTTAAACCTTATATCGAACGTCGGGAACGTACCTGGTATGAGAAAATGACAGGTAATGTGATTCCAGCTAAAAATAAAAACAGCTCCAGCCTGCATGCCAAGTTTTTCCATGCGAATGGCAAAGTCTTTATCGGCTCTTTTAACTTTGATCCCCGTTCAGCACGCCTGAATACTGAAGTCGGACTGGTGATCGAATCAGAGAAGCTTCAA
Organism: Acinetobacter sp. SM1B; assembly: GCF_003289665.1. Classification (NCBI taxonomy): domain Bacteria; kingdom Pseudomonadati; phylum Pseudomonadota; class Gammaproteobacteria; order Moraxellales; family Moraxellaceae; genus Acinetobacter; species Acinetobacter sp. SM1B. The sequence goes on from NZ_QMBM01000004.1 coordinate 19,705, forward strand.
AATGAAATTGCAGCATCACTAGATAAATATCTGCCACGTATTGCTTATCAACTTAAGCTTAATGATAAAGGGGAAATTATCTGGCTGGACCAACAGAAAGACGGAAAAATTTTAAAATTTACACATGATCCTGAAACAACCCGATTCCAGCGTTTTATGATGCATTTGGTCACGACTTTTCCGGCTGAATGGGCAATGTAATGACAAGCAGATGACAAAATTGAATTTCCACCTCATTTTAAAAATTGTTAATTTTAGGATTAATTGAAAATTGTGCAGGTTTTAGACGTTTATTCGATCAATACGGTCATGATCTATACCATAGCTCTAGATTGCCTTAAAATTACACTTTTCCAGTTTTCGTGAAGTTTTTTCGCCACACTCCCATGCAATTTTTTGATTTAAGCCGCCAGTTTAAGTTAAATGATATCCTTACACCAAACAAAACCCTTCAAGAATTATCCGCTCAGGAGTGGTTTCTCGCCAAAATCCGTGTAGAGCATGACTGTATTTCTGATACAGAGGTGATTGAAGGTCAGGCTATCATCCAGTCCAATGAAAATATCCAGATTGAACTGGAATGGCTGATTCAGGATTCTGGCTATGATCTGCAGGTGCTGTTTAAAGGTGTAGAAACTGAAGTTAATGAAGAAACTTTGGTCGTCGTCAAAGGTGCGAAACTGGTTGATGAGCAGCAACAATTACTATCTTCACAAGCTTTGAGTTTATGGATCGATGGCACGCTGTTGCCTTTATTACCGAATATTCGTCGTGAAATTAAATCCCGTTTAAATCTTTGGGATTATGTGGAATATGATAGTTAATATTTAAAGCCATCACTTAAAACTTTTAGGGCGATTCAATCGCCTTTTTTATTTTAGAATTTCTATAGAGATGAATGGTAAGTCGTAATGTCTCAGCAATTTTATATATGCTCTATGCTATGTTAATGAAAATAATAAAAAATGAAGATGACCTTATGATGGTAAATATTCAGCCTCAAGATTGGCTTAAGATCCGGAATGTCTTTGCTGATGCCCAGCGTGCTGCCATGCACTGCTCGGTATCTACAATCACCTCTGATGGATTTCCTACAAGCAGTCCCATCGGCACTTTATTTTTACATGAATATAAACCCACAGGCTTTTTCTTTGACCGCTACTGTACCAGCCTGAAACAGAACCTTCCACATAGTTCGAAACCGTGTATTCAAGCAGTAAATAGTAACCGCTCATTTTGGCTAAAATCTTTAATGAGCGGTAAATTTAGCAGTTATCCAGGTGTACGTTTATATGCGGAAATCAGTGAACTTCGACCTGAAACTGAACTGGAGCTGGTCCATCGTAGAATAAAACTATTAAGATGGACCAAAGGCAGCCGCCTGATCTGGTCTGACTTTACCCATGTTCGGGATTTTCAGGCGCATGGTTTTAAATGGGTGGAATATCCACAAATGATACCGGATACATAGATTTAATACTTACTATTAGTTAGAAATTAACTATAAGTATGAATTTGTTTTATTTTCTTAATCCCAAAATGAAATATTTGCTTCAATCAAGATAGTTTTAACGTAAACAGTATAAGTATCGCATTCACATTTATCGCTAAAGCCTAAATCAGTCCAGCATCTCTAAACAATTCCCGATAGGCTTCCGCTTTTTTCTCCAAAGCCAATGGATAGGCTCGTGATGATGATGGCATTCGATAGAGTTTTAATTCGCGTCCAGCAAAATGTGCTTTACTCGGCTGCCCGATAGCAGGTTTTTCTGTGTCTTCAGGCATGGATAACATCAGAGTTTCGGTTGCTTTATCGCCTGTGGTCATAATGCTATGACATAAAGGCATCTGAACAAGCAGTTTGTTGAGATCAGTCGGCGTAACAATTTCCAGAAATTTATCTGAAGCATTCCCCTTCAACCGCCGGATCTGATACGCCGTATCAAAAATCGCAATACCTTTTTCCAGCAAAAATTCCCGAATCAGCATCTCCTGAAAATTCTTATTGGCAAGATCTAGAAAGTAATCTTTATTATGAAAGAAAATTAAACCAAATATCCGCCACATATCATTTTGATAATTTGGATAATAGAAACACATTTTCCAACGTGTTTCTGGTGGCGGAAAACTGCCCATCATCAGAAGTTTGGAATTTTCCGGTAAAAAAGGTTCTAGAGGATGGGTTTCAATATCCGACATAAAATTCCACTAAATTAGTGTATAGAAATTCTATTCTAAAATTTTTGGCGGATTTTTGTAGCAACTTCCTGTCCCCAAAGCGTATAAACTTCTTTACTCGGGTGAAAACCGTCTTTGGCCATTTCCAGATTAAGTGCCTGATATTGTTTGATATCGTACTCAATCCACTGCATATTGGCTTTCTTGCTGACAAATTTCTCCAGCTCAGAGTTCATGGCTTTGGCATAACGACCAAATAACCAGGCCAATGGATTTGGTAAAGCCGGGAACATGTTCATTGGTGGAACGCCGGCCGCGATAATTAACTCAGGACTAAAGCAACTTTCAATTGTCTGATAAAGTTTCTGCTGCTTTTTAATCCACACATCTGCGGGTATCAGCTTGGTAACATCATTTACACCGACTGAAGTCACCACAACATCATAGTGTTCAGCCGGAATTTTTTCTAATACGCGAATGACGTTGGAAGTCGCATCTCCCGTTTTCGCCTGAAGTTTCCAGCGAATCTGATAATCTTGCTGGAGCTGACTTAAGATTGCCCCAGTTAATGCGTCTTCTTGATGATCTACGCCTACACCGGCTGCTGCCGAATCTCCAACAATCAGGATGGATAAAGGTTTCCCCTGCCCAATCAGACCTTCGCGTTCCCCAGCAGGTTCTGGTAATCGTAGCGTTTTTTTCTTGACGCGATTACCCTGGATGACTAGAGCAGGTATTAAGGCAATCGTGGCAGCTTTGAGCAACATAATAGATTAATTTACATAAGAATAGGATGAATTTTACCCCAGTTTATAATTTTCGAGGGCTTTGTTGCACAAACCTATCATTAAAGGCTTATTCAGCAATATAATTT
>NZ_QMBM01000005.1:0-9473 GCF_003289665.1 Acinetobacter sp. SM1B
TTAAGAAAGTGCTAGCAATTTTAAGAAAGAAAAAGCCTGATAGGACAAGGATCCTATGAAATTTGCCGTGTACAGAGATCTGTGTTATAGCGTTTTAAAACATCAGACTGCCTATCAAAGAGATTATTTATTAGCCGAATAATCTCAAAACCTGATTGACTACCAAGACGGTATCTCAGGTCGCTGACTTCACATATATTAAAACTCATTCAGATTGGGTCTAAACCACATTTATTATTGATGTTTTTTCATGTGCAATTGTTGGCTGGAAAGTATCAACACGTAAGAATACAGATATGGTGCTTGATGCGCTGAGTTATGTATCGTCTTTTGAGCTTGAAGCAATGTACGATTATAAGATTAACCCGTTAGGTCAGGTGGCCTAACTTAAATAAAAAAGTCTCCGACAAACCCGGTACGGTTCAGGCATATAAAGGCTAAGAAGTGAACATAAACTCGTCTTTATTAATACATCCCGTTTATTCATGATATTGTTTCACGACTATAATAATGATGAGGAAAATCAAAACTCAAGCATTGTACTGGAATTTTGTTTTGCCATTAAATGATTTAGCGAAATTATTCACATCTAGCATAAAAATTGCCCCACGGATGGGGCAACTTTTATTCATCAACACGATAAGTTAGCCAATCGTAATTTGATGATTATTTAACAGCTCTGCAAGCGTTACATTCGAAGTTTGATGTTCTAAGACCAAAAGATCCTGATAATTTGAACCATTTGCTTCACCATCACGATCTACTTTCACGGTTGCAGATTCAGTTGCTGCATCATAGTCAACCTTAATGAATTTTTCGACTTGTGAAAGATGAGATGATGTCAAATCACTATCACTAAGCAAATCATTAAAGAATTCTGATGAGAATTGAATCGTTCCGGCATTGCTATCTGTTGCGGTAGAACCAAAACCGAAATCTGTCCAATGATCAATACCATGCCCCGCTTTGGCATCACTCGCATCTAGCACATTATAAATCAATGTATCGTGACCCTGACCCGTCGTAATGGTATCGTTACCCGCTTTGGCCACAATCACATCATCCGAACTGGTTTCAGCTACGCTGAAGCTTCTCGCTGATAATGGATTTCCAGATTGGGTATGAACATTTTCACTCACCAGCAAAGTGACAGCCGTACCCGATACGGTACTGGTGTATGTCACATAACCATTATTGGTTGCACTTTGTGTCCAGCCTGAACCAAGTTCAACAGTATCCTCAGCAGTACCATTGATCTTCAAGGTATGTGCCGCATCAGTCATGGTCAATACATGTGATGCTGTCAGGCTAGTGATATTATTTGCTCCATTTACAGACAAATCCAGCACTTCAACATTCTTCAGATTTTCTGCCAAAGTAGCACCTGATACAGTTTCACCAGAACGGAGCTGAATCGTATCTGTACCTGCTCCAGCATTAATACTACTTGCTGTATATAGCAAGGTATCATTACCTGTTGTAGCCTTTTGGGCCGTCATATTTACAGTAATGTTCGCAGAAACAGGATCAGATACACTATTTACAGCACCACTTTCAACTGTCCATGCTTCTACCCCGATTTGTGTACCTGTAGTCGCTGAATCCTGATCAGTTAAAGCTGCTTTCGCCTGTTTAAAGCCTAACTTATCTATATTGCTTTGGGTTAAACCTGTAATGGTATAAGTCGTACTTGATCCAGTTCCACTTACTGTAATTTGACTAGATGAAATCTGTACACCATCGATATAAAAAGAGGCATATTGACCCAGACCTGTGAGTTTAACGGTCATAGTTTCAGTACTGCTGTCATTTGCAACTTCTGAAACTTTTGGATCATGCATCGATGCATTCAGGTTAAGTGGAATAATCTCATTTTCTTTACCGAAAGTTTGAGTCGGTTTGATATCAACGCCATTGGCTACGGCATTAACCACCAAATCTCCAATGTCTTTGGTTTCAGTTAAAGGAGATAAGCTACTTTCACCAGAAGTTACAACCAACTGTAAGTTTTCAACAGTACCACTCCAGTGTATCGGCGGTAATATCGCAACATAAGCTGGTAGTCCACCACTTTCTGAGAGTACCCAAGTGTTGGTTGTGCCATCACCACCTGCATTACTTGCAAGCGTTGCGGATGCCGCATCATTTCCGACATAAACCAAGAAGCCATTTGGAACATCAGATAGCAAAATTGCACCATAAGACTCTGAACCATCTGAATCGTTCAAACTCACGCTTAGTCCACCTGCACCAGTCAGCTCAATTGCATTGGCTTTAGTTGCCAGTTCTGACTCATTACCAATAAAGTTTTGTGAAACAACATTTACACCATTATTGGTCAGTTGAACTTCCACAGAACCCGTGACACTGACTGCTTTAACATCTGCACCGTCTTCTTTTACGTTTGCATAAGCAGTAAATGATACCTTACCTGGTACAGTTTTCTCACCATTTGGCATGGTATACGTTAAGTCTACTGTTCCGCCATTTTCACCAATGCCAATGACGTAGAACTCACCATCAGGTGTACCATCACCATCAATATCTACACTTTGTGGAACAAGTGGTGTTGTACTACCCGTGATGTATAGCTGACCACCTTCCATGGCATCGGTTGTATCAGCAGCATTGACTTGCACATACATTTTACCATCGACAACCTTACCAAAACTTCCATCGGCAGGGTCGAGTGTAATAGAACTTGTGATTGCTGTCGCACCCTCACCCACCATACTATCTCCAGACATGGTGAATATCGGATTATCCGTCACAGGAGCGATTGGAATCGTCATGTCTTGAATCGTTGCCTCTTCGGTAGCGCCACCCAAGACCGAAGTCGTAAGTGTCGCATCGAAATGGAACCGTCCAGATTGACCATTATCATTCCAGTCTGCTGGTGGCGTGATCACAATACTCTCTAACAGATTTTGCAAAGCAGCTTCGGCTTGGGCATCAGTGGCATTCGGATCTACCGTAACACTTGCTGTCCATACTGGGGTATCAGGGTTACCATCATTATTTGTATCGATCATGGTTTGTACCATACCATTGACGATTGTACCTGCTGGTAAATCTTTCAAGGTGACAGTAAACAAGTTGCTTGCCGAATTATCCTGAATGGTAATGGCTTGATCTACCACATCGCTTAATTTAAATGGTGTATCTTCTGTAGCAGATGCACCATTATATTGCCATTGGTCAATAAGCGGTGCTTTACTGCCTGGAGCCTCAGCAAAATCTGTATTTAGATACCATGTCACTGAATCAGATTTGATGTCTGTTATAGCAGTCAAATCAGACCCTAGATCTTGTGTCTGTACAGTTATCTTAATCGGATGGTCTGTTAAGCCACCCGCGTCGGAACCAATCTTGAAAGTGACTGGTACATCAATACCACCCTGTGCGATTGAAGGTGCATTATTTGCCTGATAGACCAGTACCCATGTACCAGCACCTATCTGTTGAACATTTGCACCTTGTACAGTTACACCCTTTGGCACATTTTCGATCAAGATACGAACCACGTGTTCACTGCCATCATGGTCAATCGAAGCGACGTTCAGATTAACGGTCACAGTATCCGTTGCAGTCAGTGTTGCGGTGTCTGGAGTAGCATCATCATTTGGATATTGATTTGATGATGAAGTGGTATTGCTTGTTCCAGAAATACCAGTAACAGATAACTCAACAGCATCGGTAACTGCACTCGCCGTTAATTTTAATTCTCCATCTTTAACCACCGTGTCCGCTGGTGCGGTTTGCACCGAACCATAATGATTATCGGTCACTTCATATTTATAAGTGAAGAAGCCCTGATCACCATCAAGCTGATCACCACCTTTAGCTGCAAGGGTTTGAGCTTGTTCAGCAGTCAGTTTATAGTAAGTCTTCCCATCAATCATTTCAGTTGGTAAGCCTGCATTACTTAAAAGAACAGCCGATGTGCCAGTACCCAGATATAAAGTATAGTTTGCTCCTGCCGCCTGATCCTGTGCAATCCAAACATGTCCCAAAGTTTCGTCATTGTCACCATTTACATGAACAATGCCAAAATTCAGGGTCGTAATTTCATCTTCAACCAGTGTCGCTCTGGTCGTTGCTTCTGCTTCGGCAGAAGGTGTCACTGTGAAATTAACGTCAGTTAATGCACCAGTTTTGGAATCACCATCATTTTCAGTAGAAACGCCTGCAACTTTGAAATTCACATTGCCACTGTAATTCTCTGGTACTGTGATAAATACATGATTTAAATCTGTTGGTTTAATCACCCAGACACGTTCTTCACCTGTGCCAGTGACCAAAACAGTGGCTGGTCCCCCCAGATTGAAATCTTTGGCTAAGCCAGTGATACGAAGGGTAAAGCTTTCTGAGCCATCTGTATTATCAATCGATGAAACATTTTCAATCAAATTAGAGAGTGACACTTTATGCTGGGCAGTACCATCCAGATTAGCTTCAGTGGTTGTATAAGACTGTACACCAGACTGATTACTGTCATAATCTTTTAAGGTAATTGTCGGTGTATCTGCTACACCATAAACTGTAACAGGTATAGAGAGCGGACTAGATGAAGCAGATGTGAAGCTACCATCCGTCGCCGTCGCAGTAACACTTAAGGTAAAGTTTACATTGCTGTTAAAAGGTGGAGTAATCGTCAGTGGCGTAGATGTACTAAAGTTAGAGATCGTGACTGAACCGTTAGTAATCGTTTGTTCTACGCCGCCATAGATAATTTTTGCACCATCAGGAATATCTGAAATGGTGATATTAAAGGTTTCTGATGGATCAGAACTTCTTGGCGTAATAGACAGTGGGATTGGCGTATCTTCCAAACCAATCGCACGACCATTTAATGACAAGGTATTAATACCATCAGCAACAGGTGCGATGATAATATCTTCTAACCAAGCTTCACCTGATACTGCTGTCGCTGGTGTACCCGTCTCTTCATTGTCATCATAGTCTACTGTATAAGCTTCAACTTTGATTTTAAAGGTACCCGATACATTTTCAGGAGCCAAGAACTGTAATGTTGACAATGCACTAACAGGTACATCAATTGGTGTGCCTGTATAAGTTGCAGTATAGTCAACACCAGAAACTGTCCATTTGAATTGTGATCCGATGACTGTCGCATAGCTATCCCCTGAAACTAACTCAGGCGTTAAATGTGCATAAGTCAGTTCATCTGCGTCCTGATTCGTCCAGCCATTGGCAAGGTTAAATCCACTCTCAGTACCCAGTGTATACCATGTGTCTTCTGCACCTGCTGTCGTGTAAGTGTGACCACCTGTCATGGTCAGGTCAGCTGTACCATCGTTGTCAGAATCACCTGAACCAGGAATATTACCAATGATTTCAGCAACAGGATTTACAGTGACTTTTACATCAAGTGGTTTAGTCTGGGTATTTGTATCAGAACCATTAGTATCTGTTGATGTAATATTAAGTTGAATCGTTGCATCTTTACTGCTATTGGCTGGCGGCAAGATTGTGAAACTGTCCAAGATAGCCTCACGTTGCACTTCATTCAAGGTATTGTCAAAAGTGATGGTATATGGAGATCCACTCGAACCATCTCCACTTACACTCCACCCTCCATTATTACTTGGAGCAGTCACTAGCCAGCCTGTAGGAATTTCAAATGCGACTTGTGTAATGACTTCTGTACCAGTACCCGTATCCGTCACTCTTACATTTTGCAGGAAAGCAACTGCTGTGTCTTCATTGGTAGAAACATCACCTGCTGCGACATCACCTGCTACTGGCGTAACATGTAGATTTAAATAAACACTGTCAGTAATTTCAGTTCCAGTAGTCGGCCCATTACCTACACCATCACTATCTTGGTCCTGCGCATGTAGCGTGATCTGGATATTGTTAATGTCACCACTAAAGTCTTTTGGTGGTGTCACTGTAATCGATGGTAAGCTTGGTGAAACGCCATTGTAATTATTTGGGATGTCTATTCGATAGCCATCCGACGATTCTGTTGCAGTAATGGTGTGAGGCTGTCCACCTACAGTTAAGGTTGTACCTTCTGGTAGCCCCGTAATGGTCATCCAGCGTTGCTCACTACCGTCGATGTCAGCAGTCGTGTTGTTATCGCCAGTAGTCGCTAATGTCACTTTCAACAAATTAGTCAAATTAAGTGCAGTATCTTCCGCAATGGTTTGAACCACAGGTGCTGCACTGCTTGTATCAACAAAACTATTGCCATCTGAAATTTTCAGATCGATACCGTCCGTAACCGCCTGAACATTGACCACGACTGTTGCAGTACTGGTTGCACCGTTAACACCAGAAACTTTAGTACCGCTATCGTTAACTTCATAACTGGTTACACTTACCGTTACGGTAAAGTTGGCATGACTTTCCGCAGGTGGTAAAACCTTTAATGCTTCAAACTCAGCAGACGTCATCTCCAAAGCATTTGCTGGTTTGGTTTCATCAGTCGGATGATTAACATCGGTTAACCAAATGGAGATATTGCCGCCATTCGATGTGAATAATGTAGCATCAGTACCAGATAAGAGCGCTGCGCCAGCAGGAATACCGCTTAAGGTAATCACGCCTAGACGTTCTGGGCTATCACCCGTTGTTGTATTGCCATTTTGATCAATAGCATCGATTACACGTGGTGCTTTCAGACCCAATATAACAGCCGTATCTTCATTCGTAGTCACATTTGCTAGTGTTACATTACCACCCACACCCGTTGTTCCGGCTAAATTTGGTGCATCTGCGACTGGATTTACATTTACAGTCACATTGGTTGTTGTGGTTTGCCCACTGTCATCAGTAACTAGTACTTTAAATGTATCGGGACTGGTCGAAGAGCTTCCATCATAGTTACTATAGTTATCGGCAGGTTTATAAGTAATTCGACCAGCCTCATCTACAGTCACAGTGCCATGTGCAACACTGAAACTTTTGCTTCCATTACCGTTATCTGTTCCAGCAATGGTATTACCATTCGCATCCTGAATGGTAATATTCTCAAGTCGTGAATCAGCTGAGGTGGTGAACGGACCATAACTATGATCCTCATCCATCGTGATCACAATCTCAGTTTTTGGTGCATCATCAATCACTTGAACAACGAAACTACCAGATGCCGTATCGCCATCACCATCTTTGGCAATAAAGTCAAAATTCAGATTCAATGGTGTAGTATGACTTGGATGGTTTAATGAACCCAATAGTTCAAAGGTATATTTGCCTGTAGTCGTATCCAAAGTGACTTTGAACACATCACTGCCGCCACGCGTGGCTGTCAGTACGTTACCTGCCGCATTAATACTAAAGCTTATACCGCTATTACCTGTACTATCTAGCACTGCCTTTAAAGCAGTTTGATTTGCAGCAAAGCTTAAACCACCGCCATTACCTGAACCGTCCTGACCATAACTCACACTCAAATTGCCTTCTGCGGTGAGTAACGATGTGTTTGGTTCACTTCCTGTCGCTAGACCTTTTTCATCTACAGAAGTTACTGCTGGCGCAGAACCAATTGATGGCCCATCATCCTTAAAGATAAAACGATCACCTACCGCAACAGGATCACTGGTGACCGCATCACCATCACCATCTGTAGCAGTTGCAGTTAGGGTAATTAAACCTGCATTGCTGATAGAAAGACTTTCATCATAAGAAGAACCGCCCACGGGATGTTTAAGTGCTTCTGATTGAGTTAAGGTAACAGCACCCGTGGTCGGATCAATGGAGATACGAAATACCACATCGCCTGATGCACTACCCGCACGTCCTTCAATCTGATTACCTACTTTATACAGCAAGACATTTTGGCCGCTGGTGGTATCTAATCCGCTATCCACACCATTGGAACTAATGTTAAGTGCATAAATCAACGCATTACTTGTAGCTTGACCATCTGCACCATACACAGGGGTGAATACATCTTTGACAAAATTAGCATCTGTTGCAGAAACAGAACCTGAGACAAAATTAGTTTCATCAACAGTTACACGACCAACATTTGCACCGTTCTCACTGATTTTAGGTTTATCGTCAACAATGCTAATAGTTATGGTATTAGTGACCGTATTGCCATATTGGTCTACAGCAGTGTAAGTGAAGCTATTGGTTTCATTGCCTGCTAAATCTTTGGTTGCTGAAGTTAAAGTAAAGCTATAAGTACCATCTGAATTGACGGTATACGTTCCATTTGCTGTAGTGCCTGTTTTTGCTTGTGCTGTCCAACCCGTCTGTAGATTCAAATCACCATTAATAATATTGCTAGAACTACTCGCATCTGTTCCCGCAGGCTGAGTACCATTGGCATCGATCCCATCCTCACGTACGCTACCCACTGTAGTTAATGGATTGACTGTAACATCCTGCACATTAATGGTAAGGGTAGATGTTTTTAAGTCACCATCAGCATCACGCACTGTATAAGTAAATACATCCTGTACATTGGCTGTTATTTTGTTTGGATCCGCTTTATAGCTATAACTACCATTGGCATTTAATGTAAGCGTACCATAATCACCTGTGATGCTTGTTCCTACTCCAGTACTCGAAGTTGTACCTGTATTGCCTTTAGCAACACCGACTACACCGCCACCAATAGCCCAACCATCTGCGCCTGACTGGTCGTTAGAAAGTACACCACTGGCTGCATCTTTGGTCAAAAGCGCGCCTTCTGTAACACTTCCTGTATCCGCTACGGTGATTGGTGCATCATCAACAATATTGATGACCAAATTCCCTGCTGTTGCACTATCTCCATCAGCATCCTTGATTTCAACAGCGAAAGTAGCTGTTGTATTATCGCCACTCGTTTTTGCAGGCAAGGTATAACTATAATAAATCGTCCCCGTTCCAGTTGCTGCATTGTATTCATAACGCGCAGTTAGACCATCTGAAAAGGTCTGATTCGTGGTAGTTAAAGTATGCCCACCCAGCTTGATTGCATCACTGACTGCCAGACCGTCTGGAGAGGTAAAGCTAATTGTGCCACTGGTGGTTTCTTTATTGGTTGAAGCTTCTGTACCATCATTTAAACCAGATTCATAGACTGTCGTTGTTGCACCACCAGCCGTTGGTATTGTGCTGGTCGGGGTTGCATCAGCAATGTTGATTGTCAATTGTGCTGTTGATGTGTCGTTATCGCCATCCGTTAAAGTATAAGTAAATACGTCACTTACACCACCAGCTGAACCTGCATTACGTGCATAACTATAACTACCATCAGAATGGATCGTTAATGTGCCATATTTACCAACAACCGTATAGTTACCAACTGGATCAATCGTGACATCTAACCCATTAGCAGTATCTGCTTTTACTGTAGTTACTCGTGCGCCATCTGCACCTTTCGTGTCATTGCTGACCACATTACCAGTAACTACTGCCAAACTACCTACAGGAATGCTATTGCTATCATTCACAGCAGTTGGAACATCATCAATCACTTGTACAACCAGACTACCTGTTGTGGTTACCCC
>NZ_QMBM01000006.1:0-9431 GCF_003289665.1 Acinetobacter sp. SM1B
GGATAGTCTCTCAGAATATTGACTCTCCGACAAACCCGGTACGGTTCAATCAGTACATAAAACTATTAGTGATATGACCTTTAACTTAGCTTTAAACCGTCTAGGTTATGAAGGAAAGCAGAATCCCCATGGGTTCCGACATTTGGCAAGTACCACGATGAATGATCGATTCAGTGATAAGGAACAGGTCATTGAAGTTTGTCTGGCTCATAAGAAAAAGGGTGTGAAGGGTGTCTATGATAAATCACAGCATTTAGATGAGCGCCGTGTGCTAATGCAGTGGTGGGCAGACTATTTGAACCAGTTAAGGGCCTAATGAAAAAAATTTAGCATTTTTTTCTTCGTTTTATATGTTTGGAGATGACATTTTTTTTCTTGTGATATTTCTCGCTGTAACACATCTACATGTTAAATCTATATGAATAGATATGACGTACACCCAAGAACAAAAATAAATGATGCTTTGCTTATGGCTCTTGACATAGAGTCTAAAGATTATCGGTTTACTGTTGCAGAAAAATTTTATCTATTGGTTAAAAAGACGGGTAAAAAATATTGGCAACTCAAATACAAGAAAGAAAATGGACAATGGAGTTTTCACAATATAGGGGTGTTTCCTACGGTAAATCTGAAACAGGCGAGAAAATTGGCAGATGAGTTTTTTGAACAGCTAGATCAAGGTGATTTTTCTTTTGGAAAAAATACAAAATTGGATAAATATAAACTGATTACATTGATGGAAAGTTGGTTGAAAATATCAAAACTGAAATGGTGTAAGAAATATACTACATCAGTATTCAATGCAATTAGGAATCATGTATATCCTGAATTTGGAGAGCGTGATTTTAGAGGTATTAAATCACAGGAGTGGCTGTCCTTTTTTCAAGGTTTATGGGGGAAAAAATTAAAATCAGTCATGGATAAACTGTATGGTTTTGTCAATTCTGCCTATATCTGGGCAGCAATAGAATATGAATTTCATACAAATCCTTTGCCAGCAATCAAAAAGTTTATACCTAAATATGAAAAACAAGGTTTGAAACGTATTGATATTAGTGAGTTGGATCAATATTTAAAGGATATTCGTGCTTATGATATTGAGTATGTCAGTATTGGATTAGAGTTGGTTTTGTTGTTATTTCCAAGAAATAAAGAATTTCGCCAAGCGAAATGGGAACAGTTTAATTTAGAAAAAAAATATTGGATCAAGCCAAAAGAGATTATGAAAAATGGAAAAGGACATAAAGTATCGTTATCCCGCCAAGCTGTCGAATTACTCAAAAGATTGAAGGCGATTCAAAAGCCCTCAGTATATTTATTCCCTAAGCGTGGAGATGCTAATAGTTATATGAGTGAAGGTCCATTTAATACAGCGCTAGAAAAAATGGGTTATAAAGATCGAATGAGTATGCACGGGGTAAGATATCTTGCGAGTACGGCGTTAAACAATGCTTTTAGTTCTAAACCTCAAGTTATTGAAGCAGCGTTATCTCATCAAAAAAAGGGGGTAAAGGGTATTTATGATAAAGCAGACCATTTTGAAGAGTTGGCACGCCTGATGCAGTGGTGGGCCGATTATATCAATAATCCGCATATAAAGAGAAAAACTAAAATACCTAAAATATACAGAGTAAATAAAAGAACTAAATCATAGAAAACACCTAGACTATATAAGACACCTGGTTATTTAATATCAAGCCTATGAATAAAAATTCCTTATAATCAAGGGATTTTTAATCGAAAAAAAATTCAGGTAGTAGTGCTCGATATAGAGATTTCACTTCATCAAAGCTAATGTCAGGTTTCTGGTCCAGCAATTTCTCAATCCATAAATAGATTGCTCGATAATTGCTACAGTTACTATCCTGTTTGAAGAAGAGTGCAAGAGTATAACCATCGAGAATCTGAAACTCATGAATTAACTTAAGTAATATATGATTGATCTTTTCTCTATTAAGCATCATCGTATCTCTTATTATTTTTGAAGATTATTTTTAATATAAATTTCAGGAGTTGTCTAACTCCAATATGTAACTGAAGATTATAATTTATTTGATATTGATTCTAAACATATAGATTTTTATTAAATGCGCATAATAGAATAATACTGTACTTAAGAAAACTGAGTGATTTATTGGTATTTTTTGAATTTAAATATATACGGAAAGAATTTTTAAATTTTCCCTGTATAAGATTGCTTTGATGAATCTTATTTAGCCATAAAGCTTGGTCTAAATCCTTGTTTTTGATTATATTAGGTATCTCAATAGTCCAATATTGAGGTGGAAAAAGAAGGTGGATTACCTCTAGAAAAGTATTAAGTTGATCTAATTCTTTAATATGAAATATTAATCCTGATTCAGAAGTATTTACCTTTTGAATAAATATTTTTAAACCACGAATTAGATTTTTATTATCTTTGGAATAATCACCCAGTTGTTTGAAAAAATACGGAATCAGTTTCTTTTCTTCAAAGGTTTCTATACAGGGCAATATGCGTCCACCTTTGTCAGGATTGATCATGAATCGTGATTTACCTTTCTGATTTTTCAGCATCTGTAATTTACAGATGTTGTCTTTGCATTCCTGAAGGAATGCACGGGGAAGATTCAATTTTTTAGCGATGTAATCAATATCGTCAAAACGTTCACAGTGTCTGATGATTTGGATGGCCATATAGGCGGAGATACCTGACTGAGCCGTGCCCGGATACCATTTTTCGTTACCGCGCTCATTTTTTTGGATAACGGATGGTTTAGCTCTTTTAGAACTTTTTCTATGTGTAATGCTATTTTTCAAATGTTCTGAAGCCAGGTTTAGCCTAAGCATCGGACTTAAACTGCTTGGATGGATGTCTTTCGAGGTGGGTTTGATCGAAAGGCCTGGATGAATCGTCTTAATAGTTGAGTATGGAATGGGTGGATCATATTGGCTAAGTTTATAGCCCGCCATAATAAAGCATAAGTGTAAATAGCTTTTAAAGGTCTCTTTGGGCGTGATATGGCCGAGTAAATGGGCGAGAATATACCAGAGATCCTGTGCTGCTTTACCGCGTATCAGGTCACTGCGTATACGCTCATAATCCTGCTGTGTGTAATCGCTAAAGATCTTAACCAGTTCATAGGGCATGTTGAGGATCAGTGCTAAATGATTGGCAGCAGAATGTCTGAGGGTATGAAAAGAATACTGGCATCCCGGTAATACCCTATTGATCAGATTCGAGAAAATCTGGGCAACAAATGGTGCGGATAAACGTTCACTGCTATTCCAAAGGGTAAACAGATAGTCATTTTTGCTGAAGCTTAGCCGTCTGGATAAACAGTAGTCCTTAAAAGCATCATGTTCCTCGGAACATAATAGCGTACTGACTGGAATATTGCGTTCAGCGCTGTCCGTTTTCAGGGTATGTTCCTGCTTGCTGGAGCGATAAGGTCTGATCCAGATGGATGTACATGCAGGGCCTTCGAGATCTTTAATTCGCAGGCCTAAAATTTCATTAATCCGCATCCCGGTACGAAAGGCGAGGGTCAAGATAATTTTGAGCATCTCGGCATCATGCTGGTTAAAACTGCCACGCTCCACATAATCAGGCAGAAGAGCAAGTACAGCGCAAAATACTTTGCCTGAAATGATTTGTGTTTTGGGATGGGAGGATGCCTGAATATCGTGGAACAAGGGAAAGTCTTCTGATTTAAACAGAATTTTTTGGAAATGATGAAATCGTCGTAGAAGGTCAAATTTTTGATGCGAGGACTTGGTATTTCCTCCCATGATCTTGCTGTAGATATTCTCAAGGTGCGTATTGAAATCAGGATCTTCCGTATAGGGAAGTGAATGCAACAACCAAGCTTCTGCAAACTTGGCATAGTAGCTATAGATTGAGGATCGTTTTAATTTCTGCTGATAGTCTAAATATTTGAGCCAATCTTCTGTATTGAGACTGAAGAGCTGACTCAAGTGTTGTACTTGCGCTGTACTGAGTTGAAACATGCTAATCAGCCACAGGCAGATTCGGATTGATGCCTCAGACAAGACCGCATGTTCTTGGGTCAAATAGTTAATGAGTTCAGTTAAGCAGTCTTGATTGTGTCGAATGGTCTTGAGTAAATACTTATGCAGTTTTTTGACGCTGGTCAGTGATTTTTCATTCATCACGGTGGTTGAGCATTTTGCTGAAGGTCTATTTTTGATATGGCCATCATTTATCTGTGCTGAAAATAATACTGGTTCCAGATAGTTTTTGAATGATGACAAGGCTAAACCGCAGGTTTCATTTTTGTCTTCCAGGCAGCGGCTTAAAGCAGTATCCAGTGTGACATTATCTAATTGCATCCAGTGACAGCTTGCCGAAGTCAGTAGCTTGGAAACCTCGAAATATTGACCTGTAAAGCCCATTTTTCTGAAGATAATACTGAGGTAGTCAAAGGCATTCATACACACAGGCGGGGAGTGTACAAGGTATCGGGCTAGCCAGAGTTGGGTGATGCGGTCTAAAACCAGTGTACGTGATTTTCTCAGTGGTGCATCAGGATGGTAGATATCACCATAACCCGGAGATAAGGGTTCAAGAAAGATAAGATGGAGATCTACAGCCTTAATGTGCTGGATCATTAGACCTTGTTTTAACTGCTCAAGAAATGCATCCAGGGTATTTCGTGTAGAGATCCCCGCAAAGAGAATACTCGAGATCAGGATATTGCCAATAATTTCTACATCTGAAAATTGTTGTGATGTATTCCAGTAACGCCACAGCTTTTGATGGATCATATGAGCGTACCTGGACCGCTCAAGCCATTCCCGGTTGAATTCCATGGCCTCTCGTTCCATGCTTAGGAATTGTCGTGAAGGCAGATCGAGCTCTATTTCATAATGCTGGTTGAACAGCATGATCTGCCTGCGATAGCAGTGATATAGCATTTTTTTATAACGGACTGAGGAGGCTTCACGTTCAATGGCAGCTTCAAGTTGTTCTAGCAGTCCTATGTGTTGATGATTCTGGTAAGCCTCAAATAACTCATCTAAAGGCAGATGCGTTTGGATAAAGCTGTGAGCCTGCTGCATCTCCTTTTGTATGACCTGTTTTCGTTCTGTATGACGGCGTTCACTGGCGAATTTAGCAATTTTTGGCATCGTTACATCCCATCAATTAAAAAGAGAGCAGTACCTTGCACTATGTCCGTCACGCCAATCTTTTTCGCTTGAGATAACACTAGAGGATGAGACGGAGATCCTATTCTTTTGTACATAGAGGTTTTTTCATTATTTTATGGTCTGTCTCTATGATAAAACTGAAATGATCTTTATGACCGTGTGTTCAAAAACTTGGGAACAAATGGGCAGATTTTTGTTGAAGAGATTGTGATTTTGAAAATGAAAAAGAAGAATTTAAAGTAGTTTTTCTTAGATAATGCTTTGAAAATAAATAATTTTTAATGTAGAAAATCTCTTTGATTTTTAGGTATATTGTATTTTTTTAAATATTTAACAATATTAATATATTGATGAATAAAATAAATGAGCCATTTTTTAAATAAGATGAAATTTTGCTGTCTGGAAACGCGATGGTATTTTATAGAGATGAGATTAAGTGCATAAAGTTCTCAAAAAATAAGTTGCTGAGAGATTTTTTAGCTGTTAAAGCGAGAGAGGATAAAGAGAAAAATCTATGTGACAAGAACTGAAGAAAGGTCGGATATCTTTGAGTATATAGAGATGTTCTACAATTCAAAACGCACAGATGGTTCCAATGGTCAGCGTTCTCCATTAGATTATGAAAAGACCCATCAAAAGGTAGTTATGTGTGTCTAGAATTTTGGTGGCTATTCAGAACTGTAATCACTGAGACATATGTAGAATTAGCTCGTAGAAAGGCTCAACTTATACAAGAACAGTTTGCCAAACTCCTTGGTGTTTTGAGACGTATACTCGAATCTTGGGAACAAGGTGCTAGAAGACCTTCAGGAGCAGCAACATCGCTTATTCGATTATTTATTGTTGATCCACAACTTGTAAAAGAAAGCTTGGCTTAATTCATATAGCTGTCGATAAAGGGCTATTCGCTATCACTAGATTCGAGAATTATTATGAAGCATTTAGGATTTGTTGGAAAAAGTACAGAATATCTTGGACATACACATGTTGAAATTATTAACAGTTCTCTACGGCTGTCTTTCAATGTCTCTTCCGAGAATAATCTAGAAGAAACGTTTAGAAGAATTGTAGAAAAAAACTATGATTTATTGATGGCGACTTCAGCAGAAATCTCATTTGAATTAGATAGCGAGATGATTACTAGGGCTGAAAACCTAATTAAAGAGCAAGGTATTGAACTAGAGGAGTTTATTCAAGATATCCTGATTAAATTTATCAATCAAAACCAACTAGATATTTCCTACTAGTTACCATATTTAGACAATAAAAAACCCCGGCATCCTGCCGGGGTTTTTCGTATTGGTTCGCTCGGTATAACTCCTGTCGTACCTTACTGTCCTTGTACTTATCTTTTGTTATTCTTGTATGGAACTTCTTGTTCCTGATGAGTTCATCATAGGAAAATTCCACTGTTCCAGGTAGCCGCAAGGGGCCGAGATTTATGTACGCCAGGGCGTACAAAATAGCCTAAATTTCATCCACAGAAATTGGGGATAGTTTTCGCCCTGGAAGAGCTGAGAACATTGGGAAAATGCCAAAATTGAGCATTTTTTTAACCGATTTTATTGGCGAAAGATCAAAGTTGCTTAAAAAACACACGAGTTGTAAAATCGTGTGTTTTTTGATCTTTTTAATTTACGTTTTATTGATATAAGTATTTGATAAATATTAATATTTTAAAGGACGTTTCATATAGTGCCCATTATGTTAAGTGGGGGTAAGAATACAAGGTTATAGCTATGAATATTTACTAATACATGTGAACCAAAGTCTATATCTTATTGCTTAGACCTTAATATGAAATTGATCTGCAGAAACTGAGAAATATTACAGGCTTGAAGGCTTGAATATTTTTTATTCATCCCTACTACTATACAAAGTCATAAGTAAGAAGTAAAAAATGAGAACACAACATACGTTGAACCTATTCCAACAAAATATTTTTGTTCAGCAGGTCAATATTAATATAAATATTTATCCAGTAGTTAATACGATGCTGCAAGATCTCAACATAGCATTTAATGATTTTAAAACATCTTGTGAATTTTCTGGTGAGATTGAAGTTAGAGAAAAAGCTTTAAATCTATTAGCTAGATATAGGACTGTAATAGAAAATAAAAAAGATTTTTATCATGCAGTTCCATCTAGTTACTCATATGCGAATAATTATAATAATTTAAGTAAACATCAATTGTTAACCTTAAGTTTTCTTGAAACGGGGTTGATATTGCTTTCAACTTTCTTAGAAAACGCGGCTAAATTTGATAGCCAAAAAATTTCGATTGGTCTCTATAAAGATATTAAAGATCTTTATGAAAATTCTTTTATGAACAGATTAGATAGTCGTTTTTGGTATGACTTACAATTATTTGAATTCTCTATCAAAGAAGAGGTAATTCCTAGTTGGAATCGTTCACAAAATAATTTCGTATTCTCAGCAGATCAGCTTGAAGATTTTTTTTCCAAACATAGACGTTCTGTACTAAAAGATATTAGAGGTCTGGATAATATTATTAATCCATTAGATAACTATGAGACATCTACTATTTTCCAAATGTACAACAAAGTAGAAAGCTTTAAAGAAAAATTAGAATTGAAAAAGCTAATTACTGTCAGTGAGTAAAACTTTGGGACTCGGTTAGTTTTGCTAAAATTAATATAATACACGTTATACGAAATGCCCTTGATCAAGGGCATTTTTAGCCGCTACTTAACGTAGAATATCTTATGCAAAGTGAAAAACGACGGTCTATTGTCCTCGTTTCATATAACATTCATTATTTCAACTGAGGATAAAAAAGCTTTAAAACGATCTTTTTTGAGAAAGGAACAAGAAACAAAAGACATGGATAAGCAATAATCCAATTAATCATCCATTGTGAAAAAACAATTGATAATAAAAATTTATCTTCATTTAAAGCTCCTAGAATAGCGTTAATGCCACTCATAAAGAATGAGACAAAAAGGGGAATCAAAAACCCCTGTAATGATAGCTTGTTCATTGATTATTAAGATTTAAAATATTCTTGAACTTTTAAAATATTTTTTTGAAATATTATTAAGAGTTTCTAATATAAGATTAGAATCTTGACTGATTAGAGCAATATTAAGTTCAGACATATAATCAATTAATTGGCTTTTTGCTTTTTTTGCAAATTCAGGAGTAACTTCTTGATCTTCGTACAATAAGACGTAGTTCTTCGCAAACCCATAAATAAGAAATAAGGCCGAATTATCTAAATTATTATTGTTGCCAATTTCTTGCTCACATAAAATTTTTAACTGCTTGAAAGCATCTGTTCCATTTGGTAAAGCTTTAAAGTTTTCAAATATAAATTGGAATTTCATTTTGGGGACTCACTTAAAAAGAAACTCTACAGCTTTAGTCACTCCCAATCAATATCTAATTTTTCCAAAATTAATATGATACGTATTATACGAACTCCCAAAGCATGGCTTTCAGTCATGCTTTTTCTATCAAAAGAGTATAGCTGAATGATAGCGAGCCAAATCGCATACAATATCTATTATTAGACTTAATTTAATAATTAAATGATAGTGTTATCATTAATCTAATAGAATTAAGATTAAATGATAGAAATGAATACACGTATTTATCTACGAGCTTCAACTAAAGATCAAGATGCAAAAAGGGCTTTGCAGATTCTTCAGGATCTAAACCAAAACTTGAATTTGGGTGAAACCATTGTGTACGTGGAAAACTATAGTGGTACGAAGTTAGACCGACCTGAATTGAATAAGCTGCTGTCAGAAGCAAATCAAGGTGACACCTTATTAGTTGAAAGTATTGACCGCTTATCACGCCTAACCCAACGAGATTTTCAAGAGCTGAAGCGCAGGATCCAGGAGAAGGGACTTCGTTTAGTCGTAGCGGATCTTCCTACTACCTACCAAATGATTCAAACCAGTGACAGCATTACTCATTCAATCCTGGAACTCATCAATAATATGTTGATTGATCTCCTGGCAACAATGGCTCGTCTAGACAATGAGAAACGTATAGAACGTATTAAGCAGGGCCTGGCACGTTCGGGTTACAAGCCAACAGGTAAGAAAGCCAATGAGGCTAAGCACAAACGAATAAAAGAATTGCTAGCAGCTGGCAATATGACTAAGGAAGAAATTGCCAAAGCAGTGAATTGTGGAGTTGCAACTGTCTATCGAGTTGCTAAAGTTATCTAAAAGCGGACATTTTTACTTTGGAGAAACCAGAGGTGGTCCCACTTGTTTGAACAACTAAAAGCGTATTTATAAGTGAT
>NZ_QMBM01000007.1:0-9396 GCF_003289665.1 Acinetobacter sp. SM1B
TAACCCTATGCTTATGCAAAAAAGGCCAAAAGTAACCCTATGCTTATGCAGACGAAACGCTACAGCCCTTAATACATAAGGCTTACAGAGGATGCAAAAACTCTAGTAAGTATTTAGTTAGTACTTAGGTGCATAATGCCCCCCTTATTGGCATAGGGGGCTTATGTAAGATGGGAATATGTTCGGCCCGATTGGATTACTTTTTAAATGCCAAAATTAAGCAATTACGATAAAGACGCATTAAAGCAAAAACTACCTGAATACATTGCTATGTATGGCATACAGCTAAAACCAAACAAAAACATTCTTTGTATTAATCCAGCCCATAACGACACCACGCCAAGTATGGGATATAAAGCAGATGAGCATTATTTGCATTGTTTTTCTTGTGGGGAGAGTTACGACATTTTTGGAGCTTGTGAAGCACTGGAAGGACTACAGAAAGGACAAGGGATTAACCGTATTAAGCAGTTATATGGATATGGACAAATTAAGGACAAAAACGGCCCATATATTGAAAACAATATGATTATGTCTCCATCTCCAAAACAGCCTAAGCAGACCTACAAAGATTTTACAGATTTTGTTTTAAAGGCCAGTGAAAGCTTATGTATGCACGACTACCATGCAGAACGTGGAATTAGTGAGGAAGTAGCTACACGTTTTAAGTTGGGATATGTGCAGGACTTTAAGGGCATGAGTACGGCGCTTGTTATACCTATGCTTCGTGCAGATGCATCTTATAGCTACCAATTAAGAAATATTAGCGAGGAAGAGCCGTTACAGCATTACAAGCCAAAAGTAGAGGAAGCAGGGGAAGCAGAGTTATTTAATAGCTTATGTATTAAATCAGGAAAGCCCGTAGCAATCGTAGAAGGCGCTATAGATGCTTTAAGTGTTATTAGTGCAGGGATGGAAGCTATAGCGTTAAACGGCGCTCAAAACAAAGGGAAGCTATACGACTTAATACAGAAGAACAAAGCCAAGTTACCCCCGATTATTTTAGCTTTGGATAATGACGAAGCAGGACGCAAGGCCCAGAGAGAAATTAAAGACATGCTAGATAAGGCACAGATTGCCACATATAGCGTCAATTTAGCTTTGCAGTACAAAGACCCTAACGAAGCGCTACAAGCGAATCCAGAAGCATTTAGAGCTATTGTAGGGGCGCTTACAGATGAAGAAAGTATTAAGCGTAAAGAATACCTACAGGCCACAGTAGAAAGCCAG
Source organism: Acinetobacter sp. SM1B (assembly GCF_003289665.1). Lineage (NCBI taxonomy): Bacteria > Pseudomonadati > Pseudomonadota > Gammaproteobacteria > Moraxellales > Moraxellaceae > Acinetobacter > Acinetobacter sp. SM1B. The sequence goes on from NZ_QMBM01000007.1 coordinate 1,231, forward strand.
CTAAATGGCTTCCTAGACTTCGTTAAAACCAAAAGAGCGCCAGCCATAAGCACAGGCTTTAAAATGCTGGATGAAATATTAAGGGGCGGATTACGTGAGGGCCTTATATGCGTAGGCGGTATTAGTAGCTTAGGTAAAACTACTTTAGCCTTGCAGATAATGGACAACATAGCGAAGCAGGGGCGTGATGTTTTAATTTTCAGTCTGGAAATGAGCGCTTATGAATTACGAGCAAAAACCATAGCTAGAGAGAGTTTAAACATATCAATAGAAGAAACGGGCTTTAGCATGGACGCCGTTACAACTATCGAGATCTTAGACCGTGTTTTAATGGAAGAACTACCGAAGCAGAACCAAGCTACCTTTACTAAAGCTTATGGCCGTTATATGCAATACGCCAAGCATATTTTTATACATGAAGCCGTAGGTAAATTTACCGTAAACGAGATTAAAGCCAGAGTAGAAGAACACGTTAAAGCTACTGGAAGAACGCCAGTTGTATTAGTGGACTACTTGCAGATCTTGCAGCCAGCAGAGCAAGGCATGAGCGATAAAAACAAAGTATCTTATGATGTGCTTATGCTTAAACAGTTAAGCCGTGACTACCACACGCCAGTTATGGTTATCAGTAGTTTTAACCGTGACAGCTACACGAAAGAAGCCAGCTTTAGCAGCTTTAAGGAAAGTGGGGAGATTGAATATAGTGCTGATGTATTAATGGCCTTACAACTAACAGCAGTTAGAACGGGGCAGGATGCAGAGGAAGCATTATTAGAGAATCCACGTAAAGTAGACGTTAAGTTTTTAAAGAACCGTAGCGGAACTTTAGGCATAGCCAGCTTTAACGCCACCTTAGCAAATAACAGCTTTGAACAGATGGACGCTAAAGAGATCGAAGCACTTAGAAAACGAGTACAGAACGCTAAAGAGCATGAAGAGATCAAAAGGAGAAGTATTAAGGCCAAGCATGGTTAAAGCTTAATACGGCGTAAAGGGGGCATATATAGCCCCTTTTTTATTACCTATTAATTATTAGAATTAACTTAAATATAGTTTAATAGAAGAGCATATTTAAATTACTTATGGAATTTTACTAGAGGGGTTTGGGAGATGAAAAAACTATTGTTAGCAGCTATTTTTTTTGGGACATTTTTAAATAATGCATATGCAAATTCATGTAATTATGAGGAAATAAAAAGTAATGAGTACAAACTGACAGAGTCATCTAAAAAGTATGTATTACTACACTTTTTTATTGACCCTAACAAAGATAGGTTTGCCAGTGGGCAGAGAAGTGAAAGGAAGTATGCGGCCCTTAGAGAAAACAATTTTAAGGTTTTAGAAACTGGGCTTACAACAAAAGCTCATGATTCTTTTAAAAGATTAAAGCAATTTAATACTGATGTAGAAATTTCTGGTAAAGCATACACTTTGGACAAATCATTAACTACAAAATTAATCACGTCTACTTGCGATGTTTTTTATGTAAATTTAGATCAGCCTTATGATGAAAAGTATTGGAGTTCTATTTATTTAAAAGCTGATGGTAGCCCTATCAAAACTGAAGGCCTCTTAGAGATAATAGGTAAATCACTACAACCTAAAGACACAAGCGCTAACGTAACTTATGATCGTTTTGAGAAAGTAGTTAATATTAAAACCAATGAATTTAACAATATGCTCTTAAGAGGTGCTTATAGCCCTTCCAGTAAGAAGAACTTATTCGTGCAATTGTATTTAGATGCAACTTTTTTAGGTGACTGGGGTGGAATTAAACTTGCTTATGATACGAGTGGAGTAGCACATGAGGTCGTTTTGATTAGCCATAATGCAGACTGCTCAAATAGATATTTAGGATGTAAACTGGAAGAAACCTTAGGGGTGACACTTTCTGAAGATTTTTTAAAGAAAAATAAAAATGGTTTTGAGCTAAAACTTAAGGGGAAGCAAGATAAGATTATTTCTGTTTCATCTGATTTAGTTAAATCATTTCTTGATGGCTTAGATCAGGCTAAAAGAGAATATAAGTAAAAGTTTTAGAGCCCCTAATTAGGGGCTTAGCTTTTTTATTGATTTTAAGGGAATTGGTTAAAAGAATTTCATTTACAACTCACTTTGCATGCAGTGATTTTTAGCTTTAATTGCTCACTGGAACTCTTAATTACGACATTCCACCGATTAGGATTTAAACGCCAAAATAGGGCCTATTTCTGTTACAAAACTCTTTAAAAAATAATGCCTGACTATTACGGGATTCCATTTTTTTTTGAAGTTATCGCACCCCCCCAAAAGCCTTACACAGCAAGCAATTCACTTTAAAAGTGAGTTGTAAGGGGGGATAATTCACTTTGTAACAGACTTGGGCCAGATCTTTAGTAATTAATACATATACATATATCAGTATACACATAATAATATACATACTATACTATGTTCATATAGGCATACATATTAGGGGATGCAATAGATGAACCAGCTAAGAACAATTAACGAAAGCAGCAACCAATTAGCGACCATTAGCGCATTAAATGCAGATCTATATTTTAACTTTATTGGCTTTTTAGACGTTAAAGAAAAGACAGCCGACACCTACCGAAAAGCATTAAAAAGACTATTCCAATACTTTGCAGAGAACAGCATAAGCCAGCCGACCAGAAGCGACCTTATAGCCTTTCGGGATGAATTGAAGGCAGTAAACAAGGCCAGCACAGTGAAGACCTATTTAACAGCTACACGGCTTTTCTTTAGATGGTTGGAGCAGGAAGGGCTATATAAAAATATTGCAGATAAAATTAAAGGGGCAAAAGTAGAGCATGGGCATAAGAAAGATGCTTTAACCGTAGATCAAGTAAAGGACGTTATAGACACCTTCACGGCGGATTCAGAAGCCAGCACAGCAAAGAGGGATTACGCCATTTTTTGTTTAATGGTCACTTGTGGGCTTCGCACTATCGAAGTTGTAAGGGCGGATCTGGAAGACCTAAGAACACTAGGAAGTAAGACCGTGCTTTATGTGCAAGGGAAAGGGAAAGACGAAAAAAGCGAATATGTGATTATTACTAGGGAAGTAGAAAAGGCGATTAGAAGCTACTTAGCCACACGTACAGACGCAACAGACAAAGCGCCGTTATTCAGCAGCACAAGCAACAACAGCAAAGGGAAGCGATTAACAACCAGAACTATTAGCGGAATAGTAAAAGAACGCTTAAAGCTTGCAGGATTGAACAGCAATAGATTAACGGCCCACAGCTTGCGACATACAGCCGTAACTTTATCTTTACTAGGGGGCAGCACATTACAGGAAGCTAGACAATTTGCACGACACAGCAACATAGCAACGACAGAGATTTATGCACACAACTTAGAGCGCATAGCGAACCCATGCGAAGGGATTGTAAGCAGTAGCATATTTAAAAACAGTAGTTTATAATCTACACATACACATATAAGTATACATATAAGAGCATAGTAATATGGCTAAAGTAATAACAGTAATAAACCAGAAAGGCGGAGTAGGAAAAACCACTACAGCACACGCTATAGGGGCATGGCTACAAGCGAAGCAAAATAAAAAAGTACTATTTTTAGACCTAGATCAGCAAGGGAACTTAACCTATAGCACAGGTGCAAGTAACAGCAATTACAACACGCTAGAAGTGTTAATTGCTGGACGATTACAAGCAGACAAAGCACAGGTTACAAGTAGCGGATTTAGCGTTATACCTTCCACCCCTTCACTAGCCAACGTAGACGCCGTATTAAGTCAAACAGGCAAGGAATACAGATTAAAAGAAGCTTTAGCAGATCTGGACAGCTTCGACTTTGTTATAATGGATACCCCACCAAGTTTAAACATAATCACGATTAACGCATTAACAGCCAGTGATTACGCAGTCATACCAGCACAAGCCGACATTTTTAGCCTACAAGGTATAACCCAGCTAGGGCAGACAATAGAAGCCGTTAAACGCTATACAAACAAAGATCTAAAAGTATTAGGCATTGTATTAACCAAGCACAACACACGAAGCATTTTAAGCCGTGACCTACAGCAAGTTATTACAGATACAGCTATGCAGCTACACACAAAAGTATACACACAGTACATAAGGGAAGCCGTAGCAGTAAGAGAAGCGCAGGCCATGAAGCAGGACGTTTTCAGCTATGACCCTAAAAGCAATGCTACACAAGATTATGATGCACTAATGAACGAGATCTGGAAGGACATTAACCAATGAGTAAGAAGAGCTTTACCGATGCTAACCCAGCAATGGCATTTATTAGCACAGCCAAAGAGCAGGAAGACTTTGCTTTAACTCAGCCAACAAAGGAAGAGCTGGAAACTAAGTTAAGTGAAGAACCTAAAGCCCAAACAAGCAACGGCGTACCCATGAAAAAGAATCCAGAGTATGTAGAAACTAAGAGCAAGCGTGTACAGATGCTTATGCAACCTTCCTTGTATAACAGCATTAAAGAAAGGGCAGAAAAAGAAGGCGTGAGCGTTAATGAGATGATGCACGAGATCTTAAAAACCCATATTTAACAAAGACAACCTTATAGAGTTTTATTTAACCAATCGGGGGATGCTGATGTCATTGCAATGTAAAAGATGTAAATCTAAAAACACTAAAATTGTTTTAAAAAGTGATCTTATTAAGGCTGAGAAAGAAAGGGGGGCTTCAGCTAGTGATATTGCGAAAATTAATGAATCACAATTTGGAGTAGCTGCAAATCCCTCAGTACTTTTTGAACTTCTGGGTGCTGTTTTAGAGTTTTTCGGTAAATTATTTGGATTTCTTGAAGAGAAAGAAAAAAATAAAGCTAAAGACAAAGAAAAGATTGTGCTTTGTGAGTGTGGGTATTGGGAAAACTTCTAAATTAATCAAAATATATTGTACTTCCGTTAATTAAGATTAGCGGAAGTAGAAACCACTAAAGAGGATATTTAAGTTAATGCGACCAGCAGAAGACAAAGTTAAGTACATACAACTTAGGGCCGAAGGGAAGAGCTATAGGGCTATTTCTAAAGAGATCGGCGTATGTAAAGACACATGCCAGCGATGGGAAGCAGAACTTAAAACCGAAATAGCGGAACGCAAAGCAGAGCAGTTAGAAGAACTTTACGAAAGTTACCACATGACACGACAGGCCCGAATAACCCAGCTAGGCGAAGCAGTTAAAAAGATAGATAGCGCTATAGATACAGTGAGCTTTGATGAAGCCAGCCCAGAACGGCTACTGGATCTTAAGCTTAAATATCTAACAGCTTTAAAAGATGAATATCTACCGATTAACACACCAGCAAACAACCATATCCAGCAGAACGGCGATTACATGGAAAACGTACTTATAGCTTTAAATGACTTACTTTTAAGAGTAAGAACAGGCGAAGTAACAACAGAACAGGCCAGCAAAGAGAGCGCCGTTATTTCTAATATTTTAAAAGCTATCGAAGTGAAAGACGTTAAGCACAAGCTGGAAATGCTGGAAACTGTATTAGGGGGGCGTAACTGATGGCTACCAACACACTAAGCAAGCTACTTAAAAAGAAAAAGCTTACAGGTGAAGAAGTCGGGAAGATTATTCTTTTAGATCTTGTTAATACCTACAAAGACCAGCCAACACTTACACAGGCGGAACGTGATGCTTATGTAGATGCACTTGTAGAAAGCAAGGATATTAGGGCCTATAACGACTATCTACAGATCTACAGATTTATAACGGGCTTTGCTATTGATTTTGAATCTCAAGAACGGGCTTATGCCGTAATTAGGCTTGAATTTTTGCGCCATATTATGAAGCTTATTGATGCAGAAAATAATTACTTTCAATTAGCGCTACAGCCCAGAATTTTAACCAGAAGAGATTATGAGCAGGCATTAAAAGAAGCTAAGGAGCGTGTGAGTAGCTGGACATATTCACTATATAAATTAGTAGAATATGAGCTATTTAAGCACATAAGAATCTATGAGAATAAAGAGAAGACGCCGTACAAACGCTATTTTGATGCTTATAAAAAAGAGCAGGCCAACGAGCAAGCTATAGAAGCCTATCGAGTAACTTATTGGCAAGACAAAGACAACCCAAAGAAAGACGAAGAGCTAACTAAGCTAGTAATGCTAAGTCAATATTTTGCCATTTACGATGATTCAGAGTTAGAAACCAAAGGCGGAATGCTTTTCTTTAAAGATGACTACCCAGAGTTATTACAGGCCATTTTAGAGAATTACAGTAAGTTAGAAGGGCTGGAGTATTTGGCTAACCTGACTACAGACGACCATATAAGAGAGGATCTTATAGACTTCCAGACAGCTTACAAGCTGGATATTTTAGGCGCTAAAAATGCCTATGATGACCCATTGCTAACATTTAAAGGCCACGACTTAACGAGTGGAGTAGCAGTTATAGAAAGCGCTAAGGGAATAACCAAAGGGAATATAAAAGATGGAACTTTTTATTACCACTTAGGACGAGGATTAGTTAGGAACTTGGCCGAAGACGTATTAGCAAGTGAAAAGTACATATCTAAGATTAAACATATTAAAAAACAATTTAAGCAGATTGCTAGAAATCTACAGGGCTTCCAATATTTCATGCTTAAGCTTGTAGAGATTACAGGTGTACCAGATTTATTAGCATTTAATAGAGATGACGGAACAGCGAAGCTTCCTTATTTTGAAGCTTTTGCAGAAGATCTATACATACGAAGATACGGCCTACTAGAAGACGAAGGCGACCCAGCAGAACTAGGGAAAAAAGTTAGAGAGCTACACAGCTTAGGCTTTACTGTAGATGATATTCAAATCACAGAAGCAGAAAAGGCGGAAGTAGAAAGCATTATTAGGAATGCCCCAACGAAAGAAAAGGCAGTAATTCAAACCTTTAATTTTTTATTAACGGGGGCTAAATAATGGGGGAATTATTACCTGAATTATTACCAGATCTACTAGATTTAAACCTTGATCGAAAAGATAGCCTATACGTAAAAGAAGACCCAAAAGAAGCAGGCACAGCTAGTGTACGCAATATTTTACATAACAAAGGCACAGCAGCAGTTATTAAGGCCAGTGCAGCTAGAAACAAGAAAGAGATACAGCAGTACACAACAGGAAGCGCCTATATCGACTTCGAGGGAGTGAGAGTTAATATTGATGATTATTTCTTGCCAAAATTAAACCTTAAGCTTACCCCCCTTACGAGCAAGCTATTACAGCTTATGCTTGTAGATGCCACACAGCTATTAAACCGTGAAGCAGTAACAGAGATTGGATTACGCTTAAACCTTGCAGAAGTGGCAAGCGACTTAGACCGAAACATTGAGAGCAAGCAAGCTAAGTATAAATTTAAGAAAGAATTTTTTAACGCTTTAGAAGTGTTAAGCCGTATTAACTTGCGTGTAGAAGAAGAGTTAAACGGAAAATCTATAAATATAGGTAAAGCCCACCTACTTAGCAGCTTCATGCCCAGCAAAACAGAAAAAGACACCACAGAAGTAATACTAGGTTTGGAGTTTTTAAAATACTTAAGCAATGGTTATCTTAAGTCTTTCGACATGAATATCTTAAAAATTAGTGATGCTTCAAGTCACCAATTTCATACGGCATACAATAATTACGTAACTATGGGCAATAACCTTATAGCGATTAAAAACCAAAAAGGGCCAGTAAAAGGCAAGATTTTTAAAGTAGAAACAGCTATTACTTGGGCAGCACATTTAGCAACGATAGAAGACGTTAAGAACAGTGATAGACGTTACACCCAGCGCATCTTAGAGCCATTGGAAAAGATTTTAGATGACGAGCATGGACTAATTGAGAAGTGGGAATGGTGCAAGGCAGTAGGCGAAAAGCTTACAGATGAAGAACGGGCCAACATTGGAAGCTATGACATTTTAAAAAATCTTTATGTAAAAGTTATAACGCTGAAAAAAGAAGAAGAGTTATTAGAAGGGGCTTATGCAGCAGCAGGCCGAATAATGGAAGCTAAGGAAAAGAAAGCCAATCAAAGAGCTAGACGAGTAGCCAAAGCTAAAGCAGAACAACCGAAGCCAGACAAAGACGAATAACAGGTTATTAGACTATACACATAACAGTATGCACATATAGGAAAACCATAAAAAAGTAACCCTATGCTTATGCAAAAAAGGCCAAAAGTAACCCTATGCTT
>NZ_QMBM01000008.1:0-9038 GCF_003289665.1 Acinetobacter sp. SM1B
AATATTAACCAAAAAGAAGATCGTTTTTTGATTTATGAAAGAGATCTATTCATTTAAATATGAATATAACGATCATTTTTTGATTTATGAAATAGATCTTATATAGAAGATGTTTTTTTAATAAACAGAATAGTCATTAATGGTAAGTTATTACTCAGAATAAAGTAAAAATTCAAAATATAAAAAAAGGAAGTCCTCTATAAGACACTTCCTCGTAAAATTTTTTTATCGCTATCTTTGATTAAAAATAGCAGGATTCAGATGCATCTTTTTTTCAATGCAAGTAAAGAATTACATGATTCTCTCTTTAAACTTAAAGAGCTCATTACTTTGAGCATAAAAAGACCGACCATCCATATTTAAGTCGACTTCAAGACCTGACTGTAAAAGAACTTTCTTACCAACTTCGACCCATTTAAAGCCTTGGCGAGTATTTTGCTGTTTATTTAATGGAATAAGAGAAACCAGGATTTCAGTGCCATTGGCTGCTTTAGCAATTAAATTATTAAATTGATTCATTGTGTTACCTATTATTTTAATGTTTCTTCTATTTTTGAAAATAGAATAAAACTAGGGATTTCAAAAATTAGAGGGAGCCTGATTTGCAGGCTCCCTCTAATGAATGTTGTCGATTAAAGAGCGACAATATTCACAGCATTAGGACCTTTTTGACCTTCAACAATGCTGAAAGAAACCTGTTGGCCTTCAAATAAAGTTTTGAAACCTGAACTGCTAATTTCTCGGAAATGAGCAAAAACGTCTGGACCTGATTCTTGTTGAATAAAGCCAAAACCTTTAGTTTCGTTGAACCATTTTACTGTGCCAGTAACTGTATTAGACATAAAATAACCTTTTGATTTTTAGTATTTTTCGAATTAAATAAACGAAAATATGCTGAGAATAGGAAAGAATTGAAATGATGATCTGAAAAAACGAATGCTTATAAAATAATTAAAAACGACGATACTTAAAGAAAATAGAATAACAATACTTTGTATTTGATATTCATCATACACTTTATATCAAAATATTCAATAAAAATTCAAAATATTATATAAATAATTAATAAGATATTGTTCATGCATAGCTTATTAATCGTCTTAAGTCCTGCTTGAAGCTATCTAAAGTCGCTACATAGCATTTGCTGAATACAGACTTCTCCTTAAACATTAACTGATCTATACACGGTGTCACAAAGCGCTACAGCTTCTATGTATGCCCCATAGTATTTTAGAAAGGCGCCTAATAAGCGATATAACTCCTTTGAATGTGAGTGAACAATCGCCGTTATTTAAATAATAGAAGATAAAAAACAAAAGCTTAAAGCCAAATTTGTTTTTTATCAAAAGGGTAATAATAAGGAAGTCACATGAAAGAGACCAAGAGTGAGCTAGCAGGTACTGATCGTCCGGATTTGAAAAATCATAATGAGAAGAATGCCCAGCTTGATGCATACCGTCGTGATGCAACTGGGCAGGCTCTGACCACCAACCAGGGGGTGAAAATTTCTGATAACCAGAATAGCCTGAAAGCTGGTACTCGTGGTGGAACTTTGCTGGAAGACTTTATCTTTCAGGAAAAAATGACGCATTTTGACCATGAGCGTATTCCTGAACGTATTGTGCATGCCCGTGGTGTGGCAGCACATGGTGTATTTAAGGCTTATCCTGGCAATGAGCGCTTTACCAAGGCTGGATTCCTGACCGATACTGAGCGCGAAACTCCCATGTTTGTCCGCTTTTCTACCGTACAGGGTCCACGAGGTTCAGCGGATACAGTACGTGATATTCGCGGTTTTGCGATGAAGTTCTATACTCAGGAAGGGGTATATGACCTGGTGGGAAATAATGCGCCAGTATTCTTTATCCAGGATGGAATCAAGTTCCCGGATTTCGTGCATGCGATGAAGCCTGAACCACATACCGAGATTCCTACTGCACAGACTGCGCATGATACATTCTGGGATTTCGTTTCTCTCGTACCTGAAACTGCCCATGCGGTGATGTGGGCAATGTCTGACCGTGCTATTCCACGTAACTTCCGTTCAATTCAAGGCTTCGGTGTCAATACTTTCCGTATGATCAATGCGGATGGTGAAGCAGTCTTTGTTAAATTCCACTGGACACCAAAACAAGGTCTGACCCAGCTGACTTGGGATGAGGCACAAAAACTGGCAGGTCGTGACCCAGATTTTCACCGTCGTGATTTGTATGATGCAATTGAGTCAGGCAATTATCCGGAATGGGAACTAGGTGTACAGATCGTACCTGAAGCCGATGAGCACAAGTTTGATTTTGACCTGCTGGATGCGACTAAACTCATTCCTGAAGAGCTTGTACCGGTTACACCAATCGGTAGCTTTGTACTTAACCGTAATGTGGAAAACTTCTTTGCAGAAACCGAGCAGGTGGCCTTCTGTCCGGCACATATTGTACCGGGGATTGATTTCTCGAATGACCCATTACTACAGGCACGTGTGTTCTCCTATACCGATACACAGTTGATTCGTCTGGGTGGACCAAACTTCCACCAGATTCCAATCAATCAGCCAGTTTGCCCATTCCATAATAATCAGCGTGATGGTTATCATCAGCGTGCGATCCATCGTGGACAGGCCTCTTATGAACCAAATTCTATCGATAATAACTGGCCAACGGAAACCACACCGGCAGCGTCGAATGGTGGTTTCGAAAGTTATGCCGAGCGTATTGACGGACGTAAGATTCGTGAGCGTAGCCCATCATTTAGTGACCACTTTACCCAGGCACGATTGTATTACCGCAGTCTGACGCCATATGAACAACGTCATGTGGTGAATGCTTATGTTTTTGAGCTGAGCAAGGTGCAACGTTTGTATATCCGTGAACGTGAAGTGCTAGAAATTCTGTGCAATATCGATCTGGATCTGGCTCAGCAGGTGGCAATCAAACTGGGAATTGTAATTCCACCAGAAAAACTGAATGTGGAATTGCCGGAAGTAACACCATCTAAACGCATTTCTCTGGAAGCTTTCCCGGCGCCCGATATCAAGGGCAAGAAAATTGCTGTTCTAGTGCATGACAAGGTTAATCAGGCGAATGTGGATGCGGTATTGGCTTGGGCCAAGGAGGAAAGTGCCATTGCTGAGGTGCTCGCTCCGACACCTGCACCTGTATTGAGCAGCAGTGGTGCAGAAGTAATGGCAGATGGTATGCAACGAGGTGAGCCATCAGTACTTTATGATGCTGTTGTCATGGTCGATGGCGATAATTATGACCAGGTGTTGAAAGACGGCACGGCAAAACACTACATCATTGAAGCTTACGTACACTTAAAGCCAATTGTACTCTTGGGTGAAAAAGCTGACCTGATCAATTCTTTAGGTTTGGTCGCTGATGAAGGCACGCTTTCACATCAAGATTTCAAATCCGTCGCTATGGAATTAAAGCAACTGATTATGAAACATCGTGTTTGGGCGCGTGAACCAGTATCAGAAATGATTCCAGGTTAAAACAGCCAAGTCAAAAAAAACTCCCTCAAATTGAGGGAGTTTTTTAAGCTGTATAATTTAAATCAATCAGCTCGTATCTACATCTGTTTATCCACAAATGCATTCTGTTCAAATGCAATCCAAATGAGCGTCACAAAACCTATCCAGATGATTAAAATTCTTATAAATTTTTAGGTTTGATAACTGGATTCATTATTTATTTCAGATGAACTTCTTTATTTTTCACCAGGCGGCCAGCGGCGGTTTACGGAGTTACCTGCATTATTATAATGAATCACTTTGGCATAATTTCCCACGGCTGTGGCATTTTCAGGAATGTCTTTAGTGACCACACTACCAGCACCGATCGTGGCATTGTTGCCAATTTTGACATTATCAATAATGCAGACATTCGGCCCAATATAAACATTATCGCCGATATAGGCTGCCTGTTTCCCGCCATTGGCACCAATGGTCGTAAATTGTGACAGATTCACATTGTTACCAATGATTGTAGTGGGGGTCACTACTACAGGTCCACCATGGCCGATATATAATCCATAACCAATTTGCGTACTGCAATGAATGTCGATGCCGTATTTCTTTTTCTTATAATAAAAAATAGGGTAGGCCAATTTCGCAATAAATGAGTTGGAAGAGGCCAGACGCAACCAGAAGCTAAAATTAAAACCGCGGTTAAACAGATAGTTTTTAATCAGAGATTTTGCTGAAATATTACCGCAATAGCGATACAGATCACTAAGAATAAGTTGCCAGATCATGACTGAGCATCGGATAGAAAAGACAGCGTATTTTGCGCTGAAATGAATAGATTCGGAAGTCAGCAAGACTAGCGGATTTTATATAAATCACAATTGAAAAATTGTATGAATCTACTTTTAGAAATGTAATCAGGACTTGTGCCACCATCAAGTGCAGCCTATATTAAGCTTACGGTAGGTCAAAAAACCATGCGACGCTACCAATAAGTTGGACGGATCAATGACAGTTAGTTGAGCTCGAATTTCGATTCAGGCAATAAATCTAGCACTAGCCATCCAACACAGAGCCCGCAGCGATGCGGGCTTTTTAATGTCTGGTTTTTGGTTTTGTCTGTACGATTAATAGGAGTAGAAACAAACTATTCATTTGGTTTTGCAATCCATCTTATGCCGGAATAATATCCTGCTAAAAAATCTTACATATTCGTTTGAAAGCCTTTTAAATAAATATGTTATAAGAATTTAGAAGATGAGAATTAATAAATCCAATTAAAAGGAGGGCACCGCAATGACAAAAGAGATGATTGATGTGCAAGTCAAAAACCAGTATGGAAAAATCCTTGATGTAAAAGCATTATTGCGCGCCGGTGCCCAGCATAGAGATCCTTCCCAACGTTTAGAACAGCAAGTTGAATACATTGTGGTAGACGATGAAATTATCCGACCAACGATTGAATTACTATTTGCCAGTGAGCAAACAGACTGTATTTATCGTGTTATGGAGCCAAAATAGGAAACTATTTTTCAGTTAAGCCTGGCAATATAGAATCTATAGCTCATCTAAGGATGGGCTATTTTTTTAAATCCTATTATTTCAGATTAACTGATTAAAAATAAATGCCAGCAGATGATAACGAACTAAGGGATGAGGATCGGATACTTCGCTACGGTTTATACGGATTTGTTGGCATACCTGTCCTAAGTCATGTTTTTGTATAAGGAGATATGCTTGAGACAGAGGATCGGGTTGAAGCCTGAGCTGGCGACTTTGAGACTTCAAATTAAAAGCATTCAGGCATTCTTCTATATTTTGGTGAAGCTGAAATAGGACGAGGGCTTGAGTGTTATGTTGATGAGCATATCGCATAATTTAGATTCTATTCTTATCTATTATTATGCACTTAGCTTAACGCGATTTTTAACTCAATGCCTGAATAGTAGATAGTTCAAGCATTGAGTTAATAACTTCCCAATGAGCTTAAACTTAAAAACTTTTTAGAGTGACATTTACATCATAACGACCAAATTCTTCCAGAATCTGCTGAAGCGTTTGTTGTCCCAATGCATCTGCAGCTGCAATTTGTACTTCCTGATTGGTCTTGCTGTCAAAGCATTCAATCATCTGAATCAGCCATTGATGTCCATAGGCAGTTTTCTCAATCAGTATGCGACGTGGTTGCAGCGCATCACTGATCTGGCGAGGCAAGACATACGTGATTGCCAACTGAATATGTTCTAGTTCATCGGCAGCACTGACAAAAGTAATGACCCAATTGCCCACTTTACTGAGCTGCATGGGATTATCAAAGGCATCGAATTCAAGATAGTGTTGCATAAGCGTGGGAAGAATAAAAAGTAATACATTCTATATGGCTTTAAATCCTTAATATAGCTATGCATCTATAGTCGAAAGTAAATGAATACAACTACTTTTGAATGAATTAAAATTATATTTTTCAATTAAATAGAAAAATTTTTTCGCCGGATTTATTCATCTTTAAACTTAAGATAGACTTAAAAAGACTGAATCTATGAAGAGTTTTAAGCCTGAGCACGCAGCATGGATAAAGCATGGCTAATTTGCTTGAACAGTTGGTTTAACTCTTGTGAAGGCATGCGGCTTTCCTGGAGAAGTGTCAACCATTGCACCTGACAGACTTTTAAGGCATTGATATCTGGTGCCTGAGCAATATTTTGAATGTGTTGTTTGGCCAATAAGCCACAGTATTTTTTTAAACTGTCTAGCATCAAGCTGCGTACCTGTTCTTGGTTGAGTGCTATATAGGTAATGTCAGCAGGTACGTCAGGCACGTGGGTCGTGGCAACTAATGTCGTGGTAATCGGCGCTTCAAGATCGGCAGATGAGGCAGGACGGGTGATTGAAGTCTGAATATTTGATTCAGGAAAGTGTGGAAATGAGTCTTTTACTGAGTTATTAGCAGGCGCTGAAGTTTGTGCTGAATCTATACCGACTGCTGTATTTGAAGTCTCTAACTCTTGTACTTCAATCAGTCCTATATCACACAATTGTTGCAGCAAATCATGTGGTGCAATACGCGCTTTAAATTGAGGTGTGAGTAAATCAAAATCCTCAGTGCCAATTAAAACCAAAAGACGTCTTTGACGTGCATTAAGCTCGACATTGCGATGTTGAAGAACATGTAGACCCTTTGCAGTTTTTGAATAGCGCATCATACCTGAATGTCTTATATACAGAGTTCAAGTAGATGCTAATATGAGAAAATTACACTAATATGAAGATTTTGTTAAATTTACTTAAAATTAAAGTGTTGTAATTGCAGTATTTTCTAAAGCCTTACGCAGATAAGGATCGAGATCCTCCTGACGAAGCAGCCATTGCACATAGTCAGCAGGCAGTTCAGCAATCGCAGTGCCACGATGCTTACCAAAATTGATGGTACGTGGAATACGCGCATCTTCAGAAGCTTCATATAGTTCTTCAATACTGCTGATTTTCAGGTGATGCACAATATGCATCAGGATATTTGCGGTCAGAATAATATCCATATCGGCACGATGCGCTTTACGGATCATTTCACGGGCACGGTCACTGCCACGGGTAATCATATAAATCAGGGCAGAGATATTGTGGGCCTCAGCATCTGGCCATACGCGACGAGCCAAAGCGAGCGTACAAATCGCTTTAATATTAGATGAATTTACACCGCATTTTTCTAAGGCTCGAATATCGTAATCAATATTATGACCAATAATATAAGTGGTTTCCTGTGGAAGTTCGAAACTGCTGTAATGTGGTTGTCCTTCCAGATCTGATTCCAGAATATGGTGCACGGCCATGGCTGCAAAAGAAATCGGTTCATCACAGCTATAGAGCTGATCAAACAGTCGGCTTTTATCCAAGCTGATTTTATGGTCCAGAATGTCCACAGGCGCATACGCAATTTCAATCGGCTGACCGTTTAGTGTATGGGTTTCAGTGTCGAGAATGATGGCCTGCATGACGAAAATTTGCCTGAAAAAGGTGAGGATTAAAATCTAACATTATTATTTCACTACTGACAATTGGAATGCCTGATTTTTACTTTTAATTGAAGGCTTTTTGACTGATACAGAATATTTTTAAACTGAACTAATAAATAAAGGTTTTTGTAGTTTTTGTAATTATTTCAAGGGCTTAAGATTATTATGCCGAAATCAATCGAAACTTGGGCTGTATTTGTTAGATAAATAACAAAATAATCTCTTGCCATTAATAGAATAACTTGGGAAATTAATCTCTAGTTTTATCATTTGATAAAACTATAAAAATCATAAGAGACAATAATTAAGACAAGGATAAGATCGATGAAACGTCATGTATTGACTGGTTCTCTACTCGCCCTAAGCGTAGCTTTAACTGCGTGTAATGATAGTGATGATGATGGTAATTATGAGTCCAAACCCGCTATTCCAGTAAATAATATTGCCAATCCAGTTGTAGCAACGCCTGTGGCTTATACCGAAACGGACCTGACTGCTGTTGCCGATGAAAGCGTGGTTATGACTTATAAGATGTTAGGTATCAATAATAACGAAACCCAGGCAACGGCACTGGTTTTCACTCCAAAAGGAACACCTCCTGCGAAAGGTTGGCCGATAGTTGCATGGGCACATGGTACGACCGGTGTGGCTGATCAGTGTGCACCAAGTAAAAATCAGCTTAATAATGACATCACGAATATGATTACTGGTCTCCTTAAGGCTGGATACATTGTCGTTGCACCTGATTATGAAGGCTTAGGAGAGCCGAGTGGCACAGAACTTCATCCTTTCCTTAATCTTAAGAGTGAAGCTTATTCAATTACCGATGCTGTAGTCGCAGCAAAAGACTATTTAGGTTCGGATGCCTCTAATCAATGGATGGCTGTCGGTCATTCTCAAGGTGGTCAAGCGGCTTTAGGCGCTGCCCAATATGCAGCACGTGCTTCTCAAATGACTTATAAAGGTACGGTAGCTTTAGCTCCTGCTTCTAATTTTAGTTTGATTTTGGCAGGTGGTGAGGCTCAAGCTGGACAAGAACCAGATCTGAATAAAAAGATTCAAACTCTAGCATCTTTAGATACTTTTACCGCGCTGATCGTCGCGGGATTGCGTAATCCGAATCCAAATCTGCAATATAGTCAGGTCTTTAAAACACCAACAGATGAGATTGCCAAGAATGCTGAAACAGATTGTTATGATGTATTAGGCAACAAATTTGGTACGGCAATGGGAGCTTATGCTCAAACCAATAGAAATCTGGAAGAATATCCGCGTACTCAAGCTAATTTTATGAGCATTCCAGTGGTAAAGAATTTCCTGGATAAAGACTCTCAGCCTTTACAGGTTAAAGTGTCTACACCTGTGATTATTTATCAGGGAGGGGCAGATAAGACTGTTCCAAAAGCTGCAACAGATGTTTTAGTTAGATCAGCAAATCAGAAACAAACCTCATTAGGATATATTACGAACAATTCATGGGATCACGGCAGTGTCTATACATCGAATATTCCTAATATTATTAGATCTCTTTCATAAATCAAAAAACGATCTTCTTTTTGGTTAAT
>NZ_QMBM01000009.1:0-8204 GCF_003289665.1 Acinetobacter sp. SM1B
ATCACTTATAAATACGCTTTTAGTTGTTCAAACAAGTGGGACCACCTCTGTCTTAGAGGCAACAAAAAAGAACAGGAGTAAAGTCGCAAGGGAAAACAGCAGTACCTCGAACAAAAAGAATCACGCTGATTTAAATGCAACAGATATGAGGGATTGAATGGAAACTTTACAACAGAAGTCGAGCATGACTTCGAAAATTATGTGGCTCCTTGTAGCCATTGTCGGGGCAGTATCCTTTGGGATTCTTGCACTTAGCCGTGGAGAGCATGTCAATGCGGTCTGGCTGGTGTTGGCAGCTGCCTGTGTATATAGCATCGCTTACCGTTTTTACAGTTTATTTATTGCCAATAAAGTTTTTGAACTGAATGAGCGCCGTTTAACGCCTGCCCATCGTCTGGCTGATGGTCTGGACTATGTACCCACCAATAAAGGGGTGCTTTTCGGTCACCACTTTGCTGCGATTGCCGGTGCGGGCCCTTTAGTCGGTCCAATCCTTGCAGCACAGATGGGTTATTTGCCCGGGACTATTTGGTTATTAGTCGGTGTGGTACTTGCCGGTGCAGTTCAGGATTTTCTGGTACTGTTTATTTCAACTCGTCGTGACGGTCGTTCACTGGGTGAAATGGCAAAACAGGAACTAGGTACTTTTGCCGGTATTATTGTCATGCTCGGTGCCTTAGGCGTGATGATCATCATTCTGGCGGTATTGGCGCTAGTCGTTGTCAAAGCCTTAACCAACAGCCCATGGGGTGTATTCAGTATTGCCGCCACGATTCCGATTGCAATATTTATGGGTATTTACATGCGCTTTATCCGTCCAGGACGAATCGCAGAAGTCTCCATTATTGGTTTTGTGTTGATGATGCTCGGCATTATCTACGGTGAAACTATTGCTCAACATCCATACTGGGGTCCATTCTTTACCTTGTCAGGTACTGAACTGACTTGGGCATTGATTATCTACGGTTTTATTGCTTCTGTATTGCCGGTATGGCTGCTACTTGCACCGCGTGATTACTTATCTACCTTCCTGAAAATTGGCGTGATTGCGGGTCTGGCGATTGGTATTCTATTCGCGATGCCAGAAATGAAACTGCCAGCAATTACCAAATTTATTGATGGTACTGGTCCTGTATTTGCAGGTTCAATGTTCCCATTTCTGTTTATTACCATTGCCTGTGGTGCGATTTCCGGTTTCCATGCACTGGTTTCATCAGGAACCACACCAAAGCTGGTCAACAACGAACGCGATATCCGTATGATCGGTTATGGCGGTATGTTAATGGAATCTTTTGTGGCGATCATGGCCTTGATCTGTGCTGCGATTCTGGATCCAGGCATTTACTTCGCGATTAACTCGCCAGTCGCATTACTTGGTACTACGGCAGAAAGTGCAGCAGAAGCAGTACGAACCCTTGGTTTCGTAGTAACCCCTGAAGCCTTGAATTTGCTGGCGCAGGAAGTCGGTGAAAACTCGATTCTGTCGCGTACTGGTGGTGCACCGACTTTCGCGATTGGTATGGCGCATATCATTACCGAAATCTTCAATAGCCGTGAAATGATGGCATTCTGGTATCACTTTGCGATTCTGTTTGAAGCATTATTCATCCTGACTGCTGTTGATGCCGGTACTCGTGCCTGTCGCTTTATGGTGCAGGATACCGTGGGTATCGTGATTCCTGCAGTAAAACAATCGCATAACTTCTTCGGAAACCTGTTGGGTACTGCGGTTGCAGTTGCAGGCTGGGGCTTCTTCGTTTATCAAGGCGTTGTCGATCCACTCGGTGGGATTAACAGCTTATGGCCACTGTTTGGTATCGGTAACCAGATTCTGGCTGCAATGGCACTCATTCTGGGTACTGTGATTCTGTTCAAAATGAAAAAACAGAAATACGTTTGGGTGACGATTATTCCAACTGTATTCCTGTTCATTACCTCAATGACTGCAGGCTGGCAAAAGATTTTCCACGAAAATCCGAAGATCGGTTTCCTTGCGCAAGCTGACCGTTTTAACACGGCAATTGCCAATAATGAAATTCTGGCACCAGCAAAAACCGTGGCTGAGATGCACACAGTGGCATTGTCGAATCAGATCAATGCGGGTCTATGTGCTTTCTTTATGATTGTTGCTTTCGTCATGCTGTTTGCTGCAATTGGTGTGATTCGCCGTGCTTTGGCAAATCCGGAACCAACTGTACATGAAGCTGAAGCGATTTATCGTGATCCTGCTGAGATCAAACCTACAGCACATCACTAAGGAGACTGGTATGAATCTGAAATTTGCCAAAGGCGGAAAAGCGGTGATCTACAAGATCATTAAAATGACCGTCATGTCGCAAAAGGATTTAATCCTGAATCCGAAAAACTGGTCACGTATCGCGACGCTGTGGCAACGTTTGCAGCAGAGTTTCCGTTTGATGGTTGGAGTACCGGATTATCAGACCTATCTGGAACATATGAAAAAACATCATCCAGATTTGGAAGCGATGGATGCCAAAACTTTCTATCGTCATTGTGTGGATGCACGTTATCCCTCTGCTGGCGGTGGCATGAAAAAATGTCCATGTTAATGAATCAATAAAAAGAGCGCCTTTCGGGGCGCTTTTTTTTATATTTTACAAAATCTAGAAAGATAAGATATTAGATGGTTATACAAGTCTATGCGCTGATTTATATTTATCATCAAGTTTAAACTTTATACAAATAGCTTAAAAGTATACTTTTAAGATATGGCTTTTATACCTGTAAAAATGAGAATGATAAATTCGTTTCGTGACTTTGGAAATGTAGAGAAACCCAATTAGATAGTTTGAGGTAATTTATCTTTACTGAAGGATTGGAATATATTTTAAGCAGCTTCTAACTTTAGAGAAGTTAATAGGCAGGATTAAAATATTTAAATAAACCGTTTTTATTGGATATTTCTGATGATTAGGTAAGTGACTCAGTGTAAAGATATATTATTGGTCTTTAGTGTGGTTTAAATTCAGTGTATGTTAATCACAAGTATCTATTTTAATGAGAAAATTTGTGATGTGGGGCATAAAGCAAAAAGCAAATCATGATATAGCGCACATAAATACTCAGCTTGAACAGCAGATTGCCAGCTATGCTCCCAGTATTGAAAAATTCCTTAAAGAAATTAATGCAATTGTGCTGGATAAACAGGCACAAACCCGACTGGCATTGTGTTGCCTGATTGCTGGTGGACACGTTCTGTTTGAGGATTTACCGGGTTTAGGTAAAACCACATTGGCAAGCAGTCTGTCTCATCTTGCCGGCTTAAAGTTTCAACGGATTCAGTTTACCAATGACATGCTTGCCAGCGATGTAATTGGCATCAACATGTTTAATCAGAAAGAACATCAATTTGAGTTTAAGCAGGGTCCAATCTTTACCCAGATTCTTTTGGCGGATGAAATTAACCGTTGCAGCCCCAAAACCCAAAGTGCTTTGCTGGAAGCGATGGAAGAAGGTTATGCGACAGTCGATGGAGTACGTTATGCCTTGCCTAAACCATTTTGGGTGATTGCAACACAGAATCCATTATTCCAGAGCGGAACGTATGCTTTGCCAGAATCCCAGCTAGATCGGTTCTTGATGCGTTTATCTTTAGGTTATCCATCCCGACATGCAGAAAAACTGTTATTGCAGCAAGAATCCCGCTTTGCCCTAATTGCCACCTTGGCCCATGTATTCTATGAAGAGCAGATTTTAGAGCTACAGCGACTGGTTAATCAGATCTATATCAGCGAACCCATACAGGAATACTTGCTGGATCTAGCTGAAGAAACCCGAAAAAACCGTTATGGATTATCAACACGTGGCTTATTGGCATTAAAGCGGGGAGCTCAGGCACATGCTTTGATTGAAAATCGTGCTTTCGTCACACCAGATGATGTACAGGCTGTGTTTGTGGCAGTGGCTTCGCATCGTTTAGGGTTGAGTGAGGCAGAAACCTTAAATATCATGCAGCAAGTGGCGATAAGCTAGGAGCCAGATCTTGGGAAAGTTTTGGCAGACCTGGTTAAGTAAACGTTTTCAGTTTGCACAGCAAAAACAGCTCTCACAACGTGATGTGCTGGTCTTTATCTATCAGCAGGGCTATCTGTATCTGGTACTGATTTTCATCACCTTTATTGCAGGTGTAAATTATGCCAATAACCTGATTCTAGGTTTTTGCTTTCTGATCAGTGCCGTGCTGTGTATCAGTTTTTATCTAACTTTTAAACAGCTGCACGGATTGAGTATCGAACTGCTTACGGATGAAATCGGGCAGGTGGGACACGGCCTGAATCTGCATTTCCATTTTCAGCAACCGGTCGCACAATCACGATATCTGTATATTCAGGCAGGTGAACAGCTTTATAAGGTATTGGTCAATCAGACCAGGCAAAAATTTAGCCTTTCCTTTTATGCTGAACAGCGTGGAATATTTGTCTATCCGGCCATTCAAATATATTCAGTCTATCCTTTTGGACTGGTAAGAGCTTGGACCTATCTTTACCACCAGCGCTTTGCCTGGGTAGCACCGAAAGCTCAGTATTCAACTGCTGAAAATAAGCAGCATTTGCCAAGTTTTGAGCCAGAAATGGATGAGTTTCGAGAACTACGAAGTTATCAGGCAGGGGAATCATTGCGGGCTGTTTCCTGGAAACAGGTAGCGCGTGGGCAGGGTTTGTATATTAAGGTCTTTGAACAATATCAGAACCAGCACAGTATAGAGATTCATTATGCACATATGCCAAGCCCTTCGCATGAAGAAAAGCTGGAATGGATGATGGGGCTGATCGAACAATGTGAACAACAGCAATTAGCCTATAGCCTGCATTTGCCCCATGCAGAACTGGCTTCAGGTTATGGCGCTGAACAGATGCATCAGGCCAAACTTTTATTGGCGCAGGCTTAAGAAGATAGACATGATGAATGCAAATATCCGCACAGCCATTTTGCTCAGCCTCAGTTTAATTCTGGCTGTACAGGTGAGTTATTTGCCTGCAGGACTCAGCATCATCTTTGCCCTGATGCTGGTATTGCTCTGGCTGAATTTGAGAAAGCAAAAGACTTTTCCTAAAAAATGGACCCTGTTGCTGACAGTCATAGCACTTGCAGTTATTTATTTTACGCATCAAAGCTTTTTGGGTATAGATGCGGGTGTTGCCGTGCTCTCCACTTTCTTATTTGCCAAGGCTTTTGAAACCCGTACTAAACGTGACCTGATTATTTTATTTAACTTTGCCCTGTTTGTGGCGGCAAGTACTTTCCTGTATAGCCAGTCTTTTATCATGGCTTTTGGGATTCTTCTGTGCTTACTAAGCTGTTTCATTGGCTTATATCGTATTCAGGTAGGTGAATTTGAGCAGGATCTACAGGCTCAGGAGAACGCATTAAAACAAGATGCTAAACATGTCGGCAAATTTGTACTCTATGCACTGCCATTTTTTATTTTACTCTTTATCTTTTTTCCACGTTTGTCACCGATGTGGCATATCCCCATTCCTGAAAATAAAGGGGTCACCGGAATCAGTGACAGAATGTCTCCAGGGGATATTGCCCAGTTATCTCAGTCAAGTGCATTAGCATTTCGAATTATAGGCGATGTAAGCAAGCTACCTCCGCGTGCAGAATTATATTGGCGTGCCTTGGTATTAGATGAATATGATGGTCAAACCTGGACCAGTAGTACAATCAATCAGCAGCCACAAATCCGCCAACAGAATGATTCTGCCTCATTGGCATCGGGCTGGGATTATCAGTATCTGGCTTCAGATCCATCCGTACTTTGGGTGATGGGATTGGAGAAATCAGTCCCTTTAGAGCGTCGTTATTATAACCGTTATGATTGGGGAATTGTGCCGCGCCGTTTAACTCAGCGTGTGGAACCGATTCAGCTACGCTGGGTGGGAACAGAGGTAGAGCAGCCTAATTTAAATGCTAACTATCTGCAATATATGAATACCCGAACGCCTGCTCAATATGATTCTCAAACTCAGGCACTGGCAGCAAATTTAGTTAAACAGAGCGAGGGTAGTCAACAGCGCTATATTCAAAATGTGTTGAATTGGTACCGGGCGAATAATTTTGTATATACCTTATCCCCAGGAACATTAGGCCAAAACCGGGTGGATGAATTTCTGTTTAATGCGCGCCGTGGTTTCTGTGAGCACTACGCATCCAGTTTTGTCATGCTAATGCGTTATGCAGGAATACCAGCACGTGTGGTCACGGGGTATCAAGGTGGTTCACTCGCACCTGATGGCAAGAGTTGGGAAGTGCGCCAGATGGATGCGCATGCCTGGACTGAAGTCTGGGTGAACCAGCAATGGCAGCGAATTGATCCTACTGCCATTATTGCTCCACAACGTATTGATAATGGTATGCAAAACTTGATGTCTGAAAATTCAGCAGTTTTAGGTGAGGGTAGAACATGGACAACACAGCAATATCAGTTTATGACCAAGTTGAGGGTCTGGAGTGACTATGCCAGTTATCAGTGGCAAAGTAAGGTGGTAGGTTATAATGCAGATTCACAACGCAGCTGGATGTCTAAACTTGGCTTGAACTCTGCTTATGCAGCTGTGTGGATACTTATAATAGGTATTTCATCTTTGATCGCATCTTATTTCTTATGGATTTATATTCAAAAGCGAAGACAGAATTCACCATTCGAGCTAGCCATAGAGCAGCTTAATCGTTCCCTGCTTATTCAGATGCGTAAGCAACCGGCTGAAACATTTAAACAGTGGATGCTTCGAATATCAGCTTCCTTAAGCTCAGATCAGGTTACGTCTTTTTATGAAGCTATACAAATCTATGAGAGAAATCAATTTTCAGCTTATAAGCCTGACCAAAAGGATATTCATAAATTTAGGTACTTGCTTAAAAATTGTGCATGTGCACTGAAAAATAAAGGAAAAAACTTGTCTTAGGATTCAAAAATTTATAATATGCGTAGCATTCTAGGTGTATAGCTCAGTTGGTTAGAGCGCTACGTTGACATCGTAGAGGTCTCCAGTTCGAGTCTGGATATACCTACCAAGATTACTTTTTATACAGCTTTCTATAGGGTTGTATAAAGCAGAAAACCTTCTAAATTCAACAATTTAGAGGGTTTTTTTTGTTTCTGGTGGTTTGGTATGTTTCTCCAAAACTGACGCTATCTTGTATCACCACGTGTATCACTGTCTAATAATCTAACTCGGTGATACACGGTAATAGATATGTTCCGCAAAGATATAAAGAAACGACCTCTTAGTGAAAAAGTTCTCGCTACTTTAGTACCTGAGGACAAAGACTACCGTGAACTCGACGGCGCGGGTTTATATTTTCTGGTGAAGAAGTCTGGTGTAAAAAACTGGCAATTTCGCTATAAAAATGCTGAAGGGAAATGGGCTTGGATTGGCATTGGCGCATATCCTAAAGTCAGTGCAAAACTCGCTCGTCAAAAAGCACAGGAATATAATGTCGCCTTGTCAAAAGGTGAAGAATTAAAACCAAAGAAAATATTGCTGAATGAGAAAAGAGAACTAGAGAGTTTGTATTTTCAGAATCTCATGCGGGATTGGCTAGATACCAAGTCGACGAAATGGGGAGAAGCAACATATACGAAAGCAGAGAAATCGATCTACAAACATATCATCCCCAGCTTTGGAAAGCGTAGTTATACCGATATTAGTGCGAAAGAGTGGTTTGATTTCTTCCAGGGCTTACAGCGTAATTTAGGCATTCATACACAAATTGAGAAACTGGTGTCCTATGTTCGAGGCTGTTATGACTGGGCCAAATTTCAAGGAAAAATTAGTTCCAACCCGCTGGAAGGTATCACTAAGCATTTAGATACATATCAATCGGGAAATATGAATTTTATTAGTATTGAAGATCTTCCAGTTTTATTGCAAAGAATCCGCGACAATAAAAAACGTGCTATTGGAATTGGTTTAGAGTTAATGATTCTACTTTTTCCACGCCCTGGTGAATTAAGGTGTGCTAAGTGGGAACAGTTCGATCTTAAGAACGCATTGTGGAGCAAACCCGCTGCATCGACTAAAACCCGTCTGGAGCATCAAGTACCTTTGCCTAATCAAGCAATCACACTTCTAAAAGAACTCAAGGAGATTCAGCCCGAATCTGAGTTTTTGTTTCCAAGCCGCCTATCTGAACCGTACCGGGTTTGTCGGAGACTTTTTTATTTAAGTTAGGCCACC
>NZ_QMBM01000010.1:0-7751 GCF_003289665.1 Acinetobacter sp. SM1B
CCACTAATAGGCAGATTCCTAAGCATTACTCACCCGTCCGCCGCTAGGTCAGTTACCGAAGCAACCTTCCCCGCTCGACTTGCATGTGTTAAGCCTGCCGCCAGCGTTCAATCTGAGCCATGATCAAACTCTTCAGTTTAAAATCAATAGTGCTTTATTCAAAACACCAAATCTTGGCTCATCAATTTTCTGACATCAATTTCTCAAATAAACTTCGAGTAATTTCTACCATNAACCAGTAAAAATCCACACAAGTTGTTCTTCATAATCTCTTAATGATCTTACTTAAAACCTCGTCGGTTTTAAGCTCCAACCCAATCACTTAACTTTTCGTTTCATGCATTGCGTTGGTGTGCTGCGTATTCTATACAGTTTCACAATGAGCGCAAGTTCTTTTCATAAAAATATATGAAAATATAATTTGGTCGTTCATTTTTTACTCTGAATGCGTATTTTTAGCAGGTTTAGGTGTGTAAATCCATCATTCTGGCCTGAAATATATTTTCAAAGTGTAACGTTTAGCTCTCAAACTAAAAAAGATCGGTATAAACCGATCTTTTTCATGTTTTTTTTAATTCCCTTGCTCTGCTAGCCATAACATAAACTTCCGACGCTCTTCTTTAGATGCTTGTTGCCAAAGCTGAATCAGCTTTTGGTCAGTAGAAGTTTTTATTGCTGTTTCAGCTGAATTTAGATTTGCTACCACTGGTGATACCGCTGCCTGTGCATAAACAGGCGCAGGCTGATTTGCAGGAGCAACTGTTTTAGTTGTCAAGTCTAGTGCTTTACCTAATACACTTTTACCCAATAATGGTTTGGTTTCACTATTTGCGCCTGACTGTTGTACCAACAATTGATTTCTGGCGTCGTATAAACCAATAATCGGTTGGTCTTTATATTTTTGTGCAGTATCAAAATCTTTAGGTGCATTAATCAAAGCCAAACGATAACTTTCGCCATCTTTTAATTCAGGTGTTTTAACTGTTACTACATCCGATTTTAAAATGTCATGGCTATTATCATTATGCTGGAAGAATTCGATATAACGTACACTAATACTGTTTGAACCCGGATCTAGCTTATAAGTCTGTTTTTTACGGATTAATCCACTATTCACTTCTCGCTCATTCACCCCGACAATTTTGATTTCTTCTGGTGCCGTCAAGATCACTGCTGAAAAAACAGAAGTACTTCCCATTAAAGTCGCAACTGCGATCATAATACGTAAATTCATTCGCTTCTTTTTCCTGATTATTTAAGTCTGCTTGCACTATGCCGAGTATACGTGACAATTTTATGATAAATCACTTAGACAAATAGCCAAGACTTTAAGCATATATCCATCTGATTCATTCAGCTAAACACTTGGTCTTAAATGAATACAAAATAAAAAAGGAGCACCGAAGCACTCCTTTTTTATTATTTAACTCAATTAATTAAAAGTTTTAAAACGCTCTGCATCATCCATAAAGGTTTTTTCACCTGCTGGTGCTTCGATCGAACCAAACACGAGTTGGGCACGTAGCTTCCAGTTTGAAGGCACATCAAAAGCAATCGAAACTTCATCATCAATGATCGGATTATAGTGCTGCAAAGAGGCACCAATATTTTTCTCCGCCAGCGCTGTCCAAGTGGCAAATTGGGCAATTGCTGAAGAATGCTCTGACCATACCGGGAAATTATCTGCATATAATGGGAATTGTGCTTGCAGCTCTTTCACTACTTCCAGATCTTCATAAAATAAGGCTGTACCATAACCTGCTGCAAAACTGTTAATTTTATTATTTGTTCCTTCAAACGCATCAGCTGGCACAATTTTCTTTAAAGTATCACGAACAATATTCCAGAAATTTTGATGCGATTCACCAAACAGGATCACCACGCGGGATGTTTGCGAGTTAAAAGAAGATGGGCTATGACGTACCGCTTCCTTAATTGTATTTTCAACTTCTGTCTGATCTAGGCTTACATTATTACCAATTGTATAGATGCTGCGACGTTGTTTGATCTGATCTAAAAATGCCATGAAGAACCTCTTGTATATCTTGTCTTGTTCAAAGTTGATAAAGAGAGATTAATCTTTTTATCACCCAAAAACAGGCGTATATAAAAATACGTAGTGTTTTATTTATAGAACAATAAGAGGATTTTTAACGTTTAATATTTGTATTGAACCCACTGGCAAACATTTCCAGCGGGTTCTTGGTCTTTATGATTTTAGGTAAATATGCGGAAGCGATCCTGAAAGTTAGGATCTGGACGGGCTTCTGCAGGCTGCTCAATAGAACCAAAACAAAGCTGGGCACGTAGCAGCCAGTTTTCATCTATTTTAAAATGTGCTGCAACTGCCTGATCCACCATTGGATTGTAGTGCTGTAAGGATGCTCCTAATCCTGAATCTGCAAGTGCTGTCCAGACAGCAAACTGCGCCATACCCGAAGTTTGCTCAGACCAGACCGGAAAATCTTCAGCGCTCATTGGCATTTTCTTTTGTAACTGCTGAATAATTGTCTGATCTTCATAAAATAGAACAGTTCCAAAGGCAGCAGCACATTGATCAAGCTTGATTTCAATTCCTTCGAATACCTGAACAGGCATTTCCTGACGTTTGACCTCTTTCACGATTTCCCAGAATTTATAATGTGAATCACCAAACAGAATCACGATTCGTGCACTTTGTGAATTGAATGCTGAAGGACAACTACGTACCGCAGCTTGGATCAGTTCAGCAATATACGCCTGGCTATAATGAACTCGTCTCCCCAAAGCATAAATACTACGGCGCTTTTTCAGCTGATCAATAAAAGTCAGCTCATCTCCCTGTACAGTTTTGCTTTTTTTTGAAAATTTAAAATCTTTCGTCAGGTCTGCCGTAAGTACATGCCCAATCTTATTTAATAACGCCATTTACACTTTCCCCCAATCAACACATGCCTACCAATAGGTGGACTTGTTGATTGTAAAGGTTTTGACTAAAAGGCTTATGACATAAGCTTTCAAGCCTGTTGCTTTTTACAGCAAACAATCGACCTAAAAACAAAAAACTCCGCGCTAAGCGGAGTTTATGTGACTTATTACACGATTATTTATTTTCAGTTTCAAATAATGCAGCAACAAATGATTTGGCAGAGAATGGACGAAGATCGTCAATCTTTTCACCTACACCAATAAAGCGGATTGGAACATGAGTACGGCTGGCAATATTAAACAGCACGCCCCCTTTCGCAGTCCCATCCAGTTTGGTGATCGTAATACCCGTTAGACCGACTGCTTCATCAAACATTTCTACCTGATTAATGGCATTCTGACCCGTACCAGCATCTACAACCAGCATCACTTCATGCGGTGCAGTTGCATCAATCTTCTGCATTACACGTTTCACTTTGGTCAACTCTTGCATCAGATGGCTCTTGTTATGCAAACGGCCTGCTGTATCAGCAATCAGGACATCTACACCTTTGGCACGTGCACTTTCAAAAGCATCAAAAATGACAGAAGCAGAATCGGCACCATGACCCTGAGCAACTACGGCGATATTATTACGTTCACCCCAAATTTGCAGCTGTTCAGTTGCCGCAGCACGGAAGGTATCCCCCGCTGCCAGCATGACTTTCTTGCCTTCACCTTGTAAACGCTTCGCCAGTTTACCAATCGTAGTGGTTTTACCAACACCATTTACACCCACAACCAGAATCACGAAAGGACTTTTGTTCGGGTCAATATGTAACGGTTTTACACGCGGTGCCAATAAAGCCACCAGTTCTTCCTGAAGCGCTTTATATAATGAATGAGAGTAAATCAGGTCTCCACGTGCTGTACGCTCTGTCAGATTGGCAATAATGGTCTTGGTTGCATCTACACCAATATCTGCAACCAATAATTGCTCTTCTACTTCTTCTAGTAATTCGTCATCAATTTCTTTACCACCGATGAGGATATTGACCATACCATCTGCAAAGTTTTTGCGGGTCTTGGTTAAACCTTCCTTCATACGGCTAAAGAAACCGCCTTTAGGAGCAGATTCTTCACTCGGTATTTCTGTTGCGGCAGGCGCTGAAACAACGGCTTGTTCGCGTGGCGTTTCTATAATTGGCACATTGACCGCAGGTAAACTCGGTAATGTGACATCGTCATCTCCGATATCAGCATCAATCAAAAATTTGTTTTGCTCATTAGATTGCTGTTGCATGCCGAATCCTTGAAAAGCATTGCGTTAAAAAATGGGATTCTACCATAAGTTATAAGGTTTTAGCTTTAGATTAAAATTCCATTTCTACTACACCAAAAAGCAACAGCACCGGTTTGCTTTCAATTGCACAATTCTTAAAATGGCTTATAAATACATCTGCTTATTTTGGAATATCCAGTGTTCAAATCACTTATTTTTATGCACGCCTGTCCAATCCAGTTTAAGCGATACATGTATTCGCTTGGTACAATACTGATATGTTTAAGCAGCAGTCAGATTCAGGCACAAACTATAGAAAAATCCAAATCTGAACTGACGCGTAGTACCTTTGAAACCACCCTGAAAAATGGTCTAAAAGTCATTATCCGAGAAGATCACCGTGCGCCGATGGTCATGACCCAGATCTGGTATAAAATCGGCAGTGCGGATGAATCCGGTAACACTCTGGGTATATCACATGTGCTGGAACATATGATGTTCAAGGGCACCAGCAAAGTTCCAAACGATGAATTTACACGGATTAGCCGGATTTATGGGGGCAGTATCAATGCTGCAACCTTTACCAATTACACCAATTATTATCAGCTTTATCCCAAGGCTTACTTCCCGATGGCGCTCGAACTCGAAGCAGACCGTATGAGTAATCTGCTGCTACGTCAAAAGGATTTTGAGCCAGAAATCAAAGTGGTTATGGAAGAGCGCCGCCAGCGCACCGAGGATAATCCTCGTTCACGTGCCTTTGAACGTTTTAAATGGATCAGTTATCCCACCAGCCATTATCGCCAACCGGTGATTGGTCATATGAAAACCCTGAACAATATCCAGCTTAATGATGTAAAGCAGTGGTACAAGACCTGGTATACGCCGAACAATGCCATTCTGGTGATTGTTGGTGATGTAGAGTCTGAACAAGCGCTGTTACAAGTACAGAAATACTTTGCTGACACACCTTCACGTGCCACACCGCAACGCAATGATGTACTTGAGTTTGAATACTTGGGCTATCGTCACATGGAAATCAATACCGATGTGCAAGTGCCCAACCTGTACATGACCTGGAATGTCAAATCACTGGCTTCAGCAATCAATCCGCAGGATGCTTATGCTCTGACAATTATCCGGAGTTTGCTGGACAGTGGTATTTCCTCACGGCTGCAAGATCGCTTGGTACGAGATCGCAAGCTACTGACTTCTGTCAGTGTATCGTATGATCCGTATAACCGTGGTGACAGCCTGTTTAGTATTTCTGCATTACCTGCAAATGGCATCAGTTTTGAAGATGCGCAAAAAGCCATTCAGGCAGAAGTTGATGCATTAAAAACTGAAGATATTCCCAAGCATGAACTTGAACGCATCACTACCCGATTTGTTTCCAACCTTATTTATAATCAGGATAGTATTGCTGGTCAGGCTAAAATGATCGGCAATCTGGAAGTGAACGGCTTAAGTTACCGACTGATGGATGAACTTCCTAAATATTATGAAAATGTCAGTATGAGCGATATTCAGCGTGTCGCGAATAGCTATTTTATTCGTGAAAATCTCAGCACCTTATACCTCGCACCGGAAACAAAAGCACAATGATGATCAAGTTCAAGTCTGCATGTTCGAATAGTTTATTAATTGTTGCGTTGAACTGTGCTTCTGTGGTCTGGGCCGAAAGTGTTCAAAATACAGAAGTTATACCGGAAGATAATCCCACCCAGTTGCAATCTATTCCTTTGCTACAAAGTTTAAAAAATCTCAAGAATGAAAGACATTTTCAGGCACCTTATGTACATGAGCTGAATAATCGCTACAAAGTACGTACGCTGTTTGTCGAAACCAAAGATCTGCCGATGGTCGATATTCAACTAACCTTTAATGCTGGTGCAGCACGGGATGAGGAAATTCAGAAGGGTTTGTTTGGTTTGTCCAGTATGGCAGCCAAACTGATCCGGGAAGGAACCGATACATATACTGCGCGGGAAATTGCGGCTGTTTTTGATCAAAGTGGCGCACAATTTAGTGCCCAGGCATATCGGGATATGTTCGTCATCCGCCTACGTGTAATGTCTGATCCGAAAAAACTGGAACCCGCATTGGCAATGATGATGGAAGTACTTAAACATGCTTCCTTTAAAAATCAGAGCATCAGCCTGGCTGTTAGCAACACCAACGTTGGTCAAAAACAGCTACAGGAAAATCCAGGCCGCTTAATGGATATCCGCTTTTATAGAACCCTATATGGTCAGCATCCTTACGCACAGCCAATTACAGGTACCATTGGCGGCACTCAAAAAGTAAATCCTGAACATTTAAAGAAGTTCCGTGATCAGTTTCTGGTTGCGCAAAATATGAATATTGCGATTACCGGAAAACTTAGCCCCAAAGAGGCCTTAGACCTGTCAGAACGCATTGCAGGAAATCTCAAGCAAGGCACACGACCAAAGTCATTGCCTGATCCACAGCTAAAAAATGATATTGAGGTAATCCATATTCCCTATAACTCAAGTCAGGCTCATGTAATGTTCGGGCATATCGGACCCAGTCGCTTTAACAAAGATAGGCTGGCTTTAGAAGTTGCGAATCGTATATTTGGTGGTAGTGGCTTTAATGCGGTATTGATGCAGGAGTTAAGAGTCAAGCGTGGCTTTACTTATGCTGCCTATAGTACTTTTAGCTTTACTCAGGCACCGGGTGTATTTAATTTCCGCTATTCGACCCGTCAAGACCAGCTATTAGACAGTATTCAGGTCGCGCATCAGGCATTGATCAACTTTGTAAATCAGCCGATAAATACTAAACGACTGGAAGAAACCAAATCCGGCATGTTAAGGGCATTTCCAAATAACTACAGTAGCAATGCTACCATTAACGCCCAGCTCGGAACGATGGGATTCTATGCAGAGCCACGCGATTATCTCGCCACCTATCCAGAACGATTAGCCAAAATCACAGCAAAAGATGTTGAAAATGCAGTACACAAACATCTGCATCCAGACCGTTTAACCGTAGTGGTCGTCAGTCAGACACTGGATAAAGATAACCTAAAAACAGCCTTAAAAGCGAATTTAATAAGTACGGCTACGGCTGAGGGATTAATACTCACACCTTAAATTTTAAGGCTGATCCGCTTTTACTGCAGGTAACTGATGTGCACGGACTGATTCCTGCTGGTATGCCTGCATCAATTTAAGATATTGTCCACGATAAACCGCTGGCCGCTCAAGCAAGGCTATAGCCATATCTTGCGTTTGTGGTAACTGTTGCTGTATGGAAAGTTGCTGAATTTGTTCAGATTGAACCGTAGTGACAGGACGATAAAGTGCAATACTTGCCAGCACCATAATAAATAAAAAAATAAAAATAAAAACGCTGTTATAAATTTGCTCCAGCGTTAATTTGGACAGAAATATCCTGATTTTTTCTACGTCAATAGCCATACACTACCTCTAATTCAAAGTAGTGTATGGCTGCATTGCAATAAGTTCAAGTAATCAACCGGAAATTCGCCTGATTTGCAGACGGCTTACTTTATAGGACTTACGCATTGACAGATTCAAAAAAGTATTAAAATACT
>NZ_QMBM01000011.1:0-7264 GCF_003289665.1 Acinetobacter sp. SM1B
TGGCTCAATTAGGGGCGCTTTGCATTTCAAATCTTTGTGCAACAAAGCCTCTGAAAAATATATTGAAGTGCTAGGATGCAAAGGTTTATCCAAAAAGATTTATGACAATTTAATTCAAATAAAAGAAAAATATCGTAACACTTTTGCTCATGGTGGATTTGAAAAAAAGAGTCAATCATTTCATTTCCATCTAGAGGGATATGGAGCAGTTCCTGCAACAATGTCTGATTACAAAAATAGTGTCCACTTTACCTCAACTCCTTTAAATGAAGATAAATTTATTGAAATTGTAAAGATTTTTGACGAGCTTGATAGATATATCGAAGAAAACTTGATAGCAGGGTGGAAGTTTTGTCAAAGCGGATTGGATTTGATAATGGATAGATCTTCGTTGAAGAATATGCTTAAAGTTTCTCAAGATCCAGATAATTTCGAGCATTGGCTACAAAATGAGAATGAGAGGTTATGTAATTATATCAATGCTGATTATTAGAACTAACTTAGTGACTAATAATTAGTCTTCTAGTCTTCGCCCAAACGACACTATCATTTACAAAAATGGACAATAGACATTCATTACAACAGAGTTATACTGCTTAGACCATTTTCTAAAACAACGGAGAACAACGATGGTTACAGCTGGCTCAAAACCGGGAACAGGTTTCTATTTTTGTGTTCAATGCGGACATCGCGTTTACTTAGAAATTGGTACAGACCGCTTACCACCGTGTACCAAATGCCAAGGCACCCAATATAACGATAAGGTTGCCTAAGCTACAGCAAAAAATAAAACAGAAAAACCTGTTTTAAATAAAAGCCCTATTACCCCATAGGGCTTTTTGCTATTTTAGAGAGAAAGAAAATCACCCATCGCCACAAACAGGTTTGGAGTGCAGTATGGAAACGATCCTCGGTTTATGTATTGGTATTGGACTCAGTGCAGCGTGTGGCTTTCGTATATTCGCACCTTTGCTGGTCATGAGTATCGCTTGTAATCTGAACTGGTTTGAACCGATCCAGGGCTTCGGCTGGCTGGCTTTACCCTCGGTTTGTTTGACACTGGGCATCGCGACCTTATGTGAAATCATCGCTTACTATATTCCCTGGGTGGATAATATCCTTGACATTATTGCCACTCCCGCAGCTGTCATTGCTGGAACGGTATCTACGATGGCAGTAAGTAGTGGGGAAATGTCGCAGTTTATAGCTTGGGCAACCGCATTAATTGTAGGTGGAGGCACCGCTGGAGCAGTACAATTTGGTACGGTGGCTTTGCGAGGTTTATCCACTGCCACCACAGGTGGAGTAGGAAATCCGGTCATCTCTACAGGGGAGTGGGTCAGTGCGCTCCTGATTTCAATTTTATCCTTCTTAGCACCTGTAATGTTGGTAGTGGTATTAATCATTGCTGCCATCTGGTCCGTACGCTGGTTTAAACAGATCAAGAAAAATAAAGCTGATCCTGGTATAGCATAAATCCTCTAAGTCAATGTTTTATAAATCTAAAACTAAATAGTAAGTTCATGTAAAAGGACTAAAAAAACTCTAAAAAGTGATTGATTTTTATTCATTAAAGGCATAATTTTAGTATGGGATTAATAAATACATACTTTTATTATGGTTTTAATCCCTACCTTTATAAAAAAGAATATGGGGAGTTTGCATGGATATGATCAAGTTTGTGATTGATGAGCATACGACAGACAATGGTGCACATCTGATCCATAATTCAACGATGGGGTGTGAAGACTTGCCTGATGCTAATGCTCAGATTCTGATTGGTTATTTTGCCAATTATGAACTGGCGTATAAGCGTGCGCGCATGAACTGGCCTAGAGAGAAAGTGACCGGTTGTGAAAAATGCTGCAAGGCATAACTCATGAATCAATCAGTAATTGAAAATGAATATGATGTTGAGATTTTTGACCCTGCCATTGTGTAGGGTCATTTTGTTTCAGCTTTCATCTTTCTATGTTAAAAATAATAAGCAACATGTGCCTATACATATGAGATCAGGAAAATGAAAATAGCAAAACTTGCAGTTTTTTTCAGTGCAACCATATTGATCTCGAATGCAGCCGTAGCGCAACAAGCTTTAAAGCCCCAACAGCGCCAGTCACAACAAGATCAAAAAACTTTTCAAGCCTATGTCCCTAAAAACTATTCTTTCTTTGAAGTAGTAAAAGG
The DNA here is from genome assembly GCF_003289665.1 of Acinetobacter sp. SM1B. Taxonomy (NCBI): domain Bacteria; kingdom Pseudomonadati; phylum Pseudomonadota; class Gammaproteobacteria; order Moraxellales; family Moraxellaceae; genus Acinetobacter; species Acinetobacter sp. SM1B. Next base: position 2,188 of record NZ_QMBM01000011.1, read on the forward strand.
TGACTTGAATAAAGATGGTGTGCCAGATGCTGTACTGATTGTCAAAGCTACAGATCCTAAAGCTTTAGTTAAAGATGAATATCGTGGAACCTTAGACCGGAATCGCCGAGGTATCATTGTTCTTTTGGGGCAAAAGGACAAGAACACTTATAAACAGTTTCTGCAAAACCTGAACTGTTTCAGCTCGGATCAGGAAGATGGTGGGGTGTACTATCCACCTGAACTGGTGCCTGAAATTAACAAAGGACTACTGCAGCTTACGTATCAGCATGGACGTTATGGCTATTGGAGCTATAAATTCCGTCTTCAGAATCAGGATATGCGACTGATTGGCTATGACCAGTTTTCTCATCATGGTCCTTTACTTGAGTCGAAAACCAGCTTTAATCTGCTGACTGGCAAAAAAATCTATAGTAAAAACCTAATCACGGATCCGGAGCGCAACCCAAAATATAAAGAAACGCATTCAGTGCATAAAAAGTCACCTATTTATTTATCCAAAATTAAAGACTTTGATCAACTCACATTTTAAATATCTAACCGCCTGAAATTGGCGCACATTTTGCAATTTATTTAATACGAGGATGCAAAGCTTCATCTAATCGCAGAGCTTTGACTTAATTTAGTGCACTTTTATGCACGATAAAGAGGGCAAATGAGTATGGATATGACCAACCACGTTTCTGAATCCCCGAAACTACCGCTTTCTGCACATGCCTGTGCGGCTTGGTCGCTCATATTTGTGCCTTTTTGTGGTGCAATTGGGCTGATCTATTTTGCGCTGGCTTATCTGATCAATCTGAAAGTACTGACATCTGAATTAAGCAAAATGAATAAAGTACTGGCAATTATCATGTCCGGGATGTGTGCCATGAGTGGCTGGTGGTTTACTGCACAATGGTTGCAGGGAACTTTATAAAGTGAAAAAAAAGGAGAAAAGGGGTAAATAAAATTCCAATAAAGCTCATTTTTTTAAAATAAAACGTCATAAAAATGAGCCAATGAGATTTATTTCTCTGAATTGTCTTTTAAATCGGAATAATTTTTCAAAAATTAGAAAAATGATAAAAACATAGGAAATTAATTCCGTACGCTCAAGGCTAATATATTTCTCAAGGGTGTGACGGGATCGGAAAGAGTAGCATGCTGTGAGCGGCGCAAAACGCGAGAGCAGTACTTACCCAAAAGGTCTTGATCCGGCTTAGGACGCTATGAACCAGAAGTTTGTAGGCTATAAGATCAATTCTTACAAAGATTGATAGTTGAAGTAAACCATCGCGAGTTTTCCCAACACCCTAAAAATTCTCCAGTAAAACCCATTAGAAAATATAAAAATAACTCTTCTATTCAAATCTCCTTAACAGTGTTATATCCGCCATTTCTTTTTATTCAGTCAATTTATGCTAGTCTGGAAATTGAACCGTATCCTTTAGGGGAATCACGATGGAGCTTGATTTCTGGCGGCAATTTTTACTGTATGCATTGTTCGTTAATTACAGCATATTAATATTCTGGTTCCTGATCATTGTCTTTGCCCATGATTGGGTCAAACAGTTGCATGGAAAATGGTTCCAGCTATCAGACTCAACCTTCGATGCCATTCATTATGCAGGTATGGCACTCTATAAGATTGGTATTTTTCTATTTAATCTAGTGCCTTTATTGGCTTTATATCTGATGTGAACATAGAGAGAAATAATAGATTTGAATCTTTCATTAACGTGATTTTAACCTGTGGTCGAATAGTAATCTCAAAGACCCAGTTTAACTTATTAAAATTATCCAACTAAAAACAACAACATCGCTAAAAGGAGCTCAGGCAAATGAATCAGTTTAAACCCGCCCTGATTTTAGGTGCACTCATCGGCTTAGGAATGATTATAGCGAGATGGATTCTGGGGAACAGTGCCGTCAAGATCAAACAGTATGAACGGATTGTTTCGGTCAAAGGCCTGTCTGAACGTGAAGTTAAGGCAAATGTCGCGGTCTGGCCGATTCGTTTTAGTTCGGCCAGTCAGGATCTGGCTCAGCTTTATGACGTGATGGAACTACAAACCCAGCAAATCCAGACTTTCCTGAAAGGTGAAGGCTTTAAAGCCGAAGAAATTACCACGGGAGCACCCGTCACCACAGATAAATATGCACAGCAGTATGGCGGAGATGCCAATGTCGCCCTGCGTTATACGGCACATCAAACGATTACCGTGTATACCCATAATATTGATGCAGTACGGGCAGCACAAACCCGTTTAGCAGAACTGGGTAAAAAGGGCATTGCCTTTGGTGGCGATGATTCTGGACAACGAACTGAGTATCTATTTACTGGCTTGAATGACATTAAACCAGCGATGATTGAACAGGCCACACAAAATGCTCGGAGCGTGGCAGAAAAATTTGCAGCTGATTCGCAAAGTCGTCTGGGAAAAATCAAAACCGCTAATCAGGGTCTGTTCAGTATTGAAGATCGCGACAGTAATACACCTTATCTTAAAAAAGTTCGTGTCGTATCTACAGTCGATTACTATCTGGCAGATTAAATTAACCCGGAAGCAATTCAGCAGTACGATCTGAGCAGCTTGAACCCGGCTGGTCAGGTCGCAAGCCGAGTATAACCTCCTTAAATCAACTTCCTGTAAACGTTCAGATTGACACACTGGATTGACATTGTTATTTTGCGCATCTTTCTCCCCATGCAATTGCGCCATGCCACTAAACGATAACTTTGTTTACTGCCCACCTCAAGATCCACTCAAAATTCTCTATGAAGATGAGGATCTGGTGGTGATTGAAAAACCGGCAGGGTTATTATCGGTGCCGGGTCGTCTGCCAGAGCATCATGACAGCGCGTATTTACGTGTGCGCGAGCAATTTCCGGAAGCACGAATTACCCATCGCCTGGATATGGCTACTTCCGGAATTCTGATGTTTGCCAAGCATCGTGATGCAGAAGTAGCAGTCAGTAAAATGTTTCAGGCGCGTACGGTGAATAAGCATTACATCGCTTTAGTACAAGGCAAACTGGTCGGTGAGGGCGAAGTCAATGCCCCACTCATCACTGACTGGGAAAATCGGCCACGTCAGATGGTACATACGGAAATGGGCAAGCCCTCTAAAACCCTGTATCAAGTGTTGGATTATGATGTGGCACAAGATATTAGCCGTGTCTTATTAACGCCGATTACCGGGCGTTCGCATCAACTGCGTGTGCATATGATGCATATTGGTCATCCAATTACTGGCGATAAAATCTATCACCCTGAACCACTGCGCAGTCCGCTGCAACGTATGGCCCTGCATGCCAGTTATCTTGCATTTACCCAACCCTTAAGTGATAAACCGATAGAAATTTACGGTAATGTGCCTTTCTAAATTTTTTTAGCTTCAACTCTATGTTTTATTAAATAATATTTGAGTTTGTGGAATGGATGCAGAACACTTTATTCATCTATTGCGTTGTATAAAGTGTGAGAAAATATTTCATATTTTTTCTTTAATTCTCTAAATTTACTTATTTTTTGATCTAAAAAGCATTAGTTTAAATATAGTTATGTGCTTTGTTGAACCATGTAAATTTATAAGTTTACCTATCTTAATACTGTCTTATGAGGAAAATTGAATTTTAAAAAAGATCAAAATTTGGTAAATTTAAATATATGTTATTAAACAACATTATTTTTTAATTTTGATAAAAAATAAGGAATATAATATTTATATAATTAAATTCAATAACTTGCTGTCTATCTTATAAGTTAATTCATACTTAAAGCTTTAATATTTTTATTCCGGCAAGATTTCAATAGATAAAGCAATAAGATTCAACAAAAATATCAGTATTATTAAATATTTATACCTAATTCTAGTGATAGGATTTTTGAGAAAATCAGTGCAAAATAAGAATCTTTCATAAGTTCTTTGGTTTGATTTAAAGCATTTTTCTTATTTTATTTTTTTAATTAAGGCACGGACGATGTTAAGTATTATTTTATTCGTTCTGGTGGGGATACTATCTGGCGTACTTGCAGTCACACTAAACAAATTAAAATCCCTGCGTGGAAACCTCGATGTTTTACAGGACAATCTGGATCATGTACGTCATAAACTGACTGATTATGAACAACAGGTAGAAGATAGTGAGTACGATTTGTCTCAGCTACGCGTGCAGATCAGTAGTTTACGCACGACTTTAGAAAAATATAAGAAATACCAGGAGATCTGCGAAATTGAACAATATGTCATTAACCGTACCTTACAGGCTGAAAATTTTGTAGAAATGACCAAGGTTGATGCTTCAATCATGGTGGATGACATTAAAGGCTATATCGAGCGGGTGAAGGCATTTATAGAGGATTATCAGGCTAAGGCAATTCAAAAGGTGGATCAGCAGGCACGGGAAAAACTGCAGCGCTATTATAAACAGGCACAAGAAGAATATCGCTTGCAGAATGTAGTTACTGCCTTAGAGCATAAAATTCATGGTTATCAGCATGGATTCACTTTAGCAGCTAAAGATGTTTTGACTGAATTAATAGAGGGTTATCAGGAGCAAGATGCTGCAAGACATTTACAGGATATTCGTGAGCAGATTGAGCAGGCGATTCGAGACAAAAAAGTTGCGCAATGCAACTATGTCGATGAAGATCGCCGTAATACCACCATGGATATGATCAGTCTGGCCTTTAACAGCCGTGCTGACCTGTATCTGTCTCGTTTAACTGCAGATAATCTGGGACAGATGCTACAGGCGCTGCAAGATGATTTTTATTTAATTAATCATAAAGGGCAGGATTTAAGTCAGGCCCGCATTCAGCAATTGTATCTGAATTTACGTTTGCAAGAGCTCAAGTTTGCAGCCTTGCTTCTGGAATTAAAGAAAACACCAGGAAAAATTCTTCACCTGGCTTAAGCCGCTTAGTCAAAAAAATTAAGCGTAAAATGGGGATAAAAATATCTCCAAAATAAGCAGTCAAAGTATCTCTACCAGTTAAAAGCTGAAGAGGTACTTTAAAAATAAAACTTCTATTTGATATAGGCTTTGTTGCACAAAGATTTGAAATGCAAAGCGCCCCTAATTGAGCCA
>NZ_QMBM01000012.1:0-12627 GCF_003289665.1 Acinetobacter sp. SM1B
ACAGCGTTGAGGGATAGTTTAAGCGTTTACACAGTTTTATTTACAGTCTCAATTTATCAATCAAAACCAATCAGATACTGCCCACTAATTACTATATTCAGGCAATAAAAAACCCCGGCATCTTGCCGGGGTTTTTATTTCTTCTTCGTGTGCTGTTTTACCCTCTGGTCCTTGTGTAATAACTTATAATTATTGTTTTATGTTATGGAACATCCTGTTCCTGATGGGTTCATCATAGGAAATTTGGCGCTTTTCAAATAGCCGCAAAGAGCCGAGATTTATGTGCGCCAGGGCGTACAAAATAGCCTAAATTTTATCCCCAGCAATTGGGGATAGTTTTGGAACCTGGATCCGCATGAAATGGGCACTGATTACCAAATTGATCATTTATTAATCAATTTTCTTGGCAAAATGTTACAGATTCGCTTAAAAACTCACCAACTTATTACAAAAGCCGATTTTTGAGGTTTTCTTAGTCATGACTAAATTTTTAACTTATTGATATTTATATTAATATACAAGTGTACTTCGTATAACCGCCATTATGTTAAATCAGGTTTAAAACTTAATATCATGTGAATTAAAGTAGGTCGGATCAAACTCTATCTCTCCTATTTCATCCTCGATAATTTGCATGTAATCGTCATATCTTGGATGTTTAGGGTCTTGTAATGCATCTAAAATATCAAGATATCCAAAAATTCCTCCAATATCTTCAAATGGAGCATGATTTTGACCATCTATACAACATGGATATTTTTTATTTAAATCAGGAGATTGTCTGCTTTCTACAGTAATCAAATGTTCCCAACAATCGCCAAAATCATATGTATATATAATTTTTTTACCTACACGTAGAACTTCTTTCAATTTTTGTCTTTTATTGATCTTTTCATGCTTAATAGTCGTGAATTCATGTAAATGGCTATCTTCCCAATCAAAAGCAGATTGAATTGCCTTATGGAGCGTAGATAAAGTAGCTGCCGATGAAATTTGAATAGTTCTCCAGATTTCAGGATCACTGCCTAGAAGACTAATTTTTAATTGAAAAACTTCATCAGAAGATTTGAGCTTTACAGTTCCCATAACAGCCTAGTTCTCAAAAAATAGTTTTAGTAAATCTAAAATTAACATAATACACGTTATACAAATTCCCAGAGCATGGCTTTCAGTCCTGCTTTTTTATCAAAAGAGTATAGCTGAATGATAGCGAGCCAAATAACATAAAGCATCTATCATTAAACTTAATGCAATAATTAAATGATAGCATTATCATTGATCTAATCGAATTAAGGCTAAATGATAGAAATGAATACACGTATTTATCTACGAGCTTCAACTAAAGATCAAGATGCAGAAAGGGCTTTGCAGATTCTTCAGGATCTAAACCAAAACTTGAATTTGGGCGAAACCATTGTGTACGTGGAAAACTATAGTGGTACGAAGTTAAACCGACCTGAATTGAATAAGCTACTGTCAGAAGCAAATCAAGGTGACACCTTGTTGGTTGAAAGTATTGACCGATTATCACGCCTAACCCAACAGGATTTTCAAGAGCTGAAGCGCAGGATTCAGGAGAAAGGACTTCGATTAATTGTGGCAGATCTTCCTACTACCTACCAAATGATTCAAACCAGTGACAGCATTACTCATTCAATCTTGGAACTCATCAACAATATGTTGATTGATCTCCTGGCAACAATGGCCCGCCTAGACAATGAGAAACGTATAGAACGTATTAAGCAGGGCCTGGAACGTTCGGGTTACAAGCCAACAGGTAAGAAAGCCAATGAGGCTAAGCACAAACGAATAAAAGAATTGCTAGCAGCTGGCAATATGACTAAGGAAGAAATTGCCAAAGCAGTGAATTGTGGAGTTGCAACTGTCTATCGAGTTGCTAAAGTTATCTAAAAGAGGCTTATCTCAACGCGCCCCAATGGGGCACCGCTGCATTCAGATTGCTTCACATAAGAGATTTTATGTTAAATATCAGGCCTATAAATTAGAATTTTATACAGTTTCTGCCACTAATTTTAGCTTCATAAAGGTGCTTATCTGCAATCCTAAAGACTTCTGAAATGTCCTCGGAGCTTTCTGGCCAATATGCTATACCTATAGAAATAGTAATGTAGCCTACATTTTCTATAAATTGTTGTTCTACCGCTTTTCTAAACCGTTCTGCACTTTCATAAGCTTCCTCTTTACTTACGTTTGGTATTAGAACAATAAACTCTTCACCTCCATAACGGCAGCAAACATCATTTTTCCTAAAGTTTTTTTGCATAATCTCTGCAAGGCACTTTAGGACTAAATCTCCTTGCTCATGTCCATATGTATCGTTTATTTTTTTAAAAAAGTCTACGTCTATCATTAAAATAGAAAAAAAACTATTTATACTTAATTTTTTCTCTATAGTGAAATTCAAACCTCTACGATTCATTAAACCAGTAAGAGGATCCGTATTAATATGGTAATCCATCTCATTTATTCTTAATGAAAAGCTTCTCATACTTAATAATAATGAAAGCTTAAATTTAACAATCTCATAATACCACGGGATAATGCTTTTAATTTCATTACTTGTTTCTGATTGGTCAAGTGATCCTGCAATAGAAGCAAGTTTATGCAACGGAGATGCGATATAAAATGAGCATTTCCAAACAATATAAAAAATAATTAGATAAAATATAAAAATCCCACCCGAAACCTTATAAATAATTGAATTTGCTTGAGTTAGAAGTTCTAATGTAGGTTGTTGAGAGATAATAATCCAATCAGTAGTTTTGATATGTGCAAATCCTGCAAGGTTATCAACTCCTCGGCTATTGATAAGACGAGTTGTCCCATTTTTGTTTTGTTTTATATATTCCAATCCACTATTATTTTTAGCTATTTCACCAATTCTTTTGTGATCAGGATGAAAAATTATTTGGCCATTTTTATCAATTACATACATGTAACTTTTTCTATAGCCTTCAGTGGTTGTTAAAAGTTGATTGATCACATTTTTTTCTTCTAAATAAATTGTTGATCCGATAAAGCCTTTGTACTTTTTCTTTTCATCAAATATAGGATACGATATAAAAATAATCATATTATTTTTAATAGAGCGATATGGCGTAGAAATATAAAATTTTTTACTCTTTATAGAGTTTCTAATTCCTAATGTAGTTTGTATTTTGGTTTTATCAATATTCAAAATATTAGGAGAATAGTTAATTAATCTACCTAATGGATCTCCTATAACTACACTATTGTAATAGTTAGATTGCATTTTGAGACGTTCTACTTCTGCTTCACGTTCTTCATTATTATATTTTTTCCCTAAAATTTTTGCACTATATTCTAATTCTATAGCAATATTTTTAAAGTAATTGTCTGTACTCATCGCAATTTTATTTGCATACTGAGAATTTAATGATAATGAATTGTTTATAAGTTGTTTTTTTACTACTTGGTAGCTAATAACTAAAGAAATTATAAAAAGACTAGATACAGAAAAAATCGATAAAAAAAGTATTAGTTTTCTTAGGTTTAAATTGAATTTTTTTTCAGCAAATCTAAATAATTTCATGTATTTATGATTAATTAGGCATATGTGGTTAAGTTTATTACACTTTTCTTTCGTAGTTAAAGTAGTGTATTTATTTTTTTTACTTTTATTCATATAAATCTAAAATGAATAGGCAACCCAATATGAAAAACCCCGGCAGGATGCTGGGGTTTTTTATTGCCTATCATTTCTCATTTGCAAAACAAGCATAATGCTCCTAAAATATAGACTATAATCTATATTTTGGTTGTGGTATGTGGATAGTCATTACGACAGATCTATTTAATGAATGGCTTGAACAGCAAGACGAATCAACACAAGAGAAGGTTCTGGCTGCCCTAGTTGTTCTACAGCAGCAAGGACCAAGTTTAGGCCGCCCTTTAGTAGATACTGTCTATGACTCTAAATTTACCAACATGAAAGAGCTTCGTGTTCAACATCGAGGTAAACCACTGAGAGCTTTCTTCGCATTTGATCCTTTACGACAGGCTATTGTTCTATGTATTGCTGATAAAGGCAGTAAAAAGCGTTTTTATAAAGACATGCTGGATATTGCAGATGAACAATACCAACTTCATCTCACCACCCTAGGAGATAAATCTAATGGCTAAGACTCTGCAAGAATTGTTAGCTAGCCGCTCTCCAGAGAGCCAAGCCCGTATTCAAAAAATGGCAGATGAATTACTGCTAGAAAATCAGCTTCATCTTATTCGTGAAGAACTTGAAATCTCTCAAAAGGAACTTGCTGAAACTTTGGGAATAAAACAGCCATCGCTTTCAGCAATAGAAAATCGTGGCAATGATCTTAAGATTTCAACCATGAAAAAGTATGTTGAGGCAATGGGCGGGAAGCTCCGTATTGATGTAGAGCTTCCAACAGGAAAACATATAGGATTCAATGTTTAACAATAAAAATGGGAGCTAAAGACTCCCATTTTTAGATTCGTATAATCGCCATTATGTTAAATTAGCGATATTAAGAATAATTTAGCTTTCGCAAAAAACATATAATTTACTTCTTAAGTAATCCAAACGATTGTTTTCTTTGATAAGTGGATCACCATTGCGATATAAAACGATATCATCCATTGATCCCATTCCTCCAATGGTACTTTGTATTTTATATTTTGCGTATTCTAGATCATCATCAATATAGAACAGTATTCTTTTATACATTTCTGCCCAATGTTCTAAATTCTGTTCTTCAAACAATTCTATTAGTTCTTGAATTGTTGATTTTAAATCTTCAATTTTATTTTTCATAAAAGTATTTTTTAAGATTCTCTAAAATTAACATAATACACCTTATACGAAATGATCTGTAAAAATCCTTTAAAAACAATGTCTTATATCTTTAAAAAAAGCCTAAGCAGTCACTCTTAGGCTTTTTTGGCATTTTTTTATGTTCCACGATCAATAAGTAAGCAATGTTCCACGGGTTTATTCAGTTTTAATAAACCTCATCCGGTTTTTTGAGGAGTCATTATTTCATGTGCTTGCACTGAAATTGGCTCATCAAAAAACTGGAGTCTTGGCTAACCATATGGAAGGAAAAAGCGGCTTAGGAAGCCTCTCTTCTTCTGTTCTTGTTCAACATGCTCCGGGATAGGAATACGCTTATTATCTTGCTGAGGAGTAGTCAATTCGTCATAGTTCGTTGCTAATTCCGACCGAGGATCCGTTGCTATATCCTGTTTAAAGCTCTGATCGGTAAAGGTAGTCATATTGGCTTTTGGTGCTTCTAGTAAGCGCTGCATAGCTTCAATCTGTTCTTGATAAAACGATTCACGTTCTAAAGATTGATTTTCTCTCTGTATTGCCTGATTTAATTGTTTTTCCAGTATGTCAACTTGACGTTTTAGTAAGTCAACTTCTGTCAAGTTTTGACTGTTAATTGATTGACTTTGATTGACTGTATCCTCTTTTTTTTGTGGTTTCCCAAAAACTCTTAGGGCCTCTGAAAAGTCAATTAATCCATCAGATCCTTTAGATAAATTTCCTTTGTTTATATGTGCATATATGGCTTGTCTTGAATATCCATAAAGCTTAGCTAACTCTGAAACTGACAGTTTTTTCATTATGTAAACCAGTTTTCAACTTGTGTTAATACCTGACTGTTAACTTAACAATTTCAATTAACAATGTCATTGAAATCCTAATTTTCTGAGTAAAGGAATTAATTCCTTAAATTTCTCTGCATCTTGCAGCATGGTAGCTATACGTACAGCAAATTGCTGATAGCTTTCTGTGCCTTGTGAATATTTACTCATCTCAGGAAGCTCTGAGAGCTTGTTGGCGAATAGATGGCGTTGTTTATCTGTTATTTTTGAAAAGAGGTCTAATGTATTCGGATCTCTTTTAGATTCGACTGAATGCGTGGCTGATTTTTTCTGTTTAAAGCTAAATGAAAAACCAGTAATAGATCTACCTGTTTTATGCTGTTCAACTTTGACAGTAATATCGGTATGTTCATTTACTTGTTTTAATGCAATGTCTAAAACATATTTTTTAAAATCATACATTCGTTTGTATTCAGTCTCGAGTACACCTATTTTTTGTCTAAAATCATACATAGTTATGAGAGGCGTTTTTCCAGTACTACGCCATGCAATCAATATTTCATATAAACGAACAGCATAAGCACTTGTTAAATTACTTATTTGTTGTATTTCATACTTTGTAAATTGTTCTTCTAACCTAGTAATTAAAGGCACAATAGCAGGGGCAAAAATAAGTCTAACGACAGCTTCATTATCAATATAAGCCACCTCGCTCACCCATCTTGATTTGTGATTAATAATGTTACCTTTTTCACTAAGACTCTGATAACTGAATTGTCTTGCAAACAAGTCATCGCAAGCATCTTTTAACGCCTGATAAGCCGTATTTCGATGTACACCAAACTGATTAATATAACTTTCAGCATGAACTGTTAGTGGATCATTAGCATTTATCCCTTTACCCGATTCCCTTGCTTCAACAATAGCTAGAAGAATTAACCTCTGTTCAACTAGATCGAGGTTATAACTGGCATTGATTAAGGCGTTATCTTTAACAACTAGTTCTGTTTTCATATGAAAAGATTATATTTTTAATTCAATAAGACGAGGTTATATAATTATCTCGCTTAATGCAAGGTAAACCTCGTTTTAATGCAAGGTAAACCTCGTTTTAATGCAAGGTAAACCTCGTTTTAATATCTCTAGAACCATTATGAATAAAGGATTACAGCTTAATTAAAAGCATTTAAAAGCTTAAAAATAATTAAAAGCCCAGGGAGTAAAAAATTGCCCTTGGTTTTCGCTACGCTCAAACTCTATTGAATCTCGCTTTCGCTCGATTTGTTGGGGCAATTTTTGGTTAATATTTTCGTGACTTTTAGAAAAAGCAAAAGCAACTCGGAATTCGCTGCGCTCATGAACTTTTTTTCTCGCTACGCTCGATTTAAGAATCAAATTTGGAAAGTTCGCACCCATGCGGGATGCTCTGGTATGCAGGTGATTGATGGATAGGGAGCTTGTAATCAGGGAAAGGAAAGGGCAAATTTTCTCAGTTCGCTCGTAGACACTCGCTCTGTTTAGCGACTCATGCCACGAGATTTCATTTTAGGCGCATGTTGCTGTGCTTTGAGTTGTTGTTCTTGTCTGAGTTTCAGCTGTTGTTCTGCTTTGATCTCATTCACACATTTTTTAATGACTTGATAGGTTGAGTATAGAGTCTGGTATTGCTTGGCTTTGGCCGGATGTTGTTGTTGGTACTGCTTCCAGGCATGTTCTTTGAACTTTTCATTTTCCAATAAATCCTTCACACCATGTTTTTTCTGGTGTTCATGCTGACCTTTTAGCTTTTTGTGTTCCTGATAAACCTCGTCACGTTGGGCTTCCCAGGCTTTTTTTCCAAACAGTAAGGGTTTGTTCTGGGTTAATTCATTGTGTTGATCGACCAGACTTTGCAACTTGTCATGACTTTGTTTCAGTCTGTTTTTCACGATGTCTTGGGCGAGCTGCTGACTAAACTCATTTTTATGCTTTTGCATCTTGCCCAAGGTGTTTTCTGCCTTTTTAAAAACATCCTGCATAAATTCTAGGTCTAGATTCGCGTCTTTTGCGCTGATTTCGCGTTTTAGCACTTTGCCAAGGGTTTCCCTCTGTTTTTCCTCAAACAGGGCTTTTTCGTCAATTGGTGGCGTTTTAGCACTATTTTTGATTTGGATCTGCTGTTCAGTTTTTAGTGTATTGAGTTTGATCTCATTTTCAGCAATCAGCAGATCCATATTTTTGCCGTATTGCAGCTGAGCCTGATTTCTTTCTTTGATTTCATCATTGGTTCGGCTGATTTCGGTTTCGATGCCTCTTCTACGTAGTTCGGTGACTTTCGGTCCTTCGTGCAGGGTGGCTTCCAGGCCATTCTCCTGGTCTTTGTAGCTGCGGTGGTCAACTCTGGCGGTGGATCCGGCCAGATCCAGGTGCATATTGCAGATATCGGCAAAGTGTTCGCGCCAGTGTTCGATTTCTCCACTGTGTTTCTGATCCAGTTCCCGGGTTTTATCCGTGAAGCCTTCCGGAGTAAGTTTGCGTGTGCTCATCAGGATATGCGCGTGATAATTGCGTTCATCACTACCAGATCCAGTATGCGGTGCATGAATACAGGCATCGACGGCCACCTGATGTCTGTCCACGATACTGGCGCATAGCTCTTCGAGCATGGCCAGGCGTTGTTCCTGATTTAATTCACTTGGAAAAGCGATTTCAAATTCTCGGGCAACTGTCGAGTTTTTTCGGGTTTCCCGTTGTTCAACTTCGTTCCAGAGTCTTTCCCGGTTTTTTAAATGTTCTAGTGCGCCTTCGGGTAAATAAATTTCTTTATATTCCACACCTGTTTTTCGGCTGTAATCATGTTCTCGGCCCTCACGTTCACAATAGATCTTTTCACCTGCCCGATAGGCAATCGCAGCAGTAGCGGAACGCCCTGCTGACCGTGCTACGGTTTTGACTGAAAAGTGGTAAATCGCCATGCCTATTTTTCGCTTTTAAATTTTCACGTAGTGAAATACAACCGTGGATACGGTTGTCGGGGTATTGGGGAGACCCCAATCGGACTTGCAAACGAAGTTTGCATAAGTGCGCTCTTCGAGGAAAACATTACTATAAATATAGCACCTTGAATGCATATTCAAGTGCGCTTATGTTAGGGATGGTTTCCCAGGATGATGATATTGGATTAATGAGCGTTACTGAAACACTAGACAGCAAAATCAAAGCACAAGAAGAAAAGCTAAAGCAGTTAAAGGCTCAAAGACAGGCAGCACTAGCAAGAGAACGTGCCAAAGAGAAAGAACAGGCTCGAAAGGATGATACCAGACGCAAGATTTTAATTGGATCCTGTATGCTAAGAATCACCGAAGGAGATGAACAGGCCAAAGCTAAACTAATTGCTCAGATGGATAAATATTTAACAGATGAACGTGACCGGAAGTTGTTTAATTTATAATTCTTTGGATAGCTTTTTTATATAAACATTTAATTTAAAAGTTAATACTTTTTAAGTTATTTAAATTTACTTTCAGTTCTGTTGGTTGTTTTCCTGAGATGTAAACGTATAGAAAACTCTACTTGGGTTAATCCCATTTTTTCACACCCTGCTTTAGAGTCAGGCAGCCTAAGGTCTGTGGCTTGGCTTGCCTGAATTTCATCACGTTTTATGGCACCTGCTTCTTTTAGTGAAAGGACAAGATGATCAAATAGTTTGTTATTCATGGAGCGGTCCTTTCACATTATTGAAGCCTGGTGGAAATTTTTTATTGAACTAAAAAAAATCTGCCCAAAACTCTACGCCTAAATTTACTAAAGAAGGATCAGTTTCAAATAATTCCTTCAAATTTTGTGCACTCGTATCTGATTTCCAAAATAGGCTATGTAAAGTGACTGACTGCTTTGCAATATTCATCGTATTTTCATCTGAATAGCGAACGAACAGCGAGATAACCTTTTCATCATTTTCATAAAGAAAGCAAAAAATGATTTTTTCAGAAGAGTCATGTCCTAAAATTTCATCTCTTTTCATAGGTTTTAGTACTCATTTCATCAAGTTAACAGAAGGCAATTTCAATACTTCTGATTTTATAAATTTTACTCTTTCAATGATGCAGAATCCTTTATCTATTTCTAATAATCAGTCTTTTAGAATGAGTTTTATACAAAAAATGAGGGAAAAACTCCCTCATTTTTCTTAGTGTTGTTCATGTTCTTTGTAGTACTGATGCTGTCTTCTGGAATTATGTTTCCAACTTTTAGCAACTTTATAGACATATGCTGGAAGATCATCCCATGCTTCAGCTAGACCAGGCCCTCGCGCTACACGAAGTTTAAGAGGATAGTTTTTATATTCAATGCAATGAATTGAATAAAAGCTTTTCTCTTGGTGTGTACTGAATTTTTTATGATAAACACTTTTCACATTAGGAAAGCGTTTATAAAAATAATCATTAGGATGTGGTTTTTTTACAGATTGATGATACTGAGATTTCAGTCTTTTCATGATTCCTCCTAGGTAACATTACCTAGAAGGGATCCTGTGCAAAGTAGTTCATCCTATTGCTCCTAATCTAAAGGGTGATTTTTGAATTCTTCAATATGGTTTCACGCAGAATTTTACGTATGCATATTTGATAGCCTTTATCCTCAGAATTATATAAGAACTCTGCTTGTTAAATCTAAACAACCAAAAAGCTGAAAATTAATATTCAATAATACTACATAGTGGTATATGATGAGTTACTACAAGGTAGTATGAACATCAGCAATGTATACAATATGTGAAACCCCATTATTTACTAAATACTGTCTTGTTTATTGGACTCAGGAAGAGTACGAAGAATTTAAAACATTCTTGGCATTAAATCCTGAAGCCGGAGATGTAGAGCCTAATTCAGGTGGCATTCGTAAAATTAGATGGACGAGTGGTGGTAGGGGTAAAAGTGGTGGTGTCAGAGTCATCTACTTTAATCGTTTAACAAATGGAGAGATCTGGTTATTAACCCTGTACAGTAAAAAGCAAACGGTACAGCTTAGTAAGAAAACTCTTCAAGCATTGGTGGAGAAATTAAATGACTCGTTTAATGACTGAAAAAGAACTCGAAGCTTTTGAAGCAACCAGAGATATTGAAGCTGAAATCTTGCTAGGTATAGATGACATGCTTGCTAATAATGCTGCTAAAAGAACTGTAATCACTGAGACCGATGTAGCATTAGCTCGTAGAAAGGCTCAACTGACACAAGAACAGTTTGCCAAACTTCTGGGTGTTTCGAGACGTACACTCGAATCTTGGGAACAAGGTGCTAGAAGACCTTCAGGAGCAGCAACATCCCTTATTCGATTATTTATTGTTGATCCACAATTTGTAAAAGAAAGCCTGGCTTGATTTATATAGCTCTCGATTGAGGGCTATTCGCTATAACCAGATTCGAGAATCATGATGAAGCATTTAGGATTTGTCGGAAAAAGTACAGAACATCTTGGATATACACATGTTGAAATTATTAACAGTTCTCTCCGACTGTCTTTCAACGTGCCATTAAAGAATAATCCTGAGGAAGTCTTTAGAAAAATGGTAGAAAGCAACTACGATTTATTAATGGCGACCTCATCAGAAATTTCGTTTGAATTAGACCATGAAATAATTGAAAATTTAGAAAAATTAATTAAAAAACAAGGTATTGAATTGGAGGAATTTATTCAGGATACGTTGGTTAAATTTATCGAGGGTGTAAATAATTCTGTGTAAATACAGTTTTAAAAATACTTGGTTACACGCTCTTCAAACATGATACTAAAGCGATTCATGGCAGCTTTCCAATTCTGAATAGGCATCGTCCATTTTTTGCTTGCTGCCATAATTGCTAAATATACCACCTTTTTCACGGAATCATCAGTTGGGAAGATTTTTCTTTTCTTGGTTGCATGGCGGATAACGCTGTTCAATGATTCAATCGCATTCGTCGTGTAAATCGCTTTGCGAATATCCATAGAATAAGCGAAAAACGTGTTTAGATTCGTCCAGTTGGCAAGCCATGACTTGCTGATTTGAGGATACTTCTCATCCCATTTTTGTCCAAATTCATCTAAAGCTTGTAAGGCTGCGTCTTCTGTAACAGCTTGATATATCTTTTTTAAATCGGCTGTGACAGCTTTGTAGTCTTTCCAACTCACATATTTAAGATTGTTGCGTACCATGTGGATGATACACAACTGAATATGCGTATCAGGGTAAATTGTATTGATTGCATCAGGAAAGCCCTTCAGTCCATCTACGCAGGCAATCAGAATATCCTTTAACCCACGATTTTTCAGTTCTGTAAGGACTGAGAGCCAAAATTTAGAACCTTCGTTTTCTGACATCCACATACCTAATAAGTCTTTCTGTCCGTCTGTATTGACACCTAATGCCAGATACACCGCTTTGTTAACAATCGTACTATCTTGACGCACTTTCACGACGATACAATCCATATAGACAATAGGATAAAGGGCATCCAATGGTCGATTTTGCCATTCTATTACTTGTTCTTTAACTGCATCCGTCACTTTGGAAATAAGCGTTGGGGAGACGTCCGCATCGTACATTTCCTTGAATGTGGCAACAATATCTCGTGTCGTCATGCCTTTGGCGTATAGGGATAGGATTTGGCTATCCATTTGTGTGATACGGGTTTGACTCTTCTTGATCAACTGGGGCTCAAAAGTGCCATCACGATCTCTAGGCGTGTCTAGTTCAAATTCACCATCATCAGTAAATAGCCGTTTGGTTGTATAGCCATTACGTGTATTTTTGCCTATACGAGGACTATTCTTCTCATAGCCTAAATGTTCAGTCAGTTCAGCATTGAGTGCAGTTTCAACGGTGAGTTTCTTTAAAGCTTTACTGAAATTATTCAGGTCAGCTTCTGTTTTTAAGTTCTTAGCAAATTCTTTTGCCAATGCCAGCATTGCTTCATCTTTCATGGTAAACACCTGTGTTGCCCCCCAACAGCGTTGAGGGATAGTTTAAGCGTTTACACAGTTTTATTTACAGTCTC
>NZ_QMBM01000013.1:0-5908 GCF_003289665.1 Acinetobacter sp. SM1B
GCAGAACCCTGATAGGATAAGGGTTCTGTGAAATTTGTCGTGTACAGAGGTTATAAGTTCAATTTAGATAATTATAGAGTATTTACTCTACTCTAAAATTGCTTAAATTAAGATAAATGGAATACTTGAGACGTTGTTTTTTTAATCAAAAAATGGTAGCAACATTAGATGAAACATCGTTTGATAACACAATAAAAAGACTTGTTTTTACATCTCGCTCTTTTTTTTGTACAATAGACTGAGTTATTATTGAGTCAAGCTGATGAGCTCCCCAAATACTCCCAAGAAAAAGCCTTTAGTTAATTTGCCGTTTCCATTGAAGCAAGCTGATCAAGGTGCAACAGATGAGATCTTAGAGGATCTTCGTCCCAAGCCACAACGTTATGCTGATCGAACCTGGATGCCACCACGTGGCACCCGTCGTTCAATGGGAAAACGATAAGTTTTCTAATAAAAAAGCCATGGTTTGACCATGGCTTTTTTATTTATTGCTATTTAAATCATTTAACTTACTGAGAAGCTGGCATTCTGCGGTCATTATTTTGATAATGACTTCTTTTCTGATGATACATATCTTGATCGGCACGTTTTAGCATGTCTTCAAGACGCTCATCTGCATAGCTGGTTGCATGTCCGATCGATAGGCTGATTGGCTGATGTGAGTAAAACTGGTTATCAACCACTAAAAGTTCATGCAAACTATTGAGACAATTTTGCAAAGCAGTTTGATCCGCACCAGGTAAAAGAACGACAAATTCATCTCCACCAATTCGAGAGGCAGAATAGGGCGTATGTTGAATAAGTTGATTCAGGATGTTACCTACGCGACGTAACTGATTGTCTCCAGCATCGTGTCCAAGGCAGTCATTTAATTCTTTGAGTCCATTGAGATCCATAAAAATACAGGATACTGGACGCAGTAAATTACGTTCTAGACGGTTCAGTTCCTGCATGTAAAATGAACGGTTACATAGCTGAGTCAAGACATCATGTCTGCCTAAATATTCCAGATAATGTTCAGCTTTTTTACGTGCGGTAATATCTGTCAGGGCAATTTGAACAATACTCCAGTCATGGAGATAATCAGGAAATACGGTAAATTGAAGCAGGACATGACGGATACTCCCATCCAGTGCATAGTTTACGGCTTCACGCTGATGATGCAGATTACCATTCCAAAGCTCAATAAGTTGTTCTTTAAAGGTCTGTACCATTTCTTTAGCAAAGACTTTATGTACATTCTTTAATAGAGCATCTTTGGTTGAGGCGCCGAACAGATCGAGAGTGGCCTGATTGACATCAATGATTCTAATCTCTCTAATGCATTCATAAATAAAATCATGATGTACATCCAGAAAAGTCTGAAAATCTTCAATTCCTAAATCACGTAAATGATCTAGTTTAATTTTAATATGGCTAAAATCCTCGATCCATAATGAAGCCGGTGAATAAATAAAACGAGCTTCAGCCAGATGGCGATTTTGTTCTTCTAAACGACGAGCTTGTGTATAAGCAGTGATGTCTTCAGTAGTAATCAAGAGTAGGGAGAGATCATGCTCATGTTGTGGCAGGACAATTCCTTTCAGCTGAATATCCAGACGCTGACCAGTCAAGGTATAGTTTACTGCTAAATGGGAAAATTGGGTGTCTCCATTCCATAGAGCGACGAGTTCCTGGATGTGGGATTTGCTCATATCCTCTTTGAACACAAGATCCAAATTTTGACTTAGATGGTTAAAGTCATCTGCCTGATAAAGCTCTAGTGTTTTAGGATTGACCTTAAGCAGTTTAATTTTTTTCGCACATTTTAAAATACGTGATTCGTCTTCTTGCAAAAAAGTGAGTAAATCCTGCACCCCTTGAGCACGCCAGAGATCAAATTGTTTTTTTACTTCACTAAAATCTTCAAGCCACATGGCAATAGGAGATAATTCAAAAATTGGAGAATCCAGCATGTTCATTCAAGCAGCTCAATTTTATTATTTAATTTAATGAGGCAAGTATAAGACCAAAAAAATGATTTTAGAATAATGTGATAATTAAATATTTATCTTGAAATTGAATGCTATTTTTATTAGATCACCTTTTATATTTCACAATAAAAAAGCCAATTCAGGAATTGGCTTTGATTGATACTAAGTCTGAAATTAGAGAAGGCTTCTACGTGCTTTATTTTCAGGCTTTGGTGGCGCAATTTCACGCTTACCATGCCAGACATCTGAAAAATCCTGTTCATTAATATTATACAGTTCAAGCAGTGCCAGAATCACACCACCAAAGACCATAGGACCTTCAGAATTGTTCTGGAAATCGAAAACCTTGCCATTCAAATTATGCAAAATGTCCTGAATCTCAAAAACACGATCACGGCCATTACTATCTGTTGGATACATCTGGGTATTCAGTAAAATTTTAGCCAGGCTTTTTTCACTATCGGTCACTGCAAGCACTTCGATCAGTTCATCGGTGGGGTCAGCAAAAATGATAGAGTCACGGAAAATGGTTTTAAGGAATTTTTCATTCAATTTCGGAAGCGGTTTTTCTACAAACGGGCGAAAAGATTGCGGGAAAATCACATTATGTGAAATCCCCTTAAACATAGGCGCAATTTCTTCTACTTTATAACCTGCAATGCCGCAGCCGACCGAGGTCAGGAAATACTTATTTTTCGGATGATTCTTGGTATAAATTTTAAAGTCATCGATATAATGCTGAATCTGTGACAACGGCATTTGTTGCAAATGCTCATTCATTGTAGGAATAGCATAGCTTTGACCAGACCAGCCACGACCAACCCCTTCTACAGCACCAAAGTGCTCAAGCGCTGTTCTTGCGGCACCGCCTGCATGCAGCCCTGCCATATTGCTGCCAAATACAAATACAGTATTTTCTGGCAAGGATTTGACGATACTTTCATCATGGTATTGGTAAGTCATGGCTTTTGATTCGATATCCTTATTGGTTTCATGTTGCCTTTGAAATGGCTAGGGGTCAAGGCAAATTACGTCTATAAGAAAGCAAAAGTCTCAAGAGAAATTAGAACTTTATGTAACTGAATTTTGGCTATCTTCATAGAGATGTTTAAAGTGCCACTTGTTTGAGTTCTTAAAGATTATTATCTAATTTTTAAATAAATATTCTTGAAATTTAATAAAATATTTAAGGCAGATAAGATGAGATGGAACTGTTTTGTAATCATTCTATTAAGTTACTTATAGACTTCAATTTTTACCAAATAGACACCTGTTTAGGCATTGAGTAATTCAGATTTAACCCCATAATTAGAGCAACAAAATATTGCCAGTGAATTGCCGCCAATTATGTCTGATAAAACCCCTTTCGATTTAGTGACCAGCTATCAACCTGCTGGCGATCAGCCACAAGCCATTGAAAAACTGGTTCAGGGAATTGAGCGGGGCTATAAGAATCAACTATTGCTAGGCGTAACAGGGTCGGGTAAGACTTACACTATGGCCAATGTGATTGCGCGGACACAACGCCCGACCATTGTCATGGCACATAACAAAACCTTGGCAGCTCAGCTCTATGGCGAATTTAAGGCATTCTTCCCGAATAATGCGGTGGAATATTTCGTTAGTTACTATGATTATTATCAGCCTGAAGCCTATGTGCCATCTTCTGATACTTTTATCGAGAAAGATTCAGCAATTAATGATCATATTGACCAGATGCGGTTGTCCGCAACACGTGCTTTATTAGAACGCCGTGATGCCATTATTGTTGCTTCAGTTTCTGCAATCTACGGTTTGGGTGATCCGAATGCCTACATGAGCATGTTGCTGCATGTGGTGGAAGGGGATCGTATTGGTCGTGATGACATTATTCGCCGTCTGGTCGAGATGCAATATACCCGCAATGAACTGGAGTTCCTGCGTGGTACCTATCGTATTCGCGGTGAAATTATTGATATTTTCCCTGCCGAATCGGATCAGAATGCGATCCGTATCGAACTGTTTGATGATGAGGTAGATTCGATCCGCTGGTTTGATCCATTGACTGGCAAAATGATCCGCAAAGTACCGCGTGTGACAATTTATCCAAAAAGTCATTATGTTACACCAAAGGATAATCTGACCCGTGCAATTGAAACCATCCGGGAAGAGCTGAAAGAGCGCCTGGTGTTTTTCCGTGAAAATGACAAATTATTGGAAGCACAGCGTATCGAACAGCGTACCCGTTATGATCTGGAAATGATGCAGCAGCTGGGCTATACCAATGGCATCGAAAACTATTCACGTCATTTATCTGGCCGTCCCTCAGGTGAAGCACCGCCAACACTGTTTGATTATGTACCTGATGATGCCTTGCTGATTATTGATGAATCACATGTAACCGTTCCACAGATTGGTGCGATGTATAAGGGCGACCGCTCACGTAAGGAAAATCTGGTGAATTATGGTTTCCGTTTGCCGAGTGCACTGGATAACCGTCCAATGAAATTTGAGGAATGGGAGCGTATTGTTCCAACCACGGTTTATGTCAGTGCAACGCCAGCACGATATGAACTGGAAAAGTCAGAACAGATTGTAGAGCAGGTGGTGCGTCCGACAGGATTGGTGGATCCTGAAATTGAAATCCGTCCAGTGCTGACCCAGGTCGATGATGTATTGTCCGAAATCAATATCCGCAAAGATCTGAATGAACGTGTACTGGTGACGACATTAACCAAACGTATGGCAGAAGACCTGACTTCATATTTGAAAGAATATGGCGTAAAGGTAGCCTACTTGCATTCAGATATCGATACTGTAGAGCGGGTAAAAATTATTCATGAATTGCGTACCGGTATTTACGATGTGCTGGTCGGGATTAACCTGTTACGTGAAGGTCTGGATATGCCAGAAGTGTCCTTGGTTGCGATTCTGGATGCAGATAAAGAAGGTTTCCTGCGTTCCGAACGTTCCCTGATTCAGACCATTGGTCGTGCTGCACGTAACTTGAAAGGTAAAGCAATTCTTTATGCGGACCGGATTACGGACTCCATGCAAAAAGCAATTGACGAAACGGATCGTCGTCGTACCAAACAGATTCAGTTTAATGAAGAGCATGGCATTGTCCCACGCAGTGCCGTACGTCAGGTGATCAAGGAAATCGACACTGGTGAGGTGCTCGATGATGATCAGATTGATGAACGTATTTCAAATCAGGCTAAAGCTTTAAGTGCTGATGAGCGGCATCTGCTGGCAGATCCGAAACTGTTTGCAAAGCATATGACTAAGCTTGAAAAAGAGATGCTGAAAGCTTCTAAAGAACTGCAGTTTGAACAGGCAGCGCGTTTGCGTGATGAAATTCTGCGCTTGAAGGCTCAGATGCTGAGTTAAGCATCTGATCTGCCTATGATTAGTTGTGCAAAACTAATCATAAATCTTACATATCGATACACAATCATTCACACGATGACGTTATTGTTGTTACAGATAAAATTTTACAAAAACATGTGGTTCACTCATCTGTGTGAATGAAAGGATACTTTATGACAACTAAGAATTTTTCTCAGGCAAGTCTAAAAATTGCCAAAATTGCGGTTGGTAGTGCTGTTCTTCTGGGTTTGGGCGCTACGACCATGGCATATGCGCAAAAAGAGTCATTACCGACCGTGGAAAAAGTTGAACTGGACCGTTATTTGGGTACATGGTACGAAGTGGCGCGTAAGCCTTTATATTTTCAGAATAAATGTGACCGTGATGTCACAGCAACGTATACTTTGAATGAAAATGGCAATATCGTGGTTGATAACCGCTGTATTAAAAAAGATGGTGAACAAACCCAGTCAGTGGGTGAGGCATTTGTGCAAAATCCACCCCAAAATACCAAATTAAAAGTCAGTTTCTTGCCAGACTTGGCAGAGTAAAACTTGAAGTGCGACATAAACCACCTAATTAATTTA
>NZ_QMBM01000014.1:0-4241 GCF_003289665.1 Acinetobacter sp. SM1B
TCCCCGATAATTGTCCACTTTGGACTTCAAAAATAGCTCTTGCAGGTGAAAAACCGACTTGGTTTCACAAAGATGAGGCTAATTTTTCTAATTTCGCATACTTAAAAACAGCAACAGACTTTAAAACTGGCACTCTAATCATTGATATAGATCAACCCGTTGCAGACACGATTGAAGCAATCATTTACAGCACTTTAAATGCTCCAATTCCTAATCTAATTATTAAAAATCGAGCAAATAAGCATGTTCAGCTTGTTTACTGTCTTAAAAATTGGGTCTGTATTGATACAAGCAACAAAAAAGGCAACTACAGCGCAAAAGCACATTCACTCTACAAGGCTCTTAAACGGCATCTAAACGCTATATTTGGCGGTGATGATGCTTATCATAACTTTTTCGCTAAAAATCCATTCTGTGAGCAATGGGACGTTGTAGGGATGCGTTCAACAAGCTATGAGATGTATGAACTTGCTCGAATTTCAGAACTAGAAGTCAAAAGCACAACATTCATTGAGCGACTACAGTCGAAGCAAACAGATAAAGCCCTGAAACAAGCGTCAGATCGTGCAACTGTTGGAAGCGGTGAACGTAATGACTTCTTATTCAATACTGTGCGTGTACGTGCTTACTCACTCTATAACAAGCACTCGAAGAATTGGACACGTCAACAGTTTGAGAATTGCATTAATGATTTTGCTCAAGAACTAAATCAAACGAAATGCAGTCCAGCTCTTGAAATTAGTGAAGTTGCTACGATTTGCCATAGCATAGTGAGCTTTTGTTACGGCTCGTTTGGTGAACATCAGAAATATACAAAATCAGAGATCAGTAAGATAGCGTCCAAGTGCGGTAAAAAAGGCGGTAAAGCAAAAGGCTATAAGTACGCAAAACAACGCCAACAAGCTCGTAAACTAGCTAAACAGGGCAAGAAAGCAAAAGATATAGCCGAAATAACAGGTTTATCAATTCGTGCTGTCTACAATGCTATTAGTGAAGAAAAACCAACTAAAAAAACAGTTCAAAAACCAACTAAAAAAACTATTAAATATCATGTATTTAACCCCCTATTTTGTGCAAATAGCTATCAGTGTAGTGTGCTCTCGGTAAAAGAATTACGAAGTAATTCACATTTTGTATGCGAGCGAAGCGAGTTACAGTCTTTAAATCTTCTTTTTCTAAAACAAAACACTCAAACAATTCTACTTGCAAACAGAAATTTCTACTTTTGCTTTTCCCCCCCTCAAATAACTCACGATCTAATTTAGTCTGATTCAGCAATAATCACAGATAGCCTTTGTTTCGTGTAAACAACATTCTTGATGAATGATTGTTTAACACAAAACAAGATGCTATTGTGATTTAACGCAAGGATACATAGAGACCCCTCCACTTCGTTGCAGGCTTCTATGACCTTGTTCAGGAGGAGACCTCCCGAAACCCTCCAAAAGCAAAGGCAAAAGCATGACAGAGACCAAACGTAATAAAGTTTATAAAGTCCGATTTTCTGATGCTGAAGTACAGAAAATCAAAGATGCCAATATCCTAAATATTGCGAAATATCTAAGAGATACTTCGCTTGCCCAAATTGATGCAAAGCAAGGCAACGTCAAAAAAAAGAATCAGGAACATCACTACACCAAATTAGATCGTGAATTTTTACTTGAGCTATCTCGAATTGGGGGCAACATCAATCAGATTGCAAAGGCAATAAATACCGATATTGCAAGCAGTCGTCCCCTTGATGCTGCAAGGCTTTTGCACCTGTTAATAGGGATTGATCAGACCTTAAAGGAATTGAAAAAATGATTGTTCAGTTCTTTAGATACGGCAATGGTTTGAGCAAAGGTCCACTGGATTATTTACTTGGTAAAGACCGTGATCGAGATTATGCAAAAGTCCTACAGGGCGATGTTTCCGAAGTATCAGGATTAATTGATACGTCACCTTATGCAAAGAAATATACATCCGGATGCCTAAGTTTTTATGAGCATGATTTATCTGATCAGGATAAACAAAAAATCATGCAGGATTTTGAGCAAGCCTTATTCCCTGGCATGGATCAGAGCCAGTACCGTGTCTTGTGGATTGAGCATCAAGACAAATTAAACGAAGAAACTGGGGAGCGAAGATTAGAGCTTAACTTCCTAATCCCTAATGTTGAAATCCTTACAGGAAAACGTTTACAGCCTTATTATGATAAAGCTGATCGTCCTCGTATTGATCTGTTTAAGAAGATTACAAACTATGAGTATCAGCTGCATGATGCAGATGACCCCCTCTATCGCCAAGCCGTTACAACGGCAAAAAACTTGCCTAAAACTGTTAATGAGATCAAGGAAACGCTTGATATTGAAGCAACGAGAGCCGTTGAAAGTGGGCTAATTACAGATCGGCAGAGCATGAAAAAATGGCTATTGGATCTTGGTCTTGAAGTCACCAGAGAAACCAAGAAAAGCCTATCCATTAAAAATCCGAATGATGACGAAAAAGCCCGCCCGATAAGGCTTACAGGTGCAATCTATGAGCAAGATTTTAGACTTACAGAAACGAGCCAACAACTTACTATCGCAGCATCAGAACGATATAGACGAGAAGCTGAACAGCGAAATCAGTCAGATATTCAAAGATATGCGGAATACAGTGCAAAGCGAAGCACAGAGCTTGAGCAGCAGTATCGACAGCACCAAAACGGATATACAGCAGAAACAGAGCGAAGCAACGAACGAGATATTGCAGCAGATCGACCAGACTACAGCTCAAGCCAAGAAGCAGCAGCAACAAGGCATGACAGCCCTATTGCAAGAACAACAACAGCAGATCAAACAGCTACAAGCGAACTTGCAGCAGTTGAACGGCTTGAGCCAAGAAACAGCCCAAGCAGCCAAATTAAAGAAAAC
This sequence comes from Acinetobacter sp. SM1B, assembly GCF_003289665.1. NCBI lineage: Bacteria > Pseudomonadati > Pseudomonadota > Gammaproteobacteria > Moraxellales > Moraxellaceae > Acinetobacter > Acinetobacter sp. SM1B. Next base: position 2,898 of record NZ_QMBM01000014.1, read on the forward strand.
CCTTATTACATCGAATATAGCCTTGATTTCACTGGCATGTATAACGCTTATCAGCAGTATTTGTCTGGGATACGTCAGCAAGAGCAAATACAACGATATACAAGCGATGCAGAACAAAGTCGATTATCTGAAAAGTCAGGGGGGGAGCATGATAACAACAACGTGCGGAGGGAAACTGTGCGTAGAGTTAGACCCGAAATATCAAGACATGAATTACGCACTGGACAGTGGAACAAGACCCCTAGCAATAGTGAGAGAGATACGTTAAATGAGCTTAGAAGCACAATTATTGAAGATTATCGAAGATCAACAGCTTCAGTTGAAGCAACAACAGCAAGCACAAGAAGAAGCTCTACAGCTTATACAAGCACAGTCAGCGACCATCAACGAATTGAAACAATACACGCAAACTTTAAACAGCATGCACAACGAAGCAGTGAAGATAGTGCAGAAATATCAGAAGTTCGTGCAAGAACTGTCAGAGCAAACTATCTCAGCAACTTTTTCACAAGATGTACAACAGAACTTGAAAGTACAGTTGCAGACACGTTTAAACGATTTAGTGCAGAACTTGCAGATCGACAATCAAGTCAAAAATCAGGTATCGAAGATTATTCCGCAAGCAGTCGAATTGGAGATCAACAGTCAATTGAAACCACTAGCAGAACAAATCACCGAGAGAATGAGTTCAGTAGAGCAGTTTCAGCAGAAATTAGCTCAATTAATCCAACAAGTGTCATCAAAGCTTTAGACGTGCTTGATCAACGTAAAGAGCTACAGAGAGAGCAAGAGCGTCAACGCAGTCGAGATTATGATTCACCAAGCCCATTTTGACCCATTTTTTTTGCGGAGCATTGCATTTGCAATGCTGTCCTTAAAAAAAAAGTGTCTTAATTTTGAACAAATTACAGGTTTTGAGGTGGTAACAGATTTATTTTTGCGAATTTTCAACGAATGAGAAAAAAAATCTTGCATTAGTTGTAAAGTAGCTTCAAATTGAGAGCAATTAGATACATTTTCTTGAATTAGAAAAAGTACCGACCAAAAAAAAGCCCCAGTTTTCGACGACGCAAGGCTTCTTTTTGGCTTCATCAACAGACTTGTTAGTAGCTGAATCCACATGTATAGGCGTATTATGAAGTGGATACAGCGATTTAACAAGTCTAAATAACTGACTTGTTTATGCTGAAAACTGTAACAGCGTTTAATTTACGCAAAAAAGCCCTGATTTTTGAAGAACAACAGACTAAGAAGTCTGATCTTGACGCATCTCTTAGCGTTTTTCGTCTTTCAATCCCCGATAATTGTCCACTTTGGACTTCAAAAATAGCTCTTGCAGGTGAA
>NZ_QMBM01000015.1:0-2653 GCF_003289665.1 Acinetobacter sp. SM1B
AGAAAAAGCCTGATAGGACAAGGGTCCTATGAAATTTGTCGTGTACAGAGCTGATTACTAATACCATCAAAGATAAGGAAACCGGTAAAACAGAGAAAAAGAATCCAATGCCCGCGGCTGTGAATGAAAATGGCATGCTTCAGTTGAATGCAGGGGCAGGAATGGTCGATTTTGTAATTGATGAAAAAACTGGCAACCTTGTAGGGTCAGGTTCAGTCTACAAAAAAGCCAAATAATGCTCTAATCTAATCCATTTAGAAATAATAACATAAATGTCATGAAACGGAATTATTCATGACATTTATTTATATAGATATTTAAGCAATATGCCTTAATAATTCGGTAAAATCCTGCACAAAATAATTTGCTCTGGCTTTAATCAGCTCGATTTCATGAGCAGAATACTGATCATAAATTGCCACTACCTCTATTCCTGCATTATTCGCAGCTTCTACACCAATTAAAGAATCTTCAATAATCAGGCAATCTTTGGCTTCAATTTTAAAATGCTCAAGAACATTCAGATAAATTTCTGGATGTGGCTTGATGTTCTGGACATTTTCGCGGGTGAGGATTAAGGCAAAATCATCATCAAAGCTGATTTTAGCGTTAATATTTTGATTATTGTCCTGATAACGCTGCACATTGAATAAACTGGTGGTTGTGGTTAAGGCCAGTGGAATCTCTTGTTTTTTCAGGGCCTGGATTATAAGTTCCGCCTGAGGTTTTAATTCGACCACATGATCCAGAAAATGTCGTGAAATACTGTAACGGCGGTTTTTGACGTCTTCTTTGTTTAGTTCAAAACCGTATAGTTCTTTTAAATAACCACAATATTCCAGATAAGGATCAGGCAAATGTCGAAAGGCTGTCAACTGTAGATCCCGCTGCTGCTGGATCAATTTTAAATTGGCTTTTATACCGGAAAGTTCATGAATCAGGGCAGCATCGACCTGATTCCAAATGCCTACAGAATCAATCAACGTACCATCCAGATCAAAACAGACTAGTTTTTTGTTCTGAAACATGACACTTTTCCCTTAATTTCCACAGTCTATTCTGTGCGGCTGAGTATATAACATGCGACTTAAGTGTTTCAGCTGAAATAAAAGATAAGGGTTATCCATTTTACATGAAGTGGTATTTGACAGAGTTACAGATCGGGTAAACAGTATTTTTATTGCAAAACACATCCTGAATGATCATACAGATAGTCACAAAGTGTTATATTTGGACATTGGCACTAGATCAAATTGCGCGGATGATAGATCCGCCAAAATGATTAAAAAATTGAAGGAAATGTGTTTCTGTGTTTGAACTTGACTGTAAATTGCTCAGCATCTTTTATTATGTCTACAAATTTAAGAACGTCTCCCATGCAGCCGATTATCTGGATATGAGCCAACCGACGGTGAGTAATCTGCTCAATAAAATCCGTCAGCATTATAATGATCCTTTATTTTTGCGTATTGGCAATGAAATGCTGCCGACGGATCTGTCAAAGCAGCTATTTCCTTTGGTCAGTGAGGCGCTAAGTAAAGTCGAAACCATCAATAATTTTACTATTGATTTCGATCAGGCCACGTCCCAGCAACGCTTTACCTTGGCAATGACCGATGTATCGCATCTGGTCCTGTTGCCAAAAATTTCACAATATCTAAAACAGCACGCTTCGCATATTCGTCTGAATGTGCGTCCAATTACTTCAGAAACCAGCTATCAAATGGCCAATGGAGAAATTGATCTGGCTTTAGGTTTTTTGCCGAATCTGGAAAATGGTTTCTATCAGCAGAAATTGTTTGAACAGTATTATGTGGTGATTGCAGCCAAAGACCATCCACGGCTGGTTGGCGACAGCCTGACTATTGAAGAGTATTTGCGTGAAACGCATATTGATATTGATGCCGGGATGGGACATTACCATATTGAAAATGAACTGCTAAATCTGGAACTCAAGCGAGACATTCTGATGCGCTTGCCAAGCTATTTAGGCGTAGGACTGGTGGTGCAGGAAACCGATGCAATTGCGACTGTGCCTTATTATTTGAGTGAAGTATTACTATCGCGTGGCAATCTCAAGATTTTTAATGCGCCGATTGCATTCCCGACCTATTCTGTGAAGCAGTATTGGCATATGTCCTGTCATCATAAAACCAGTCATCAATGGTTACGCAATATATTGCATGAGATTTTAAGTAAATAAGCTTGCAGCATGAAAGATTTGATTTCATCGCTATCTCTAGATTTTAAAAATCCCGGTTCAAGCCGGGATTTTTTATTTTGGTACATCTTGATGCCAGAGATGGATCCGTAAATTTGAACAACTCCTATAAGTGATATTCTGCTCCTCAAATGATGTTATAAACATCAATATATGGAGTATTTTATGGCACGTAGACCAAGAAGAAATCATTCAAATGATTTTAAAGCTAAGGTAGCACTTGCTGCGATTAAAGCAGAAAAAACACTTGCTGAATTGAGTGCTGAATTTGATGTTCATCAAAACCAAATTATTGACTGGAAAAATCAATTGATCTCAGCTTCCTCGCAAGCTTTCGATCAATCAAAAGCTCCAACAGAACCACCCATCGATCTAAAAAAACTACATGCAAAAATCGGTGAGCAGGCATTAGAAATTGATTTTTTAGAAGGT
>NZ_QMBM01000016.1:0-2428 GCF_003289665.1 Acinetobacter sp. SM1B
AATTATAGGACTGAATAAACCTTATAGGCTAGGTTTGTGCAACAAAGCCGTGATAAACTGAAATTACTCACGTAACACCCTCCTGATTTTATCAACCAGCTGAGACTTCATTATCGATTTTGATAATCGAATAAGAAGCAATATCTGGATTGCTATCTTATTTATCAGGGCACATGCAGGTATTTTCAATGACAGAAATAAATGAAAACACATATCTTGCCCTATTTATATTTCTCCCGGCAGATTTAGAAAAAATTAAATTTAAGTGAGTATTTAAAACATCGTTTTTTTCTTAGGAAAGGCAAAAAATTAATATTTTTTATAAAAAAACCGCACCTTGGGGAAGATGCGGATAAAACTCGATATTTAATCAAGTATGGAGCTTTTTGAACACCTAGTAAAATAATCAAGATTCAAGAGACTGTCAATAAAATATTTAACTAAAATCTTAATTGATAAGGATAAAATTTTCTCTCTGCCGGGTTTTATGAGCGTCTATCTAATTAGACTCAATCCTTATTGTCACCTACCTCGCCCCCATGGACCTGATGATCAATTTCAGTTGCACCCTTCAAAGCCAATAAACAAAATATAAGGTTTAGCATAATTTTTCTTCCTATGAATAAGTTTATGGGAATGTTTAAGTATTTTCCTCTTTTAACTGCCTTGATTTAAATATCATCTTATTAAAGATTAAATAAGATCATTTACGTCACATTGAGAATTTCCTGAATCTAAGAAAATTTGAGGAATCTACTTAACAATATTGTTCCAGCAATTAAGCCGAGAACTCTTTTAATAAAAATCGCTTTACTGTCTCATCAAAATCCGGATTTGCGAGAATTGGCTGATTATTTTTAATAACTTGATAGCAACAGCTTGCAGCCACACCTACACCTAATAATGTCAACAATTTCATTGTTCACCTCAGATACTAAAAATTTAAACTTAAACTATCATTCAAAATTGTAGCCTTCCAACTTAGTTTTGATGATTTTATGTTCTGTATGTAATTGAATGTAGGTAAGATAAATAGTATTGAGTAAAAAATATACAGTTAAGTAAACATTGTAATTAACCTACAGTCTTGCACCACAGTTTTGTCAAAAAGGTCAATTCAAGTTAATTATGACTTAAATTCCTTCTGTTTAATTATGTCCTTATTCTAATAAAAATAAAATAATAGTCATCCGGCATACTAGGTCTGAGTGCATTACATGATCAATTTCTTAAAGATTAAAATGTTTATATTTCATGTTTAATGCCTAGTGGAAAGATATTCCAAACCTGCAAAAAGTGTAATTACGTTTTTAAGTGGTTTTGTGTCTATATTCATCTTATCTTAATTTTTATTAAAGACAAAAATTAGAATGTAGAGGTTAAGTATGTGTTCAAACTATGAGTTTCCGTCGAAACAACGCTTGTCTTTACTCGACATTCATGAAGAGCAGCTAGAATTAGAAATTAAATCTCATGTCTATCCACTTGCACCTGCTCCTATCATTATGCGTGGTACGGAAAATTTTGAACTCGATATTGCCCATTTTGGATTAATCCCTTCCTGGGCGAAAGAATTAAAATTTGGTCGTCACACCTATAATGCACGTACTGAAACAGTTGCCGGCAAACCCAGTTTTCGGCATGCCTGGGTAAAAAATCAATTTGCATTGGTGCCTGTAGAGGTCTTCTATGAACCTAAATATATAGAGGGAAATTCACATTGGTTCGGAATTTCACGTGCAGACGGTAACCCTTTTACTGTTGCTGCAATTTATGATGATGCCCATATTGATGGCAAGAGAATCAGATCTTTTTCAATGTTGACCATGAACGCAGATAAACATCCATTTATGAAACAGTTTCACCGTCCGAACGATGAAAAGCGTTCGATTATTGTCATCCCGGAAGAATTGCGGTATGACTGGTTGCACTGTACTCATGAAGAAGCCAATGATTTTTTTATTGAAATGAAAGACGAATTTATTGTCAAGCCTCAGAATAAAGAAAATTCATTAGATAAGAAAAATTAAGTATCCCTAACAGCATTCAGTTTACTTATTTAAATACTTAAAGAGCAAAAGTATTTTATTAAAACTTTTTAAAAGACAATTAAAAGCCCAAATAAAATTGGGCTTTATTGGAGTAAAATTAGTTTCACTCTTCCACTTCTAGAGGATCACCATCTTCCGGACGTGTATGACGCGTAGCATCATCTGCCGGGTCAACACTTGAACCATCTTTAGTAATTGCATTATATAATTCATCTTCCTTCTTATCATCAATAAATTCCTCGTCATCAAATTCCAGAGGCTCATTATCATCATCAAAGTTTAAAGGCTTTTCTTCATCTTTCATGGCGATCCCTTCATAGTTATCATGGGCTTTGTTGCACAAACCTATCTGTAAAGGCTTTTTTAGCGATATAATT
>NZ_QMBM01000017.1:0-2557 GCF_003289665.1 Acinetobacter sp. SM1B
CTACAACTTGGAACTGAGCAAAAAATGATTTATGAAAGAGGTCTAATAATCTTACACTTCTACAAGTTGAGAAAAACCCTACATTGTCATCTCAGGTGATTGAAAATACATTGTTCTTACCCTTTGAACACCCTCATGCTTTAATTGAATGGTTACAACGTGAGTTTTTATCAGGCACTCAATTGCCTCATTCAATTGAACAACCCATATTAATAGTACCCTCTTGTAGCGCCAAAATAGCATATCACTCATTTAAATTAATACTAGATGAGTTATTTCAGCCATCAGGTCATAGCAAATACATGATTAAAAATAGTGATAAACGTGTAGCTCTTATTGATCTGGAACAACATTGCTTCTATCCAGCAATCGACTGGTATCCGCAACCTGATTCAGAATTCAGCCTTGAACCTGCTGATCTAAATAGTATTGTGCAATTTCGCACTCAAGTGCGTCCAGAAGATCTTAACCAAGGGATTTGGAATTTTGTATGGCATCATTTGCAATTTGATGAACTTGAATATCCAGACTATTACCGCTTAGCTAAATGGCCACAAATTAAAGATTTCGACCAGCGCAAAGATCTATTCAAATTAGCTGCCCTTTTCAGTGAAGGTGCATCAGTTGCCTATGCACAACAACAGTTGAAATTAGGTGAAAAATATATTCATCAATTTCTATGTGCTTCACAACTAGCCAATATGCTTGAACCGATCTCATCGGATCAAGCCAAATTCGCACAGCATGCAACTGTCGCTGTTCAAAAGGAAGCTAATAAAATGATGGGTTTCTTTAGCAAGTTACGTAAGAAGCTCGGTATCTAGGAGTAATTCAGTTTGATCTTGCACCAATTTAAATTGGTATTTGCCGGTAGCATGGGTGCTGGCAAGGCTACAGCCATTCGCACCATTTCTAATATTGATGTATTAAGTACCGAAGCAATTAATACCGACCTTGAAGCACACCAGAAATCACTAACAACGGTCGGTATCGATTATGGTGAACTGGTCCTGGAAGATGGGGTCAAAGTCGGCTTATATGGCACACCAGGTCAGCAACGCTTTAATTTTATCTGGAACGTTATTACACAAGGTGCTATTGGAGTAATATTACTGATTGATGACAGTATTGACGAGCCATTAGAAGAACTAGAATTTTATCTGAATTACTTCAAAGATAAAGTTAAAAACGTTGTAATTGGCATTACACATATTGATAAGAAAGCTAAAAATAATGCTGCTCTCTATCATGGCTGGGCTGAAAAGCAAGACAGTACTTATCCAATCCTCTTTATTGATGCCCGTGAAAAAAATGATGTTTTAATGCTGGTTGATGCCTTGATCGCCACAGCTGAAGTTCAACTTACTGTCTGAAGAAAATTCCATGTCCTTAAATAATCTTGCAAAACGTACTGCTCCCCAAGAATTAACTGAATTTGCAGCCAAGCAGATTCAAGAACTCTTATTCAATGTGCAAGGTATAGAACTTATCATGCTGTGCTCTTCAGATGGATTTGAATTAGCCTCATTTGAAAAAATTAAAACTAACGGTAAAGGAAAACTTGCTGCCGTAAGTAGTTCTATTGTAGCTATGGTCCAGGCATTTATGCAGGAATTACAGCTGGAAGGCTGTCAAAGCATTACACTGGATGCTAATAATGGTAAAGCGATCCTAACTGCAATTCCGCATCCAAAGTTTCCTATGCTGATCCTAGCCATGACCACTAATGATGTACTTTTAGGTCAACTGTTATATTGCACGAAAAAAATTGCTCAGGATATTTCTAACTTTCAAATCTGATTCCATATGAATATTACAAGCTTGAGTCAGGCTTGTAATATTACATAATCAAGATTCATAATAACTACTCATAATTCCAGTCGAGATTCCTACGAGAAAAGCATATTTAAATATATGGTCGACTATAGCTGAACTAATTAAAAGTAAGACAAATAAAATGGCAGAGCCCAAACTAGCCATCACGGGAGCAGCTGTTACTTCTGCCTGATTTATAGGATGTTACTTAATCACAATTTTAATTTAAATAATCCTGAATAAAGAACCAGTAATTTAATGATCTAAGTTTCTATATAAACGTACAGCATATAACTAAAAAATAATATTTATATGTAAATCTTTCATCCTTTATGAAATATACACCGTAGATATCAATACCCTTCATATAAGGCATTTGAGTCTATCTACCGATAGCTCGCAAAACGTTTTATTACCACCATGGTGGTAGGTAAACAAAGTTATTCACCTTTCACCCGCCCTCCTAGGCACTGTAGCGAAGTATTTAATAGCGATACTGCACTTAAGCATCAGCTAAAAAACACTACTAAAATCGATTACAGGGAATTCATCCTAGAAGATAACAACCACTATGACTTTATATAATGAGCAAATTTTCTGCTGTAGCTTTATATAAAACTTAATATTTAGATGCTTTCTTAAATCTTGGCCATAAAAAAAACACCCCCTGCCATTTGGCAGGGGGTGTTTAAAATAATGAGCTGGCGATGACTTACTCTCACATGGGAAACCCCACACTACC
>NZ_QMBM01000018.1:0-2288 GCF_003289665.1 Acinetobacter sp. SM1B
GGAGCAGAATATCACTTATAGGAGTTGTTCAAATTTACGGATCCATCTCTTAAATGATGGATATGATTCACAGGATTTAGTTAAATTTAGATTACTTGCTCATATTGCTGAAGATCAAGTTTTAGAATTACTCGAGCAAAAGCATAATACTGATCCTAGTTTTCTAACTAGGGAAAATACTCATTTTGTTGAAATTTCTAGATTAGTTCGATCTTTATCTTATCAATCACATAACTTTAAAAAAGCTTTTGATTTACTCATTTATTTTGCTAAAGATGAAAAAGAAGGTGAAAGAAACAACTCTATTCGAGATTTAGTAACTTCATTATTTAGGCTCTATACATCAGAAACAATGGCTGATTTAGAGCAAAAAAAAGAGGTGCTGAAGGAACTGCAATCTAAGCCTGAATGTAGATCTATCCTTTTAGATTGTTTATCTAAAGCACTGAATTTTCATGATTATGGATTTTCTGTACGAGATTTAGCTGAAAATTCTCAAATAAATGAATATGGTTATCAACCTCAAACCTATGGTGAAATTTGGAATTGGGTTGAGTTTCTACTTAATTTATTGGATGAATTAGATAGTCAAAATGTTAGCAAAGCACGAGAGGTTTTTTCAAATAATCTTGAAGCTATAATTTGGAAATGCAGGAAAGTTGAGTTTGTTAGAAAATTTGTACTTAAATTTAATGAACGTAAATATTTTCCAGAAGCGCATAGAAAACTTCTAAGTATTATTAATTTTAATAAAGATGAATTAGAAATCAATGCACCTAAATTATTACAAGAATTAGAAAATTTAGAACAAGAGCTAAGACCTAATAAAGATAGTGTTCGAGAGCTATTACAGACTTATATTTTAGCTCCAGATCATGATATCTATAGAATGAGTAAAAGTGAAAATGATGAACATGCAATTAAAATCCCTGAATTTAATTCCTATGAGGAGTTAATCCAATATTTAAGTAAATACTTAAAAGATATTGGAAATTTAAAAGAAAATTTAGATTTATTGATCAAAGCAAGTAGTGGATGGTTAGCACATCAATATTTGATTCAGTTAGGTGAAAGTACAGTTCATGTATTTGAAAATGTTGATAATTGCATTGATACAATTCAACATACACATATAGAAATAGATATAAAAGGTTCTGAGTTTTTATTAGGATTATTAAAAGGTTTTAAAAAAAAATCACAGAAAGATTATGAAAAATTTATAGAATTTTTGTTAGGGCACACTATTTTGAGGAATATAGCCCCTCATATGATTTTTAACAGTTGTCAAAATAATGAAGATTTTCAGTATTTTTACCAACTTTTCATGCTAGATAAAGTCAATATCAATCAATTGCCAAGATTGGCAGGTTGCAAATATCATAATAGAATAAATAATGAAATATTTGAGCTGTTTCTAGATAGACTAATTGATTTAGAGCAATGGGATAGAGTTCATTATGAATTAATTGAGGAGTGCTTTTTTCAAAAAAAATTATCAGAGAAATATCAATCTATTTTATTAGGCAATGTTCCTGAATTTATTAGTAGTGAGAGTAACTTCAATCACTATGAGGATGGTTTAAAAGTATTATTAGGTTGTAGAGAGGATTTTGAAAATAAAATATTTAATGATGTTAAAGATTATTTTAATGGTGAGCGATACATTTCTCTTTATAGGGAGGATAAAAAATTTAAGATATTAAAATTATTAATAAAGACAAATACAATAAAATTTATAAAAGAATTTTTAGAGGATGATGCTTTTTTATCAAAATTTTGGAAAGATGATTTAAATAAAGTTTTATTTTTTGCTGATTCAAATAATTTACTGAAGTGGATAGATGGCGATCAAGACAAAATCAAATTTTGGATAGAAAATGCTAGATTATTTTGTGTTAAAAATTATCAAGAGGAAACTACAGGTGAAACAAAAAGTAAGATTGTATGGCTAGATTTATTAGTGGAGTTATTAAAATTGTCAGAAGAAAGGGGAAGCCTGCTAGAACACTTGTTTAATGAATCAATATTTAAGGTTACACAAGCAAGTGGTAGTTGGTCACAAGAAATGTCTAGAAGATTACCATCTATACAAAGTTTGAAAAAAAAATAGTACCAATATTTCCAGAATTAGAGTCGCTGATCATTGCTAAAGAAAAAGAGTGGATAATTGCTATTGATAGACAAGCTCAAAGAGATGAAGAAAATGAAAAACAACGAAATGAGCGATTTGAATGGTGAGAGACTGTAAATAAAACTGTGTAAACGCTTAAACTATCCCTCAACGCTGT
>NZ_QMBM01000019.1:0-2001 GCF_003289665.1 Acinetobacter sp. SM1B
GGCTCAATTAGGGGCGCTTTGCATTTCAAATCTTTGTGCAACAAAGCCGTTATCATGAGAAATTCTTATGCTCAAACATTGGTTAAAGTTATTCAATAGTCAACAATCATCATTTGTGTAACTAAAAAGAAAGACGAGTAGAATCTAAAATATTTAAAAAAAACTATCCGCTAATTTTTCTCTTAGCCGAAATCTATAATTTAAATGATTTAAAAATAAAATTTTTCTTGAAAGTAAGCTAACAAAGATAATCAGTTATCTTATACCTGATTAAAATAGAAATTTTATTAAGGGATGGATACACAACAAAACCATAACCTTCTAGAGATACCACATAATAAAGCTCTGATTAGAATTATTTTTAAAACATGAGTTTATCAGTTGTATTTCATGCGATATTTATATTGATATCGAGGTTAATATGAGTAATCGGAATATCAAAGAAATAATTTCCTCAGCTGGACGTAACTTGCATACCATTATCATCACTGCGCGAGAAGATGACGGTTCAATTGAAACACGCGAGGCGGAACCTTATAGTTATCGTCGTAAAGGTAAGACTGAGAAATTTTTTTGTTATGACATTCGCAGAGATGGTATCCGAAATTTTCATGTTGATAATATTATTTTCGTTGAAGAAACAGAAAATACTTTTTATCCACGCTGGATCGTAGAGGTTTAGGCTCAAATTTCATCAATAAAAATCAGACTGTCCTATCAAAGTCCACCTATTACAATGCAGGCCAACTTTAACAAGTCTAATAATAAATGAAACTAATATATTTTTTATTGATTAATTTACAATCAATTTAGCTTCTTTGATTTATAGAATGATCAAAAATTTAATTAACTATTATCTATTTACATAACTTTTAAAAATAAGATGCATAATTTTTGAGACAGTACTTTATTCTACATTTTCTTCATCAACGTCTTTCCAAACTTAAATTCAGTTATGAAGCCCAAAAGAAAACCGCCTTATGGCGGCTTTCTTCGAGTTTCAATACTTAGCGCTGTTGTCCGCGTTGATTTTGTTGATCACGCTGATGAGCTTGTTGTGTTGAATCTTGCTGTTGACCTTGTTGATTAGGCTGCTGTTGCTGTTGCAGATCCTGCTGATTCTGTTGATCTTGCTGGTTCTGCTGATTTTGCTGACGTTGATTTGGGTTCTGTTGATTTTGCTGGTTAGGCTGTTGCTGTTGCTGTTGATTTGGATTTTGCCATTGGTCTTGCTGATTTTGCTGACGCTGTTGCTGATTCTGGTTCGGATTTTGTTGGTTTTGGTTAGCCATTGGAGACGCTCCTTTTTCCTTTATAAGTAAATGAACCGATCTTTACGAGTTCAGTATTTACTCTACAGCCTTCTGCATAAACTCCAAGTCATAACCTGTTACAGACTAATTCAATGTAAAATAAATTGATTTAAACTATTGATAATCCATTTTTACACTTACATTATTTACCCAAGCATCTCGTAAATAATAAGAATAGCTACTAATATGTGCAGATGAAATCTATATCTTAAAAAATGCAAAATTCTAATTTTTTAAAATATAAATATTTTATTTATAATTCGTAAAATTATTAACTATAAAACTTAGATTTAATATTTTTTCAAGACATCAAAACCTATATAAAGATTCTAAATACTTTATACAGGGAAGATCAAAAATTGATTATACACTCAATTAAAATATAAGTCATTTTTGAGAAGATTAAACAATTGGGTTAAGTATGGGGCGAAGACCCAATTACCGATCATTCTAGTCTAAATATAGTTAAGTCAATTAGTATATCTTTCCATCATATTATAATTTTGTATATAAGCAGAATCGTCAATCCCATGCGCTACGACATAGTTTCCGCAATCTGTAACCATCTGAAGATTGATCAATACATTCACTTATGCAAAAAGACCAAAAATAAAAACCAAAGGAATCGCCGCTGATAAAAGGGCGAATTCAAACATGAGGTGCGACAGTTTGAAAAGTCTTATGATAA
>NZ_QMBM01000020.1:0-1956 GCF_003289665.1 Acinetobacter sp. SM1B
GGGACCTCATTAGGTAAAACTAAGTGCAAATCTGCTAGTCTAGAGCCTTTTTAGTATTTCTGGCTAGCTGCATCATATAGGTAATTTTCAAAATGTATATGGCAGCAAGTAGGGAACCATCTAGCCAGATTAAGCTTAATTTTTCAGTTTTATTTTGCTAGATCTAGAACAATTGCAGAGCAGGCTTTTCAGCCATTTCAATCAAGGTCTACATTTTAAAAACGTATGTCACTGGATCTTGAGCATATAATCAAATATATCGAAATATTGCGTGAACCTGAAAGGACATAACATGACTAAACCCCGAGCAGTAATCGACTATCCGCTTTATGTTGCAGGTAAGCCAGTGGAAACCTCAGAGTGGCTGGAGGTTCAGGATAAATATACGCATAAGGTTTGCGCACGTGTGTCATTGGCAGATGCCAAAATTCTGGAAAAAGCCATTAAAGCAGCAGTCAAAGCCGAAGCGGAAATGGCGGCTCTGGAGCCTTATCAAAAACAGAAAATCCTGTTGCACTGTGTGAAGCGCTTTAATGAGATTCGCGGTCAGTTGACCGAGATTCTGATTGCTGAGGGGGGTAAGCCACGTAAAGCTGCAGCAGCTGAAGTGGAACGTCTGATCAATACTTTCCAGATTGCCGCCGATGCCGTGACTCAGGTTGATTCAGGCCGTATGATGCCATTGGCAGTTACAGCGGCTGCATCGGGCTATCAGGGTTTTGTGAAACAGGTTCCGATTGGCGCCGTCTCCCTGATCAGTCCTTTTAATTTTCCGCTGAATCTGACCGCTCACAAGATTGCGCCTGCAATTGCAGCGGGTTGTCCCTTTGTCTTAAAACCTGCCAGCCTGACACCGGTGTCAGCCTTAAAGATTGCTGAGATTCTGGCAGAGACTGATTTACCACCAAATGCGTTCTCGATACTGCCCTGTCCACGTGAACTGGCGGATGTACTGGTGACGGATGACCGTTTCAAAATGCTCAGCTTTACCGGTTCTGATGTGGTCGGTTGGGATATGAAACCGCGGGCAGGGCGCAAGAAAGTCACGTTGGAACTGGGTGGTAATGCCGCGGTAATGATCGAGCCTGATACTGAAATCACGGATAGCTTTATTGATCGCCTGATCGGTGGTGCTTTTGGTCATGCCGGACAGGTCTGCATTAGCGTGCAGCGTATTTTGGTGCATCAAGATATCTACGCTGAGGTGAAGAAAAAACTGGTAACCAAACTGAAAAAGCTTAAACCAGCGGATCCAGATTTGGACACCACCCTGGTCGGCCCAATGATTAAGGAGGCTGAAGCCCAGCGTTTGAAAAAATGGCTGGATAAAGCCGTGAAGAAAGGCGCTAAAGTGCTCAGTGGCGGCAAGCTGGATGGCGTGATGTTTGAGCCAACCCTACTGGAAGATGTTGATCATGAACTAGAAGTGTATAAGGATGAAGTGTTTGGTCCGATGGCAATCTTGGAAAAATACAGCAATTTTGAGGCCGGGATTGAATGCATCAACAGCAGTCGTTTTGGTTTGCAGGCGGGTGTCTATACCCAGAACCTGAACAAGATGCTGTATGCCTGGAATCAGTTGCATGTCGGTGGCGTGATCATCAACGACATTCCATCCTTCCGTGTTGATAATATGCCGTATGGCGGTGTAAAGGATTCGGGATTAGGGCGTGAAGGCATCCAGTCTGCTATTCGTGACATGCAGGAAGAACGTATGCTGGTGATTAAAGCCTGAATAATGATTTAAATTTTAAGTGTTCAGATCATGCGCACATTTGCTCATGATCTGAGTTTTTAAAGTTCAGCTATTCAATAAGAAGAGAACAGGAATAATTTTTATCCACTGGAGCGTAAAATCTCGTGGTTCAGCACGAGGATATAAGCGACTGGAGTAAACCACATGAAAGACACGAAATGTCGTTTTAAATACTTGTACTATAGTCACTATTAAGAAAA
>NZ_QMBM01000021.1:0-1627 GCF_003289665.1 Acinetobacter sp. SM1B
AAAGTATTTTAATACTTTTTTGAATCTGTCAATGCGTAAGTCCTATTTAATTTCTTTCAAGCAATCGCGACATAACTTAATTTCTTCGCTATCAGCCGTACATTCAAACTCAATCGTACTATGTAGGCCAAATAAGCAAAGCACAAACTGGAACATATCGATCTCCTTGCTTTAGTGCTTCCCTATTCAAGATATAAGGGGGGAATGATCACTAGAATTTAAAAATCTTATCTAACTATAGAGAATTAATAGAAAATTAAACCAATCAATCCCTAATTACCATTTTATAGTCCTTAGCCAAATATTTTCTCTTTAAACTATTTAAGGATAACTTATGAATAGATTCATGTAAGTATAGGAAATATATATTAATAGTTCTTACCCGTTAGTTTTATGTTTCTTTAAGTACTTGTTAAACTAGTTGAGGACTTCTCATAAATATATAAATTACCTAGAAAGCTACTAATTGCAAAATCAACAAATACTCAGCCTAGTCGTTTCTTCAGTTAAACAAGGCCAAGGATTAATTTAGCCAATATTTGCATTTGATTGTTATTTTTCCTTTCTAAATAGTCGAAGACCTCACTCATTTGTGAGGTCTTTTATTAATTTATTCAGGGGTATTTAATGCCTTAGATTCTGTCTCCGCTTCGTGATGAGAACAGTTTTTTGCATTTCCCTTTTTGTATTTAGCCTTTTTATAACAATATCCAGCCAATACGCCTGCGCCAATCAATGTTAGTAATTTCATTGCTCACCTCAATAGATTAGAAATAACAACCTCTATAGGTATCATCTATATGGATTGCATTCCAAAGCTATTTGGAAATTTTTTTTAAATGAAAGGTTAATTTATGTGTATAAAATAAAAAAGCCCACATTCTTGTGAGCTTTCCCCTTAACCATTTTGCGCTGATTTAGAATCGTTGATAAAACATACAACGATCAAACAATAGACAATCTATAAAAAATATAAATATATATACAAATTAAATATATATCCATATTAAATAAGTCTGAAATTTAATTATTGCAACAAATAATCAAACCAGCAACCTAGTTCTGAAGGTAATAAAAACCACCCGAAGGTGGCTTAAATTTGTTCTATTCTTATTAGAAAAACTATTTTTATTATTGAGTCTTCGACTCTCCCCATAGCTTTTCATTATTTTTACGACCAATAGGAATCTAGCGTGCCATCACCTCATCAGGGACTCTCCGTTGCAGATCTAGAGTCAATAAACCATTATCATAATCTGCCTGCTGAACCTCTACATGTTCATCCAAGCGTAACGATAACTTAAATGAACGGCTTGCGATTCCCTTATATAAATATTCAACGTTTGGATCGTTTTCTTCTACTACTTTACCAGTTATAGTCAGTACCTTGTTTTCCAAATTAATCTCGAGTTGATCCTGATTAAATCCTGCAGTTGCAACAGAAATACGATAATTATTATCTCCTGTTTTTTCAATATTATAGTGGGGGTAATTTGGCGTATCGCTTTGTAATGCAAAATCGAATAGATCACTTAAGCGGTCAAAACCAATACTCCGACGGAATAGTGGTGATAAACGGCTTTGTTGCACAAAGATTTAAAAGATAACACTCTGCTCATTTGAACAG
>NZ_QMBM01000022.1:0-1461 GCF_003289665.1 Acinetobacter sp. SM1B
ATTATGACATTATTTCAATGAGTTATCTATTTTTGTCGTGTACAGAGATAAATTTCAAAAGTTTTCAGGATGCTGGAGAGGCAGTATTAAAGTTTCTGCATCAGCATTTTGGATTTGATTTATGGATGATTACCCGGGTAGAAGGCCAAGACTGGATTGTGCTGCAAAGTGAAGACCATGGTTATGATATACGACCCGGCCAAGTGTTTCAGTGGGCTGATTCTTTTTGTTCTCATATGGTCGCAGGTAAGGCCCCGAGAATTGCACCTCGCTCTGAAGAAATTCCTTTATATGCCACAGCGCCGATTAATCAGCAGGTCTGTATAAAATCTTATATTGGTCAGCCACTCCTTAAAGAAGATGGTAGTTTGTTTGGAACGCTCTGTGTGATTGATCCAGAAACCAAATCGGAAGCTATTGTGCAAGATATACAACTGGTCGAGTTGTTGGGACAATTACTCAGTTCGATCTTGCAGGCAGAATTACGTCAGAGTGAGCAGATAAGACAACATGAATTATTGCAGGAAGAAGCCAGTAAAGATGAGTTGACCGGGCTCTATAATCGCCGTGCCTGGGAAAAACTGCTGCGAGCAGAAGAAGAGCGTTGTAAACAATATGGTCATCCCGCCGCTGTATTATTTATTGACCTGAATGACCTAAAAAAGGTGAATGATAGTTTGGGTCATGATGAAGGTGATAAGCTGATTCAAAATGCAGCACAAGTATTGCGAGACAATGTACGGATCAACGATATTGTTGCCCGTTTAGGTGGCGATGAGTTTGTGATTCTTAGTGTGGAAAATGACGAAACCGGTACTGAAAGTTTAGTTGAACGTTTAATTAATGCCTTTGCAGCAACAAACATTGGCGCAGCGATTGGTATGGCGATGCGTCATCCGAGTCAGGGTCTATTTGCAGCGCTCGCACAAGCGGATCAGAACATGTTTGAATATAAACGTCGGAAAAAATCCAGTGAATCCATGACCAATCTAAAATAATTGACGCTTTAAATTTTCTGTAAATAATTAAGTATTTCATATCACAGAAATGATTATTTTCTATGCTCTAAAATCATCCTATCTTTCAATATTCTCCTTCATGCCTATATGTAAAAGTTGAGCATGACTCTCCATAAAAAGAAAATTCAATACATCTATAACTTAACAATTACAAATTTTATAAACTTTGTTGCAAAGTAAATTGATCTAATTAAATGCGCTTTAAGTGTGTTGAAAAGTGACTCTGATAAGGAACAAGATTTAAATAAGCACTTCATTTCTTATGATAATTGTTGTTTGAAATATACATTAAAATTACAGAACCTAAAAATTCTTTGTTTAAAGATAAAGCGCTATCGAAGGATAAAGCTGGCTGCCAAGAAAAAACATTACCGGCAGAAATAGCATTTGAGCAGAGATGGATCCGTAAATTTGAACAACTCCTATAAGTGATATTCTGCTC
>NZ_QMBM01000023.1:0-1284 GCF_003289665.1 Acinetobacter sp. SM1B
TATTAACCAAAAAGAAGATCGTTTTTTGATTTATGAAAGAGATCTAATAAACACCCCCCCAATCAATAATAAAAAGCCCCGGCAATACGGGGCTTTTTTGACATCTCGAATTATTGTTGATCCCCAATAATGGTAGACCACAGCAGTTCATCAATTTCACTGCCATTGAAATAAACAGTAGCCTTCAATGATTCAGGCTGGTTCTGTTTGACTTCAATCACCTGATCATAACTGTCATCAATTCTAAGCACACCCTCTTTTGGTAAATGCTTATAGTTATTTAATACGGTTTCATCCATTTTAAATGGTGTCGTGGTATTAAAATCAAAACTGTAACGATAATCTGCCAGATCAGGCTGACCGATAATTGTACCGCGACTGGTTAAGGTACGAATCCCATTGCTACCACTGCCATAATCATCGACCAGGCTATAATTATAATTACGTACTTGCAGATATTCTTTGCTCTTTGTATCAAACGCGGCTCCAGAAGTACCCGCCTGATCGGTCTCGGCTATACGCTGGAATTCCAACTGATCGATTTGATAAGATTCGGATTGCCCCATTTCATTTTTAGTTTTACGATGCACAATCGTGCCAGAAATCAGGTAGTCGTCCTTGAGATTAAAATCTACATTTGAACCATAACGGACATTCCTAAAGTTTAAAGTCGTCGTGTCACCATTCACCGTCTGAGTAATGGTTGAGCCTTTACGATAAGTTTTATCCAGGATAATACAGTTATCTTTATCCGTTTTTAATTTCAGCGTTTTAACTGCACCATTGGTAGTTACTTCTGAACAGATCAGATTTGGATATTTAATACTATTGATGCCCAGATTATAAATTTTGATGATACGTGCAGTACGTCCATAAGGATAATCTGCAAATACCTCACCAATCATGTGACCTAGAGCAACATTATAGTCGGTATCATTACTGGTATTTCCGGAAATTTTATCGCGAATTTTCTTTACAATGTCCTGATCTTCAAACGGAACAAATTCCTCTGAAAGCTCAGGGGAAATACTTTCCTTTGGAACATTTGGAGGCGTAGTCACTATAGGACTGTCTGAGCTGCTTCCCCCACCACCGCCACAGGCACTCATTAAACCCGAGACAAAAGCGAGTCCAAAGATAGAAATCTGCTTTTTCATAAAATTTATTCCCTAAAATTTCTTTGCATTTTTATTTGGTGATCACTAAAGGTTGGCCATCTCGAAACTGAATAGCTCAGAGGTGGTCCCACTTGTTTGAACAACTAAAAGCGTATTTATAAGTGAT
>NZ_QMBM01000024.1:0-1272 GCF_003289665.1 Acinetobacter sp. SM1B
GCCACTGCTGTCCCATAGTTTGCTTTAAATAAAAAAACCTGAGTCCTAACAGTTAAAATATGAGTGCAAACAAACACTTTAACGACCAGGATTCAGGTTTTGTCCCATCAGAATACCGTATTTCATGAGCTAATTAAACCTGTTGTGCGACAGGATTTTGAACAACTTGCTAAAGTACACCATGTTGGACAGAAATTTAGAGCGGCTTCCCGGTGGGATCAGTTTATTGCCATATTGATGTCTCAATTCTCTTGTAGGCAAAGTCTGAGAGATATTCAATCCAATTTGGAGTGCCAACAGGAAAAGCTAAGTCATCTCGGAGCAAAGTCTATTCCCCGAAGCACGCTGGCACGAATCAATGAGCAGCAGCCTGCTGCCTTGTATCAACAGCTATTTTACAAGTTGCTTAAATACTATGAACACTCAAAAGTAGCTCATAAATTTCGCTTTAAGAATCCCTTGTATTCCTTGGATGCCAGTCATATTGACCTGTCGCTTTCCTTATGTGAATGGGCCAAAGTTCACGACTCAAAAGCCAGCATGAAACTCAGTATAGGATTGAATCACAGTAATGATATTCCTGAGTTTGTTGCAGTTGAAAATGGCAAAGAAAATGACATGGTACAAGGCCGCAAATTCCAGTTTCCTGCTGGCAGCATTGTAGTTTTTGATAAAGGCTATGTCGATTACCAATGGTATGCAAATCTGACTGCTCAAAACATTGGATTTGTCACACGTTTTAGGCCTAAATCTGTGTATCAGGTGATCCAGCAACATCCAGTGCTTGAATCCAAAGGTATTCTAAAAGATGAAACCATTCAGCTGAATAGCGCACATGCCCTAAAAAGAAAAGCCCCAGTGTTAAGAAGAATTGAATATAGAGATCAGCAAAGTGGCAAGCACTTTAGCTTTCTCAGCAATAACTTTCATTTAGCCGCCTCCACCATTGCGGCGATTTATAAAGATCGTTGGAAAGTTGAGCTGTTCTTTAAGGCGATTAAGCAGAATCTCAAATTAAAAGCGTTTCTAGGCCGCAGCAGGAACGCAATTCAGACACAAATCTGGATTGCGATGATCGCCTATTTATTGGTGAGTTTCGCTCAACATTTAGGAAAAACAGGTTGGACAGTTCAACGTTTACTCAGAATAATTCAAGTGAACTTGTTTGAAAGAAGAACTTTAAAAGCTTTATTTTCACCCGATAAAATACCCATAAAACAAGAGGAAGCTCATTTGAGCTTCCTCTTGTGAAAAATTGTGGGACAGCAATGG
>NZ_QMBM01000025.1:0-1041 GCF_003289665.1 Acinetobacter sp. SM1B
GGCTTTGTTGCACAAAGATTTAAAAGATAACACTCTGCTCATTTGAACAGAATTCAAGTGACAACTTGGGTATGAGGACGACCTAATTCTGTAAATTTGTTCAATACGGCTATGCGTGCATGAATCTCATTCACCTGACTAGAAAAACTCCTTGCTGTTAATTTATCA
Source organism: Acinetobacter sp. SM1B (assembly GCF_003289665.1). Classification (NCBI taxonomy): domain Bacteria; kingdom Pseudomonadati; phylum Pseudomonadota; class Gammaproteobacteria; order Moraxellales; family Moraxellaceae; genus Acinetobacter; species Acinetobacter sp. SM1B. The sequence goes on from NZ_QMBM01000025.1 coordinate 169, forward strand.
CCTAATAGTTTGATGCAATGCATCTTGGTTTCAACTAAACTTCGACGATGATAACCAGACCATTTTTTCCAAAGCGTTCTTCCTAAACGTTTAACTGTTTTCAGTAACTCATTCCGCTCTAAAGATCTCAATTTCTGATCTTTCCATGGTTTTGCATTTTTTTTTTTCGGAATGAGCGCATGTGCATCTCGATCTAGAATGACTTGTCTGCAGTGCTTCGTGTCATAAGCACCATCGGTATAGACCGAATCAATTCGTTCATCTAAGGGAATTTGAGCAAGTAAATCACCGAGTACTTGCGAATCGCTCACATTATTTGTAGTAAGCTGTACCGCACGTATTTGCAAGGTTTCAGCATCGATGCCAATATGAAGCTTACGCCATTGGCGACGATATTCAGGTCCATGTTTCTTACGTTTCCACTCACCTTCACCTAGAAACTTTAAGCCAGTTGAGTCGACGAGTAGATGTAGCCCATCACTACTTTTTTGATAGCTAATCGCAATATCAATATGTTTTTGTCTTCGACAAAGCGTACTGTAATCTGGTGCGGTCCAATTTAATCCACAAAGTTTAATCAGACTTTGAACAAAACCCGTGACCATGCGTAAAGAGAGTCTAAATAAAGATTTGATCATTAAACAGCATTGAATAGCCGTATCGGAGTAAGTTTGATTTCGACCTTGCTTGTTTTGTGGTTGTGCATACCACTGAGTGTTTGGATCAAACCAAATGGAAATGTTGCCCCGATTAATGAGAGCGCGATTATAGGAAGACCAGTTGGTTGTACGATAAGTTTTAGGAGTAGGTTTATTCATTTTGAAATTATAGGACTGAATAAACCTTATAGGCTAGGTTTGTGCAACAAAGCCG
>NZ_QMBM01000026.1:0-1621 GCF_003289665.1 Acinetobacter sp. SM1B
GCAGAACCCTGATAGGATAAGGGTTCTGTGAAATTTGTCGTGTACAGAGTCTTGATATATTAAAATAAGTATTTAACTATCCTAAATCGTTTTAAAAACTTAACATGACCTGAATATGAGTTCCCCGACCTGAAGACAGGATATTCAGTGTACCATTCGCACGTTGAGCACGTATTTTCATACTTTGTAGCCCTATATGCTTGGCTTCTATAATACATTCAGGATCAAAACCGACGCCATTATCCCGAATATTCAGGATTAATGCCTACTCTGTCTGTTCAAGCCCGATCCTAATCTCGCTTGCCTGACTATGTTTAATAATATTAGTCAGTGCTTCTTCAAGAATACGTGTCAGGGTTAAACATTGCAGAGGTGTGGACGACTTGTTCCATTTATCTGGTATTTGCCAATGTGCAGCAATGTGCAGCTCATCAAAAATTTCCATAAAGCGATGGCGGGTTGGCGCTGCCCATAATATTGGACTATCAGGTATTTTTGCATCCAGACTTGAACCATGATCAATAATCTGGCGTAAGTCATTACTTAATAATTTTAAAATCGATAAAAATTTTTCTTTTTCTAAATGATCATTGCGGCTCACCAGTTCGATTGAACGAACAATTGAACCACCAATACCATCATGCAAATCACGAGACAAATTAACGCGTTCTTGAAGGCGAATATTTTCTAAAGCTAATTGGTACTGAGAATTTAAAGAAGAACTGAGTTTTTGAGTCACATTATCAATTTCGTCTTTTAAAGTTTTATTAAATCGTGAAATCACCTTATTGTTACGATATAAACGCAGACCTAGTAAAAGCCCTAAGAATAAAGCACTAAATGGCGAAATAAAAGGTGACCAGAATTCATTTTGATAAGTCAGGATTTGATAAGCATCATGAATCGCAACCGGAACAAAAAATGCATGTAATCCTGCCATTAAATACACTTCAATTTGTTTAGATTTATAAGTGGCTTTGTTGCACAAACCTATCATTAAAGGCTTATTCAGCAATATAATTTCCGAATGAATAAGCCTACACCTAAAATCTATCGTACAACGAATTGGTCCTCTTATAATCGTGCCTTAATCAATCGAGGAAATATCTCGATTTGGTTTGATCCTGGCACTCAATGGTATGCCCAGCCAAAAGGCAAACAAGGACGAAATCAAACTTATTCCGATACAGCCATTCAATGCTGTCTTATGATCAGATCTCTATTTCGACTCTCTTTACGTATGGCAACCGGTTTTGTTCAAAGCCTCATTAAACTTTGCGGGTTAGATTGGACAGCTCCGGATTATTCCAGCCTCTGCAGAAGACAAAAGCATATTGATATTGCAATTAGCTATCAAAAAAGTTGTGATGGACTTCACCTACTCATCGACTCCACTGGCTTGAAGTTTTTAGTTGAGGGTGAATGGAAACGTAAGAAACATCAGTCTGAATATCGTCGGCAATGGCGTAAGCTCCATATCGGTATAGATGCTAAAACACTGCAAATACGTGCTGTACAGCTGACTACGAACAATGTCAGTGATTCGCAGGTACTTGGAGATTTACTCGCTCAAATTCCACTGGATGAGCAGATCGACTCTGTCTATACAGATGGGGCTTAT
>NZ_QMBM01000027.1:0-916 GCF_003289665.1 Acinetobacter sp. SM1B
CGGGATAGTCTCTCAGAATATTGACTCTCCGACAAACCCGGTACGGTTCACATAGTCTCCAGACGGTTCAGATCCTGTTCCGACAAAATAAGCTTGGTTTTTTGCATGCACTCTCTCCTGATCGAGCATTTCAATGAATCTTCGTAAACAGATTAAAATTAAATTTTTGATTTAAAAAATATTTGCAATATATTTAAAACTAAAATAACGAAATAAAAAGAAGAATAAGATGGCATTTGCACAATCTACTTCAACATACAGTAGCACGGATTTCATGCAAGGTCTGCGTGCTCAGCTGCATCATCCGGATTCGGAACGTACCTTTTATGTCAGTCAGGCATTAAAGACCATTAACTTTGATAATAATCCAGAAAGCCTGCTTCGTCTTGATCAATTTTTTCAGGCATTTAAGAAGCATTTAGGAATTTTGACAGCTGACTTTAACAAGACCATTCAAAAGCTGAATACTGTGCTCTTGATCACCAGCCAGATCGGTTATTTTATCAGTTCTGAATTGAACTGTACTGAACATTGGCTAAGTCTTGAAGAACTCCAAATGGTGGCTTTAATACCAGGTACCGAGTTTGCCAATTCACGATATTACTATGGCTTGGAGCTTCATGGGCAGATCGTATTTCCGATTGATTATGTTTTGAAGCATTTTTCAAGTATGGAAATGAACACCAGTATCAGTGAAGATATTCAGAGCTTTATTTTTAATTATCGACATCCGCAAGCCATAGATCAATATGATTACTCTACTGTATTCCGAATTTAAAGCGTAACCTGTGAAAGCAGATTTTTTGAGCTTATTGATCGCGATTGATTATTAAGTAAACAATTTATTTAGTTGATTGAATTAAAAAATCTCTGTACACGACAAAAATAGATAACTCATTGAAATAATGTCATAATA
>NZ_QMBM01000028.1:0-793 GCF_003289665.1 Acinetobacter sp. SM1B
AATTATAGGACTGAATAAACCTTATAGGCTAGGTTTGTGCAACAAAGCCGAAAAACGGTAAGTATGTGCAACTAAACGATCTAGCCAACGTTGTGCAGCAAGTAACTCAATCCCCTTTGCTGCATTAAGTTGATTCACTTCAGTATGCTGCAGAATTTTTTGGCGTATTTCGGCACGATGCTGACTGGTCCACTTCTTTAAACTATTTCTTTGTACACGAAAAAAAATATAACTCATTAAAATAATGGCATAATACTTGTTTTCTGACGACGAATATGATGGCACATTTCAATGAGCTATATCTCATCTTAAACAAATATCTAAAGTGGAACAAGTCACATGTAAAATGTTTTACACTGATTATGCTTGCATTAATTGTAAAACAGACATGTAATCTTTCTTCTGCATCTAAAGCCTTACCCATCAAGTGCTTACCACAATCATTTTATCGACGTATACAACGCTTCTTTGCAGGTCAGTATTTCGATTATCGTCAAATTTCTCAGTTAATTTTCAATATATTTTTATTCGATAAAGTCCAATTAACTTTGGATAGAACCAACTGGAAATGGGGGAAACGAGATATCAATATCTTGATGTTAGCCATCGTCTATCGTGGAATAGCCATACCTATAGTTTGGACATTGCTCAATAAACGGGGAAATTCAGATACAAAAGAGCGTATTGCTTTGATTCAACGCTTTATCTCTATTTTTGGTAAAGACCGTATTGTGAATGTGTTCGCAGACAGAGAATTTATCGGTGAGAAATGGTTTACATGGTTAATTGAAAA
>NZ_QMBM01000029.1:0-735 GCF_003289665.1 Acinetobacter sp. SM1B
AAAGGCTCTAGACTAGCAGATTTGCACTTAGTTTTACCTAATGAGGTCCCACAACTCTGTTGCTAGCTCATTAGGCTCCCTCATCCAACGCCATTCTGTTTCTTTAAGATGATAATCAAAATACTCTTTTGATATACCGTTGAACTTTGCTAGCCTTCTTTTACAAAAGCTCCAGAATGATTCTATTCCATTTATATGACATTGTCCTCTGGCAAATTCATTCGCTCCATGATTTACTCTAAAATGCTTTGAGTAACCAACATCTACCAAACCATTGTATCCACGCCAACCATCACTATAAATTACACTTTCAAGTGCAACTTTACCTAAGATAACTTGTTGTAATGTATTCTTTTTACAATCTGGGACTATTTCTGTATAAACTCGACCATTCCTTTCAAATATTCCAAATACAGGTTGTTTTAAAGTACCTCGACCTCGCTTCAACTTCCCATGAAAACCACGTTGTCTTTTTGCTCCAAAATAGCTCTCATCAATTTCAATAGAACCTACAAACTTTGCTCTTAAATCTGTTTGATGATCGTAGATTGCTTCTCTAAAAAGCATGTACCAATAGTTGATGGTATTACGGTTCAAGTTAAGCAATAAGGCTGTTTTAGAAGCAGGAATATCAATGCAAAAGCACTGAATAATTTTTTTAATCTTATAGTTACTTAATTTGCTGTTTTCTATCATGATTCTAGACTAACATATCTGTTCTGCTAGTCTAGAGCC
>NZ_QMBM01000030.1:0-1603 GCF_003289665.1 Acinetobacter sp. SM1B
GATTGTTTTTGGTGTGGTCGGGGATAGACCCAAGAGTTCGCTGGTCAGAATGGTCGTGACACCAATCGTGATAGATTTCAGTCCATCTGCTGCGTTGACGGTAAACTCGCCTTGTACTGGGGTCGTTGCATTTTCGGCAATGCTGTTCGCACCAAGCGCTGATCCATTATGATCAGTGATAACCACGTTAGGTGCGCCATCGGTATGTCCGTTAATGGTGATGGTAATGGTCGCTGTCGATTTATCTCCATCTCCATCGGTAATGGTGTAACTAAATACGTCTTGGAGGCTTTGGTTATCTTTAAGGGCATTTACATCCGTATTGTTATTATTTAATTGGTAGGTGTAACTACCGTCAGCACGGAGAATTAATGTTCCGTATTCTCCATTCACTGCTGTATTCAATGCGCCATTTGCTACGTGTTCACCTGACGCAACTGTTCCAGCCTGTACTCCACTGACGTTAGCTTTGTCTGCGCCTTGGGTATCAGCTGTATCTCCACTAGATACGCCTCCTGTCAGTACGTTGCCACTGACNNTAATCGTAATCGTTACGGTATTCGTTGTACTATTGCCCTGAGCATCCTTAGTGGTATAGCTAAACGTATCCTCAACATTATCGCCATTTGATGGTTTAGTCAGTGTGTATGTGTAGTAACCATCTTCATCAATGCTGAACGTCCCATATTGAGTCGAACCATTAGTAACGGGTACTGCTTTGACCTCGGATGGTAGGTTCACTGTATCTGTTACGGTATGACCAGTACCCGCAGTTGAACCACCCGCAAGACCACTTTCATTGACAGTCTTGCTAATTGGGGCTGGTGTTAGATTGACATTTGCCACATTAATCGTAAGCGTTGAATGAGTTAAATCACCATCCGCATCACGTACCGTATAAGTAAATACATCCTGTGCATCAGCTGTTACTGCATCAGCGGTTGATACATAGGTATAACTGCCATCGGCATTTAAAGTGATATAGCCATATTGGCCATCTATCCTGCCTCCAACGCCACCAGCGCTGTTCGTTGCAGTATCACCCGATACCACACCAACCACTGCACCAGTATTCACCCAACCATCTGCGCCAGCAGTATCATTTCTTAATACACCGTCAGCAGCAAGTACGCTCAGCACACCACCTTCACTAAGGCTACCAGTATCTGCCACAGCAGTCGGAACATCATCAATCACTTGTACAACCAGACTACCTGTTGTGGTTACCCCTCCTGCATCTGTGACACTCAGTGGAATGCCACTCAGAAGTAAACCATCATTTCCAACAGCGCTATGTGTCTGGGCATTGTTCAAAGTATAGGTATAACTCAAACTACCTGAAGTTGGGATACCACCTACACTGCTATTTGCCGTAAAACCATTTAGAACGATGGTTCCACCAGCGACGTTGATCGCTGCCGATGGGTTGCTGCTACTCAGTGATTGTAATTGTGAAAGGCTAAAGTTCTGTCCGCCTATGTTAATACTGCTTAAGCCATCTCCTGCATTGATCTGAATCGTTCCACTGGCAGATTCGCTCGCTGCACTTGCATTGCTACCTGTACTTAGACCACTTTCATACACTGTAATCTGACCACCAACA
>NZ_QMBM01000030.1:1610-1963 GCF_003289665.1 Acinetobacter sp. SM1B
GTGGTACTCCAGTCCCCATCTGCATCTTTAATGGTGTAGCTAAATGTTTCTGTGAGCTTGCCTCCATCTTTTAATGCATTCACGGTTGCATTATTTGGGTCAACGGTATAGCGGTAACTACCATCGCTATTGAGTATCAGTGTGCCGTAGTCACCTGCAAGTCCTGTTCCACCAACATTACCTGTTTGTTCTGTTGTTGAGCTTCCTTTGCTGACTCCTGTCACTTGTGTTGCATCTGCACCTAAACTGTCAGCAACATCTGTGCTGTTGCTACTGCCACCTGTGATCACGTTTCCTTCAAGTGCTGCACCGTCTTCTGTCACTGTGCCTGTGTCAGCTTTCGCTTCTGGGGC
>NZ_QMBM01000031.1:0-615 GCF_003289665.1 Acinetobacter sp. SM1B
TATTTTTAAACTTATCAAATAAAACCTAACTCAACCAATCTTAACTAAGTCACTGTTTTATCAGAAGTTTTAATCTTCATCACCGCCGATGGATGTGCATTCTACAGTATTTCACTCCACGTGCAACCCTCTTTTTCAACAAAAACCACCGTCTGTTTATTTATTCTACAAAAAACCAGTTTTTCTCTATCTTTTGACTAAAAATGGTACAGAATCGGGCACATTACTTGATATTTTCTTTGTCTTTCTTATAAAAAGCTTCATTACCTTTCTAAATCTGCATATAAACTGATTACTCTTCATATAATTTTTATTTAAATATTCATTATCTTTTATTTTAGCAGCCGCTCATTCTTATCATTTCAAAAAATAATTTTTCATACTTTTAAAACATATCCTCAAGAAAAACCCCGATAAATATCTTTTAGCGAAATATAGATAATTACTTCAAGCTCGTTATTTTCAATAAGTAGCGTCGCAATAATGGTTTCAGCATCGTTATTATTTATGGTTATGTTATAGGGCCAGCAATCTGGATCAGTGATCACATCAGACCAAAGCAGAGTGGCTTTGTTGCACAAACCTATCTGTAAAGGCTTTTTTAGCGATATAATT
>NZ_QMBM01000032.1:0-552 GCF_003289665.1 Acinetobacter sp. SM1B
TATACGTGTTAAAAAAACTTCATTGTGACCAATCACTTAGCCAAGAATCATAAAATTAGTGATTTATTTCGTCATCTTCAAGTTGGTCAAACTGAATGTCGTAAACGACGTATTTGGGTTGGTCGAGTGAAACTGTATATTAGTGCGCTACGATTAGAAGATGGAGAACTTTTACTTGTTGTTTCTCCTATGTTTAATGCTTCTGCTATTCGTGATTATGCATTACGCTGGGAAATCGAAACGTTATTTAGTTGTCTCAAAGGACGTGGATTCAATCTTGAAAATACTCGTTTAACAGACCCTAGACGAGTCAAGAAATTGATAGCAGTGCTAGCTATCGGTTTCTGTTGGTGCTATTTAACAGGTGAATGGCAACATGATCGGAAAAAAGCGATAAAAATAAAGAAGCATGGACGACTTTCAGTAAGTTTATTTCGCTACGGTTTGGACTATGTTCAAATGGCTATTCTACGTTTGATTGGTTTTGGAAAAAAAGAAGAATTTAAGAAAGTGCTAGCAATTTTAAGAAAGAAAAAGCCTGATAGGACAAGG
>NZ_QMBM01000033.1:0-432 GCF_003289665.1 Acinetobacter sp. SM1B
GGGACCTCATTAGGTAAAACTAAGTGCAAATCTGCTAGTCTAGAGCCTTTAATTTAATATATTGAATTAAATTTTAAGATTATCTTAAGATAATAAATAGATTTAGACTTAAGTCTATTATTTTTATTAAAATAAAGAGCTTTATATAAATAAAAGATAATAATTATTAATTTTTTATAATTTAGTAAAATTGGAATGGATAAAATCATAATGATTTCATGTTGTTAAGTTAAATCAATTGGGATTATTAATTTAATTTGTAAGATAATTTTGGAAAAATTAAATACTTGAAAAATAAATAAAATAAACGTTTAATAGACCTCTTTCATAAATCATTTTTTACTCAGCTCCAAGTTATAAATTCCAGCGATTAAATTGAATTTCAAACCAAGCCTTTTACCTCTATTTCGATAACGCTCAGCAAGGATTTTG
>NZ_QMBM01000034.1:0-362 GCF_003289665.1 Acinetobacter sp. SM1B
CTGCTACCACAGAGAGTCTATAAATAACAGTGCGTAAGTCCTATTAAATAAAAAATAAAAGTTTAAGAACTAATCACTTAAATAGACCTCTTTCATAAATCATTTTTTGCTCAGTTCCAAGTTGTAGATTCCAGCGATTAAATTGAATCTCAAACCAAGCCTTTTACCTCTATTTCGATAACGCTCAGCAAGGATTTTGAAGGTTTTCAGGCTGCCAAATACATGCTCAATTCCGATTCTTCTTTTATTGATTTCCTGATTATAGATTTTCAATTCAGGATCCAATTTACAGTGTCTCTTGGCTTTTAATGACAACAGGCTATTCGGATACAACACATAAATCCCCTGATAGCCTTTATCTG
>NZ_QMBM01000034.1:391-998 GCF_003289665.1 Acinetobacter sp. SM1B
CCTTTATCTGCAAGGATAAAAGCCCCAAAAGGAATCTGGTTTAAATTGCGTTTGAACAACTCGAAATCATGCACTGCACCGCGACTGGTACATAAACTCAGAATTTGCTGAGTTTTGTAGTGAATCATGGCCTGTACTTTAAAGGTATGGGTCTTTTTCTTGCCGCTATAGCTTTTCTTCTGTTTTTTTAGGCCTTTGGATTGGAATTTCCGTGGCATCCACGATCACAACATTCCAGTCGATGCCTTCGCCCTCGGGTAAATCTTTGGGTAAATTAAACAGATTGGACCGAATCAGGCAGTCTTCAACATGACGGACAATTCTTGAGGCTGTGGGCTCTGAAACCCCGTAACTCGTCGCAACGTGAAATAAGGTTCGGTATTCCCGCCAATAGCTCAGACAGAGCAGAACCTGATCCTCCAGGCTTAACTTGGGCGGTCTGCCTTTGGCAGAGACATGCTTCTGCAATTGCTCAACCATCAAATAGAAAGTTGACCATGAGATGCCTGTGTATCGCTTGAACTGAGGATCAGAAAGCTTGTTTGAATCGATGTATTTCATCCGCAGATTATGCACGAATGCCAAGAAATCCGGAGTGAAAATATTA
>NZ_QMBM01000035.1:0-357 GCF_003289665.1 Acinetobacter sp. SM1B
TATTCTTTCATCGAATAAATTATTACTCCTTTGGAGACGTTAGCAATGTTAGATCAAAATACAGCAGCCCAATTAAAAACCCTTTTAGAGCGCCTTGAAGGACCAATCGAACTGGTAGCCACTTTAGATGCTTCGGATAAATCTGCAAAAATCAAAGAACTTGTAGAAGAAATCGCTGCACTGTCTGATTTAGTGACTGCCCGTTTTGATGGTACCAACAAACGTGCACCAAGTTTTGGTGTGGCTAAAGCCGGTGAACAGCCTCGTGTGTTCTTCGCAGGCCTGCCAATGGGTCATGAGTTCACATCGCTGATTCTGGCATTGCTGCAAACTTCGGGTTATGCACCGAAAGTATCG
>NZ_QMBM01000036.1:0-267 GCF_003289665.1 Acinetobacter sp. SM1B
ACCCAAGGTCCAAAATTTGCTGCCGAGATGGAAGCACACGTACGTGAATACGGTGTCGACATCATGAACCTGCAACGTGTATCTGACATCAAGGGTGCAGATGAAACTGCCAACGGTCTGGTTGAAGTGACTTTAGAAAATGGTGCCAAGCTTGAATCTAAAACCGTGATTCTGTCGACTGGTGCACGCTGGAGAGAGATGAATGTTCCGGGTGAGCAGGAATACAAAACCCGTGGTGTTGCCTACTGTCCACACTGTGATGGTCCA
>NZ_QMBM01000036.1:282-611 GCF_003289665.1 Acinetobacter sp. SM1B
AAGAATGCGCTTTCAACAGAAGTAGTGGGTGATGGTTCACAGGTAACTGCACTGAAATACAAAGACCGTGCGACCGATGAAGAACATACGGTTGAGCTTGCAGGGATCTTCGTTCAGATCGGTTTGTTACCGAATACGGATTTCCTGAAAGAAACCAAAGTTGAGTTAAGCAACCGCGGTGAGATTGTGATTAACGAGCGCAATGAAACCAACGTAAAAGGTGTATTTGCTGCGGGTGACTGCACCACAGTACCTTACAAGCAGATCATCATTGCTACAGGTGAAGGCGCGAAAGCATCACTGTCTGCATTTGACTACATCATCCGTTC
>NZ_QMBM01000037.1:0-328 GCF_003289665.1 Acinetobacter sp. SM1B
TTTCTAAGCTGCCTATATGGCAGTGAACACTAGCAATAAAAAGGGAACTGATGATCGCAATTTCTAAGCTGCCTATATGGCAGTGAACCAGTGACAACATAAACCTTTGTTGAATCGAAATTTCTAAGCTGCCTATATGGCAGTGAACTAGATACTCAATCTTTTAAAACCAATATTTTTTTTCTAAGCTGCCTATATGGCAGTGAACTGCCTTGTTGGATTTGACGTTTAACCTCTACATTTCTAAGCTGCCTATATGGCAGTGAACCCATCCATTATTATCAGCTTACCGGAAAACTTTTTCTAAGCTGCCTATATGGCAGTGAAC
>NZ_QMBM01000038.1:0-321 GCF_003289665.1 Acinetobacter sp. SM1B
AGCAGAATATCACTTATAGGAGTTGTTCAAATTTACGGATCCATCTCTGAATAAATATAATAGACCTCTTTCATAAATCATTTTTTGCTCAGTTCCAAGTTGTAGATTCCAGCGATTAAATTGAATCTCAAACCAAGCCTTTTACCTCTATATCGATAACGCTCAGCAAGGATCTTGAAAGTTTTTAGACTGCCAAATACATGCTCAATTGCTATTCTTCTTTTATTGATTTCCTGATTATAGATTTTTAGTTCGGGATCCAATTTACAGCGTCTTTTGGCTTTTAATGGCAACAGGCTATTCGGATACAACACATAAATC
>NZ_QMBM01000039.1:0-248 GCF_003289665.1 Acinetobacter sp. SM1B
AAGAGTCATTTGGAAAAAGTGGTCTGGGTATCATCGCCGAAGCTTGGTAGAAACCAAGATGCATTGCATTAAATTATTGGGCGATAAACTGAGTGCAAGGAGCTTTTAAAGCCAAGTCAATGAGATTCATGCACGTGTGGCAGTCCTCAATAAATTCACTGAATTAGGTCGACCTCATACCCAAGTTGTCTCTTAAATTTGAGTAGCTTAGGGGAACTCTAGTTTTTAAATCTTTGTGCAACAAAGCC
>NZ_QMBM01000040.1:0-248 GCF_003289665.1 Acinetobacter sp. SM1B
AGGTTCCAGCGCCGCGAGGTGTGAGAGTTCGAGTCTCTCCGTCCCCACCAAATTTACTTATGAGAATGAGTAGAGATGGTCGAGTAGAGGATTGGTGTAATGGTAGCATGACGGTCTCCAAAACCGTTCGTCAAGGTTCGAATCCTTGATCCTCTGCCATTAAAGTTTGAGAAATCCAGCGATAAGTTGGTACCCGATGGGGACGTGGCGAAATTGGTAGACGCACTGGATTTAGGTTCCAGCGCCGC
>NZ_QMBM01000041.1:0-230 GCF_003289665.1 Acinetobacter sp. SM1B
TTGCTGATTTTTTGTTGCTTACACGCCATTTCAGCTTTGCTTTTTTAAATTGCTTTCTTCGGGTAATAAGTTCTTCTGTAATGGCTTGAACAGTTTGACTATGCAGGTTGCATTCCTTAGAAGTACCTTTGGTGTATTCTGCAATATCGTATGCCGATAGAAATTCACCCTTACGCTTGAGATGTTTAAATCCTAAATCATTCACATAATTCCAAACAAAATTCACCTCA
>NZ_QMBM01000042.1:0-224 GCF_003289665.1 Acinetobacter sp. SM1B
AGAGGACGGAGAAGGTTAAGTCAGCCTGGCGTTGGTTGTCCAGGTGGAAGACTGTAGGCATGTATCTTAGGCAAATCCGGGGTACTCTATGCTGAGAGTTGATAGCAAGCCAGTTTACTGGTGAAGTGGCTGATACCATACTTCCAGGAAAAGTCTCTAAGCTTCAGTTACACTGGAATCGTACCCGAAACCGACACAGGTGGTCAGGTCGAGTAGACCAAAGC